>CAVUSD010000044.1:0-42080 GCA_963743985.1 uncultured Solirubrobacteraceae bacterium | reverse complement strand
ATAGACCGAGGCGGGACCGCCGGACAGGATCACGCCCTTCGGACGCCGTCGCGCGACCTCGGCCGCGCCGACGTGGTGGGGCAGCAACTCCGAGAAAACGCCGCACTCGCGCACGCGACGCGCAATCAGCTGTGAGTACTGCCCGCCGTAGTCGAGCACCACGACCTCATCGACATCGCGGCGCACCTCATCGAGGCCGTCGCCGACGGTCACGGTGTCCTCGGAACCGCGCACACCCTCCCCATCGTCTGCGACTGCCGCGACGATGGGGGCCGAGTGACTAATCGGCAACACCCACGGCCGCGCCGCGAGCACCCATGCCGACGCCCTGGGCGCGCTGCAGCTGCTTGCCCTCGGTCTGCAGCGCCGGCGCAACCATCAGCTCCGCGCGGTTGAACTCGGCGATGTCCCGGTAGCCGCAGGTCGCCATCGAGGTACTCAGTCCGCCCATCAGGTTGAACGTGCCGTCGTTCTCCCGAGCCGGACCCTTGACGATCTCCTCGAGCGTCCCGTTCTGCTTGGTGGCGACCCGGGCGCCGCGGGGCAGCGTCGGATGGAACGTCGCCATCCCCCAGTTGTAGCCGCGGCCGGGAGCCTCGTAGGAGCGGGCGAGCGCTGAGCCGAGCATCACCGCGTCGGCGCCGCAGGCGATCGCCTTGGCGATGTCGCCGCCGTTGCGCATGCCGCCGTCGGCGATCACCTTGACGTAGTCGCCGGTCTCGAGCATGTGCTGCGAGCGCGCGGCCGCGACGTCGGCGATGGCGGTCGCCTGCGGCACCCCGATCCCGAGCACGCCGCGGGTCGTGCAGATCGCGCCCGGACCGACCCCGACCAGCACCCCGGCCGCCCCGGTCCGCATCAGATGCAGGCCCGTGTGGTACGACGCGCAGCCGCCGACGACCACGGGGATCGGCGCCAGCTCTCGGATGAACTCCTTGAGGTTCAGCGGCGGACGCGACTCGTCGCGGGAAACGTGCTCGGCGGAGACGACGGTGCCCTGGATCACCAGGATGTCGAGCCCGGCCTCGAGCGCGATCTCGTAGTAGCCGCGGACCTTCTGCGGTGTCAGCGACGCGGCGGCGACCACACCGTGGGACTTGATCTCCTGGATCCGCTTGGCGATCAGCTCTGGCTTGACCGGTTCGCGATAGATGTCCTGCAACTCCCGGGTGGCGATGTCGGGCGACAGGGTCGCGATCCGGTCGAGCTGCTCCTCGGCGTTCTCGTAGCGGCAGAAGATGCCCTCGAGGTTGAGGACCGCGAGGCCTCCGAGCTTGCCGATGACGCCGGCCGTCTCCGGCGAGACGACGCCGTCGAGCGCTGCGGCGAGCAGCGGCAGGTCGAACCGATACGGGCCCAGCGTCCACGAGATATCGACATCGTCGGGGTCACGCGTCCGTCGCGACGGGACGATCGCGATGTCGTCGAAGCCATAGGCCCGGCGGGCCTTCTTTCCGCGTCCGATCTCTACTTCCATATCAGCAACCTAGCCTCCGGGTCGGACGGGTGAGATATGCGATGGCGGCCACCATCGGGGCATCCGACGATAGCAGCGGGCCAGGCGCGTTCTGAGCGTCTGAATGGACGAATTGGTGCGACTTTGCGCGGTGTTCAGACGGCGCCGCCGGCGCGCGCGCCAACCGGCCTTGAGACCACTGAGTCAGCCGATCTGGGCGCCGCGCTCGAGTCGCTCGGCGTCGACCTCGGCCAGCAGCCGGTCGACGCGTGCCGGGTCGATGATCCCGGCGCCGAAGTGGTGGGTCGACTCGGCGCCGCAGGCGACCCCGAAGCGCAGGCAGTCGACCGGGTCCTGCCCGGAGTAGCGCGCCGCCACGAAGCCGGCCAGGAACGCGTCGCCGGAGCCGACCGCCGAGCGCGCCTCCTGCTCGGCGATCCGCACGCGGTAGGTGCCCGCGGACCCGTCGTTCATGATCCGCGCGTAACAGCCGTCGGGGACCGTCATGATCGCCTCGTGGGCGCCTTGGCGAGCCATCTCCAGCACCGCCTGCGCGCGATCGTCGGAGTCGTTGAACTCGTGCCCGACCAGCTCCTCGGCCTCGAGCTCGTTCGGCGAGACGAGGTCGGGCTCGGCGCGCATCGACATCCGCAGCGGCTCGCCGTCGGAGTCGATGATCGTCGCCGCGCCGACCTTCCGCACGTCGCGGATCAACGACTGGTAGACGTCGTTGTCGACGCCGCGCGGGAGGCTGCCGGCAAACACGCAGATCGACGCCCCCTGGGCGAGGTAGAGCAGCTTCTCCCGGAACAGGTCCATCTCCTGCGCCGACACGGCCGGCCCACGTTCGTTGATCTCGGTGTGGAACCCGGTGGTCGGGTCGAGCACCGCCGTATTCGTCCGGGACTCGTCGTAGATCCGGACGAAGTCGTTGAGGATCGACTCGTCGTTGAGCGCCTCGACGATGCGGGTGCCGGTGGCGCCGCCGGCCAGTCCGGTCGCGATCACCGGTTGCCCGAGCCGCTTGATCGCCCGCGCGATGTTGACGCCCTTGCCGCCCGGCATCGTCGTCTGGTCCACGGTCCGGTGTCGGCGCCCGACCGTGAAGCTCGGGACCTCCAGCGTCTTGTCCATCGCCGCGTTGAGCGTGACCGTGATGATCATGCGACCTCCCACTCCGAGTCGCGGGCACGGTCGCCGTCCCGCGGTCCCGACCCGCCGCGACGCCGCACCACGAGCGCGAGCAGCCCGATCGTCACGGCCAGCCCGAGCGCGATCAGCGTCAGCGGCAGCGGCTTGGTGACGGCGCGGGCGGCCAACGTCAGACCGCTCACCGCCGGCAGGGTCCGGCGCAGCACGACCGGAACCGACGTGATCACACGACCGTCGTCGACCACCTTGGCCGAGCCGACCACCGCACCCTTCGGCAGCGGGCCATCGAGTCGAACGGGAACATCGACCCGGATCCGTACGTGTGCGTCACGGGGCAGTACTCGGGTGAACCCGCGCGACGCGTAGACCGGCACGTGCAGACCGGGACGATCCTTGACCGTCGGGCGAGCCACGATCTGGTGGGCACGCAACGGGGTCCAGTTGCGGAAGCTGTCGTAGCCGTAGTTCATCAGCGCCATCGCGTTGTCGCTGCGCGCGGTTTCGGAGTCGGTGCCGAGCACCGCGCTGATCAGCGTCATCCCGTCCTTGTGCCCCGAGGCGACCAGCACGTAACCGGCACCGTTGGTATGCCCGGTCTTGACCCCGGTGATCCACGGAACGGTCCCGACCAACGTGTTGAGGTTGGTGACATAACGGACCGGCCCGGTCTTCAGGACCGCGCTGGGCTGGTTGACCGTCCGCGCGAAGAACCTGGAGTGGCTCAAGTCGTACGCGGCAAGCTTGACGAGGTCCGCCGCCGTCGAGTAGTTGCCGGGGGTGTCGAGACCGATCGGCGTCGAATAGTGCGTGTGCTTGAGCCCGAGCTTGCGCGCCTCGACGTTCATCATCGCCACGAACCGGGCGATCGAGCCGTGGCCGACGTTGTAGGCCAGATCCTCGGCGGCGTCATCGGCACTCGGCAGCATCATCGCGACCAGCAGGTCGTGGACGGTCATCCGCTCGCCCGGCTGCAAGCCGATCTGTGAATCGGAGGCCGCCTGGTGATAGTCGGGATAGGTGTAGATGGTGTTGAGATCGTGGACGTGCTGCAACACGATCAGCGCCGTCATCAGCTTGGTCGTGGACGCGATCGGGTGCTCGCGGCGCGCGTTGACGCCGTCCAGCATCTGCCCGGTCGCCGGCGCGTACAGCGCGGCGGACGTCACCGCCAGCTTCGGTGCGCCGGCGGCAAGCGCTGCTGCGGGGGCGGCGATCGCGGCCACCGCCGCGCAGATCAGCGCCGCCGCCACCCTGGCGACGGACCGGCTCACCGCCGCAGCCTCAGGCGCTCTCCGGTCTGCAGCGCGTTCGGCGAGATGTTCGGGTTCAGCCTTTCCAACGTGGTGAGCGCGATGCCCGCCCGCGTCGCGATCCCGCTGAGCGTGTCGCCGGGCTGGACGACGTAGAACTTCGCCTTGGTGACGTGCTTGTGCGCGTGGTGCGGCTTGGCGGCGTTGAGGCCGTTATGGGTCTGTGTCACGGTGTGGTGGTTGTTAACGGTTCCGTGGACGATCAAGTAGACGCTCACCGCCACGGCGATGATCGCGATCGGCGCCAACAGGCGCACGGTTCTCCCCACCATGCGCGCCGATCATACCGTCACGGGTGACGGCCCCTGCACGAATCGCACCGGCTCTGTGGACGACGATCGATGGCGTCCGACATCCTGGACCTCGGCCCGTCAGCTCACCGTCAGGCGTACAGACCCCAGAGCAACTCGCGGAGCCGCCGGGCCTCGTCGCGCGCCGCCACGGCCGGATCTCCGCCGTTGCGCTCGTGGGCGTAGGCGATCCCGCGTGAGACGGGCACCAGCCCGCCCGCCGGCCCGGGCGCGAACGCGGGCGCCAGCGCGCTGCCGTCCCCGCCCTGGGGTCCGAGCCCCGGCAGCAGCATGACCGCGTTGGGCATCAGCTCCCGCAGCCGCTCGAGGTGGCCCGGCGCTGTCGCGCCCGTGACCGCACCGACGTCCGACAGACCACTGGCACCGACCGCGGCGCGGCCGTGCTCATCGACGAGCCCGGCGATCGCCTCGCTGACCGTCCGCCCGTCGCTCAGTTTCAGCCCCTGCACGTCATCGGCGCCGGGGTTGGAGGTGCGCGTCAACAGCAAGAGCCCCCCGCCCGCCGCGCGCGCCTGCGTCAGCAGCGCCGCGATCGAGTCACGCCCGAGCAGCGGGCTCGCCGTCAGCAGGTCGGCGCCGAGCCCGGGCACGTCGCCGAACGGCGTGGCGATGCCACTGAAGAACGCTTGGCCGTAGGCGGTGGCGGAGACGTCGATATCGCCGCGCTTGGCGTCGGCGATCACGATCAGCCCTCGTGCGCGTGCGTCCGCCACCAGTTCGGCCAACGCCGCCCAGCCGGGCGCCCCGAGCCGCTCAAAGCAGGCAACCTGAGGCTTGATCGCGACGCACTGGTCGCCGGCGGCATCCAACAGCAGCCGACCGTGCGCGACCACCGCGCGGGCGGCCAGCGCCGCCGGTGTGCGATCACCATCTCCGGGAGACTGATCGCCGATCCTCGGGGACGGTCCTACGAGCTCGTGCGCGGCGGGCCACAGACGCTGCGGATCGGGATCGATCCCCAGCACCAGCTGTGACCGGCGCCGCTGGACGGCATCGGCAAGCCGATCGCCCAACGGCACCGCAGCAGGCACGGTCACGCCGGCGACGGGAGCCGCCAGCGTCCCGGGTGCGGGAGACCGGCCTATTTCACTGCCTTCTTGAGCGCCGCGCCGGCGGTGAACTTCGGCACCTTCGAAGCGGCGATCTGGATCTTCGCCCCGGTTGCCGGATTGCGACCCTCACGCGCCGAACGGCTTGAGACGCTGAACTTGCCAAAGCCCGAGAACGTCACGTCGCTGCCGCGCTTCAGCGCGTCTTCGATCGTCTCCAGCATCGCGTCGACGGCGTCTCCGGCGTCCTTCTTGGTCAACCCGGCGCGGTCTGCGACCTGGTCCACGAATTCAGACTTTGTCACTGCTCCTCCTTATCGAAGGGTCGTAGGAAATGTCGAACCTAACACGGTCGGCGGACACCGCCGACACGCGGTCACGGCCCGGCCATCATGCGGCCAGAACCTCCGTCCCATTGTCACCACACTCACCGGACGCCTGCCGAGTACTCGCGCGGTATTCCCGCAATTTGCGGAGATCCGACCCGATGACGGTGAAGGCAAAACCTGATGAAACCTGCGCGTCCTGCATCGACCGACGCCGCTGCCGTCAGACGAGAGCGCCACAATCACGGTCGTGGAACTCGGCCGCGTCGCCTGGATCTGCACCGTGCTGGTCTGTCTCGTCACGGTTGCGATCCTGCTCATCGATGGTTATTACGGATACGCCGAGGTGACGTTCGCGGTCGCCGTCTCGGCCGGGATCAACCTGATCTGAGGCCGCGTGCCCCCGGCGCCGCGTGCCCCTGGCCGCGCGCCGGCGGTCCGCGACGTGCCGATGCACCCTGGGCGGCTCACCGCCCGTCGTCCAGCCACCCGAGCAGCTGACGCACCGCGGCCCCCCGGTGGCTGATCCGATCCTTGTCGGCGTCCGACAGCTCGGCCATCGTCAGACCCGAGCCGTCCTCGTCGGGGATGAAGGCGGGGTCGTAGCCGAATCCGCGCTCGCCGCGCGGCTCGGCCGCGAGCGTCCCGGTGCAGTAGCCGAAGAACACCCGCTCGAGTGAGCTCGCGGGATCGACGTAGACCAGCGCGCAGACGTAGCGCAGCACGCTGCCAACCGGCGCGCGTGAGCGCAGTAGATCGAGGTTCTCCTGATCGGTGGCGTGCTCGCCGGCGAACCGCGCTGACCGGACACCCGGTGCTCCGTTGAGTGCGGCGGCCTCGATTCCGGAGTCGTCGGCGATCACGCGGCGACCCGTCGCCTGAGCCGCGGCGCGCGCCTTGGGCAGCGCGTTGCCCTCGAATGTGTCGGCGACCTCGGGTGGCAGCACAACGTCGTCGGGCAGCGGCTCGACCGACCAGCCCGCCGGCGCCAGCAGCCGGCCGAACTCACGCAGCTTGTGCGCGTTCCGGGTCGAGATCACCAGCGAGGCGGGCGCCGTCATCGCTCAGCCCGCCGCGCGCGCGACCGCCTGCTCCTGCAGGGTCTGCAGCGACGCGATCCCGTCGGCGGCCAGCGCCAGCAGATCGTCGAGGTGCGCGCGGGAGAGCGGCGTGCGCTCGGCCGTCGCCTGCACTTCGACCAGCCCGCCGTCGCCGGTCATCACGACGTTGGCGTCGACTTCGGCGGTCGAGTCCTCGGAATAGTCGAGATCGAGCATCGGTGCGCCGCCGACGATGCCCGCCGAGACGGCCGCGACGGTCCCGGTCAGCGGCGACGCCGCCAGCTTTCCGTCGACGATCAGCTTGGCGCAGGCCAACTGCAGCGCGACCATCCCGCCGGTGATCGACGCGCAGCGCGTGCCGCCGTCGGCCTGCAGGACGTCGCAGTCGATGTAGATCGTGCGCTCCCCGAGCGCCGCGAAGTCGATCACCCCGCGCAGCGAGCGCCCGATCAGCCGCTGGATCTCGACCGAGCGACCGTCGGCCCGGCCCTTGGAGATGTCGCGCTGCTTGCGGTCGCCGGTCGAGGCGGGGAGCATGCCGTACTCGGCGGTGACCCAGCCGCGTCCGGACTTCGCCAGCCAGCGCGGCACCGACTCCTGGACCGACGCCGTGCAGATCACCCGGGTCTCGCCCGCAGAGATCAGCGCCGAGCCGGTCGCGGTCCGGACGAACCCAGGCTCGATCGTGACCGGGCGCAGCTCGCCGCGTCCTCGGCCATAGCTTCTCGTCGCCGCCGGGACCGGTTCGGTCATGCCGCGACCTTCGTCCGGTCGGCACCGAGGTCGACGTGCACGACCTCGCCCAGCGGCATCTGCAGAAACCGGGTGCCGAGATGCTCGAAGGCGGCGACGTCACCGGTGCACTGGAAGCGGTACGAGCCCTCCCCCGAGCGCGGGTTCAACAGCCCCCGCGCGGTCAGCGCCCGCTCGGCGCTGCGGACCACACCGGAACCCGACGTCACGAGCGTGACGCCACGACCGAGGATCCGCTGCAACATCGGCGCGACCAGCGGATAGTGGGTGCAGCCGAGGATCACCGTGTCGACCTCGGCCGCGCGCAACGGCGCGCAGTAGCCGCGGACGGTGTCGACGACCTGCTGATCGAACGGGAAACCCGACTCGATCACGGGCACGAGGTCCGGACAGGCGACGCTCTCGAGCAGCACGTGCGGGTCGGCCGCCCGGATCGTGCGGTCGTAGGCACCGGAGCTGACCGTCGCCGCTGTCGCCAGCAACCCGAGCCGTCCGCTGCGACTGGCCGCGACCGCCAGCTGGGCAGCGGGCGACAGCACGCCGATCACGTCGACGTCCCGTCCGGTCCGACGCAGATGCGCCTCCAGCTCGGGCAGTGCCGCGGCGGTCGCCGAGTTGCACGCCACGACCAGCAGCTTGGCGCCCTCGGCGAGCAGGTGCTCGGCGATCTCGATCGAGAACGCCTGCAGCTCCGGCGCTGAGCGGTTGCCGTACGGGAGCCGTGCGGTGTCGCCGAGGTACAGATAATCCTCGGTGGGCAGCGACACGAGCAGCTCGTGCAGCACGGTGAGACCGCCGACGCCGGAGTCGAATACGGCCACGGGAAGCTCTGCGCGCATCGCCGTCATGGTGGCAGAGGCCGCGGCGCGGTTCCTACCCTCCAGCGCGATGCGCGCCCTGATCGTCACCAACATGTACCCGTCGCCCGAACGACCGGCGCTCGGGAGCTTCGTGCGCGACCAGGTGCAGGCGCTGCAGCGGATCGACGACGTCGAGCTCGACGTGTTCGCCTTCGCCCCCGGCGGCTACGGCGCCTACACGCGCGCGTCGCGTGAGCTCGGACGGCGGTTTCGCGGCGAGCGTTTCGACATCGTGCACGCCCACTTCGGCTTGTCGGCCTGGCCGGCGCGTGCGGTGCCGGCGCGCGGACGCGTGGTCACGCTGCACGGGACCGACCTCGAGCATCCGCGCTCACGGGCGATCACGGTCGCCGGGCTGCGCTCGTCGGACATCGTCGGAGTCACCTCGCAGGCGTTGGCGCATCGGATCCCGCGCTGGGCGCGTTCCCCCAAACGCGTCCAGGTCCTCCCCTGCGGCGTCGACCTCGGCCGCTTCACCCGGATCGACCGGCGCGAGGCGCGGGCCCGGCTCGGGCTCGATCCCGATGCTCGCTACGTCCTCTTCAGCGCCGACCCGGCCCGGCGCGAGAAGCGCTTTGATCGCGCGCAGGCGGTGGTCGACGGGCTCGACGACGCCCCCACGCTGCTGACGCTCGGCAACGTCGATCCCGCCGACGTCCCCGTCTGGGTCAACGCCGCCAACGCGGTGCTGGTCACGTCCGAGCGCGAGTCGTTCGGGCTGGCGGCGCTCGAAGCGTTGGCGTGCGACGTGCCGGTGTTGTCGACCCCGGTCGGGATCGCCCCCGAGGCGCTGGCGGGCGTCGCCGGCGCCTTGTGCGCGCCGTTCGACGAGGACGTCTGGCGCGCCGCGCTGCAGGCGCATCTGTGCGCCGACGATCCGCGGCTACCGGACGGGCGCGTGCACGCCGAGCCGTACTCCTCAGACACCTGCGCGCACAAGGTGTTCGACGCCTGGACCGGGTTGCTGGACCGCCGGGGCTGGTAATCGCCGGCCTGCGGCCGGGGCGAACTTTGTCGGTGGCGGTCGGAGGGTCGGACGCCACCGGAAAAGTTCGCGGCTGGCGGCTTGCGGCCGGGCGAACTTGTCGGGGGCGGTCGAAGGGTCGGACGCGACCGGAAAAGTTCGCGGCTGGCGGCTTGCGGCCGGGCGAACTTTGTCGGTGGCGGTCGGAGGGTCGGACGCGACCGGAAAAGTTCGCGGCTGGCGGCTTGCGGCCGGGCGAACTTTGCCGGCGGCGGTCGGAGGGTCGGACGCGACCGGGAAAGTTCGCGGCTGGCGGCCTTCGGCCGGGGCGAACTTTGTCGGTGGCGGTCGGAGGGTCGGATGCGACCGGAAAAGTTCGCGGCTGCCGGCGCTTCGGGGCCGCGGGCAGCGCTGCCGCGCTCGGTGCACTGGATCGAGTCACCCCTCGATAGCAACCCGGGCACTGCGCTCGATTTCTCACACCTGTCGTGAGAAATCGCGACCACCTCGCTGACGAGCGGCCGGAACCGCGCCGATCTAGCCGTCGGCGAGCGCCGGCCAGCGCTGGGCGACGCGGGACCGGGCGCCGCGCACGGTCGGTGACCACGCGCCGCCGACACCGGAGCCGGGCGCGCCGATCTCGACGGCCGGGGCCGCCAGCGCCTCCATCGAGACCCGCAGCGACCGCGCCAGCCCGTCTAACCCGTAGCCCCCCTCGAGCACCCCGGCGACGGGGACGTTCAGCGACGCCCCCGCGTCGCGCAGCAGCCCAGCCATCGCCGCGAACCCGTCTTCGGTGACCGTGCATGTCGCCAACGGGTCGTCTCGGTGAGCGTCGAAACCGGCCGAGATCAGCAGCAGTTGCGGCGCAAACGCCAGAGCCAGCGGCACCGCGATCGCCTCGATCATCCCGACGAAGGTCTTGTCCCCCGAGCCGGAGTCGACGGGCAGGTTGACGTTGAAGCCCTCCCCGGCGCCGCGGCCGACGTCGGTCGCCGGACCGCTGCCCGGGTACAGCGGCGACTCGTGCACGGACACGAACAGCACTCGCGGATCAGCGCTGAAGATGTCGTTGGTGCCGTTGCCGTGATGGACGTCGTAGTCGACGATCATCACCCGCTCCAGGCCATGGTGATCAAGCGCCCAGCGCGCGGCGACCGCGACGTTGTTGAACAGACAGAAACCCATCGCGCGGTCGGCGGTGGCGTGGTGGCCGGGCGGACGATGGACGCTGAAGCCGGTCGGCGCATCGCCGCCGAGCACGCGGTCGACGAGCTCGATCGCCCCGCCGGCGGCGTGCTGGGCGGCGACGAACGATCCGGCTGACATCACCGTGTCGGCGTCGATCGAGCCGCCACCGGCGGCCGCCAGTCGTCGGATCCCCGCCACGTGGGCCTCGCTGTGAACCGCGGTCAGCGCAGCGTCGGACGCCGGCGGGGACGCCACCAGTTCGTACCCGGCCCAGTCATGGGCGCCCAGTTCGGTCGTGATCGCGACGATCCGCTCAGCGCGTTCCGGGTGCCCACGGGCGCCGTGCTCCAGAGACGACTCGTGCATCAACAGGAGCGGCGCGGCGGTCATGGCCGAGTACCGTAGCTGCACCGTGGACCGCAAACCCGCCGAGGTCGCAGTCATCGGTGCCGGAGCTGCCGGCCTCTACACCGCGCTCTGCGTGGCGCGCGCTGGGGCGGCGGTCACGCTCGTCTCCGCGACGCCGCTGGCCGGAGCCTCGAGCTACTGGGCGCAGGGCGGGCTCGCGGCGGCGCTCGCCGCCGGCGACAGCCCCGAGCGCCATCTGCAGGACACGCTCACCGCCGGTCGCGACGCGGTTCGTGAGTCGGCCGCACGCGTGCTCGTGCAGGAGGCTCCGGGTGCCGTCAGAGACCTGATCGGGCTCGGTGTCAGCTTCGACGTCGACCGCTCCGGCGAGCTGTCGCTCGGACTCGAGGGCGGCCACTCGCACCGCCGGATCGTGCACGCGGGTGGCGCAGCCACCGGGCGGCGGATCATCCGGCAGCTGTCGGCCGTCGCCGCCCAGCATCCGGAGATCGAGGTGATCGAGCGCCGCAGCGTCGTGCGGATCCTGACCGACGCCGACGGTCGCGTGACCGCGCTCAAGCTCGACGACGGCACCGAGATCGACGCTCCCGCGGTCGTCGTCGCCACCGGCGGCGCCGCCGCGATGTGGGCCCGCACGACCAACCCCGCCGGCGCGATCGGCGGCGGCCTGGTGCTGGCCCACTACGCGGGCGCGCGGCTCGCCGACCTCGAGCTGATGCAGTTTCACCCGACCGCCGTCGTCGGCGACAACGGCGCCGACGGATTCCTGGTCACCGAGGCGGTCCGCGGCGAGGGCGCCCACCTGCTCGACGATCGCGGTGAGCGGTTCGTCGACGAGCTGGCACCGCGGGACGAGGTGGCCCGCGCGGTGCAGCAGCGGATCGACGCAAGCGGCGGGCGCTCGGTCGGGCTTGACATGCGCCACGTCGACCCGGCGCTCTTCCCGAACGTCGTCGGCGCGCTCAAGCGCGCCGGGATCGACCCCGAGCACGAGCTGATTCCGGTCGCGCCGGCCGCCCACTACATGATGGGCGGAATCGCCACCGACCTGCACGGCCGGGCCTCGGTCAGAGGCCTGTACGCGGTCGGCGAGTGCTCGTGCACCGGGCTGCACGGCGCCAACCGGCTTGCCTCCAACTCGCTCAGCGAGTGCTTCGTCTTCGGCGCCCGCGCGGCCGCCGCGACCCTCAGCGACGCCGCGGACGCCGGCGCTCCGGGACCGGCCGCCGACGAGACGCCGTTGCCGAGGCCGACGCTTTCACCCGCGTCCCGGGTCGCCCTGTGGGAGCACGCGGGGCTTGAGCGCGATGCCACCGGGCTGCACACGCTGCTGGCCGACGAACATCCGCTCGTGCGGTTGATCGCCCGGGGCGCCATGGCCCGTCAGGAGAGCCGCGGCGCGCACCAACGCACCGATTTCCCGACGCTCGATCCGACGATGGACCGCCGCCATGTGACGCTCACCGGCGCGGCCGAGCCGGTCATCGAAACCTGGGATTAGCGGGGGATCGTTTCGTTCTGCACTTAACGCGCAGTTAATAGGTTTCTTACCTCTTTCTACACACTTCCGTTCGATACTCGTGTTCGTAAACGGCATGGGACCCAGGCCAGCAACGAACGGAGAGAACCCATGTACAGGTTCAGTCGCGCGATCTACCGAGAGATCGCCAACGACATCACCGAGCCCGAGCACGCCGCCAACCCGCACGCCAATCATGAGCGCGTGCTGCGCATGATCGAGGCCACGATCGAGCGCATGGCGACTGACCGGCATTACTTCGCCCACCCGGCACGAACGCTGTTCAAGGACGTCCGGGTGTACATCCCGATGAACGCCCAATTGCGCGTCCTGCACGTGATCGAGCGCTATCTCGAGTGCGCCGACGAGTTCATGCGGGCCCAGCCCCAGAACGGGCACGACCTGGCGGGGAACCCGCTGCAGTGCCGGGCGAGCACCCGCAAGGGCACGCAGTGCCAGCGCGTGCCGCTACCGCACAACGGCTACTGCCCGTCGCACCAGCACCTGGCCGAGACCGAAGAGGTCGAGCTCGGCTTCGGGATGGCGGCGTAGGGCTGTTTTTGGGGAGCGCTGACGCGCTCTGGTTATTTGCGGAGTCGCCTTACCGCGCGCAGCGGTAGGGTGCCGCGTCGATGCTGCTCGGAGTCGACGTCGGCGGGACGTTCTCAGACGCCGTGCTGGCGCTCGACGACGGCCGTCTGATCACCGCCAAGGCGCCGACCACTCCCGGCGACCAATCCGAAGGAGTGCAAGCCGCCGTCGAGGCGGCGCTCGAGCGTGCCGGCGCCGGCGCCGATCAGATCCGCGAGTTCTCGCACGGGATGACCGTCGCCACCAATGCGTTGCTCGAGGGCTCGGGCGCGCGGACCGCGTTCGTCGCCACCGACGGCTTCACCGATCTGATCGAGCTCGGCCGCCAGGCCCGGCCCGAGCTCTACCGACTCTGCGCCGCCGGACCCGCACCCCTGTCGCCGCCTGACCGGCGGTTCGGCGTCGCCGAGCGGATGACCCCGGACGGACCGCTGCTGGAGCTGACCGACGAGTCGCTGGGCGAACTGATCGAGGCGCTGCGTCAGGCCAAGCCCGAGGCGGTCGCGGTGGCGCTGCTGCACGCCTACCGCCACCCCGAACACGAGCGCCGGGTCGGCGACGCGATCGCCGACGCGCTGCCCGGCGTCCACGTGTCGCTGTCACACGAGGTCGTCGGCACCTTCCGTGAGTACGAGCGCGCGGCCACGACCGAGGTCGACGCGTCGCTGTCGCCGCTGCTGGCCGGCTACCTGCGGCGGCTGCTGGAGCGCTGCGACGAACTCGGGCTTCCGGAGCCGACGATCATGCAGTCCAACGGCGGCTTGATCGAACTGCCGGCGGCGGCCGGCCACGCGTCGTGGACGGTGCTCTCGGGCCCGGCCGGCGGCGCCGCCGGCGCGGCCTACGTGGCCCGCGCGGCCGGGACCCCGGACGCGCTCTGCTTCGACATGGGCGGCACCTCGTGCGACGTCTGCGTGGTCGATGACGGAGCGGTGCAGGAGCAGAGCGCGGCCACGATCGCCGGGCGGCCGCTGGCGCTGCCGATGGTCGCCGTGCATACGGTGGGCGCCGGCGGCGGCTCGATCGCCTGGCGCGACCCAGGGGGCGCGCTGCGCGTCGGGCCACGCTCGGCGGGCGCTGACCCCGGGCCGGCCTGCTACGGCCGCGGCGGGACCGAGCCGACCGTCACCGACGCCAACCTCGTGCTCGGGTATCTCGGAGCTGATGCGCCGCTGGCCGGTGGCGTGGAGCTCGATCAAGACGCGGCGCAGCGGGCGGTCGGCGCGCTCGCCGACGAGCTCGGGCTGTCTGAGACCGACTGCGCCGCGGGCATCGTCCGCGTCGCCAATGCCGAGATGCTGCGGGCGCTGCGGGTCGTGACCGTGCAGCGCGGGATCGATCCGCGCCGCTACGCGCTGCTCTGCTTCGGCGGGGCCGGGGGGCTGCACGCGGCCGCGATCGCGTCCGAGCTCGGCATCACGGAGATCGTCTGCCCGCGCGCGTCGGGCGTGCTGGCGGCGCTCGGGCTGGTCGTCTCACCGCGGCGTCGGGACGTGCAGCGCAGCGTCCTGTTGGGCGGCGACGCGCTGACCGCCGACGCGATCGGGCAGGCGGCGGACGAGCTGGCCACCCAGGCCCGTGATCAGCTCGGCGCCGACAGCGGCGAGGCGGTCGAGCTGAGCGCGACGTTCGAGCTGCGCTACCGCGGGCAGGCGTTCGAACTGGCCGTCGCAGACGACCTCCACGCCGACCCGACCGGCTTGCGTGAGCGCTTCGAGCAGCTGCACGAAGAGCGTTACGGCTACCGCGACGCGCAGCAGGAGCTCGAGCTGGTGACGTTGCGCGTCTCGGCCACGATCCCCGGCACCGATGTCGAGCTCGGGACCGACGCGCGCGCCGACAACGCCAACGGCCACGGCAACGCAGAGCCCGGGGAACGCCCAACCAGAGCCGCGACGCTCGACGGCGAGGAGGTCGAGCTCGACGTCATCCGCGGCGCTCCCTCACCCGGTATGAACATCTCCGGCCCGGCGGTTGTGGAGCTGTCTGAATCGACGCTCCTCGTCCCGCGTCGGTGGGCCGGCACAGTCGACGAGACCGGCACGATCCACCTGCGATCGGAGCGTGATGGATCCGGTTGAGCTACAGGTCGTGACCGGGGCACTGCGGGCGGTCTGCGAGGAGATGGGCGCGGTGCTGATCCGCTCGGCGCACTCGGCCAACATCAAGGAGCGCCGCGACGCATCGACGGCGCTGTTCGACGCCCGCGGCGAGATGGTGATGCAGGCCGAGCACATCCCCGTGCACTTGGGAGCAATGCCCGCGTCGGTCGCCGCGGTGCTCGACGAAGCGCACGCGCCGGGTCGCTCGTGGGTGCTCAACAACCCCTACCGCGGCGGCACCCATCTGCCCGACATCACCGTGATCACGCCCGTGTTCGCGCCGGGGGACGACCATCGACCGATCGCGTTCGTCGCCAACCGCGCCCATCACGCCGACGTCGGCGGCCCCACCCCCGGCTCGATGCCGGCCGATTCGGCGCGGCTGGCCGACGAGGGCGTCGTGATCGAGCCGCGCGTGCTCGACGACGACGCGGTCACTGAGTTGTCTGAGCAGATGCGCCGGCCCGAGCAGCGTCGCGCCGACCTGCGCGCGCAGCTGGCCGCCGGACGCGCCGGCGTCCATCGGCTGCTCGAGCTGCACGAACGGGTCGGGACCACCGCGCTCCAGGAGGCGTTCGCCGAAGTGCTCGACTATGCCGAGCGGCGGACCCGCGCCTGCCTGAACGAGATGGACGACGGCGAGCGCACCGCCTCCGACGTGCTCGAAGCGCGTGAGGGCGACCTGCCGATCAAGCTCACCGCGACGATCGCCGGTGACCAGCTGACGCTCGACTTCACCGGCTCCGCCGGCCGCAGCGACGGCAACCTCAACTGCCCCGAGGCCGTCACCCGCTCGGCCTGTTACTTCGCGCTGCGGGTGCTGACCGACCCTGACATCCCGGCGAACGCCGGCGCGTATCGCCCGGTGACCGTGGTCGCGCCCGAGGGCTCGCTGCTCAACGCGCGCGCGCCCGGCGATGACTTCGGCGACGCCCCCGCCGTCGTCGGCGGCAACGTCGAGACGTCCTCGCGGGTTGCCGACGTCGTGCTGGCGGCGTTCGGCCGCGCCCTCGGACAGGGCACGATGAACAACGTCACGCTCGGCGACGAGCGCACCGTCTACTACGAGACGATCGGCGGCGGCCAAGGCGCGTGCGCGGACGCCGACGGACCGAGCGCCGTCCACGTCGCGATGTCCAACACGCTCAACACGCCGGTCGAGGCGCTCGAGCTGGAGTTCCCCATGCGAGTCGTGCAGTACGCGGTGCGTCGCGGCTCCGGCGGCGACGGCGAGCACCGCGGCGGCGACGGCGTGATCCGTGAGATCGAGGCGTTGTCGGATCTGCGCTACTCGCTGATCACCGAGCGCCGGCGCCACGCGCCCCCCGGCGCCGCGGGCGGCGACGACGGCGCCTGCGGTCGCAACCTGCTCGACGGCGAGGAGCTCGAGCCCAAGTCGATCGGCGAGCTGCGCCGCGGTCAGCGGCTGCGCATCGAGACGCCTGGCGGCGGTGGGTACGGTGCGCCGGAGGGTGCTCCGGACACCTCCGCTTCCCCGATCAAGGCGTTTACACGACCGTAGGCTCCTCCCTGTACATAGGGATAATCACCGCGGATTTGCAGGGGTATTTGGTGATTCGCAACATCTCGCTTACAATCCCGGAGGGTTCCAGCGGCGCTGCCTCAGTCAGTCAGATGGGTGCGCCCCTCGGGGCCATTTTTTCCGCCCTCCGACTTCCCCCCCTTTTATTTCCTATGCCGATTGCTTTCAAAGAATGGGCCGTCACCGTACGGGCCCTTGCCGAGGGTGAGCAGCTGCTGACGCTCCGTAAGGGCGGTATCCGTGAGCCCGAGAAGCACTTCAAGCTGAACTATCAGCGGTTCTTCCTCTACCCGACGTTCGATCACCAGCGCACCGACCTGGTACGTGAATCGCATCGTCCGGAACTCGCCCGCGCGCTCGAGGAAGGCGTCTGGTCAGACGGGGAGCCCCACCCGCAGGCGCTCAACCGCGGCGAAGAGGTCGGCCAGCCCGACCGTGTCCGAATCCGCGCGTGGGCCGAGGTCGCCGACCACTTCACGATCACCGATCGCCGCGCGCTCGACGCGTTGTCGCCGTTCTATGTGTGGACGACCGACTACGCCGAGAAGCGCCTGGCCTGGAAGCGACGGCATCCGCTGCACGTCATCCTGCTGCGCACCTACCGGATTCCCCGGCCGGTCACGGTCAAGGTCCGCGACGACTACGCAGGCTGCCGTTCGTGGCTGGATCTGACGCGTGACTTGCCGTTCGAGGGGACTCCGGTGCTCTCCGACGACGAGTTCGGACGCGCACATGAGGAGATCGCATCGATCGCCTCAGGCCGGCAGGCCCTGCTCGTCTGAGCTTGGGCCGCGCCGGCGCCGGGCGGTGACGGCTGCCCTGACCCGTCCGGCTCCGTTGCAGAGATGCATTCGCTGTGAGCTGGACTGAATCTGTCTCGGCGTCGTTCCGCGCGCGCCACCACGTCGACCACGCCGACGATGCCCATCAGGTGCTGCTGTCGCTCGAGCGTGCCCGTGAGCGGCTACGGCCGACGTTTCCGCGTGCGCCGGGCGAGGTCACGGTCGTGCTGCACGGCGGACCCGTCGGCCTGGCGCTGTCGCACCCGCTGATGCCGGCGATCTGGCTGGCGACGGCGCCCGCGGCGCGCCGGTACGTCGTCGGCTGGACCGGACGCGAGGAGCTGCACATGCTGGCGCCGTCGGTGCTGCGCGCCCGGGCGTCCAACGTGACGGGCTCGCGTGAGATGCTGGCGCTCGCCGGCGCGTGTCTGTACGCGCGGCTCGTGATCGGTCAGGCGAACCCGGATCTGCAGCGCGTGATGGGACTGATCCGCGCCCGTCGCGAGCTGCGTTGGGCGTGGTTGGTCGAGGGCGGCGCGCGGTGGTACGGCGGCCAGACCGCGCACGCGCGCCCGGCGATTGCTCGACGACTGCGCGAAGGGTCAGGTATGCGATCGATCACGTTTCCGCCCGGCCCACGTGACGCGCCGCTGCTCGGCGGGACCGTGCTCGAGCTGCTGGCCAGCGAACGCGGCGAACCGGCGGTCGCGCGGCTGTGCCAGCGACTGCCGCGGGCCGGCGGGCGGGCGGCGTTGGTGCAGGCGTTCGGCGGCGGCACCGCCAAGGCGCTCGAGCAGCGCTGGCGCGCGCACCTGGCCGAGGCCGCCGCGGCCACCTGAGCCCGGTTCAGCTCGTGGGTCGCCAGCCGGCTGGCACGTTTCCGGAGCGATCCCCAGCAACTCGCCACCCGGCGACGCGTTCCGGTCTAGCGAGCCAGCAGGAAGATGATCCACAGCACGAGCGCGCCGACGGCCAGCGCCGCCAGCAACCCGGCCAGCAGCCGCCACCCGGACGTCACCGCCCGCGGCGACGAGCTCCCGTCGATCACGGCTGCGGCCAGCAGCGTCTCGCGCGCGACATCGACCCCCGAGGCCGGCACCATCACGTCCCGCGGACCGGCGGCGAGCATGTCGGGAACGTCGAACCCCGCCGTCCGCTGCAAGAGACTCGGCACTCCCTCCTCGAGCAGCAGCGACTGGATGAACTCGCCCTCGGGCTGATTATGGGCCCACGCCACCTTGGTCAGCTTGCCCTCGGCCAGCTGCGGCTTGATCAGCCGGGCGCGACGACGGGACTCGGACACCGGCGTCAGCCGGTCAGCGTCCGTCGCCGCGGCGCCATAGACGAGCGGCAGCCCGCACTCCGGGCAGAAACGCCCGTCGGCGTCGGCAGTCGCGTCGCAGCCGGGGCAGACCAGCAGCGCGACGGGCGGGCGTTTCACCGGTCCCCGCCCGCTCATCCCCTAGACCACTTCGAGTTCGGTTTCGGAGACGTCGCCGCCGGCGATCGCGAACGTCCTGACCTTCGGCGTCTCGTCGGCGAGGCCGACGATGATCCACAGCACCCCCGGCCAGCCCCTGGCGAAGTTGATGTCGGTCTGGGACGGATACGGCTCCGACCGCGTGTGCGAGTGGTAGATCGCACCGAGTTCAAGCCCGGCATCCTCGATGTCGCCATGGACCCGGTACAGCTCCAGCGGATCGATCACGAACCGCAGCGGGCTCGCCTCGGTGTTCGTCGTGCGGTAGACGTGCGCCGCTCGGTCGCCGTCGACCGACACGATTCCGCAGCATTCGTCCGGGGCGTCGGCCTGCGCGTGCGTCACGATCTCGTCGTACATGGCGCGCTCGATCCGCATCGCCGTCGAGGCTATCAGCGGTCCTGGGGATCCACCGGAGCCTCAGTGCACACCCGATACGAGCGGGAACGGGGCGGCGTCGGTGAGCGTCAGCATCGGTCGCTGCAGTGTGACCACCGCCTCGTGCTGGGCGTCGTTGGCCATGATCGAGGCCACCAGCACGATCGCCGCCGATCCGGTCAGCCCGAGCAGCGCGACGTAGCACGAGCCGATCGACGAACGCTCGACACTCACCAGCAGATTGAGCGCGTCCTCCGCGCCTTGGAGCTGGCCGAGCCGCCCGCCGATCCCTCGGTGCGCCAGATACCGGTTGGCGACGTCGACCGATGAGGGCGGCCCGACGCCCGTGCCGCCGGCGCCAACCACGGCTCGGCGCAGCGCGACGACGTGGGCTCGTTCCTGTGCGGCAAATCCGCCCAACGCCCGACGCTGGCCGCGGGTGAGCACGCCCTCGGCGAACACCTGCTCGTAGACGTACGCCGCCAGCACCGCCATGCTCAGCACGCGTTCGAGGCGCCCGGCGTCGTCGGGCGGCGCCGAGGACCCACCGCCGGACGCGGCCGCCGCGACGGCCGGCAGCAACCCGGGCGCAGCCAGCGCTGCGGCACCGGCGGCGGCGCCCGCTGTCAGCAGTTCGCGCCGCGTCGCGGATCGATGCCTCGGCGGCTCGTTCACGTCACGAACGCGGACGGGACCGCGGGCTCGCCCTGGACCAGGCGCAGGAGCGCGATGTGCTGGGCGTCGTCGGACAGGATCGAGGCGACCGTGGCGCGCGCCGTTGCCAGCTGAAGCTGCGCGATGATCCTCAGGTAGTAGGAGATCTGGAGCTGCTCGAAGCTCGCCAGTCTCGCCAGCGCCTGGTCCTGGTTGCCCGGCAGCGGCCCGATGTCGTAGCTGTTCGCGCGGGGCTGCGCCTTCGTCCCGGCCTGGAAGATCAGCCCGATCAGCGCGCCCGTGTGCTGGATCTCGGCCGACATCCACAGGGTCGCCGCCTTGGCGTTGGTCTCATCCAGCAGCGGGATGCAGGCGACATAGGCCGCGACCGTCCGGCGCTCGAGCTCCAGCGCCGGGGTCAGCAGCTCGACGTCACGCGGCGATGCGTCGGCGCCCGGAGACGTTCCCGTCGTCGAATCGGTGGCGGCCGAGCCCGAGGAGCCTCCGCAGCCGGCGACCACCACCGTTCCGGCGGCGGCCACAGCGCCGCCGAGCAATGCGCGCCGTGACCGACCGTCGCGCGGCCGGCTCACCACCAGACGGTGGAATCCAGATGCTCAATCTCCTCGACGGGTCGCGTGTAGATCCCCGAGGAGAGGTACTTCCAGCCGTCGTCGCAGACGATGAAGACGACGTTGCCCTCGTCCAGCTCGCCCGCGATCCGGACGGCCACCCGAGCGATCGCCCCTGAGGAGACGCCCGCGAACAGCCGCTCTTCGTCGAGCAGCTTGCGCGTCCAGACGATCGCGTCGTGGTTGGTGACGAAGATCTTGCGATCGAGCAGGCTCAGATCGATGATCGGCGGGATGAAGCCGTCGTCCAGTGAGCGCAGTCCCTGGACGGGCTCGCCCTGCATCGGCTCGGCGGCGACGATCTTGCAGCTGTCGCCGAACTCCTCACGCAGCCGGCGGCCGTTGCCCATCAGCGTTCCGCCGGTGCCGAGACCGGCGACGAACGCGGCGACGTCGTCGAGCTCCTCGAGGATCTCCAGCGCCGTGCCGTTGTAGTGCGCGTCGGGGTTGGCCTGGTTGCCGTACTGGTAGGGCATGTAGTACGAGGCGTCCTTGGCGGCCATGTCGAGCGCCTTCTCGACAGCGCCATTGGAGCCCTTGGAACCCTCGGAGTAGACGATCTCGGCGCCGTACATGCGCAGCAGCTGCGTGCGCTCCGGGGTGACGTTCTCCGGCATCACGACCTTGACGTGGTAGCCCTTGTACCCACAGATCATCGCCAGCGAGATGCCCGTGTTACCGGAGGTCGGCTCGAGGATCGTCTGTCCGGGGCGGATCAGACCCTTCTCCTCGGCGTCCTCGATCAGCGCCCGCGCGACCCGATCCTTGACCGAGCCAGTCGGGTTACGAGACTCGAGCTTGGCCCAGATACGCACGCCCGGCTTGGGGCTGAGGCGCTTGAGCTCGACCAACGGGGTGTGCCCGATCGCTTGGACGATGTCGCCATATCGCCCGCCGCAGGGCTTGTTCTGCAAGGTTTCGGCCATATGGATGAAAGTCTATCCGCGGACGCCCTCGACCAATCACGGCCGCCGCCGAACATGGCCGAAGGACCCCGGGGCGCTTGGACGCCCCGGGATCCTTCTGAGCCGGTCGCCGGATCGGGGGCGATCGATCCGCTACCAGCCGCCGCCTGAGCTCGGCGTGCTCGCCGGCGCGGTGCTCGCCGCCTTCGCCTTGCCCGCAGCCACGACGCGCCAGGTGCCGCCGAAGCTCTGGAGACCGTTGCCGTTGGCGACGCCCGCGCCATGGTCGCCGGCGAACAGGTAGAGCGGGTGACCATTCAGCGTCACCTGCGTGACCCCGCTGTTCTTGAACGTGCCCAGCTTGCCCTTGACTCCGGACATCGTCGGCTTGCCCTTGACGGTCACCGGCGGCCAGGCGCTGAAGCAGCCGTTCGCCTTGGTGCACTCCATGTGCCTGGCCGAGTCACCGCTCAGCGTGTAGACGGCAACACCCTTCGAGTTGACGGCGATCGGCTCCGACGTTCCGCCGACCTTGACGGTCCTGGCGCCGATCGTGGTCGACGCGGCATTGGCGCTGATCGCCATCACGGCGATCACGGCCGCGAGCGCGAGCATCGCGAAGCCGCCGAACGCCGCCAGGCGGCGGCCGGAGAGATGGACGTTGGTCATGCTGTTAGCTCCTTGATGGGGGATCGCATCTGCCCGACAAGACCCCGTCGCCGAGCGAGTCCTTCCCGCCGACAGAAGATTTCGTGACGACGCCGACCTCGTAATCTGTGCGGCGTGTCGCGCCCGTTCCGACAGGTCGACGTGTTCGGCGATGATGCGCTCCTCGGCAATCCGGTCGCGGTGGTGCTCGACGGCGACGGTCTGCCCGACGAGACGATGCGCCGGCTCGCGCGCTGGACGAACCTGTCGGAGACGACGTTCGTGCTCCCCCCATCGAACCCCGACGCCGACTACCGGGTGCGGATCTTCACGCCGGCGGCCGAGCTGCCGTTCGCCGGTCACCCCACGCTGGGCACCTGCCACGCGTGGCTCGAGCACGGTGGCCGTCCGCACGGCGACGCGGTCGTGCAGGAGTGCGGAGTGGGCCTGATCCCGATCCGATCCACCGACGACGGCCTGGCGTTCGCGGCTCCACCGCTGGTGCGGTCCGGGCCGGTCGAGGCCGAACTCGTCGTGCGGCTGGCCGAGATGCTGCGAATCGATCCCGACGAGATCGTCGACAGCGAATGGGTGGACAACGGACCGGGCTGGGTCGCGGTCTTGCTGTCAGACGCTCAGGCCGTGCTCGACCTGGCGCCGGGGACGCTGGAACAGCTGAAAGTCGGCGTCGTCGGACCCCATCCCGCCGGTCATGACGTGCGGTTCGAGGTCCGGGCGTTCTTCGATGTCGACGGGGCGACGCGGGAGGATCCGGTCACCGGCAGCCTCAACGCGTCGCTGGCCGGCTGGCTGCTGGCCAGCGGACGCGCGACCGCGCCCTACGTCGCGGCCCAGGGCACCGCCCTCGGCCGCCGAGGACGGGTCCACATCTCAGTCGACGGCACCGGCGCGGTCTGGGTGGCGGGCGCCACCCGAACCGCGATCGCCGGCACCCTCGAGCTCTGAGCGCTAGCGCGCCCCGCCCGCCATCGCGGGCAGGATCACGAGCGTGTCGGACGCGCCGACGGCCGTCTCCAGGCCGTCGAGCACGCGTACGTCCTCGTCGTTGAGATAGACGTTGACGTAGCGGTTCAGCGCGCCGTCTGCGCCGAACAGCTGGGTCTTGGTGTCCGGGTGAGTGTCGACGAGCGAGTGGAGGATCTCGCCGACCGACGTGCCGTCCGCCGAGATCTCCCGTTCGCCGCCGACCGACGGTCGCAGTACCGGCGGAATCTTGATCGTGGCCATGCCCGCGAGCCTAGTGCGCGCCGGCGCAGAACGCCTCGTAGTCCGGGAACACGCCCATCTCCTCGTCGGCGATCTGCTCGGGGTGACGGGAGCAGATCGGGCACGCCGGGTCACGCCGGATCTTGACCTCGGACACCGTTGCCGCGAGCGCGTCGTACATCAGCAGTCGGCCGATCGCCGGGTCGCCCTCACCGAGGATCAGCTTGATCACCTCGGTCGCCTGCAGCAGGCCCATCGTCCCCGGCAGCACGCCGAGCACGCCGTTGGCGCCACACGACGGCGCCAGCTCCGGCGGCGGCGGCGTCGGGAACAGACAGCGGTAGCACGGCCCGTCGTAGGGCTTGAACACCGATAGCTGGCCCTCGAAGCCGAGGATCGCGGCCGACACGACCGGGATCTGGAGACGCACCGAGGCGTCGTTGAGCAGATAGCGGGTCGGGAAGTTGTCCAGCCCGTCGACGACGATGTCGTAGCCGGGGAGGATGTCCATGATGTTGTCGGGACCGAGCCGCACCGGGTACTTGTTGACCTGTACGTCCGGGTTCAGCGCGGTGATCGTCTCCTCGGCCGAGTCGACCTTCGGAACGCCGACTCGGTTGGAGTTGTGGATCACCTGACGCTGCAGGTTGGACAGATCGACCGTGTCATCGTCGACGATCCCGAGCGTGCCCACGCCGGCGGCCGCCAGATACAGCGCCGTCGGCGATCCCAGGCCACCGGCCCCGAGCAGCAGCACCTTGGCATCGAGCAGCTTCTGCTGGCCCTCGATCCCAACCTCGGCGAGCAGCAGATGCCGTGAGTAGCGGTCACGCTGCTCGGCGGTCAGCGTCCGTGGCTGCTCGACGTCGTAGCCGCGGTCCTTCCACAGCGTGATCCCGCCTGTCATCGACTCGACGTTCGTGTAACCGAGATCGTCGAGCAGCGTCCGCGCCGCCCATGCCGAGCGGTTGCCCGACTGGCAGTAGAGGATCACGTGCTGATCGCGGTCGGGCGCCGACCCCTCGATCCGTGACTCCAGGAACGACTTCGGGACGTGCTTGGCGCCCGGGATGTGGCCGGTCGACCACTCCTCCGCCTCACGCACGTCGAGCACGACCGCGCCGTTGCCGAGCTGATCGCGCACCTCGGCGGGGTCGACCTCCGGGATCCGGCTCTTGATCTGCCGCAGCACCTCGGCACCAGACGGACTCATCGTCGTAAACACCTCAAAGACAGTAGGGATTCCAATACTTCATTCAGTGTAGCGGCGGCTTTTGCCCCTGATGGTGTGACCGCCGTTGGGTCAATAGTGCCCGATTCCGCGCCGAGCTGTGCAGAAATGTCACCGATTGACAGGCCGGCGCGGCGCGGCGGCGCGCGACGCTGACCGGTGATGCGCGACCAGCCGACCGGTCGCTCTACCATCGACCGCCGTGCGCGCTCCGGTCGACCACATCGCCGCGCCGCCGTTCCCGCCGCAGGCGCGCTGGCTGAACGTCAAGACGCTGCGGATGGACAAATTGCGCGGCCGCCCGGTACTGATCGAGTTCTGGGACTTCTGCCGCCCCAACTCGATCCGCACCCTGCCCTATCTGCGCGCGTGGGACGAGCGCTATCGCGACCAGGGGCTGCAGGTGATCGGGGTGCACTCGCCCGGCTTCCCCCCGTCGGCCGACCCCGACAACGTCGCCGACGCCGTTCGTCGACTCGGGATCGAGTACCCGGTGCTCGTCGACTCAGAGCTGCAGGTGTTCACCGACTACGACAATCTCGGCTGGCCGGCCCGATATCTGTTCAACCAGGACGGGCGGCTGTTCGAGTACCACTTCGGCGAGGGCGCCTACGACGAGACTGAGTTGGCGATCGCCGAGCTGCTCGGGATCAAGATCGAGCCGCTGGCACCGGTCCGGCCCGAGGACGAGACCGGTGCGCTGCTGGTCGCGCAGTCCGACGACATCGCCGGTCCCTACAGCGGCCCGTACGAGGCCGGGGGCGTCTGGGTCGTACTCGACGGGATCGGCACGATCCTCGCCAACGGCGTCACGATCGATGTCGACCATCCCGGCGCCTATGAGCTGATTCGCCATCCGGTCAGTACCGCCGGCACGCTCGAGCTGGAGATCGGCGACGGCGTGATCTGCCACGGCGTCTGCTTCACCCCGGGCCTCGCGCCTTAGCCCGGGCCTCGCGCCCCAGCGCGGGCCTCGCGCCCCAGCGCGGGCCTCGCGCCCCAGCGCGGGCCTCGCGCCCTAGCCCGGGCCTCGCGCCTGAGCGTCGCTCAGCCCTGCGCTCGCGGCGGACCGCACGTGACCGGGTTTGGCCCGCCGGCGGGGGCGATCTGGATGCCGCGTGCGGGGGGATCCGGATGTGGAAGGCGGGTCAAAACCCAGGTGGTCAGCCCGACCCGCGGGTCCGACTCAGATCTTGCCCGCTGGGGGGGTCATACCCGCGTCGCACCCATGATTGCGCGTGTGCGCCTTGCGTTTGACCCGGCAACCGGTCACGGGCGACCGGACGCGACCGCGAGCGGTACGACCACAACGGCCAGCGCCGCCAGCACGGCGAACGCGCCCCAGATCCCCAGCGAGCTGGCGGTCAGCGCGCCGATCAACACGGCTCCGACCCCCGTGCCGGCGTCGAACGCCACGTTCCAGACGGCGCTCGCGGTCGCCTGCGCCTCGGAGCCGGTCCGGGCGAATGCCGATACGAGCGTCAGCGATTGGGCGGCGCCGAAACCGAGGCCGGCGACCGCACAACCGACGAACACGGCGACCGCGCCGCCGCCCGACAAGCCCGCGGCGAGCGCCACCAGTCCGACCGCCGCAATCACGCACGCGCCCGGGAGCAGCACGCCGATGCCGTGGCGTCCTGCCTGAGCGCCCGCCTGCCACCGAGCCGCCGCGGCCGTCGCCCCAAACACCGCCAGCCCAGCGGTCGCGACGAACCCGCTGCGCGCGATCGGCAGGATCGTGACGATCGCGCCGCCGGCGATCGTCAGCGCACACAGCACGGCTGACGGCGCGAGCGCCCGCCGGACCGCGGCGGCGGCCGAACCCGGACGGGCGCGGGGGTGGCCAGGCTCGGAACCGCCATCCGTGCCGGACACGCCGCCCGCCGGGCCCCGGACACCGCCCCCCGGGCCCCGGACACCGCCCACCGCGCCCCGGACACCGCCCACCGAGCCCCGGACGCCGCCCGCCGCACCACGCACACCGCCCGCCGCACCAGCCGCGCCCCCGGCAGCGGGCTGCCGCCGCCCCCCGCCGATCGCGAACAGCGCGCCGGGAACCGGTAGCGCGGCCAGCACGGCGACCGGCCAGAACCCGACGTCGTGCAGCAGCAGTACCGACAGCGGGACGAGCACGACGTTCGGGATCATCGCGGCGAGCCCGTACAGCCCGACGAGATCGCCGTGCCGGCCCGGCGGCGCGATCTCCCCGGTGCTGACCGTGCCCGCGATCGTGAAGATTGCGAAGCCGATGCCGCGGACCACGCAGATCGCGTAGAGCCCGGCGCCCGAGCTTGCCCAGATCAGCGCCGGTGCCGGCGCGCCGAGCGCGACCATCCCGAGCGCCACGACGGCGGTCGTTGGCAGGCGCCGCAGCAGCGCGGGGACCAGCGGCTGACAGACGACGGTCGCGCCGAGCATCACGGTCGTGGTCGCGCCGGCCGAGGCGGCTGAGTTGCCCTGCGACGCGATCCACGCCGGCAACGCCGACAACGTGACGAAGAAGCCGATGAACCCGGTCGCCGCCATCAGCATCATCCGAGCGACGGGCCATTGCGCCACCAGCGGTGCCCGCTCGTCCATGGGCGCCGAGAGTACGGCGGCGACGTCCGATCCAGCCGTGCGCCTCGGCCGATAGCCCCGGCGTGCTCAGTCGAGCAGGTTGACGAGCTCGGGCTCGCCGGCGTCCTCGAGCCGGACGCAGAACCCGGGTCGGTAGGGGCTGCGGTCATCGCCGCCCATCAGCGTCTGCTCTCCCACCCAGCAGCCGCTGTTCAATAGTCGCACGCCGGTCGAGGTCCGCCACGCTCCGGCCTCGTCACCCGGCAACGGTCCCGCCCGGTGGCTATGGCCGAAGATCGCAAACGGCGCATCGACGCGCAGTCTCAGCAGCACCTCGCCGATCGCCGCCAGCGAGCTACTGCGCAGCGCATCGATCGTGACGTCGTCGCTGACGGGACCGAGCCCCGCCCGGTTCAGTCCCGCGACGATCGCGGGGAACGCCGCTCGTAATGCCCGCCGGCGCAGTCCGTCGCGTGCGTGGTTGCCCTGGCCGAGCGCTCGCCATGCCGCGACCGATGATCCCTGCCCGGTCCGGCCGCCGGTTCCGGCGTAGGCATCGAGCCATGCGTACACGGGACCCAGCAGCGCTTCGTAGTCCTCGGCGCTGGCCGGACCACCGGCCGGTTCGCCGGCCATCCGGACCACGGCGCCGATCGCCAGCCGCTCGAGCGTCGGGACCGTCGTGTGGCGATCCAGGTAGTGCCCGTGGGTCGCGTACACGTCGTCGCGCAGCCACAGGCCGGGATAGCAGACCCGTACCCGCCCGGCGCCCAGCGCGGCGCAGACGCGCTGCAACGGTTCGCCGGCGAGCGCACCGATCTCCCCCTCGGACCCCAGCCGCGCTTGTGCCGGCTCGGCGACCGAACGGCGCTGCAGGGCCGGCGCGAGCAGGCCATGGTCGTGGTTCCCGACCGTCAGCACGACCGAGGCGCCGGCGGGCAACGCCTCACCGAGAGCGGTCAGCCGCGGGATCGCCTCGCCGAGCACGTGTCGCCAGGGGTGCTCGCGCAGCTCGACGATGTCGCCGAGCAGCACGAGCCGATCAGTCGCGCGCAGCTCCTCGCACAGTCGCGACCGGGCCTCATCGCCGTTGAGCACCGGACGACTGCCGCCCAGGTGAAGGTCGGAGACGATCAGGGTCCGCAGCGTGGTGCCCCGTGAAACCGATCCGGCGGGCTGAACCGCTCAGGCGGCCGCGAGCGCCTGGCGGATCGTCTTCGGCAGCATGAAGCGGACGTCCTCGGAGACGACCTCGAGCTCACGCACGTCGACGCTTCCGCGACTGCGGAAGCGCTCCACCAGCTCGGTCACGAGCCCCTCCGGAGCACTTGCGCCGGAGGTGATCCCGAGGACCCGGACCCCCTCCAGCCATTCCTCGGCGACCTCGGTCTGATTGTCGATCAGGTACGAGGCGGCGCCGTACTCGCGCGCGACCTCCACGAGCCGACTCGAGTTCGACGAGTTCCGCGAGCCCACGACCAGCACCAGGTCGGACTCGCGCGCCAGCTGCTTGACGGCGGTCTGCCGGTTGGTCGTCGCGTAGCAGATGTCATCCGTCCGCGGTCCGACGATCTGCGGAAACCGCTCGCGCAAGCGAAGGATGATCGCCCGGGTCTCGTCGACCGAAAGCGTCGTCTGGGAGATGTAGGCCATCCGGCTCGGGTCGGCGATCTGGAGGCGATCGACCTCGGCCTCGTCCTGGACGAGCACGATCTGATCGGGGGCCTCGCCCATCGTGCCCTCGACCTCCTCGTGGCCGGCATGGCCGATCAGGACGATCGTGTAGCCCTGCGCGGCAAATTTCTTGGCCTCGACATGGACCTTGGTGACCAGCGGGCACGTCGCGTCGATCGTCCGCAGCCGGCGCTCGGCGGCGCCGACGTGCACGCCCGGGGCGACGCCATGGGCCGAGAACACGACGGTCGCGCCCTCCGGCACCTCGGTCTCGGTCTCGACGAAGATCGCGCCGCGGTCACGCAGCTCTTCGACGACGTGCTTGTTGTGGACGATCTCCTTGCGCACGTAGACGGGCGCGCCGTACAGCTCGAGCGCCCGCTCGACGGTTTGCACGGCACGGTCGACACCGGCGCAGTAGCCACGCGGCGACGCCAGCAGGATCGTCTCCGGATTGGAGATAGTCACGCCTTCGGAGTCTAGGCCGGTCAGTCGTTGGCGGTGACGGCCGCCAACACATCCGCGAACTGACGGCGCGCCGCCTCACGCCGGGCAGGGATGAACTCCGTCGGCACGCCGTCGGCGGGAGGCTCGTAGCCACGCAGCACCTGGCGCGCCACCGACGAGCGGTGGACCTCGTCGGGGCCGTCGTAGATCCGGGCCGCACGCGCAAACCGATACATCGCCTCGAGCGGCAGATCGGTCGAGTAGCCGAGCGCTCCGTGTGCCTGCAGGGAACGGTCGATCACGTCGTGCAGCACCTTGGCGCCGAAGTACTTGATCATCCCGATCTCCTTGCGCGCGGCCGACACGCCCTCGGCATCCATCTTCCATGCTGCCTGCAGCGTCATCAGTCGCGCCGCCGTCATCTCGGCCTCGGAGTCGGCGATCCAGTTGCTGATCGTCTGATGCTTGGCCAGCGTCTGGCCGTGTGACACCCGGTACAGCGACCGCTCGCAGAGCATGTCGAACGCGCGCCGAGCCACCCCCAGCCAGCGCATGCAGTGGTGGATCCGGCCGGGGTACAGCCGCTGCTGGGCGATCAGGAAGCCGGTGCCCTGCGCGCCGAGCAGCGCTTCAGCCGGCACGCGGACCTGCTCGTAGCGGATCTCGGCATGGTTGCCGTAACGGCCGAAGCTCTCATCGGGGTGCTCCATCGTCGCCACATCCCGGATCACGTTGACGCCGGGCGTGTCGGCGTCGACGACGAACATCGACGCGCGCTGATGCGGGCGGGCATCGGGATCGGTGACGGCCATCACGATCAGAAAGTCGGCGATCGAGCCGTTCGACGAGAACCACTTGTGACCGTCGATCACCCAGTCGTCGCCGTCGCGGACCGCCCGCGTGGCCAGCAGCGTCGGATCGGAGCCGGCGGTGTCGGGCTCGGTCATCGAGAACGCCGACTTCAGGTCGCCGGCGAGCAGCGGGTACAGGTACCGGTCCTTCTGCTCCGGGGTCCCCGCCAGCGCCAGGATCTCGGAGTTGCCCGAGTCAGGTGCGGCGTTGCCGAACACCATCGGCGCGATCGGACTGGAGCCGAGGATCTCGTGCATCAGCCCGAGCTTGACCTGTCCGTACCCCTGACCGCCGAGTTCTGGATCCAGGTGCGCGGCCCACAGCCGCTGCTGTTTGACCTGCTCCTGCAGCGGCAGCGCGGCGCGGCGCAGTCCCTCCCACCCGAGCTCGTCCCACAACGTCTCCAGCGGCCAGACCTGCTCGCGCACGAACGCACGCATCCATTCGAGCTGTGATTCGAACTCAGGCTCTGTCCGGAAGTCCCACGCCATCGGCTCTCCGCAGACTACCCGCTGCGGCGACCGCGGGTAGGCTCTGAGCTCGGCACCGTCGACACCGTCGGCACCGTCGTCGCCAGAGGGAGCAACCCGTGCAGGAGCATCTCGATCGTCTGACCTCCACCGATGCGTCGTTTCTGCATCAGGAGGGGCGCGCGTCGCACATGCACATCGGTGGGGTCCTGATCTTCGAAGGGCCGGCCCCCGACTTCGATGCGTTCGCCGATCACATCCGCAGTCGGCTGCACCTCGTCCCGCGCTACCGCCAGAAGCTCGCCACGCCCGCGCTGCAGACCGGACGGCCGCTGTGGGTCGACGACCCAGACTTCAACCTCGAGTACCACGTCCGCCACACCGCGCTGCCCGACCCGGGGAGTGAGGAGCAGCTGCTACTGCTCGCCGGGCGGATCGCCTCGCAGCGGTTGGATCGATCCAAGCCGCTGTGGGAGCAGTGGCTGGTGGAGGGGCTCGAGGGCGACCGCTTCGCGATCATCTCCAAGACCCATCACGCGGTCGTCGACGGGATCGCCGGCGTCGACCTGGCGACGGTCATCTTCGATCTAGAGCGGACGCCGGTCCCCCCGCCCGACGACCTTGACCGGTGGGTGGCCGAACCGGAGCCCTCCCAGGCCGAGCTGCTCCTTGCCGGCGCCCGTGGGATGGTGCGTGCGACCACGTCGATGGCCGCGCGGAGCGTCGCCGCCGTCAGCCGCCCGGCGCGATCGCTGAACGTGCTGCGCGACGCCACCGAGGGGATCGGCGAGCTCGTCTGGGCAGGATTGAACCCGGCGCCGGAGACACCGTTGAACGTGACGATCGGCCCGCACCGGCGGTTTGCGATCGCCCGCCAGCAGCTGTCGGATTACAAGCAGATCAAGAACGCGCTCGGCGGCACCGTCAACGACATCGTGTTGACGGTGGTGGCGGGAGCGCTGGCGGACTGGCTGCGGTCTCGCGGCGTCCGCACCCAGGGCCTGGAGATGCGGGCGCTGGTTCCGGTCTCGGTCCGGTCAGGCGATCAGCACGGTGCGCTCGGCAACCAGTTGACGGCGATGCGCGGCCCGCTCCCGGTCTTCATCGAGGATCCGCTGGCGCGGCTGCGTTACGTGCGCGGAGCGATGGACGGCCTGAAGGAGTCAAAGCAGGCGGTCGGTGCCGCGACGCTCGTCGCGGTCAACAACCTGGCGCCGCCGACGATCCTCGCCCAGGCCAGCCGGGTCAACTTCTCCACCCGGCTGTTCAACCTGCTGGTCACCAACGTGCCCGGCCCGCAGTTGCCGCTGTATCTGCTGGGGCGCGAGCTCAAGGATCTGTTCCCGGTCGCGTTCCTGCCGGAGAACCACGCGCTGGCGATCGCGATCATGTCCTACAACGGCAACCTCGACTACGGGCTGTTGGGCGACTACGACGCGATGCCGGACATCGAGGTGGTCGCCGACGGGCTCGAGCGGGCGCTGGCAGCGCTGCTGGCGATCGCCTCAGGCGGTCGCGGACCGGCGGTGGGCCGGAGCCGCCGTGAGCCGGCCGCCGAACCTGACGCACCGACGCCCGCGCCGGTGCCGGCGCCGGCACCGGCGACAACCCCGGCGCCGATCGTCCCGGCCGATCGCAGTCGGATGCGCGGGCCGGCCGCCGACATGCGCGCCAAGCGCGAACATGGCCCGCAACGCTCGCGTTCACGGCCCGACAAGGCATAGGATCCGACGATGACCGACGAACCCGATCTCGAGCTGATCAAGCCCGGCGAGATCGCCTACCACCTGAACCTCACGGCGGCCCAGTTGAAGATCGTCCACACGGCGCTGAAGTCTCTGCGCGACGACCTCGGACACGACGAGCAGGACATTCTCGACGTCGTCAAGGCCGTGCTCGACAAGCTGCCGTCGGATGACGACATCCGGGCGATCGACCTCGACCGCGAGCTGCGCGGCTGACGCCGACCGCTATCGGCGCCGCTGCGGTAGGCGCCGCTGCAAACGCGCCCGGCTAGAAGCCGAGAGCGAACTTGGCGTCGTCGCTCATCAGCTCCGGCGACCAGGCCGGCTCGAACGTGAGCGTCGACTGGACCGCCTTGACGTCGTCCAGATCGGAGACGAACTCCTCGATCTGCTCCTGCACCTGCGGACCGATCGGGCAGCCGGGCGTCGTCAGCGTGTAGGTGACGCTGACCGTGCCGTCGTCGATCGCGACGTCGTAGATCAGCCCCAGCTCGACGAAATCGAGACCGAGTTCGGGGTCGATCACCTCGCGCAGCGCGTCCATCACTTCTTCGTTGGTAGCCATCGTTCGAGAGTCTAGTCGGGCTGTCGCCCGTCCTTCTCTGCCTCAGATTGAGACAGTCCATAGGGTCAGAAGTTGCCCAAACCATGCAAAAGGACTTGGCATCCGTCCTCTGAGTCGGATAGCTTCACGCAATCGTAATCTTCAGCGACACACCTCCCGTCCTTCGTTGCTCCGGCGACGAGGTCCGCAGCACTCAGGGAGGCCGACGTCGCGCGCTGACGAGAGCCCTCCGTGCCCAGGCCGACGTCATCGTCGACCTAACCGAGCTGACGTTCGCCGACGCATCGTTGATGGTCGACCTGGCTCTCCTCGCCCGCCGGCTCCGTGCCCACGGCCGCGCGATCATGTTGCGCGGCCCCCAGCCGCAGATCCAGACGCTGATCGAGATCGTCGGGATCCACACGCTGCCCGGCGTCGAGCTCGAGAGTCAACGCCCCCTCGGCGCCTGGCCCCCGGTCCGCCCCGCCGCCGCCTGATCCCAGCCGCCCGATTCGACTGACAGGGGCTCCCCCGGAGCCCCGGCCCGCGCGACCCGCATCCCGCCCCAGCTCCCCGAGGACGGCCGGTGGGTCGCCACGCGGCGCCAGGCGAACCGGCGGACCGTCAGCGAGGATCGGCGAACCGATCGGCCATCTCGTCCCGTCACGCTCGCGCGGGTACTCGGGGGCGATCGCCGACAGCCGCGGTAAGCGGCGTGCCGGGACGAGATGGGCGAGTGGCGAGCCGCAAGCCAGGCGTGCCCAACCGGCGAGCCCACGAACTCAAGTGCCATCGGCGAAGTGCCGAAAGAACTCCCATCCGATCCGTCCGACCAACCCCCTACGTTTCGCGCATCCGCTATCCGAGCCGGAGTTGCAATGTCTCTCTGCTTCATTGAACCGCAGAACGCCATCAGGGTGATCGCCGACTCCGTCGGTCGTGAAGCCCGTCGCCAGATCCTTGGCGAGGTCGTGCGCGCATGGGTTGACGAGATCCCCGAAACGGAGCTGGACTCGCACTATGCCAAGGCGGTCGCGGACCTCGACGAGCACGATCTGTCGTTGCTCGCCGCATGGCACGTGTCGCTTGAGGTGGGCCACCCACTGCCCAACAAGGAATTTCTCGTCAAGGTATTCCCGTCACTGGGCGAGAACCGCCGCGAGGCACTCAAGATCGCCGCCGGGTTCCGTGGCGAGGAGGCGTTCGAGGCCGGCGTCGGCGAGGAGCAGGCGCTGGACACGGTGCTGCCGTGGCTGTCCCCCGCGCGCTGCGCGCAACTCGCCACCGAGTGCCTCGAGCTCTACTGCTGGGATCGCCTCGGCGTCGAGAACTAGTCGCGCGGGTTCCCCGGAGCGCCTTCGCCGACGTGCGCGAGGCGATGCAATGAGTGAGGCGCGGCGGGGGTGTACGGACTTAAGTGCCGTATGCGACTCAAACCCGCATCGCCCCTCCGCCCCGTGATCGATGGTTACGGGGCCGGGATCGTCAGCAGCGCCGCGCTGTTGTGCGGCACGACGACCGTGTAACTCCCATCGTGACGACTGGCCGGGACGGTGCTGGGCTGGGCCAGCTGGCCGGTGCTCGTCTCCGACCCGTACCCGTGCCCACCGAGCGTCACATCCCCGGTCGAGTTCAGCCGACGCGCCAGCAGCCGCTCGATCGTCGCCTGCCCAGCATGACCCCCGGACCCCCCAGAACCCGCCGCGGCGGCAGCCGGCGCCGCAACGTTCACGGTCCGGTTCTGCGACGAGCTCTTGTTGATCAGTACCACCCGGGTGGTACCGCCCCGCGCCTGAGTCGCCCACACGCCCAGGCTCGAACTGTGGCTCACCCCGCTGGCTGAGATCAGCCGGGAGCCGGCGGGCGCCGCCTGGGCGAACAGCTGCATCCCGTAGTAGACGGGCGCGACCGAACCGGTCCACCCGTCTGCGTGGTGGGCGAAGGTGAACAGCTGATAGGCCGAGTCGGGCAGTGTGTGGACGTTGACGCCGTTGACCCCGACGTTGGCCAGCGAGAACAGCGCGTCGGTCATCCACAACGCGCTCGAGAAGGTGTTCGAGACGCCGTCGCGTCCCCGGCAGGCGACCGAGTTGAGCTCGTCGACGCGCAGCTTGCGGCGCTCGGAGTGCGCGGTCTGGACCCACCCCTTCACGCCGGCGGCGAGTTGCACGGTCGAATACGACGACATCAGGTTCGCGATCGTCGGGTACTGCGCCTGGCCGGGTTTGGAGAAGCAGCTGACCAGCGGATAGCGATGCACGGTCATGACCGACACGCGCGGGTGCGCCCGCAGGAAGCTCGGCATGGGAGCGGCCCACTTCGGCGGTCCGACCACCAGCCCCGCCGATAGCGAGGGCGCCGCCAGCGGCAGCCGCGGAATCACGTCGGCGATCGCGTTGAACTGATCGACGTACTGGGTGAACCCGAAGCTGTGCGGCCGCGCCGCCACCGGCTTGCCGTCGAGGCCCGGGAACGCGGTCACCCCGGAATAGAGGTTCGGCTCGTTGCCGATCTCGAGCGCCTCGATCGAGCTCACGCCGCCCAGCGCCTTGACGTAGGCCCGCGCCTCGGCCGCTCCCAGCGCCGGATCGTCGGCCGCCAGGTTGATGCCGAGGATCAGTCTGGCGCGCAGCGACCGCTCGAGCGCGCCCAACGTCTGCATCCACGTCGGGCTGAGGAGCTGCGCGACGTACCCGGGCGGCTTGACCCCTTTGGCCGCGACGTACGAGATATCGGTGCTATCGCCGCCGATCCGCAGCTGGGGCGGCTGGCCGGGGCTGAGGTTGGTGACGAGGTGTTCGAACACCGGATTGATCGCCGTGGGATCGGTGCCGGTATAGGCGGGCAGCGCCTGGAACTCGATCGAGAGACCGAGAAACCCGCGCGGGATCGGCCGCGAGCGGGTATTCGACAGGGTGATCGTGGCCGACACCGGACCCGGGTGCAGGTCCGCATGCGCGGCCGCCGCGGCCGCGCGAGCTGCCTTGCCGCCATCCCCGGTCGAGGCGTCGCCCTTGCCGTCGTGCAGCACCAGCACGACGACCGCGGCGATCGCCGACACGATCAGCGCCAGGACAAGGGGCGCCCGCCAACGAGTGCGTCGCGCATGCGCGACGAAGTAGTCGTTGGGCATCCTCAGATGCCTGCGAGTAAGTAGACCCCGGCTCCGTCGCTACCGCGGCTATGGCATCGCAGTGGCTGGACCCGCAACGTCACGTCGTCGCCGGCGACCGCCACCGCGGGCCCGTTTGCCTCGCCGGCGGCGCGGCGCGGGAACTCGCGTTCGCCCTGGCGGATCCACAGCTCGAGCGTGGCACGTGTCGGGTGGCCGTCGCCGTCGTAGGTCGTCGACAGCCGCGGATCGTGGCTGCCCATCCAGCGGTCGGGCTCGAACACGGTCGCCGCGACCAGGTCATCCTCCTGGTGGGCCTCGGACCCCGGGCGCAGCGCCAGCAACGTCACCGCCTCCTCGGCCGAGACCCACGCGCTGAAGCCGCGGATCGACCCGAGCTCCCCCGGGCGCACCTGCGTGATCTCGGTGCGCACGCCGACGCAGTCGATCTCGGCGCCGTCGACCGTTCCCGTGACCCGACAGAGCTCCTGCTTGCCCGACCATGTCGGCTCGGGCTCAGCCGCGGTGGCCGACTCCGGTTCGTCGTCGCCGGCCGGTGGCTGTGGCTCGGAGGTCGGCGACACGGTCAGCGAGATCCGCTCGCCGCTCAGCGCCCACTCGGGGCCGTCGGCATTCCAGGCGAGCTCGACGGCGACCGGCTCACCACCGCCGGTGGCGATCACGGCGGGGACGCCGGCGTCCAGCCCGGCTCCCCAGACCAAACCGTCGGGGTTCCCGAACGCCACCGCCCTCACCACGATTGCGCTGCGTGGCGCCTTACGGACGAGGGACATCGCGCTCAGGGTAGCCCGCCAACGCCGGGGCGGCGGCCGTTACTCCAGACCGAGCGCGGCGTAGGCGGCGCTGCGCACGGTTTCGTCAGGCTCGAGGTCGACGGGGACCCCGCCACCCCAGCGCTCACGACGCTCCCAGTTGAAGAAGCCGAGGTCCAGCGCCTGCAGCGGCACCGAGAAGGCACTGGCCAGCTCGGCCGAACGGCGCTCCAGCAGCAGCGGATCGCCGATCCCGAGGATCCGCTTGGCCGCCAGCGTGACCGGGTCTGAGCCGCCCAGCTGCAGGGAGCCGGCGGCGAGCTCGTAGACGCCGGTGCAGCCGAGTGTCACCAGCAGATCGAAGCGGACAGCTCGGTCGAGACCCGGCAGCGCCAGCCGCTCGTAGATGCGGGCGAACCGGCGCTCGGGCGTCCAGCTCGGTTCACCGCTGAACGCCGCGGCCTGCGAGCCGGCTCGCGCCGCCCACGCCCGGTAGGCCTCGGCCGTGCGGGCCGACGCTCCGGGATCGTAGGTACCACGAGGTCCCGCGAGCGCGCGCTCGGGGTCGGGCACGGCGACGGCATCGGCGTCCCAGGACGTGTGGGCGGCCGCGATCGCGCTGAACGGGTCGTCGCCGGCCAGCGGCGACAGCCAGGCGAGTTGGAACGCCAACCAGGTTCGTTGCTCGATGTCGACCGCGACGTCGGCGACCGCCGCGTACAGACCGGGCGGTTTGGCGCGCAGCAGGTTGCAGCGAGCGCTGGCGAACGCCACTTCGTCGGCCAGCCGTTGCGCCTCGGCGGCGGACTTCACCCCGGGCATCAGCGCCGACTGAAAACCGTCGTCCTGATCGCGCGCCAGTCGGCGGACGGTCATGCCGCCGGCGCGCCCACGAGATGCGCCGGACCGGGCAGGACGAGCGGTACGGGCCGGGCTCGCCGAACGCGGACTCGCACTCGAGGCGGGCCGCTGTGGCACGTCGGCGAAACGCGTCACCACCGGCCGCATCGCGATGTTCTGCTCCTTGGTGCAGATCGGGCAGTTTTGCAGCAGGCGGTTGTGGCGGCAGAACGATGGCATCGCGAACAGCGAGCACTATATGAACGCGGCGATGCGACCGGTGGCCCACAGAAAAAGACCGGGGGGCCCAGATCCATCTGGGCCCCCCGGAGAGTCAGGGAAGTGGGGGCGCAGTTCCCTGACCGACAGGGGCGAGTTTCCCCGTCCCAAGCTCTGTTCAAACACGACTGCCCCAAAAAGTTTTATTAACCCTTATGGTCGTGCCGCGGAAACACTAGCACCTTGACAGTGACGCACGCGAATGAATTCGCCCAAATTCTCAGGCGACACTCAGGCTCCGCGGGTCGCCGGTCCGGTGAAGAACTGATCACCGGGACGAACCGAGCCGGCGGCCTCGGCCTCGTGGCGCAACGTCTGGTCAGACTCGCCGCTCCAGGCCCCAACCGCAAGCCGTTCACGGTCGGCGTCCATCGGCGATCCGCCAAGATCGGCGTTGACGATCCGGGCGCATTTGCGCCCTTCAGCGATCGCCGTGACCACCAGCGACTGTCCGATCCGTGCGTCGCCGCAGGCGTAGACCCGCCCGACGGAGGTGCGGTAGGTCTGGTTGGTCGAGATGTTGTGGCGCGAATCCAGGTCGAGTGACAGCGGCTCGATGATCCCCTCGCGCTCGGGCCCGGTGAACCCGATGGCGATCAGCACGAGGTCGGCCTCGAGCACGAACTCCGAGCCCGGCACCGGCGTCAGGTCCCGTGACGAGGTTCCGGTCACCTGCCGGGCGTAGACATGACTGACGGCGCCGTCCCGACCACCGAAGCCGGTCACCTCGGTCCCCCAACGCCGCTTACCGCCCTCGTCCAGCGCGTACGTCGTCTCGGTGCGCTTGGGTGGCAACGGCCACGGTGTCCGCGGATCCTCGCCGCTGGGCAGCTGCGCGTAGACATCGAGCATGATCACGCTCTCCGCATGCTCGCGGTGCGAGTTGGAGATGCAGTCCATGCCGGTGTCCCCGCCCCCGATCACGATCACCTTCTTGCCCTCGGCGACGATCCTGGCCGCCGGCTCGGTCTCACGGAACGGGCGCCCTTGGCTGGCGGCGACCCACCGGTTGCGCTGATACAGGTAGTCCATCGCCGGGTGAATCCCGGCCAGCTGGTGGTTGGGCACGTCAAGCCCGCGCGGAATCCGTGAGCCGATCGCGAGCACGACCGCGTGATAGTCCTCCTGCAGCGCTTCGGCGGTGATGTCGGTGCCCACGTCAGCGTTGAAGACGAACTCGATCCCCTCCTGCTCGAGGATCGACACCCGGCGGTCGATGATCCACTTCTCCAGCTTGGCGTCGGGCACTCCGAACCGCAGCAGACCCCCGGGTCCCTCGTCGCGCTCGTAGACGGTCACCGAGTGGCCGCACTGATTCAGCTCGGCGGCCGCCGCCAACCCGGCGGGACCGGAGCCGACCACCGCGACCTTTCGGCCGGTCCGACGGTCCGGCGGGTTGGCCGCGACCCACCCCTCGGAGTAGGCGCGCTCGACGATCGCCAGCTCGATCTGCTCGATCGTGACCGGATCATCGTTGATCTTCAGCACGCACGAGGACTCGCACGGTGCCGGGCAGATCAGGCCGGTGAACTCCGGGAAGTTGTTGGTCGCATGCAGCTGCTCGATCGCATCGCGCCATTTGCCGCGGTAGACGAGATCGTTCCAGTCGGGGATCAGGTTGCCCAACGGGCACCCCTCGTGGCAGAACGGCACGCCGCAGTCCATGCAGCGGGCACCTTGACGTTGCAGCTCCGATTCAGGCTGCAACGTGAAGTACTGGTCGTAGTCGTCGACGCGACGGCGCGGGTCGCGCTTGTCGAACCCGACACGATGAATCTTGAGGAATGCTCCGAGCTCGCCCATGTGGACGCCAGAGAGTATCTGAGATGATCGGCTCCGCAATGGACACGATCAAGCCGCTCGGGCGTTTCTCGCTGCGCGCCGCCGCGGCGTTCGGCTTCGGCCCGACCGAGGGTCGGCCGCCGACGTTCGACGGCGTGCTGCGGTTGGCGTTCTGCGTCGACGGCGGAAGCGGCTATGCCGGGGCGGTGCTCAGGCAGCGCGAAGACGACGGGCCGGTGGGAGTCGAGCTGACGCTGCGCGACGGGGCGACGCCCGAAGCGGCGCTCGCGCAGGCCGCGCGCACCGTGTCGCTGGACCACGACGGCGAGGCGTTCGCGGCGGTCGGCAGCCGTGATCCGGTGATCGGCGCGCTGCAACGCGCGCACCCGGGCCAGCGACCGGTGCTGTTCCATTCGCCGTACGAGGCCGCCGCCTGGTCGGTGATCTCGGCCCGCCGGCCGGCCGCGCAGGGCGCCAAGGTCCGCGCCGCGCTCTCCCAGCGGCTGGGCCGGACCTTCGAGCTGGTCGGGCGGACGCTGTTCGCGTTCCCGCAACCGTCGGCGCTGGCACAGATTCCGGACTCGTTCCCTGGCCTCAACGACACCAAGATCGAACGACTGCGCGAGGTGGCGGGCGCCGCCGTAGCGGGCGATCTGGACGTCGTGCGGATCCAGGAGCTCGGGCCGGAGGCGGCGTTCGAGCAGCTGCAACGGCTGCCCGGGATCGGCCCGTTCTACGCGTCGCTGATCGTGCTGCGAGGCTCCGGCTTCGCCGACGCCTACCTCGGCACGCGTGAGCGACGTGGGGCCGCCTACACCGCCAGCTACTACGGGGTCGGGGACGCAGACGAGGATCGCGACGAACGCATCGCCGAGGTCGTCGACGGATGGCGCCCGTTTCGCACCTGGTGCCAGGTCCTGGTGCGGGTCGCCGGCGAGCGCGGGACCCGGATCTCGTAGCGAGGCGGGAAACACGCCTCCACGGCGTGTCAGGGGCCTCGGTCCTGATCAGCCGGCCGGGACTGCGCTGACGTCGTCCTCAGGCGACGCCTCGGCCTCAGCCCCACCGGCTCCGGGGCTGTCCTCGGCCTGGCGCTCGGCCAGCACGCGGCGGTAGTCACGCGGCATCACCTTGATGAACCGCTCGCGCTCGCGCTCCCAGGTCGCCAGCAGCTTGCGCGCCACCAGCGATCCGGTCCGCGCCGCGTGCTCGGAGATCAGCGATCGGAGCTCCTCGTCGTCGGACTCGTCAACCCGCTCCAGATCGACCAGCTCCAGGTTGCAGCGCAGCTCGAACTGCCGCGGCTGGCGGCTGTACACATAGGCGATCCCGCCACTCATCCCGGCCGCGAAGTTGCGTCCGGTCGGCCCGAGTACGACCACGCGGCCGCCGGTCATGTATTCGCAGCCGTGGTCCCCGACGCCCTCGACGACGGCGAGCGCGCCCGAGTTGCGGACCGCGAACCGCTCGCCGGCCAGGCCGCGGAAGAACGCGCGACCGGCCGTCGCCCCGTAGAGCACGGTGTTGCCGACGAGCATGTTCTCCTCGGGGCGGAACAGCGCCGTCTGCGGCGGTCGTACCGAGACGATCCCGCCGGACAGGCCCTTGCCGGTGTAGTCGTTCGTCTCGCCATGCAGGGCGAACGTGACGCCGGGTGCCAGCCAGGCGGCGAAACTCTGGCCGGCCGAGCCGTTGAACGTGATCTCGATCGTCCCCTCGGGCAAGCCCCGCGGGCCGCGACGACGGGCGATCTCGCCCGACAGGATCCCGCCGACGGTGCGGTTGACGTTGCGCACCGGGATCGGCCCCTGGCGTACCGACTCGCCGGATTCGATCGCGGGCTCGCACAGGGACACCAGCTCCCAGTCGAGCGCGTCGTTCAGAACGGGCACCTGGGAACGGGTATGCCGGCGGGCAACCTCCGGGGGCAGATCGAGCGTGCCGAGCACCATCGAGAGGTCGATTCCCCGGGACTTCCAGTGCTCGATCGCCTCGTCCACCTCCAACAGCTCCGCGTGGCCGATCAGGTCCTCGAAGCGGCGGACACCGAGCTGGGCCATCAGCGTGCGGACCTCCTCGGCGACGAACAGCATGTAGGCGGTGACGTGCTCGGGCACGCCGGCGAACCGTGAGCGCAGCTCGGGGTCCTGGGTGGCGACCCCGACCGGGCACGTGTTCAGGTGGCAGACGCGCATCATGATGCAGCCCAGAGCGATCAGCGGGGCGGTCGAGAAGCCGAACTCGTCGGCGCCCAGCAGCGCTCCGATGACGACGTCGCGCCCGGTCTTGATCTGACCGTCGACCTCGACCTTGATCCGGCTGCGCAGGTCGTTGAGCAGGAGCGTCTGCTGGGTCTCGGCCAACCCGATCTCCCACGGCACGCCGGCGGACTGCACCGAGGACTGAGGCGACGCGCCGGTGCCGCCGTCGTGACCGGAGATCGTCAGATGGTCGGCGTTGGCCTTGGCGACGCCCGAGGCGACCGTCCCGACCCCGACCTCGGCCACCA
>CAVUSD010000043.1:0-6551 GCA_963743985.1 uncultured Solirubrobacteraceae bacterium | reverse complement strand
GGCCAGCTCGGCGAGATCGAGCTCGACGTCGAAGTGGCCCGCGTTGGCCAGCAGCACGCCGTCCTTCATCCGCTCGAAGTGGGCCCTACGCAAGACCCGGCGTGAGCCGGTGACGGTGATGAACAGGTCGCCGCGCTCGGCGGCGACCAGCGCCGGCATCACTTCGTAGCCGGCCATCCGCGCCTCCAGCGCGCGCAGCGGATCGACCTCGCAGACGATCACCGCCCCACCGGCGCCACGCGCCCGCTCGGCGACGCCCTGTCCGGCCCAGCCGTAGCCGACGACGACGATCGTCAGGCCCGCCAGCAGGACGTTCGAGGCCCGCACGATCCCGTCCAGCGCCGACTGCCCGGTCCCGTGGCGATCGTTGAGCGCCCGTTCGGTGCGTGCTTCGTTGACGGCCAGCACCGGGCAGCGCAGCTCCCCGCGCTCCTGCAGCCGCCGCAGCCGGACCAGGCCGGTGGCGGTCTCCTCGGTGCCGCCGATCAACTGCTCCAGCCCCTCGCCCCCGCGGGCATGCGCGGTGACCAGCAGATCGGCGCCATCGTCCAGGGTGATGTATGGCCCGCCCGCCCGCCCGGCGAGCAGCGCCAGCACGTGGGCGACGTACTCGTCGGTACCCTCGCCGCGGCGCGCCCGCACCTCGACGCCGTCGGCCAGCACCAGCGCGGCCGCGACGTCGTCCTGGGCCGACAGCGGATTGGCCGAGCACAGCGAGACGGTGGCGCCGCCCGCCTGCAGCGTGCGCATCAGGCACGCGGTCTCGGCCGTGACGTGCAGGCAGGCCGCGGCCGACACGCCGGTCAGCGGACGCTCACGCTCGAAGCGAGCGCGGATCTGGGCGAGCACCGGCATCTGCCCGGAGGCCCAGGCGATCCGCTCCTCGCCCTCGCCGGCGAGCGACAGGTCGGCGACGTCGTGAGGCGGAGCCGATGGGCGTGCCATCGAGTCGCGCCCGCCCGCCGCCGACCGGTCGGCTGTCTAGTAGCGGTAGTGGTCGGACTTGTAGGGCCCGTTGACCGGCACGCCGAGGTAATCGGCCTGGGCCGGGGTCAGCTCGGTCAACCGGACCCCGAGGGCGTCCAGGTGCAGCCGCGCGACCTTCTCGTCGAGCTCCTTGGACAGCGTGTAGACCTTGTGCTCGTACTCGCCGGTGTTGCCGAACAGCTCGAGCTGGGCCATCACCTGGTTGGTGAACGAGTTCGACATCACGAAGCTCGGGTGTCCGGTGGCGTTACCGAGGTTCAGCAGCCGACCCTCGGACAGCACGATGATCGTGCGCCCACCGGGGAACACCCACTCGTCGACCTGCGGCTTGATGTTGATCTTCTCGATCCCGTCGATCCGCTCCAGCCCGGCCATGTCGATCTCGTTGTCGAAGTGGCCGATGTTGCCGACGATCGCCTGGTGCTTCATCTGGCCCATTTGCTCGGCGGTGATCACGTCCTTGTTGCCGGTCGTCGTCACGAAGATGTCGGCCTCCGACAGCACATCCTCCAGCCGCGCGACCTGGTAGCCGTCCATCGCCGCCTGCAGTGCGCAGATCGGGTCGATCTCGGTCACGATCACCCGCGCGCCCTGGCCCCGCAGCGACTCCGCGCAACCCTTGCCGACGTCGCCGTAGCCGCACACGACCGTGACCTTGCCGCCGATCAGCACGTCGGTCGCCCGGTTGATCCCGTCGATCAGCGAGTGCCGGCAGCCGTACTTGTTGTCGAACTTGGACTTCGTCACCGAGTCGTTGACGTTGATCGCCGGGAACAGCAGCCGGCCCTGCTCGGCGAACTGGTACAGGCGCAGCACACCGGTGGTGGTCTCCTCGGTGACGCCCTTGATCTCGGCCGCCATCCGGGTGAACCGCTGCGAATCGGCCTCCAACGACCGCGCCAGCAGTCCCAGGATCACCGCATGCTCGGCGTTCTCCGCGGTCGCGACGTCGGGAACGGCCCCGTCGGCCTCGTACTGCACGCCGTTGTGGACCAAAAGCGTCGCGTCGCCGCCGTCATCGAGGATCATGTTCGGCCCGTCCTCGCCCGGCCACGTCAGCGCCTGGTCGGTGCACCACCAGTACTCCTCGAGCGTCTCGCCCTTCCACGCGAACACCGGCACCCCGTGGGGGTCCTCCGGCGTCCCGTCGGGGCCGACCACGACCGCCGCCGCCGCGTGATCTTGGGTGGAGAAGATGTTGCAGCTGGCCCAGCGCACGTCAGCGCCCAGCGCGGTCAGCGTCTCGATCAGCACCGCGGTCTGGACCGTCATGTGCAGCGACCCGGTGACCCGCGCCCCCTTCAGCGGCTGGGAGTCGGCAAACTCCCGACGGGTTGCGATCAGGCCGGGCATCTCGTGCTCGGCGAGGCGGATCTCCTTGCGGCCGAACTCGGCCAGCGACAGATCGGCAACCTTGTAGTCGGTCTTCTCAGCGATTGTGCTCATGCGTTCTCCGGGCGTCTCGAATGGTCTGGTTGATGGTGGTGGCGGCGCTCGGCGGTCCGGTCGTGGAACCGAGCACGGGCGCGGTCGGTCAGACCGCGGCCAGCAGTCGTTCGTGCTTTTCCTGCTCGAAGCGCAGCCAGTCGTCGTCGGCCACGTCCTCAGGGCGCCGGGCTTGCGCCCGCAGCCATCCCTGGACCGCGGCGCGCAACTCCGGGTCGGCCTCGAGCCGAGCCGTGAACGCGACATCCGACAGGGTCACGTCAAAGCGCGCCAGCAGCTCCTTGAGCGTGCGCAGTCGCTGCAGCTCGGCCGGTCCGTACAGCCGGTAGCCCGAGTCCGAGCGGACCGGCGTGACGAGGCCGGCCTGGTCGACGTAGCGCAGCATCCGGGCCGACCAGCCCGTGGTTCCAGCAGCCTCGTTGATCGTCAGCGCCTGCACGACGACCAACCTTACCACGAACGTGTCAACGTTTGGGAACGCGCGTGCTTACGAACCCGAGGGTTGCAAGCGGCGCTTGATCTCCTCGAGTACGTACACCGGACCGGGGTCGTGCCCGGCGAGCACCGCCATGTACAGCGACACCAGATCGCCGAGCAGCACCAGCGACACCAGCCGCTCGGTCCGGGTCTCGCCCACGCTCGACACCCGCTCGTCGACCGCAGCGTGCTCCCGGATCAGCTCCCGGGTCAGCTCAATTCGCTCACGGACGCGCGGATGCAGATCGGAGTCGTCGAGGAATATGGCCCCGAAACGGGTCAGGCGTGGCGCATCGGTCCAGCCGACCAGCTCGTTGTGGTCGAACTCGGGCAGCTCGGCGAAGAACGCCGGAGTCTTGGCGTTCTCGTTGATCTGCGTCTTCCACCGGTAGGCGATCGGCGCGGTCAAGCCCGAGCCGATGATCTCCGGCACGGTGCCGTGCAGCTTCCGTGCCAGCGACTTGGCGAGCGAGTCCTCGGGCGAGTCCGGTCCCCAGGCCGTGGCCAGCGACCGAGTCGTCGCCGCGGCGACGTCGATCTCGGTCCGCAGCCCCTCGCCGACGCCGGCCAGCGCCGCGATCTCCAGCGCCACGACCAGCATGTAGCCGACCGCGGCACGGGGCTCGAAGCCCCCCGGCACGCCGATCACCGGCACCGATTCCGCCCGGGCCTGCTGCGCCAGCTGACCGCCGGTCGTGCAGACGATCCGCCGCGCGCCGAGTGCCCCGGCGGCCTCGAACGCCGCCAGCGTCTCTTCGGTGTTGCCCGAGTAGCTCGAGCACAGGACGGTGGTATCGGGTGTGGTCCACGCCGGCAGCCCGTAGTCGCGGCTGACCGTGATCCGCCGGGAGGCGCGGTCGCCGAGCGCAGCGCGAGCCAGCATGCCCCCGACCGCCGAGCCGCCCATCCCGGCGACGATCAGACCGCCGGGGGAGTCCTGGGGCTCGATCGACGCCGACTCGACCCGCCACAGGGCGTCGTCGAGATGGTCGGCGAGCTCGAGCACGTCGGCGAACTGATTGCTGGCGTCGAATGCCTTGATCGTGTCGGGGCCGAGATCAGCGGGGGTCTCGCCCAGATCTACGGCGGTCAAAATGCGACCGCGGAATCGGGAAGTTGCACACCCGGGAAGATACGGATGCCGGCCGTGAGCGCGTTGTGCGACCCCACCTTGACGTTCGCGCCGAGCACCGACACGCCGTCGATCCGGCAGTGTTCGCCGACCTCCGCCCCCGGGCCGACGATGCTGCGGCTGATCCGGGAATGGGCGCCGATTCGGGCCCCGTCGAGCAGCACCGAGCTGTCGACGTGCGCCCCGGCCCCGAGCACGACTCCGGCGCCGAGCACCGTCCGCCCGGCGACCGTCGCGCCTTCGGCGATCGTGCAGCCGGGCCCGATCACCGCCGGCGCATGCACCGTGCCGCTGACGCCGTCTCCACCCGGGCTGTCCGCGCCCGCCCCCACCCAGAACACGCCGTCTGACGCCGCCAGCGCCTGACCGATCTCGCTCGTGATCTCTCCGTCGAGGATGTCGTAGGTCGCCTGCAGATAGCGCCGTGGGGTGCCGATGTCCATCCAGTAGCCCGATGCCTCGTAACCGAACAGGCCCTGATCGACGAGCTGCGGAAACACGTCGCGCTCGATCGAGATGCGACTGCCGGCGGGGGCCATCTCACCGAGCACCGAGCGGTCGAGCACGTACACCCCGGCATTGACCAGGTTCGAGTCGATCTCGTCGGCGTTCGGCTTCTCCAGAAAGCCCGATACCGACAGATCGCCGCGCTGGCGGACGAGGCCGTACGTCGACGGATCCTCGACGGCCATCAGCGCGATCGTCGCGCGCGCACCGGTGCGCTCATGCTGGCGCAGCTGTGCGGTCAGATCGATGTCGGTCAGCTGATCGCCGTTGAGCATCAGGAACCGGTCCTCGAGCAGATCCTCCGCGAGCTTCAGCGCCCCGCCGGTTCCCAGCGGCGTCGGCTCCTCGACGTAGCGCAGCCGCAGGCCCAGCCCCTCGCCGTCGCCGAGCACCGCCCGCACCCCATCGGCCATGAACCCGCACGACAGGATCGCCTCGTCGACGCCGTGCCCGCGCAACCACTCGATCATGTACTGGATGAACGGCCGACCGGCGAGCGGCACGACCGGTTTGGGCATCGACGAGGTCAGTGGCCGCAGCCGCGTGCCCTCGCCGCCCGCCAGGATCAGCGCCTGCAAGCTATCGGCCGATCCCCTCGTAGCTGAGCCCCGCGGCGAGCACAGCCTCACGGTCGGCGAAGTTGCGACCGTCGACGACCAGGACGCCGGCCATCGCTTCGGCCACCGCGGCCCAGTCGAGCGCGGCGAATTCCTTCCATTCGGTCACCAGCACGCACGCGTCGACGCCCTGGGCGGCAGCCAGCGCCGAGTCGGCGAAGTTGACGCCGGGCATCAGCTTGCGTGCCTCCTCCTCGGCGACCGGGTCATACGCCGCGACGGTCGCCCCGTCGGCCTGCAACCGCGCCGACAGCACCAACGAGGATGCCTCGCGCATATCGTCGGTGTCGGGCTTGAAGGCGAGCCCCAGCAGCGCGATCCGCTTGCCGACGAGCGAGCCGAGACCTCTCCACCGGTCACGCCACGCGGCGCCCTCCCTCAGCCGGCCAACCACAACCCGCGCATTCGTCGTTCGCGAGCAGCCCACACGCGATCCGCTCCGCAGCGAGCCGAGTGTTTCTGCAGCTTGCTCACCACGCGCCGCTTCTGCAGCTCGTTGACCTCGATCACGGCGGTCAGCAGCTGGAAGTGGTAGCCGCTGTTGCCGGCCAGCTGCTTGAGCGCCGATACATCCTTGGGAAAACATGAGCCGCCGAAGCCGATACCGGGGCGCAGGAAGTGCTTGCCGATCCGCTGATCGAGCCCCATCCCCCGGGCGACCTCGAGCACGTCGGCGCCGGTCTCCTCGCAGACGTTGGCGATCTCGTTGATGAACGAGATCTTGGTCGCCAGGAACGCGTTGGCGGCGAGCTTGACCATCTCGGCCGACGCGACATCGGTCCGCACGATCGGCGCGTCGAGCGGGGCGTAGAGATCGGCGACGGCGTCGCCGGCCCAGTTGCCGTCGTCCCCGATCACGACCCGGTCGGGCTTGAGGAAGTCGTCGAGTGCCGATCCCTCCTTGAGGAACTCGGGACAGGACACGTAGGCGAAGCCGGACTTGCCGTGCTCGGCGAAGATCCGCTTGATCGACGCGCCGGTGCCGACCGGAACCGTCGACTTCATCACCAGCGCGTGGTGATCGGAGGCCGGCATCGCGTCGACGACGGCGTGCACGGCGGACAGGTCGGCGTCGCCGGAGTAGGTCGGCGGCGTGCCGACGGCGACGAACAGCAGCCGCGCGTGCTCGAGCGCCGGCGGCAGCTCGGTGCCGAAGTGCAGCCGCGCGCGGGAACGCTCGATCGATTCCCGCAGGCCGGGCTCGTAGATCGGGATCTCGCCCCGGTTCAGCCGGTCGATCTTGTCGGCGTCGACGTCGACGCACCAGACCTCCGACCCGAGCTCCGCGAATCCCGCGGCGGTCACCAACCCGACGTAACCGGTGCCGATGACGGCGATGGGTGCTGAAGTGTGCGTGCTCATTTCGAGCGCCCGAGGCTAGCGGG
>CAVUSD010000042.1:0-15491 GCA_963743985.1 uncultured Solirubrobacteraceae bacterium | reverse complement strand
GGCATCCGGGGTTCGTCGTGTGGATGGCGAGCCTTGACGAGACGATCGAGATCCTCGGACCGGACGAGCTGCGCGACGCGGCCCGCGGGATGGCCGACCGCCTCGCCGCCGGCGCCGCCGGCTGAAACGGGCGCGCGGTAGGGTCCGGTCCCATGAGCTCTTCAGACACCCACTTCGGCCTCACCGGTCTGGCGACGATGGGCGCCAACCTGGCGCGAAACGTCGCCCACCACGACATTCCCGTGGTTGTCCACAACCGGACCACGAGCCGGATGACGACGTTCGTCGACGAGCACGGGTCGGAGGGGCCGATCACCGGCCAGGAGTCCGTCGCCGACTGGGTGAACGCGCTCGAGCGGCCGCGGGTACTGATGAGCATGGTCCAGGCGGGACCCGCCACCGACGCGGTGATCGACGAGATCGCCCCGCACCTGGACAAGGGCGACGTGCTGATCGACGGCGGCAACGCGAACTTCCGTGACACGCAGCGCCGTCACGCCAAGCTCGGAGAGCAGGGGATCCATTTTCTCGGCGTCGGTGTCTCGGGCGGGGAAGAGGGCGCGCTGAAGGGGCCGAGCATCATGCCCGGCGGCGACCAGGCCCCCTACGACGAGTCGGTCAAGCCGATCTTCGAGGCGATTGCCGCGCAGGTCGACGACACCCCGTGCGTGACGTACGTCGGCGCCGACGGGGCCGGCCACTTCGTCAAGATGGTCCACAACGGCATCGAATATGCGGATATGCAGTTGATCGCCGAGAGCTACGACCTGCTGCGCCACGCCTGCGGGCTGGAGGTGGCCGAGATCGGCAAGCGGTTCGAGGCCTGGAACGAGACCGAGCTCGAGTCGTTCCTGATCGAGATCACCGCCCGCGTGCTGGCCAAGACCGACGAGGCGACCGGCAAGCCGCTCGTCGACGTGATCCTCGATTCCGCCGGCCAGAAGGGGACCGGACGCTGGACCGCCCAGAACGCGCTCGAGCTCGGCGTGCCGCTGACCGGGATCACCGAGGCCGTGTTCGCGCGGTCGCTGAGCGCGCTGAAGTCAGAGCGCGTGCACGCCGCGGAAATCCTCAAGGGCCCCACCGGCGGCACCGACCCGTCGCTGGCCGACGACCTCTCGCACGCGCTGTACGCGTCGAAGATCGTCGCCTACGCGCAGGGCTTTCAGCAGATGGGGGCGGCGGCACAGGACGAGGGCTGGAAGCTCGATCTCGGCGCGATGGCGACGATCTGGCGTGGCGGCTGCATCATCCGCGCCCGGTTCCTGGACCGCATCCGCGAGGCGTATGACGGCGAGCCGGATCTTGCCAACCTGATGCTGGCCGATTTCTTCGCCGAAGCGCTTGAGCAAGCTCAGGATCCGTGGCGTCGCGTGGTCGCGCGCGCAGCCGAACTGGGAATCCCGACCCCGGCGTTCTCCTCGTCCCTGGCCTACTACGACGGCTATCGCCGCGCCACCGGCCCGGCGTCGCTGATCCAGGGGCTGCGCGACCTGTTCGGCGCCCACACCTACCAGCGGATCGACCAGGACGGCTCGTTTCACACGATGTGGGGCGAGGACGGACGCGAGGTCAAGCAGAGCTGATCGCAGCCGGCGGCGTTCAGCGCAGCAGCCCCAGCAGCTGACCGCGCTGAACCGCCTCGGTCCGGTTGCGCACCTCGAGCTTGCGGTAGACCGCCGAACAGTGCTCCTTGACCGTGTGCCGGGAGATGTGCAGCGTCTCGCCGATCTCCGGATTCGTGGCGCCCGACGCCATCAGCTCGAGCACGGCACGCTCACGGTCAGACAGCCCCATCGCGCCTTGGACCCGGCTTCCGCCCTCCCCACCCACCCGCTCGAAGACGCTCTTGCCGAGCCCGACTTGCCGGACCGCCTCTGCGATCCGACGCGCCGGCCAATCCTTGTAGGCGAATCCGGAGGCGCCCGCGGCGCGCGCCGCCCGCGACGAGATCTCACCCGCGCCGGAAAACAGCAATACCCGCGTCGACGGCTGCTCGGCCCGGATCCGCTCGCACACCTCGGCACCGGACTCCTCGCCGATGAACAGGTCGACGAGCGCCACGTGCGGGCGATAGCGAGCCGCCAGGTCGAGCGCCTCGACGCCGTTCTGGGCGCTCAGGCAGCGCTCCACCCACGGCTGCTGGGTGAGCATCAGCCGAAAGCCCCAGTGCACGACATCGTGATCATCGACCACCAGCACCCGCAGCCGCGCGGGGCTCCGTTCGGTCGCCCGAGCCTCAGTCATCGCCGTCCTCGTCGGGGACGACCAGACGGACCTGCCAGGTTCCGGGCTCACGTTCACCGAACTCGACGAAGCCGTTGAACTGCAACGCCTCGACCGTCGCCAGGCGCAAACCCATCCCGGTCAGCCGCCGCGCGTCGGGGGCCACGCCGTCGTTGACGACGTCCATCGAGAATGCCCCGTCAGCGTGTCCGACGCGCACGCACACGTGGTTGGGCTCGGCGTGCTTGACCGCGTTGCGCACCGCCTCGCGCAGAACCGACTGTGCCAGCGGCTCGAGCGCGGCCGGCACCTGGACCGGCGGCGCGCCGGGCTCGGGGTCGAGTTTCAGCCCGAGCGCGGGATGCAGCCCGGCCAGCCGTGCGATCTCGGCGACGAGCGTCGTCTGGGTGGCGCGCGGCGCGCGACCCAGCGGCCGCTGCAGCGCCGAGCGCAGCTCGGCCAGCGCCGACTGGGTCTCGGTCGCACACCGCCGGCGCGCCGACTCTGGCAGGTCGCCGTCGCCGTCGAGCGCCATCGAGACTCCGAACAGCCGCTGGATCACGCCCTCGTGAATCTCCCGCGCCAAGTCGATCCGCTGCTCCAGCGCGCGCGCCCGCTCAGACTGGGTCGAGACCGTCCGTGCGACCGACACGAGCGCCGCGACCTTGCCGAGCGTCCACAGCAGGCTGCGGTCGGCGTCGCCCAACGGCGGGTCGCTCATCGGACGGTCGGCGAGAATCACCCCGAGGGCACGACCCGCCGCGGCCATCGGTGCGCAGACCAGCTGGGCCGGCTCTGAGATCAGTTCGGCGAACTCCTCCGACGCCTGGCCGGTGAGATCGCCGACGACCTCGAGGACTGCGTCCTCCGCGAGCGCACGGGCGGTGATCGGCAGTGAGTCGAACGACAGCTGGGCGTCGGCGAACGGGGCCATGCTGATCGCGTGCACGCCGACGGCGCGGACGCGCCGCGTCCCGGCGTCGTACTGGAAGATGACCGCGCGTCGCATCCGCGCCAACCGGCACACGGCCTCGCACAGCCGGTCGTAGAAATCGGTCGGCGCCGCACCTGTGGGGCGGCTCGACTGCGACTGCGAGAGCACGTCGACGAGCAACTCGACGGCCCCGACCCCGAGGCCGGCTTCACCGTCGGAGGTGACGACGTCAGTCATTTGGGCCCGCGCGGTGGGTGGGCTGTGCCAGCGCTCGTCGCCGCGGCGTTCAGCCGGCGTGCGCGTGCATCAAGCCGAGCCGCAACGCCTGTTCGGGCGCCAGGTAGACGCTCCACTGCTGCTGACACGGGCCGCATTCGCATCGGATCGACGGATCGTAACCCGCAAACGTTCCCTCGACCTCCCACTCGACCTGCTCAGAGCCCAGGCAGAACGGGCAGACGAGCGAGGCCTGCACGAGCGCGTCGGGATCGTCGGGGCGAAATCGGGCGATGTCAGTGAGCGGCACGATCACCGATCGTCGAGCTCGCTTCCGGAGTCGGCAAGCGAACCGGCCACCCAACCCCCCGGCTGGGGGGAGCCAGCTCGCGGCGCTCAGGGGGTCGCACGGACGGGCCCACCACCACCCGACGGCGCCGCGTCTCAGGCCGCGAGCACGCCCGCCCGGGAGGCACCGAGCGCCTCGTGGCGCGCGATCCGGACCTTGCCCCAGCGGCTGCGCGTCGCGAAGTCCATCAGCCGCTCGAGGTACTCCGACAGCGGCGAGCAGCGGATCCCGGCAGGCTCCAGCCGCGCGCGCGTGATCGCGTCGCCGAACGTTCCCTCCATCGCGAAATACGGGAAGTAGGCGGCGCCGGCGGCGAACGCCTGCTGGACGGCGACGGTCGGCGGTGGCAGCTTCGCGAACTCCTCGAGCGTCAGCACCCGTGGTGGGGGTCGGCGGAAGTAGCCGCTGGCCAGCGTGCACAGCTCCAACATCGTGCTCGCGTGCGGGCCGGCGGTCAGGTGGTAGGTCTGACCGTCGGTGCCGGCGTCACCGCAGAGCGCGTACACGGCGTCGGCCACGTAATCGATCGGGACCACGTCGACGGGCGCGCTCGGGTCCGCCGGAATCACGTCGAACAGCCCGCGTGAGAAGGCCCGCAGCGGCCAGTAGACCACGTTGAACGCCGCCGTCCAGCCGGTCTCACGCTCCCCGACGACGATGCTCGGTCGCATCACGCGGGTCGGCAGGTCGGTGGCGGCGACGAGCTGTTCGGACTCGAACTTCGACTGCTCGTAGGAGTTGTGGAACTGCTGGCCGACGTTGAGATCGGTCTCCGCGAAGCAGCCCGCATGGTCTCCGGAAATGAACGCGGTCGAGACCTGCCCGTAGCAGTTCAGCCCGCCGCGCTGGTCGGCCAGCGTGGCCAGCTCCAGCATCCGCCGGGTGCCCTCGGTGTTGATCGCCCGCGCTTCGGGAAGCGACAACGTGAACGACACCGATGCGGCCGAGTGGACGATCACGGCGGTCCGCTCGGCAAGCTCGTCGCGCAGGGCGGCGGTCAGACCGAGGCCCGGCAAGGTGACGTCGCCCGCCGCCGCGCGGACGCGACCCCGATAGGGATCGGCCCGGTCGCCGAACAGATCATCGAGCACGGCGTTCATCCGCGCCTGCGCGGCCGCCTCGTCGGCGGCGCGGACGAGCGTGATCACGTTCCGGTCGGTGCGCTCGAGATAACGCGCGAGGAGTTCCATCCCGACGAACCCGGTGGCCCCGGTCAGCAGTACATCGCCCGAGCTCATCGCTGCGCCTCCAGTGTCCCGAACGCCCAGGCCAGCCGGGCACGCGTCTCCCCCGGCTCGATCAGTTCGTCGACGTATCCGGTCGCCGCGGCGACCTGTGGGCGCAGTTGCGCGTCCGCATACTGCGCCGCCAGACGGTCGCGCTCGAACTCGGGATCACGCGCGACGGCCAGCTCGCGGCGGTGGATCACGCCGACGGCGGGGCGAGCGCCCATCACGCCGATCTCAGCGCCGGGCCAAGCGAACACGTAGTCGGCGCCGAGGTCCTTCGAATTCATTGCGATGAACGCGCCACCGAACGCCTTGCGGATGATCAGCGTGATCCGCGGGACGGTGGCCTGCGCGAATGCGTGGACCAGCCCGGCACCGTGGCGGATCACGCCGGCGCCCTCCTGCCGGGTTCCGGGCATGTACCCGGGAGTATCGACGAGCACCAGCAGCGGGATGCCGAACGCATCGCACTTGGAGACGAACCGCGCGCCCTTCTCCGACGCCGCCGCATCGAGCACGCCGCCGAGGTAGCGGGGTTGGTTGGCGATCACGCCGACACTGCGCCCGTCGAGGCGGGCGAACCCGCAGACGAGGTTGCGCGCCCAGGCCGATGACACCTCCAGCAGGCGCCCCTCGTCGACGAGCCCCGCAAGCACGTCGCGGATGTCATACACGCGGCGCGGCTGGGCAGGAACCGGCAGCCCCGGATCCGCTACGGCAGCGCCCTCGGGCACGCGTACCGGCGCCCGCTGGTCCCGGTGGCTGGGCAGGTAGCCGAGCAGATCACGCGCCAGCAACGCGGCGGAGTGGTCGTGATCGGCGACGAAGTGACAGACGCCGTTGCGACCGTGGACCCGGGTGCCGCCGAGCGTGTTGGCGTCGACGTCCTCGCCGAGCGCGTCGCGGACGACGGCTGGACCGGTCAGGAACATGCTCGCCGAGTCGGTCATCACGACCCAGTCGGTCAGCGCCGGCGAGTAGGCGCCGCCGCCCGCCGACAGCCCGGCCACGATCGAGATCTGCGGCACCCTCCCTGACAGCGCCACGGTCCGCCGGAAGATCCGTCCGTAACCGCCGAGGGCCGCGACCCCCTCCTGCATCCGGGCGCCGCCAGAGGCGACGAACCCGACAACCGGAGCGCGTCCCCGGTCGGCGAGCTCCAGCACTCGCGTGATCGTGTCGGCGTGAGCCTCGCCGAGCGAGCCGCCGGCGAAGCTCGCATCCTGGGCGTAGCAGAACACCGGGCGCCCGTCGACCGTGCCGGCGCCGCCGAGCACGCCGTCGCCGGCGCGGGCCTTCTCGCCCATCGCGGCGGAGATCACCTCGGTGCGGATCAGCCGCAGCGAGCCGGGATCGCAGAGCGCCTCGAGCCGGGCCAGCGGCGTCGCAATCTCAGGCGGCCGCGGCGCCAGCGCCGCGGTCAAGTCCGTCCCCGGGTCGGCGGAGTCGAACGGGTGGCCGGGGCTGGCGGGGTTGGCGGAGACGGCGGAGTCGGCGGTGACGACGGTGACGGCGGCGCAGGCTGGCCCCAGGTCACCACGGTCGCGCCCCACGTGAAGCCCGCACCGAACGCGCCGAGCAGCACCTTGGCGCCCGGCACCAGCCGACCGTCGCGCTGGGCATAGTCAAGCGCCAGCGGCAGCGTTGCCGCGGTCGTGTTCCCCTGCTCCGCGATGCAGTCGACGACCTTCGAACGATCGAGACCGAGGCGCTCGCCGACGGCGGTCAGGATGCGGCCGTTGGCCTGGTGGTAGACGAACAGGTCGATCTCGTCCATCCCGATGTCGGCGGCGCGAATCGCCTGCTCGGTGCTGAGCGACAGCTTCGCGACCGCCTCCCGGAAGGTCTCGTGGCCGCGCATACGGATCATCCCGTCCTCACGGCCGACCCGAATGTGATCGGCGCCCGCGCCATCGGTCCCGAGAATCACCGGCCCGATCAGGCTGTCGGCGTCGGTGGCCCGCAGCACGACCGCCCCCGCGCCGTCGCCGAACACGACGGCGGTCGAGCGGTCCAGCGGATCGAGGATCCGCGACATCAGGTCGGCGCCGACGATCACCGCGGTGCCGACCCGACCGGATTCGATTTGAGCCGAGCCCACCGACAGCGCCGACAGAAACCCGGTGCACGCTGCGACCAGATCGAACGTGCCCGCCCGGTTGGCACCCAGGTCATGGGCGACCAGCGGCGCGGCGCCGGGCATGATCTCGTCCGCCGTCGATGTCGCGACGATCACGAGATCGACCTCCTCGGCGGCCACGCCAGCCCGTTCGAGCGCCTGCCGCGCCGCCGCGGTGGCGTGCGTCTGCAGCCGCTCGTCGGGGCCCGCCTGCCGCCGGGATTCGATCCCGGTGCGGCGGGAGATCCATCCCGGCGCGAGCTCCAGCCGCGCCTCGATCTCCGCGTTGCGCAGGATCCCGTCCGGAAGACTCGTGCCGACCGAGACGGCGGCGGCGCCGGGACGTGCGGACGGCATAGCTACGAATCCTCGCGTCGGCTGCGGGTCGGGTGCGAGAACGGGAGGCACGATCGCTGAGATTCCGGCACGGCGGACCAGCTTGCCAGGCGACGACGCGGAACTACAGACAACCGGGGGGTCGCGACCGACCGCGGGGCTGATGCAGGCCCGCCGGGCGCCCGAGGAGGGGTGGCGCCCGGCGAGCAGCACGACGTTTTATAGGCGGCCGATCGTGCCCTGATGTGGACGACGTGTGAAGCGCGACGGGATTCGAATCGGTGCGATCAGTCCTGCGGTCCGGCGGCGAGCTCGTCGATCAGCGCCGACATTCGCAGTAGCAGATCCGGGGCCATCGCCCGCTCATCCGCGGGCAACTGCGCGTAGAACGCCCGCTGGCGACCCTGCATCCAGGCGTCCTGGCGGTGCAGTGCCGCTCGTCCGGCGTCGGTCAGGGTCACCGTGACCCCGCGGCGGTCGTGCGCCGAGCGCGTGCGACAGACGATCGCCCGCCGCTCCAGCGCATCGAGGATCCGCGTCGCCGTCGACGGGGTCACCGCTGCCTGGCCCGCCAGGTCCGAGACCCGGGCGCCGTCGCGATCGGCGAGCGTCCGCAGCAGCGCGTACTGGGAGAACGTCAGGCCCCCGGGGTGATCGGCGCCGGCACCGCGAGCGCGCCGGATCGCCTGGCCGAACGTGTCGAACGCGGCTACGAACTCGTCTTCCCCGTCTAGGGTCGAAGCGCGTCTTTTCCGTCTGGGTCGAACGCGTCTTCTCCGTCACGGTCCAACGCGGCGACCAAGCTGTCCTCGCCGGCCGCTTCGATCCCGCCGGCGAAGGTGTCCGCCTCGCCCGGCACCGGGTCCGCCAGAAGCACCTCGGTCAGCGGCTCGAGCTCTGACATGGATTCACCGTAGCAGTCGCTGTCATGCTAATGTTTGGCATGCCAATTAGCCACTCAGATAGCCGGTGATGGCATGTTCAGAAACATCTTGGTTTGCGTCGATGGTTCCCGTCAGGCGGACGGAGCGCTCGCCGAGGCGGTCGACCTGGCGGAGTCCCAGAACTCGCGGCTGACGCTGTTGACCGCGGTGTCGCACTCGCCCCACTGGGCGGCCACACCGATGACCGCAGCCGCGGCCTGCGTTCAGCCAACCGCCGCCGACCTGCAGCACGAGGCCGAGGTGACGCTCCGGGCCGCCGTCGAACGGGTGCCCGCCGAGATACCGGTCACGACGGTCGTGTCTGACCGGCCGATCCGCGACGCGCTGATCTGCCAGATACAGAACGGCTGCTACGACCTCGTCGTGCTCGGCACTCGCGGCCGCGGCGCCCTCAGCGCGGCCGTGCTCGGCAGCGTCAGCCACTACGCGCTCAACCATTGCAACGTGCCCGTCCTGATCGTGCGCGCCGAGGGAGAGGGCGAGCCCGAGCCGAAACTGCCTTACGAGGCGGCCGCCGCCGCTTGAGAGGTGCGACGGCGGTGCCGTGTGCCCGGCGGCGACGCGCCGGGCGCGCGGCCGGCTCGGGGCAACGCGCGGAGCGCGGTTGGCGGGTTCCGGGCGGGTCCTGGCCGGTCTGGCGCGTCCCGGCCGGCCCTGGCGGGTCCTGGGTGAGCGCGTTGGGAACCTCCCCCGGGGTGGAACACTCACGTACCCCGCAGCGCTCTCCCCCGGACCTCGGAGCGAACTCCCGTTCCGGGGCCGCGTTTGATGCACCGCAGTGAGCCGGTCCGGGCCAGGCGCGAGCGCAGATCGAGGCCGCAGACGGATGATCGCGATCACCGGGGCGAGAAACCGGCCTATTTGGCCTGTTTCTCACCGCGGTACGGGCGCGTACCGTGCATGAGTCATCCGCCACCGCCAAGCACCGCGCCATCGCCATGCACCCCGCCACCGCCGTGCACCCCGCCACCGCCGTGCACCCCGCAATCGCCGTGCACCGCCGCACCCCGGCCTGGCCCGCCATCGCCATGCACCCCGCCATCGCCGTGCACCCCGCCACCCCGGCCACCGACAAGCGCGCCGTCGCCACCGGCGTTCCCCGCGTCGAACCGGGCCGCGCAGTGCTCGGAGCAGAAGTACCGCGTTCCCGCCGGCGTGCGGCGCACGACCGCGGTGGCACGATCGACCCGCATCCCGCAGACCGGATCGACGGCGCCGCGGCGCATCGTCAGCCAGATCAGCGCGGCGAACACGGCGGTCGCCGCGAGGTTGAGCCAGAACTTGTAGTCGAGCTCGATCGAGGCGAACACGTGCGCGCGCGTCGGGCGCGGCCCCGACGGGACCCAGCCGAGCAGCGAGAAGATGGCGTCGACGATCAGCGCCGCGATGATCATCGTGACCGCCATCAGCGCCGTGATCCGCCAGGCGAACCGCCCGCCGTAGTACTTGCGGTAGATCGCGATGATCGGGAGCACGATCAGGTCGGCGAACAGGAACGCGATCACGCCCGAGAAGCCGATCCCGCCTGACCACAGGACCGCTGCCAGCGGCACGTTGCCGACCGAGCAGACGAAGCTGAGGACGGCGATCACGGGGCCGACGATGGCGTTCTCGATCGCGGGCAGCGGGGCGGGTGCCGAGCGGATGAACAGCGATTGGAAGACGCTGTCGGGCACCTGCGCGATGAACCCCGCCAGCACGAACCCGATCGTGACCTCACGCCACAGCATCTGCCAGTCGCCACGGAAGTTGTGGGCGACGTCCGACCACGCCTGCACCGAGGTCAGCCGGCGGCGCCAGCCCACGGCGGCGGCGGGCTCGCCGCCGGCCGAGTGATGTTGATGCCCGGGATCGGCCTCGCGGGCGTGGGCGCGCGCCTCACGCTCCACCGAGCGGCTGACGAACGCCCGCGCCGAGAACGCCATGAGCACGATCATCACGATCCCGCCGACGTATTCGGCGACCGCGAACTGCCAGCCGATCAGCACCCAGAGCACCAGGCCGAGCTCCCACACGAGGTTGGTGGAGGCGAACTGGAAGGCCAGCGCCGCGGTCAGCGACGCGCCCTTGTCGAACAGTGAGCGGGCGATCGCGATCGCCGCGTACGAGCACGACGAGGACGCCGCGCCGAGCGCCGTCGCCCACGCGACCGGCCGGACCGGATGCCCCGGGTGCTCCCCGAGCGCCCGCTCGATCCGCTGGCGCGGGACCCAGGCCTGGACGATCGCCGAGATCGCGAAGCCGAACACCAGCGCCCACCAGACCTCCCAGGCCATCAGCAGCGCATCCCGGATGCCATGCCAGATCAGAGCGAGCATGGCCTCAGCATACCCCTAGGGGGTAGTGGTATCGTGGCGCCGATGAGCGAATCGACCGTGACACGCGGGTACTCCGCCTCCAAGGACCAGCTGCTGGCCAGACTTCGACGGATCGAGGGTCAGGTCCGCGGGATCGAGGGAATGGTCGCCGACGACCGCTACTGCATCGACGTGCTCACCCAGATCTCAGCCGTGCGCGCGGCGCTGGACAAGGTCGCGCTCGGCCTGCTCGACGATCACACCCACCACTGCGTGATCGGCGCCGAAACCGCCGCCGAACGCGACGAGAAGACCGCCGAACTGATGGACGCCGTCGGCCGGCTGATGCGCCGCGGCTGAGCCCGCGAAGGGCGGACTGAGTTGGGGCGGCGGGGTGGGAGGTGAGCCCCTACCCGAATCCTGGCGGGGTGGGAGGTGAGCCCTACCCAGAATGCTGCGCGCGCTCGAGCGCGTGCAGCGCGTCGAGCCGTGACTGCAGCGACGGATGCGTCGCGAACACGCGGGCGGTGATCGGGTGCCGCCGCTTGGACCCGGGCGTCTGTACGGCAACCAGGTTGAACGAGTTCAGCGCCGCCGCCTCGCGCAGGTCCCGGGACGGAACCCGCGTCAGACCGTCGGAGACCTTCATCAGCGCCGACGCCAGCGCCGAGGGGTGACCGGTGATCGCGGCCGAGCCGGCGTCGGCGGCCAACTCGCGGTAGCGCGACAGCGTCGTCGTTCCGACCTCGGCGACGACTCCGATCATCACCACGAACACGGCCCCGAGGCCACCGGCGGTGGACCGGCGCATGACCGCGCTCGGCATTCCGACGACGCTCATCACGAGCGCGTCGCGGTTGGCGATGTGCGACAGCTCATGGGCGATCACCGCGTTCAACTCATCGGCGCTGAGCAGCGCGACGAGCGCGGTCGTCAGGTACAGCCGGGGGCTCGAGGCGCGGTACTGGACGACCCAGCTGTTGGGCTGGCGCTGGTTGACGAGACGGACCTCCGGGCGGGGGATGTCCGCGATCGCACACAGGCGATCGACGGTCTCCAGCAACGCCGCGTCGTCGGCCTCGGTCAACGCGCGACCGAGCAACCGGCCACGATGGTTGCTGTAGGACACCGCCCAGCTGACGACACCGATGGTCAACGCGATGATGATCCCCATCTGGAACGTCGGCGGCAGCAGGAACAGCAGCGCCAGCAACCCGACCGAGAGCAGCGGCGTCAGCGCCGCCACCAGCACCATGCGGACCGTCAGGGACAGATCGCGCGGAACGCGCGTACGTGATCGTGTTGCAGCGTTCATACCGGAGGCTTAGCACGATCGCGCGGTCGTGAACAGGGGCCTGACGGAGTTCTTACCTGCGGGACTGATGGAGTCTTGACGTGCGGACGGCTACCCCGACGTCGAAATCGCGGGGCCGGCGACGACGCCGGTGTCGTGCAGCCGGCCGATCTCGGTGTCGGTGAGCCCGAGCAGTTCGGCGAGCACCTCGTCGGTGTGTTCGCCGAGCACGGGCGCGCGGCGGGGTTCCAGGCGCCCTTGGGCGGAGAAGTCCAGCGGGGATCCGGGGACGAGGTACTCGCCGATCCCGGGTTGCGCGAGCGTGGAGAACATCGGGTTGGCGGTCGAGCAGCGCGGGTCGTCGTTGACCAGTTGCCGGAACGTCTGGTAGGGCCCCCAGGAGACGCCGGTGCCGGCGAACGCCTCACGGATCTCTGACAGCTCACGTCCCGCGAACCAGGGGCGCAGCAGCCCGGCGATCAGGTCGCGGCCCTCAAACCGGCCGGTCTCGGTGTCCAGGTCATACCCCATCACCTCGGCGATCTTGGCGCACGCCTCGCCGATCTCGGTGATCGCCACCAGCGCCCGCCACTGCCGGGCGGTCAAGGCGACGACCATCACCCGCCGGCCGTCGCGCGTCTCGAAATCGTGACCGAACGCGCCGTACAGGTAGTTGCCGTCCTTGAAATGGTCCTGGCCGCCGAGCTGCGCCTCGGCGATCCGCCCGAGGTTGCCGACCATCGCAAACGCGACGTCTGACAGCGACAGCCGGATCTGCTGCCCCTCCCCCGTCCGCGTCCGCCACCGCTCGGCGGCCAGCAGGCCGATCGCGGCCAGCGACCCGGTCGCGATATCCCACGCCGGCAGCACGCTGTTCAACGGCTCAGACAGGTTGCGCGGCCCCGTCGCCCACGGAAACCCGGTCGCCGGGTTGACGGTGTAGTCGACCTCGCTGGACCCGTCGGGGTTACCGGTCAACGCGACCATGATCAGATCCGCGCGGCGCTTCGCCAACTCCTCATACGCCAACCAGCCGCGGGCGGGGAAGTTGGTCAGCAGCAGCCCGCTGTCAGGCCCCTCACCGGCGCAGATCAACTCGGTCGCGAGCTCGCGCCCCTGATCAGAGCGCAGATCCAGCGAGATCGACCGTTTGCCCTTGTTCAACCCCGCCCAGAACAGCGACTGCCCCGACTCCGCCAACGGCCAACGGGTGTAGTCCAACCCACCGCCGAGCTGATCAAACCGGATCACGTCAGCGCCCAGCTGCGCGAGCGTCATCCCGCCCAGCGGCGCCGCGACGAACGCCGACCCCTCCACGACGCGCAACCCGGACAGGATCCCACCACCGCTCACGCGATCACCCCGACCGGGCGCCAATCGAGGACGCCAACCGTCTGCGCCGGGTCGCCCCGGGTTGCCGACACGCGGCAGCGCAGGTGCACGAGCTGCCCGCCGTGGTCGCCCGGCAGCGGCTGCAGATGCTCGAGCTCGATCTCGCTCGAGAGCGTGTCGCCCTCCAGCACCGGCCCGGTGTGGTCGCAGCCATGCCAGGCGACGAACGTGACCAGGTCCGGAAGCGCGCGGGTGACGTGGGCGGCCGCGATCCCGATCGTGTGACCGCCGTAGACGAGGCGCCGGCCGGCGCTGCGGGCGTCGTGATGGGCGACCGCCACGTTCAGCGTCATCCGCGCCAGCTCGGGCGCGGTCGAGACGACGTCGCCGCCGAGCACCCGCCAGACGGTCCCGGGCGCCGGAAGCCCACCGGCGCGGTCGCCCCGCAGGCGGTCCAGACGCCAGCCCGCGACCGCCTCACCGAGCGCGCCCTGATCGAGCTCCGACGGGATCGCGTCGAGCGAGTCCGCGTGCCCGGTCTGTCCATCGGGATCAGACAGCGGCAGCATCGCGCAGCGCCAGAAGTCGAGCACCCGGCGATCCTGCTGGTCGGTCGTCCGGACCCGGAGCACCGCCATCCCGGTCGCGGCTCGTCCTGGCTTCGGCGAGTTCTGGCGCAACGCCACCACCTCGGTGGTGGTGGTGAGCGTGTCGCCGATCACGGGTGCCCGCCGCAGCACGAGCCCGCGGTAGAAGAGGTTGCCGATCACTCGCTGGGTCAGCAGCGTCGATTGCCCGATCGCGACGTCCCAGACGAGCGCCGGGTGCGCGAGCTGTCGCTCAGAGCCGGTCACCGCCGCGCTCAACGGCCGGTCGAGCGCCAGCGCCAGGCGGTCGCCGACGATCGCCTGATGCAGCGCGGCGTGCCCGTCGGTCAGCGTCATCGCCGGCACCGGGGGCGACGCTCGTCCGACCGCCAGCTCCTCGAACCAGGGGCCGCCGACGTCGATCGTCTGCGCGGCGGAGGCGGTGTCGGTCACGGGTGTAATTGTTACCGCGCCGGCACGAGCCGCGCGAACAGCGCCTCGAGCGTCTGCAGCGGATCGACGCACAACCCGGTGTGGGCTTCTGACGGTTGCACGACCGTGCTCGACGGCGCCGCCAGCCAGCCGAACCGGTCGGACTGATCGAGGGCGGCGATCGGGCCGGCGCCCGCGTCACCCTCGACCACTCGGGCCAGCGCCCGCAGATGACCGGCAAGCTCGGCCTCGAGCGCACCGTCCGCGCAGCCGAGCGCCGCCAGCCGGTCGCCGTCGACCCCGAAGCGAGCGCCGAGAAACCGCCGCTGCCGGCAGAACACCACGACGCCGACGTTGATCCGCTCGCCGCGCTCGACGCTCGGAACGACCCGCAGGATCACGTAGGCGAACGGAACCTTCTCAGCTGAGTCCGGCGCGGGCATCGTCAGCCTCCTCCTGGAATCCGCCCCACGCCAGCCGGCGGGTCAGATACTCGGCGTAGGCATCCGGCGGGTCGGCGCCGGCGAACCAGTCGACCGGCACCAGATCGACCGCGTGGCTGATGGCGTCGGCCGTGACCCGGTCGCGCAGCCGCACGCCCGCCTCGGCGACCGAGCCGGCGCGCGACAGCAGCACGTGCTCGGCGATCAGCGGATACGGGCGCTCTGCCTGGGCAGCGGGATCGAGCCCGCCGTGCGCCAGATACAGCGCCGCGCCGTGGTCGATCAGCCACAGCCGGTCGTGCCAGCGCAGCATGTTCGGGTTACGCGCGGTCCGGTCGACGTTCGTGCACAGCGCGTCGAGCCAGACGATCTCGGCGGCCAGAGCGGCGTCCGGCTGGAAGTCGCCGGCCGCGGTATAGGGCAGCGAGCCCGGCAGGAAGTCGACACCGAGATTGACACCCGCCGACCCCGCGATCAGCTCCTGGATCTCCGGGTCGGGCTCGGCGGCGCCCAGCCGCGGATCGATCGTCAGCAACACCAGCTCCGGGATCAACAGCCCCGCGCAGCGGATCAGCTCGCCGACGATCACCTCGGCGATCAGCGCCCGCAGACCCTGGCCGGCGCCGCGGAACTTGGTCACGTAGAGACCGTCGTCATCGGCCTCCACCAAACCGGGCAACGAGCCGCCCTCGCGCAGGGGGGTCACGTAGCGGGTCGCGGAAACCAAGCGCAGCTCGTCCATCGCGCACGTTT
>CAVUSD010000041.1:0-42640 GCA_963743985.1 uncultured Solirubrobacteraceae bacterium | reverse complement strand
GTCGAGGCCCCGCGCTGAGCCATGAGCTCGACGTCATGCCTTGCGGTCGACCTATGAAGCCCCAGGAGATCAGGACCTGGGAGACCCGGACCGAGGCAAGAGCTCGACCCCGCCTACGATCTGGCTGAGCCACGGCGCGGTTCGGCGCCGAGGTCGTGCGCCGCGGCCTTGCCGAGCTCCGCGGCGACGGTGCACGGACGCGGATCGGACTATCGAACAGCCTGTGTCCTGACACTCCGCCCCTCGTCGACGACGATGACGTCGATGTCGTCGAGCGGTACAGACGGTTTGCTCGCCCCTGTCCTCACCGCTTTCGAAGATGACGGGCTTCTCTTCAGCGAGTTGCGCGGACGATCCGCGTTGCGGTTCTACAGGTTGACGACCCGCGGACGGTCGGCCCTCGGGGAGGTTTAGTGGGGCCGGCTGGTGTGGCGGATGGTGAGACCGATGGTCTTGGCGGTCTTCCAGTGGTGGTCGGGGTGGATCTGGACGAGGATCTGGACGGGCCCGGTGGGGCAGGTGGCTGTGCCAGCGCCCGGCGATCCGGTTGCGGTTGAGGTCGCGGTGCCGTGCAGCGTGGTGGACGCGACTGCTGTGAAGTGGCCGTGAACGCGGGTGCGTAGGACCAGTCGGACGGTGGTTGGGCGGTTGAGCGTGAAGCGCAGGCTCGTGGCTGGGTATCGGCAGCCGGTGCCCTGGCACCACAGGATCGTTCGGTCGGTCGTCGAGATCGCGGTGATCTGCAGCGGCACCGGCGCGACGGGCGGGGGCGTCGTGGTCGGCGTCCTCGGCGTCGTCGGCGGGCTCGGAATGGTTGGAGTGGTGGCTGGAGGGGTCGGCGTCGGGCTCGGCGGTGCGCTGGTCACGGTGTAGGTGATCTGGGTGGTGGTGGTCTGGCCGTCGTGGCTGGTGGCGGTGACCGTGTAGGTGAACGTCCCTGGTGGGCGGCGACCTGCGGCGACGGGTTGCCCAGGAAACGTGCAGGAGCTAGATCCCGGCCCATAGGGGTCGTTGCAGGAGAAGTTGTGGGTACGGTCTGTCTCGGGGTATAGGTGTTGCCGGAGTTCGGCGAGGTGATCGCGGCGAGGGCGGCCCGGTCGAGCACCGACACTGTGCTGTCGGCGTAGTTGCGGTGGCCAGCAGGCCTGACGCGCTGAACGCCACCGATTCCGGAAATGAGCCCGTGGCAAACGGCAGCCTGGCACCGCGGTCAGCGCCCCGTCGACCCCACCGAGGCACCGACACCGTGTTGTCGTTCTGGTTGCGGTGGCCAGCAGGTTTCCGACACGCTGAACGCCGCCGAGACCGGATATGAGCCGGTGGCAAACGGCGAGCCTGGCACCGCGGTCAGCGCCCCCTCGGACCCGACCGAGATCACCGACACCGTGTTGTTGCCCGTGTTGGCGGTGGCCAGCAGGTTCCCCGACGCGCTGAACGCCACCGAGGACGGATATAAGCCGGTGGCAAACGGCGAGCCTGGCACCGCGGTCAGCGCCCCGTCGGACCCGACCGAGAACACGGACACGATGCTGTTGCCCGTGTTGGTGAACGCGAACAGGTTCCCCGACGCGCTGAACGCCACCGAGTACGGATGTGAGCCGGAAACGGCGAGCCCGGCACCGGGGTCAGCGTCCCCCCGGACCCGACCGAGGACACCGACACCGTGTTGTTGCCCGCGTTGGCGGTGGCCAGCAGGTTGCCTGACGCGCTGAGCGCCACCGAGACTGGATATCAGCCGGTGCCAAACGGCGAGCCCAATATCTCGGTTAGCGTCCCCCCGGCCCCGACCGAGAACACCGACACCGTGCTGTTGCCCAGGTTGGCGGTGGCCAGCACGTTCCCCGACGCGCTGAACGCGATCGAGTTCGGATATGAGCCGGTCCCAACTGGTGAGCCCGATACCTCGGTCAGCGCCCCGTCGGACCCGACCAAGAACACCGACACCGTGTTGTCGTTCTGGTTGGCGGTGGCCAGCAGGTTCCCCGATGCGCCGAACGCCACCGAGATCGGATATGAGCCACTGCCAAACGGCGAGCCCGACACCGGAGCGAACGCCGGCGGGGCCGCCCGCGCTGCGGTGGCCGTGCTCAGACACGCCGCGCCGACCACGACCGCCATCAGCCCATGCCATGCCATCCGCGCACGCCACCGATTCGCCTGTGCCGACATCGCCAAGCTCATCCACCGCACCGCTCCGACCGGCCGTGGGCCCGCCCCCGCGATCTGACGCTGCGACGCGACCTGCCGCTGAAGCAGCATGCAGCGCCCATCTGGCCGACAAACACGGCCGATATAGAAGTTCTAGCCCCGACAAGCGTCCACGAAGCCAGCAACCGTTACATCGGCAGCACCGCGGCCGAACTTGAGCCCACGGTCAAAAACACGGCCGATCACAGCCCAAGCCATGACCGCGCAGGTGCGCAGGCAAGGGCTCAATCGTTGCACTGCGTCGCGTGCGCCGTCGTCTTCGACCCAGACGTTGCCGCGTCGTCTCGCGGTTCGATCTGGCGGTGGTGTGCATGTGGGATCTACGCGAGCTTGACGACGTGTAGCCCCGAGAGCGGGCCGCCGCCGACCTGCATGAGTCGTCCAGCGTCGTGGAGTCCGCCCAGGTCGACGGGCGCGAATCCCAGCGAGTCGGCAAATGACGAGACCGTCGCTTTGGCCGCGGGATCGTCGCCGGCCAGAAAGACGACCAGGCGGCCGTCGCCGCGGCGCGGGTTCTGCGCGATGATTCGGCCGTACAGGGTGTTGAACGCCTTGACGACGCGCGCCCCGGGCATCAGTGCGGCGTTGCGCTCGCTGCCGGTCCCGTCGCCCAGGTCAGCGGCGATGCCTCGGCTGAAGTCCTTCCACTGGTTGGTCGCATCGATGACGATCCGGTCCGTCCAGTCCGGCACGCCGCCAACCGCCCGTGGGATCTGGTCCCATCCGACCGCGAGGATCACGATGTCCGCGTCGGCCACCATCTGGGGGGTGCCGGCCGAAGCGTTGGTCCCGAGCTGTTGCACGAGTCCCGCGAGCGTGTCGGGGCCGCTCCGGTTGGTGAGAATGACTCGGTGACCGGCCGCGACCACGTGGCCGGCGAGCGCCCGGGCGAGCGTTCCAGCTCCGAGCATCCCGACAGTCACGCGGTCGGCCGACGACACGAGAGCGGCTCCCTTCTGCTGTCGTCGTGTCAGTTGCCCGAGACGCCAACGAGGCCGCGACCGTGCCGCCGGGCTTGGTCCTCGGTCTCGCGGCGCAGCTGATCGGCGAGGTCCTTGAACTCATCCAGGGCCGGGTTGACGCCGACCAGGGTGAAGTGGGCCTCGACCGTCTGCAGGTCCAGCTGCCACGTGTCCTTGAGGATGCGCTGCATCCACGGGGTCGCGTGGTCCCATCCCTCGCGGGGAGTGCCGGCGGCGTAATAGCCGCCGTGCACGGTGACCAGGACCGCCGGCGTGCCCGCGGTGGCGGGGGCGACACCCGCGCCCATCCGCGGGTCCGCGATGACGAGGTCGACCCAGGTCTTGAAGTGCTGAGAAACCCCGAAGTTGAAAAGCGGGACGGCGAAGATCATCGCGTCGGCGTCGACGAGCTCGTCGACGAGCGTCGCGGCCTGGGCGACCGCATCCTGTTGCTGGATCGAGCGCTCGCCGGCCGGTGTCGCCGAGGCGGTCACCGCGTCCCACCACACGTTCGAGCCAAGTGGGTCGATGGCGATCTCGCGATTGGTGACGGTCAACCCGTCGTCGACGGAGCCGAGCTCGTCCTGGACGATGTCGGCGATCTCGCGGCTGTGCGAGCCCTGCTGGCGGGGGCTGGCGTCGAGACGAAAGAGCTTCATGATGGTCTCCGAATGGGTGGGGTGATCACAATCTGCGGTACAAATGAACCATCGGTCCACTTATGACGCGCGACCAGCGTAACACAACTGAACCAACGGTCCAGATAGACGAGTCAGTCTTGGGCGTCCGGGCCCTGCCGATGATCGGTCAGCCGCGCGAGCGTGCCGACGCGGCCGAGAACCGTCGCCGGATCTTGGCCGCCGCACAGATCCTGGCCAACGACCGGGGCGCCTCGGGGTTGACCATGCAGGCCGTGGCCACAGCAGCCGGGGTGGGCAAGGCCACCGTGTTTCACCGCTTCGGGGACCGCGACGGGCTGGTGCGCGCGCTGCTGGACGACTACATGACCGAGTTGCAGGACGGGTTCCTGCACGGCCCTCCGCCACTCGGGCCCGGCGCGCGCGCCGGCGAGCGACTCGAGGCGTTCATGAGCGAGTTGGTGCGCTGCACCGTCGCCAATCTCGGAGCAGCGCTCATCGGCGAGAGCCTGACGACCTCCGATCCGCCTCCGGTCTACGGCGCCCTGCGTCTGCACGTCAGCCTGCTGATCGGCGAGATCGACCCCGGCCTGCCCGCCGGCACGCTCGCCGCCTATCTGCTCAACGCGGTCGCGCCCTCGGTACTGGACCGCTCGCTCAGCGCGGGCGACGTCGACGTGACCGTGTTGGCCGACGCCGCTCGTGCGCTCGTGCGCGGCATCACCGGCGGCGCCGTCAGCGACAGCTGATCGGCGAGGGCCACTTTCTCCCAGAAGCAGAAGCAGAAGCTTCGGCGGACATCGCACCTGCATCCGTCGGCTCTGGAAGCGCCAAGGCAACCCGAGGCTGGTCCCGATGGGACAGAACGTGGCAGTCAGACCGTGAGCAGGCCGTGGATCAGGAGTCCGGTGCCGACGGTCAGAGAGACGGCGAGAAGGATGGCGCGGGCGTGTCCGCGGGTCCAGCCGGTGACGGCTTCGACGGCGGTGCGCGCGGCGCTTGGTTGGAAGATGCAGATGGCGAGTGCACCGATCGCAAGCGCGAACCAGATCACGTTGTAGATCAGGATCTCGATGAGGCCGGCGGCGACGCTGGGGTCGTGGGCGACGATGACGTTGAGGGCGACGAGGTAGAAGAGGCCGGGGATGTGGGTGGCCGGGCCGGCGAGCGCGGCGGTGCTGAGGGTCCGGTGCTGGTCGAGCAGTCGCCCCCAGCGGCCGGGGGCGCGTGGCGCATCGCTCACGCGCGGTCCGCCGACGCGTCCGGTGAGGACCAGCACGGCGAACCCGAGCACGAGCACGCCTCCGGCGATGTCCGCCGCACCTTTCGCACGATCGCTGCCGGAGCTGACGCTGATGCCGTGGAACGCCCAGACGACAAGCGCGCCGAAGGTGATCGTGAACAGCAGCCCGGTGAGGACATAGGCGGTCATCAACCGGCGCGGCGAAGCGCCGGAGAGGAGCGCGTAGACGGCAGCGAGGCTCGTCGGACGGATCGCGCTTGCCAGCGCCAGCGCGATGACTTCGAGGGTCACACGAGCGCCGGGTCTGTCGTCAGGTTGGGTTGCTGGTCGTCGTCGGAGGTGTCTGACATCTGTGTGTCGCGGTTGGAGAGGGTGATCGTCACTGCCCCGGCATCGTGGCATCGGGCGCGCCGTCCGGCGTGGGATACTGCCGATCTTGTCGGGCCCGCGGTGACGTGTGAGACAAGCAGATGGGGAGCAGAGAGATGCTGAAGTCGATCGGTCGGCGTCTGACGTACGCGAACGTGATGGCGACGGGGGCGATGTTCGTGGCGCTCGGCGGGGGAGCGTACGCGGTGGGCGTTGGGTCTGATCCCGATCGTGTGTTCCGCGGCTGCGTGAACAACCGCACCGGCATCCTACGGGTGGTCAGCCGCGCGGCCTCCTGTGCGAGAGCGCACGGCTCAGGTCAGCACCGCACCCCCGGCGAGACGCCGATCAAGTGGAGCCAGCAGGGGCCGATCGGCCCGAAGGGCGACCCGGGCCTGCGCGGCCCGGAGGGCATCCAGGGGGCGCCCGGCCCGAAGGGCGAGCCGGGGACGCCGGGACAGAAGGGCGACCCCGGCCCTCCGGGGCAGAGCGCAACCAAGCTGTTTGCGTACATCGACGACTTCAGCGACAGCACCACGGCCGCCGTGCAGTACGGGAACGGGGTGACCGGGGTCGACGACCCCGCTGGCAACAACGCCTACACGGTGACCTTCGACCGCAACCTACAGAACTGCGTCGTCGACGCTCAGCCGGAGTTCGGCTATCCGACCGGTAACGCCGGCGCGGCCGACACCGCGACCGGGTTGATCTCGATGAACTACGACAACAACCACGATCAGGTGTCGGTCAAGTTCCGGCAAGTGACCGTCGCCAATGCGCCGACGGTCGACTCGTCGTTCGTGATCACCGCGTTCTGTCAGACGCCCTCGTAGGTGTCGGGGTTCGGTCCGACGCGACCGTCTGCGCCGCGGTCCAGCGCGTCGATCGCGGCGATCTCGTCGGCGCTGAGCTCGAAGCCGAATGCATCGAGGTTCTCCGCCATCCGCTCGGGCCGGGCGGACTTGGGGATGGCGATGATGCCGTGTTGCATGTGCCAGCGCAGGATCACCTGCGCGACGGTCTTGTCATGCTCGGCAGCGATCCTGGCGATGGTCTGGTCGGTGAGCGGCTCGCCACTGTGTCCGAGCGGGCTATGGGCTTCGATGGCGATCCCGAGGCGCTGGCAGGCCTCGCGCGGCGCATCGTTGTTGAAGTACGGGTGGATCTCGAACTGGTTCACCGTCGGCACGATCCCGGTCGCTTCGATGATCCGGTCCAGGTGGTCGGGTTGGAAGTTCGAGACGCCGGCGCTGCGCACCCGACCGTCGGCGACGAGCTCGCAGACTGCCCGCCAGGTCGATACGTAGTCACCGCCGTGGAGGGTGGGTAGCGGCCAGTGGACGAGGAACAGGTCGAGCTGCTCCAGCCCGAGGTCCTGCATCGTCGTCTCAAACGATCGCTGCACATCGTCAGGGCCGTGGTTGGCGTTGGCGAGCTTGCTGGTGACGTAGATCTCGTCTCGCGGGATGCCGGAGGCAGCGATCGCGCGGCCGACGCCCAGTTCGGTTCCGTAGGCCTGGGCGGTGTCGATGTGGCGATAGCCGGCCCTCAGGGCCTGCCCGACGACCTCGGCGGTCAACGTGGCGTTCGGCTCGTTCGTCTCACGGTCGGGCTGCAGGGCGAGCGTTCCGTAGCCAAGCTGCGGGATCGTGGTGCCGTCGCGCAGGGTGATCCGCGGAACGGGGCTGGTGAGAGTCGGCATGGTGTTCTCCTGTCTGGTGGGAGAGTCATGATGCGCCTGAAATCGCATCGACGCAAATACTGAATATCGCAGCCTGATAGAAATAAACTATGGATCCCCGGCGGCTGCTGACCTTCCGCACCGTCGCGCATCGGCGGTCCTTCTCACGGGCCGCTGAGGCGCTCTCGCTCTCTCAACCCTCGGTGTCGCACCAGATCGCGCTGCTCGAGACCGAGGTCGGCGTTCGGCTGCTTGACCGTGGGCGCGGCGGGCTGCAGTTGACCCGCCCCGGGGAGGTCCTGCTCGAACACGCCGATCACGTCGCCTGGCGCCTGCAACTCGCCGACTCGCAGGTTGCCGACCTGGCCCAGCAGCACCGCCACCGAATTCGTCTTGGTGCCTTTCCCACTGCGCTCGCAGACCTTGTGCCGGCGGCGATCGTAAGGCTGCGAAGCGAGCGTGGCGGTCTACAGGTGCAGTTGCACGAACTGACCTCAGCGGACCTCGAGCCGCGCCTGCTCGCAGGCGACATCGACGTCGCCCTTGGCTACCAGGACGCCTCCGCGCCACGCCGGGAACTCGCCGGCGCCGAACGGATCGACCTGACCCAGGAGACCTTCCTGGTCGGCCTGTCGCCACAACACCAGCTGGCTGGATCGACCGCACCCGTCTCACTGTCGAAGTTCGCCGACGAGGACTGGATCATGCCGTCCACCGAAGGCTTTCTGATCCAGGCGTGCCGCGACGCCGGCTTTGACCCCCGGATCGCGGCGGTCACGAGCGACCCACTCGCCACACGCGGCTTGATCACCCGCGGGCTCGGCGTCGGATGGGTAGCGAGCCTGCTCATCCACGACTACGCCGGAACCGTCGTCCGACCCGTTGAGGACCCGATCCGCCGACGTGACATCTACGCACTGCTCCCGCCGGGCGACCACCACCCCCTGGCGCGGCCCCTCATCAACGCGCTCATCGACAGCGCCACAGAGTCGGAGCGGTCCGCGTAGCGCACACCTGAGCGGGACGGCGGTGTGATCAGCCGGTGGGTTCGAACTCGTTGAGCTTCCAGGTCTGATCGAACCACGGCTCGAGCGGCCCGTAGATACGGAACAGCTGAAACCACCCCTTGCCGGGGATCGTCTCGACCCAGTTTGTCTCCTTGCCGGCCGGCGCCTTCGGTCCGAAATACAGGTCGTAGGAGCCGTCGTCGTTGGCCTGGAGCGCGCCGGAGTTGCTGGCGAGCGCGGGCCAGATCGTGGACGGGACCTGTAGCAGCGACCGGGTCTGCGTGTCGTACACGTCGACGGCCCAGAAGTTCTTGGCCGGCGGATCGGGGTCGACGTGGAGCCGGTAGGTTCTTGCGCCGTCGAGCAGGTCGCCGTTGGCGTCCTCGACGGTGTAGGCATAGGCGGAGCCGGCCCCGATCTGAGCGTGGGCCATCGCGGGGGTGATGACGGTCGCGATGTAGTGAAACTGGGTGCGGGCATCCAGGAGCCGGGCACCGTTTCGCACGAACTCATAGCTGCCCCCGACGAACACGTTCTTCCACGAGCCGTACAGCGACGCCTCAGGGTCCCGCGGGGCGTACGCGATCACCCGCGCCATCCCCGCGCCGATCTGGGCGGCCTGCTCAAGAATCGTGCGCATCCGATCATCGGGCGCGAACGGCTGGCCCTTGACGATCCCGATGCTCGCCAGCTGGCCCGCCCGCTCGGCGTCGAGCGCCCCGACCGGCTCTTCCTGGACGAGCGCGTCGACTTCCTCGTAGAACGAGAAGTCGTTGGCATGGACGGTGTTGAACACCAGCTCCGCAAGATTGATGAACTCGTTGGGCTCCGGATCGCCGGCCTGATCAAGTGGGTAGATCTTCGTCTGCTTCATCGCGGGAACGCCGCCCAGCGCGCGCAGGACGGTCCAGTTGATGAACGTCGGTGATCGGTACACGAAGTACCCGTCGGGAACCTCGCCGTCGTATCCCGGTGGCAGGAACAGGTACTTCCCGCCGCGCCCCTGGTCCGGCCCGGCGATCCCCATGTCGGCGACGTAGCGAAACCAGAAGTCGTCAACGACGCATAACGACTGTGGCGGAGCCTCGATCACGGTCGGCCCCCAGGCCCGCAGATCGAGCACCGTCGTGCCGTAGGTCGTTTCGGTGTTCGGCGTCAGGAACAGCGAGTTCGAGTTCGCCCTCGGCTCGGTGACCCCGACGATGCGCGGAGACGTCACGCCCGCTGCCTGCAGCCCGCGGCGCATCGCGACCAGCGACGCCCCCGGAACCGCGTTGAGAAACACTTCGACCCCGCGCATCAAGTCCAGCGCGTCGTACACCTTGGAGACCGTCTGTGGCAGCGGCAGGCCGTCAAAGAACTCCAGGGCGCCGAACGGCGACTCCACACGATCGGGAGTCGACAGCGACGCGATCGCCTCCCGCAACAACGCTCCGCCGGCGGACTGATCAGAGGGCACCGTTACTCCTTGGTTAGAAATGGTCATCGGCCGATGCTGGCGCCCACGCACCGGGGCGAGAAACGCGCCATATAGGCCCGTTTCCGGCCCCGGTCCGTCGTTGACCGGCTGGCTGGAATTTCTCTGAGCGACCCGCGACACTACCGCGATTCCCACGACGATCGCGACATCCACAGGAGGGCGCATGCTTCGGCGTCTATCGATACGTTCCGCGCTGTTCGCCGCTGGCCTCTTCGGGGCGCTGGCCACGCTGACCGGGTCGCCCGGTGTCGCCGTCGCGAAGCCCAAACCCCATGGCGTGCTCGTCGACCGCGGCGGAATCACGCTGCAGGTGTTCACCAACGCGAAGTGCTCGATCAGCAAGCGGAAGGGGTTCGTCGCCAGCTCGGAGGCCTTGGGGGCAAAGCTGCACGTCCATGTCCAGCCGTTCAACGGCTTTGGCAAATATCCGCTCAAAGCGGGGGAACGGACCGGTCCGTACCAGCGGACGTTCGTCGACTTCACCACCCCCAGCGGTGTCTACTTTGCCAGCAACTTCGTCCCGCCTGACCCGGTCCCCAGCCTGGGAGCGGTCAAGTTCAGCGGCGACGGCACGCTGGTCGGGGTGGGTTTCCAGCCGATGTTCAATTCCTCGGGGTCCGAGGCGGTCATCATCACGGGCGTCATGGTCTGCCACTACCCCAAGCACCACAGCAAGCCGTAGCGATCCGGCGGAATCGACGCAGTCGATTTCGCATTCGGGAGAATCCGCGCCATGACCGACACAACATCCCTGATCACCGGCGTCGATTTCGTCTGCGTCCCAGCGCAGGACTTCGAGGCGATGACCACCTTCTATGGCGAGACGCTCGGGTTACCGTTCGTCAAGCGCTACGGAACCCGCGACGGAGCCGAGTATCAGGCCGGCAACCTGACGCTGGCGATCATGCGTGCCGAGGACTTCGGTGCCACGTTCTCCCGCAACGCGATGCCGATCGCGCTCCAGGTCGCCGATGTCGCGCTCGCTCGCGAGCAGCTTGAGGCCAAGGGTGTGCGCTTCGTCAGCGATACCTTCGACTCCGGCGTCTGCTGGCAGGCGATCTGTCTGGACCCTGACGGCAACCCGTTATCACTGCACCATCGCTACGCAGCCCGGGACGAGCGGCTCACCGCCGCATAGGCTCACGCCAGCCTCGGGCGTCGCCGTTCGCGATAGGGTCCGCGCGAATGCCGACGTTCGAGTACATGCGGCTGCTGCTCAAGTTCCGCGGGCTGGAGGCGATCGGCCCCGGCGCGGAGACGTTCGCGGAGATCCAAGGCCTCGACGCGATGCTCGCTGCCCTTGGGGCCGAGGGATGGGAACTCGCCACCGTCCAGACGTCCGACTCGGACATCACGACGTACCTGTTCAAACGCCAGGTCGGATGATTCGCGGCGTCGGTGAGCGCCGGCCCATCCCTCAGGGGGTGATCGTGACCGGCGTTCCAGGTCCGATGTGGTGCGCCAACCAGGTGATGTTCGCCGTGCTCAGGCGGACGCAGCCGTGGGAGGCGGCGGTGCCGGGAACGCCGCCGATGTTGTCGATGCCGTGCAGAGCAATCTGCCCAGGGCCGCCATCGAAGCGTTGCAGTACGTTCGAGCGGGCGCTGAGCGCCAGCCCGTAGGGGGCCCCGACCGCGGCCGGCCCCAGCGCGACGTTCTCCTCCACGAAGAAGTGTCCGCGTGGGGTGGGGGTGGAGGGCTTGCCGACGACCGCCTCAAACCGCCGCCGCGGCCGGCCGTCGAACAGGACGGTCACTCGGCGAGTCGACAGGCGGACGGTGATCTGCCAGTTCGTGGTCTCAGGGGTGGTCGAGCGGCCGGTGATCCAGCCGGTATGGCCGTTGGGTCGGCCCGGGAGCAGCACGTCCAGCCACAGGGCACCGTCAGAGTCGATGCGACGGGCGATCACCGGAAGCACGGTCTGTTCACCGGTGATGGGTCGCGTCCGGTCAACTCGCTGCACGGTGACCGAGCGACTGGCCGGCCGTGCGTGCGCGTCGCTGGTCCGGTTCAGCGCCGCGAGCTGTCGCACCCCGCTCACGGGTTGGGCAGTTGCCGTTGCGCAACTGGTTGCGGCGGCCGCCGAGATAGCGAGCGCGGCGGCGACGACGAGGCGATGTCGGTTCATGGATCTCTGGTCAGGCACAGGCGGCACGCGGGCGTCCGTCCGGACGCCCGCGCTGCCACTGACTAGCCGGTGAATCCGAAGGACTTCTTCGGGTGATGCGGCGCCTGCTGGGCCTTGCGCTTCGCCAGCGCCCTGCGCTTTGCCAGCGCCTTACGCTTTGCCTCGGCTCGGTGCTTTGCTTCGGCTTTGCGTTTTGCCTCCGCTTTGCGCTTGGCTTCAGCCTTGCGCTTGGCTTCGGCCTTGTGCTTGGCTGCCTTGGACTTCGGGAGCCCGACGGGTTGTGGCGTGGTCCCGGGCGTCGTGGTGGTCCCCGGCGTCTTGGTGCCGGGGGTCTTGGTGGTGCCGGGGGTCTTGGTCGTGCCGGGGGTCTTGGTCGCGCCCGGGGTCGTGGTGCCGCCGGGCGTCGTGGTGGTCCCCGGCGTCGTGGTGGTGCCGCTCGTCGTGGTCGTGCACGGCGTCTTGGTGATCAGGTTGTCGTCGAGCGTGACGGCCCCGGTGCGGGCCAGTGCGCTGCCGTTCAGCGTCGCGCCCGTATTCAACGAGATCGACGTGAGCGCCATGATGTTCCCGACGAACTGGGTACCGGAACCGATGGTGGCGGAGCTGCCGACCAGCCAGTAGACGTTGCAAGCCTGCGCTCCGTTGGTCAACAGGACGTGGGCGGCGGAGCCGACCGTGAGCGTCGACCCGGCTCGAAAGACAAAGACGGAGTTGGGGTTGTTCTGACCGTTGAGCGTCAGGTCGCCGCTGAGCCCCATCGATGACGAGGCCGTGTAGACCCCGGCGGTCAGCGTGGTGCCGGCCAGGTCGGCCGAGATCGTCGCGCTCGACGGCTGACCGGCAAAGCTGTTCGAGGCGGTCGTGAGATCGCTCTGCGCCTGGCCGGCGACGGCATCGTCGACATGGGTCGTCCCGTTCGGTTGGGTCCCGGGTGGAAATCCGGTCAGTGAGGTGCCCGGGGTCAGTCCAATGTCGCCTTTGATGACGCTCAAACCCGTATTGGTGATGGTGCTCCCGGCAAGGACCGCAAACGTGTCAGCCGTTCCCAGCGGCATCGAGGCCGCCGAAGCGGCGGACGCGAACGCGGCCGTGATCAACAGGGTCACCATGACCAGGATCGCCGCGGCCAGGCCCACAACCAGGCCTCGCGGCCTCACGACCGCCGCGCGTCGTGACGACGGGCCAATTGGATAAGTCATTACAGCTCCTCGCAGCTAAAACACCGCCTGAACGCGGCAGCCCGCTCGTGCGGCACGATCGCGCCCGAGCTTTCCGCCGGTACCCCCGCGACTCCGACGGAGCCGCTGCCTTTGCGCCGTCTCTCGACAAAGGCGCGCTAAACGTGGTACTCGGTGTTAATCTGGATTTCGGCGTCTCGGCGAAATGACTTGAAGGGACGCGCTTGGACTCAACGGGTGTACGAGCGCCCAGGCGGGGGGTCGAACCGGAAACGTCGCAAACGGCGTCATGAGGCAGGGCGTCGCTGGGCATCGGGTTCGGCCCGCGAGGGCAGCGTCAGGAGTTCTCGGCGCGAGGAGACCCCGAGCTTGCGGTAGATGTTGCGCGCGTGGGTGCGGACCGTTTCGACGCCGACCTGCAACGTCCAGGCGATCTGGGCGTTTGAGCTGCCCTGTTGCAGCATCGGCAGGATCTCGGCCTCACGTTGGGTGAGCAGTTGCGACCCTGCGACCGGCAGCGCCCCGGGCTCGTCGCTGTGCGAGGGGGTGAGCTGAAGGCCGCGGGAGGCGAGATGGATCGCCGTGAGGACATCGCGGGCCTGCGCGTCCCTGCCCAGGCATGCACTGGCCCCGAAGGCGAGCAGCTGGGCGCAGACGGTCATCGTCGGCTGGGCGGCGATCAGGACCAATCGGGTATCCGGATGCTGACGACTGATCTCGCGGACGCGGGCCAGCTTGCCCAACGCGTCGACGTTCAGGATTGCCGCTCGCGGGCGGTGGGCGCGAAGCACCACGTCGACACGTTCGGGCTCGATGTCGTGAGCCACCACCTCGAGCATCGCGTCGCCGTCGATCACGACGCGCAGGCCGCGAGCGAAGATGTCCTCGAAATGAGCGACGACCAGGGTGATCGGGTGGGAAGCAGACATGAGGATTCACGGTGCCGTGAGCGAAGGCATCGGCGCTCCAGCGCGTCTCTCTGTCATCGGCAGATGCGCGCAAACGATGAGCCCGGCGTGGGCCGGGTACGTCGCGCGGCCACCGAAATGCAGGCCACACCGTTGACCGGGTGAGTCCGAACTCACCCGTCCCTTCCCCCGGATTCGAGGTCAGATACCCCGCTGGGGCGGACGAAAGGCGGCGTCGATTATCAGACGATAAGGGAGATGAAACGAACTCTCCTCCTGAGCTTCCTCACAGCCGGCATGCTGGTACCGGCGTCTCTCGCTCATGCGGCTTCAGAGCCCGCTCAGTCGAGTTCCGCCAACCACGCGACGATGCACACCGCCATCGCGGGGGGCGCGGCCGGGTCGGTCCAGGGGGTCGTTGCGATCACCACGTCCAGCCAGTACTGCACCGGATCCCTGATCGCCCGCAAGGTTGTGCTGACCGCGGGTCACTGCCTCACGGACGCCGGTGCCGCGTCCACCATCCAGGTTCGCGTGAACGGCACCAACCAGCATCTTCGCGTTGCCCGCTCCTACACCGCACCTGGCTTCAACCCGACCACGCACCAGAACGATGCTGCGGTCCTGATCCTCAAGTCGCCGGCGAAGGCGCCAACGCTGCAGGTGCTCAACACCGAGCCGGCCGCCGGCACCGGGGCATTGATGACCGGCTACGGCCAGCACACCTACACGTCGCCGATCGCGAGCGTCGCCTTCTCGGCTGCCACGACCGTTCAATCGCTCTCCGCCTGTCAGGCCGCCTGGGCCCAGTTCGGCAGCGCCGTGCCCAGCTCGGACATCTGTGCTCAGAACGCGTCCGACGACGCCACGCTCACGCGCGGCGACAGCGGCGGCCCGCTGCTCGTGCAGGCGGCCAACGGCCACTGGGGCATCGCGGGAATCAATGACCTGGTCGTGATCCCGGACGACGTGTACAGCGGCGCCATCCCGCAGGCGTTCGGGCGGGTGGACACGATCCGTCCTTGGATCGAGAGCGAAATCGCTCAGTTCGGCTAGCCCTCCGCCGGGGGAGCGGTTGGCAGGTGGGGCAGGCTGCCGTCGGGTTGTGCGAGCACCAGAGGATCGACAAGCGAGGCGCTCATCGGCCTCGCGAAGTAGAAGCCCTGGCAACGGTCGGAGCCCAGCTCGGCGACCGCGCTGCGCTGTTCGGCGGTTTCGACCCCTTCGGCGACGACAGTCATCCCAAGGCTGTGCGCGAGTCCGATGATCGCGGTCACGATCTCCCGGCTGCTGGGTCGTTCGTCGAGCTGGGCGATGAAGGTCTGGTCCAGCTTGATCGTGTCGATCGGCAGCGTGTTGAGATGAGCGAGCGACGAATACCCGGTCCCGAAGTCATCGAGTGCCAGCTTGACGCCGATGGTCTTGAGCTGGTTCAAGATGACGACGGCGCGCCCCTCGTCGCGCGCGACCACGCTTTCGGTCAGTTCGAGTGTCACCAAGGACGGGTCCGTGCGGGTCCGGGACAGCACGCTCGCGACGCTGTCGACGAAGCCGGCCGACATCAGCTGATGCGCGGAGACGTTGACCGACATGGCGATCTTGACCGGTGAGTGCTCCTGCCAGTGGCGGCGGTCCGCGCAGGCCTGATCGAGCACGAACAGTCCCAGCTCGACGATCTGCCCGGACTGTTCGGCGAACGGGATGAACACCGCCGGGGGCACGGGCCCTCGCGCGGGGTGCGTCCAGCGCAGCAGCGCCTCGACCTCGGTGACGTGGCCATCGCCGGCGTCCACGATCGGCTGATAGTGGAGGTGCAGCTCACCGCGATCGATGGCGCCCGGCAGCGCACGAGCCAGGCCGGCCTGTTGTCCGACGAGCTGCAGCTGGCGCAGGTCGATGACGCCATGGCTTTTCCGCCGGTCATGCTTGGACCGGTACATCGCCAGATCGGCGTCGTGCAGCAGTGCTTCGGGGGAGTCGACCCCCGGGCCGGTGAACGCGATCCCGATACTCGCAGTGGTCGTGATCTCAACCGTCGACAGCGGGAATGGCCGGGCGAGCTCGCCGGCGAGCCGGGCCGCGATCGGATCCGCCGCCGTCGGGTCAGCCAGGTCCTCGCAGACGATCACGAACTCGTCGCCGGCCAGCCGCGCCAGATTGTCTCCCGGTCGCAACATGCCCTTGAGCCGCCCCGCGACCGCTATCAGCAGCTCGTCCCCGACCTGATGACCATGGGAGTCGTTGACGTCTTTGAAGCGATCCAGATCCAGGAAGAAGACCGCCGCAATCGTGTTCGAGCGGCGCCCGGCGCGAAACGCGTGTTCGAGCAGTTGCAGGATCAGGACTCGATTCGCCAGGCCGGTCAGCGGATCGTGCAACGCCTCCGCTCGCGACTGGTCGCGAGACTCCTGCAGATCGGCGCGGGCCTGAGCATTGATCAGGTAGGCCGCCGCCACGTCCGCCAGCGTCTGGGCCGCGACCGTGGATTTCTGCGACAGCGGTCCGGGGGTCTCGCGATAGAGGTCCAGGGCGCCGAGGCGCATATCCTCGTGGCGCAGCGGAAAGGTGAACACCGCCGCCAATCCCACTTGCAGCGCACGCGGGCCGAACTGGCCGAAGTCTTCCACTTTGCGCAGGTCCGGTACCGAGACTGACTTACCGGTTTCGAACGCGGCGAGACACGGGCCTTCGCCCAGTTCGGTCTGCAGCATCTCATAACGCAGCGCGGACGGATCAGAGGCGGCCACGTACCTTGGCTCGACCCCCGGCGAGATCAACGTCACGCCCGCTGCCGAGATCGGAAGGATGTCGACGATCCGTCTGACGAGATGATCCAGGATCCCCTGGATCGGGAAGTTCGTCACCATCGTGCGAGCAAACTCGCTCAGGACATCTGACAGCTCCTCCTTAGCCACGGGCGCCGCCGGCATGCTCGCCCTGAGTTCGGGCGCGCATCAGTAACACGGCCACCGCAGAACCCATCGAAGTGCCCACCAGCGTGACCGGTGCTCCGCCAACAGACGCATATCGTTCGATCTCCAGCGGTCGTGATACGTGGACCGTTCAGGTCAACACGCCGATACCGACCGAGCGTTGGAGTCGGAACAGCACACTTGCCGAGGGCAAAGGCCAAGCGACAGCGACTATACACGCCGTCGGGTGGAGTGACACTCACGATACGGTGTTCGGCTGATGGGTCATCCGACGCGAAACCCGGTCTCCGGCCAGCGACGGTGACGGTCGTCCTGGGCGGCGAGAGCCTGACGCTCGCACAGGTGATGAGCGTCGCCCGCGACCGAACCAAGGTCGAGCTGGACCCGTCGGCGATCGAGCGGATGGCCCGCGCCCGGGAACGCGTCGAGCGCGTGCTCGCCCGCGGTGACGCGGTCTATGGCATGACGACCGGGCTCGGACAGCACAAGCGACATCGGGTCGCACCTGACGAGGTCGAGGACTTCAACCGGCGGCTGATCCAGAACCATCGGATCGGCCACGGACCGCCCGTCGCCGTCGACGTCGTACGCGCGACGATGCTCCGTCTGGCCAACGGATTCGCCAAAGGAACCGTCGGCGTGCGGCCGCTGCTCGCCGAACGGATCGTCGACGCTCTCAACCGCGGCCACATCCCGACGGTCCGCCTGCTGGGCTCACCCGGCACAGCGGATCTGGCGCCACTCGCCGATCTCGCCAGTGCGCTGTTCGGTGACGTGGCGCTGCAGGCCAAGGAGGGCCTCGCGCTCGTCAACAACAGCTCGTTCTCGACCGCTCTGGCAGCGCTGGCGCTCGGCGACGCCGGAGCCCTGATCGACTCGCTGACCGTCGCCGCCGCGCTCGAACTCGAGGCGTTCGCCGCCAACGTCTCCACGCTCCATCCCGTGGTCGCGCACACCCGGCCGTACCCCGGACTGCGGACGGAGCTCGAGAGCCTCCGAGCCGCACTGCAGGGCAGCTACCTGTGGAGCCCCGGGTCAGCCCGCAACCTGCAGGACCCGCTCAGCTACCGGGCGGTGGTGCAGGTCAACGGCGCACTGCGAGACGCGCTCGCGTTCGCCCGTGGCCAGTTGGCGGTCGAGCTCAACGCTCATCATGACAACCCGATCGTGATGACGGACGAGGACCGGCTGATCTCGGCCGGCAACTACGACATCCTGCCGGTGGCTTCGGCGCTTGACTTCGTCCGGATCGCGCTCGCCCCGGCGCTGACCGCCTGCACCGAGCGAACCCTGAAGCTGTTGCAGACCCCGCTCTCCGGGCTCCCGGGCGGGCTGTCGTTGCACGAGGGTGTCGATCAAGGCGGCCTCGGAGCCATTTCCTGGGCGGCGCATGCGCTCGCCGGCGAGGCACGCCTGCTCGCCCAACCGGTCTCGTTCGAGCTGCCGAGCACGACCCCGGAGGAGGGAATCGGCGACCGGATCACGATGGCGCCGCTGGCGGCCCGCCGTCTCGCCGAGCAGATCGAATTGACGCAGCGCATCCTCGCGATCTCGCTGCTGACCTCCACCCAGGCGCTGGACGTACGAGGTCCAGCGCCGCTGGGGGCGGTCACCCGCCGTGTCCGAGCGCAGGTGCGCGAGCGCGTCGCCTTCGTCGGACCGGATAACTACCCGGTCGATCTCGAGCCGCTCGTCGAGCTCGTGCGCTCAGCCGCGCTGGCCCGGGAGCTGCGATCGGCCGTCACCTGACGGCCGATCGGAAAGCCCCTGAGCGCCCGTCAGGCGGTGGTGACTGCCGGATGGCCCATCAACTCGGTCGAGTCCTGCGTGCGCGCGGCGTGCCAGAAACCGAGTCCGACCAGGACCGACATGATCAGCGCCAGGGCAAACGCGGCGACTGCGGCCCACAGCATGATCAGCCCGATCGTCGCGAACGCATAGGCCTCGAGGAGCAGACCGCGTAGGGTCGTGCCCTGGAACGAGGCCTGCTCGAGCGCCTTGAGGCTGGCGTTCGTCGGGGCCGCGATCGCAGCCGCGCTGATCTTCGAGTAAACGCCGCCGTACGGCATCTCGGAGAGATGGACCGCGATGAAATGATCGGCATAGGCCTCGGCCTGCGGCCCGGTGAGCAGCTGCTGGCCGGCGTACTTGGACACCGAGGGGATCATCGACGGGGTGATCTCGGTGCCGGCCTTGGGGTGGGCGAACGCGGCCGCGCTCGGGAAGGTGATGTCCTGGCGGGCGAGCTGGCTGTGGACGTTTGAGCTGACGAAACTGTGCCCCCAGAGCAGCAGCCCGCCGGCGACGAGTAGAACGACGACCATGACGACACCGACACTGCTGGCAAGCCAGTCAAATACCTTGCGGGACATAAGGACTCTCTCTCAGAAGATGCGACCGGAGGGACGTTGTCCCGTGATCGTGGCGGGCACGCCGCACCGCCGCGACCGCAGTGGCCCGCCGACCGGCTGCGGGTTTCCCGCAGCCGCGTCTCAGACGGCTTCGACTGCCGACTTGATGCGCTGAGCGAGCGCCGGCGCGTCCTTGATCGCGGCGCGCAGCGCGAAGGCGAGGATGAGCTTGCCGAACCCGTGTCCTTCGAGCTGGTTGTGGATCGTCATCTTCGTCTGGGTGTCGCTGACCGGCTCGAGGTCGTAGCCGCCCTCCGGGACCGTGATCATGTTCTTGGACCGCTCGGCCCAGCGGATCTTCGTCGGCGCCTCGAAGCTCGTCAGCTCGAACCTGCGGGTGGACGTCATCCCGGCATCCTTGACCGTGCTCTCGAACACGGTCCCGACGCCGACCGGTCCCGGCGTCGTCTGCGTGATCTGCTGCACCCGGGGGCTGAAACTCGGATCGTTCGTTCCGGCCCCCAGGAACGCGAACACCTCGTTGATGGGCCGATCGATGACGGCTGAGCCGCTGAACTCGTGTGCCATGGCGTTCGCTCCTCGCTGGACGGAATCGTGACCCTACACCCGGTGCCACGCCCGATGTGCGTCAAATCTGGGGGGCCGGTGTCGTCGCGGATCAAAGAACTCCTGCATCTGCCGCGTCGCTGCAAGGCATCGTGCAGCTCGGATAGTCTTCGGGCCGATTAACACCTATGAGCCGAATCGTCCAGGGGCACCTCCTCGGGGCGATCGGGGAACCCACTGGGGAGGCGTACCGAGACCTCCCGGGGGCGAATCGCCGTGATTACGGCGTAGCGCAACTCTTTCAGCGCGAGCCCGTCAGCTAACCCCGAAGGCACCAAGGAAGAGAAGGGTTGTCCGTGTTCCGAGTTCGTCCCCGAGTAGTCCCCTGCCTCGCCGGCACCGCTGTGATCGCCGCAGCCGGGTTCGTCGCGGCGGCTCCCGCCGGCGCTCAAGCGGCTGGCGGCCGCGCGTTGCATCCGGGCGTGAAGGGGTCTGCCGTGTCAGCGCTGCAGGCGGATCTGAGCCAGGCCGGCTTCGCGACGACCGCGACCGGGCGCTTCACCTCGGCCACCGCGGCTGAGGTCAGACGGTTTCAGCGGTTCTACGGGCTGAACGCCACCGGGGTCGCGGGCGCACGAACGCTCGCCGTGCTGCGCCAGGTCGACAAGCTCGACGCCGCCGCGAGCGATGCCCCCACGGCGGCGGTCAAGATCCCTCGGGCAAAGGTCAGGCGCGGAGTCACCAACGACATCACGAGCCTGGTGAAGGGCGACTCGGTGCTGGCGCCCGTCAAGCGCAACGGCGGCTCGGCGCACCTCGGCAACCGGGTCCTGAAGCAGGGCATGCGGGGCCACGACGTCCGCGTCCTGCAGGCATACCTGACGGTCGACGGCTACGCCACGAGCGTCGACGGCGACTTCGGCCCGTCGACCGAATCGAGCGTCCTCTCCTGGCAGACCGCGAGTGACGTCACCGCCAACGGAATCGTCAGCTACGCCGACTCCCGGTTGCTGCGCGAGGATGTCGCCAAGGTCGAATCCACCCCGAAGACGGTGACCGACCCGACGACCACGCCGACGGCGCCAATCACCACGCCGACTGCACCAGCCACTACGCCGGGCGCGACCGCGACGATCGACTCGAGCGGCAACGCGACCGCGCCGGCGAGCGCGCCGGCGGTCGTCCAGGAGATGATCGCGGCGGCCAACTCGATCGACACCAAGCCCTACATCTACGCCGGCGGTCACGCCAGCTGGAACGCTCCGGGCTATGACTGCTCGGGCGCGGTCAGCTTCGTGCTGCATGCGGCCGGGCTCTTGAGCACCCCTGAGGACTCGACCCAGCTGGAGAGCTTCGGCAGCGCGGGCGCGGGTCAGTGGGTGACGGTCTACGCCAACGCCGGTCACACCTGGATCGTGATCGCCGGGCTGGCGTTCAACACCGGACACTGGGGACCGACCACGCCGGCCGGATCCGGACCGCGGTGGCTGATCAAGGCCGACGCGACCGCCAACCTCAGCGACGGGACCGGCGGCTACGTCGAACGTCATCCGGACGGGCTGTAACCGCCGCCGGCGAGCGCGTCGGAGTTCCAAAACCCCAGATCCGCAGCGCGCCCAGGGCGCGCGAGAGGCTCAGCCGGTCTTGTAGTTGCGCCGCGGCTCGGCGTGCTGAGATTGCAGCTGGCTGACCAGGAGATCGATCTGATCCTGGCTGAACCGACGCTGGCCGGTCGGGGTCCGGTGCGAGTCCAGATATCCCATGTCCGCCCAGTGGTCGATCGTCGACTGCGACACACCCAGCGTCGAGGCCGCCGCTTGGGGAGAGATCCCGAGGTCGCGGGTGCTGCGCTCACCGTGTTCGTGGCTCATGGCTCCATTAAAAGGTGCGGTCTCCGCGATCAGCATGAGTTCCAAGAAATGCACAACATTGAGGCCCGATGTCACACGGTTGATTCCGGGTGGCGTCGCTCGATAGGCCGGAATTCATATATTCGTTGAGTGCTGGAGCACCTAAGATCGCTTTCGCTATGAAATACCGCCCCCTTGGCAGTTCCGACTTGCAGGTCTCCGAGATCTCGCTCGGGTCCTGGCTGACCTACTCCGGCGGCGTCGAGGCCGAGGCGACCCGGGCCTGCACCGACGCTGCCTTCGATGTCGGCATCAACTTCTTCGACACGGCCAACGTGTACGGCCGCGGGGCGGCGGAGACGGCGTGGGGTGAGATCCTCTCGGGTCGTCCGCGCGACTCCTACATCCTCGCGACCAAGGTATGGGGCCAGATGTCGGACGACCCCGACGACCGCGGTCTCTCGGCTGCGCAGATCGCCAAGCAGATCGACGCGTCGTTGGCCCGGCTGCAGGTCGAGTACGTCGACCTCTATCAGGCGCACCGATTCGATCCCGCGGTGGCGATCGAGGAGACGATCGAGGCGCTGCAGCAGGTCGTTGCCGACGGCAAGGCCCGTTACCTGGGGTTCAGCGAATGGACGCCTGAGCAGATCGAGGTCGCGATCGAGATCGCCGGCCCCGACCTGTTCGTCTCCTCCCAGCCCCAGTACTCGATGCTCTGGCAGGCGCCCGAGGCCGAGATCTTCGCGCTCAGCCAGGCCAACGGGATCTCGCAGATCGTCTGGTCGCCGCTCGCTCAGGGTCTGCTGACCGGCAAGTATCGGCCTGGACAGGACCCGCCGGCCGACTCGCGCGCGGCGAGTGCGGCGATGAGCGCCTCGATGGATCTGGTGATGAACGACGACACGCTCGCGGCCGTCGACCGGCTGCGGCCGATCGCCGACCAGACGGGCCATTCGCTGGCCGAGCTCGCGCTCGCGTGGGTGCTGCGGCGCCCCGAGCTGGCGTCGGCGATCGTCGGTGCCTCGCGTCCCGAGCAGGTCCGCGCCAACGCGGCCGCGTCGGGTATCGAGCTCTCCTCCGACGTGCTGGCGGCGATCGACGAGGCGCTCGGCGACGCGCCGGTCACCGAGCCCACGCCGGCGCCGTTCGCGCAGTCCGGCGTGCAGCGTCGCTGACCACTCGTCGTCTGGCTAGCCGGCGATGATCTCGCGGGCGAACAGCTCACACGACGTGTTGACGGCGTGCGGATCGGAGTCGAGCGAGCCCGGGACGACGATGACACGGTCGATCCCGCACGCGCGCATCTCTTCCAGTCGTCCGCGCACGAGCTCGGGGGCACCCGCGATCGCGAACTGGTCGATGAACGCGTCTTCGAGCTCCTGCGCGGACCCCGACTGGGCTTCGCCGTGATGATCTCGCTGGTAGCCGCCGGCTGCCGCCTGGACCCCACGACCGGTCTCGGCGGAAACGTCGGTCGCGCCGGCCGAGAAACGCGCGAACGTCGCGACGCTGCCACGGACCAGATCGCGCGCGCTCGCCAGGTCGGAGTCCACCGCGACGTTCAGGTACGCACCGACCTGGATTGGGCCGGGTGCCGCGTCTCGGGCGATCGCGACGCCCCGAGCGACCCGGTCGACCTCGGCCCCGACGGTGAGATCGACGCCGTCAGCATGACGCGCGGCGGCCGCGATCGTCTTCGGACCGCTCGCCGCGACGTGCAGTGGCACCTTTCCGGCGGCGTCTGAGGCCACCCAGCGGATCCGGCTGGTCGTCGCGCCCGGCAGCGCGACCGCCTGCCCGGCCAGCAATCCCTGAAGCACGGCGAGCGCCTGCTCGAACTCAGTCACCCCGAGGGCTCGCAGACCGATCTGGCTCAACGCCGAATCGCCCCGGCCGATGCCAAGCGACACGCGGCCGTTCGATTCGTGCTGGAGCGTCGCCGCTGCCGACGCGGTCACCGCGATGTGTCGGGTCATCGGGTTGGTCACGCCGGGACCGATGCGCAGCCGGGACGTCGCTGCCGCGGCCAGGCACAGCTCAACCCAGATGTCGGCGGTGAGGTTCTGACTGTCGGCGAGCAGCAGACCGGTGAATCCCCACGCCTCCGCACGCCGTGCGGTCTGCGCGACCCGACCGGGAACCGCGAATCCGTGCAACCAGAACTCCATGGACGTATCTTGGAGAATCCGCCACCACGACGCGGTGAGCTCAGGTCAGAGCAGCGCTCCTTGACGGCGCAGCTCGGCTTGGACGATGTCGGGGGACGGGGTCACTCCGCCGGCCTGCAGCGCGGCGGCGACACCTGCGCCGTGCCCGGTCGCAAACGCGGTGCCCATCACCCGCAACGAGCAGTACGCGTCGGCGTCGCAGCTGACCAGCCGCCCGGCTGCCCACAGGTTCTCCCGATCGATCGACCGCAACGCGTCGAGCGGGATGTCGTAGAACGACTTGCCGGCGATCGGCGTGTACCGCGTCGAGCCGACGCCGTGATGCTCCTCGATCGGCCATCCACATCGCGCGATCACGGACTCCGGGCGACGGCGCGCCGACAGCACGTCGTCGCGCGTGACCGCGTCGTGGCCGATCAGGTGCCGCGATTCACGGATGCCGATCTGCGGTCCCGTGGCGACGAGGTAGGCGTTCTCCCAACCGCCGAGGTGCGCGCGAAACGCGTCGAGATAGTCCCACGCCTGTGATCGGGCGACGACCTCGGCGCGAGTCAGGTCACGAGCGTCGAGCGCATCGGCCTGCTGGTCGACAATCTGCATCGTCAGCTCCCCGGTGAGCGGCAGACGCGCGGCTGGACCGTGGTCGCGGGTCAGCTGGCGGTCGTGGGTGGCGTTATGGGCGGCCACCGCGATCCGCATCGACTCCGACGAGATCACCGCGTCCGGGGTGACCCCGCCGATTCGCATGCTGAGTGTCGCGGCCTGGCGCCGGTCAGGGGCTGGGACGCTGACCGCGGCGCCGGCGAGTTTGGCCAGGTCGCCGTCGCCGCTGGCGTCGACGAACGCGGCGCCGGCGATCCGGCGCACGCCACCGTGATCGGCGACCGCGATCTCGGTCACCCGCTGTCGGTCGACGTGCGCACCGGTGAGGTAGCTGTGCAGCAGCAACGACACGCCGGCATCCGAGATCAGCTCGTCCAGCGCCAGCTTGGTGAACTCGGGGTCGATCATGACCACGGTGTTGCCCGACCATTTGAACGTGATCTCGTGATACGCGCCGTGGTCTCTCAACCGGCCCAGCAGCTCTTCGCCGACACCGCCGACCACCCGCTCCCGGCGCTGGTCAAAGAAGCCGCAGTAGCTGAGCACCGAGCTGGCGGTGGCGGCACCCCCGAGAAACGGGTAGCGCTCGACCAGACAGACCGAGGCGCCGCTGCGGGCCGCTCCAACGGCGGCGCCGACGCCACCGCTGCCCCCACCGACCACGACGACGTCATAGCGCTCCTGCGGTCGGCTGTCCGGCAAGCTGAGTTCCACCTTCGGCGGGATGAGGAGACGAGGTTGGTCTGAGCACGAGCCGCCTCACACCCCGACCAGCGCGACGGTACCAGCGGAGAGACGCCCCAAACGGGGGGAATCTGGGCTCCCCGAGCCAGTCGGTGACCGACCTGGAGGCGGCCCCAGCGCGGGCGACGATCAGCGCGCGGCCTCGTGACGCAGGCGCTCCAGCCCGACGCGTTGAACGCCGTCGCCGTCGAAATTGTCGGGCGACAGCCAGGCGTCGAATCCAGCGCGAACCGCCGGCCAGTCGGCGTCGATGATCGCGTACCAGGCGGTGTCACGGTTGCGTCCCTTGACGATCTGGTGGTTGCGGAAGACGCCTTCGAACGCAAAGCCGAACCGATCGGCGGCGCGCCGGGACGCGGCGTTGAGCGCGTTGCACTTCCACTCCAGGCGGCGGTACCCGAGGTCGTCGAAGGCGTGTCGCGCCAACAGGTAGATCGCCTCGGTCGCGGCGGTGCTCCGCTGCAGCTGGCGCGCGAACAGGATGTTGCCGATCTCGATCACGCCGAACTCCGGCGTGATCCGCAGGTACGAGGCACGTCCGAGCACCCGGTCGTCGCGGACGACCGCAAAGAACAGCGGGTCTTCGCAGGCCTCGGCTTCGGTCAGCGCATGGCGTAGATCAGCGACGCTGTCGTAGGGGCCGTCGGACATGTACGTCCACACGGTGGGATCGCCCGCAGGAGGATGCGTGGCCGCGTAGAGCTCCTCGGCGTCCGCGGCGCGCAGCGGTCGCAACAGCACGTGGTCGCCCGCCAGCGGGTCTCGGCCGGGGCGTGCGACCGGTGTCCAAGCCACCTGCGGTCCCACCGGTAATTCGTTGCGCTCGGTCATGCCCAACATCGAACCACAGGCCGGGCCGCGCCGGTCTTCGGTAGCGTCGATCGGGCGATGGTCAGTGAGCGCACAGCGGACGCCCTGATGGCCCGGCTCGCCGCCGAGCAGTCCAAGCAGCGCCTGCCGTCGGTGGTGGCCGGCCTCGTGCGTGACGGTGAGCTGATCTGGACCGGCGGGCGCGGCCGGGTCGACGGGCGCACGCCGGACGCCGACGTGCAGTACCGCTGCGGTTCGATCACCAAGACGTTCGTCGGCGTATGCGTCATGCGCCTGCGTGACGAGGGCCGGTTGAGCCTGTCGGATACCGTCGACCGGTTCCTGTCGGGCACCGGGATCGGCGAGCTGACGATTGGCCAACTGATGTCGCACTCCGGCGGGCTGCGCGCCGAAACCGGCGAGGCGTGGTGGGAGCGAACGCCGGGCGGCGACTTCGAGCAGCTGACGGGTTCGACGCTCAGGCGGGGCTCGCGGTTCGAGGCCGGACGTCGCTTTCACTACTCGAACGTCGGCTTCGGTGTGCTCGGCGAGGTGGTCGGGCGGATCCGCGATCAGCGCTGGGACGAGGTCGTCGCGCGTGAGCTGCTGGCGCCGCTCCAGATGCGGCGCACGACCACCCGGCCGCAGCCGCCGGTGGCGCCGGGACTTGCGGTCCATCCCTGGGCGGACTTGGTATTGCCCGAACCCGAGCACGATGCCGGCGCGATGGCTCCGGCCGGCCAGCTGTGGACGACGGTCGACGATCTGGCGCAGTGGGCGGTGTTTCTCAGTGGGCGCGGTCCCGACCTGCTGAGCGCCGACACGCTGGCGGAGATGCGTGAGCCGCGCGTGATCTTCGACCTGCGAGACGAGCGATGGGAGGCCGCATACGGCCTCGGCCTGCAGGTATTCAACTCCGACGGCCGGCGCGCGTACGGACACGGCGGCTCGATGCCCGGGTTCCTCGCCGGGCTCGAGATCGAGGAGGATGGCGACGCGGTGGTGACGTTCTGCAATGCGACCCGAGGGCTCACCGACCTGGGTGAGGACCTGCTGAAGATCCTCGCCGAACAGGAGCCCCGGTTGCCCGACGAGTGGGTTCCGGTGCCGTCTCCGGAGGGGACGCTGGAACTGGTCGGGGCGTGGTACTGGGGGCCGTCCCCATACGTCCTGGTCGCGCACGGCGACGAGCTGGAGCTGACGACACCGCTCGGCCGCGGTCGCGCGTCGCGCTTCACGCCGCAGGGTCCCGATGCGTGGATCGGGCTTGACGGGTACCACATCGGCGAGCCGCTACGCGTCGTCCGCGCGGCCGACGGATCGGTCTCGCACCTCGATCTCGGATCGTTCATCTTCACGCGGGAGCCGTATGACCCGGGGGTCGACATCCCCGGCGGCGTCGACCCGGGCGGCTGGCGCGCCTGACCTCGCTGGCTGTGGTATGGGGAGGTGACCCCATACCCGGGCGACGTGGATTGCCCGATGCTCAGGACATCAGCAATCACCAGGAGGACACGATGTTCAAGCGCATTCTCTGTGCAACCGATGGCTCCGAGCATGGCGACCGCGCGCTCCGTCAGGCCGCGCGGATGGCACGGGCCGGCGATGGCGAGCTGCATCTGGCACACGTGATCGAGCGGATCCCGGGCGGCAGCCGGTTGGGTGGCCAGGACGTGTTCCTGACGGAGTCCGAGATCGATTCACGGATCGTCCGTCAGGGCGAGGCGATGGCCCAGCAGTCGGGCGTGACCGCCGAGGTCCACCTCGTTCGCGGGACCGGTTCTCCGGCCAAGCAGCTGGCCACGCTGGCGGAACGGATCGACGCGGATCTGATCGTGCTGGGCAGCCGTGGACACTCGCCGCTTGCGGGGGTCATGCTCGGCAGCGTCACCCAGCAGCTGCTGCACGCGACCGACCGACTGGTGCTGGCGGTGCCGCCCGCGCGGGTGACGCAGCGGCGCGCTGCTCCGGCTTCCGCGTCCGCTGTTGCGGCCTGACCGAGCCGGCCGTCTCAAAGCATGGCGTTTTTGGCCGGAGGGGTCGGTCGAAAACGCCACGCTTCGGCTCGACTCGGCGGTCGGCGCTCCAGTCGCTCAGCTACAGCGTCGGCGGAGGAGGGTCGCCCGCGACCACTCCCCGATCAGCCGATCGAGCTGGTCCTTGGAGACCGCCTCGCCCGGTAGCGGCGACTGACCGGGGCGAGCACGCAGCCCCTCGAGCGCGATCGCGACCTGGCGATGCAGCTGATCGGGGGCATCGCGCCCGGTGATGGCAATCGTGCGCGCGATGCCCCAGAACATCAGGAACAGATCCTCGAGCTCGGCGTCGTCTCGCAGGTCGCCGGACTCCTGCGCCCGGCGCATCAGCCGCGCGAGCGGGTTGTCGGCGATCGCGTTGTGATGCAGACGGATCATGAACATGTCGACCAGCGTCCGATTGCGGCTCGCGTCCTCGAGCGTGTCGGTCATGAACGTCTGCAGGCCGCGCCACGGGTCCGGGTCCTCCAGCGCCAGCAGCGCGGCCGCGTGGCGCTTGGCTCGCCATTCGTCGTACAGCGCCTGGACGAGCGATTCCTTCGTGAAATTGCGGTGCAGCGTCGCGTTGCCGACGCCTGCCCGGCGGGCGATCTCGATCAGTGAGACGTCGATCCCGTCATTGGCGAACGCCTCACGTGCGGCGCAGAGGATCCGTTGCCGGTTCTCGGCGGCGTCGCGACGCAGGCAGTGGTCTTGACCGGGGGCCGTCGTACTCATCTGACTTGAGGCTAACTCGGTCGATGAGGAGGACCTGAGAACGCGTCCCGTCCGACGCGCCCGGGCGTTGTCGAGCTCAGCCCGAGAGGCCGGTGAAGTTCGTCAGATACCGCAGCGCGCGCCAGCGGGCGGCGATGCCGCGGAATCCTGCGAGCTGGCGTCCGTCGCTCAAAAAGACGCCCCAGCCATCGGGCGTCGGCGCGACCATCATCGAAAGGGCTGGCATCGTGTTCTCCACTTGAACGAGGTGAACGAATCTTGCAGCATGTGGCTTACCGTTTGATAAGCGTCGTCACAGAGCGCTCGGAACTTGAGGGAGCCGTCCTCAAGTCGGCGATCGGCCGGCGCTGCCGGTTGGGGATATCAACCGCTCGCACGCGCGTTCGCACCGGCGCGTTGACCCGCGACGTGACCCAGCGGCCCAGTGCGTAGGCGACCGCCGCGGTCAGCGCGCCGGTGACGACGTCGAACAGGTAATGATTCCCGGTCGCGATCACGGCCAACGTGACCAACGGCGCCCACAGCAGCGCCAACCCCTTCAGCCAGCGTCGGCGGACGGCGGCGGCCACGGCCAGCGAGACCGCCAGTGCCACCCCGACATGGAGGCTCGGAACCGCCGCGTACGGGTTGTAGAAGATCGTCGAATGACCGGTGAGACCGATCGCGGAGCCGCGGCTGGCGGCCTCGCCCAGTCCGATCCCGGCCATCCGCGGGGGGGCCACCGGAAACAGCGCGAACACCGGAATCGCGATCAGCCAGATCGCGATGATCGTGTTGCGCAGCGAGACGTAGATCGGCCGCGCGCGCACGTATGTGTAGACGAGTGCGATCACCGGCACGACCAACTGGGCTGCGAGGTAGATGTTCGACAGCAGCCACGACGCGGGCTCGAAGTGCAGCCCATCCTGCACCGGACCCTCGATCCCGAGATGCGCGTCGTGCTCGACCGAGATCACCCAGTTGGCGTTGGACAGCGCGGTTGACAGGTGGCTGTGGACCAACCACCGTGCGGCGGTGTAGATCACGTAGAGCCCGACGAACAGGGCAATCTCTCGGTTGATCCGAATTCGCCTGATGCGTCCGGGGTACCCAGGGCGGGAGCGCGTCCAATCTGGGTTTCGGTCTGGGTTCACGGTGGCCGCCACGTCGTCGTCCCGGTTCCGGATAACTGCCGTCCACTTTCTGCACGCCGACGCTAGCAGAAGCGGACAGCCCTATCCGGTGATTCCACGTACCAGCGCGATCGCCGCACGTTCGAGCTCGGCCGTCGAATCGCCGGAACCGCGGTAGGCGCGACGGATCACTCGCGCTGAAACCGAGTTGAGGATCATCTCGGCGACCAGCGGTGCCTCCAGGCGCGGATCGATCTGCTCGACCAGCCACGACACGTGCAGCCGCAATGAGGTCAGCGCGAGGTTGTCGCCGCCGACGTGTCCCTGCTCGGCGGCGAGCAGCAGCTCCAGGTGTGCCGCCTCAAAGCGGATCCAGGCGACGATGAACGCCTCCAGGCGCTCGGCCGCCGGAGCTCCCGGCCCCAATGGCGGCGGCCCGGACAGGAACTCGTTCTGCAACACGATCGTGTCCTCGTGCAGCAGCGCCAGCAGCAGCCCGTCGCGGTCGCCGAAGCGACGGAAGATCGTGCCCTTGCCGACACCCGCCGCCACGGCCAGGGCGTTCATCGACAGCCCCTCGGCACCGTGCTCGGCGACGATCTCGGCGGCGGCGGCGAGGATCCGCCGGCGATTGCGCAGCGCGTCGCACCGCTCCCGCGGCTGCCCGAGGACCGGCAGCTCGGCGGAGGTGTCGGGCTCGTCGACGGGTTCGATGTCGAATGGGACGGCCATCGGCGAATCAGCGAGCCGGCGGGCTCAGGCGAGCGCCGGGTCCGCCTCGCCTGAGGCGCGCCGGGCCTCGGCGCGCGCGTTGATCGCGTCGATCAGCTCGTTGAGCGAGATCAGCAGCTCGGCTTCGAGGTCGTCGTCCGATAGGCGGCCGTGCTCGTCGAACTGCTCGTGCGCGGTGGGGATCGGCAGCTCACGGTCGACCACGCGGGCGCCGATCGCGCCGAGCACCTTGCGGGTTTCGGCCTGCGACCAGACGGCGCCGAACATCCCGGTCGAGGCGCCGATCACGGCGGCCGGCTTATTGCGCAGCGGCGACTCGATCAGCGGCTGGGACATCCAGTCCAGGGCGTTCTTCAGGACGCCGGGGATCGAGCTGTTGTATTCCGGTGTCGAGATCAGCACGCCGTCGGCGGCGTCGATCTCGTCCCACAGGTGTTGCGCAGCGGCCGGTCGGTCGGAGACCAGTTCCTCGTTGAATGGCGGCAGCTCGCCAAGTCGCTCGTACATCGCCAGCTCCACCCCGGACGGCAGCAGCGACGCTGCCGCCCGGAGCAGGGCGGTGTTATGAGAGTCCCGGCGAAGTGATCCGGAGATTGCCAGGAGCCGCATCGATCAGACCTTTGCGAACTCGAGCTCGACGACCAGGGTGACCTCGTCGGCCAGCGCCTTGCCGCCCTTGGGCAGGTCCGCGTTCCAGCTGACGCCGAACTCGGTGCGGTCGATCGTCGTCTCGAGCGTGAAGCCGAGGCGCGTGTTGCCCATGAAATCCTCGGTCGGGCCCTCCAGGGTGCCGGTCGCGTGGATCGGCTTGGTGACGCCCTTCAGCGTCAGCTCGCCGTCGACCGTGACGTCGTCGCCGTTGGCCTCGATCGAACTCGACGTGAACGAGATCTCCGGGTACTGCTCGGCGTCGAAGAAGTCCGGCGCCATCAGATGGCCGACCAGGCTCTCCTGCTTGACGTTGATCGACGCGATCTTGGCCGAGCCGCTGAGGACGCCGTCGGCGAGCGTCGCGTCGAGCTCCTCGAAGCTGCCGCGGAACTTCGCGACCAGGTACTTGACCGAGAAGTCGGCCGACGAATGTACGGCGTTGAACTGCCAGTTGCCGGCGAGCCGGTCCTGCGCGGTGGTGACGGACACGTGGTGCTCCTTGGGTCGAGGGTGGACGGCGCCGCGAGGTAACCGTCCAAAGGTTTTGTTGAGCGCACAATAGCATCAAAGCGGACCGGCGGTCCGGAAACGTGCGCGGGCCTTACGGGGTGACGGCGAGCGCCGCCGACCGGCGGCTCGCCAGCGAGGCGCCGACCGACGCGGCGACGACGAGCGCCATCCCCCCGAGCTCACGCACGCTCAGGCCCTGTCCGAGCACGACGAATCCCGCCAGGGCCGCGACGGCCGGCTCGAGGCTCATCAACACGCCGAACACGTGGGTGGCGATCCGGCGCAGCGCCTCGAGCTCCAGCGTGTAGGGGATCGCCGACGAGAGGATCCCAACCGCGGCGCCGAGCGCGAGTGAACGTAACGAGAGAAGCTGGCTACCGCCTTCGGCGAGTCCGATCGGCAGCGACACGATCGTCGCCACGCACATCGCCAGTGCGAGGCCGCTGGCGTCCGCGAACGCCTGGCCGACGCGCGCGTTGACGAGGATGTACGCCCCCCAGCAGCCGCCCGCGATCAGCGCCAGGATCACGCCGAGCGGATCGAGCCCGCTCGTATCGCCGTGCGTCAGCGCCAGGATCCCGACGATCGCGAGCGCCGCCCACAGCAGATCCAGACGGCGCCGAGAGCCGAGGACAGCCACGCCGAGCGGCCCGACGAACTCGAGCGTCACCGCGATCCCCAGCGGAATGTGCTCCAGCGCGTGGTAGAAGGTCATGTTCATCGCGGCCAGCACCAGGCCGAACAGCGCCGCCAGCCCCAATTGGCGCCGTGATCGGCCGGCGAGCGCGGGGCGGGTCACCACGCACAGGACGACGCTCGCCGTCAACAGACGGAGCAGTACCGTCCCGCCCGGGCCGACCGTGTCAAACAGCTTCGTCGCGATCGCCGAGCCGAACTGGACCGAGGCGATCCCGCCGATGACCAGCGCCGGCGACGGAACGCGCGAGAACGCGCCGACGCTGGGCGTCGGGGAGTCTGCGGTGGCCACGTTGCGATCGTAGTTCCCGGGCCACGCCGGGCGCGCGGCGTCAGACGATCGCGCTGCGCCTGCCGCCGGCGACGAACACCTCGGGGTCGACGTGCCCGCGCACCGCCGTCTCGAAAGCGTTCGGATCATCGGGGGTGATGAGCGGCTTGACCGGGCCACCGAGCTGGATGTCGAACCCGATCTGCTTCGTGGCCCGGCGAGGGTCGAAGCTCGCCCAGCGCCCCGGGTTCGATGTGCCCCAGAGCCGCGCGCGCCCGGTCAGCGCACCGAGGTTGACCCGTGCGATCGAGCGAATCGATCGGTACGGGATGTGCTTGGTGCCCCACGGGAAGTAATAACCGCGCACCTCGATCGCCTCGGGCGTGCAGCGGATCCACCTGTCCTCGTATTCGAAAGCCATCTGCATCCTCCCGTGTCTTCGAAGATCGCCCGCGTGGACGTATACCCCCGAATCGGGCGACCTTGACGAATATTCCGCTCAGACAACGATGAGTTGCGATGCGCCCGGCGGTCTGAGACGGTGCCAACACCACACCAGCAAGGAGCACACCCATGGCGGACACCGGTCTCAAGGAGATCAGCCTGATCTGCATCCCGTGCCCGGATCAAGACCGGGCGGTCGATTTCTACGTCGGCAAGCTCGGGTTCGAGAAGCGCACGGACGTCCCGTTCGGCGGCGGGATGCGATGGATCGAGGTCTACCCGCCCGGCGGCACGAGCGGGATTGCGCTGGCGCCGCCGCCGGAAGGGGCCGAGGCCAAGGTCGGGGTCGAGACCGGGATCACGATCACGACCGACGATGTCGATGCGACGCACGCGCAGCTCAAGGAGGCCGGCGTCGACGTCGACGCCGAGGTCGCGCGCTACGGCGACCCCGTACCGCCGATGTTCTGGCTGCGTGACCACGACGCCAACGTGCTGATGGTCGTGCAGGCGCCGCCGAGCTGAACTTCGCCCGCCGGCCGCCCCGGGCAGCTCAATGCCGGGGCGGCTGCGCCCGGGCGTAGGTGATGCCGCGCATCACCCAGCGCTGCAGCTGCCGCTTGGTCGTGACGCCGTCGGCGTCGACTCGCAGCCATCCGTCGATCGGCCGGTCGCGCATCACGAACGGGCGGCAGAACGGTTCGGCCTGCAGCGCGTCGGTCTCGGCCGGATCGACGCGCACCATGATTCCGCCGTCGCGGCTGGCCGCGACGGCCATGTGGCCACCGACCATGAACGCCAGCCCGCCGAACATCTTGCGCTCGCTGAACTCGCCGGCGGCCGAGACGATCTCCCGGACGCGATCGGCCAGCTGCTCGTCATACGCCATCGTCGCCCCTGAGACCGTGCGCCGCGACGTATTCCCGGGCCGTCCGTTTCGGGGCCCGGCTCAACCACGCCTCGACGACCAGTTCCTCCAGCTCGGTCGGGCTGATTCGATCGAGCACGACCAGAATCATCGCGTAGCCGTCGAAATGTGAGGTCGTGAAGTACACCGACGGGTCGTCGGCCAGCAGCGCCTCCTTGGCGGCAAGGTGCTCGACCCGCGCCCCCAGGATCGCGCCGGTCGGCGCGGCGTCGCCAAGCTCCCGCAGGTCAGTCGTGCGCAACGGACGTTCGAGTACGAACAGTTTGCCGTGCACGCGCCACACCATATGACCGCGCGACCGCTGCTCATCGGTGTCCGGCAGGGCCAGCGCGAGCCCGCGGACGTCGTCCCAGTCGGCCACAGCTGCGACGATATCCCGATCGGCGGTCGTGAGAAAACCTGAGGTGGGCGCCGCGGAGATCGCGCCCGCCGGGGAGCCCGACGACGTTCGGCAGCTGCCCGAGCCGGTCGCGTCCTGGTATGCGCGCCGTCGCTACCGCTCAGAGGAATACCCGCCGCAGCGCCTGGTGCGTTGCAAGCGTGGGCGGACCGTCACGGTGATCGTGCCGACCCGGGAGTGCGCCACCACGATCGGCGGGGTGCTGGCGGACTCCGTCGGGCCACTGGCCGAGCATGGCCTGGTCGATGAGCTGGTGGTGGTCGACGCCGGGTCGATCGACGGGACCGCGGCGGTGGCCCGGCGTGCCGGCGCGCGGGTGCTGCTGGACAACGAGCTCGAGCGTCAGCTGGGTCCGGCGCTCGGCAAGGGCGACGCGATGTGGCGGGCGCTGCAGGCGACCGGCGGGGAGATCGTCTGCTTCCTAGACGGCGACACCGCCGACCCGACTCCGCTGCACCTGCAGGGACTGCTCGGACCGTTGCTGACCGACGACTCGCTGGCGTTGGTCAAGGGCGCGTTTGACCGGCCGCTGGACGCCGGCGGCGTCCAGCTCCCGCACGAGGGAGGGCGCGTGACCGAGCTGATGGCCCGGCCGTTGCTGAACCTGCACCTGCCGCTTCTGGCCGGCTTCTCCCAGCCTCTGGCGGGCGAGTTCGCCGCCCGACGGGGGGTGCTGGAGCGGTGCGCGTTTCCGGTCGGGTACGGCGTCGAGATCGCGGTGCTGATCGACGCGCTGCGGGCGCACGGTCTCGACGCGCTCGCCGAGTGTCAGCTCGGCACGCGCCAGAATCGTCATCAGTCGCTGCGTGCGCTCGGCGAGATGGCCTACGCGGTGCTGGCCGCGGTGGAACATCGAATCGTCAGGCCCCGTCGCGCCGACGTCGACGGCCGCTACGTGCGCCCGTGGCAGGACGGCGCCGTGACCCGGGTGCCGGTGCTCGAGCGTCCGCCGATCCGCTCCGCCGTCGCGCTGTAGATTCTGGCGACGCCGATGCCCGGTCTCGACAACCTCATGTGCGCCGCGCTCGTGTGCGCGACGCTCGGGGCCGGCGCGGCGATCGCGGGCTGCGGCGGCTCGGGTGGTTCCGGCTCCGGCTCCGGCTCCGGCTCCGCGACGTCAACCTCGCTGTCGACGACAAGCTCGACCACGGCGAGCTCGGTGAGTTCGTCGGTGACGCGCCACAGACACCATAAGCGCCGGCGGCCGCCGCTTCCGGCGATCGGCCAGACCCAGCAGCTGACCGCGTACGGCTCGAGGTTGCACGTGACCGTGACCCAGGTGATCGATCCGCTGCCCTACCACGGCGCGAACGTCGTGCCCGGTACCCGGCCGGTCGGTGTGGAGGTCCGGATCGCGGTCGTCGCCGGCGCGACCTACGACAGCACCGCATCGGGTGACTGGTCGTTGCAACTCGCGCACACGAGCGCCGACGCGACGCCGCTGGCTCCCACGTCCGGCGTCTGCGAGACCCAGCTGGTCGACTTCGAGTCGGCGATCTACAGCGGCGACGTCCGCCCCGGTTGCGTCGCGTTCTCGTTGCCCAGGCACGCCACGATCTCCGCTGTTGTATTCGCGCCGCATTCGAACGCCGCGCAGGCGGTCCGTTGGCGCTGAGCGGCGTTCCGGCGTGGCGAACAGCTACAGCGTGCAGCGGGCGCTGACCGGGATGTGCTCGGTCGGGATCGGTGGTGTGTCGCGCTGGCAGTAGGTGACGTGTCTGGTGGCCTTGGTGAACACGCCGACGTACGGATAGTTGACGTTGCCGGCCATCGCCACGCATCGATACGCGACGCGCCCGCTCTGTGTGCCCGACCCGTGACAGCGAACCTTCTGCAGCTGCCCGGAGACATTGCCGGTCTTGACCCGGTGGCGCATGTTGGCCCGGACGACCGCCACGAACGCCGCCTGGGCCGACTGCCCGCGAGCGACCGCGACCGTGTGCGGCGCCTGTTCGGCGCCGATCACGACCCGCGCGTACCGATACTCGGCCTCGAGCGACTTGGGCGAGCTGTTGGCCTCGGAGTTGCTGTTGTTGTGATCGACGAACAGAATCAGCCCGGTGATCACCGCCCCGCCGACGACGATCGAGATCGCATACCGCATCCACAGTGCGGGAAACAGCCGGATCCACAATGAGCCTTGGCGCACCGGGCTCAGGGTACGCATCCTGGTAGCGTCAGACGCAGCTTGCGGTTGCGCCTAGGGTTCCGCTGCCGTCCACACGCACAAGGGCGAACGGGCCTGGACCGAGCGGCGCCAGCCGTCCAGCATCAGCCGGACGGCCACACCTGACGGGATAAAAGCCCCGAGGGCATTGGTAGACCCATGCCCGGAGGTCGTCGTCTTGCTCGTCATCGCGCTGGTCGTCATCGCTGCAGCGCTGCACGCTTCGTGGAACGCCATCGTGAAGTCGATCGACGACCGCCTGACGGTGATGGCGGTGCTCGGCCTTGCCGCGACCCTCGTCTGCCTGCCGGTCGCGCTCGTCGCCGCCGCGCCGTCCGCGGACGCGTTGCCGTTCCTGATCGGATCCGTCGTCGTCCATGGCGTCTACAACCTGCTCCTGGTCGCGCTGTATGGCGACACCGACTTCAACCAGGCGTATCCGCTGGCGCGTGGCGTGTCTCCACCGGCCGTCGCCCTGTTCGCGGTACTGGTGGTGGGCGAGACGCTGAGCGTCTGGCAGATCGCCGGATTGGTCGTGCTCAGCTCCGGCTTGCTGGGGGTCGCGTTGCCGGGCTCTGCCGCACGCAGACATGGCCGCGTGAGGGCGCGTGACATGACGAGATCGCGGCGAGCGGTCGGCCTCGCCGTCCTGACGGGGCTGTCGATCGCCACCTACACCGTCCTTGACGGCCTAGGCGTTCGACGCTGCGGAACGCCGTTTGGCTACGGGGGCTGGCTGTTCGTCGCCGAGGGGATGATCGTCCCGATCGTCTGGGCGCGGCATCGGCTGCGCGCCGGCGACGGCTCGATCGCGGCTCGTCTGCGATCGCCGCGCGTTCCCCGTGACCTGATCGTGCGCGCGGCCGGCGCGGGCGTGATCTCGGTGCTCGCCTACGGGCTGGTGCTGTGGGCGCAGACCCGCGGGGAGTTGGCGATCGTCGCCGGCCTGCGTGAGACCAGCGTCGTGTTCGGCGCGGCGATCGGGGCGCTCGTATTCGGCGAGCGACTGGGGTCACGGCGGATCGCCGCGAGCGTGTTGATCGCCGCCGGGGCGGTCGCGCTGTCGATCACCTGATCTCGGTCAGCGGTCGCGCGGCGCGACGATCAGACCGGGTGGTCGGCGAGCACCTGCTGGAGCGCGACGAGGTCGTCGCCGGCCGGAATCCACTTGGCGGCGGAGGCGTTCGCGTGGACCTGCTCGGGCTTGGTGGCCCCGGCGATGACGGTGCTGACGATCTCGTCGGCGAGCAGCCCACCGATCGCCACATCGAGCAGCGAGACGCCTCGCTGCGCCGCATAGGACTCGAGCGCCTCGATCAGGTCGAACTGGGCCGGGGTGGCGATCTGGTCGCGGTCGCTCAACCTGGCCCCGTCCGGGCCTGGCTCGCCACGGCGATACTTACCCGTCAGCAGCCCCGAGGCCAGCGGGAAGAACGGCACGTAGCTGATCCCCAGCTCGCGGCAGGCCGGGAGCGCGTCGTCGTCATCGTCGCGGACGAGCAGGTTGTAGTGGTTCTGGACGGCGGTGAACGGTGTCAGGCCATTGCGGCGCGCGGCCGTGTCAGCCTCGTGCAGTTGCGCACCGGAGAAGTTCGAGCAGCCGATCGCCCGGACCTTGCCGGCGGTGACCAGCTCGTGCAGCGCCCCGAGCGTCTCCTCGATCGGCGTGACGCCATCGGGACGGTGGTACCAGTAGTAGTCGATCACGTCGGTGCGCAGGCGTCGCAGCGAGGCCTCGGCTGCATCCCGCACGTACGTCGCCGAGCCGCCCGGTCCCTTCCCGTCGCCCATGTCCCCGCCGAACTTGGTCGCGAGCACGACCTCCCTGCGACGGCCTTGCAACACCTCGCCGAGATGCTCTTCGCTGAGACCGCGCGGCCCGTAGATGTCGGCGGTGTCCAGGAACGTGACGCCGTCCGCGATCGCCGCGTCGATCACGGCGCGGGTGCCCGCGACGTCGGTCCGGCGTCCGAAGTTGTTACAGCCAAGGCCGGCGATCGAGGCCCGCAGGCCGGAGCTGCCGAGCGGACGCGTGGGGAGAGGGAGGTCGGTCATTCAGTCGAGCCTAGCCGGGCTCTTTGCGGGTTCGTGCGACCCGGTGGTCGTCGCGGCGCAGCGCGTCGGTGAAGCGCTTGGGCACCTCCGCATCGTCGCCCTGCTCCCACAATGTCGTCACCACCAGCTCGTCACGTTCGGGCCGGCAGACGTAGATCAGGCCCGGGCGCTGCAGGTCACGGACGAGCAGTGCGCCGCGCTCGCCGGGTTCGATTCGGCCGGCCGCGTGGGCGCGGGCGACGCGCGCGGCGATCTCGGACTTCGCCTCCAGCGTGCCGCGCACCCGCTGTTGGAAGCGCTCGGCGGCGTGGTCGGTGACGGCGACCAGCATCTGCCCGCGGTCAGGGTGCCGGGTTGTCGTCGCCGCGGCCGCCGTGGAGCTGCTTGACCGCGCGTGCGGTCTCGATCAACTTGTCGAGCGTGCCGGCCGGCGCCTTGGTGCGCACGTAGAGCGTGCCGCCCGGCCCGGAGGCATGGATCAGCAGCTTCGGGGCGCCGTGCACCGGTAGCAGCTGCGGCGAATCGATCACCTGGCTGGCGAACATCCCGCCGCCGTCGACCGAGACCTCGACCCCCTCGGGCACGATCACGGTCACGGTTCCGAACAGGTTGAAGACGTCGAGTTCGGTGACATCGGCCGAAAGGCGCGCTTGCCGGAGGTCGAGGTGGATCGTCCCGAAGATCGAGCTGTAGGAGCCGCGGGGCGGTAGCGACCAGGGCCCCGACCGTGAGATCCGTGAGCAGAACGCCCGGTGGTGCTCGCCGGCCGGGGCCGGCACGCTGCTGCTTGGAACCGCCGCGGTCATCGGCAGGTCACGCAGCAGTGCCGCCAGCTCCTGCTCGGTCCGCGCCGTCTGCGCCACCTCGACGCGTTCAGAGAATTCCTCCAGCGTCAGCCGGCCGTCGACGACGGCGGCGCGCAGCAGCTCGACGCCGTGGTCGCGCTCGGCGTCAGAGGCGAGCACCGTCTGCTCAGCGTCGGGCTGAGATCGGCGGTCGTCGCTGCCGGGACCGTTCTCGGACATCGCTTGAGCTCAGACGTTATCGCCGGCTGGCACGCCCGGTGCGTTCATCCTGGGATGGGCGGCAGCCGCCGCGCATGGCGGCCGATCCCGGCCCACGCATCGCCCTCGGCGTCGAGACGGTCGGCCGCGGTGGCGATCGTCCAGCGGTCGGGCTTCAGGGTGGGATCCGACAGCTCCTCCCAGGCGATCGGCATCGCGACCGGTGCGCCCGGCCGCGGCCGCACGGCGTAGGGAGCGACTGCATGCTGGGCGTAGGCGACGCGGTTGACGTCGATGTAGATCCGCGCGCCGCGCTCGTCGCGATGCCACTCGAGGGTCAGGTTGCGCGGGTCGTCGGCAACCATCCGCTCGGCCAGCGCGCGGGCGAAGGCGTGGACCTCGGTGAAGTCCGGCCCGCGACGCAACGGACAGAGGACGTGGATCCCGCGCGAGCCGGTGACCATCGCGTACGTCGCCAGCCCAGCGTCGCGCAGCCGCTCGCCGGCGTCGCGCGCGGCGGCGCGGATCTCAGCGAAGTCGACCCCGGGCGATGGATCGAAGTCGATGATCAGCCGATCGGGCGTGTGCGGCTCGTCGGCCCGTGACAGCCACACGTGCGGGGTCACGACGTTCTGGCCGGCCAGGTAGACGAGCGTCGCCGGCTCGTCGGCCAGTACCTGGGTCAGCGTGCCGCCCTTCTTGGGCACGGTCGCGGTCGCGATCCAATCCGGGAAGTACTTCGGCACCGACTTCATGAAGAAGCCCTTGCCCTCGATCCCGTCGGGGAACGCCTGCAGCGCCAGCGGCCGGTCGCGCACCAGGGGCACCATCGCGCCGGCGACGCGCTGGTAGTGGTTGGCCAACTGCAGCTTGGTGATCGGCGGATCGGCGAACAATCGCTTGTCGGGGTGGCTGATCTGGACGTCGCGACGCCCGACCCGGATCGTCCCGTCGGTCACGACTCGCGCACCACCTTCGACGCCGGCTTGTCGTCTCGCAAGCCGAGGAAGCGGGGGTGGCGCAGCCGCCCGGCGCCGGTCCACTCGGTGAACGCGACCTGAGCGACCAGTTCGGGTTTGACCCAGGTCACCGCGCGTTCCTTGATCAGGGTCGGGTCGGCGAACGGGGGTCGCTGGATCGCCCGCTCGCGCAGCTGGGCGCCGATCGCCTGCAGCGTCTCAGTGTCGAAGCCGGTGCCGACCTTGCCGGCGTAGCGCAGGCTGTCCCCGTCGTAGTAGCCCAGCAGCAGCGCGCCGAACTCCGTGCGGGATCCCCGCGGCTCGGTGAAGCCGGCGACGACGAGCTCCTGGCCGGCCTCGCACTTGAACTTCTGCCAGTCCTTGGAGCGCGTCGAGCTGTACGGGCTGTCGGCACGCTTGGCGATCACGCCCTCCCAGCCCTTGCGGCACGCGTCCTTGAACATCGCCTCGCCGTCACCATTGCGGTGCGGTGTCCAGCGCAGCGGATCGTTGAAGCTGATCGCGCCATGCAGCAGCCGCTTGCGGGTCCGCAACGGCAACGGACGGACGTCCGCGCCCTCCAGCCACAGGAGGTCGAACACGTAGTAGAAGACCGGGACGGGGTGATGGCCGCGTTGGGCCAGCTTCGAGAAGCTCGTCTGGGCGCCGTCGAAGGCGACGACCTCGCCGTCGATGGCGAACCTGACCGTGCCGGTCTGGGCGGTCAGCGCCTGGCGGACCTCGGGGTAGCGGGCGCCGAGGTCGAGGTCGTTGCGCGACAGCATCTGCAGCCGGTCGCCATCACGGATCGCGATACAGCGGATCCCGTCGAGCTTGCGCTCGTACACCCACGCCGGGTCGCTGAACGCCTCGCGGTTGAGCACCGCCTTCATCGCTTGTGCGCCGGTCGGCGGCGGGCCGCCGTGGACGAGCTCCCGCTCGCGCTCGTCGAGTTCCGCAAGCTCGCCCGTGCCCGCCACGCCGTCAGCCTATCCGGGCGCTGGCATCCTGTGCGGTATGAGCGACCTGCGCCACGGCTACGCCGAGCTTGACACGGTCCGCCTGCACTACGTCGAGGCGGGATCCGGCCCGCTGGTCGTGCTGTTACACGGCTTCCCTGAGTTCTGGTTCGGCTGGCGCAAGCAGATCGAGTCGCTCGCGTCGGCCGGCTTCCGAGTCGTCGCCCCCGATATGCGCGGTTACAACCTGTCGAGCAAACCGGAGGGGGTCGCGTCCTACGCGCTGAGGCTGCTCACCGCCGACGTCCGCGACCTGATCGCCGAACGTGGTTCGGCGGACGGGGCGCGGCTGGTCGGCCACGACTGGGGAGGGCTCGTGGCGTGGGCGGCCGCGGCGAACCATCCAGACTCGATCGCCCGTCTCGCGATCCTCAACATGCCGCATCCGCAACGGATGCTCGAGGGGTTGCGGACCACCCGGCAGCTGCGCAAGTCGTGGTACATCCTGGCCCTGCAGCTGCCGTGGGTGCCCGAGCGGATGCTGCGCCTGCGGCGCTTCGAGGCACTGCGGAGGCCGCTCGAGCACGACGCCCGCGCCGGGGCGTTCTCGCCCGCCGACATCGACCGTTACGTCGAGGCGTGGTCGCAGCCGGGTGCGCTGAACGCGATGCTCGCCTACTACCGAGCCACGATTCGCGCCCGGTTACGCCGGGAGCCGGAGCAGCCCGCCCACGTGACGGCGCCCACGCTCGTCATCTGGGGCGAGCGTGACCGCCACCTCGGCGCCGAGCTGGCCGAGCCCCACGCCGCCGACGTGCCCAACCTGGAGCGGGTCGTGCGGATCCCGAGCGCCAGTCACTGGGTCGCGCACGACGAGCCCGAGCTCGTGTCCCGGCTCCTGATCGAGTTCTTCGGCGCCTGACCGGCCCGCCCGGGTTGGGGTGTGGTGACTGACCCGTCTCATGCGACGGAAATCTGCATCACCCCTCCGCGGGACGTGATGAGCCGCCGGCCTCGTCCGCCGAGGGTCGTATCAGCCGCCGAGGGTCGCGTCGGCCGCGGGCTCGAGGTCTCAGACGGGTGGCTGGCGATCCAGGCGCTCGCCGAGGCGCCCGTAACGCCGGCCGGTGTCCGCGGTGGCGACGGCCCGGGCGAGTACACCACGGGT
>CAVUSD010000040.1:0-11842 GCA_963743985.1 uncultured Solirubrobacteraceae bacterium | reverse complement strand
GCGCTTAGCGCCAAATTAGCGCTAAGCTATGCGAGTCTTCGCGATCTACCAAGGAGCGTCATGCCGTTTCTGCGTCGTAGCCATCCGCGTCTGAGTCGCATCTGCGCCGCGCTGGCGGTGCTCTACGCCGGCAGCGAGCTCGCCGCGCTGAAGGCCGCCGGCTTCACCGGCCAGGTCCCCGTCGGCGGCAAGGTCATTCAAGGTCTGATCAGCACGCTGCAGAGCAACTGGGAGTGGCTGATCGCCACCGGCGTCGGCCTTGTCCTCGTCGTCGTCGCCGGGCTGATGATGTTCGGCTCCCAGCGCGCCCCCGATCACCTCTTCCGCGTGATCACCGGCGTGCTGATGATCCTCGTCGTCATCCCCGCCATCCTGGCCTAGAACCCAGGGTGCGCCCGGTGATCGCTCTCTCCCCGGCTCGCTGCGCAACGCGCGTCGCGCTGGCCGCGCTCGGCGTGCTGCTGCTGTCGTCGGCGCCGGCCTACGCGGCGGGCGGCCACGTGCCGCTGGTGACGGCCAGCATCCCGATCATCGGGCCGATGCGTGAGCACGCTCGGCGGGGCGGTCGGGAGCATCTTCTCGACGATCGGCGGGGCGATTCTGGGCGCGTTCACGTGGACGATCGGGCTGGCGACCAAGTTCATCCTCACCACGATCGCCGCGCTGGTGAAGATGCTGATCCCGCACGCCTGGGTCCACAAGGGGCTGCAGATCATGCAGTGGATCGTCGCCGTCCCGGACTACGCCGGAAAGGTCACCAGCCCCGGCGGCGGGCACGTGTACGGCTTCGCCGGGATCAACGCCCTGCGCGACGTGTTCACCTGGCTCGGCGTCGCGATCGCACCGCTGACGCTCGTCTACGCGACCAGCCGGGCGATGATCGGCGAGTCCGACCCGGTCGGCATCCCGGTGCTGCGGATGCTCGCGGTCACCGCGGTGATCGTCAGCTACCCCTACTGGTGGTCGCAGGCCGCGGCGCTCGTCGACCAGATCACGAACACGATCCTGTCGGTGCCCGCCGTCAGCCGCGGGCTGTACAAGCTGATGGAGTACGCCGTCGACGGCGTCGCGCTGGGTGGCTGGCAGCTGATCGACCTCGGGCTGATGGGCGCGATCGGCCTGGAGCTGATCGGCCTGATCTTCCTCAAGGTCGTCGTGATCCTGCTCGGCGCACTGCTGTACGCGACGGGCCCGGTGACGATCGGCCTCGTGCCGACCCGCGCCGGCAGCGCGCTCGCGCGCGCCTGGGCCAGCGCTGCGGTCGCGCTGCTACTGCTCGGAGTCGCGTGGGCGACGCTGTTCGCGGTCGGCGCGCTGTTGATCGGCGACTCGGGGACCGCGGGTCCGCTGATCGCCGGCAACAGCGCACTCGGGAGCCTCGCCGGCGGGCTGCTGCTTGCTGTCGCCGGGCTCGCGAGCCTGTGGCTGTGCCTGAAGGCCGCGCGCGAGGTCTCGAGCCTTCTGCGGCTGCAGCTCTCCGGTCTGCTCGTCCTCGGCGGCCAGCGAGCACCGTCGGCCGCGACGCCGGCCGCGAGCGCCCGGCGGACGACCGGCCAATCATTGCGGGAGTACGGGTCGCGGCTTGGCCGTGCGGCGGGCGCCGCGGGCGGCGAGCTGGCACTCGTCGGGGCGGGCGGCGGGGCAGTCGCTCGCGCCGGCCGCGCCGCTGGCTACGTGGGTCGCCGGGGACTGATCGGGACGGCGGCGGGCGCCGCCGGCCGGACCGCCGCCGCGTCGCCCGCCGCAGCGGTCTTTGCTCGGTCCCGCCCTGGTGCCGTGGCAGTCCGGATGGCGCGCGCTGGCACCGCAAGCTGGCAAACCAAGCCCAACCCTGGCACGAACCGACCCGAAGCGCGCACAGCGGCCGCGGCCGCACAGGTCGCCAACGCGACCCGCCAAAACCCTTCCCGCGGACGCCCGGGACGGCGCGCGGCGACAACCGGCGGCCGGAGCGATGCCGCACCGACCAGCTCGGCGCACACGCGCTCAAGCTCCGGGGCACGGACAGCACCTCCCAACGGCAACGGCAGCCCCGGGGGCGCCCCCACCGCATCCGCGGATCGGTCCGCCCGCAGCACTGGGCGCTCGCCGTCCAGCTCGGCTCGCCCGGCCTCGCCACGGCCGGCTGAGCAGCACGGCTCGCCGCCAGCGTCACCGCCCGGTCCGAAGCCGGCGCGCAAACCGTTCGCCGCGCGCCGCGCCCGGCCGTTCCGGACCCGCAAGCCGCCGAAGGGAGAGGGCCGATGACCCCGACGCTGAGACGGCTCAACGACCGCGAGCGGTACTGGGGACTGACGTGGCCGGGGTGGATCGCCGCCGTCGCCGCCGGTGGTGTGCTTTACGGCGCGGTCAAGCTCTCGCCGTTTGGCTTCAAGCCGACCATCACGATCGTCGCGCTGCTGATCGCGCTGTTCGCCATGGTTCTGCTTGGCGTCTCCGGCCAGGCGCTCTCACCGGGCCGGCAGCTGCAGGCGATCGCCCGTTACCGCCGCTCACCGAAGCGGTGGACGCTCCCGGACGGGCCCGACAAGCACGGGCTCGTGCTCGCCACCGCCCCGCCGCCCGACATCCACAACACCGACGGCCTCGACGTCGACACAGGTTTCGACGACATCTGGAACAAGGACGGCTGGGTTCCAGCCGACGATCGTCCTCAGGTGCTCGACGAGGACCCCGAGGGGGTGCTCGACTGATGGCCGCCCGGGTTGGATCGCTCGCGTCGGTGCTGCCGATCGCGCTCGTCGAGCCGGACGGGCTGATCGTCACGACCGACGGGCGGTATGTGCGGGTGATCGAGTGCGACCGGGTGCCGAACACGATCACCGCGGACCCCTCCGAGCTCGCGCGGATCGAGAGCTGCTTCGCACACCTGTGCCGGATCATCCCCGACCGCCAAGGCCTGACGATCCTGGCGCAGACCGACCCGGTCCCGATCCACGACGCGCTCGCGGCCGACATTCGCGCGTGCGAGATCGCGGCGGCGCGCGACCAGCTCGCCGGCCAGCCCGACCTGGCCGCCGCGCGCAGGCGGCTGATGGCCGCAACCCGCCAGACGGTCCGGGCGGCCGCCGGGGCTGAGCAGCCGGCGGTCGCGGCGCGGTGGTGGGTCGTGGTGCCCTACCGGCCGGTGATCGACGACAGCCGCGAGCAGCTGCGCGCCGGCTGGGCGGGTGCTCGCGGACGGACGTTGTGGGAGACCCATCTGGAGGCTGCGTTCGAGAGCGAGCGGCTCGCCGGCCAGGTCGAGGCGGTCCTACGCGGCGCTGGCATCGACACGTGGCTGCTGGACGGCACCCCGGCGCTCGCGCTGCTGTGGGAGCGCCTTCACCCCGCCGCCGAGCTCACCGAGCCCGAGCAGGAGCGGCTGCTCGAGCGGCTTGCCGGCACGTGCGAGGTTGCGGCGGCGACCAGGCTCGAGGACGCCTCTGAGCTGCGCCACCGGACGCTCGAGGTGATCTGCGAGCACCCGGCGGCGGGGATCGATATCGGCGAGCACCCGGCGTGGCTGCGCCACGCCGACGGGACGCTGGAGGAGACGATCCATCTCGCGGCCCCGCCGCTGGCGACCGACCCGTCGTGGCTGGCGCACCTGCTCAGTTGCCCGCTGCCCGCGACGCTCGCCGTTCACATCAGGGTGGGTGTCCGCTCGCGGGAGAAGCACCGCCAGCGTCGCCGGTGGCAGCGTCTGCGGGCCGCGGTCCGCTACAAGGAGCGCCGCGACCGGCTCGTCGGCAGCGATGAGGAGGACGCGCTGGAGGAGGCGGCGGTGATGGACGCCGAGCTCGCCGCTCAGGTCGGCGCGACCGTCTACGAGGTCGGTGTCTACTGCTCGATCCGCGACCCTTCCGGAAACGCCGAGAGCTTTGACCGGATCGTCAAGCAGACGTGCTCTGACTTCCACGCGCTCACGAACGCCCGCGTCGTCCGCGGCCGCCACCTCGCGCTGCAGGGCTTCACCGCCACGCTGCCGCTCGGCGTTGACCCGCTGCGCGCGAGGCGCCGCTACGCGCAGCGAAACATCGCGCACTGCGTCCCGCTCACCTCCAGCCGGTGCGGGTGCCCGGACGGTCTGATCCTCGGGACCGCGGACCCCGGCGGCACGATCGAGCGACTCGACCCCTACGACCGGCAGTTCGCGACGACGCTGACGCTGATCGTCGGCAAGGGCGGCGGCGGCAAGACGGTCACCTCGATCCTGCTCGCCTGCCGGTTCATCGCCCAAGGCGGGCGGATCTACATCACCGACCGCAGCTCAACCCCTGACGACCGCGGCGACAGCACCGGCACCGGCCATTACGACACGCTCCTCTCGCTGATTCCCGGCGGGCGGCGGGTGCAGCTCGGGACCGCGCACGGCGCGGTCATCTGCCCGTGGGACGTCCCCGACGTCGAGCACGTCCCCGACCAGAAGGTCGAGTTCCTGCTCGCGCTGCACGCCCTGCTGATCGGCGAGGCGCACGACGCCGAAGGCCTCGTGCGCACGCTCGACGCCGACGAGGAGGCGCTGCTGCGCGACGCGATCACGGCCGTCTACAAGCGATGCGCGAGCAGAGCCGGGAGCGGCCGCGCGAGCAGCTGCTCATCGACGCGCTCCACGATCGGCAGCAGAGATGGGCAGCTGACGGGCGCGAACGCCGACAAGCTGCAGTCGCTGCTGCTGCGCCTCGGCCCGTACGGCCAGGACGGGCACGCTCGCGCACATCGCCGACCGGCGCACCACCGTCGACGAGGACGCGCCGCTGGTGCTGTTCGACTTCACCGGCCTCTCGGACCGGCTCGCGCCGGCGTTGACGCTCGCGGTGGCCGACTACGTCGAATGGCACGTCCACCGCCTAGCGCCGCGCCCGGGTCGCCGGCGAGCTTGACGGGCACGGGCCGTGGGCGGGCAAGAGCCAGCTGATCATCGAGGAGGGCTGGAAGCCGCTCAGCTCGCCCGCCGCGGGGGCGTGGCTGAACGAGTACGCCCGCCGGGCGCGGCACTACGCGCTGTGGCTGACGTTCATCACCCAGTTCTTCCGCGACTTCGACTCAGAACAGGGCCGCTCGATGCTGAGCAACCACGCCGTCGCGCTCTGCCTTCCCAACGAGCGGCGCGACCTCGAGCACGCCCGCGACTCGCTCGCGCTGACCGACACCGACATCGCCGAGATCACCTCGCTCCCCTCCCAGAAGGGGAGCTACTCGACGCTGTACATGATCAGCAAGCGCGGACGCGGCGCGATCCGGATCGCCCCTGGCGCGCCCGAATACTGGATCGCGAGCTCCAACCCCGAGCTCGACCAGCCACTCCGACACGCCGCCCTGCGGGAGACCGGCGGGGACCCGTGGAAGGCGCTCACCCGGCTCTGCGATCCGGCCTGGCAAGAGCGGCAACGCCAGCCACAGGGATTCGAGCGATGACCGTCACCGTCCCGTCTGGACGCCGCACCCGGACCAAGCTGATCTGGATGGTCCCGGCCTTCGGGTTCATGATCGTGCTCGCCCCGGTCGTGCTGCTCGCCGGCGCCGGCAACCCGCCCTGCACGTCGATCGCCTCGTCGCCAACCGGGTTGCCGGTCGGGTCCGGCCCGTGGATCGCGACCGCGTACGGGCCGCCGTGGGACGCAATCAACGGGTCCGGCGTCACCGCCACCGGCCTCAACCTCACCGCCGGACCGCCCGCCTACGAGATCGCCGTCGACCCGTCGGTGATCCCGCTGCGGAGCTTTGCGCACGTCTCGCCCAACCCGTTCAGGACCCCACACGCCTTCTACGCCGGCGATACGGGTGGGGCGATCATCGGACGCCACGTCGACATCTACGACTGGCAAGGCCGCGCCTCCCAGGACGCGTGGGGCGTTCGCCACGTCACCGTCACCCCGGCGCCGGACCCTGGCACCGGCAGCCTGCTCGGCGAGATCACCCCCACCGCGGCCGCTACCCAGCCCGCGACCGCGGGCAGCGGGAGCGCAGGGTGCTCGGCGGCTGGAGGGCCGCTGCCGCTCACGCCGGGCCAGACCGCGAAGATCCTGCCGAGCGGGCTCGCGGCCGCGCCGCAAGACGCGCCGCGTGCGGTCAAGCTCGCGATCGCCGCCGGTAACCAGCTCATCGACAAGCCCTACATCTGGGGCGGCGGGCACGGACAGCCGCTGACCCAGCTCGCCGCCGGCTACGACTGCTCGGGCTCGACCAGCTACGTCCTCCACGGCGCCGGCATGTTCGGCGACTACGCCGAGGACTCGACCGGGCTCGAGAGCTACGGGCAGGCCGGGCCTGGCCAGTGGATCACCGTCTACGCCAACAGCGCCCACGCCTTCATCAACGTCGCCGGGGTCGTGCTCGACACCGCCTGGTACGCGCCGGTCCAGCCAACCAGCCCCGGGAGCGGGCCGCGCTGGCAGCCCGCCTCGATCATCCCCGCCCAATACGCCGGCGACCAAGCCGCCGGCAACGGCGGGTTCGTCCAACGACACCCGGCAGGGCTCTGATGCGCCCACTCCACCTCCGCCTCCCCGCCGCCCTCGCCGTCGCCCTGACCCTGGCCGGCTGCGGGCTGACCGACCCCTACACCAGCCAGCACCCGGCAACGACCAGCACCTCGACGTCGACGAGCACGACGTCGACCACGGCGACCGCGACCAACGCCGACCCTGCCCCCGAGCGCGGCGGCACGATCCCGAACGCCGCGCAAGCAGCCCAGAACAACTCGGCGGCCGGCGCCGGCAGCCCGACCCCGCAGGCGGCGCTCGAGCGCTACGCCAACCTCGACATCAACTGGACCGCCAAGACCGTCGCCGGCGTCCAGGACCAGCTCGCCGCGATCTCACGTCGGCCAGGCCCGCGCGCAGGCGCTCCAAGCCGCCGCCAGCTACGGGCACGACAGCACCCTGCAGGCCAGCCAGGTCGCCAACACCGGCACCGTCGTCGCGATCGCGCCCGGTCAAGGGCCAGCGGCCGGCTGGTGGGTGATCGTCACCCGCGAGACCACCACCGGCCAGGGCGACTACGCCGGCCTGCCGCCCACCGACCACGTCACCAACGCCCAAGTCGAGCACACCCGCAACGGATTCGTTGTGAGCGCATGGTCACCACAGAGCTGACCGCCAATCCGACACACCTGGCATCCGACGCTCAGCGCAAGCGCGGTCATCGGCCTGACCGCACTCGGGGTCGGCCTCGCGCTCGTTGACCCGGCGCTGGCCGGCTCGACCCGTCCGCACCCGACTCTCACCGGCAGCCTCGGCGACGCGGCCGGGATCCTTCAGAACAACGCGCGTGTGCTCGCCGCCCCGTTCCTGCTCGTCGTGCTCGACTTCCCGCAGAGCCGCCTCGGTCGCCGTGCCGGCGACCTCATCGTCGCCGCCCTCACCGCCGCGAGCACCATTCCGGTCGGGATCGAGCTGGGACGCTGGCAAGGCCGACTGCTGCCATACCTCCCGCAGCTGCCACTCGAATGGGCGGCGCTCGCCGTCGCTGTCCATGTCTGGATCAGCGGCCGCAGCGGCCGCGGCCCGACGCATCGGCTCATGGTCCTCGCCGGGCTCACGCTGGCGCTGCTGATCGCGGCCGCGAGCCTCGAGACCTGGGCCACACCACACCGCGCGCCACAAGCGCCGAGCGCCGAGTCAAAGGCGGCAGACAGTGCGTGAACCCCCCGGCTTGTGGGTGCCCGCTGGTTGCCTTCGCCTGATCATGCGCCGGGTCGGCCAGGCCGCTTCAAGGTCGCACGCTCCCTTCCCCTCGCTGCCGCTCGGTTCCGCTCGGCCGACCCGGCGCTACACGGCTTCATCAACCAACAGACCCCCACAAGGAGGGATCGCATGAACTCTGTCAACCTCATCGGCCGGCTCACGGCCGACCCCACGCTCAACGAGCGCAAGGGAATCCAGGTCGGAAACCTCCGGCTCGCAGTGCAGCGCCCCCGCAAGGACGGCGAGGACCAGGGCGCCGACTACGTCGACGTCACCGTCTTCGGACGGCAGGCCGAGATCTGCAAGGAGTACCTCGCCAAGGGCCGCAAGATCGCCGTCCAGGGCAGGCTGCACCACTCCGAGTGGGACGGCGAGAACGGCCGCCGGCAGAAGCTCGAGGTCAACGCCGACAGCGTCGAGTTCCTCGACCCGCGCAAGCGCGACGAGGACTCGGAGCCCGAGCCTGTCGAGGCGGCCGCGTAACACGGCGAGCGAAGGCGGGACGCCCGGCCAGGGGCGTCCCGCCAGCCCGCTCAACCCGAAGGAGAGCGACATGCGACACGACACAACTACCACGCCACAAGCGATCGCCGCCGTGGACTTGCCGGCCCAGCACGATCTCGACGCGCCGGAGGATTACTGGCTTACGCTCGCCGAGATCGCCGCCGAGTTGCGCGTCAATCCCGCGACGGTCCGGCTCTGGATCGCTCGGGGACGGCTGCCCGCCACTCGCCCGGGGCAACGAAAGCTGCTGGTCCGTCGCTCCGACGTCGACCGGATGCTGGGTCATCGCGGCAGCCGTAGCCAGGCGCCGGTATCGCTCAGCGACAGAATCGACGCGCTCGAGCGCCACCTGCACACCCTGTACGCGCAGCGCGCCGGAATGATGGAGCCCGGCGAGGACTGGGGATGGTGCGCCAGCTGCGGGCGCAACACCGTCTTTGCCGCTGAGGGCGAGGACACCTGCCGCGCCTGTCTCGCCGAGCTCGCCGCCGACCGCGCCGGGAGGCAGCCATGACGGCCGCCGCCATTCCGGCGGGCCGGGGTCTCGACGCCCCGGATGATTGCCGCCGCTGCGCGCCGGCACGGGGGGCCGATCGAGCCCCCGACCCGCAAGGAGCACCGATGCCCCAGCAGACGACACAGCTAGGCAACCGCACCGCCCTGGCCCTGAACATCCCTATCGACGACGCGCGCGAGCAGCAGCTCGACGCGTTATGGGCGATGAGTTCAACAGAACGCGTCGCGGCTATGTGGCGCGGCGATCTGACGCTCTACCAGCTGTCCCGGTGGAGCTCGCGTGCGCAGCACGAGGTGCCCCTGCTCGGCGGCGAGTTTGCATGGATCGTGATGCGGACGCCCGAATGGGCCGAGGCGGCCGACGACCTCTCCGACAACGTCATCTACCTCACCGAAAGGCAGGACGACCGTGCAGCCGCATGACGATCAACGCATCCAGGCGATCCTCACCCGCCTGCGCAGCCGCGACCAGCAGTTCCTGGTCTGGATCGACGGCCTCTGCGACAACGATCCCACCTTCGCCCAAGCATCCCTGCTCCACAACGACGACTGGGGTGAATGGCAAGCCGCCGTCTACCTGCTCACCGGCTGTCACGAAGCATGGACGGCGCTAGGCCCCGAGATCCTCGCAAGCCGCTCGATCTGGCCCGTAGTCCACGAGCTTGACCACGGGCACCGCGGATGGTCATCGAGCGAACTCATGCTGCTCCGCTGGGCCGCGCACTTCTGGGACGTCGGTCTCTCCGAGGTCAGCTTCCCGTACTCCTTCGACGACGGCAATTTCCGTCGCTGGATCACTGCCTGCCACCTCTACAAGCACATCCCGCCGGCCCACGAGGACACCAGCGAGGCGGCGCGATGACCCAGACCCTCGCGGGCGCCGACATCCGCGGCTACTACGCCGCGCTCGGCATCCAGATCCCCGGCTGGGCGCGCACCGAGGCCTCCGTCCGGTGCTTCGCCGGACCCCGACGCCCACCGCCGCGGCGACCGCGACCCATCCTGCTCGTCAACCTCGAGCACGGCGCCTGGCACTGCCACGCCTGCGGCGCCGCAGGCGGCGCGTTCGACGCCGCCACCGCACGCGGCTACTCCGACCGAGGAGCGATCGACCTGATGGTCGCCTACCGGCTCACCGAGCACCGCCCCTACCGGCGCCCCAACGCCAACGCCGGACGCGTTCCGGGTCGATCTCCGCGCGGCGGCCCCAACCTCCGCGCACGCCGCTGCGCCCCACCGAGGACGACATCGATCGCTGGCAAGCCGCGCTCGCGGCCGACACCGACCTCATCGCCAAGCTCGCCCGAGACCGGGGCTGGCTCTACGCCACGATGCTGGAGCTCGAGCTCGGAGTCGACCGCGGACGCATCACGATCCCGGTCCGCGACGACGAGCGTCGGCTCATCGGATTGCTGCGCTACCAGCCTTGGCCGCAGCCCCGAGAGCCGAAGATGCTTGCCACCGCCGGCTCACGGCGCGCGTTGCTGCCGCACCCCGCCGCCGAACCCTCGACGCATGTGCTCCTGGTAGAGGGCGAGCCGGACATGATCGCTGCCCGCTCCCGCGGGCTACCCGCGATCGCTGTGCCCGGCGTCGACGCCTGGAGACGCGCGTGGGCCCAGCTCCTTGCCGGACGGGAGGTCACGGTCATCATGGACTGCGACGAGCGGGGACGGGAAGCCGCCGCGGCGATCGAGAGCGACCTCTCATCGCTCGGTGCCGTCCGAGTGCTCGACCTCGCGCCAGACCGGAACGACGGCTACGACCTAACCGACTGGCTCCGGCAAAGACAGCGATCGACGGCCGTGGCCATAGACGAACTCATCGCAACCACTGCTGAGACGCGTGATGGCGGCCGCTAGCCCAAACCTCCTGACCGCCGAGGAGGCGGCCGTGATCGCTCGATGCTCGGTCAAGACCGTGCGACGCGCCTATGCAACTGGTGCGCTCGACCGCGTATCGCCGACGGGGATCGCGAGCTGTGCTGCTCGACAACCACGATGTGCTGGCGTGGGTGCAGGGGCAGATTGCTGCAGCCGACCGTTCCGACCACGCATCCGATCGATCCACGTCCGCGGAGCCGCGAGCCCGAAGGCCGCCGACCAGGCAACGACAGCCGGCGCGCACCGCCAAGCTCGGGAGCCAGCCGCGCTTCGATCTCTCGAAGACGCGCTGCGCGACGCCGGCGCTCGAAGACGGAGCTCTGCGCGGTAGGCGGCGTCGAGTCATGGGAGAACCATGGAAAAAGCACGGAGGTTGGCCATACGAGGGCCGGCGTGGCAAGAGCTGGCAGCTCGGCTACCGCGACCACGAGGGACGCGTACGGGCCAAGAGCTTCAAGACTAAGACTGCCGCCGAGACCTGGGCCAAGGACTACATCGCACGCAGAGCGGCGCAACCGCCTTCGCGAGTTCCTGCTCGGATCCGATGCGCCGGAGGTCCAGCCAGACACCACGCCCGTCGGTGAGCTGATTCTCGACTGGCTAGCGACCGACGCCCATCCTGACTCCGTCGGCGGGCTTGCCCGCAGCACCTGGGATACGTACCGCTCGATCGCCTCCCGCCACGTCATCGGCAACCCCGTGGAGCGACAGATGAAGAAGACCGGCGAGATCGTCGAGGTCGAGCCGGCGATCAAGCCGCTCGGCCAGAAGGGCGGCTACGCCATCGGCCACCTGCCTCTAGTCGACTTCGGGACCGCAGACATCCTCAAGCGCTGGGTTCAAGGTATGCGTGCAGGCCGGCGTCAGCCGCTCGACCGAAGCCAAAGCGTGGACCGTGATGTCGTCGGCGCTCTCATGGGCGGTCGAGGACGACTCCTGGCCGCTGTCGATGAATGGCTGCCTGACGATGCAGCGGCGGCGCGGTATGCGACGCGCCTCTCGTCGCGCCGGCACCGGCGCGACGAGGCAGCTGTCGCCGGGCAAGCGCCGAGACGATCTGCCGTCGTGGGCACTCTCGCCGATCGCGGTGGAGCGGATTCGCCTCGTGATGTTGGAGAGGCTGGAGCAGCGCTCATCGCTGCTCGCATTCCGCGACGCCACCGCGGTCTCTGTGCAGTACGGCCTTGGCATGCGCAACCAGGAGATCTGGGCGCTCACCCTCGGTGATATCGCCGGCAGGCGGGCCACGGTCCGTGAGGTTCTCAGCTA
>CAVUSD010000039.1:0-222967 GCA_963743985.1 uncultured Solirubrobacteraceae bacterium | reverse complement strand
GACGGCTGGGCGGCCGACGAGCGGTCTCGGCTGGGACGACTGTCCCGGCGGCTGTGGGACGGTCTGCTCGATCGTGAGCAGGTGAGCTCGCGGTGACCACCGCTGCGGTCGAGCTGACGCCGGCCGAGTTCGACATCTGCGGCCCGCTGCCGAGCGGGGTCACCCTGCTCGAGGCCAGCGCCGGAACGGGCAAGACGTACACGATCGCGTCGCTGACCGCACGGTATGTGGCCGAAGGCGTGCCGCTGGACAGGCTGTTGCTGGTCACGTTCACGCGGATCGCGACCGGCGAGCTGCGGGAACGCGTCCGCGAGCGGCTGGTCGAGGTCGAGCACGGGCTGGCCGGCGTGCTCGCGGGCGCCGGGCCGGTCGATGACTCATTGGTGACGCTGCTGGCCGAGAACGAGCCGCAGTTGCGCCGCCGCCGGCTGGCGCGCGCGATCTCCGACTTCGACGCGGCCACGATCGCCACCACCCACAGCTTCTGCCAGGAGATGCTGGCCGGGTTGGGGATCGCCGGCGACCTCGAACCCGGTCTGACCTTCACCGAGGACGCCTCCGAGCTCGTCGACGACGTCGTCGGCGATTTCTACGTGCGCAAGTTCCACGCCGACCTGCGGCCTGCGTTCGACCTCAGCCAGGCGAGCGCGGTGGCGGACGCGGCGATCGGCAATCCGTCGGCTGAGCTGGTCGCCGGCGACGGGGAGCGGCCGCGGATGCGGCTGTCGCTCGGCAAGGCGGTCCGCGCCGAGGTCGACCGGCGTAAGCGCGCCGGCGGGCTGATGACCTATGACGACCTCGTCGCCCGGCTCAACGCGGCGCTGAGCGGTCCCAACCAGCAGCTGGCGATCGACCTCCTGCGCCGCCGCTTCGGGGTGGTGATGGTCGACGAGTTCCAGGACACCGACCCCGACCAGTGGCGGATCCTGCGCACGGCGTTCGGCGACGGCGCCACCACGCTGGTCCTGATCGCCGATCCCAAGCAGGCGATCTACGGGTTCCGCGGCGCCGACGTCTACGCCTACCTGGAGGCCGCGGCGAACGCCTCCGCGCGCGCGACGCTGCCGATCAACTGGCGCTCGGACCAGGGGCTGGTCGACGCGATCGGGGCACTGCTGTCCGGCGTCAAGCTCGGCCACGTCGGCATTCCGTACCGCGACGTGCGCGCCGCCGAGGACCACCAGCAGCCGCGGCTGGCCCACGCGCCCGACCCGACCCCGCTGCGGATCCGCGTCGTCGCCCGCGACGATCCGGGGGTCCGGCTGACGCCGACCGGGCTGGTTCGGGCCGACACCGGCCGCGCCCGGGTCGTCTCAGACCTCGCCGATCAGGTGGTGGCGCTGCTGCACTCCGGCGCGACGATCGAAGGCGTTCCGGTCAAGCCGGGCGACCTGGCCGTGCTCGTCCGCAACCACCGGCAGGCTGCCGACGTCCGCACGGCGCTGGGCGAGGCGGGCGTGCCCGTCGTCGACTACGGCGCCGGCAGCGTGTTCGCCACCGACGTGGCACGCGAGTGGCTTGTGCTGCTGGAGTCGCTCGAGCGGCCGGCCGAGCTCGCCCGGGCCCGCTCGGCGGCGATGACGTGCTTCGTCGGCTGGGACGCTGAGCGGGTGGCGCGGGCCGGCGACGACCCCGACGGGCGCGAGTGGGAGGACGTCCACCGCCGGCTGCATGACTGGTCGCGGGTGCTACGGATGCGCGGGGTCGCGGCCCTGCTCGAGTCGATCGTCGTCTCCCAGGACCTCGCCGCCCGCGTGCTCGCCGCTGCTGACGGCGAGCGCCGGATGACCGACCTGCGCCACGTCGGCCAGCTGCTGCACGCCGCGGTCTCGACGCAGCAGCTCGGCGCCACGGCGCTGACGGCGTGGCTACGTACGCGGATCGCCCAGGCGGTGTCCGAAGCCGGCGACGAGGAGCGCAGCCGGCGGCTGGAGTCGGACGCCGAGGCGGTGCAGGTGCTGACGATCCACCGCAGCAAGGGCCTCGAGTTCCCGATCGTGTTCCTGCCGTTCCTGTGGGACATGGGCCGCATGCGCGAGGACGACGAGCCGGTGTTCTTCCACGACGACGCCGGCACCGGCCAGACCGACGTCGGGCTCGAGGGTCCCGAGTACCGCGAGCACAAGGAGCGCTACAAGCGCGAACAGCGCGGCGAGGACCTGCGCCTCGCCTACGTCGCCCTGACCCGGGCTCGTCACCAGGCGATCGCCTGGTGGGTGCCGACCTGGGACTGCCGTGACTCGCCGCTGGCCCGGCTGCTGTTCGCCCGTGACGACGACGGCAACATCGCCGCCGATCTGAAGCGCACCCCGGAGGACACGGTCGTCGACCGGCGGTTCGCCGAGCTCGAGGCGCGCGCGCCGCACGCGATCGCGATCGAGCGGCCGACGGCGACCACGGGGCCGCCGGTCGCCTGGTCGGCCCCGCTCGCGGCACCGGCGCCGCTGTCGATCTCGAGCTTCGACCGCGACCTCGATCAACGCTGGCGGCGGACGTCGTTCACCGATATCACCGCCGCGGCCTACGACGCCCGCGTCGACTCCGAGCCCGAACAGCCACTGATCGACGACGAGCCCGCCGCCGGCCAGCCGCCGCCGACGCCGCCCGCCGTCGCCGCCGAGCTGTCGGTGCCGTCACTGCTGTCGGGGATGGGCTTCGGGGTCGACGTCGGCACGTTCGTGCACTGGGTGCTGGAGGCGACCGACTTCGCCGCGGCCGATCTGGAGGGCGAGCTCGGGGAGCGCATCGGCGAGGTGTTCGCCCGTAGGCCGGCCGAGATCGGTCGTCCCGCGGACGTCGTCACCGGACTGGCCGCCGCGATCCGCACGCCGCTGGGGCCGGTGCTCGACGGGCTGACGTTGAGCGACATCGTCCGCAGCGACCGGCTCGACGAGCTCGGCTTCGAGCTGCCGCTGGCCGGTGGCGACCAGCCGACCGGGGAGCTGACGCTCGACCGGATCGCCGCGACGCTGCGCGAGTGGCTGGCGCCCGACGATCCGCTCGGCGGCTACGCCGACCGGCTCAGCGACGCTGGGCTGCGGCGCAACGTCCGCGGATTCCTCACCGGCAGCCTCGACCTCGTCGCGCGGATCCCCGCCGCCGGCGTCGCCGGCGGCCATCGCTACGCGGTCCTGGACTACAAGACCAACTGGCTGGGCGAGCCCGACGAGCCCCTGACGACGTTCCATTACCGCCCCGAGGCGCTTCGGGCCGAGATGGAGCGCCACCATTACGCGCTGCAGGGGCTGCTCTACGCGGTCGCGCTGCACCGCTATCTGCGCTGGCGGCTGCCGGCATACGACCCCGACGTGCACCTCGCCGGGGTCGTCTACCTGTTCGTGCGCGGGATGACGGGGCCGGACTGGACGGGCGTCGGCGGCTCGGGCGTGTTCGGCTGGCGCCCGCCGGACGGCTTCGTCGCCGCCCTGTCGGACGTGTTGGACGGGAGCTCGTCGTGAGCGCGCTCGCCGACGAACTGGATCCGTTCGAGGCGCGGATCGCCGCGGGCGCGTCGGGCCTGCTGCGGGCGTTCAACCGTGCCGGGGTGCTGTCGGCCGCCGACGTGCACGTCGCCCGGCGCTTGGGGCGACTCGGCTCAGAGAACGACGAGGGGGTGCTGCTGGCGGTTGCGCTGGCCGTCCGCGCGCCGCGGCTCGGGCACGTCCACGTCGACCTCGAGTCGATCCGTGACACCGCCGCGGTCGAATCCGAGAACCCGGTCGATCTGGAGGCACTGCCGTGGCCCGAGGTCGAGCCGTGGCTGGCTGCGGTCGCCGCCAGCCCGCTCGTCGCCGATGTCGACGACACGGAGCGGACGCGACCGCTGCGGCTGGAGCGGGCGTGGCTGTACCTCGACCGCTATTGGTCAGAGGAGGTCGCCGTGGCCGACGCGCTGCGGGCGATGCAGGAGGCGCCGCCGACCGACGTCGACGAACGTGAGCTCGCCGAAGGGGTTGCGCGGCTGTTCGGCGACGAGGCCGGCGACGACCAGGCCCGCGCCGCCACCGAGGCGGTTCGGCGCCGGTTCGCGGTGGTCGCCGGCGGACCGGGGACCGGCAAGACGACGACCGTCGCGCGGATCGTGGCGCTGCTGTGCGAGCAGTCGCCGGGCCGCCCGCCGCTGATCGCGCTGGCCGCGCCGACCGGCAAGGCCGCGGCCCGGCTGCAGGAGGCCGTCCACGACGAGGCGGCGCGGCTCGACATCTCCGACACCGTGCGCGCGCAACTTCGCGCGCTGTCGGCGACGACGATCCACCGGCTGCTCGGCTACCGGCCCGGCAGTCGCAGCCGCTTTCGCCACGACCGCGAACAGCGTCTGCCGCACGACGTCGTGATCGTCGACGAGACCTCGATGGTGTCGCTGTCGCTGATGGCACGGTTGATCGAGGCGCTGCGCTCCGACGCTCGGCTCGTCCTCGTCGGCGATCCGGGACAGCTGTCGTCGATCGAGGCCGGCGCGGTGCTCGGCGACATCGTCGCCGGCGCCGACGGCGCCGGTGGTGGCGCAGACGGCGCGCCGGAGTCGCCGGGGATCGTCGTGCTGGTGCGCGGCCGGCGCTACGGCGACGAGATCGCTCGGGTCGCCGCGGCGATCCGGGCCGGCGACAGCGACGCGGTGATCGGCCTGCTGCGCGAATCGCCCGGCGCCGTCACCTGGATCGACGAAGATCCGGGCGGCCCGCGCTCGGTCGGCGCCGTTCGCGCCGGCGTCGTCGAGGCCGGCCGAGCGGCGATCGAAGCTGCCCGCGCCGACCGTGCCGCCGACGCGTTGTCGGCGCTCGCGCGCTTCCGCGTGCTGTGCGCCCACCGTCGCGGACCGATGGGCGTGTCGACCTGGACCGCCCGGATCGAGACGTGGCTGGAGTCCGAGGTCGCCGGCTTCTCCGCGCGTGAGCGCTGGTACGTCGGCCGGCCGCTGCTGGTCACCGAGAACGACCGGGAGCTGCGGCTCTACAACGGCGACACCGGCGTCGTCGTCCGGACCGCCGACGATCGCGTGCTGGCCGCGTTCGAGCGCGACGGCGCCCCCGTCCTCTACAGCCCCTCCCGGCTCGGCGCGATCGACACCGTCTATGCGATGACGATCCACAAGAGCCAGGGCTCCCAGTTTCAGACCGCCGCCGTCCTGCTGCCCGAGCCCGGCTCTCGGATCCTCACCCGCGAGCTGCTCTACACGGCAGCGACCCGCGCCCAGGATCGCCTGATCCTCGTCGGCACCGAGGAGATGGTCCGGTCCGCGGTCGACCGGCCGGTCGCGCGGGCCTCCGGGCTGGCCCGGCGGCTGTGGGGCGCCTGATCGGCCACGTCGCGGGCGCCGCCCGGCGCCTGCCGCTCAGGCGGCTACGGCGGGCAGCGCGGTCGTCAGCGTCGAGCGCAGGACGCCCAGCACCGTTTCGGTGACCTCGGGGTCGGCGCCCTCGCGGATCCGGGTGGCGAGGTTGATCGACGGCGCGGACGGGAGATCGAAGCGCTCGACCAGACCCTCGGGCGGCGGTCCGCCGGTCGCCAGCAGCGCGACGCCGAGGCCGGCGCGGGCGGCATTGAGCACGCCGGCGAGGTACGCGGCCTCGCCGGTGACCCTGACCGGGACGTCGGCGGCGGCGAGCACGCGCAGCGCGATACTACGGATCGTGCAGGGCGCCTCGATCGCCACCAGCGACAGCGCGGTGCCGTCGGCCGGCAGCTCCCAGCCCGGCGCTGAGCACCACTGCAGCGGCAGCGTGCCGATCGGCACGCCCGGCCGCTCGCTCGCCTCGGCGACGAACACCGCGACGTCGACCGATCCCTGGTCGACGGCGTCGCTGAGCCGGCGGGTGCGGTCGAAGCGGAACTGGACGTCGAGGTCCGGGAAGCTGTCGGCGAGACGGTCGATGATCGGCGGCAGCAGCAGGTCGGCGGCGTGCTCGGTGACGCCGACGATCAGCTCAGAGGCCGATGCGATCGAGAGCCGGCGCAGCGCCTCGTCGTGGGCGTCGAGGATCCGGCGAGCCTCGGCGATCAGCAGTTCGCCGGCGGGCGTGAACCGGGTGCGCCGGCCGTCACGCTGCACCAGCGGCCGGCCGACGACCGCCTCGAGGCGACGGACGTGCTGGCTGACGGCGGACTGGGTCAGCGCAAGATTGGCTGCCGCACGGTGAAAGCCACCACTGTCGGCGATCGCGATCAGGCTGCGCAGCGGGGTGATGTCGAGCACCTTCGACACGAGGCACGCCTCCGATGGATGAACCGATCAGCGGGTCTGACCGGTTCTGATCGTCATTCCTTGTTGGAGGATAGCGGCGTTGCCGACTAATTTGATCGACATGCGCGACAAGGATCCCAGCGCCGACCGATCGGGGCGCCTGATCGGATTTGATCGCGAAAGATCGTTGGACGCACTGCGCCCGCGCAGTCTAAGTTAACTAATATGGTAAAGATAGTTGAAAAGCTGGCGAGCGCCGACACCCCGCTCTCGTTCCTGGAGCCCGAGGGCGGCCCGCCACCGCGGGGCACGGTGGTGTTCGTCCCCGGCCGAGGCGAGCGCGCCGAGGTCTACAAACGGTTCGGCACGCGCCTGTCGGTGGACGCCTATCGCGTCCAGGTCGTCACCGACCCGACGGTCGACGCCGACGCCGTTCGCAGTCAGATCGCCCGGGCGATCGATGATGCCGTGCCGACTCCGCCGATCGTGCTCGCCGGCTCTGACACGGGCGCGCTGTTCGCGGCGGCGCTGGTCGCGACCGGCGAGTTCACGCCCGACGCGCTGATCCTGGCCGGGCTGCCGCTGGCGCAGGACCCGGCCCCCGCTGCCGGTTCATGGGACGAGGAGCTGGACGCGCGCACGACCTGCCCGACTCACCGGGGCCGGATTTCCGAGTCGCTGGTGTCCCCCGGAGCGCTCTACGGCGCGGTGCCGGAGACGTGGTTGGAGCAGGCCACGCTGCGTGCGATCGATCTCCCGATTCTGGGCTTGCACGGTCGAGACGACCCGATCACGCCGCTCGACGCCGTCCGCGACACGTTCGCGTCCGCCCCAGAGGCCGAACTGGTCGGGATCGCCGACGCGCGTCACGACGTGCTGAACAACATGAGCCACCGGACCGTCGCGGCGACGATCGTGCTGTGGCTCGAGCGGCTGAAGTTGGGCCGCGAGCTGCCCGCGATCGCCGTCGCCGAGCCGCTGGGGGCCGACGTTGCCTAGGTACGTGATCATCGGCGCGGGCGCGATCGGTGTCACGCTGGCGGCCGAGCTGCACCGCTCGGGCCATCCGGTCGCGCTGATCGCCCGCGGCGCCCAGCTGCAGGCCGCTCGCGCCGACGGCATCACATACGTGCGGCCACACGGCCACAGCCTTGTCAAGGCGAACGTCTACGGCGGCCCCGACGAGCTGCAGCTGACCGGCGAAGACGTGCTGGTGCTCGCGACCAAGACCCAGGATGCGGCCTCCGCGCTGGCGCTGTGGTCCGAGCAGCCGGTGGCACTGGCCGACGGCACCGGCACCACCGCGGGCGCCGCGCTGCCCTTGCTGACCACCCAGAACGGGCTCGAGACCGAGCGAGTGGCGCTGCGTTACTTCGAAACCGTGTACGGCAGCGTCCTGGTTCTGGCCGCGACCTACGTCGAGCCGGGCGTGGTCGTCGCCCCGAGCGCACCGTCGGTCGGAATCGCCTGGATCGGGGCCGTCCCGGACCGCTCCGAGCCGCGGCTGGAGGCGATCGCCCGAGACCTGCGCCGGGCCAACCTCGAGACGCTGGTCGTCGACGACATCTCCCGGGTCAAGAACGCCAAACTGGCGATGAGCGCGACGTTCGTGCTGGATGCCCTGTATGAGGCCAGCGAGTTGCGTGATCGCGCCGCCGCGCTGGTGAGCGCGGAAACCAGGGAGATCTTGGAAGGCGCCGGCGGCCTTGCCGACCTGTCCGACGATCTGGCGCAGCTGTTGCCCCGGATCGCGCACCAGGAAGTCGCCGGCTATGAGGCACGGGGCGGCAACTCGACCTGGCAGAGCCTGTCCCGCTCCGGAACGCTCGAGACCGACTACCTCAACGGCGAAGTCGTGCTGCAGGCGCGGCTACAGCGACGCGCGGCGCCAATCAACCAAGCGCTGACCGAGCGGATCCACGCGGTCCAACGTGACGGCCTCGCCGCACGATCGCTGGGCGACGACGACCTGCTCGCGACCGTGCCGCAGCTGACTGAGCCCGTCGACCCGACTGCTCCGCCACCGGGCAACGACGTGCTGATCGATCCGCGCTCGCTGCATCATGAGCTGCTCGGACCCAATCCCCCGGCGGTGCTCGACGTCCGCTGGAAGCTCGGCGACGCCGACGGCCGCGCCCATTACGCCGAGCGTCACATCCCGACCGCCGTGTACGTCGATCTCGAGACCGAGCTCGCTGGACCGCCGTCACCTGAGCAGGGCCGTCACCCGCTGCCGGAACTCGACGCGTTGCAGCGCGCTGCCAGGCACTGGGGGATCCGCCAGGGCCAGCGCGTCGTCGTCTACGACGATCTCGGCGGGATGTCTGCCGCGCGGGCCTGGTGGCTCTTGCGCTGGGCGGGCGTGCCCGACGTCCGGATCCTCGACGGGGCGCTCGGCGCCTGGTCAGAGCTTGGCCTGCCGGTCGAGTCCGGAGAGCTGCTCGCGGACCCGGGCGACGTCGTGCTGGAAGCCGGGAGCCTGCCGGTGCTCGACGCCGACCAGGCGGCCGAGCTCGCACAGACCGGGGTGCTCCTCGACGCTCGCGCCGGCGAGCGTTACCGCGGTGAGCAGGAGCCGGTCGATCCGCGCGCCGGCCACATCCCCGGCGCACTGAGCACGCCGACAGCCGGCAACCTCGACTCCGATGGCCGGTTCCTGGACCCGGCGACGTTGCGCGCGCGCTTTGCGTCCGCCGGCGTCGACGGGGGACAACCGCTCGGGGCGTATTGCGGCTCCGGCGTGACCGCCGCCCATCTGACGGCCGCGCTGCGGATCGCCGGCTTCGACGCCGCGCTGTACCCGGGCTCGTGGTCGGCCTGGTCAAGCGATCCGGAACGGCCGGTCGCCGTCGGACCCGATCCGCAGGAGCACGACGCGGACGTCCTCACGAGCACAGGAGCTTCCCCCAATGCCAGTTGAGTTCATCAGCGCCACCCACATCTCTGCCGGGAGCATGGGCTTCACCGGATTCGATCCCGAGTTCACGCGGAAGTTCGTGCACGCGCTCGACGACGCGCGGTTCGACTGGACGCTGTGCGCCTACGGCTCACCCGGACCCGACTCCACCCAGCTCGGCCAGCTCGTCATCAACAACTCCGAGTACGTCAAGCCGATGATCGCCCACCGGCCGGGATTCCAGTTCCCGACCCAGGTCGCGAAGGCGTACGCCGGTCTGGATCGGATCGGCGGCGGGCGGGTCGGGATCCACATCATCACCGGCGGCTCCGATCCCGAGCAGCGGCGCGAGGGCGACTACACCACCAAGCAGCAGCGCTACCGCCGCTCTGACGAGTTCGTGCAGATTCTCCGCCGCGTCTGGACCGAAGACGGTCCGATCAGCCACGAAGGCGAGTTCTACCGCTTCGAGGACTTCCAGACCGACATCAAGCCCGTCAACGGGACGATCCCGATCTCGATCGGCGGCTCCTCGCAGCAGGCCTATGAGGTCGGTGGTCGCCAGGGCGACATCTTCGGGCTGTGGGGCGAGCCGCTGAAGGAGACCGCCGAGCAGATCGCGTCGGTCAACGCGATCGCCGACGCCGCCGGGCGGCCGCGTCCGCGGATCTGGAACTCGTTTCGGCCGATCGTCGCGCCGACCGACGAGCTGGCGTGGGAGAAGGCCCACGCGATCCTCGCGCAGACCAAGCAGGTGATGGCGAACGCGGCCGACCCGGGCAACCAGTTGCTCAGGCGCTTCATGAGCTCGGAACCCACCAACGTCGGCTCGGTCCGCCTGCGTGAGGTCGCCGCCCGCGGCGACCTGCACGACCGCTGCCTATGGATGCCCCTGGCGAAAGAGCTCAAGGGCGGAGGCTCGACGACCGCGCTGGTCGGCTCCTACGAGACGGTCGCGGCGGCGCTGATCGACTACGCCGATATCGGCTGCGACCTGTTGTCGATCCGCGGCTGGGACGTCTACAACGACATGGTCGACTACGGCCGCTACGTGCTGCCGCTGGCCCGCCAGGAGCTCGCCCACCGTGAGGCGACCGGCACCGCCCCGGTCCTGAACCCGGATTCCAAGCCGGAGCCGGCCGCGGTATGAGTACCGCCGTCGCGCAACCGCGCGCGGCCGATCAGGAACCGAACGGCGAGCGTCCGTTCAAGCTCGGCTTCCACACGCGGATCTCGTTTCCGACCGGGCGCGCCGCCGATGGCCTGCGCGACGGAATCGAGCTGTTCGGAGCCGGCGAGCAGCTCGGCTACGACGCGGGCTGGGTCTACCAGCGGCACTTCGACAATTACATGGCGTCGCCGTTGGTCTATCTGCCAGTGGTCGCCCAGCACACGCAACGCATCAACCTCGGCACCGCGATCATCGGGATGCGTTACGAGGCCCCGGTCGTGATGGCGGAGGCGGCCGGTACGGCCGATCTGCTGAGCGGCGGCCGGTTGCATCTGGGGCTCGGAACCGGCATGGGCGGTTATGACACCGTCTTCGGCCAGGAGCCCAACGACGGTCGAGAGCAGTCGCAGGCACGGCTTGAGCTGTTCATGCGTGGGATCCGCGGTGAGCCGGTGGGGGTCGTCAACGAGCCCGCCGGCCTGCTCACGCCGGGGCTGGAGCTGACCGTCCGGCCAACCAGCCCGACGCTGCCGCAACGCATCTGGTACGGCGCCGGGTCGGTCGCCTCGGCCGAGCGGATCGGGGCTCAGGGGTTGAGGCTGATGACGAGCACGATCCTCACCGGCCGCCATGCCGACTACGGCGTCGAGCAGGCTCGGTTGATCGAGGCCTACCGCGACTCCTACACGGGCACAACCGCCCCACGGGTCGCGGTCTCGCGCTCGATCCTCCCGACGACCTCACCGAAGCGAGCGCGGCTCTACGCCGCCTATGACCAGGAGCGGCGCACGCAGGGCCCGGCCGCGTCTCGACCCCAGGGTGCGCTCGCCCCGACCGCCGATCTGAGCGCGCGGGCGTTCACCGTCAGCAATTCGATCCACGGCGAGCCCGCCGCCGTCGCGGAGGCGCTGCTCGCCGATCCGGCAGTCGCGCTCGCCGACGAGGTGATCGCGTTTCTGCCGCCGGCGTTCGACCTCGAGCACAACCGTGCGCTGATCGAAGAGATCGCGGAGATGGCCGCTGGGCGGCTCGGCTGGCGTCCGGCGCAGCCAACGCCTGACCAGCGCTGAAGCCGTGCGCTGTATCTCGGGTTCGTCTGCCCTGTCGGTCTCCGGCCTGCGCAAGACCTACAAGGGCGGGTTCACGGCGCTGCGCGGGCTCGACCTGGAGCTCGAACCGGGACGGTTCGTCGGACTGCTCGGTCCCAATGGGGCCGGCAAGAGCACGTTGATCGGGTCGGTCTGCAATCTGGTGATCCCGACCGCCGGAGAGATCCGCGTGTTCGGCCACGATTACCGCAGTCGTGAGGCCCGCAGCCTGATCGGGCTCGCCGAGCAGGAGGTCAACCTCGACCGGTTCCTGAGCGTCGAGCAGATCCTCGTCTACCACGGGGGCTACCACGGCCTGCGCCGTCGCGAGGCGATCCGGCGAGCGCGTGAGCTGCTGGAGGTGTTCCGCCTCAGCGACAAGGCGAAGCACAACCTCGACCAGCTGTCCGGCGGCCAGCGGCGCCGGATCCTGTTCGCCCGCGCACTGATGCACCGCCCGCGGCTGCTGATCCTCGACGAACCGACCGCCGGCGTCGACGTCGACCTCCGGATCGAGCTCTGGGAGTACATCCGCGCCCTGCACGCGGACGGCACGACGGTGCTCTTGACCACGCACTACCTCGAGGAGGCCGAGGCGCTGTGCGAGGAGATCGTGCTGCTGCGCGGCGGGCGGATCCTGGCGCGCGGCACCGCCGACCGGTTGCGCGCGGACTTCAGCGCCGCCGACATCGCCGGCGTCTACGCGCAGGCGATGGCGGTCGCCGACGTGGAACACGGTGCGGTGGCGTGAGCGCGACCGGCTTCGGCACCGGGCTCGACGCCACCCCCGCACCCGTCACCGAACACTTCGCGCCGAGCCGCTCGCCGTTCAGCTGGCTGTTGCAGCGCGAGGTCGTCCGTTACCTGCGGATCTGGCACTACTCGATCCTGGGGATGATCACCACGCCGCTGCTGATGCTGTTGATCTTCGGGTTCGCGCTCAACCACCAGGTCAAGGGCACCGGCGCCGTCTCCTACACCCAGTTCATCCTGCCCGGGTTGATCGGGCAGACGTTGATGACCGTCGGCTACACCAACGGCACCACGAGCCTGTTCGACGCGCGACGCGACCGCTACATCAACGACGTGCTGTCAAGCCCGCTGCGCTGGTGGGAGATCAACCTCGCCTGCGTGCTCGCGGCGGTGATCCGCGGGGTCCTGACGTGCGGCATCGTCGCGGCGATCGCGATGCCGATCATCGGCGCGACGATCGATCGTCCGCTGATCCTCGTCGCCGGATTGCCGGCCGCCCTGATCGTCGCCGCGCAGCTCGGAGTGATCGCCGGCGTCCACATCAGGACGATGGACCAGAACATCTCGCTGCAGACGCTCGCGGTGCAGCCGCTGACGTTCCTGGGCGGGACCTTCTATTCGGTGTCGTCGCTGCCGCCCTTCTGGAGCGCCCTCAGCCACGTCAACCCCGTCTTCTACGTCGTCCAGGTGATCCGGATCGGGTTCATCGGCCACGCCGACCTGTCGGCGGGGGTCGGGCTGGCGGTCCTGTGGGGCCTGGCGATCGTGCTCAGCGTCTGGTCGCTGCAGCTGTTCTGGTCAGGGCGGCGCCTGAAGGACTGAGGTGCGAGCGGGGCGATGCCGCTCTGGTCTGCACTTGACGTGCCAGACCATGTTCCTCAGCCGTGACGCCGTGACGCCGAGACGACGGGCGGCAGACTCCGCTTGCGGCGACGCGGTGATGGGCCACATCCCGCTCGCGCGCGTCGTCCAGGTGTCCAACTCGGTTCTGGCCCGGCCTGAGGGCGTCGCGTAGATCGTGCGCCGGATCTGGTGTTGCGCGAGGACCCCGCCGCTTGTTCAGTCTCCGGCGCGGAATCGCCCGGGGACCTCTGGCCGGGCAAAAACGACGGCGCACGTGCCGGAGCGCGGGTCCGTCGCAGGTTAAGCCCGCCCACGGGGTCAAATCTGGCTTGCACCCCCGTGGGCGCGGACGCGCCAGGGTTTTGACCCGGGCGCGGTGGCCCGGATGGTCTGGCCCGGCGCCCCGGGGTCGGCGGCCAAGCCGGCGGTATTCGGTGTCAAAACCTCAAGAGGGGGTTGGGCAATCTGACACCGGGGCACCGAGGGCGGGCGGGCACTGAAGGACCGCTCAGCCGCCGACGCCGACGCGGCGCTACCCCGGCGCGTTTACTGGCGTCGTGATGTCACATTTCAACCGGTCTCGACCGCCGCCGCGGGGTGACCGAGCACCGGACCCAAGGCCGCTGTGTCCGCTTTGACACCGGCCGGGCGCTGACGTCCGGGCCGGCGATGTACGGGCAATCGCGGTTGCCCCACAGCTGAACGTTGCGCCCGGACTGTTATGCAAAGCCGGTCGGCAATAGCGACCGCCGCGTCGCCGTCCGGGCCAGCGTGCACCCGGTCGCCGCCCTGCACCACCGCCATCGGTCCGTGCCGGACGATTTGCCCGATCGGTCCTTTCCCGACGGTGGAGTTGCACTGCTGTGTCGGGTACACTCGCGCCTTCGCAGGGGAGGGGCAAACGCACCTCGAGGCGGCTCCGCCGCGGAGGTGCACGAACAGGGGACGACCTATGGCCGAGACCGTGCAGATCACCGCCCGTGGCAAACGGGCGAAAATCCGTAACCCGTGGGGCGTTCTCGGGCTGACGCTCGTCACCCTCGGCATCTACTACCTGTTCTGGTACTTCTTCGTCAACCGGGAAATGTCCGACTGGGGTGAGCAGCACCAGACCGACATCGGCCTGTCGCCCGGCACCAGTCTGCTGGCCATCACCATCGGCGGGTTCGTCATCATCCCGCCGTACGTTTCCATCTTCCACACCGGCAAACGGATGCAGCTCGCCCAACGCGTCGGCGGCGTGCACGGCGGCTCCGGGCTGACGTTCTTTTTCCTGTCCATCATCCCCATCGCGAACTTCTTCGCCCCCGTCTACCTGCAATCCGAACTCAACAAGGTGTGGGAACGCGAACTGCACGAGCAGACCGGCGGCACCCCGGAGCTCATGACCGCTGTCGAACCCGTGTTCTCAGACCACGCCCCCGTGCTCGACGCGGACACCGCCGCCCCGGCGCCCGTGGCCATGACCCCGCCGCCCGCCACACCCGACGCCGGGTCCTCCGAGCCCGAAGGGCTCGCCCCCGCCTGACCCACCCCGATACGGCCGGGTGCCGGATCGACGGTCCCGGCGGCCGTGTACGTCGGTTGACGGATGCCGTCTGACCTGCACCACTGCCGGGACTCGGGCGCCGCCTACCAATTCCACGCCGACGAGCACGGCCTGCCCGTGTGCTCCTGCGGGGGACTCCGGGTCGACTCAGCCGACGCCGACGACGCGGCTCAGCCGCCGCCCGCGCTGCCCGCCAGCCCCGAAGCGAGCGCGGTCCCGTCCGGCGAACCGCACCCCGTGCATGCGTCCCAGCCCGGACCGGCGCTGTAGGCGCCGTTGGACCCCGACGTGATGTCGTGGAAGGCGGCGGTGCCGAGCAGCGCGTACAGGCGCGGGTTGGCGTACCCGAGCGGCGCGCCGAGCGATTGGTTGAGCAGCGCCACCAGACCGGCCCACAGGGGAGCGACCGCGCTGGTACCGCCGACGACCTGCTCGGAGCCGTCGACCAGCGTCTGGTAGCCCGTCTGCGGATCGGCGTCACCGGCGACGTCGGGGACGCCCCGGCCGGGCTTCCCGGTGTCGACGTTGTCGGGCACCTTCGCATCGGACTGGTAGCTGGGCAGCGCGAACTCGACCGAGACGCCGCCGCCGGTCGCGCCGTCGGTTGCGGTATTGCCACCCCAGACCGTCTCGGAGGAGATCGTCGCCCCTGACGCCTGCAGGGTCGTCCCGCCGCAGGCCAGCGCATGCGGCGCCGAGGCCGGGAAGTCGACGTGCTGCGAACCGTCGGTCGACCCGTCGGTCGAACCGCCATCGCCGGCGGCGACGGTGACCGTGATCCCGAGCCCGCCGGCGTCGGTGAACGCCTGTTCCATTTGCGTACGTGCCTGCGCGGTCCACGAGTCCTCGGGACCGCCCCAGCTGATCGAGATCACCGACGGGCTGTGGGTGGTGTCGTGCACGGCGGTCGTGACCGCGTCGATGAACCCCTGGTCGGTGTTGGGCGCGAAGTAGACGGCGATGTCGACGCCGTTGGCCACCGCGCCGACGATCTCGATGTCGAGCATCACCTCGCCGTCGGCGTTCGTGTCCTGGCCCGGTTGGTTGGAGCCCGTTCCGACGGGCACCGCGGTGACCGTCGGCGTCGACAGCCCGAGGCCGCTGAAGTAGGTCGACAGATCGCTGGTCTGAAAGCCACCCCCCAGCTCGATGATCCCGACCGTCGCCCCCGAGCCGTCGACGTCGGTCGGGAACGCGTAGGCCTCGGCGACCTGCAGCGGCGTGTAGGAGACCGAGTCGGCCGCGGGCGTCGCGCCCACGATCCGCAGCTGCGGGGCGCTCTGAGGCCGGTCATCGATCCCGAACACGCCGGTGACTGCCTCGCCGAGTTCGGCGGGGACCGTCAACGCGCCGGTGCGGCCGCGGTACCCGGGTGCGCCGTCGCCGGCGTCGTAGCGGCCCTGCAACTGTGCCTCGAACGCGGCCGCGACGTCGCTGACCGAGCCGCTCACCGTGACGGCCCGGCGAGCACGGTCGACGTTCGTCACCGTCAGCCCCTGGGCGGCCGCGAACCGCTCCACCGCCTCGACGTCCTGGGGGTCCGCGCCGTAACGCTCTGCCCACTCCTGCCGGCTGACGCGCGAGCGCTGCGCCGGCGCCAGCTGCGCCTCCTGATCGACCCAGCCGGTGTCGGCGCGCGGCCGCAGGTAGACGGTCACCTCAGTCGTCTCCGTGAGATCGACGTCGCCGATCCGGGGATGGTTGGGCACCAGCTCACGCCGCGAGCCGGAGATCTCGACACGGTCCGAATCAGCCATCTTTTCCTCCCTGTCGGGTGCGCGTTACGGGCTCCTATATTGCCGATACCCTGCTCGGCCAGAATGGACACCGCGACCAGGCTGATCGTTCCCGGGCTGCTTGCCGCCGCGGTCGCCGCGACGGTCGCCGTCGCCTCGGCGGCGACCCCCACTCCGCGGGCGGGCGGGTGCATCGCGCCCCGCCTGGTCGGCCAGACCGAGCGGACCGCGGTCCACCGTGCGCGCGCGGCGGGCTGTGCCGTGCACCTGGCCGGCGCAGCGCTCAAGCGGGCGTCGGTTCAGACCGTCGCCGTCCAGTCCCCGGCGCCGGGGACGCGGAGCGTCAGGGCCGTCGTGAAGCTGACGCTGAATCCGCTCTGCTTCGGCGAGGCGCTCAGCGGCCCGCCGCATGACGAGGGCCTGCGCCCCGGCCCGACCGAGTTGATCACCGGTCTGTACGCCGTCGGCGGACCCGCGCTCCCGTACTCGACGCCCGGTTGTCGACCCGCGCCGGGCCGACCGACGACCGGAACGGTCGTCGTCTTCGACGCGAACGGCACACCGGTCGCCTCACGGACCGTCACGCGCGCCCGGTTGCAGACGTTCCGGCTGGCACCCGGTCGTTACCGCGTCGGGGGCCGGATCGGGCCCGGCGACGCGCTTCCCACCCAGCCGTTCACGATCCGGGACGGCTACACGACCCACCAATACGTCATCGAACCGGTGCCGTGACGGCCTCGCGCCGGCTGCCCGCTGTGGGGCATCGACCGGTACCCGAATCACCGGCCGTCCGTCCAATCGTTGCTATCCACCCGTCCGTGGCGAAGCGTCCCGACCAGATGCGACACTTTCGCGCAGCAGGCGCCAGGGCGCGTCTTCACTCGGGGCGAAAACTCAGAACGGGCAGCAGATGAATCCCTCAGACGCACGGCCACTGATCGCGGTCACCACCTCCGAGGTGCGCCAATCGGACACCGTCAAGCCGACCCCGGAGGGGGAGCCGCCGCAGCGGGAGATGGCGCTCGGTCTGCGCTACCTGGAGGCGCTGGAGGCCGCGGGCGCGATCCCGATCGTGACGCCGCCACTGTCGGCCGAGCTGGCGCAATCGCTGCTGACGCGGGTGGACGGCGTCTGCCTGTCGGGCGGCCCCGACCTCGACCCCAAGGCCTACGGCGAGCGCCGCCACGAACGCACCGGCCCGGTCGAGTCAGACCTGGACGAGTTCGAGCTGGCGCTGGCGCGTGCCGCCGACGCCGACGGACTGCCGATCCTCGCCATCTGCCGCGGCATGCAGGTCCTCAACGTCGCCCGCGGCGGCTCACTGCACCAGCATCTGCCCGATCTGGGCGCCGGCGACATCGCCCATCGCCAGTCGGCCCCGGGCGCCCAGACGACGCACTCGGTCGCGCTCCGGGAGTCCAGCCGGATCGCCCGGATGCTCGAGCGCACGCGGACCGACGTCAACTCGTTTCATCACCAGGGCGTCGCCCGACTCGGTGGCGGGCTGGTGATCACCGGCCGGGCGCCCGATGGGACGGTCGAGGCGATCGAGGCGATGGACCGCGAGTTCGTGATCGGCGTGCAATGGCACGCGGAGACGCTCGTCGCCCGCCCCGAGCAGGCGGCGCTGTTCGAGGCGTTCGTCGAGGCGGCGCGCAACCGCCACAACGGTGCCAACCGGCTTCGCGTAGCTTAAGACCGATGTGTGGGATCGCAGGCGAGCGTGCCTTCGGGGCGGCCGCCGACGTCGGTGCGGTGCAGCGGATGGCCGACACGATGGGCTCACGCGGCCCCGACGGCGCCGGCAGCTGGTCTCACGACGCGGTCGCGCTCGCCCACCGGCGGCTGAAGATCATCGATCTCTCCTGCGCCGGCGATCAGCCGATGACCGATCCCGAGCTCGGGCTGACGATCGTCTTCAACGGCTGCATCTACAACTACCCCGAGCTGCGGACCGAGCTCGAACGCGACGGAGCCCGGTTCTTCTCGACCAGCGACACCGAGGTGATCCTCAAGGCCTACCACCGGTGGGGCCGCGATTGCGTCACCCACTTCAAGGGGATGTTCGCGTTCGCGATCTACGAGCACGAGTCACGGCGGCTGTTGCTCGCCCGCGACCGGCTCGGGGTCAAGCCGCTGTATCTGGCCGACGTCGACGGCGCGCTGCGGTTCGCCTCGACGCTGCCGGCGCTGCTGGCCGGCGGCGGCGTCGACACCGGAATCGATCCGGTCGCGCTGCACCACTACTTGAGCTGGCATGCCGTCGTGCCGGCGCCGTACACGATCCTGAAAGGCGTCCGCAAGCTCGCCCCCGCCACGACGCTGCTGGTCACCGAGGACGGCCAGCGTGACGAGCAGCAGTACTGGGAGCCGGACTTCGGGCGCCAGGAACGCTACGCCGCCTACACCAAGGAGGACTGGGACGAGGCAGTGCTGGAGGCGACGCGCGCCGCGGTCAAGCGCCGGATGGTCGCCGACGTGCCGGTCGGCGTGCTGCTGTCCGGTGGTCTGGACTCGAGCCTGATCGTCGCCCTGCTGGCCGACTCGGGTCAGGAAAAGCTGGCGACGTTCAGCATCGGCTTCGACGACGTCGGCGAGCGCGAGGGCAACGAGTTCCGCTACTCGGACGTGATCGCCGCCGAGTTCGCCACCGACCATCACCGGATCCACATCGACACCGACCGGATGCTGCCGGCGCTCGACGGCGCGATCAAGGCGATGAGCGAGCCGATGGTGTCCCATGACGTGGTCGCGTTCTATCTCCTCTCCCAGGAGGTCTCGAAGTCGCTGAAGGTCGTGCAGTCGGGCCAGGGCGCCGATGAGGTGTTCGCCGGCTACTCCTGGTATCCGCCGCTCAAGGACGCGCCCGGCAGCGGTGCCGACGAGTACCGGATGGAGTTCTTTGACCGGGTCGGCGACGAGATGGCGCAGACGGTGGCCGACCGCTACCTGGCTGTCGACGACCCGAGCCGCGCGTTCCTGCAACGCCACTTCGCCAAGCCTGGCGCGGACGGGCCGGTCGACCGCGCGCTGCGACTCGACACCGAGGTGATGCTGATCGACGACCCGGTCAAGCGCGTCGACAACATGACGATGGCCTGGGGACTGGAGGCCCGTACCCCGTTCCTCGATCATGAGCTCGTGGAATTGGCCGGCGCGTGCCCGGCCGAGCTGAAGCTCGCGTCCGGCGGCAAGGGCGTGCTCAAGGACGCGGCGCGCAGCGTGCTGCCGGCGGCCGTGATCGATCGGCCCAAGGGATACTTTCCGGTGCCGGCGCTGGAGGAGCTCGAGGGCGCGACGCTCGACCTGGTCGCGGCGGCGATGAGCTCGGACGCCGCCCGTGCCCGGGGCCTGTTCCGACCCGAGTACGTCGACATGTTGATGCGGGCCCCCAACGATCACATGACGACGCTCGGCTCGTCGAAACTGTTTCAGCTGGCGCTCCTCGAGCTCTGGCTGCAGGCGCATGGCGTCTGACTACCGCGGTCGCCCGCCCTTCGACGAGCACCGCGACGCCGAGGGGGAGGTCCGGCATGGCTACGAACGGCTGCTGACGGAGCTCGAGGGAGTCGACCTCGAGGAGCTGTACCAGCGGGTGGTCCAGCGGCTGGCCGACGACGGTGCGAGCTTCGGTGAGCAGCCGTTCGTGATCGACATCATCCCGCGCCTGCTGTCGGCCGCCGAGTGGGAGCCGCTCGCTCGGGGTCTCGAGCAGCGGACGCGCGCGCTGAACGCGTTCCTGACCGACGCCTACGCCGAGCGGCGGATCGTCGACGCCGGGATCGTCGACGCGGACACGATCGACAGCGCCGAGGGGTACGAACCCGACCTCGCCGGGCGCCTGCCGGCGAGCTCGCCGCCGGCGCCGATCATCGGCTTTGACCTCGTGCGTGACCCCGACGGCGTCTTCCTGGTGCTGGAGGACAATCTGCGAACCCCGTCGGGCATCGCGTATCTGACGGCCGCCCGCGACGCGCTCACCGCCGTGCTGCCCGACACGATCGCGCGACCGCGCCCGATCGACCCCGAGATCTACGAGCTGCTCCGTGCGACGCTCGTCCACGCCGCCCCGCCCGGCGCCGGACCTGACCCGCTGCTGGTCGTCCTGACCGACGGCCCGGGCAACTTCGCCCACTACGAACATGCCCGCATCGCCGCGGCGATCGGCGCGCCCCTGGCGACGCTCGATCAGCTCGATCCGGATGGCGACCGGTTGCGGCTGCGCGGTGGCGACGGAATCAGCCGTCCGGTCGACGTCGTCTATCGCCGCACCGACATCGACCGGATTCGCGACGAGCGCGGAGAGATGACGGCGATCGGACGGACGCTCGTACCGGCCTGGCTGGCGGGCAACCTCGGGCTCGTCAACGCCTTCGGCAACGGGATCGCCGACGACAAGCTCGTCCACGCCCACGTCGAGGACTTCGTCCGCTTCTATCTCGGCGAGGAGCCGCTCGTGCGCTCGGTGCCGACGACCGCGCTGGACTCCCCGCAGTCGGGAGCCGACGCGATCGAGCGACTGCATGAGCTCGTCGTCAAGCCGCGCCACGGCCATGGCGGCACCGGCGTGACGATCGGTTCGCAGGCCGACGAACAGACACTGAGCCGCGCCCGCGCCGAACTCGAGCGACATCCGGAGCGCTACATCGTCCAGCCGATCGTGCCGCTATCCCGTCATCCGACCGTGATCGACGGTCAGATCGTGCCGCGCCACGTCGACCTGCGGCCGTTCGCCTTCTTCGCCGACGACGTACAGCTGGCCCCCGGCGGGCTCTCCCGCGTGTCGTTCGACGAAGGCGAGATGATCGTCAACTCGTCGCGCAACGGCGGCGGCAAGGACACCTGGGTGATGGACTGAGGACTACCGCTCGGTGATCCGCGGCGGTTCGTAGGCGCCGATCTCCGGCAGCGGGCCGTCGTAACGCTCCACGCGCACCAATACCGTGGCGCCGCTCGAGGCCTGGGCGAGCGCCGAGGTGCCGGCATCACGGGTGAGGACGTTGACGTTGCCGTTGACGCAGTCGGCGATCTCCGGTGCTGACCCGTCGAACCAGGCGCCGGTGTGCATCTGGGCGACACCGGGCAGCAGACGGTCCGAGACGATCACGCCCGCCAGCAGGCTGCCCTGGGCGCTTCGCACCATGGCGATGTCTCCGTCGCTCAACCCGCGGGCGGCGGCGTCGTCGGGATGCAGCCGGATCGGCTCGCGACCGCGCACCTTGTCGGACTGGCTGGCCCGACCCATGTCCTGCTGGCTGTGCAGGCGGTGGCTCGGCTGGTTGCACAGCAGATGCAGGTCGTACTCCTGGGCCAGCGGCGAGCCCCACCAGTTGACGGGTTCGAGCCAGCTGGCGTGGGCCGGGACGTCCGGTTGCCCGAACGAGGCGAACGTCTCGGAGTAGAGCTCGATCTTGCCGCTCGGCGTCTGCAGGGGGTTCGCGTCGGGATCGGCGCGGAACGTGGTGAACACCGTCTCGCGGTACGGGACCTGCGGCAGGTCGACGCCGCCTTCGTCCCAGAACTCGTCGAACGGCGGAACGGCGGGCGTGGTCGGCAGGGCCCGCCACTCCTCGTAGAGCTTGCGCATCCAGGCGTCCGGATCCAACCCCTCGTCAAAGTCGGCGCCGAGTCGCTCGGCGAGTTCGTTGAGCACGGTGAACTCCAGCCGCGCGCCCGCGTAGGGCTCGACCGCCTTGCGTGAGATGCGCAGCCGCGCGTCGCCGTTGCCGGCCACGAAGTCATCGCGCTCGAGCGCCGAAGCGACCGGGAAGACGATGTCCGCGTGCTTGGCGGTGCCGGTCCAGTGCGTCTCGTTGACGATGAACGTGTCCAGCCGACCGAACGCGCGCCGCAGGCGCCTGAGGTTCTGGTGATGGTGAAACGGGTTGCCTCCGGCCCAGTACGCCAGCCGGATCTCCGGATAGCGGTGGATGCCCCCGTCGTAGGGATATTCCTCGTCAGGATGCAGCAGCATGTCGCTGATCCGGGCGCACGGGATGAACGTGGACACCGGGTTCTGGCCCTGAGGGAAGAACGGGGCGCGCACCGGCACGTAGCCGACCCCGTAGTCCCCCATCGATCCGAACCCGTGCGAGAACCCGCCTCCCGGCAGTCCGATCTGGCCGAGGAACGCCGCCAGCGTCAGGGCCGCGAACACCGGCTGCTCGCCGTGCTGGGCGCGCTGGACCGAGTAGACGACGTTGACCAGCGTCCGTGCGGCCGCCATCTCGTGGGCGAGCGCGTGGATCCGATCGGCGGGCATCCGGGAGATCTGCTCAGCCCACTCGGGGGTCTTCGGTACCCCGTCTGACCGACCGAGCACGTAGTCGCGCACCTGCTCGGGCGCCGACCGTGTAACGCTCGAGGAACGCGCCGTCGGCGAGCCCGTCGGTGATCAGCACGTGTATCAGCCCCAGGATGACGGCGGTGTCGGTCCCCGGCATCACCCCGATCCACTCGGAGTCGACCTGAGAGGAGACGTCGTCCGCCTGGGCGGACAGGAACACGATCCGGGTGCTGGCGCCCGCGCGCCGCACCAGACCCGAGCCGACGTGGCGGTTGTGGCCGCCCGGAACCACCCACGAGTTCGAGCGGCGCAGGCCGCCGAAGCTCACGAGCAGGTCGGTGTGCTCGGCGATATGACCCCAGGAGACCGGCCGCAGCCGCAGGTCCATCAGACCCTGGGCGCCGATCAGATGGGGGATCGTCACCAGGCTCGCCCCGCGGCTGTAGTCGTCGACCGACCTGGTGTAGCCGCCGATCCGATTCAGGAAGCGGTGCAGCTGGCTCTGCGCGTGGTGAAACCGACCGGCGCTGGCCCAGCCGTAGGAGCCGCCGTAGATCGCCTGGTTGCCGTGGTCGGTGCGCACGCGGTCAAGCTCGCGCGCGGCCAGATCGAGCGCGCTGTCCCAGTCGAGCTCGACGTACTCGTCGTCGGGGTCTCCGCGACGGTCGTCGGGGCCAGGTCCATGCTCGAGCCAGCGGCGCCGTACCGACGGCTGCGCCACTCGTGCCCGGGAGCGATTGGCGTCCGCGACGTTCGCGATCGCGGGCGACGCGTCCGGGTCGTCGGCGTACGGCTTGACGCCGAGCAGCCGCCCGTCATCGGAGACCTCGGCGACAAACGTCCCCCAGTGGGCGCTTGACTCGACCTGTCTGACCTTATTGGTGGAGGAAATGGTTACAGCCTGTGCCCGGCAAGCTCAGGCGCGGAGTCCGGGTTGAGGATCGGCGCCGTGCCGTTCGCCTCGCGGCGGGCCAGTTCCTGACGCACGAGCGGGAGCACGTACCGAGCGTAGTCCTGCGCGTCCTCGTAGACGTCCCAGCCGCGGATCGACAACAGATCGCAGCCGATCTCGGTGTAGTCGATCAGCGCCTGAGCGACCGTCTCGTAGGAGCCGACCAGCGCCGTCGTCGAACCCGACCCCCCGAGTGCCTTCGCCAGCGGGGTCCAGAGCGCCCGGTCGTGCCGTTCCCCGCGCTCGGCGAGATCGCGCAGGCGGGCCGAGCCGACGCTCTGCCCGACCGCGCTGCCGTTCCCCGGCGCACCCACCACACGTGGACGGTCGGCCAGGATCTTCTGCGTCCGCGCCAGGATCCGGCGGGCCTTCTCCCAGGCAAGCTCGTCGGTGGGCGCCACGATCGGTCGAAACGAGTTCCAGATCCGGGGACGGGGCCGTCCCGCCGCGTCGGCGATGGCGTTGACGGCGGCGATCTGCTCGGCGGTCTCCCGCAGCGGCTCGCCCCACAGCCCGAAGATGTCGCCGACACGGCCGCCGACGTCGTACGCCTGGAGCGAGGACCCGCCGACCGAGATCGCCAACTGCTCCTGCACGGGCTTGATGTCGGTCGAGAAGTCCTCGAATCGATAGAACTCCCCGTCGTGGCTGACCGGGCCGTCGGCCGCCCAGATCTGCCGGACGATCTCGATGAACTCCTCCGCCCGTCGGTAGCGCTGCTGCTTGGTCGTGTAATCGCCCTCGCGGTGCATCTCCTCGTCGGATCCCCCGGCGATGATGTGCGTGGCCAGCCGCCCTGAGCCGATCCGGTCCAGGCCGGCCAGCGCCTTGGCGAACTGCGTCGGAAACTGAAAGCCCGGCCGGTGGGCGACGATCGGCCGGATCCGCTCTGAGTGGTTGAGGATGAACTGCGCTCGCGTGACCGAATCGACGCGCTGTGAGTCATAGCCGACCAGCGTCCAATCGAACCCGCCGTCGTCGAGCATCCGGACGTAGCGCCGGGCATAGGCCGGGTCAAAGCCCGAGTACTTGACACCGGTGCTGGGACCGAAGTTCGTGCTGCTGATGAACTCGACGGGCATCGCTTGACTCAGACCGCCGCCGCGTCGAGCACGCGTCCCTGCTCACGCAAACGGGGAACGGCCGGAATCGCCTTCAGCAGCGCCTGCGTGTAGGGGTCCGCGGGAGTGGCGAAGATCGTCTCCACCGGCCCCTCCTCGACGACGCGTCCGTCCTGCAGGACCGTGACCGTGTCGGCGATCTGCCGCACCAGCGACAGGTCGTGGGAGACGAACAGGTAGGTCAGGCCGAGCTCTGACTGCAGTCGGAACAGCAGGTCGATGATCTCGGCCTGGACGGTCACGTCGAGCGCCGAGGTCGGCTCGTCGAGGACGAGCACGTCGGGACGCATGACCAGCGCTCTGGCGATCGCGACGCGCTGGCGCTGACCGCCGGAGAGTTTTGCCGGCTTGCGGGCGATCATCTCCTCGGGCAGGCCGACCGAGCGAATCGCCTCGGCGACGCGCTCGCGACGCTCGTCCTTGTCGCCGACCCCGAACCGATCGAGCGGTTCGCCAACGATCTTGCCGACACGCCAGGTCGGATCCAACGATGTGAACGGGTTCTGGTAGACGAGCTGCAGATGCCGGCGCACCGAGCGCCACTGCGACCTGGAGTGTCCGTTGACCGCTTGGTCGCCGACCACGATCGTCCCGCTGTCGGCATGCTCGAGCCCGAGCAGCAACCGGACCGTCGTCGTCTTGCCGGAGCCCGACTCGCCGACCAGCGCATGTGTCTTGCCGCGCTGCACGGCGAAGGAGACGTCGGCGACCGCGACGACGTCGCCGAATCGCTTGGAGACCGACTGAACATCGATCTGATTGCCGAGGGCGTTGCGCTCCGCGGTGTTGCGCGCGAGGTGGATCGACCGGTATCGGTCGGGGTTGATCGCCGGGACGTCGGCCTGCAGCTCGCGGGTGTAGTCGGACGTGGGCGACGCGAACACGGTCTTCGACGACCCCTGCTCCTGCACGACCCCGTCCTTGAGCACCACCAGGTGGTCGGCGCGCTCGGCGGCGATCGCCAGGTCGTGGGTGATGAACAGCAGGCTGAGCCCCAGTGAGCCCTTGAGTTCCTCGAACAGGTCGAGCACGACCTTCTGGATCGTCACATCGAGCCCTGAGGTCGGCTCGTCGGCGACGATCAACGACGGGCGCGGCATCACCGCCAGTCCGATCAGCACCCGCTGCAGCATCCCGCCCGACAGCTCATACGGGTATGAGCGGTAGATCCGTGCCGGGTCCGCCAGCCCGACCTCCTCGAACGTCTCCAGGATCCGCTGCCGCTCCGCCGCCCGGCTCCTGAGGTTCAGCACCCGGGCGGTCTCGTGCGCCTGGACGCCGATCCTGCGGACGGGATTGAGCGCGTTGCCCGGGTCCTGGGGCACGAAGCCCATCTGGGTGCCACGCAGGGGACGGAATTCGCGATCGGAGATGCGGGCGACGTTCTGACCGTCGAAGCTGACCTCGCCACCGAGGATCGTCGCCCCTTTCGGGAGCAGACGCAGCACCGTCCGCGCGATCGTCGTCTTGCCCGATCCGGACTCGCCGATCAGCGCGAGGCTTTCACCCCGTCCCAGCGCGAAGCTGACGTTGTCGACCACCTGCTGGTCGCCGTAGGCGACCGACAGCCCCTCGATACCGAGCAGCAGCGGCGGCTGGCCGCCGCCAACCGCGCGGTCCTGAGAGCGGTCGGGGGCCTGGGTTAGTTCGTGTTGCGTAGCCATCGGCTGATCCTGTTGATTGAGAGCACCGTGATCACCACGACTGCCGCGGGGCAGTAGATGAGCCACGGCGCGATTTGCTGGTAATTGGCCCCGTTGGAGATGAGCAGGCCCCAGTCCGCCGCGGGCGGCGGCGAGCCGTACCCCAGAAACGCGATCGCGGCGATGATGATGATCGCGTTGCCGAGCTGGAGCACCGCCAGCGCCAGCACCGATCGGTAGGCGTTCGGCAGGATGTGACGGAACAGCACGAACAGCCGCGATCCGCCCTGCAGGTAGGACGACTCCACGAATACCGCCTGGCGTATCTTCAGCGTCTCGGCGCGCATGATGCGGGCGAAGATCGCCGTGAAGGTGATGCCGGCGGCGATCGCCACGTTGACGGTGTTGAAGCCGAGCGAGACGACCAGCACCACCGCCAGCAGGAAGCCGGGGATCGCGAGCAGCACGTCGACGCTGCGGCCGATCACCACGTCGGTGAGCCCCCCGAGAAAACCGGCCAAGAGGCCGAACAGGCCGCCCACGAACAGACCGATGCCGACCGCCACGAACGCGTTGAGCACCGAGGAGCGGGTGCCGTAGATCACCCGGGTGAAGTTGTCGCGGCCGAGGTAGTCGGTCCCGAACCAGTGCGCCGAGCTGATCGGCAGGAACTTGTCCGTGGGCACGGCCGTGACCGGGCTGTGGGACGTGAACAACGACGGGAACAGCGCCCAGAGGAGAACGATCGTGAGAATCACGAACGAGAGGAGGACGGTCGGCGGCAGCGCGAGGACGCGCAGCCGACGCCGCGAGAGCAGGCGAGGCCCGGCCGGCTGAGGAACGGCGGCGAAGCTCATCAGCGCGAACCCAGGAGGTTGCCTGCCTGAAAGCCACGACCGAGTCCACGAACCAGACCGCCGGCGGCGCGGGGCCCGACCAGCTCGATCCGCGGATCGAGCAGCGGCGCGATCAGGTCGGCGATCAGGTTGGCCACGACGAACACCGTGGCCGCCAGCGCGACCACCGCCTGCAGCACGGGCGCATCTCCGGTGGAAACGGCCTGGTACATCAGCGTCCCGACGCCGGTGCGGCCGAACACCTCCTCGATGATGAGCGCTCCGCCCATCAGCTCACCGATGATGATCGCGAACATCGTGATCGCGGGCACCATCGAGGGTTTGACGAGATGGCGCAGGAAGATCTTGGCCTCGGTGAGACCGCGAGAGCGCGCGACCAGGACGTATTCCTGGGCGGTCTCGTTGTCGAGATTGGCGATCAGCACCTCCGACAGCGGTGCCGAGATCGGGATCGCCAGCGCGAAGGCGGCACAGATCGTGCCCACGAGGTTGTCCGGATTGAGGACGTTGAAGGTGTGGAAGTGGAACGAGAAGAGTTCGATCAGGAGCAGCGCGATCACGAAGTTCGGCACCGACAAGAAGAACGACGGGATCGACCGGATCAAGCTGCGCCCGGCGGCCAGCGGAAAGCGCTGGGTGCCGTAGGCCAGTAGTGCCGCGAACAGCAGCGAGATCAGCAGCGCCATCCCACCGAGCTTGAGCGTGTAGGGCAGCGCGGTCAGGATCATCTTGGAGACGGGGAGGTGATACTGCAGCGACGTCCCCAGGTCTCCGTGCAGAAACCGGGAGAGGCCGAGCCAGAGCTGATGCAACACCGACCCGTTGACGCCGTAGTACGCCTCGAGGTGCTTGATCGACGCCGGATCCAGCCCCGCCTGGGGGCTGGACAGGGTCGTCTGGATCGGGTTGGAGCCGAGGACCGAGATCACCAGGAAGGCGATCACGTAGGCGAGGATGATCACGAAGATCGCCTGGACCACCCGCCGCAACGCGTAGAACAGATAGGCACGCCGTCGCCGGCCGGCGACCCGGCTATGGGCCCCCCCACCCGCCGGGTCGATTGCCGTCGCGCCATCGAGGGCGCCAATTGCGCTCATGACAGCCAGGTGTCGTAGAAGTCGACGAACGCAGTGCCGCTGTAGCTCGGCCCGTGAACGTTCGGCGCATACGCGTAGACGCGCTGCACCAGGTTCAGGATCGGGTCGTAGTAGCCCTGCTGGATGACGTACTTCTGCACCGCGTCCGCGGCCTTGTTGCGCTCGCTCGTATTGGCCGCCGACTCGATCTCCTCCGACAGGGTGTTGAGCGTCTTGTCGGTGGTGCCGACGCCGAACCAGTTCTCACCGCCGTTGAGGCTGGTGAGGACACCGCCGACCGTGGCGAAGTCGGCGAAGCTGCGCGACTGCGACAGGATCGGCGGGATCGGCGGCTTCTGCACCACCGCGTAGTTGGCCAGCGGGATGATCTTCAGCGGCGCGTTGATCCCGACCTTCTTGAGCTGCTGGCTGATCAGCTCGTCCTCCTGCTGAGTTCCGGGAACGTACGGGTTCGGGATCAGGTTGAAGGTCAGCTGCTTGCCGTCCTTGTACCGGTAACCACCGCTGCCGACTTTCCAGCCGGCCGCGTCGAGCAGCTTCTCGGACTCCGATGGGTCGTAGGTGAACAGCGACGACTCATCCGTGGCCTCGGGAACGTTGCTCTGGATGAACGACTCGGCCACCGTGGTGAAGTTCGGCGGATAGACCGTGCTCAGGACCTGCTGGCGGTTGATCGCATGCTGCACCGCCTGACGGACGCCGAGCTCGTTGAACGGCGCCTGGTTGGCCTGGACGTAGAAGCCGTCGACGAAGCCGAGATACTTCGGCGTACCGACCGACAGTCCCTTCTCCTCCAGCGTCGGGATGTCGGCGTTGTTCGGGTCGTAGGCGACCTGCGCGTCGCCGGACTCCACGGCCTCCTCGCGGGTGGTCGGGTCGGCGACGACCTTGTAGGTGATCGAGTCCAGGTACGCCGGGCCGGTGTGACCGAACGCCGGGGAGGCCCAGTTGTAGTCCTTGCGGTTGTCCAGCGTGTAGGAGACGCCCTGTTTGAAGGACTTGACGACGAACGGCCCGGTCCCGATGTCGTTGGTGAGGACGGCCTGCTGGTTGGGTGACATCGCCAGCGTCTTCGGCGCCAGCACGATGCAGCCGGCGTAGCCGAGCGTCGGGATGAAGCCGAGCGTCGGCTTGGAGAAGTCGACCTCGACGGTGCTGGCGTTGATCGCCTTCGAGCCCGTGTAGTTCAACGCCGGGAACAGCGCGATCTGGGGGATGCCCTTGGCTTTGTTGCCGTGCGCCCAGACGTTGATGTTGTCGATGACCGCCTGCGCGTTCAGCGGCTCGCCGTCGGAGAAGGTGACGCCGGGCTTGATGTGGAGGATGAACTTCTTGGCGGAGTCCTCGGTCTGCCAGCTGGTCAGCAGCCACGGGCTCACCTTGCCGGTGGCCGAGACGTAGACGAGGTTGTCCGCGATGTCACGCCACAGGTTGCCCTCGTAGCTTGAGAAGGAGCTCGTGCTCGAGACCCAGCCGGCAGGGAAGTCCTGGATCAGAAAGGTGAGGTTGCCCCCCGCCTTCGGCTTGCCCGCGCTGGCGGTGGTTCCGCTTGAACCTGAGCCGCCGCTCGTGCCGCTGTTGCCACTGCTGTTGCTCGTCTTGCCGCAGGCGGACACGAGTACGACGACCGCCAGCAGCGAAGCTGCACCGAACAACATGCGGAACAGCGATTTCCGTCTCACCATCAAAATTTCGTCCTTGTTCTGGAAGGGTTGGTGACTTTCTCAACCAAGTTAGTCGAATTAGTGTTGAAGTCCAATGAGATTTCGTCATCAATCCGGTTGCGGCGCTTATCGGTCCGCGCTTCGATCGCCCCGGGGATCCGGGAGCGGCAAGGCGTCGGTGGCGCCACTCCCCGCTACAGACCCAGCGACTTCTTGCCGAGGATGATCAGCGCCATGTCGTCCTGCGGTGGGTGGATGCGGCAGCAGAGCACGTCCCGGAGGTGTCGCTCGATCGGGTTGTGATGCGTCAGCGCGGGGTTGCCGAGTGCCGTCACCGCGGTCTGCACCGCGGTGACGGCGTTGCGGGTGGCGAGCAGCTTCACGAACGGCGCGCGCGCAAACGCCGTCTTGTCGCCTTCGTCAGCGCGGCGGGCGACGCTGTAGATGACCTCTTCGGCCTGCCACAGCTGCACGTCGATTTCCCCGGCGATCGTCTGGATCCGTTCGGTCTGGGCGATCGGCTTGCCGAGCGCCGACGGGACACGCTCGTGCGCGAACTTGTTGAAGAACTCCTGGGCCGCCCGAGCCGCCCCGACGTACATCGACGTCACCGCCAGCCCCACCGCCATGAGATTCCCCTGGCGACGGCTCCCACCGCCGGTCAGGCTGCCCGGGACCATCGGCTCGCCCTTGAAGTTCTCAAACGGCACCTCGATGTCGTGGTAGACGACGTCGTGGGTGCTGGTGGCGCGCATCCCCAGGTGGTCCCAGGTCTTGATGATCTCGATCCCGGGGTCGTCGCCGGAGACGATGACGTGTCCCTGGAGCGGCTCCTCGTCTTCGGTCGCGGCCCACACCAGGTGGTAGGCGAGCCCCTCGGACCCGGTGCCGTAGGCCTTGTGGCCGCTGACGATCCAGCCGTTCTCCGAGCGGCGGACCTTCGTCTTGGGAAGACCGCCGCGCGCCGGTGCGCCCATCTCGGGCTCGGCGCGGATCGCGTTCATCAGCACCGGCCGCTCGGCTGAGTCGGCGATGATCTTGCGGTACAGATCCGCCGGGAACACGTCGATGCTGGCATGAACGAGGTGCTGGGCGACCGTCATCGCCGTGATCAGCGCGACGGACGGATCGCCATGGCCGATCGCCTGCATGATCCGGACGGTGTCGGTGATCGTCGGCTCCAGTGCCCCGCCGAGCTCAGGCGAGACGCCGTAGGTGAGCAGGCCCGCCTCGTGGACGATCTGGATTGAATCCCACGGGAAGTCGCCGGAGCGGTCGTAGCGCGCGGCGTTGGCGGCGAGCGCGTCGGTGACCCGCCGCAGCCCCTCGTCGGACAGGTCCGGAGCCGGCAGCTTCACGTCCTGGCTGGTGATCGTGCTCATGCGAATACCGCTTCCGATGTCGTATCTGGATTGAGGACTGGCCCGCTGCCCGTCGCTGCGCGGTGGGCAAGCTCTTCGCGCACCAGCGGCAGCACGTACCGACCGAGGTCGATGGCGTCGTTGTAGTTGTCCCAGCCGCGGACCGAGAGCAGGTCGCACCCGATCTCGGTGTAGTCGACCAGCGCCCGGGCGACGGTCTCGTAGGAGCCGACGAGCGCGGTCGTCGAGCCGCGGCCCTGCAGTTCTCTGGTCAACGGCATCCACAGGCAGCGGTCGTGCCGGTCGGCGCGCTCGGCGAGCGCCTGGAGGCGCATCGACCCGACGTTCGTCGGCCGCCCACTGAACAGCGAGTTGCCGGAGGCGACGCCCTTCTGCACCTCGGCGAGGACGTTGGCGGCCTTCGCCCAGGCCAGTTCCTCGGTGGGCGCGACGATCGGTCTGAATGAGACCCAGATCCGTGGGCGACGACGACCGTTGGCATCGGCGATCGCATTGACCGCGGCGATCTGCTCGGCGGTCTCCTTGAGCGGCTCGCCCCACAGCCCGAAGATGTCGCCGAGCCGGCCACCGACCTCGTAGGCCTGCTCCGAGGAGCCGCCGATCGAGATCTGGATCTTGTCCTGCACCGGTTTGATGTCCGTCTGGAAGTCCTCGAACCGGTAGTGCTTGCCGTCGAAGCTGATCGGGCCCTCCTCGTACCAGACCTTGCGCAGGATCTGGACGAACTCGTCGGAGCGCTCGTAACGCTCGTCCTTGCTCAGGTAATCGCCCTCACGGTGCTGCTCTTCGTCGGAACCGCCGGAGATGATGTGGATCGCCAGGCGCCCGTCGCCGATCCGATCGAGCGCGGCCAGCGCCTTCGCCACCTGGGTCGGGTACTGGAAGCCAGGTCGGATCGCGAGGACCGGCTTGACGCGCTCCGTGTTGTCGAGCACGAACTGAGCGACCTGCAACGCGTCGAGCGACGGCGAACCGTACGCCAGCAGCGTCCAGTCGAACCCGGCCGCGTCGAGCGCCCGGGCGTAGCGCCTGGTGTAGTCCGGGTCAAAGCCGCGCATACCCTTCAGCGACCCGTGGCCGGCCTCGCCGAACGGGACGTTGAACATCTGGCTGATGAACTCGACCGCCACGTCAGGCCACCGCCACCGGCCGTGAGTCCGGGTTCAGGACCGGTGGGTTACCGGTCGCCTCGCGGTGCGCCAACTCCTGGCGGGCCAGCGGCAGCACGTAGCGGCCGTAGTCGACCATGTCGTTGTAGACGTCCCAGCCGCGGATCGACAACAGGTCGCAGCCGATATCGGCGTAGTCGATCAATGCCGCCGCGACCGTCTCGTAGGAGCCGACCAGCGCGGTCGTCGAACCGGCGCCCTTGAGCTCCCTGGCCAGCGGCATCCACAGCGCGCGGTCGTGTAGGTCACCGCGGGCGGCGACCTCGCGCAGCCGAACCGAACCGATGTTCTGCGGGTCGTTGCCGTTCCAACGCCTCAGCGCCGCCTTGCCGCCATCTGAGGCGAGCGCCTGCTTGGTCTGGGCGAGGATCGCGTGGGCCTTCTCCCACGCCAGCTCGTCGGTCGGCGCGACGATCGGCCGAAACGAGTTCCAGATCCGCGGACGCGGCCGCCCGGCGGCGTCGGCGATCGCGTTGACGGTCGCGATCTGCTCGGCGGTCTCCTTCAGCGGCTCGCCCCACAGCCCGAAGATGTCGCCCAGCCGGCCGCCGACGTCGTATGCCTCGGGCGAGGAGCCGCCGACCGAGACCGGGATCTCCCCGTGCAGCGGCTTGATGTCGGTCTGGAAGTCCTCGAACCGGTAGTGCTTGCCGTCGAAGCTGACCGGCCCGTCCTCGTACCAGACCTTGCGCAGGATCTGGATGAACTCGTCGGAGCGCTCGTAGCGCTGGACCTTGCTCAGGTAGTCGCCCTCACGACGCTGCTCGACGTCGGCGCCGCCGGTGATGATGTGGATCCCGACCCGGCCGCCTGAGATCCGCTCCAGGCCGGCGAACGCCTTGGCGACCTGCGTCGGGAACTGAAAGCCCGGGCGGTGGGCGATCATCGGCTTCACGCGCTCGGTGTGGTTGGCGACGAACTGTCCGAGCTGCAGCGAGTCCGGCGACGGTGAGCCGTAGGCGATCAGCGTCCAGTCAAAGCCGGCGTCGTCGAGGGCATGCGCGAATCGGCGCGTGTAGTCAGGGTCAAAGCCGCCAAACCCAGCTCCGACCTTGCGATGCTCGTCAGAGATGTGGGTGGCGCTGATGAACTCAACGGGCATCTGGGTTCAGCTCCTGTGATCGGGTGGCCGGCGGCTTCACGCGAGTGCCAGCTTCGGCTCGGCGGCCGGCTTGGAATCGGGGTTGAGCACCGGGGCGGTCCCGGTCGCCTGACGGTGGGCGAGCTCCTGGCGGACGAGCGGGAGCACGTGGCGGGCGTAGTCCTGTGCGTCGTTCCAGACGTCCCACCCGCGGATCGAGAGCAGGTCGCAGCCGATCTCGGTGTAGTCGACGAGCGCCGCCGCGACGGTCTCATAGGAGCCGACGAGTGCGGTCGTCGAGCCCTGGCCCCCCAGCTCCTTGGCCAGCGGGGTCCACAGACAACGGTCATGCAGCTCGCCCTTGTCGGCCAGCGCACGCAGGCGGACGGATCCGACGTTGGTCGCCTGCTTGCCGAAGAACGCCGGCTGGCTACCCGCGGCCGCCGCGCTGGCGAGCGCCGCCCTGGTGCGCTCGAGGACGAGCTGGGCCTTCTCCCACGCCAGCTCGTCGGTCGGCGCGACGATCGGCCGAAACGAGTTCCAGATCCGCGGACGCGGCCGCCCGGCGGCGTCGGCGATCGCGTTGACCGACGCGATCTGCTCGGCGGTCTCCTTCAGCGGCTCGCCCCACAGCCCGAAGATGTCGCCCTGGCGACCACCGACCTCATAGGCCTGCTGCGAGGAGCCGCCGATCGAGATCGGGATCGGTCCGTACTGCGGGCGCAGGTCGGTCGAGAAGTCCTCGAACGTGTAGAACTCGCCCGCGTGGCTGATCGGCCCGTCGTCGTCCCAGACACTGCGCAGGATCTGGACGAACTCCTCAGAGCGGCGGTAGCGCTGCTGCTTGGTGGTGTAGTCGCCCTCGCGCCGCTGCTCCTCATCGGAGCCGCCGGAGATGATGTGGATCCCGACCCGCCCGCGGGAGATCCGTTCCAAGCCGGCGACACCCTTGGCGAACTGGGTGGGGTACTGGAATCCGGGACGGTGGGCGATGATCGGCTTCAGACGCTCGGTGTTCTCGGCGACGAACTGGGCGAGCTGGAGCGAGTCGGGCGCGCCGGAGTAGTAGGCGATCAGCGACCAGTCAAACCCGCCGTCATCGAGCATCCGCGCGAACTTGCGCGTGTACTCGGGATCGAATCCGGCGAGGTTGTGGCCCTGGGCGTTGCCGATCGGGGTGATGTGCGTGGCGCTGATGAACTCGACCGGCATGTGTTCAACTCCTGGCGTGGTGGTGAGACGAGAGCGGGCGAGAGATGTCAGGGCCCTGTCGGTTGCAGATGGCGCCGCCGCTGGGCGGGTGCTGTCGGCTGTCCGCCGAAAGCCAATCAATTCGATGAAGTTAGGTCTATTTCGAGTCGTTGTCCAACAACGTTTGCTGCTCTATCGATCAGCGTCCGCGATCGGTGACCACGAACGCGCGGATCGTGGGCCTGTGGGTCAGGACGCGGCAGGTCGCCAGCCGAGCGGCTCGGCGATGTACGTGACGATGTTCTCCAGCAGCTCTTTGTTCTCGTCGAGCGTGAAGTTCGGCGGCAGCCAGACCATCATCTCGTCGGCGAGGTCGAGGCCGGCATCGGCATGGGCGGCCTCGAGCACGCTGTCGGGGTCGCCGTGGTAGATCTGGCAGAGCTGGATGTCGTTCGGCAGACCGTTGGGCTGGGCCCCAACCTGCGTGCGATCGCGGTTCATCGCCTGAAGCAGGGTCTTGGGATCGAGCGCCCCCTGCGGCCGTGGTCCGGCCGGGCCTTCGGCGCGGCGGATGCGGTCGAACTCGGCGTACCGCTCGCGCTGACGGGCGTTGACGGCCGGCATGAACAGGCGTGACAGACACACGCGGGGTTGATTGATCGGGTGCTCGAAGGCGTCCAGATAGGCGACGATGTTGTCGCGCTGTGACTCCTCGAACGACTCCGACGTCGGGTTGTGGTTGAGCGTCGAGAGCAGCAACCCGAGCCCCAGCGAGCCGGTACGGGCGGCGCTCTGCGCCGAACCCGATCCGTACCAGAGCCGCTGGTCGAGCTCGGGGCTGCGCGGCCTGGCCCGGAACGCGGGCAGATCCGGGGTGGCGTCCGGGTCGCGGATCGGCAGCGTGTTGCCGGCCAGCGCCTCACGGAAGCGACGGATGCGGTCGTGCCCCTCCTCGCGACCCTCCAGGCGTTCGCCGCCGAACACCGCGTCGAACCGCGTGTTGCCCGCCGCCATGCCGAGCTCGAGGCGGCCGCCGGACAGGAGGTCGACGGTCGACGCGTCCTCGGTCAGGCGGATCGGGTCCTCGTAGCTGACGGTCAGCACCCCGGTCCCGAGCCGGATCCGGCTCGTGTGCTGCGCGATCGCCGCCAGCAGCACGAGCGGCGAGGAGATGTAGTTGTCGAAGTGGCGCTGACGTGCCCAGCCACTGTCGAACCCGACCGACTCGGCGTACTTGAAGGTCTCGATCGCCTCTGCGAGACCGTGCGCCGCCCCGCTCTCCTCGTCGGTGAACGGGACGTTGGTGAGAAAGCCGAGCTTCAGTCCCCCACTCCGACGACCCGCAGACGGGGCCGGATCAGTTGTCGCGACCGGGGACTCAGTCGCGTGCAGAACCAAGTTGTCCATTTTGTCAATCAGATTAGTGCTCAATGCGGGAGGCGTCCAACGACGATCCGGCATCGGTGCCGATCACCAAACTTGATCGGTGCACGCCTGCCGCCCGGCGGACCGTTCGATTGCTCGATCTTCGTCCTCACGTCGGCAAAAGCCGCCAACCGCGTGATCGACGCCAGCGACGCCATACTCCGCCGGGTGGCTGGGCCGGCGCCCTACATCTTCTGCAACGGCAACGCCCGGGAGGCGCTGTCCTTCTACGCCCGCGTCTTCGGCGGCGAGGCCGAGCTGCACACGTTCGCCGAGTTCGGCCGCGATGACGGTCCGGCGGACGCCATCGCCCACGGCGTCCTGGTCGGCGCACCGGTCACCTTGTACGCCTCTGACGTAGCCGGCGACGAACCGGCCTTCCAGGCTCAGGGACTGATGCTGTCGCTGCTGGGCACCGCCGATCCGGCGACGCTGCACAGATGGTTCTCCGGTCTGGCCGAAGGAGGCAAGATCGTCGACGATCTGCAGGCGCGACATTGGGGAGCCTCGGACGGCCAGGTCATCGACCGCTACGGCGTGCACTGGCTCGTCGGCTTCCAGCACGACGCCGGCGACTGATCGCCCGAGGAACGCCACCACGTTGGCGATCTCCTCCGGGTCCGGCAACCGTCGGATCGCGGCGTGAAAATACACTGACGCCCGTGGACGACGCCACCGGCCAGTTCGGCCTGACCTTCACGGCCCCGCAGGTGATTCTGTTCAGCGCGGACGTCGAGCGAGCCGGCGCGTTCTACCGGCGTTTGGGCTTTGCAGAGGTGTTCCGGGTCCCTGAGAACGGCCCACCGATTCACGTCGATCTCGTGCTCGGCGACTACAAGATCGGTTTCGCCTCGATCGCTTCCTCACGTGAGCACCATGGCCTTGCACCGGTCGACGAGGGTCAGCGCGCAACGATCACGTTGTGGACCGAGGACACCGCCGCGGCCTATCGCTCCCTGACCGCGGCCGGGGTTCCCGGACTGGCTGAGCCGCACGTCTGGCTTGACCGGCTGCTGATCGCCTGGGTCGAGGATCCCGACGGCCATCCGATCCAGCTCGTGCAGAGACTCGACGGTCGAGCTGTCCCCTACGAGGTCTCACCGCCGGCGTAGTCGCTGTCGAAGTCGGTTTCGAGCGCGGACACGATCGCCGGATCGGTCACCGTGATGCCGAGCTCGCGGTTGTACTTGAGCGATCCTGTCGACAGGTTCTGCGAGCTGACCAACGCCGTCCGGCCGTCGGCGATCAGCAGCTTGGCGTGGATGTAGTAGGACTGGCCGTGGTAGAGCCGGATCGAGACGCCACAACCGCGCAGCTGCGCGAACGCGTCGCGCCAGTCGCTGTCGTAGGTCATCACCAGCCGGACGTCGACCCCGCGCCGGGCGTCGGAGCACAGGGCCGCGATCGCCGGCGCGTAGGCCATCTCCTCGTCCTCGAGCTCCAGCGAGTGACGCGCGTGCTCGATCAATCCGAGCACGGCGTCCTGCGCCCCGGGCGACCAGACCAGGTCACCCGACCCATCGGTGGCCGTGTCCCGGCGGCCGGCCCAGTCGTCGTCAAACGCCCCGACGATCGAGCGCACGTCGGCGGGATTGCGATCGAGGATCGCGTAGTCGCGCGTGCTCGCGTACAGGTTGTCGAAGTTCAGCGACATGACCGCCGAGACCCGGCCGTCGACGGTCAGCGTCTTCTGGTGGGTGAGCGCGAAGTACGTCGGCGTGTAGCGGACGTGCACGCGGTGGGCTTTCAGGTATGCGTAGGCCGGATCGTTGTTGGTGCTGCGCCCGGAGTAGTAGCCGCCGTTGAGCGCGACGCGGACGTCGACGCCCCGGGCGGAGGCGGCCGCCAGGTCCCGCTCGACGGTCCGGTCGTAGAGCTCGTACATCGTCATGTCGATGCTGTGGCGGGCACCGGCGATCAGCGCGGTGAACGGCCGGATGCCCGCCTGTGGCTCGGCGACCAGCGACAGCTGCGAGGCGGCGGCCACGCCGCACCCCGCCAGCAGGACCAACGCCGTTGCGATCGCTACGAGTCTCGGAAGCCTCACGTTGCGACAAGTGTCGCAAGCGCCCCGGCTAGGCTGACGCTTCAGCGCCGATGACGTCCACGATCGAGCCCTCTCACCCGCCCGAGTCAGGCCCGCCCGCCGCCGAAGCCGTCGGCGCCAACAAGTGGCGGACCCTGATCTCGGTCTCGCTCGGGATCATGATGGTGGCGCTCGACGGCACCGTCGTCTCGGTCGCCAACCCGACGATCGGCCGCGACCTCCACGCGTCGCTGTCGGACCTGCAATGGGTCACCAATGGCTACCTGCTGGCGATCGCGGTGCTGCTCGTGTTCGGCGGCCGGCTCGGCGATCGCTTCGGCCGCAAGCGGCTGTTCATGATCGGCATGGCCGGGTTCGCGCTCGGCTCGCTCGGCTGCGCGCTCTCGTCATCGATCGACGTGCTGATCCTGTTCCGCGTCATCCAGGGCATGTTCGGCGCGATGATGCTGCCGGCGACGCTCGCCTGCCTGCGGGCGGCATTCCCCGCCGACGAGCTCGAGAAGGCCGTCGGGATCTGGGGCGGGACCTCCGCAATCGCGACCGCGTCGGGTCCGATCATCGGCGGCCTGCTCGTCCAGCACGTCTCCTGGCAGTCGATCTTTCTGCTGAACCTCCCGCTCGGCGCGCTGGCGCTGGTGGTCGCGTTCTTCTCGATCACCGAGACCAGGGACGTCGACTCCGGGAGCGGTTTGGATCCGGTCGGCGTCGTGCTGCTGTCCGGGTCGCTGTTCGCGCTCGCCTGGGGGCTGATCAAGAGCCAGACCCACGGCTGGGGCTCGGCCTACACGCTCGGCTTCATCGCGGCCGCGGTCGTGCTGACGCTCGTCTTCATCGTCTGGGAGAACCGCGTCAAGGTCCCGCTGATCCCGCTCGGACTGTTCAAGGACCCGTCCTTCTCCGCCGGCGTCGTGCTCGTCATCCTCGGCCTGTTCGCGCTCTACGGCGTGCTCTTCTTCATGACGCTGTACCTCCAGCGCGTCCACGGCTACTCACCCGTCCAGGCGGGTGTGCGGTTGTTGCCATTGACCGCGACGTTCTCGATCTCGTCGCCGCTGGGCGGTGTGCTGACGGCGCGATTCGGGCCGCGCGTGCCGCTGTGCATCGGGATGTTGCTGATGGGCGCCGCGTTCCTCGGGCTGCGCAGCATCGGCATCGATACCTCCTACAACGGGCAGTGGCCGTGGTTCGTGGCGGTCGGCATCGCGCTCGGACTGATCATCGTCGCCTCGACCCAGGCGATCGTCGGCAACGCCCCGGTCGACAAGGCGGGTGTTGCGGGCGGCATCCAACAGACAGGGTTCCAGCTGGGTGGCGTGATCGGCACCTCGGTGCTCGGCACGATCATCGTCGCCGGCGTCAGCGCGCACTTCGCCGGCCACCTGTCGGCGCTCGGCGTCCCCGCCGCTGCCGCGAGCCAGCTGAGCACCACCGCCGTCCACCAAGCCGTCTCCCAGGGGATCGTGCCCGCGGTTCCTCACGCGCTGCTGGTCCCCGTCACCCATGCGTCGTACCTCGCGTTCCTCGACGGCCTGCACAACGCGATGCTCGTGTCGGCGATCGTCTCGTTCGTCGGCGCGGGCCTGGCACTGCTGGTCAAGCGCGGGCACGAGGTCGAGGGGCCCGCAGCGGCCGCCTGAACGACGATGACAACGCTCGATAACCGCCCCAACACCGCGCTGCTGATCGTCGACGTCCAGAACGCGGTCGTCGCCGGCGCGCCTCGGCGTGACCAGGTCGTCGCCAACATCGGCCAGCTCGTGGAGCGGGCCCGGGCGCAACAGATCCCGGTCGTGTGGGTGCAGGACTCGCTCGACGGGCAGACCGGCTCAGACGCGTGGCAGATCGTTCCGGAGCTGTCGCCCGACGCTTCGGAGCCACTGATCCACAAGCATTACGGCGACTCGTTCGAGGCGACCGAGCTCGAAACGGTGCTGTCGGGGTTCGGGATCGGCCGGCTGCTCGTGGCCGGCGCGCAGACCGATATGTGCATCCGCTCCACGCTGCACGGCGCGTTGGCCCGCGGCTACGACGCGACGCTCGTCTCCGACGCGCACACGACCGAGGATCTGACCGCGTGGGGTGCGCCGCCGCCCGAGCAGGTGATCTCGCACACGAACCTGTACTGGGGTATGCAGACCGCCCCCGGTCGGACCGCCGGCACCGTCGAGACCGCCGACGTCAGCTTCACCGGCTGAACGGGCGCCAGGGTGCGGCTACCGTCAGCGGTATGAGCACGATCACGATCACCGAGTACACCGACCCCGGCTGTCCGTTCGCCTGGTCGGCCGAGCCCGCCCGCCGCCGGGTCGACTGGCTGTACGGCGACCAACTGCGCTGGGAGCTGCGGATGGTGGGCCTGTCCGACGACGGCGCCGCGGTCGAGCGCGCCGGCTTCACGCCCGAGCGGCAGTCGGCGGCGTTCAAGCACCTCGCCGAGGCCCACGGAATGCCGATGGACACGTCAGTGCGATCACGGACCTCGGCGACGATGCCCGCCTGCCGCGCGGTCGTCGCGACCCGGGTGCACGCCCCGGAGTCAGAGCGGGCGTTTCTCCGGGCCGTGCGCGTCCGGTACTTCTCCGGCGAGCTGCTCGACGATCCGGACACGCTGTCGCAGGCGGCGCGTGATTCCGGTCTGAACGCCGCAGATCTGGAGCGGTGGTCGGCCGCGTCCGACACCGACGAGGCGCTCGCCGAGGACCTGCGGCTCTCGCGCGACCCCTCCCCGGGCGCACTCGCGCTCGCCAACAAGCTGGCGAAGAACGGGGACGACGGCTATCGGTATACGTGCCCGTCCTACGAGGTGCGCCGGGGGTCCGACGGGGTGTCGCTGGCGGCACCGGGGTTTCAGCCGGCCGCGTCGTACGAGGTGGCGATCGCCAACCTCGCGCCGTCCCTGACGCGTCGCCCGGACCCAGGTGACGTCACCGAGGTGCTGCAGTGGGCCGGCGAGCCGCTGGCGACCGCCGAGGTGGCGGCCGTCTGCGGGATCGATCGCGAGGAGGCCCGTGAGCAGCTCGGCCGAGTCGCGACCGAGCGCCACGTCGGCTTCGACGGTCTCTGGTCGCTGTAGCCACGGGAGACCGCCCGAACCGCGGCGAATTGGTCCGGACATGCCGTACCAATTCGCCAAGGTTCCGCCGGGATCTGAGCTTCGAGCGCGCCCTCGGTCAAAGGCCTGTCACGATCCACGATCAGATGCCCACCGCTGAGGCGATCGAGATCGATGTGGATGGCTATCCGGTGCGGATCACCAACCCCGAGCGCGTCTACTTCTCGGCCCGCGGCGAGACCAAGCTCGATCTCGTCAACTACTACATCAGCGTCGGCGACGGGATCGTGCGCGCGCTGCGCGAGCGGCCGTGCATGCTGCATCGCTTTCCCAAGGGCGTCGATGACAAGAAGGTCCACCAGAAGCGCATCCCCTCGGGCGCGCCCGACTGGATCGAGACGGTGCGCCTGACGTTCCCGCGCTACAACCGGACCGCCGACGAGCTGTGCGTGACCAAGCTCGCCGACGTGATCTGGGCGGTGCAGATGTCGACCGTCGAGTTCCATCCGTGGAACTCACGCCGGGCCGATGTCGAGCGACCCGACGAGTGGCGGATCGACCTGGACCCGATGCCCGATTGCCCGCTGGACCGCGTGCGCCGGGTCGCTGCCGTCGCCCACGAGCTGCTCGACGAGCTCGGCGCGGTCGGCTGGCCGAAGACCTCCGGGGGTTCAGGGATTCACGTCTACGTGCGGATCAAGCCCGAGCATGGCCACCGTGACGTGCGGCGGGCCGCGCTGGCGTTCGCGCGGGAGCTGGAGCGCCGAGTGCCCGACGACGCCACGACCGTCTGGTGGCGCAAGGATCGTGACCCGGCCAAGGTGTTCGTCGATTACAACCAAAACGCCCGGGACCACACGATCGCCAGCGCCTACTCGGTCCGCGGCGTCACGCGCGCCACGGTATCGGCGCCGTTCGCGTGGGGGGAGCTCGACGAGATCGAGCCCGACGAGCTGACGATCGAGACGATGCCCGCCCGGTTTGCCGCGCTGGGCGACCTGCACGCGGGGATCGATGACGCGGTGTACGACCTGGCGCCGCTGCTGGAATGGGCGCAGCGCGACGAGCGCGAGCTCGCCGACCCGGGCGGCGACGGCGTATGACCGACTCCACCGAGCCGCCGCAGATCGGCTTCATCGAGCCGCTGCGCGTCGGGCCGGAGACGCTGGCCGCCGGCGCGCCCGACGGCCCGCTGACCGGGGTCACCGTCGCCGTCAAGGACATCGTCGATGTCGCCGGCGTCACCACCGGAATCGGCAACCCGGACTGGCTGGCGACGCATGAGCCGGCCGAACGCCACGCCGCGGCGGTCCAGCTGCTGCTCGACAACGGCGCGACGGTGATCGGCAAGGCCCACACCGACGAGTTCGCCTGGAGCCTGTCGGGGACCAACCACCACTACGGCACGCCGCGCAACCCCGCCGCGCCCGGCCGGGTCCCCGGCGGATCGTCGTCGGGCTCTGCCTCAGCGGTGGCGCTCGGGGTTGCCGACATCGCGATCGGAACCGACACCGCGGGCTCGATCCGGGTGCCGTCGTCCTACTGCGGCCTGTACGGGATCCGGCCGTCACACGGTCGCGTGCCGGTCAAGGGGATCCATCCGCTCGCATGGTCGTTCGACACCTGCGGTCTGATCGCGGGCGACGGCGAGCTTCTGCAGCGGGCCGCGCGCGTCCTCCTGCAGTCCAGCAGTCACAGCGCCACCGCGGGGCCGGCCAAGCCGCTGCAGTCGTTGGTCCTGGCGACCGACCTGGTCGACCAGGCCGACCCGGCCGTCGCGGCCGCCGTCCGCGACGGTGCTGCCCAGCTGGCGGACACACTGGGGATCAGGCTCACGCAGACCAGCTTTGGCGCCGACCGGATCCCGGAGTGGCTGCAGGCGTTCCGCGCGCGCCAGATGGTCGAGGCGTGGCAGGCCAACGGCCGCTGGATCACCGCCCACCAGCCGCGCCTGGGGCCGGGGGTCGCCGGCCGCTTCGCCACCGCCCGGACGACGCTCCCGAGCGCGGCCGTCCCGGCGACGACCGCCGGCATCCAGGTCCGGCGCGCGCTCGAGCAGGCACTCCCCCGCGATGCGGCGCTGGTGCTCCCGTCCAGCGCGAGCGTCGCGCCGCCCCCGGATCTTGATCAGACCGCCAACGAGGATCTGCGCATCCGCACGATCGGGCTGACCTGCCTGGCCGGGCTGGCCGGAGCCCCCGCGGTGAGCCTGCCGCTGCGACAGGCCGACGGACTGCCGGTCGGCGTGTGCCTGCTCGGGCGGGTCGGCGAGGACGAGCGGCTGCTCGCCGCGGCCGCCCAGCCCGAGCGATAACGTCAATCGCCTGATGGCGCAGGCGTTGTTGATCGTCGATCTGCAGAACGACTTCCTGCCCGGCGGGGCGCTGGCGGTCCCCGCCGGCGATGAGGTGATCGAGCCGATCAACGAGCTGGCGGCCGACGAGACGTTTGCGTTGACGATCGCCACTCGTGACTGGCACCCCGCCGATCATTCGTCGTTCGTCGCCCAGGGCGGACCGTGGCCGCCCCACTGCGTCCAGGACACGTTCGGCGCCGAGCTGAGCGAGCGCCTGGACCTCGATCGAGTCGACGCGATTCTCGACAAGGGCATCGAGCCCAGCGCGTCCGGCTATTCGGCGTTCGAACGCCCGGAACTGACCGATCTGTTCCGATCTCGTGAGATCGACGCGGTCACCGTCGTCGGCCTGGCGACCGACTTCTGCGTTGTCCAGACCGCGCAGGGAGCGCTCGACGCCGGGTTGGCGGTGACGGTTGATCGGGCCGGGATCCGCGGCATCGAGACCGCCGGATCAGAGGCTGCTCTGGCGCAGCTGGCCGCCGGCGGCGCGACGATCCGCTGACGATCGCGGGCCGCGGCGCACGACTCCGACGCGCATCACGCCTCAGCCGTCCAGCCGCTCCAGCGCTTGACATCGATCGCCAGCACCGTGCCGATCGCACGTTGCTGCGGATAGCGGGACCGGAGCAGCGCGACCGCTGCCGCGGCCTCGGGCTCGTCGAGCTCGGTCAGCAGCCGCCCACGGCCGTCGGCACGGACCCACCACAACCGACCCCAGTCCTCCTCGTAGTGGTCGGCGAGCACACTGACGCACGGATTCTCGGCCACGTTCGCCAGCCGCCGCAGGGCCGTCGTGCGCTTCGGCTTGTCGTCGACGACGCTGTAGACGACGTCCTCGCCCGCCCGCTCGGCGACCGCGAAGACGATCGGCACAAGGTGCGGTCGGCCATCAGTCCCGGCGGTCCCCAGCCGCGCCACGCGCGCCTGCCCGAACCGTCTTCGCGCCTCCTCCGGGTGCACCAGCAGGCCGCTCGCTCAGTCGCCGATCACCTCGGCGACCGCCTTTTCCCACCGCTCCAGCGCCGGCTCGACACCGGCGAGCGGCGCCGACGGCAGCCAGTGCAGCGCGCGGCGCGCGCCGGCGTCGATCGCCGCCTCGATCGCCTTCGGGTCAGCGGGGACGCCCATCAGGTCGATCGTCAGCCGGCGGTCGGCCCGGGCCCGCAGCTCCGGGATCCGCGTCAGCACGTCCTCGGAGTAGTTGGGAAACCAGCCGTCGCCGAACGACAGCACCCGGTCGAGCACGGTTGGTCCGATACCGCCGACCAGAACCGGCGGATAAGGCTGCTGCTGGGGCTTGGGCCAACACCAGATCCGGTCAAACGAGATGAACTCGCCCTCGTAGCTGGCTTCATCTTCGGTCCAGATCGCCTTCATTGCCTCGACGCTCTCCTGCAGCCGTCGCATCCGGGTCCGCGGATCGGTCCCGTGGTTGGCCATCTCCTCACGGTTCCAGCCCGCGCCGACGCCGAACTCGAAGCGGCCGCCCGACAGGTGGTCGATCGACGCGACCTCCTTGGCGGTGATGATCGGGTCGCGTTCGATCACGAGGCAGATGCCGCTGCCGACGCGCAGCCGCGAGGTCGCCAGCGCCGCCGCCGTCAGCGCGACGAACAGGTCATAGGTCGTCGTGTACTTGCGCGGTAGCTCACCGCCGCCGGGATACGGCGAGGTCCGCGCGGCCGGGATGTGCGTGTGCTCGGCGAAGAACAGCGAGTCGTGCCCGCGCTGCTCGACCAACCGGGCGATCTCGCCCGGGCCGACGCTGTCGTACGTCGGGAAATACCCGATTCCAAACTCCATGCTCAGCAGTCCACGTCCGTGACTCCAAACTCCATGCTCAGCAGTCCATGTCCGTGACTCCGAACTCCATGCTCACCTCATCCGTCGGGCCAGTCGACGCCCTCGAGCGTCGCCCGCAGCTCGATCTGCTCAAGCGCCAGGTCCGTCCGGCGGTCGGCGACCATCGCCTCGAGCGCCTCGGTGATCGAGCCCGCCCAGACGCGACGCATGACCGCGGGCCGGCCCGCCTCCTGGCGCAGCTCGACCCAGTCGAGCGCGATCCGGCCCGGCGGCGGGCCCTCCTCGTCGGGCAGCGGTCCCTCGTACAGCGTGATCTGGCAGCTCCAGCCGTGCGGACACAGCTCGCCCATCAGCGCCCGCGCGCGCAGTTCGGCGGCCGCCGAGTCACGCCGGCGGCGGCGGCGCAGCCGCCAGCTCCGGAACGAGAGCAGCAGGTGATGGCGCGAGAGCCGCACCGCAGGGACCAGCAGCAGCCCGATCATCGCGGCGGCGATGATCATCGCGATCGGCGCCAGCAGGTTGCTGTGCTCGGCGTGATACGGATGCTTCGTGAACTGAACCCACAGCAGCAGCACGGTCCCAAGGTACCCCTCCGGAGCCGGTTTTGCACTCCGGGGCTAGAGCATCGGGTACGGATCCCAGGCAGGTCCGGCGGGCGGCGCCGACTCGGCCAGGATCTGGGCCTCGATCAGACCGTAGGGGCGGTCCTCGAAACGGAAGATCTCGTTGGGATTGTCCAAGCCGAACCGCTCCAGATCGACGACGAAGTGGTGGCGGTTGGGCATCGACAGACGCAACTCGACGATGCTCGGGTCCTGCTCGATCGCGGCCGTGGCCATCGTGAACAGCGTCTGCTGCAGTGACAGACTGTGGGTCGCCGCGAACCGCTCCAACATCACCGTCCGCGCGTCCCGGAACGAACTGCCCCAGTCGTGCTCGGTGCCGGCGTGGCGCCAGCGCGCGGTGACCGCGGTCGAGAGGATCCGCTCCTCGGTCGGCTGGAGCGTCGTGTACTTGTCCTCGATGTAACCGACGAACCCCGAGCCCGAGGTCTTCAGCACGATCAGATTCTCGAGCCCGGAGACGACCCATTCGCCGTCGGCGTCGCATACGACCGTGGCGGTGCGAAGCTCGGTCCCGACCTGGCGGAACGAGTGAGCGTGGGGCACACCGTCAACCTCGATCCGCTCCCACTGTGCGGCCTCGATATGCACACGCGCCCGCGTGATCGGCGCAAAGTCTGAGACGAAATGCCGCGCAAGCCGCAGCCCGAACTCCTCGATCTCGCCGACCGGCGCCTCCTTGGCGAAGGCGAACACGGTGTTCTTCTGGGTGTCGGTCGGAACGACGTTGGCGTTGTCACCGGTGATATGGACGTCGTCGAGGTCACCTGACAGGGTGATTCCGACGTTGAGGTCGACGAACGTGTGCTCAGGCGCGGAGCGGTCAACGGCGACCATCCGCACCTCGGCTTTGCCGTATTGGTTTGCTCCAACGATCGCCGGCATCGGCGGAGAACCTACCACCACGCCGGCGGGTTTCATGACTCCCAGCGGCTATTCCGGTTTCTCCATTCGGCCATGTTCCCGTTCCCGGCGCGTCCCTAGCTTTATGTCCGCTTGATGCATGTCGCCGGATGTGCGTTTGACGTGTTTCGACATGCGGCTTTGCCCATTGCTTGTCACTGACGAGGTCTGAGATGACTGACACTGCGGTGCGCGGTGCGCGATCGAGCGCGCCCAACAACGACGACAACAGGAAATCGGTACATCCGGTCGATCAGCTGCTGCCGATGCGGCAGAACCTCACGCTCGGCATCCAGCATCTGTTCATCATGTACGCGGGCGCCGTCGCGGTGCCGCTCATCGTCGGGCCGGCGGTCGGACTGGCCCCGGATCAGACGGCGCTGCTGATCGCGGCCGACCTGCTCGTCTCCGGCATCTGCACGATCATCCAGGCGGCCGGTATCAGTTGGGTGTTCGGGGTGCGATTGCCCGTCGTCGCCGGCGCGACATTCACGGTCTTGAGCCCGATGATTACGATCGCGACGCAGTTCGGAACGAAGGGGAACGCCGCCGCCGGCCTCCCGGTCGTCTACGGCGCGTTGATGGTCGCGGGCGTCTTCGGGGTGCTGATCGCCAAGCCGTTCTCGATGATCCTGCGATTCTTTCCACCGCTGGTGACCGGCACCGTGATCGCCGTGATCGGCCTGTCACTGATCGGCGCCGACGTGAGTCTGATCGCCGGGCCCGACTCCACGGCGGCGAGCTACGGCTACGTCTCGCACATCGGACTGGCGGCGCTGGTGGTGCTGATGATCGTGTTGATCAGTCGCCTGACGCGAGGCTTCCTGAGTCAGATCGCGGTGCTGCTGGCGATCATCATCGGCGTGATCGTCGCCTGGCCGATGGGCCTCGATCACTTCAGCACCGTGCTGCACGCCAGCTGGTTCGGGTCTCCGAAGATCTTCCACTTCGGCGGGCCGCAGTTCCGGGCGTCGGCGATCATCTCGATGTGCATCGTGATGCTCGTCACCTACACCGAGTCGACCGCCGACATGCTCGCGGTCGCCGAGATCGTGGGTAAGGACCTCACACCCAACGAGATCGCGGCGGGCCTGCGGACCGACGGCCTATCGGCATTCCTGGCCAGCTTCACCAACTCGTTCCCGGACACGGCCTACGCCGAGAACGTCGGCATCGTCAGCATGACCGGCGTCAAGAGCCGCTGGGTGGTCGTCACCTGCGGCATCTTCCTCGTGATCCTCGGGCTGATCCCGAAGGTGTCAGATGCGATCGCCAACATCCCGGGGCCGGTGATCGGCGGCGCCGCGACCGTCATGTTCGCAATGGTCACCGCGATCGGCATTCGCACGCTGGCGACCGTGAACTTCGAGAACAACCACAATCTGCTGATCGTCGCGGTGTCGCTGTCGGTCGGACTGATCCCGTCGGTCGCGCCGACGTTCTATCACCGGTTCCCGGCGAACTTCCAGGTGATCTTCGGCTCGAGCATTACCTCGACCGTGATCGTCGTGTTCCTGTTGAACCTGTTCTTCAACCACTGGAAGGCGTGGCCGCCGAAGAACACCGCGCTCCGGGTGGCGCTCGGCTACGGGGCGGTCACGGGTGTGACCGACGAGGATCTGGCCGCCCACAGCGGACACCGCGTCACCGCCGCCTCCGCCGACCAGGCGCCGACCGCGTCCACGACCCCGGGCATCTCCCCCGCGCATCGCCCCCAGACGTCATCATGACTGCGTGTCATTGATCGCGATCGAAGGCTGCCACGTCGCCACCTGCGACGCCGACGGCACCGAGTATGTGGACGGCCATGTGGTGCTCGACGGCGGGCGGATCGTCGCCGTCGGGCCCGGGCGAGCGGGGCCCGAGCTGCGCGACGGGGCGGAGTGGATCGACGGCTCCGGTTGCCTGGCGACCCCCGGGCTGATCAACACCCACCACCACCTCTACCAATGGATCACCCGCGGCATCGCGACCGACACGACGCTGTTCGGCTGGCTGACGACGCTCTACCCGATGTGGGCGCGGCTGGACGAGGACAGCGTGCACGCCTCGGCGGCGGCGAACCTCGCGTGGATGGCGCTGACCGGCTGCACGACCACCTCCGATCATCACTACGTGTTCCCCGTCGACGGCGGCGATCTGCTGGAGGCCGAGATCCGCGCGGCACAGACGATCGGGCTGCGCTTCCATGCGGCACGCGGATCGATGGATCTCGGTCAGTCCGCCGGAGGGCTGCCGCCCGACTCGGTCGTCGAGGACCGTGACCAGATCCTGGCGGCCACCGAGCAGGCGATCGATCGCTTCCACGACCCGGCTCCGGAGTCGATGCTGCGGATCGTGGTCGCGCCGTGCTCTCCGTTCTCCGTGACCGGGGGGCTGATGCGTGAGGCCGCCGAGCTCGCGCGCCGCAAGGGGGTGCGACTGCACACCCACCTCGCCGAGACCGAGGACGAAGAGGCGTTCTGTCAGACGAACTTCGGCTGCTCGCCGGCCGAGTACGCGGAGTCGCTCGGGTGGCTCGGCGACGACGTCTGGATGGCGCACTGCGTGCATCTGTCCGAGCCGGCGATCGATCGGTTCGCCCAGACGGGCACCGGCGTCGCTCACTGCCCCACCTCCAACGGCCGGCTCGGCTCCGGCGCCGCTCCGATCATGTCGCTGCTGCGGGCGGGCGCCCCGGTCGGTCTCGGCGTCGACGGCGCCGCCTCCAACGAGTCGGGGCGGATGATCGACGAGCTCCATCAGGCGCTGTTGGTGGCCCGTGTCCGCGACGGCTCGCTGGCGCTGTCGGCGCGGGACTCCCTGGCGATGGCGACCCGCGGGGGCGCGCGCTGCCTCGGGCGCGAAGGCGAGATCGGCACGCTGGCCCCGGGCATGCTCGCCGACCTGGCGCTGTGGCGGGTCGACGGGATCGCCGGGGCGGGAATCGAAGATCCGGTCTGCACGCTCGTCTTCGGGGCGCCGGCGCTCGAGCATCTGTTCGTCGGCGGCCGCCCGATCGTCGTCGGCGGCGCGCTGCTGACCGCCGACATCGACCAGCTGGCCGCCGAGCAGTCACGCGTTGCGGGCATCCTGCAGCGTCAGACGGTCTGATGGATCTCAACACGGTCTCCGAGCTGATCGAGGCCGACGCGACGGCGATCGACCGCTGGCGTGATGGCGACGCGTGGCTGGCCGGCGGCACCTGGCTGTTCTCCGAGCCCCAGCGCGATCTGCGACGACTGCTGGACCTCAGCGCATTCGACTGGGAGCCGCTGCGCGAGCACCCGGGTGGGCTCGAGATCGCGGCGACCTGCACGCTCGCGGAGTTGGCGGACTGGCCGGGACGGGCGGGCTGGCCGGCGTCGGCGCTCGTCCGGGACTGCTGCCGGGCGCTGCTCGGCTCGTTCAAGATCTGGAACGCCGCGACGGTCGGCGGCAACCTCTGCCTGGCGCTGCCGGCTGGGCCGATGACCTCGCTCGCGGTGGCCCTCGACGGCGTGCACACGATCTGGGGCCCGGACGGCTCCCAGCGAACGCTCCTCGCACGGGAGTTCGTGCTCGACGCGAACGTCAACGCGCTCGCGCCCGGCGAGTTGCTGCGCAGCACCTTGCTACCGGCCCCCTCGCTGGCCGGCATCACCGCGTTTCGCCAGCTGTCGCTGACCCCGGTCGGCCGCTCGGCCGCCGTCGTGATCGGACGATGGTCACAAGATCAGGAGCTCGTCATCACCGTCACCGCTTCGGTCCCGGTGCCGGTGCGGGTCAGCTTCTCCGGCATGCCGCAGGCAGCAGAGCTCCGCGAGACACTGCGGGCGGCGATCGGCGAGTTCTACGATGATCCGCACGGCGACCCGGCCTGGCGCGAGCACCTGACGTTGATGTTCGCCGAGGAGGTCCGGGCCGAACTGTGCGATGCGACCATGGACGCGCGCTGATGCGGGTCGACGGAGCCGCGGTCGGCGCCGGGGTCGGCGCCGGGGTCAGAGCCGAGCCCCGGCCGGGCCAGTGCCTGCGCACGTACCTGCGTGAGCACGGCCATTTCGCGGTCAAGAAGGGCTGCGACGCCGGCGACTGCGGGGCCTGCACGGTCCACGTCGACGGCGTGCCGGTGCACAGCTGCGTGTACCCGGCGCGCCGCGCCGTCGGCCACGACGTGACCACGGTCGCGGGGCTCGGCGCCGGACGCCCCGACGGCCTGCACCCACTGCAGCGCTCGTTCATCGACGCGCAGGCGTTCCAATGTGGCTTCTGCACGGCCGGGATGGTGATGACCGGGGCGGCGCTGTCCGACGAGCAACGCGCCGAGCTCCCACGCTCGCTGAAGGGCAACATCTGCCGCTGCACCGGCTACCGCGCGATCGCGGACGCGTTTGCCGGCGTCGCGCACATCGACACTCGTGCCGGCAGCGACGAGGACGCCGTCGGCCGCGCGATCGGCTCGCCCGCCGCCCGCGCGGTCGTGACCGGGTCAGCCCCGTTCACGTTCGACGCCGAGTTCGGCGACCGGCTGTTGCACATGAAGCTCGTCCGATCACCCCACGCCCACGCGATCGTCCGCTCGATCGACACGGCCGCGGCCCGGGCCATCCCCGGCGTGCGGCTGGTCCTCACCCACGACGACGCCCCCGACGTCACCTACTCCAGCGCACGACATCACCGCTCGATCGATGACCCGGCCGACACGCGCCTGCTCGACTCGGTGGTCCGCTTCGCCGGCCAGCGGGTCGCCGCGGTCGTCGCCGACACGGTCGCCGCTGCCGAGCGCGGCGCCGAGCTGGTCGACGTCGAGTACGAGCCGCTGCCGGCCGTGTGTGACCCGGAGCTGGCGATGGCCCCCGGCGCGCCGCTCGTACACGGCGACAAGGGAGCGGCGGCCCGCGCCGCAGCACCGGAGCGCAACCTCGCCGGCGAGATCCACTCAGAGCTCGGCGACGTCGAGGCCGCCTTTGCGCACGCCGCTGCCATCTATGAGAACGAGTTCTCGATTCACCGGGTGCAACACGTCCACCTCGAGACCCACGGCTCGATCGCCTGGATCGACGGCGACGAACGGCTGACGGTCCGAACCTCGAGCCAGACGCCGTTTCTGACGCGCGACGCGCTGGCCGAGCTGCTGGACCTCGACCGCGACCGGGTGCGCGTCTTCACCGCCCGGATCGGCGGCGGTTTCGGCGGCAAGCAGGAGATGCTGACCGAGGACATCGTCGCGCTGGCGGCGCTGCGCCTGCGCGCGCCGGTGTCGTTGGAGCTGACGCGCGAGGAGGAGTTCGCCGCCACGACGACCCGCCATCCGATGCGCGTACGGGTCAAGGTCGCAGCCGGCGACGACGGGCGCCTGACCGCGATCGCGCTGCGGATCGTCGCCAACACCGGCGCCTACGGCAATCACGGGCCAGCGGTGATGTACCACGCCTGCGGCGAGTCGATTTCGCTCTATGACTGCGCGAGCAAACGCGTTGACGCCTACTCGGTCTACACCAATACGGTGCCCGCCGGAGCGCTGCGCGGCTACGGGCTCAGCCAGCTCGTCTTCGCCGTCGACTCAGCGATTGACGAGCTGGCCCGGCAGATCGAGTGCGATCCGCTCGTGTTCCGCGCCCGCAACGTGATCGGTCCGACATCGGCGATGCGCTCGATCGAAGGCGCCGCCGAGGACGTGCAGATCGGCAGCTACGGCCTTGATCAGTGTCTCGACGCGGTGCGCGACGCGATGGCGTCCGGACGCGGTTCCGCGGGCCCGCCCGAAGGCGATTGGCTGGTCGGCGAGGGCGCGGCAGTGTCGATGCTCGACACGACCCCGCCCGATGGCCACGTCGCCCACGCGACCGTGTCCGAGCAGAGCGACGGCCGCTTCGCGCTGCGCGTCGGCACCGCCGAATTCGGCAACGGCACCACGACCGTGCATCTGCAGCTGACCGCCAGTGCACTCGGCGTCGATCCATCCACCATCGACGTCGTCCAGGCGGACACCGACGCGGTCAGCCACGACACCGGAGCGTTCGGATCGACGGGGACGGTGGTCGCGGGCGCGGCGGTGCTGCAGGCGGCCCAACGACTCGCCGCCCTGCGCGCGGCGCGCGCCGACATGAACGGGCGCTTCGGAGGCGGTGAGCTGCTGACCGCCGAGGGATCGTGCGACGGGACAGCGCGCTCGGTCGCGTTCAACGCGCACGGGATGCGGGTCGCGGTCTCGCCGGGCACCGGCGAGGTGCGGATCCTGTATGCCGTCCACGCCGCGGACGCCGGCACCGTGATCAACCCGATGCAGTGCCGCGGCCAGATCGAGGGGGGCGTCGCGCAGGCGCTCGGAGCGGCCATGTACGAGCACGTCGAGATCGATGGCGACGGTGTCGTGACCACGAGGACACTGCGCAACTACCACGTCCCGGTGATGGCCGACATACCGCCACTCGAGGTCGTTTTCGCCGACACCCGCGATGCGCACGTCGGCCCGTTGGGCGCCAAGCCGATGTCCGAGTCCCCGTTCAACCCGGTCGCGCCGGCGCTCGCCAACGCGATCCGCGACGCGACCGGCGTGCGGTTCACCACGCTACCGCTGACCCGTGACCGCGTCTGGCAGGGCGTCGCGGCCGCCAACCGGGAATATGTGAGCTGATGGTCTCCACCCGCGGCTTCCGAGGGCCCAGCTACACGCTGCTGACCCCGGACAACCACTTCGTCAGCCGGCTCCCGTCGCTGCCGGGGGCGTCGGTGATCAAGCTCGTGACCCCGCGCCTGGCCCCATCCCGGCTGGCGCAGTACCTGGTCAGCTTCGGCAATGACCCAGCCGTCGAACACGAAGGGCGCGTCGAGTGGCGGGTGATGGCCGGCTACGAATCGTTCTTCTTCGGTCTCGACGCAGGCTCGTCGGTGTCGTGGGACGGTATGCCCGGCTTCGCGCTCGACCCGCGCCACTACGCCTACATCCCGGCGGCGATGCCGTTCACGCTCCGCGGGGCCCCCGGCGCGCGGCTGCTGTGGCTCAAGCGCCGCTACCAGTCGTGGACGGGTCTCGACGAGCCGATCGGCAGCTGGGGCTCGGCCGCCGACGTGGTCGCCACCGAGACCGCGACCGCCGGCCTACGCCGCCGGGAGCTGATCGCCCCGACCGACCCTCGGTATGACTTCAACATGTCGCTGATGTCGTTCGAGCCCGGGGTCGGCCTGCCCCAGATCGAGATACACGACGAGGAGCACGGCCTCTACATGACCGCCGGCGGCGGGGTCTACACGCTCGAGCGCGACGAGCACGAGGTCACCGCCGGCGACTTCATCTACATGGCGCCGTACTGCCCGCAGGGCTTCGTGTCGGGGCAGTCCGGCGCCGAGTATCTGCTCTACAAGGACGTCTTCCGCGACGGCTTCTAGAAGTACCCAAGCGGGCCGTGATGCCACGCTAGGCTGCGGCCGACACGCCACCCGTCGAACGAGTGAAAGACAGAGATGCCGAAGCCAACGATTGTCCTGGTACACGGAGCATGGGCCGATGGGTCGAGCTGGAACGCCGTCGCCACCGAGCTCCACAACCAGGGGTTCACCATCCTCACGCCGCAGAACCTGCTCCGCGGCCCCAAACAGGACAGCGACTACGTCGCCTCGTTTGTCGCCCAGCGCACGAGCGGCCCGGTCGTGCTCGTCGGGCACTCCTACGGCGGCTTCGTCATCAGCAACGTGGCGGCGGGCAACGGTGACGTGAAGGCGCTCGTCTACGTCGACGCGTTCGCCCCCGACGAGGGCGAGACCGTCTTTGAGCTGCTCGGCGGATCCGGATCCGCGCTCGACGTGGCCGACCCGACGACCGTCCTCGACATCGTCGGCTATCCCGGCGGACCCGAGGGGGATGCCGAGGCGTTCCTGAAGGCCGACACGGTCCACAACTCCTTCGCCCAGGATCTGTCCGAGGCCGACCGCTGGTTGATCATCGAAAGTCAGCGGCCGATCACGCTGAGCGCCAACACCACGGGGTCGGCCGCCCCGTTGTACAAGACCGTGCCCAGCTGGGCGGTGGTCGGCACCGACGATCTGGTGATCCCGCCGGACACCCAGCGCCACATGTACGAGCGCGCAGGCGCCACCGTGACCGAGACCGCCGGCTCGCACGTCTCGATGGTCTCCCACCCCCAGGTGTCGATCGACGCGATCCTCGCCGCCGCGGCGTCCGTCGGCGACTGAGACCTAGAGAATGCGCGACCGGAACCGCAGGCCCGGTCGCGCCCGCGGGTTACGCGCGGCGGTCGGCGTCGTCCTGTTCGACGAGCGCCGCCAGCCGCCGCCGCGCGCCCGCGCCGGACAGGTCGAGCTTCGCGTAGGCGTTGGACAGGTGCGTTTCGACCGTCTTGACGCTGACGAACAGCGCCTGGGCGATCTCAGGATTTGAGCGGCCCTCCATCGCGAGCCGGACGATCCGCCGCTCGCTGCCGGTCAGCGCGCCGAAGCCGGAGCGCACGACCCGACGTGGGCGGGCGCCGGCGGCCAGCAGCTCGTCGCGGGCGCGTGTGAGCAGGCGGTCGGCGCCGCAGGCGAACGACAGCTCCATGCCCGTCCGCAGCCCCTCACGAGCATCGGTCACCCGGCCGCTGCGCCGCAGCGCCGCCCCGAGGTCGACCTGGGCGCGGGCGTGGTGGTAGCGCGCGGGCGACGCGGCCAACCGCGCCACCGACTCCTCCAACAGCTCGATCCCGGCATCGCCGCCGGTGAGCAGTCCGTTCGCCCGCAGCGTATCCCCGTGCGGACCCGCGAACCCGGCCTCTTCGGTCTGCCGCAGCTCTTCGGCGACGAGCGCCTGGGCCTCCTCCCGCTCTGAGCTCGGCAACGCCAGCGCCAGATCCGACCGCCACGGATCGTGCAGCACGCCGAACCCGAGCCCGTCGAATACCGCCCCGGCCGCGCGCAGGTCGTCCACCGCCTCCGGGCTTCGACCGCGCAGCGCGCGGACGCGACCACGGACGACGAGCGCCCACGCTCCCGGGGCAACGGCCTCGAATCCGGGGGGCACCTCGAAGGCGTCGAGCAGGTCGGCGAGGTCGTCGTTGGCCGCGCGCTCGAGGATCACATCACCCATCCACCACAGCGCCGTGATCAGCCCGAGCAGCCAGCCGATCGACTGCGAGGTCTCCGCCAGCGGGCGCAGGATCTCCTCCGCACCGGCGAGGTCGCCACGCCGGCCGGCGACGTCACCGCGGACGCCCTCGGCCAGCAGCACGTTCGAGACCGCGCCCTGGCTCCTAGCCGCGGTTTCGAGCTCATCGGTGAGCGCGAGCGCCCGGTCGTACGCCTCGATCGTGGTCAGCGCGCCCGCGACGTGCGCTGGGGTCCATGCCCCGGCGCCCCGCTCGGCGAGCAGGCGCCCGCCCTGCAGGGCCTGCTCGCAGAGGGCGGGAATCTCGTCCAGCCGTTCGCCGCGGAAGGCGTACGTCAGCGCGAGCAGCGCCCCCAGCGCTCCGGCGGGCCATGCATCGCGCTCGGCGAGCACGTGGAGCCGCGGACGGTCGTCCCACAGCCGCGGCGCGAGCATCGGGTCGAAGGCAAACGAAACGGCGCGGGCGACCTCCAGCTCCAGGGCCAGGTCCGGATCGGATCCGTCCAACTCGGCCAGGGCGTCGCTGACCGTCGAGACGGCGTCGGGGTAGTAGCCGACGTGCGTGAGAATCTCGCCCAGACGGAGTGCGGCCAGCGCGCGCTCACGCGGACCGCCGGCCTGTTGCTGCGCCTCCCGGAGGACCCCGATCGCGGCCGGACTGCGCCGGCTGACCTCGATCGCTCCGAGCCGGAGCAGCAGCGTGAACCGCTGCCCGGCGCCCTCGGCGAGCGCCCGGTTGAGCAGATCGACCGCGACGTCGGGCGCGTTGCGCGACAACGCCTCGTCGACGGCGGCGAGCAGACCCTCGACGACTGCGTTCGATCCCGACGGCCGCTGAGCGGCCAGGTGCGCGGCCACCACACCGGCCGGTGCACCTGCCTGCGTCAACACCTCGGCGGCGCGGGCGTGCAACGCGTCGCGCCGCGTGACCGACAGCCCGTCGTACAGCGAGCGACGCACGAGCGGATGGATCCACTGAAACGGATCTTCCGCCGCGAGGATCTCGACTCGGCGCATCGCCAGCGCGGCCTCGGCGGCGGTGTCTGACCCGAGACCCGCGACCGCGGCGACGTGGTCGAGGCGGCCGCTCGCACCCATCACCGCCATCGCCATCGCCAGCTCGGGGGCGGCCGAACCCAACGATCGCAACCTGGCGAGCACGAGATCGCCGACCCCGATCAGCGCGACGGCCGCCACCTCGGCCACGTCGGGCTGCCGGTCGGCCGCGGTCAGGGTACGCAGCAGCTCGCGCAGGTAAAAGGGGTTGCCGCCGCTCGCCTCGCCGAACGCCTCGCACAGCGCATCGTCGGCATCCGGAAAGCTCGTGCGGACCAGCGAGGCGACGCTCTCGGTGCCCAGCGAAGTCAGCTTCAGCTGCTGCGCGCCGGGGGCGGCGTGCAGGGAGCGGATCAGGTCCTCCACGCCCGTCGACTCGCTCGGACGCAGCGCGAGGACGATCAGCACCGGCAGCTCCGCGATCCGGCCCGAGAGGTAGTTGAGCGCCCGCACCGACGGGGCGTCGGCCCAATGGAGATCGTCGACGGCGAGCAGCAGCGGCTGGTGCGCCGCGATCTCCGCCACGAGCCAGAACAGCGCGTGCAGCGTGGCGAAGTCGTCCCCTGCACCGGCCGCGCCGGTCAGCGGGCTGTCGAGCACCAGCCGCCGCGCGCCCGCGGCCGCACCGTTCAACAGCCGACGTTGATCCTCGGGCGCAGCCGCGGAGACGAGCGGCTCCAGCAGCTGGCGGATCAGCCCGAACGGCAATTCCTGCTCGAGCTCAGCCCCTCGGGCACGGCACACCGTGAGGCCGCTCTCACGGGCGTGGCGAACGGCACGGGCGAGCAGCGTGCTCTTGCCCGTGCCGGCCGCACCGTCAATCACGACCAGAGCGCCTTCGCCCCGGCGTGTCGCGTCCGCCCGTGCCGTCAGTGAGGCGAGCTCGCGCTCGCGCTCCAGCAGCGGCGCGGGCTCGGCGTCAGCGAGGTCGACCGGATGCACGATGGGAGCGATCCTGAGAGAGCACGCCGAACCAGAGCTGACAAAAGTTCAGGGTGCCTCCCCGATGGTCATGGCCGCGAAGCTCGATCATTATCTTGGAGCAATAGGGGCCTGTCGCAGCGTATCGAGATCAGGGGAGCACGTAAATGGGACGCATCTTTCGCTCGTTGTCGTACGCCAACGTCGTCGCGACGTTGGCGCTGTTTCTGGCTATCGGCGGCGGAGGGGCATTCGCGGTCGCGGCGACGCAGAGCAACAACCCCGGCAAGCACCATCACGGGAACCGGGGCCCGCGCGGCTTCAAGGGACCGAAGGGCGCGACCGGAGCCACGGGCGCGACCGGACCTGCGGGACCCGCCGGACCGGCGGGCCCGGCGGGAGCGAACGGGACGGCCCTCGGCTTTGCCGATGTCGCCCCCAATGGCACCGTCACCGCCAGCAAGAACCTGACCCTGGTCAGCCACACTGCCGGGTCAGGCATCTACTGCATGAAGCTCACGAGCGGCACGCCCAGCAACGTGATCGCGATGGTCGATAACACCGGGGCTGACCCGCGGGACGCGTTCGTCGCCGGTAACACCAGTGCTGCTGCGATCGCTCAAGAGTGTCCGAGCGGCGGACAGATCGCGATGGCGACGGGCGACCAGTTTGCCGGAACGTTCGAGGACGAAGCGTTCTACGTCCTCGTCAACTAGCCAAACGGGACCGACGAGCTCACCGAGCGCGGCTGAAGAGGCCGCGCTCGGCAGCCGTGCTGTCGACGCACGCGTCGCGCTGCGCCGCCGGCAAGGTGCAGCTCGAGGTGAACACCACCCGGCTTGCTCCGGCCTCGATACCGACCAGCCCGGTGGCGCGGAGGGCCGCGCCGCTGGGCCAGCCGGCGCCCTGGACGTATGGGGGGTCGACGAACGCGACGAGGCGCTTGGTCAGGTAGCGCAGCCGCTCGCCGGGCGGTGGCTCCTGCCGGCAGTTGAGCGCGACCTGCTGGAGATAGCGCCGGAACGTCGGGAAGTAGTGACAGGTGACGAGGGCCTTGCAGCCGACGCATGCCGGGATCACCGACAGCGCCAGGCCCGAGCCCGCACCGTTTCGCCCGGGTCGCGCCTGCCTGCGGGGCCACGCCTGGATCGTCGCGTTGCCGTCGGCCCCGATCTCGCCGGCACAGCGCAGATGGGCCGGGCCGACCAGGTAGCCGCTGGCGTTCCAGTAGGCGACCAGGCCTGCCGTCGACGACGGGACGTCGTGGAGGACCACTCGGCGCGGCACCGAGATGCGCCCGGGTGGCGCGGCAGACGACGTCGGGCAGCGGACGACTGGAACCGCGACCCGCGCGGCCGCACTCGCCGACGCCGCCGTCACACAGCACGCGACCGTGATCGCGGCCAGCCCGGTGATCCGGATCCTCATCGCGCCGCCGAGTCTATGCCCGGGCCGGGCCGGCTGACGTGGGCGTGACCAGGCGCCCGCGCGGGTCGCCGACCAGCTCGCCGTCGGCGTAGACGGTCTCGCCGCCGACGATCGTGCGGACGACGCGGGCGGTCAGCTCGCGGCCGATGTAGGGGCTCATGCGATGGCGATAGCGCAGCTCGTCGGCCTGGAGCCGGCGACAATCGCCCAACCGGACGAGCACCAGATCGGCGTCGTTGCCGGGCGCGAGCGAGCCCTTGCCGGGCAGCGAGAATCGCCGGGCGACCGCGGCGGCGACGCACTCGGTCAGCTCGGGCAGCGTCAGCCGGCCATCGGTGAGCAGCAGCTCGAGCGTCGACTGGCAGCCTGGGATGCCGCCCCAGCTCGAGAACGGGTCGCCCTCACGCGCCTGTGGCACCGACGGCGAGTGGTCGGAGACGACGAACGAGACCTTGCCGTCACGCAGCCCGGACCACAGCGCCTGACACTCGGCCTCGGGCCGCAGCGGTGGCGCGCACTTGGCGATCGCGCCCAGCCGCTCGGCGTCCTCCTCGGTCAGCAGCAGGTGGTGGGCGGTCACTTCGCAGCTGACGTCGATTCCCCGCAACCGGGCCTCGGCGACGAGCGCGGCGCCGCGGCCCGTCGAGACGTGGACGATGTGCAGCCGGCAGCCGGTCGTGTCCGCCAGCTCGATCGCGGTCGCGATCGCCTCGGTCTCGGCGACCACCGGCCGTGAGTCCAGGTAGTCACGGACCGCGAGCCGGCCTTCGTCGCGAGCCCTTCGAGCCAGCTCACGCGTGATCGTGTCGGACTCGGCATGGACCGCGACCAGGGGCGCCGACGGCAACCGGGCGATCAGCGACATCGCCTCGTACAGCGTCAGCTCGTCGCTACACGAGAAGTCGGGCGTGCCGGTGTTCGGCATGAACGCCTTGAAGCCGCACACCCCGCGTTCCGCCAAGCCGGGCAGGTGATCGAGGTTCCCGGGCACGATCCCACCCCACAGGCCGAAGTCGACACGGCTGGCCGCGCTGGCCGCCGCCAGCTTCTCGTCGAACGCCGCGACGGTCGTCGTCGGTGGACTGGCGTTCAGCGGCATCTCCAGAGCGGTGGTGACGCCCCCGGCGGCCAGCGCCGCGGACCCGGTCGCCCACCCCTCTGACTCGGTTCGCGGTCCCGGCTCGTTGAAATGCACGTGCGGGTCGATCGCGCCGGGCAGCACGTGACAGTCGTTTGCGTAGATGTACGTGCGGCATGGATCGGACACTTCCCCGGGCCCGCCGACGACCGCGATCCGCCCGTCGACGAGTCCGATCTCGACCGGGTCGCCAGCCGCCGACCGGGCGCCGGCGATCACCAGATCAAGCGATGGGGTCACGCCGCCAGGCGCGCCAACGTGCCCGCCAGCACTGCGACGCCGCGGTCGATCTCCTCGGGCGCGGTGTACTCGTCGGGGTGGTGGCTGAGCCCGCCTGTGCTCGGCACGAAGATCATCCCGATCGGCACCTGCGCGCCGAGCACCATCGCGTCGTGGTAGGCGCCGGAGATCATCTCGATCGCCTTGACGTCGAGCTCCTCGCAGGCGGCGGCGACCGCTCCGGTGACGATCGGGCTGCAGGCGGCCGGCTCGTCACGGGTGAGCGTGGTGATCGACAACCTCAGCTGGCGCCGCCCCGACAGCTCGGTCAGCTTCGCGGTCAGCGCCTCGATCACCGTCTGACGCGCGTCCAGATCCGAGTCGCGCACGTCGATGTCCATCTCCACTCGGCCGGGGATCACGTTCACGGCCGACGGCGAGACCCTGAGGACCCCCACGGTGCCGACGGTCGTGCCGCTGGCCGACGCCAGCGCCAGCCGCTCGAGTTCGAGCACCGCCTCGGCGGCGCCGACCAGCGCGTCGCGTCGCAGTCGCATCGGCGTCGCCCCCGCGTGCATCGGCGAACCCTCCAACGACACGCGCAGATCGTGCGGCGCGGCGATGTGCGTGACGACACCGATCTCGTTGCCGGTCGTCTCGAGCACCGCCCCCTGTTCGATGTGCAGCTCGACGAATGCGTGGACGGTCGCCGGGTCGATCTGCGCCTCGCCGAGCTGCTCGGGGTCGAGCCCGCGCTCGAGCATCGCCTCGGCGATGCTGACGCCGTCGCGATCCCGCATCTGATCGAGCTCCTGGCGGGTGATCGTCGCCGTCATCGCGCGGCTGCCGATGCAGCCGGCGCCGAAGCGCGGCTCCTCGCCGGCAAACCCGATGACCTCGATCGTCCGTCGCGGCTGGTAGCCGCGGGCGCGCAGCTCGCGGACCGCCTCGATCGCGCCGAGCACGCCGACGACCCCGTCGTAGCGCCCGGCGTTGAGCGTCGTGTCGAAGTGCGAGCCACTCATCACCCGGGGGGCGTCCGGCTCGGCGCCCGGCCACGATCCGTAGAGGTTGCCGGCCGCATCGAGCCGGGTCTCCAGACCGGCGTCGCGCATCAGCTCGGACACGTACTCGACCGCCCGGTCGTACTCCGCCGTGTAGACCTCGCGGATCAGGCCGCCGCCCTCGTGCACGGAGTCGATCGAGGCCAGTTCGCCGATCCGGTCGTGCAGCGTCTGCGAGGCGATCGAAACCATCGTCATGACCCCCTGTAGGTCGTGTATCCGAACGGGCTGAGCAGCAGCGGCACGTGCAGGTGATCGTCGTCGGCGCTGACCTCGAACGTGATCGTCACCTCGGGGTAGAAACCGCCGCGGTCGCGCAGATCGAACACGAGCCGATGCGGCTGCGCCCCGGCCGCCGCCAGCCGCGGGGTACGGCCATCGGCATCGGTGGTGGCGGCCGCGATCTCGGTCCAGTCACCCGCCGGCGATCGTGTCCGCAGCGACACGGGGAGCCCGGCCACGGGGCGACCGCCGGTCGTATCGAGCACGTGTGTCGTCAGTTCGGTCACCGCTGGTCGAGCAGCTCGGTCAGCCGTAGCTCTGTGATCTCGCGCTGCGCCTGGGCGGCGTTGCTCAGCTCCTGCTCCGGTGTATTGCCGATCCGCTGGTTGAGCGCCGCCAGCATCTCGCCGGCGCTGCGGCCGAGGGCGCGGATCAGGAACACGTGCCCGAAGCGCGCTTGATAGCGCTGGTTGCCGTCTCTGAGCGCGTCGAGCAGTTCGCCCCCGGCCCCGGCGACGGCCGCCTGTTCGCCGGCGCCCTGGCGGTCACCGGGACGGGGCGCGCCGATCGCGGCGTGCGCGGCAAACGCCTGCAGCCAGTCGTCTCGCTGCAGCTCGTCGAACAACTCCTTCGCGCGCTGGTTGACCGCGTCGGCGGTCGCGTACGGGCGGGCGTCGGCCATCCCACTCGCCCACCGGTTCGACCCGCAGCAGCTCAGGAACGCGAGCCGCGCCTGCCCGGGTCCGAGCGCGTTGATCGCGGTGAGACCGTCACGCTCCGGATCACGAGTGGTGGCGGCGCTCGAATCGGTCATCCAACGCGTCACAGTATCCAACGACCGGCCGCGGAATCGGCCCCGGAAGCACGGTTCGGCCCGCTGGACAATCTGCTCTGGCCAGCCGTCTATGACGAGTCCGCGCATCATCGCCGGGGCTGTGCCACGCTTGCGGCGATGTCACGTCCGTCAGCCAGCTCCCGCGCGATCGCGGTCGCCCGCGGTGACGAACCCGCTGACCTGCTGATCACCGGCGGCCGCGTGTTCGCCGACGCCACCCGTGAGTGGATCGACACCTCGCTGGCGATCGCCGACGGCGTGATCGCGGGCTGGGGCTTCCGGGATGCGCTGGAGATCGTCGACGTGGACGGCGCGGCGCTGACCCCCGGGTTCATCGACGCGCACATGCACCTGGAGTCGACCAAGCTGTGGATCGACGCGTTCGTCGCCACGGTGCTGCCGCTCGGGACGACCGCGGTCGCCGCCGACCCCCATGAGCTCGCCAACGTGCTGGGGATCGCGGGCGTCGAGGCGCTGGCGCAAGCGGTCGCGCCGCTGCCGATCACGTTTGCGATCTACGCGTCGAGCTGCGTGCCGGCGTCGCAGTTCGAGCGCTCGGGCGCGGACCTCGACGCCGGCGACATCGCCGAGATGATCGAGCGCTCGGGCGCGCTCGGGGTCGCCGAGGTGATGAACTTCCCGGGCGTGATCGCCGGCGATCCGGAGATGCTGGCGCGGATCGCCGCCGCCGGTCGTCTGCGCGTCGACGGCCACAGCCCGGGCGTCGGCGGTCCGGCACTGGACGCGTATCTCGCCGCCGGGGTCGAGTCAGACCACGAGGCGACGACGCTCGACGAAGCCAACGAGAAACGGCGCAAAGGCATGTGGGTGTTCCTCCGCCAGGGCTCCGCGAGTCAGGATCTGGTGGCGCTGGCGCCGAGCATCGTCGCGCACGGGACCGATCGCGCCGCGCTCTGCACCGACGATCGTGAGCCTGACACGCTCGTCCGCCTGGGCCACGTCAACGACTGCGTCCGGCTGGCGGTGGCCAGCGGGATCTCGGAGACCGACGCAATCGTCCTGGCGTCGACCAACCCGGCGCGGTACCACGGACTGGACCAGCTCGGCAGCCTCGGTCCCGGCCATCAGGCCGACGTGCTCGCGTTCGACGGGCTGGGTTCCTGGGTGCCCGCACAGGTCTGGCAGGCCGGTCGATGCGTTGCCTTGGGCGGATCGATCGTGCCCGGGGCGGTTCCCGCCGCGCCGGTCCCGCCGCTGTTGCGCAACACGATCACGATCGGGACGTTGCCTGCGGCTTCGCAGCTGGTGCTCGATCTGCCGTCGGGCACGGCGGTCCGCGCCGTCGGCGCGACCAGCCACAGCCTCACGACCCGCGACACGCGCGTGACGCTGGGTTCAGACGACGTCGCCCACGTCGCCGTCGTCGAGCGCCACCGCGCGACCGGCCGGATCGGACTCGGGTTCGTGACCGGTTTTGGCCTGCGCCGCGGCGCGATCGCCTCGACCGTCGCCCACGACGCGCACAACGTCGTCTGCGTCGGTGCCTCGGGGGCCGACATGGCGGTCGCCGTCGCCCGGCTGGCCGAGCTCGGGGGCGGCCAGTTGGCGGTGCTCGACGGGAAGGTCGTCGCGGAGCTGCCGTTGCCGCTGGCCGGCCTGATGAGCGATCGCGGTGCGGTCGAGGTCTCCGACCAGCAGCACGCGTTGGGCGACGCCGCCGCGTCGGCGCTGGACGTCACGCTCGAGGAGCCGTTCATGCAGCTGTCGTTCATCGCGCTGTCGGTGATCCCGCAGCTGCGGATCACCGATGGCGGGACGCTCGACGTCGACGGCCAACGCTACGTGCCGGTTTCCTGAGGGCCAGTCGCTGCTGGCGAGCGTTTGGCCATCTGCACATACGGATAGCGTGGCGATGTCGGCAGACTGCGCGCTGGGACCACGCACGCGCTTCGAGGAGGAAACCGTTGAGCAGCATCGCGTTTGAGCCCGGAATCGCGCCGCCGTCGGCCGGTGGCTCGGTTGACGACGAACCCGCCTTCGAGAGCCGCGGGATCGACTACATCCCCTACTCCGAGCGGCGCGGCAAGCCGCTTGACCTGGGGCTGATGTGGGCCGGCGCGCTGTTCAACGTCGAGTACGTCGTGTACGGCGCGCTGATCATGTCGTTCGGGCTGCGCTTCTGGCAGGCGGCGCTGGTGATCGTGGTGGGGAATCTCTCCTATCTGATCGCCGGACTGGGTTCGCTGCAGGGCCCGAGGGCGGGCACGGCGGCGTTCACGATCAACCGGGCGCCGTTCGGGCCCCGCGGCGCACGGGCGATCGCGGTGTTCAACTGGATGACCCAGGTCGGCTACGAGGTGGAGGGGCTCGCACTGATCGTCCTGGCCGGGTTGGCGCTGTTCGGCAAGGCCGGCGTCGGTTCATCGACGGGGCTGAAGATCGGGCTGATCGTGGCCGCGGCGGCGGTCCAGCTGATCCTGCCGTTGCTCGGCCACAAGGCGATGCTGAAGACGCTGCGGGCGATGCTCGCGCCGTTCATCGTCCTGTTCGTCGTGCTGACGATCCTGTCGGCCCACAAGGTCCACCTCGGCGCCGGCACCAACGGCACCTGGCAGGACATGTTCGCGGCGCTGGCGGTGATCGTCTCGGCCGGCGGCTACGGCTGGGTGATGAACGCCAACGACTTCTCCCGCTATCTGCCGTCCGAGACGAGCCCGAAGCGGATCGTCGGCGCGGTCGCGATCGGCGGCTACATCCCCTCGACGTTGTGCTCGCTGCTCGGTGCGGCGCTGTTCACGATCCCGGCCGTCGCCGCGGGCGACGGTGGCGCGGTCTCGGGCCTGACGCATGCCTTCTCGAGCTGGTTCGTGTGGCCGTACCTGATCATCATCATCGTCCAGCTGTTCGCGATCAACTCGATCGACCTCTACTCGTCGGGGCTGACGCTGCAGGCGATCTTCCCGGCGATCAAGCGCTGGCAGTGCGTGCTGCTGGACACGACCGTCGCCGCCGCGCTGACCGCCTACGCGATCTTCTCCTCGGGGTTCAACAACTTCATCACCGACTTTTTGCTGTTCATGCTGATCTGGATCGCGCCCTGGGTGTCGATCTATCTCGTCGACTACTTCATGCGCCGCGGCCGCTACGACTCCCGGGCGCTGCTCGACACCGGGCCGGGGATCTACTTCCGCAACGGCGGCGTCAACTGGCGCGGCCTGGTCGCGATGGGGATCGGGATGGCCGCCGCGACGTCGTGGCTGAACGCCTACCCGGCGTGGACCAGTCCGCTGACCAACCACACCGGCGGCGCGGACTTCAGCGTGTTCATGGGTGCGCTGTTCGGGGGCGTCGTCTATTGGCTGCTGAACCGCCGGACGGTCGCGGCCGAGGTCGCCGAGACCGACCCGCTGGCGGAGGTCGCCACGCCCGCGCCCGCCGGCGTCTGAGCCCGTTTGCGCGGGTCTCGGGCCGCGAGGATCGCCCGGTACTGGCGGGCGAGCGGCGCGGGCGTGCGCTTGAGTCTTCTCCAGGTGATCCGCAGTGTGTCGAACTCCAGCTCGGTCGCGCGGGCGTCACGCTCGCGGTCGGCCTCGAAACGGTCGGGCTGGGAGTGATCGCGGTAGCCGTCGAGTTCGATGATCAGCCGGAGATCGGGGTAGAACGCGTCGACCTCGTAACCCTCCCAGCGCGCCTCGAACTCCGGGATCGGGAGGTCGTATGTGATCAGGAACGCTTTGAACTCCTGCTGAAAGACGCTGCGGCTCGGTGCCTCTTCGGAGTCATAGATGTCAGCGGCCCGGGGACACAACGCGTACAGCCGCTTGAGCTCGCGGTTGGGGAGGTCACGGTTGCGCCGCGCCTCGTGGATCAGGTTGATCAGCTGGGTGTCGGTGAGGCGCGGCGCGATGTCGACGATCGTCCGCGCCGGTGTCGTCACACGGATTCCGTTGCGGACGGTGACGTCGCGCTGGGTCAGGGTCGTCGTGCGATGCGCGCGGATCCCGCGGTGGTCGCGCCGGAGCGGCGAGCTGATCTCCGGGATGCGTGGCCATTTCCGTAAGCCGTACAGGGCGGCGGCCGAGTCGTGACTGAGAGCCGACCGCTCGCCGCAAGCCATCACCGCGGCCTCGGCACGGGCGATCGCGGTGATCTCGGCGTGGCCGACGAAATAGACGCCCTGAAACGCGCGGATCAACCGGCCGCGGCGACAGCGAGCCGTGATCGTGGACGGCGACAGTCCGACCGCCAGCAGCGTTTGGTGCGTAATCAGCCCTCGCCCCGACACGACCTGGAGGATTTTGCGATCTATGTGAGCATTTCCCTCCACACCCCTTCTAGGCTCCGAACCCCTCCGAATCACCCCCTCCAACGTGATCCTCCCCGACCTCCAGCAACGCGCCCGTGAACTCCTCCCCGACGGCGCCTACGCCTACTACGCGACTGGCGCCGGGCCAGAGTCCACGCTCGCCGCCAACCTCCAGGCGTGGGGTGAGCTGACGCTGCGCCCGCGGGTGCTGCGCGACGTGTCACGGGTCGACCTATCGACGACCGTGCTGGGCGAGCCGGTGCCGCACCCGATCTTCGTCGCGCCGACCGCATCGCACCGGATCGGCCACCCCGACGGGGAGCTCGCGACGGCCCGCGGCGCCGCGCAGGCGGGGAGCCTGATGACGATCTCGACCCGTGCGAGCGTCACGTTGGAGGCGATCGCTGCCGCGGCGCCCGACGCGCAACGGTGGTTTCAGGTGTACGTGATGCGCGATCGCGCCTGGACCACCGAACTGGTGCAACGCGCTGAAGCGGCCGGCGCCACGGCGCTGATGCTGACCGCCGACACCCCGTACGTGGCCAGCACGCGGCAGACGACGAAGATCACGCTGCAGGTCACCGACGACATCACGATGGCCAACCGGCCGACCATCGCCCCGATCGATGGCGCCGAGCGGCATGACCCATCGATCACGTTTGACGTGATCGCGTGGCTGCGCGAGCAATCGGGGTTGCCGGTGATCGTCAAGGGCGTGCTGCGCGGCGATGACGCGCGCCGCTGCCTGGAGGCCGGCGCGAGCGCCGTCGTCGTCTCCAATCACGGCGGCCGCCAGCTCGACGGCGCGGTCGCCACCGCGCGCGCCCTGCCCGAGGTCGTCGCCGCGGTCGGCGGCGACGCCGAGGTCTACGTCGACGGCGGCATCCGCAGCGGCGTCGACGTGCTGCGCGCGCTCGCGCTCGGGGCCCGCGCGGTGCTGATCGGCCGCCCGGCGCTGTGGGGTCTGGTCACCGGCGGCGCCGACGGCGTCGCTGCAGTCCTGGAGGGTCTGCGCGACGAGTTGAGCGAAGCGGCCGCGCTGGCCGGCGCCGCGTCGGTCGCGGAGATCACCGACGACCTGCTCGTGCAGCGCTGACGCTCGCCCCGCGCCGGCAACCGCCCACTGCAGCGCTCGCCCCGCGCCAGCAACCGCGCACTGCGGCGCTCACACCGCTTTGACCACCGCTTGCGCGGCGAGCTCCCGGGCTCGCACGGGGTCAAGCCGCCCGGCTCCCGGCAGCTCGGCGTTGGCGGCCGCGGCGCCTAACGCCAGCGCGGCGGCCCGCTCCCAGGAGCGCGCTCGCTCGAAGCCGACCAGGAACCCCGCCAGGAACGAGTCGCCGCAGCCGACGGGATACCGGCCGCGGGCGTCCAGCGTGCCGCGCCAGGCGGCGCCCTCGAAGTCAACCCCCACCATCCCATCCTCGCCCAGGGTGATCGCCACGGCATGGCCATCGCCCCCCGCCCGGTGGCGGATCGCGTGGGCCGCCTCGATCGCCTCCGCCGGACCGTCGAACCGGGCGCCGAGCACCTCCCCCGCCTCGTGGATGTTGATCTTCACCAGGTCGGCGCCCGCGTCGATCGCCTCGACCAGCGCGTGCCCGCGGGAATCGACCGCGCAGCGGACGCCGTGCGCGGGCGCGCACTCGATCAGCTGGGCGTAGCCGGTCGCGCCGTCGGGCAGCGATCCCGCCAGCGCGATCCAGTCGGCGGCCGGCAGCAGCGAGTCGACGATCGATCGGACCGCCCGCCACTCCTCGCCGGAAACCGGCGTCCCGTCCTCGTAGAACTCGGTCAGGCGACCGGTGGCGCTGTCGGCGACCGACAGGCTGGAGCGGGTCTCGCCCGCGCCCCACACCCACTCGCCTGTCACCCCCTCGGCCGCAAGCGCCTGCGCCACCCAGCGCCCGGTGTGGCCGGCCAGCAGACCGGTGACGACCGCCTCGGCGCCGAGCACGGTCGCCACCTGGGCGACGTGGATCCCCTTGCCCCCCGGCAACGCGATCATCCGGTCTGGACGGTGGATCTCGCCGACGACGACCTCTGAAACCTCGAACAGCTTGTCGATCGACGGGTTGCCCGCCACACAGACGATCATCGGACCCCATTGTCCCGCCGGGCAATGACGGCGACGATCAGCGGGTCGTGGCCGTCTCGCTGCTGGACCCGTCAGACGCGACCGCGACCGCATGCACGTCGTGCGCGCCGGCGGCGGTGATCGGCAGCGTGACCGTCCCGACGGTGTGGTGGGCAAGCGTGAAGCGGCGGCTGACGGCGGGTTCCGCACTGCCGGCCGGGCGGGCCGAGACGACGATGTGAGTCGCCCCGCCCGCCGCCGCGGCGGACGCGTCGACCGCGACCGCGAGCTGACCGGCGGCCGGGGTGACCGACAGCTGCGGCACCCCGGCGGCCGGGGTGACCGACAGCTGCGGCGCCGGAGGCGGCGAGGGCGCACCGGTGAGCGGCTGCCCGACCGGCGGCAGCGACGGCGCCGAGCACGCCCGAGCGAACTCCAGTGGCGCCGACCACGCCTGATGGCGCGTGAACCCAGTCGGGCTGTTGGCCTCGACGCCGAGGTGACCGAGGACCGGTGAGCCCGCTCGGGTCCCGCCCCACGACCCCGGCCACCAGACCCACGGCGTCGCGGTCTGCGACAACGCGACCAGATCGGGCCGAACCCGCGGCCCCTGCGCGTCGTTGTGGTCGGGGACCGGGGAACCCTCGACCTGCGAGCCCGACCGCAACATCGAGGCATGCGAACCGCGGGCGCTGAACACGACCGGCACCGCGACCCCGCCGCGCGACTCGGTCTCCACCTGATCGTACGTGACCCGAAAGCCCGAGCGGTGATGGGCGTAGACCGCCGTGACCGGGGTGTCGTCTGCGCCGAGGGCCAGCTGGATCATCTCGAGGTCACCCTCGTGCGTGCCGAACCCGAGGAGCCCCGGGTCGTCGTAGTAGAGGACGAACCAGTACTGCAGCCAGCGCGTGCCCTGGCCGTCGCGGACGACGATGCCGTGCACCTTGTTGGCGATATCGGGCTCGCCGTGCATCGCGGCCGCCTGCAGCTGATGGTCTGAGCCGACCTCCTTCAGGCAGTCGCCGCTGCTCGGTTTGGTGACGAACCCGGCATAGGCGTCGGGACCGAGCAGCGACAGCAGTCCCTGGCCGGAATGGGCGGTGGCCAGCAGCACGCCCGTGCCGGTGAGCAGACAGTTGGTCGGACGATCGGCGATCACGGCCGCGTGATCGGCGAAGTACGGCTCGTGCGAGTCGTACTGCAGGATCGGCCGGTAGGCGTCGAGCAGGGCGGCGTCGTCGGTCGGCAACGGTCAGCTCACGGTGTGGTTCGTGAGATTCACGGTCACCTGGTCTCCGGCGATCGACGTCTCGGACGCGTGGTAGGTGAGCGTCAGCGTCGGCGCCGTCAGGTCGACGGTCACGGTCAGATACCCGAAGGCCGCGATCGGTTGCGCGACCAGCGTGTAGTCGCCCCAGGTCTGCGGCGGCTTGAGCCCCGCCCGTGGCGGGGTCGCCGCGTACCCGCCGGCACCGGCGACGATGTACGGGATCTGTCGCCCGTCCGCGGTCAGGCGGGTGAAGCGCTCGTAGAGATGGGCGTGACCCGAGAGCACCGCGTCGGGCCAGATCCCGGCTTGCGCACAGCAGCTGTCGATGTCGGTCGCCAGCCCCGTGCCGCCGCCGTGCTTGGCGTCGGCCGACGCGGGCGGGTGATGGGTGGCCAGGACGATCGCCAGCTCGCCGGCCGCCCGCGCCGGGGCCAGGCGCTTGAGCTCTCCGGTGAGGAACGCCAGCTGGTCGTCGTTCATCGTCGGGTAGTGACCGCCCTGGCTGGAGATCACTCCGGGGCCCTCCAGCACGTTGGAGTACAGCCCGATGATCGAGACGTGCGGCGCGTCCAGCGTGAAGTACACCCCCGGCTGGTTCATCACCGTGCGGACGAGCGCCCCGGCATCGGTGGCCGGACCGGGCTCGAGGGCACAGAAGTTGCGCATGAACGCCTGCAGCGTCGGCACCGCCGGCGCGGTGGTGCTGTCGCCGTAGACGACGCCGTCGTGGTTGCCGGGGATCGCGAAGATCGGCCGGTCGTACTCGCGGAACGGCTCGTAGAACTGGTCGTAGTAGTACTGGTCCTGGCCGAACTCGTAGACCACGTCGCCGAGATGGAAGAAGAACGCGGGTGCGTCCGGACCGCCGGCGTTGACGTCCGCCACCATCGCGTCGGCGACACCCGCCTCGTTGGCGAGCGCCGTCCGCGCTGCCTCCGTCTGCTTCGCCGCCCCCGTGTCGCCGACCGCGTGGAACGTGATCCGCTTGCCGGCCGCGATCGGATCGAGCAGGTCAGCTGACAGAACGTCGGACAGATCGATCCGCGGCGGCGAGACCGTCGGCGCCGGGACCGGCTGCAGGTCGTTGGCGTGCGCCTTGTAGTACGGCGAGTCGTAGTACTGGTCAGACGTGTTGTCGACCTGGAACGAGGTCTCGTCGGGCGTCGGGACGGGGTCGGCGAACAGCCGTCCGCCGGCGCCGGGCGTCGGTGTCGTTGGCATTGGCCAAACCTATCCACCAGACCCCGCCCAGGTGCGACGATGCCGTGGCCCGGTCAGCTCACGCGGTGGCGACCGGCTCGGCCGCGGCCAGTGGATAGGTGACGCCGGTCAACTGCTCAGACACGTCCCACAGCCGCTGCGCGACATCCGTGTCCATCGCGGCCGAGGAACGCCCGACGAGCTTCGGTGCGCCGCTCTGCCCGCCGAACCCGCCGGGACCCGCGTAGCTGTTGCCTGCGATCACGGCCAGCGCCGCGTACAGCGTCGGCTCCGCGCCGCCGTTCTCGTCCTGAGCGATCAGCCGGTTGCCGATCTTCATGAACCGCTCCATCAGCCCGTGCTCGCTATGGGACTGCAGGTTGGTCGAGGCGTAGCCGGGGTGGGCGGCGTTGGACAGCACCGTCGAGCCGGAGGCGCTCAGCCGTCGCTGCAACTCGGCGCAGAACAGCAGGTTGGCGAGCTTGGACTGTCCGTACGCGCGCCACCGCTTATAGGACCGACGTTCCCAGTTGAGGTCGTCGAAGTCGATCTTGCCCCACAGATGCGCACCTGAGGAGACGGTGACGACGCGGCCGGTGACGTGCTCGAGCAGCAGGTTGGTGAGCGCGAAGTGGCCGAGATGATTGGTCCCGAACTGCAGCTCGAAGCCGTCGGCGGTGCGAGACAGTGGCGGGATCATGATCCCGGCGTTGTTGATCAGCAGGTCGATCTCGCCGTTCCAGGCGGCCGCGAACGCCCGGATCGACTCGAGGCTCGCGAGATCGAGCTCACGGACCTCGGTCGAGCCGCTCATCGCCGCGGCCGCGGCGTGGCCCTTGTCGAGGTTTCGGACCGCCAGCACGACGTGCGCGCCCTTGGCGGCCAGCGCCGCCGCGGCGGCCCGCCCGATGCCGCTGTTGGAGCCGGTCACGATCGCGGTGCGACCGCTCTGGTCGGGGATATTTGAAATGGGGTGAAAGGAGTTCATGGGTTCCAATGTAGTCGATGACAACAATGATGTCAATGACTACTTCGCTCTGTTACGCTTGCGCGCACCATGGAGCAGAACCGCCCCTACCACCACGGAAACCTGCGCCAGGCATTGCTCGAGCAGGCGATGGTGGCACTGCGCGACGGTGGCATCGACGAGCTCTCGTTGCGCGAGTTGGCACGCGCCACCGGCGTCTCGCACGCCGCGCCGCGCCGCCATTTTCCGGATCGTCAGGCACTGCTCGACGCGCTCGCGATCGAGGGCTTCGCCCGACTCGGCGCCGCCATGCGTGGTGCCGTGGCCAGCGGCGACCAGGAGTTCGAGCCGACCTTGCAGCGCTGTGCGCACGCGTACGTGACGTTCGCGACCACCGACGCGGCGCTGCTCGAGGTGATGTTCGCCGGCAAGCACAACGAGACCGTCGACGAAGCGATCGCGCTCTCGTTCGCGCCGATCCTCGAGCTGATCCTGCGCGGACAGGCCGAGCACATCCTCGAGGATGGCGACCCGGAGCGGGTCGGGCTGATGTTGTTGTCGGTGATCCACGGGATCGCCTCGCTCCGCAGCGCCGGGATGCTCGCGGCCGAGCAGCTCGAGTGGCTCGTCGACGACGCGATCGTCAACTTCCTGCGCGGCTCACGCGCGGCCGTGGCCGACGGTGTGGATGTCGCGTAAGTGATGCTGCCCGGCGGTGAGCTGTCGGTCGCCTCGCGCCAGTACGAGTACGAGCTGATGCGGCACGTGATCTCCAGCCAGCGGTGGGGCATCACCGGAGGCGTTCCGGCGTCTGCGACGGTCGCGATCAAGAACGGCTGGCTGCCGGAGAGCACGGGCTGGCACGTCAACAGCCTCGGCCGTGTGCAGGGCGACGGACGCGACTACCTGATCGCCGTCTACACGTCGTTTGACTCGAGTTGGGCGTACGGGATCGACACGATCGAGCGGATCGCGGCGTCCGCCTGGCGGGCGATGGGCGTCCAGCAGGGCGCGGGAGCTCAGTACTACGGGGCCACGCCGCCGGCACAGACGCCCGGCCCGAGCTGATACCCGCGCGCCGAGCTCGCTAGACCCACGCTTCGGGCGCCGCGCCCGCTCGCCAGACGGCGCGGTTCATCACGTCGGTGGTGAACGGCATCGTCACCTCGCCGGCCGCATCGACTGCGATCAGCCCGCCAACGCCGTCGACCGTGACGATGTCCTGCAGCGTGTCCGCGGCCGCCTGCGCGAGCGACGCCCCGGCGGCGAACCGGACCGCTACCTGATGCGCCGCCGCCGCGCGGATGAACGCTTCGCCTTCACCGGTGCACGAGATCGCGACCCGCGCGTCCGCCCAGGTGCCGGCGCCGATCAGCGGCGTGTCCCCGACCCGGCCCGGCAACTGACCGCGACGCCCACCGGTCGAGGTTCCGGCGACCATCTCGCCCTGGGCGTCGATGCAGACAGCGCCGACGGTGCCGCGCTCGAAGTCCGAGCCGGCTTGCTCCAGACGACCACGCTGGTGGTCGGTCACGAAGTACGAGGGATCACGCTGCTCGAGCCCGTGGCGGGCGGCGAACGCGTCGGTCGCGTGGCCGGCGATCAACACGTGCGGGCTGTGTTCGAGCACCGCGCGGGCAACCGCGATCGGCTGCCGGGTCCGGCGCACGAGCGCCGTCGCGCCGGCGGCGCGGTCCGAACCGCGCATCATCGCCGCCGACATCTCGACGGTGCCGTCGGCGCACAGCGCCGCCCCGCGGCCGGCGTTGAAGAACTCGCACTCGTCCTCCATGTACTGAATCGCGGCCTGCACGGCATCGATCGCCGCGCCGGCCGGCCGTTCGAGGACGGCGCGACCGCGGTTGACCGCCTCCACCAGCGCCGCCTGCATCTGTGACTCCCGCTCGCCGCGCCACGGCGACCTCGGACCGGCGCCGGCGTGGATCACCAGCACCGGCCCGGCAGCGCTCACAGGGCCGCCATCGCGCGGCCGGCCGCCCGGCCGGAGAAGATGCAGCCACCGAGAAAGGTCCCCTCCAGTGCGTTGTAGCCGTGGACGCCACCGCCGCCGAAGCCGGCGACCTCGCCGGCGGCGTAGAGGCCGTCGAACGGCGCCCCGTCGGCCCGCATCACGCGCGCGTCGAGGTCGGTCTCCAGCCCGCCGAGCGTCTTGCGGCTGAGGATGTTGCAGCGGACCGCGATCAACGGGCCGTATTCGGGATCGAGCAGCTTGTGGGGCTTGGCCACGCGTCCGCGGTCGGGAAGGTACGAGCGGGCGTGACGGATCCCGACGACCTGCGCGTCCTTGGCGTAGCGGTTGTCGATCTCCCGATCGCGGGCGACGACCTCAGCCTCGACCTGCTCGAAACGCAGCTTCGGACCGCGGGCGATCGCGTTCATCCCGTCGACCAGAGCACGCAGATCGCCGCGGACGACGAAGTCCTCGCCGTGATCCATGAACGCCTGCACCGGCCCGGGGGGCCCGCTCGAAACACGATCTGACAGCAACTGCTTGCGGTCCTTGCCGGTGATGTCCGGGTTCTGCTCGGAGCCCGACAGCGCGAACTCCTTCTCGATGATCGACTGCGTGAGGATGAACCACGAGTAGTCGTGGCCGGCGGCGAGGATCGCCTTCAGCGTCGAGGTGGTGTCGAACCCGGGGAAGCACGGCGGGTCCAGCCGCCGGCCGTTCGCATCCAGCCACAGCGACGAGGGGCCGGGAATGATCCGGATCGCGTGGTCGGGCCAGATCGGGTTCCAGTTGTGCAGGCCCTCGGTGTAGTGCCACATCCGGTCAGGGTTGATCACGTGCGCGCCGGCCGACTGCGAGATCTCCAGCATCCGCCCGTCGACGTGGGCGGGCACGCCGGCGATCATGTGCTTCGGGGCCGGCCCGAGCCGGTCGACCGGCCAGTTGCGACGGATCAGCTCGTGGTTGTGCCCGATCCCGCCGCTGGAGACAAGCACCGCGGGCGCTCGCAGCTCAAACTCGCCGACCAGCTTGCGCGAGGACCGCACGCCGCGGTCGAGCTCCGACGGTTCCAGCACCGACCCGCGGACGCCGATCACCGCCCCGTCGGAGACGATCAGATCGTCGACCTGATGGCGGAACGCGAACGACACGAGCCCCTGGCGCTCGGCCTCGAGCACCGGCTCGAGGAACACGCGCACGACCTCGGGACCCGTGCCCCACGTCAGGTGGAAGCGCGGCACCGAGTTGCCGTGACCCCGCGCCCGCCCGTCGCCGCGCTCGGCCCAGCCGACGAGCGGCAGGACCCGCAGCCCGAGGTCACGCAGATAACCGCGCTTCTCGGTGGCGGCGAATTCGACGTAGGCCTCGGCCCAGCGGCGGGGCCAGTAGTCCTCGAGGCGGTCGAACTGCGCCGAGCCCATCCAGTCCTGACGGGCGAGCGCAAGCGAGTCCTTGATCCCGAGGCGCCGCTGCTCGGGGCTATCGACGAAGAACAGGCCGCCCAGCGACCAGAACGCCTGGCCACCGAGGTTGGCGCGGTTCTCCTGATCGAGCACCAGCACGCGGCGCCCGGCCTTGACCAGTTCATGGGTGGCGACGAGCCCGGCCAGGCCGGCGCCGACGACGATCGCATCCGGCTGATTCATGGTCGTCAGTATCACCAAAAGCGCGCGAAGTGACGGGCCGGGTCGAGGGTTTGCTATCCAGGTTCGAGATGTCCATCCGCACAACACCCCCCTTCCGCGCCGACCATGTCGGCAGCCTGCTGCGCCCGCCGGAGCTGATGCGCGCCCGAGCCGATCACCGGGCGGGGAAGCTTGACGACGCCGGGCTGCGGGCGGCTGAGGACACCGCGATCACGCAGCTGATCGAGCGCCAGCGCGCAACCGGCCTGCGGACTGTGACCGACGGGGAGCTGCGGCGAACCTCGTGGCACATGGACTTCATCTACTCGCTGGGCGGCGTCCAGCAGGTTGACGGCGAGACCTTGCATGTCCAGTTTCGAGACGCCGCGGGCGACCAGTACGACTACGCGCCGCCCGCGATGCAGATCGGCAAGGTCACGTTGCCGCACACGATCTTCGCCGACGCGTTCGCGTTCCTGCGTGATCACGCCGCCCCTGAGCAGACGCCGAAGCTGACGATCCCGTCGCCGAGCATGGTCCATTACCGCGGCGGAGACTCGGCCATCGATCGGGAGGTGTACCCGGAGATGGACGCGTTCTGGAGCGACCTGGCCGACGCCTATGCGCGGCAGCTGACCGGCGTCTACGAACTCGGCTGCCGTTACCTGCAGCTCGATGACACGAGCCTCGCGTACGTCAACGATCCGGCCCAGCGTGAGCACATCGCCAGGATCGGCGGCGATCCCGACCACATCCACGAGCAGTACATCAACCACATCAACGACGCGCTGGCCGACAAGCCCGCCGATCTGACCGTGACCACGCACATGTGCCGCGGTAACAACCAGTCGATGTGGGCGGCCGAAGGCGGCTACGAGCATGTCGCCGAGGCGCTGTTCGGCGAGCTGAACGTCGACGGCTACTTCATGGAATACGACGACGAGCGCTCGGGCGGGTTCGAGCCGCTCCGGTTCGTGCCCAAGAACAAGCAGGTCGTGCTCGGGCTCGTGACCACCAAGCGCGGCGAGCTGGAGGATGCCGACACGCTCAAGCGGCGGATCGAGCAGGCGTCGGAGTACGTCGACATCGACCAACTCTGCCTGTCGCCCCAGTGCGGCTTCTCCTCCACCGAGGAGGGCAACCGGCTGACGATCGACGAGCAGTTCGCCAAGCTCGAGTTGATCGTCGCCGTCGCCGACGAGGTCTGGGGAACCTGACCGCCCGAGCCGTCGTCAGATGATCCCGGTGAGCACCAGCGCTCCGATGATCACCAGCACGAGCGCGGTGAACGCGTTGCCCCACCGCTCCAACCACTCGCCCTGGAACTGATAGCCGCCGCGAGTGGCGGCGACCGTGAGGCCGACGATCGTGCCGATCGTGACCGCGGCGAAGATCAACAGCGAGCCGATCGCGATGCCGATCCCGGCCGTCGTCGCCGCCAGGAATACCGGCAGGATCGTCAGGTCCGGCGAGGCCGCGGCCCCGAACGGGATCATCACCGCCGCCAACCCTGATCGCGACTTGGCCGCCGCCGGCGCGTGCGTATCGCCGCGGTCGGTGTGAGCGTGATCATGACCGTGGTCGTGGTCGTGGTCGTGGTCGCGGCCGTGCCCGTGGTCGTGGCCGTGCTCGTCGGCGTGATCGTGATGGTGCCCGTGTCCGCTCAGCTCGAGTACGGCGAAACCGAGCCCGGTCACGATCAGGATCCCGCCGACGATCGCGTCCTGGGCGCTCTGGATCGTCGAGCGGAACTGCAACCCGACCGCGACGACGATCGCGCCGAGCACGAACGAGACCAACACGTGGGCGACGCCGGCGGCCCCGGACAGCCGCGTCACCCGGGACAGCGGATAGCGACGCGTCCGTCCGAGCACCGCGAGCGGCACCCAATGGTCGGGCAGGATCGCGTGGCCGAACGCGACCCCGGCCGCGGCGGCCAACAGTGCCGGTCCGGTGTCGCTCACGCCTGCATCAGCTGTTCGCTCGGGCGCGCGGCCAGGCCGATCCGGAGGTGCTCGGTATGCGACGCCGCCTCGCGCAGCAACGATCGGACGTGGTCGTCGTGCAGCGCATAGATGACCTGGCGTCCGGTGCGCTCGCCCACGACCAGGCCGAGATGGCGCAGGACCCGCAACTGCTGGGAGACCGCCGGCTGTTCCATCCCGACCTCCCGTGCCAGCTCGCCGACCGAACACGGCCCGGAACTGAGACGGCTGAGGATCATCACCCGGCTCGGCGTCGCCAGCGCCTGCATCGTCTCGGCGACCGCGCGCGCGGTTGCGGCGGAAAGGATCGCCAGCTCGTCGTCGCCACCGTGACTCATGCTCGGATTATTGCATGCGCAACCGTGCATGTATATCGACCACGCATCACCGCCCCAGCGGAGGCGAGGCGCGAGCGACGCCGGAGGAGGGAGGTACGCCGCTCGCGCCTACTGCCACGGCGGGGAGCCGTTCAGGCCGCCCCGCGCCGATCACCGGGGGCACGGTGATCGACGGCCGCGCGCGCCGGAGCACGCGCAAAGGACATCGGAATGCGTTGACGAGTCATGGTGTGGTGGCGCCGCGGGCCGTCAAGCGTTGGCGCGCCTGAGCAAAGGTGATCAGCGTGCCGTGGGACTCGTCCCACAGCTTGAGCCGCATTGCCCGCAAGCCGTCGTGGAAAGTGAGCACGGGAACCTCGTGAAACATGGGATTCTCGTCGTGCGCGCGTTGCAGGTTGTAGTTCGGAATCTTGGCGTTGAGGTGATGGACGTGGTGCAGGCCGATGTTGCCCGAGAAGAACTGCATTGGCTTTGGCAGCTTCAGATATGAGCTTCCATACAGGGCTGCGTCCACGTAACTCCAACGCGGCGCGTGCGTCCAGTAGGTGTCCTCGAATTGATGCTGCACATAGAACAGCCAGATACCGGCCGAGCCGGCGAGCATCGACGATGGCGCCCAGATCAGCAGGAAGTCCTGCCAGCCGATCAGCCAGCAGAGCCCGCCGATCACCAGCGCCAGCGCGACATCGGTCAGCAGGACGCTGTGCCGAAGCCGTGGTCGCTGTGAACGCGACGCGATGCGTGGCCCGATCATCATCGCGATGATCGGACCGATCCCGAACATCACGACCGGATGGCGGAAGACCCGGTAGGCGATGCGCCCGCGCCGGGACCGCGCCGCATATTCGGTCAGGGTCAGGGTGGGAATGTCTCCCACGCCGCGGCGATCCAGGTCTCCGGACGTGGCGTGGTGGATGGCGTGATCGTGGCTCCAGCGCCGATAGGGCGCGAGCACGACCACCCCGAGGAACGCGCCGAGCCATGCATTCGCGCGCTTGGATGGCAGAAACGATCCGTGCGAGCAATCGTGAAACACGATGAACGTCCTGACCTGGAAACCGGCGGCCGGTATTGCCAGCAGCAGTACCGCCGCCAGCGAGACGCCGATCATCCGGTACATCACCACGCACAGCGCGAGGTACGGGATGATGGAGGTCAGGATCTGTCCGAGGCTTCGCCCCAGATGCGGTCGAGCGTATGCGCGAAGGGCTCGCCGGTCCGCATCGCGCGCGTCGTCGGCAGACGCGCGTGTCGGCACTGATGCTTCCGGGGAAGGCGCGACCGCGCCTTGAGGTCCGGCAGATGTCATCGTGCTCCAGATCGGTGACGGCTATGAGCTGAGACCGCCAAGGTCTGGAGCGGTGCCTAAAGCATACCCAAGTTGCCTAACCCGAAACCGGATACAACCTGCGCCTGAACTTTCCGCTAGCCGGATAACGGCTATGGCCGGCCAACCCCGGCACGGGCGCAGGGTGATGGGGAGTAGCGTGCCTGGCATGCCCACGGACCGCTTAGGGGTGGTGCTGGCGGCGATGGCGGACGTGGACGGCGACGCCCCGACCGTGATCGATCGAGTGTGTGTCGCGGCGGTGGCATTGCTTTCGCTGAGCGGGGCGGGCATCTCGCTGATGGCCGATGGTCAACTGCGAGGCAGCGCCGGCGTCTCCGAACCCGGGATCGCCGCCGTGCAGGAGCTGCAACTCGAACTCGGCGAAGGCCCGGGATTCGACGCTTGGATGAGCGACGAGCCCGTCCAGGAGCCCGACCTGGTGCAGGGGGGCACGCTGCGCTGGCCGAGCTTCGCCCGGGCGGCCGAGCTGGCAGGCGTGCGGGCGGTGTTCGCGTTTCCGTTGCGGGCAGGCGCGATCCGGATCGGCGTCCTGATGCTGTATCGAGACCACGCGGAGCCGCTGGCCCCCGAGGAACGGGCGCTCGGTCTCACGCTGGCGGATGTCGCCACCCAAGTCGTCCTCGCAGTCCAGGCGGGCGCCCCGCCGGACACCGTTCACGCGCTGTTGGCGGGAGAGCCCGCGCATTGGGCCGAGGTTCACCAGGCGACGGGAATGGCTGCGGTGCAGCTGGGCGTCTCGATGGACGAGGCATTCGTCCGCTTGCGCGCGCACGCGTTCGCCACCGGCCGTTCCTTGCGAGACGTCGCCCGTGATGTCGTGTCGCGGCGGCTGACCCTAGAGCCAGGCTGATTCGGGCTCGGGCTGTGCGAAACTTCTCGTGACGGGGAGCAGGGTGCGCAACGCAGATGACCGGTACGTGAGATGACGCGAGAGCAGCGGATCGTCCAGACGTTCGTTGAGTTGACAAACACGATGGTCGACGACTTCGACGTGATTGAGTTCCTGCATCGCCTCGCTGAACGGTGCGTCGAACTGCTGGACTGCACCGAGGCGGGATTACTGCTCGTCGATGCGGCCGGAACCTTGCGCGTGATGGCGTCCTCCAGCGAGCGCACGGACGCGCTCGACCTGTTGCAGACCCAGAACGACGAGGGGCCGTGCTTTGAGTGCTTTCACCGCGGAGAGGCGGTATCCAGCGCGAACCTCAGCAACGAGCTTGGTCGGTGGCCGACCTTCGCCCCCGCGGCCGTCGAGCGTGGGTTCGCCTCGGTTCAGGCCCTCCCGATGCGCGCCCGTGGCGACACCGTCGGAGCGCTGAACCTGTTCCGCGCTGCGCCCGGGCAGATCTGGGACGATGACCTCCCGTTGGGCCAGGGCATGGCCGACATCGCCGCGATCGCGCTGATGCAGGAGCGGTCGCTGCGAGAGTCACGTGGACTGGTGGAACAGCTGCAGGGCGCGCTGTCGAGTCGGGTCGTGATCGAGCAGGCCAAAGGCGTACTCGCCGAACGGGCCAACATCAGCATGGATGCCGCGTTCGCTCGCCTGCGCAGCTACGCGCGGACCAACAATCGCCGGCTCAGCGACATCGCCGCCGAGCTGATCGCGGGTCACCTGACTCCGGCAGCCCTGGCTGATCCATCCGGATCACTTCGCTAGGCGCGTCACGCGTCCGACAGCGTGCCCGAGCCGTACATCAGTTGATCTGCGGGACGCGGCCGCGCGAACAGATACCCCTGGCCGAGATCGCATCCGGCCGAGCGCAGGAACCTCGACTGAGCTGCGGTCTCGATCCCCTCGGCGACCACGGTCAGGTCGAGATTGTGCGCGAGCCCGATGACGCTGGTCGCGATGATGTCGTCTTCGCGGCTCTCAGGAAGACCACGAACGAACGAACGGTCGATCTTGACTTGATGCACCGGCAGTCGTTGCAGGTATGTCAGCGAGGCGTAGCCGGTCCCGAAATCGTCGATGGAGAGCCGCACGCCGGCGGCGTGCAGCCGGGCCAGCTGGCCTTCGGTGGCGGTGCTCGCCTGGATCAGGATCGATTCGGTCAGTTCGAGGAACAGCCGGGAAGCGGGCAGGCTCCATCGCTCGAGCGCGTCCAGCACCCGCTGCGCGAAGCCGGGGTCGACCAGCTCATGGGCCGAGACGTTGACCGCGATCCACGGTGGGGTGGACTGGGTGGCGGCAGCCCAGGCGGCCGCCTGCTCGCAGGCGCGATCCAGGACAAACGAACCGAGCGTGGTGATCATGTCACTGCGCTCCGCCGCCTCGATCAGTTCGACCGCCGGCACCTGACCGAGCTCGGGATGCTCCCAGCGGACCAGCGCCTCGTAGCCGACGGCAACGCCGTGTCGCAGGTCGACCTCAGGCTGATAGGCCACGGTGATCGTGCCGGCGGCGAGCGCGCGTCGCAACTCGCTGACCAGATGCGCGAGTCGATGGGCTTCGTGAGCCATGTCGTCGTGAAACAGCGCCCAGTTGTTCGGACCGCGACTCTTGGCCTCGTACATCGCCAGATCGGCGCGCTGCAGCAGCACCTCCGGCTCCGGCTCCGTGCCCGCCAACGTCATCCCGACGCTGGCGGCGACACCCAACTCGATGCCGCGGACGCTGACCGGTGTCACCGCCGCCGTGAGCAGGCGGCCGGCGATCGACTCCACCGCGAGCGTCGAGCCGATGCCCTCGAACACGCCGGCGAACTCGTCGCCGCCGATCCGCGCGATCGTGTCGGTCGGGCGGGCCGCGCCGGCGAGACGGGCTCCCACCTGGCGCAGCAGTTCGTCACCGTACTCGTGGCCGTGCTCGTCGTTGACCTCGTCGAAGTGATCGAGGTCGATCACGCACACGACGAAGCTCTCACCGCTGCGACGTGCGCGAGCGATCGCCTGCTGCAGCCGGTCGGCGAGCAGTCGCCGGTTGGGAAGCCCGGTCAGGGGATCGTGCAGACCGAGCATCAGAGCATCGGTGCGAGTCGATCGCAGATCGCGCCGTTGCAGCGTCATCAACGCCCCGATCACCCGCTCCCCATCGGCTGCGTGGAGCGGATTGGCGCTGACGAGCACCTCGACGCGGCGACCTGACGGCCTCGTCAGGGTCGCTGCGAAGCTCGCGACCTCGCCGGTGAGGGCTGCCGCCAGCGGGCCTCGACGGTGGCGCCGACGAGCGAGCTGGCGGGCCAGCAGTGCGTCCACCGCGCTCCCGTGGACGCCGGTCAGCGGACCGAGCAGCGAGGTCGCCTGCGGCGAGCATCCCACCACGTAACCGTCGGCGTCACAGATCACCGCGGCGCCGACCACGGCCGTGAGCGCCCGCAACAGCGCGGCGTCGCGATCGGGGGTCGCGCCGACCTCCTGGTTCATGCGTCAGACGCGGTGACGTCGCAGGCACCTAGTGGGAGCGCCCGGGCCATCAGCGGGGCACCGTGAGGGCGCACCGCTCCGGGTTGATGAACCGCCTCACGTGCACAGTTGTCGAAGGTCACCGCGCTCCCGGGCGGCAGGAGCTCGAAGCCGTGCTGCGTGGTCTGCATGTGGCTCCCGCCGTCGAAACGATCAAGGGGGTCGTCACCAGGGGCCGAAGCGACTGAGATCAGCAGCGTCGCCGGGGGTACGAGCGACGCGGGGGCGCAACGTCACGCCGCTGTACAGAAACGTACACCTTCCGGCAAGCGGCTCATTCCTCCAGCTGTTCGGACAGCTGCAGCCAGCGCTCCTCGAGCGCGGTCCGCTCAGCCGCCAGTGCACCGTGCTCACCGCTCAGCTCCTGCAGCCGTGCCGCGTCGGTGGCGGAGGCCGCCATCGCCGCCTGCAGTGCCACGTCGTCGCGGTCGATCCGGGCCAGCTCGCGCTCGATCTGGCGCAGCTCGCGGGTCAACCGGCGGGTCTCGAGCTGTGCCTCGCGATGCACAACGTTGGCCGACGGAGCCGTTGACCCCGTTGACCCCGCTGACCCCGCTGGCCCTGATGACCGCACCGATCCCGAGCCGCCCGCGGCCACACCGGGCGACTCGTTCGGCTGGCCCCGCAGCGACAGGTACTGCTCGACGCCGCCCGGCAGGTGGCGCAACGATCCGTCGCCGAGCAGCCCGAAGACGTCGTCGCAGACGCGCTCGGTGAAGTACCGGTCGTGGGAGACGACGACCAGCGTCCCCGGCCAGGAATCGAGCAGATCCTCGAGCGCGGTCAGCGTGTCGATGTCGAGGTCGTTGGTCGGCTCGTCGAGCAGCACCACGTTGGGCTCGGACATGAGCAGCCGCAGCAGCTGCAGCCGGCGGCGCTCGCCGCCCGACAGGTCGTCGGTCATCGTTCGCAGTCGCTCGCCGCGAAAGCCGAACCGCTCGGCCAGCTTCCCGGCGGTCAGCTCCTCGCCGGTCGAGGTCGTGATCCGGCCCTTGATCTGCGCGACCGCCTCGAGCACCCGTGTCCCCGGTGGGAGCTCGCCGGTGTCCTGTGAGAGCTGCCCGAGGCGGACGGTCTGGCCCCGCTCGACCTCGCCGGAATCGGGCTCAACGGTTCCGTCCAGCAGCCGCAGGAGCGTCGTCTTGCCCGAGCCGTTGGCGCCCAGCAACCCCAGCCGCCGCCCCGGTCCCAGTCGCCAGGTGACGTGATCGAACAACTGGCGATCGCCGTAGGCAAAGCTCACGTCGACCGCGTCGATCACTCGGTCGCCGAGCCGCACGGTCGCGAACCGCTGCAGCGCCAGCGGGTCCCGCGCCGGCGGCTCGTCGGCGATCAGCGCGTTGGCGGCGTCGATCCGGAACCGCGGCTTCGAGGTCCGCGCCGGCGGGCCGCGGCGCAGCCACGCCAGCTCCTTGCGCACGAGCTGGCGTCGGCGGTCCTCACGCACCCCGGCGATCCGCTCGCGCTCGGCCCGCGCGAGCACGTAGGCCGCGTAGCCGCCCTCGTGGCGTTCGACGCCCCCGTCGACGACCTCCCAGGTCCGGTCGCAGACCGCGTCCAGGAACCAGCGATCGTGGGTGATTACCAGCAGCGTCCCGCGCCGCGAGCGCAGGTGCCCGGCCAACCAGGCGATCCCGTCGATGTCGAGATGGTTGGTCGGTTCGTCGAGCGCCAGCAGCTGCGGATCGTCGAGCAACGACCGCGCGAGCATCAGCCGGCGCCGCTCGCCGCCCGACAGCGATGCGACGCGCGTCTGCATCCCGTCGGTGAACCGCGCGAACGAGACCCCGCCCAACAGCCCGTCGAGCACCGAGCGAAACCGCGCCTCGCCCGCCCACTCGTGCTGGGGCCGATCGCCGACCAGCTCGGCGCCGACCGTGCGCTCGACGTCCAGATCGTCGCGCTGACCGACGAGCGCGACCGTCACGCCGGAGGTACGCGTGACCGCGCCCGAGTCAGGTTGCTCGGCGCCGACGATCATCCGCAGCAACGTCGACTTGCCGGCGCCGTTGGCGCCGACGATCCCGATCCGCTCGCCCTCGTTGACGCCGAGCGTCAGCTCGTGCAGCACGTCGAGGCCGGCGTAGCCCTTGGAGACCGAGTTGAGGTTGACGAGATTGCGTACGGGGATGGGTCGTAGATGTAGCGGACCGAGTGATGGCATGCCACCAACCGGTGACGAATGCACCCGGCGACCGGGCCTGGCTCTCCGACCGTGTACAACCTGGCGCGAGACATCGTGGCGTACCTGCAGCACCACCCCGGAGGTTGATCGATCATGCACCGACGTCTGCTCGTGGGCGGGGCCGCCTGCGCGGCGCTGGCGCTGGCCGGTTGCGGCGCCGCCCGCGGAACATCGACCACCTTCACGATCACCGGCTCGAAGGCCGCCGCGGCGCTCGGGCGAGGGGCCCCGATCACGGGCTTCAAGGCGACCGGATCCAAGTCGCCCGCCACGGCGACGCTCGCCGCGCTGCCGGCGGCCAAGCAGGGCGAGATCACCCAGATCGAGGGCGTCGCGGGGCAGCCGCTCAACCAGCAGATCGTCGTCGTCAACGGCGACATCAACCGGTTCTGGGGCGGCTTGTTCAACCAGGCCGGGCTCCGATGGCCGGCGATGCGTCAGTCGCTCATCGCCTCGGGCACAGCGCACGCTCCGGACTGCCAGGGCGATACCACGATCACCGTGACCGACCCGTGGCGGCTGTGCGACAGCACCTCTGGCGCGACGTTCTACTTTCCGCTGCCGTGGGTCAAGCAGAATGTCGCAATCGACCAGGGCGGCGTCCACCTGCTGCTCGGAATGGCCGAGCTGTGGTCAGACCACGTCGCGAATCTGCTCGGCGTCACCCGGGCGGCGCGGACCGGGCGGATCCAGCCGGCCGAATATGCCGAGATCAACGTGTGCCTGACCGGCGTCTACGCGTACTCGGTCAACGAACGCCCGCTGCTCCAGGCGGGCCAGCAGCAGACGTTCACGGACTGGTACCGCCAGATGTCGCCGGAGTTCACCGACGTCACCGCCCAGGACGTGTCCACTCAACAACTGCGGCGGGCGTTCGCCACCGGCTCCAAGAGCGGCGATCCGAGCAGCTGTCTGACGCCCGAGGGCGGGATCAGCGGGTAACCCCGCAACCGGCCCCCGCCAGCGCCGCGGCGGTGTTGCGCACCGTTTCGACGTCGTGCAGCACTACAGGTTGATCAGCGGATGGTCGTCGGCCGGCTCGGGGGCTCGAGGGCCGGCCGTCCCCGCGTCAGATGCGCTGCAGCAGCTCGGTCTTCTTGCTCTGGAACTCAGCCTCGGTCAGCGCGCCGGTCGCCCGCAACCGTGCGAGCCGTTCGAGCTGATCGATCGCGTCGTGGTCCCGAGCCGCGGGCGCGGGCCGGGGCAGCGGACGCGGGAGCGTCGCGGTCACCGTCCGCGGGCCGGGCCCGGCCGTCATCGCGGTGGTGGCGCTGCGATACGCCACCGCGCGCCCGACCATCATCGGCGGCGGCAGCGGGATCTCGCTCACGAGCCGGACGATCTCTGAGAAGTCGTACTCGTCGATCGCGCCCATCTTGGTGCGCGCGACGATCAGCACCCGGCCGCCGTTGTGCAGCGCCGCCATCTCACGGCTGAGCTCGCTGCGGATGGTCGCTTCGGTGCGCATCGCCATCTCGGCGTTGCGCGTCTGGATCTGACTGGCGAACAACACCACGTCGACGACCACCCGCTGCTTGCGCAGCTCGACGTACCCCTCGTTCAGGACGCCGAAGTAGTGGTCGGTGACGTTGCGCTCGTGCTCGTGAAAATCGAGATCCGAGACGGCGACCACAACCTCGTTGAGCCACGGGTCCGACGGCCCTGGCTGATGGCGGGCCAGCTGCTTGCGGCGCTGATGGCGCCGAATCGCCAATCCGCCGCCGACGCACACCAGAGGCAGCGACAGAAACCAGAAATGCACGGCGATCACGGCCGCGGTGATCACGACCCAGATCAGGATGAACACCAAGAAAAAGATCATGCCCCACCATTATGGCCAGCTACGCGCCTCACCACCACCGGCAACCCGTCCGCGGCCCGCTGCGCTCGCCCGCCGCTCAGTTCAGCCAGGCAGCACCCCCGTCCATTCCCGCGTGCGAACCGGCGCGGGCCAGCGCCAGCGCCCGCAGCTCGACGAACGTCTCCCCGAGGAGCGGATGCCCACGCTCGTCGGTTCGCCGGATTGCCTCGATGATCCGGGCACTGGCCCGCGCCGGCGTCACGACGACGCTCTCCACACCCAGCTCGCCGTCGGGTCCGAACGCCCCTTCCGCCCACACGCCGATTGGCTCCAACAGCGCGATGTGCTTGGCGATCCCGCCCTGGCGGAGGTCGACGAACACCGACACCGTATGCGTGATCCGACCGCCGCCGGACGCCTGCAGGAAGATCACCTCGCCATCGTCGGGCACCGTCGCCGTCCGCGCGCCCGAGAGCGTCACCGCGCCTTGGTCGCGCGCCCAGCGCGGCAGCCGCTGGCGCGAGAGCGCCTGCGCCAGCTGGGCGCACCGGATCCCGAGCCCGCCCCCGTCCACGGATGCCACCGCTTGCAACGTCAGCCGCGCCCCGGGCCCGCCGTAGCGGGCGATCTGCTCCATCATCGGGACCCCGAGCGCAAACGTCAGATCGAGCTCCTGCACCGGCGGCGCCGCGCCGCGCTGCTCCCAGATCTGCCCCAGCAGGGACGAGATCCAGCAATCCATCTCAAGCGCGGAGCGCAGCGACAGCGCCTCGCGGCACAGTGCCCGCACCGCCGCCTCCGGTTGCAGACCGCCGTCAGGCGCCGGACGCACGACGTTCACCACTCGCTGCTCACGTGATTCGCTCATGTGAGTAAGAGCCCGCGAGCCGGTGGCTTGCACCCCCCACCCCACACCGAGACAGCTAGTCGGCGTCGCGGGCCCGCGCATGCATCGGTAGCCGGAACACGAGCAGGAAGGCGGCGGCCAGCGGCACCAGGCACGCCCACGCGGTGATCTCGAGCGCCTCAGGCGGCAGGTGATGGCCGAAGGCCGAGAAGAAGACGGTCCCCAGGACGGCGACGCCGAGCGCCGTCGAAAGCTGCTGTACGGCTTCGAAGACGCCGGAGGCGGATCCGACCTCGTCCATGCTGACGCTGGTCAGGATGAACTGGAACAGCTGCCCGAGGGTGGCGCCGACCCCCGCGCCGATGAAGAACAGACCGGGGACGAGGTCCCAGGTCGACGCGGTGCGTGCCCCGATCAGCACCAGCGCGAGTCCGGTCGTCCCGACGGCGATCAGCAGGATGCCGATGTGGAGCAGGTGACGGCCGAGCCGGCCGACGGCCGCGTTGGAGCCGAGCATCCCGAGGATCATTCCCACGACCATCGGCGTCAGCGTGAGACCCGCGTGGATCGGTGACCAACCCTCACCGAGCTGTCCGTAGAGCGAGATGCAGAGCAGCAGCCCGCCGAATGCGCCGAACAGGGCCAACGTGACCGCGATCCCGCTCAGGTAGGTCCGGTTGCTCAGCAGCGTCGGCTCGATCAATGGGTCGTGGTCGCGACGTCGTTCGTAGCGGAGAAACACGCACAGCAGCCCCGCGCCGGCCGCGAGCATGGCGAAGCACCAGGCGGGCCAGCCGTCGGTCCGGCCCTGGATCAGCGGGTAGATGATCGCGACCAGCGCCAGACCGACGAGCAGCACGCCACCGAGGTCGAGCTTGACTTCGGGGTGGGTCGCACCGGGCGGCAGCGAGCGGAACGCCAGCGCCAGTGCCACCACGCCGATCGGGACGTTGATGAGGAACACCAGACGCCACCCGATGCCCCAGAGGTTGGCGTCGATCAGCGCCCCGGCGAGGATCGGCGCGGCGAGCATCGGCACGCCCGTCGCCGGACCGAACAGGCTCAGTGCCTTATCCATCTCGGCTTCGTCGTCGAAGACCTGCTTCATCAAGCCGAAGCCCTGGGGGATCATCAACGCCCCGAAGCCGCCCTGCAGAGCGCGCAAGGCGATCAGCACCCCGATCGTGGGAGCGGCGGCCGACGCGGCCGAGAACGCCGTGAAGCCCGCCGACCCGATCAGAAACAGCCGACGGCGGCCGAAGATGTCACCGAGCCGCGCGCCGGCGATCAGCAGCACCGCGAACGCCAGGGTGTAGCCGGCGCTCAGCCACTGCAGCGTGGTGGCGCTGCCGCCGAGGTCGTGGTGGATCGATGGTCCGGCGACGTTGACGATCGTCGCGTCGAGCAGATCCATGACGGCGGCGGCCAGCACGACGGCCGCCACCGCCCAGCGCAGCGGATACCGCTGCGGGCGGCCAGTACCACTCACGTCGGCCGGCGACGCAGGGGTGATCGTGGCGGTGTCCATGGGGTCCTCCTTCTGTGTCGATGACCCGGGCTCGGGTCGACGTGGACGCGAGGCGAGCGCTGGTCGTACAGCGTACGTTACGTACAACGTACGCCACGTACGTCGTACTTGTCAAGTAGAGTCCGGGCGCGATGTCCGTCAGCGACGGTCCACCTCCGACCAACTCCTCGGTCAGCCGTCGCTCGACGCGCCACCGGCCCGCCAAGACACCGCTCAGCGAGGGGGCGATCGTCGACGCGGCCCTGGCGATCCTGCAGTCAGACGGTCTCGACGCGGTCACGATGCGCCGGGTCGCCGCCGCGCTCGACACGGGCGCGATGTCGCTCTACGTCTACGTGTCCGGCCGCGAGGGCCTGCTCCAGGCGATGCTCGATCGCGTCACCGCCACGATCGAGCTCGAACCTCCAGACGCGTCACGGTGGCGGGCGCAGTTGCACTCGCTGCTGACGCGCCTGCACCAGGCACTCCTCGCTCATCCCGGGATGGCGGCGCTGACCCTGGCCGATCCGCCGACGACCGAAACCGTTCTGCTGCTGGCCGAGAACCTGCTGGGCATCCTGCTCGCCGGCGGTCTGGATGCGCAGGACGCCGCCTGGGCCTGCGACATCCTGGTCCTGTTGGTGACGGCGGTCGCCAGCGAGGACGACGTGCGCCGCGCTCGCGGCTCAAACGACGGGGACGATGACCGCCAGCATGTCGACAAGATCTACACGACCCTCGCGGGCCTGCCGCCCGACCGATTCCCGCTGATCACCACCCACGCCGCCCAGATGGTCGCCGGAAACGGAGACGAGCGGTTTCGGTTCGCGATCGACGTGGTCGTCGACGGCGTGATCGCCCGCGCCCGGAGGACCGCAGGCGGATGACCTGCTGGCTGAGGGTGCGGGCACCGTGCCCGCCGACACCGCGGCCGCGACCCTCAGACTCGTCCTCGGACGGGGAACGGCTACGGATTGAACGTGGTCTTGCCGATCTGGCTGAGATTGGCCGTCGACAAGCTTTCGCTGACACCGCCGACGAGCGACGTCTGATCACCCGCGACGATGTTGAACTCTCCTCCCATATCCACGGCGTCAGTGCCGTTGGCGTTGTTGTCGTAGCCGCCGGTCACGGTGTTGGCAGCGCCGGTCGGACATTGCGACGGCGTGAACACGGCACCGCTCCAGTTGTGACATCCGCCCAGGACGGCACCCACCTGATCGCTGGCTTCGTTGCCCACTCCTCCGGCGACCAGCGACTCGCTACCGCTGCTGACGTTGTCGGTGCCGCCGACGGCCACCGCCCAATCGCCCGTCGCGACAAGGCCGCTTCCACCGACCGTCGTGGCCTCGAGCGCCTCGGCGTGGCTCGCGTAGCCGCCCAGCGCCGTCGCATCCTGGGCCGATGCCTGCACGGAGTTGCCGCCGGCCACGGTGCTGTCGGCACCGCTGGCGGTCGACGCTTCACCGCCACCGATCATCGCGGAGTCCGACGTGGCGGCGTTATTCTCGCCACCCGCCGCGGTCGACCAGCTCCCGCTGGCCGCGTTGTCCTGCCCGCCGCTCACCGATGACGCATTTCCGCTGGCGTCGTTCTGCTGACCGCCGGTCACCGAAGCAGCCGGTCCGACGGCCTGGTTGTCCTGCCCGCCGGTGACCGACGAAAGCTCTGCGGAGGCGTCGTTGTTCTGTCCCCCGGTGACCGACGCGGCCGGCCCGCGGGCGTCGTTGCTGTCGCCGCCGGTCACCGATGACTGTGTCGCCGAGGCGACGTTGGCATGGCCACCGGTCACCGAGGACTGCGACGCCGAGGCGATGTTGCTATGCCCGCCGTCAACGACGGCCTCATCTCCCGAGGCCTGGTTGCCGGCTCCGCCGGTCACCGAGGACCATGGTGCAGAGGCCGTGTTGCCGTGTCCAGCGGTGAAGCTGTACCAGCCGCTCGAGGTGTCGGTGGCGCCGAACGTGGTGGCGTCGGGTGCCGTGGCCTGGTCATTGGCCCCGCCGACGAGATCCCCATAACTGGACCAGCCGTTGTTCGAACCCACCACCAGATCGTTGGAACCGGTCTGCTTGTGATTATTGGTGTTCTCGGCATAGCCGACGACGAGATTGCCCTCGCCGTTGACCGGCGCGTTCGTCGAACCCGAGCCGGACACGACCTGAACGTTGACGGTCGAGAACTGGACCGTGGGCTTGCCGCCGACGCCGGAGCTGACATAGGTGGGCGCCAGCACCGCGGTGGTGTTCACACCACACGACGGAGCATTGCCGCTGCCGCCGCTGACGACCGCCTGTCCAGCGGCCGTCGGTACACATTCCCATCCGGGAGTGACCGCCGCCGACGCGGCCGCGGCACTCACCCCCATCACCGTGGCACAGACCAGCATCCCGCAGGTGACGAGCCAGGTACGACAGCGCATCGCGATCCCCCCAACCATTGGGTCCCGCCAGGCGCGGGACCATCAGCGCCAGTGTATGGGGGCAACTCACCCGGTCACGAGGAGCCAGCGGCGGGCTGCAGCGCGGCGTCACCACTCCAGGCAAAGCTCCCATCAGCGGGCGGCAAAGCCGTGGCAGCCGTTTGGCAATCGGCGCTCACGCCGAGCCGGGCGCAGACCTCGTCCACCGTCTCCTCAGCCATTGCGCGATGGGTGGTGAACGACCCTCCGACGAGTGTCAAAACCGACGAACCCTCGGTCCTGACCACGACATGCCGACGGGAGACCGCTCCGCCGACTCCCGGCGCCGACACGGCCAGCGGCCGGACGCCGGCATAGCTGGTCGACCGCCGGCCGAAGCGTTTGACCAGACCGGTGGCCATCGTCTCGGCGTTCGCCAGCAGCGCCGCTCGCTCACCGGCCGCCACGCCGATCTCATCCGGATCGTCGACGTCCACGCTGGTCGTGCCGAAGATCGTCAGGTCGCCGAAGGGCACGAAGATGTCAAAGCTGCCCGGGGGACGACATCGATTGACCACCCCGTTCACGATCCGCTCCGGTATCACCAGCATCGAGCCCTTGGCCAGCTCCATCGGTGCGGCCTGCCCGGCGCCGGCTGCCAGGTCCTTGGACCACGGTCCCGCCGCGATCACGACGACCCGAGCGTCCAGCTGCCGCAATCGGCCGTCCGTGCTGACGACCTCGAGCCGGCAGCCATCGCCGTCGGACTCGACCCGGGTCACGTTCTCCCCGGTGCGAATCACGGCTCCGTGTGCCGCCGCATCGTGTGCGAGCGCGGTGACCAACTGCCACGGGCGGAACACCGCGTCCGGAACGTCGTAGCCACGCACGACCGAGACCAGCGCGGGCTCACGCGCCGCCACCTGCGACGGCGTCAGCATCTGAGTGGGGATCTCGGCCGTCTCACAGGCCTCGGCGAACCGATCGGCGAACTCCGGCGGATCGTCGGCCAGCGCCACGAACATCCCCCCGGTATCGACCCTCGCGTGACGTGCCGTCCGCTCGAGGATCCGGCGCTCACGCATGCACTGCGCGGCGAAGCCGGGGTCCGTCGCGACGTACCGTGCCCCACTCTGGAGCATCGCGTGAAAGCGCCCGCTCGTGCCCGCGCCGAGCTGGCGGCGCTCGAGCAGCGTCACAGCGAGCCCGCGCAGCGCCGCGTCACGCGCGACCGCACACCCGGTCACGCCGCCGCCGATCACGATCAGATCGGCCAACGTCGTTCCTTAGACAATCGTGGCCAGCTCGCGCAGCGCGCGACCGAGCACGATGATGAACCGGTCCGCGTCGGACTCGGTGATGCACAGCGGCGGCTTGACCTTCAGCACGTTGCCGTGGTCACCGGTCGGCTGCACGATCACGCCGAGCTCCCGCATCCGCTCGCAGATCCAGCGGGCCTGCGCGACCGCCGGCTCCCGCGTCCCGCGGTCGACCACGAGATCGACCCCCTGATATAGCCCGCGGCCGTGGACGGCGCCGATCAGCTCGTGCTCGCCGGCCAGCGCGGCCAGGGACTGCTTGAGCGCGCCGCCGACCCGCGCGGCGTTGTCCTGCAGCCCCTCGTCGGCGATCGCGTCGAGCACGGCGAGCCCGACCTCACAGGAGACCGGGCCGCCACCGGTCGAGGAGAAGAACGCGGCGCGGCGGCCGAGCGCATCGGCGATCTCGGCGCGACAGACCACCGCCCCGAGCGGGTGCCCGTTGCCGGTCGCCTTTGCCACCGCGACGATGTCCGGCGTCACCCGTTCGTGCTCAAACGCCCAGAACGACTCGCCGGTGCGCCCGTAACCGACCTGGATCTCGTCGGCGATGCAGACGCCGCCGGCAGCGCGCACGGCCTCGTACGCGCCGGCGAGGAAACCGCGGGGCGGCTCGACCGCGCCCTGATTGCCGAGTAGCGGCTCCGAGATGAACGCCGCCACCCCGCCGGAAGCCGACCTCGCCGCGTCGCACGCGGTCGCGACCGAGCCGATGTAGCCCGCCGCGTCGTCGCCGAACACGCCGCGGTAGGGATCCGGCTGGGCGGCGACGTGCACGAACGCCGGCTTGGTCTCACTCCACACCGGGTTGTCAGGGCCGGTGCAGGTTTCGAACACCGCCGACGTCCACCCGTGGTAGGCCCCCTGCAACGCGACGACGTCCTGGCGGCCGGTGAAGATGCGGGCCAGCTGCAACGCCAGATCGCACGCCTCCGAACCCGAGTTGACCAGGAACACGCGGTCGAGCTCGGCCGGCAGCAGCTCCACCAACCGCGCCGCGTATTCGGTCATCGAGTCATACAGAAACCGGGAGTTGGTGTTCAGCAGCCGCCACTGGCGCGCCGCGGCGGCCGCCACTCCCGGATGCGAATGGCCGACGACGGCGATGTTGTTGATCATGTCCAGGTACGGCCGGCCGTGCGCGTCGTACAGGTATTGGCGACTGCCCCGGACGATCTCCATCGGCTGCGCGTAATAGAGCTCCTGCGCAGCGGCGACGACCGATGCCCGGCGGGCGGCATCGGTGACGGCATCCGGCGGGGGCGGGGCGGCGACGTCGCAGCCGATCAGCGGCGACGGGTCGGGACAGAGCGCCAGCCACGCGTCGCGCAGCCGCGGGTCGCCGAGCCCGGGCTGACCCGGTGCGGTCGCCAGCTGCACATGCACGTGCGGCGGGCCGCCGTCGGTTCGCTCCGCCACGTGTCCGACGATCGCGCCCGCGGTGACGGCGCCACCGGCCCGCGCGACCGTCTCGATTCCGGCCAGCCGCAGGCACCGCCCGGGGGCCAGCTCGAGCGTCAACTCGCGCTCGGCGACGGTGACCACGGTCGCGGCCATCGGTGCGCGAACGCCGGATCCCGCGGCCGCGAACAGGTCGGCGCCGAGATGGAGGGTGTCAGGGGTGACGTCGCCGGGTTCACCGGAGGCGATCAGACGGACCTCGCCCCAGCGGCCGATCGTGGCGTGCCGGGCGTGAATGGCGGCCGCGACCGCCTGCGGGTCAGCCCAGTCGCCGTCGTGCAACTCGTCGGTCGAGATCGACAGATCAAACACTCCGCCGGCGCCCGCGGCGCGCCCGGCAGCGGCCTCGCCGCCCGGGAGATGGCGGGCAGCCCGCCGGCCCGTCGGCGCCAGGACGGGCAGCAGCTCGCGACCACTGCTCAGCAGCTGAGCCAGCGGATCGTCGGGCAGCGGATCGTGACCGCAGCGAGCGCGGATCGCGGCCTCCGGCAGACCGGGTGGCAGGCCGATCAACACCCGTATCGCTCGCCAATCACCGGCGTATTGGGCCACCGAGTACTCGCTGTCGGGCGTCAGTCGCACCTGACGGGTGCTGAGCGCGGCGCAGGCGGCCGCGCGGCCGAGGATCAGCGGCCACAGCATGTCGAGCTCGACCGTGGTCAGCGGGGCCATTTCGTTGTAGCCGGCGACAATCGCCAGCAGCGCGTGCAGCGGCTGATCGAGCTCGTGGCAGACGACCGCGACGCACGCGTTGGCGAGGTCGGCGATCCGCCACGTGCGCGTGCTGTCGCCGAAATCGATCAGGCCACTGATCCGCGCCCGACCGGGCCCATCAACCGTGACGAGCACGTTGTAGTCGGTCACATCGCCGTGAATCGTCTGCAGCGGGGGCAGCTGGGCATCGCCTCGCTGCAGCCGCTCGCGCAACGGAGCCGCCGCCGCCAACAGCAGCTCAGGTTCGTCGTCGGTGAAGCCCGGGTCGTCGGCCAGCACGTCGTCGACGACCTCCGCCGCTCGGCGCGGATCCCACTTCGACGCCACCGGCTCACCGGCCGGAGGCACGTCGGCCAGCGCGGCCGAACTCGCCGCGGCAACCGCGCCAAGCCCGCGCAGCGTCCGCTCGTCGAGGTGAGCGATCTCGGTCAGCGGCGCCCCCTCCACCCAGCTCAGCACCCGCACTTTGTGACCGTCAACCTCGACGATCTCCGCCCCATCACGCGCCGGCAACGGCACCGGCGTCGCGAGCTCCAGCGCCGTCGCGGCCGCGAGCGCGTCGTGCTCGGCCTCCAGTGGCGGGCGCGCGTCCGACGGGCCGGCGACCTTCAGCACGTAACGCTCGGCGCCGGCCTCGACGCGCAGGTTCTGGTCTTCATAGCTGCCGAGATCGACGACGCGGTCGGCCGTGATCCCCCAATGGCGCTCGAGGATCGCGATCGCCTGCGCGGCCGTCAGCTGCGGCGTTTCACCGGTCCCGGTCGACACGGCGCACACCCTATAACGGCGAATCTTGGCGACTGCGTAACACCTGCAGTGACGCGATCGCCTGGATTCGGCCTGCGGCGGGGCCAGCCGGCCGGCGTCACCCAATCGGGACCACGTCGACCGCCACCTTCAACCCCTCGGTCTTTCCCTCGGTGTAGATCACGCCGCCGAGCGGTGGCACATCGCCGTAGTCACGGCCGTAGGCGGTCACCACGTAACGGTCGTTGACGAACTGGTCGTTGGTGGGGTCGACGTCGAGCCAGCCGGCGCCGGGGACGAGCACCGAGAACCAGGCGTGTGAACCGTCGACGCCGGTCAGCTTCGGACGACCGGGGGCCGGCAGGGTCTCCAGGTAGCCGCTCACGTAGCGCGCGGGGAGCCCGACCGACCGCAAGCACGCGATTCCGAGGTGGGCGAAGTCCTGACAGACGCCGCGGCGGCGGCGGAACACCTGAGTCAGCGGCGTCGTGACCGAGGTCGAACCCGGCTTGTAACGGAAGTCGGCGTGGATCCGGGCGCACAGCGATTCCACGCACTCCAGCAACGGACGGCCCTCCGGGAACGATTCGAGCGCGTAGGCCCGGTATCGGTCGCCCGGTGCCACCAGCGGCGAACCGAGCACGAACTGCGTCGCCTCCAGATGCTCAGACAGCGAAGCATCGGCGACCGCGGCGACCGCGTCCTCCCAGATACCGCCGCTCAGCAGCGTCACTTCGCGGGCGCTGTCGGCGACCTCGACGACGCTCCGCGCGGTGACGGTCAGCGCGCGATGCGGCTGTTGAATCTCGAAGTAGGAGACGCTGTTGCCGAAGAAGTCCTGCCGGGAGCTGAGCACGTCCGGCCCCGGCGTCAGCGTGATCGTCGCCGAGTGGCGCTGCTGGTGGTCGAGGTCTCGCGGCAGCAGGTGCAGCTGTCCATAGCTCGCGGTCACGTCCTTCTCGTAGCGGTACTCGGTCCGGTGGGTGACCTCGTAGGAACGCGCCATCAGGCGGCCTGCCCCATCGATGGCTCCGCGCCGGCCGTTCCGACGAGCGAGAACGTCGGCGTGACGTGGACGAAGTGGGCTCGATCGACCGCGTCGGCCGCGGCCGACAGGCGCGTGTGCAGGTCGAGCAGGAACGCGTCGAGCCGCGGCCGCGTGGCGGTGATGCCGTCGCTGCCGTCGACCGTCGCGTCGGCGACCGGCACGAGTTCGCCGACCAGCGAGCCGATCTCGGCCAGACGCAGGTCGGTGTGGGCGGCGAGCACCATCCGCCGCTCGTCGGACAGCCGCAGGTCGGCCCCGCGGGGCAGCACCTCGAGGTCTTCGGTCAGTCGCTCCAGCTGATAGGCCAGCGACCGCGGATTGCCCGGATCGAGCAGTAACAGCTCGAGCACCGTCTCCAGCTGCGCCCGTGCGCGGTAGCGCAACCGGTAGGTGATGATGCTCTCGGCGGTCGTCAGCACCGACTCCAACATCATCGAGTCGGCGGCGTCGCCACGGACGGTGCAGACCGTGCGCCGCAGCAGCGACAGCAGCTGCAGGCTGCGCTCCAGGCGACGGCCGGCATCCATGAACCGCCAGCCGATGTCGCGGACCATCGACTCGATCCCGAGCCCCGACAGCACCAGCAGGCTGCGCATCACCTCTTGCAGCGCGGACTGGGCGCGGGTGCTGCGTTCGATCGCGCCGCCGGGCCGCCCGACGTCGGTGATCGCGCGCTCCAGCGGGCCCACGATCAGCCAGGTGTCGCTCGACAGCTGATCCCGGACTCCGTAGGCGCAGTCCAGCAGCGCCCGGACCGAGTGGGCGAGCGTCCCCGGCCGCTCGGCGTCGCCGATCAGCGCCTGCAGCTCGTCACCCGGCCGATCGAGCAGCGGCTGCGGATCGGTTCCGACGCCGCCGGCGAACCCGGGGTAGGTGCCGGTCGTCTCGGTCAGCGCATCCAGCAACGCCCGCAGGGTCTGGACCCCAGGCGGGTTGGCCGACCCCTCGAACTCGTTGCGGCGGTCCTGCACGGTGCGCAGCATCCGGGTGACGGCCTCGGCCCGCTCGGCGTAGCGACCCAGCCACCACAGGTTCTCGGCCGCGCGTGACGGGATCGAGCTCATCGGATCGATTCCCTCGACCGCCGGGCCGGGCTGCAGCCAGACGCCGGTGAGCGGCTCGGGCTCGGAGGAGAGGACCCACGTGTCCTTGGTCGTCGCACCCGCCTGATTGGAGATCCGCCCCAGGTGCGCCTCGGGCGCGACCCGGGTCAGCCCGCCGGGCATCACCACGTAGGAGCCACCCCGCGTGACCGCGAATGCCCGCAGCAGCGACCGCCGCGGCTGCAGCCCATCCGCGGTGAGAGTCGGCGAGGAGGCCATCGCCGGTGGCTGCTGCCCGACCCAGTCGCCCGGCCGCGCCTCGATCACCCGTTTGATCCGTCGCAGCTGGGCGGTCGTCAGCTCCCAGCCGCGGTGGGTCGGCTCACCGACGGCCACCGAGGTCGGGCGCAGGATCAGCTCGCGCAGGTTGGCGAGCACGTGCCGGCGGCCGGCATCCTCGCCGCACCACCACGCGGGCGTGCTCTGCAGCTTCAGCGGACCGCCGAGCAGATGCTCGGCCAACCGCGGCAGGAACGCCATCAGCGCCGGGCTCTCCAGAACGCTCGAGCCGAGCGTGTTGACGACCGAGACGGTCTGGGCGCGGGCCGCCTCGACCAGGCCCGGCACGCCGAGTTGTGAGTCGGGGCGCAGCTCCAGCGGATCACACCAGACGGCGTCGACGCGGCGCAGGATCACGTCGACGGGCTCCAGGCGGCCGACCGACCGCATGAACACATGGCGATCGCGGACGACGAGGTCGCGCCCCTCGACCAGCGGGAACCCGAGCGTCGACGCCAGCACCGCGTGCTCGAACGCGGTCTCGTTGCGCGGCCCCGGTGTCAGCACGACGATCCGCGGGTCGTCGGAGGCGCGGGCGGGCGCGGCCTCCTTCAGCGCCAGCCGCAGCGACCGGAAGAACGGCGCCAACCGGTGCACCTGCGAATCCCGGTACAGGCTCGGGATCACCCGCTGGATCACGGTCCGGTTCTGCAGCGCGTAGCCGGCGCCCGACGGTGCCTGGGCACGATCGGCCATCACCACCGGGTGGCCGCTGGCGTCCCGCCCGATATCGGCGGCGTAGGTGAACAGCTGCTGCGGACCCGGCAGCCGGATCCCGTCGGACGAGCGCTCAAAGCCGTCGGACCCGAACACGAGCTCGGCCGGCAGCAGTTTCTTGGTGAGCAGCTCCCGCGGCCCGTAGAGGTCCTCGAGGATCATGCTCAGGAGCTCGGCGCGTTCGATCACGCCGCTCTCGATCGCCTCCCATTCGTGGCTGCCGATCAGCGTCGGCACCGGATCGAGCTGCCACCGGGTGGGCGGGTCGTCGTCCCCGCCGCCGTCGCTGTAGACGTTGTAGGTGACGCCGTCCTGCTCGAGCAGCCGGCGCGCCTCCTGCTGGCGTCGCAGCAGCTCAGGGACGCCGATCTCGGCCAGCGCCTGGGACATGAACGCCCACTCGCCGCGGACCGCTCCGGTGTCGTCGAGCAGCTCGTCCCAGCTGCCCGGCAGCGGTGCGTAGCCCGGGGCTGTGAAGGAAGCGGTGCCAGTCATCACGTGGGTGCGCTACCTGCGCCGGTAGCCCGCCTCCCGCAGATCGAGCGTGCGAGGGTAATCGCTCGAGCGGCGTACCGGCGGGGCGCGGAGCTCGCCGGGGGTGTGGCCGATCGGTTCAAAGCGCGCGTTGCGGCGCGCCTCGGCCTCGGCCGCGTTGACCGGGAGCCGGTCGTAGGCGCGGCCGCCAGGGTGGTCGACGTGATAGCGGCAGCCGCCGAGCGAGCGTTCGCTGAGCAGGTCGACCAGCTCGAACGTCAGCGGCGCTTGGACGCCGATCGTCGGATGCAGCGCCGACGGCGGCGAGTAGGCGCGAAACCGGATCCCGGCGACGGCGGTGCCGGCCGTGTCGGTGTCAGACAGCGGTACCCGATAGCCGTTGCAGAGGACCCCGTGACGACCCTCGACGTAGCCGTCGATGCGCAACTGCAGCCGCTGCACCGAGCTGTCGACGTAGCGGGCGGTCGTCGCAGCGGCGAGCTGCTCACCGAGCACATTCCACGGTTCGATCGCCTCGCGCAGCTCGAGCGTGACCCCGGACCGGGTGATCCGGCCGACCCGCGGGAACCGGAACCAGGTGAACGGCTCAAACCACTCGTCCTCGAAGCCGAACCCGTGTCGCCGCAGGTCGTCGAGCACCAGCTGGAGATCGCGCTCCAGAAACCACGGCAGCATGTATTCGTCGTGCAGCCGATTGCCCCACCGCACGAGCCGGCCCCCGTACGGCTGGGTCCAGAGCCGGGCGACGAGCGCGCGGATCAGCAACGCCTGCACGAGGCTCATCCGGTGGTGCGGCGGCATCTCGAAGCCGCGCAGCTCCAGTACGCCGAGCCGGCCGCTGGACGACTCCGGGTTGTAGAGCTTGTCGATGCAGAACTCGGCCCGGTGGGTGTTGCCGGTCAGATCGGTCAGCAGGTTGCGCAGCAGCCGGTCGACCTGCCACAGCGGCGGCGGCCCGAACTCCGACAGGCGATCCATCTCGGCAAAGGCGATCTCCAGCTCGTAGAGCGCCTCGTGGCGGGCCTCGTCGACGCGCGGCGCCTGGCTGGTCGGTCCGATGAACTGGCCGCTGAACAGATACGACAGCGACGGATGGTGCTGCCAGTAGGTGAGCATCGAGCGCAGCAACTGCGGACGGCGCAGCATCGGGCTGTCGAACGGCGTGACCCCACCGAGCGTCACGTGACTGCCGCCACCGGTGCCGAGATGGCGGCCGGACATGTCGAACTTCTCGCTGGCGAGCCCGAGCTCTTCCGCGTGGGCGGCGATCGCGTCGGTTCTCGTGGCGAGCTCCGGCCACGTCGCGCTCGGGTGGATGTTGATCTCGATCACGCCCGGGTCGGGCGTGACGACGAAATGCTGCAGGCGCTCGTCGTCGGGCGGCGGGTAGCCCTCGACGATGACGCTCGTTCGTTGTTGCGCGGCCGTCTGTTGGAGTGCGTCGAGGAGCTCCGCCGCGTGCGCGAACTCGGTCAGCGGCGGCAGGAAGACGTGGATGTGGCCCTGGTGAGCGTTCACCGTGAGTGCCGTTGGTGGCAGCGGCTCGGCGTCGTCGTCCTCGACCTTGGTCAATTCGGTCAGCGGCAAGCGCGCGCCGATCGGGCCGTCGCCGCGCAGCAGCGTCACGCGGTGGTGCTGCGTGTTCCAGCGCTGACTCGACCATCCGGGGTCACCCGCGTCGCGATGCAGCGGCAGCACGTGACCGTTGGGCTCGCCGCGCTCGGGTTGTGAGTCCTGCGCCGGGTCGTGAGCGGCCAGCAGCGTCGTGTCCGGGTCGAGTCCCAGCGCCGCGGTCAGCGCGTTGGCCAGTCGCGCGGCATCGGCGTCGGTGCGGTCGCCTTCGATGCTCGGGGCGTCGAGCAGCGCCGGGTCGCGCCACAGCGGGCGCCCGTCGGTCCGCCACCAGATCCCGATCTGCCAGCGCGGCACCGGCTCGCCCGGGTACCACTTGCCCTGTGTGTGCATGATCAGCGCGTCGGGGGCGAAGTCGTGCGCGAGCCGGTCGGCCAGTTCGATCGCGAGCTCGTGCTTGTTGCCGCCGAGCGCCTCCACCCCCCACTCGGGCTCATCCATCCGCTCGCGGGAGACGAACGTCGGCTCGCCGCCCATCGTCAACCGGACGTCGGCGTCTTCGAGCGCCTCGTCGACCGCTTGCCCGAGCTCGTCGATCAGCTGCCACTGGGCCTCTGAGTAGGGGCGCTCGGTGCTTGGACGCTCGCTGATCCGCGTGACCTCCAACCGATGGATCAGCTCTGAGCGGACGTCTGAGACCGTCCCGATCACCGGCGCCGCGCCCGCCGGCGTCGACGCGCTCGCCAGCGGGATGTGGCCCTCCCCGGTGAGCAGCCCGGAGGTCGGATCGAGCCCCACCCAGCCGGCGCCCGGGATGTACGCCTCGGCCCAGGCGTGTAGGTCGCTCGTGTCGGCGCTGCCGGGCTTGGGTTCGAGCTGGACGAGGTAGCCAGACGTGAACCGAGCTGCCAGCCCCAGCCCGCGCAGCAACGCGACCAGCAGCCATGAGGTATCGCGGCACGAGCCACTGCGGAGCTGCAGCGTCTGCTCGGGCGTCTGCACTCCGGGCTCGTCGCGGGTCGTGTACTCGATCTGCTCGGCCAGGATCGCGTTGAGCGCGACGAGGAACTCGACCGTCGCCATCTGCCCCGACTCGCGCGCGATCGCCTCGATTCGCCGGGCGAGGAGCGGCGTCGGTTGTTCGGCGGAGTTGTGGAGGAACGGCGCGAGGTCTCTGTGGTCGGACTCCGTGTAGTGAAACGGCCACCGCTCGGCGTCGCCACGCACGGAGAAGTCAAACGGATTGTTCGGCGCCAGCTCAGCGACGAGCCCGACCTCCAGAGTCAACGCGGTCGCGGTGACCTGCTTGGGGAACGACACCCGCGCGACGTGGTTGCCGAACGCGTCCTGGCGCCAGCTGACCGCGTGGTCGGCAGGTGTGACGTCCAATGAATACGCGCCGATCGGCGTGGTCGCGTGTGGCGCCGGGCGGAGCCTGACCTCGTGCGGACCCAGTTCGGCGGGGCGGTCGAAGGCGTACTCGGTGCGATGCTCGATGGAGACTTTGACGCTCATGGTGGCGGGGCGTAGCCGGCTGGGTTTCGGGCCCAGCCGGGCGTGCCTGAGGGGTGGCCGTCCTCGAGCCACGGGGATGTTAGGGACATGAAGATTGGGTTGCGAGTCTTACGTTGTGTGACCGATTGCGAACACGCGTTCGCGACGAGGGTGCACTGTTGGAGTCAGACCATGCCCACCCTGCTCGATGACACTCCTCAGAGTCTGACCGCAGCGTCGGCACGTCTTGCCGCGTTGCGTCATCGCATGATCCAGATGCTGGAGTGGTTTGCGGCGCTCGCCGTGTTGGCGGGTGTGCTGGTGTTCACCGAGTCCGTCGCGCTGGCCGGCGCGGTCGGCGCCGGCGCCGTCACGGCGCTGGTGATCTGCGGACTGGCCATCGACGAACGCCGGCGGCTGCTGCTGTCGCTGGTCGCCGTCGGCGATGCCACCTCGATCCCCGAGGTCGGCGCGCTCGCCGACCGCCTCGCCCACGATCCCGCCGAACGGCGTCGCGTCGCGACGTCGCTGCGATCCGCCGTCAGCGCCGGCCGGCCGGGGCTCGCCGGCTACCGGGCCCCGATGGTCGTCGCCCCGGGCCGGGTCGCGCTGGTCGCGCCGCGTCTGCTGGCTCTCGCCGACGCGTTCGGCGATCAGCGAATCGCGATCAGTCCACCGGCCGTCGCACTCTGCCGCCGACTGCTGACCGACGGCGTCGGTTCGCCGCTGTACAACCCGAACCTTCCCGAGCGCGAGCTTGACCGTGTGCTGAGGGTTGTCGAGGCAGGCGTCGCCCCGACCGCGCGCACCGCCGTGCGTGAGGGCGGCCGGGCTCAGCGCGCTCACCGCTGAGTCGCGTCGGCGCGGGCCGCATGCGTCGCGCCGCCGGCGGTTTGGCCATGCGGCGATGGGCCGGTCCCGCGACACCTGCGATGCTGAGCCGCGATGACCGAGCCGATGCCCAGTGAACCCCTGACGGATCCTGCCGCCGATGGATTGAAGGTGCTCGTCGGCTGCGAGTTTCGCTTCGACGCGGCCGCTGCCGTCGCCGCGATTATGCAGGTCGCGCCATCCCCCGACCCGGGCGTGCGGATGCGGCGTGAGGAGTGGCACACCGAATCCGACCACCACGGGTACATCGATCACTACTCCAATCGCTGCGAGCGCCTCGTGATCGAGCCCGGCGATGTCGAGATCGCCTACGAAGCCGAGCTGCTGCTCACCGATCCGCGCGACCTGATCGTCCCCGACGCGGCCGAGACGCCGGTCGCCGAACTGCCCGACGAGACGCTCAGCTTCATCATGCCGAGCCGCTTCTGCCTGCCCGACGAGCTCGGCAACGATGCCTGGCAGCGGTTCGGCAACGTGGAGCCGGGTTGGAACCGCGTGCAGACGATCGTCGACTTCGTCCACAACCATCTCGAATGGGTCGCCGGCTCATCGAATCCGTGGACGACCGCCGCGGACGCGTACCGAGCCGGCCAGGGCGTCTGCCGTGACTTCGCGCATCTGGCGATCACCTTCTGCCGTGCGCTGAACATCCCCGCCCGCTACGTGTTCGGCTACATCCCCGACATCGACGTCCCCCCGGTCGCCGAACCGATGGACTTCGCCGCCTGGTTCGAGGCCTATCTCGACGGCCGCTGGTACACGTTCGACGCCCGCAACAACATGCCCCGCACCGGACGCGTGGTCGTCGGACGCGGTCGTGATGCGGTCGACGTCGCGCTGATCACCTCGTTCGGCGCGCTCACGCTGACCGGCTTCGGCGTCACCGCCGAGCCGATCGACTCGCCCGCCACCGGCTGAGCGAGGAATGACGTCCGGTCCGGACATCGGGTCGGGTGCTAGGTGAACGCGGAGATCCCGGTCAGGTCACGCCCGACGATCAGCGACTGGATCGAGTCGGTTCCTTCGTAGGTGTCGACGATCTCGAGGTCGGTGAGGTGGCGGGCGACGTGATAGTCGAGCAGCAGCCCGTTGCCGCCGAGGATGTCCCGGGCCTGTGAGCACACGAGCTTGGCGTTGCGGACGTTGTGGAGCTTGGCCAATGAGGCCATCGGACCGGTCATCGCTCCGGACTCCTGAAGCTGGGCCAGCCGGAAGCAGACCAGTTGCATTGCGGTGGTCGCGGCCTGCATGGTGGCGAGCTTGGCCTGCACCAGCTGAAAGCCGGCGATCGGCCGGCCGAACTGGTGGCGCTCCTGGGCGTAGGCGATCGCCACTTCCAGACAGGCGGTCGCGTGGCCCACGCACTCCCAGGCGGCACCGCCACGCGTCTGATTGAGCACACGGGTGGCGTCGGCAAAGGTGTTCGCGTGCGCCAGCTTGTGGTCAGCCGGGATGCGCACGTCAGTGAGGGCGATCTCCGCCTGCCATACCGCCCGCTTTCCGATCTTGCCGGTGATCACCGTATCCGGATCAAATCCCCGAGTGCCCTTGGGCACCAGGTAGGCGCCAACGTCCCCTCCGTCGTCGCGCGCCCAGATGATCGTCACGTCGGCGATCGAGGCGTTTCCGATCCACCGCTTGGCACCGTTGAGGACGTAATCGCCACCGTCGCGCCGCGCGGTCGTCTCCAACGACACCGAATCCGACCCGTGCTCCGGCTCGGTCAGGCCGAACGCGCCGATCCGCTCGAACGTCGCCATCGCCGGAAGCCACTCGCGCCGCTGCTCCTCGCTGCCGAGCAGGTCGATCGCGCCCATCGCGAGCCCCGAGTGCACGCCAAAGAAGGTGTTCATGCTGCCGTCGGCGCGAGCCAACTCGCGGGCGACGACTCCGGCCCCGAGACGCGACATCCCCGGGCACCCGTGTCCCTCGATGGTGGTTCCAGCGACGCCGAGCTCCGCCAGCTTGGGCACCAGTTCAAACGGGAACTCGGCCTTCTCCCAGTACTCGTTGATGATCGGCAGCACATCGTCGTCGGCGAACGCGCGCACTCGGTCACGGACCGTCCGCTCCTGCTCGGAGAGCGTTTCGTCGAGTAGGAAGTAGTCCTGAGCCGGCACGAGCTCGTTAGTGGTCACGCGCTGTCCTCATCGCTGTAGACGGTGGTCGCATCCAACGTCCCTGTTACCCGGTTTCGACGTCGGAGAACACGAGGAGGCGGCCGCGGCGAAACGCGCGAGCCCCCGTTCCCCCGATCGGCGGATACGTGCGTCCGCCATCGAATCCCCTGCAAAGCGGATATTTATCGAGCTGCTCCGGAGGGAGACTGATGCCAGTTCAAACGACCGGCGTCTCACCGAAAGGACCAGCCATGAACCGCATCTTCCAGACCAAGTCGATCATCGCCTCCGCCGCCACGGCCGCTCTCCTGATCGGCGGCGGCGCCACCGCCGCGACCGCGATGGCCGCGACCCCGAGCGCCGCCGGCCGGGCCCACCCGGCGACCGCCGCTCAGAAGCGGGCGGCGACCGCCAACGGCAGCTGTCAGGGGATCGGCTTCACCGTGCTCCACAACGACCGCTCCGGCGGTCTCGTCCTCCCGGCCGGCCCGTACAAGGTGTCGAGCCCCGACTTCAGCTGCAAGACCGCTTCGAGCTACTTCACGACCTTCCTGAACAAGTACCAGGGCCCGATCCCGGGCTGGACCGGCACGCAGCTCGGCTACGGCTACGGGACCTACACCAACACCGCGACCAAGCAGTACTTCACCGTCAAATACGTGGGGGCGCGGTAACCCGCAGGCCGGCGCGGCGTGACCCCGGGATCTGGTCACGCCGCGCCCCTGCCGCCCATCGCGATTTCACCCGCGCAGATACCCGAGCGTCTTCGCTTCGGCCGTCAGCTGTTCGCGGAACTTCGGGTGGGCGACCCCGATCAGCCGTCGGGTGCGCTCCGCGATCGAGCGTCCGCGGAGCTCGGCCACTCCGTACTCGGTGACGACCTTGTCGACGATGTTCTTGAAGGTCGTCACCGCCGCGCCGGGCTGCAGCTGCGGGACGATCCGCGAGACCGTCTCATCGGCGGCGGTGGAATGCAGCACGATGAACGCCTGCCCGTGCTCGGCCATCACCGCCCCCCGCGCGAAGTCGGGCTGCCCGCCCGACGAGGACCAGTAGGTGCTGCCGAGCGACTCGGACGCGCACTGACCGAGGAAGTCGACCTCGAGCGTCGCGTTGATCGCGGTCATCAGTGGCTCGAGCCGGATGTTGCGCGGATCGTTCGTGTAGTCGACGGGATGGAACTCGACGCCCGGGTTATCGGCGACGAAGTCGTAGAGACGCTGGTGGCCGAGCGCCGAGGTCGTCACGATCTTGTTGCGGTGCGTGTGCTTGCGGGTGCCGGTGATCACCCCCGCCTCGACCAGATCGACGATTCCGTCGCCGAACAGTTCGGTGTGCACGCCGAGCTCGCGGTGATCGGTCAGCATCTGCAGCACCAGATCCGGCACGGCGCCGATGCCGACCTGGAGCGTCGCGCCGTCGGGTATCCGCTCGGCGACCAATTCGGCGATTCGCCGATCGCGCTCCGAAGGGGCTGGCGGGGGCAGTTCGGCGAGCGCATAGCTCGACTCGCAGTACCCGACGATGTCCGAGATGTGCAACTGGTTGGCACCGAACGTCCGCGGCATCTGATCGTTGACCTCGACGAAGAACGGCACCTCGCCGATCATCGCCGCCACGTACTCGGCGTCGGTGCCGAGCGAGAAGTAGCCGTGTCGATCCGGCGAGGAGACACACGCGAGCACCAGCGGCGGCGCCACCGCCTGTCGCATCAGCCGCGGGACATCGCTGAACGAGTTCGGCACCAGGTCGCAGTCGCCGCGCCGAAACGCCTCGCGGTTCGCCGGTGACAGAAACCACGACACGTGGCGCAGATTCGGGCGCTGACCGTCGATGTACGGACGCGATCGCATCGCCAGCATCTGGTGCACCCGGACGTTGTCCAAGGACGCCGACGCCTGCTCCAGCGCGTCGATCACCCGCACCGGCTCACCGTTGGCGGCGCCGACGACGATCTCCGCCCCCGGCTCGATGAACGACAGCACGTCCTCCGGCTCGCCGCGTTTGGCGTCGAGCGCGGCGCTGATCGTCTCGGTCACGCATCCTCCCTTCGTCGCTGATCTGCCCGTCCGTCCAAAGATCTCACCCGTCAGTCGTCAAATCGTGGCTCGTGGACGACAATTCTGCACATGGCATACACCGACGTCGCTCCGTCGCAGCAAGACACGTGGGTGGCGCTCAGCGCCGAGGATCGCGCGATCCTGGACCTGGAGAGTCCGACGATCGCCGGACACACCTGCAAGGTCATCCACCTGACCGAATCCGCCCCCGATCTGGCGCGACTGCGCGCGCGTATCGCCGAGCGGATCCACCTGGCGCCTGCCCTCACCCGCCGGCTCGCGACCGGCCGCGACGGCACCCCCGGATGGGTACCTGATCCCGAATTCGAGGTCGACCGTCACGTCGTCGAGCACCATCACGACAGTCCGGTCGACGCCGCCGGGCTGCGCCACTGCGTCGCGACTCTGTTCGAGCAGCGGCTGCCACGGGATCGTCCGCTGTGGCAAGTCGACCTCGTGACACTCCGCGACGGCCATCGCGCGCTCGTCTGGCGGATTCACCACGCGCTGGCTGACGGCACCGCGTCCGTGCGCTACGGGCGGGCGCTGCTCTGGGACGACCCGCCGGAGACACACATGAGCACCGCGCAGACCGCGGCTCAGCACGCCGTCGATGAGACGCGGCGGCGCGCGCATCTGCCCGGGTATCTGCGCCGAGAGTTCGTCCGCGCCGGCGGTCCCTCCCCGTTCGACGGCGAGATCTGCGACCGGCGCGAGGTCGCGTTCGCCAGCATCGGGCTGCCGGCGCTGCGACATGCGGCCAAAGCGATCGACGGAGCCACGGTCAACGACGCCGTGCTGTGCGTGGTTGCGGGCGCCCTACGGCGTTGGGTTCAGCTGCACCATGGCCGGCTGGGAACGGTCCGCGTCAAGGTGCCGGTCAGCCTGCACCGAGACGGCGACACCGAGGCCAACCACGATTCGATGTTCGCGCTTGGCCTGCCGCTGGCCGAGGCCGATCCGGTCACGCGACTACGCGTGATCCACGAACGGACCAGCGAACGCAAGGCCGCCCGGGACGCCGAGCAGCGCGAGTTGCTGCTGCACCGGATCGGCAGCGTCTCGCCACGGCTGCAGCGATTTGCCGAGCAACTCGAGCGCAACCCGCGACGGTTTGCGCTCAACGTCTCCAACGTACCCGGGCCGCGTGAGCCGGTCAGCGTCCTGTCAAGCCCGGTGCGCGCGCTGTACTCGCTGGCCGAGATCAGCCAGCACCACGCGCTGCGGGTCTCGGTGACGTCGCTGGCCGATCAGCTGTGCTTCGGGTTCTGCGTCGACCCCGACGTGGTCTGCGATGTGCAGACGATGGCCGACTTCATCGGCCCGGAGGCCGACGCGCTCGAAGCCGGCGCGCCCGGGTAGCGGCTGCTCCCGGACACGGTTGGCGACTATTCCCGGTGGGAGGACACAAAAACGCCAACCCTGTGGCGCAGCTAGCGCCGGGCGCGGCCGCGGCCGGACGCAGCCACCGCCGGCGAGGCCCGGGCCGCACTCAGGGCGCGAGGCGCTGCATCTGCCAGCCGCCGTCGGCGGCGGGCGTGTAGAGCAGCCGGTCGTGCAGCCGGTCACTGCGGTTCTGCCAGAACTCCCAGCTCGACGGGGCGACGCGAAACCCGCCCCAGTCGTCGTCGACCGGCGGCTCGCCGCCGGCGAGCTCCCGCTCCACCTCGGCAACCAGCGCTTCGAGCTCAGGGCGGTCGGCGACCGGCCGGCTCTGCGGCGACGCGAGCGCGCTGATCCGGCTGCCGCGGGGCCGGCTGCGTGAGTAGTCGGCCGACTCCTGCGCGCTGGTCCGCGTGACCGGTCCGTCGATCCGCACCTGACGGCCGAGCACGTCCCAGTAGAACAGCAGCGCGGCATGGGGGTTCTCGGTCAGCTCCGCGCCCTTGCGGCTGGCGTAGTTGGTGAAGAACACGACGCCGCGCTCGTCGTACCCCTTCATCAGCACCATCCGCACCGAGGGGATCCCATCGGGCGTCGCGGACGCGACCGCCATCGCCTCCGGCATCCGGATCGCGGCCGCCGATGCGTCCTCGAACCAGCGCTGGAACTGGACCAGCGGGTCGGCATCGGCGTCGCGCTCGAGCAGCGGCTGATCGTGGTCGGCCATCGCCGCGCTCAGCTCCGCGGCCGCCGCCGCGGGTCGTGTCCGGCGGGGCAGATCGATCGGCGGTAGCTCACGCCCGGATCGTACGCCGTCGCGACCGTCGCCCCGGTCGGGGGCGCTTCAAACGACGGCGAAACGACCCGGACGTCCCGGGCCGGTTCGCCGGCGAACACGGGACATCCCCCAATCGGCCGACCTTCGCCCTCCCCCGGCAAATCGACCGCCCAGCCGATGTGCACAAGGCCTGTCATGGCGGAGACTGACAACTACAGCAAACGCCCAACACGACGAAAGGACAGCCGGAAGACAGGGTCAGGCCGGCGCAGGCAAATGGGGGCATAAGGCAAAACGGGGCGCAAGGCAAAACGGGGGCGCAAGGCAAACCGGGGGGCGCAGGGCACAACAGGGGCGCCGGGCCAGCAGGGGCGATGGCCCGACCGGGGGCACAAGGGGCAAGGGCAACGGGCGGCGCGCCGGAGGCGCACCGCCCGCCCTACCCAAACAGACGACCGGGGCAAGGACCCCCCCCGGTCGTCGGTTGTTCGTACCGCGCCGGTCAGAGCGCCGGGGCACTCCACGGAACGCTGGGGAAGCCGGGTCCCATCTGGGCATTGGCCAGCGCGGCCTCGCTCTCGGCCTTGGCGGGCCAGAAGCCCCCGGACGGGCCGCCGCCGCAGGTGCCGGCACTCATCCCGGGCGAGTGGGTCCAGAGGAACGCGTCGGCGTCGGCGAAGCCGGTGTCGGTCGTGTCCTCGATCCCGATCCCGCGGCCGGGCGGATTACACAGATCCTCGACCCCCTGTGTCTGAGGATGGGGATTGAGCTTGGGGCCCTGACCGTTATCGGAGGTGTTGACGATGAAGTGCGATCCGGTCCGATTGGCCACCTTGGTCGCCCAGGCTGCGGTGCTGCTCGTCCACTGATTGTGGGTGTCGTTGGTGAAGAACCCGCGGATGCTGTTGACGTTGATCGCCTTCAGGACCCTGGCGGTGTAACCGACGGAGTTCGAGTCCGAGTAGCCGCCTTCGATGTAGACGACCGTGTGCGGCAGCGATTGCACCGCCTGCATCTCGTATCGCAATGCGGCTTCCCAGGCCGGCAGCGAACCGTTATGGGCCATGCACACCGACGAGCCGATCGCGTCGAGCTCCAGCAGATAGACCGCCGGGCGCCGGCCGGTGGCATGCACCATCGCGTTGATCTGCTTCTTGAATCTCGGCATGTAGGCGTTGATCTGGTCGGTGGTCGCGCAGCCGCCGAGGTTCGGATGCAGGAAGTAGGTCGTGATGATCGGGACCGTTCCCGGGTCGCTGGCGACGATCTGGCAGAACAGCTTGCGGGTCTGCTTGGCGATCCCGGACGGGGTCCCGCCCCAGGAGTAGGTGGAGATGCGCTGCGCTTGAGGTTGATCGGCGATCATCGCCAGCTCGTTGACCTGCTTGGCGAGAGCGGGATTGGCGTCCAGCTTGGCCTGCTGGGGCCCTGACTCGATCTGCTGGGCAAACTGCGCCCATGACTGGGTCGGCGACAAGGACTTCGGGTTGATCCCGAGCAGCTGCGCGATCGCGGTCGCCGCGTAGTTGCCGCCGTAGGCGCCGGGGTCCGTGAAGCGTGCGCCGTTGAGCGGGTTCGATCCCGGTGGGACCGGCAGGTCGAGCGGGTTCGATGGGTCGCGTGTTGCCGGGTACGGCGAGGCACACCCGGTCTTCGCCGCATGCGCGACGGGACGATGGCCGGCGGCCAGGGCTCCGTGGGGCAGCAGCGCGCCCAGGCAGGCGAAGACCAACACGGCGAGCAGGCCCAGTGTCAGGGGCGAACCCGAAGGGCGGAGGGCATGTTCAAAGCGTTTTCTGATGGCAACCATGAACTCGGTTTCGGGACTAACGACCGAAAAGTGGAAGATCCCGTTCATACGTGGACGGATGTCGGACGCTTTGATATGGACGAACGTCGGAGCCGGTCCGCGCACGCGGCCCGAGTCCGGAGCGCCATTTGATCCCGACCCAGACCGCCGGCGAAGCCGCGCCGACGAGGCTTCCCGCCGTCGTCGCTTGACGCCGAACGGCATCCATGTTTGTATCCAGAGTGGTATGACCGGTCGCCTCCAGACCTACGAGCTCGCCGGACGCACGGTCAATCGGATCGGTTTCGGCGCGATGCAGCTTCCCGGCCCGCACGTCTGGGGACCGCCGCAGGACCGCGACCAGGCGATCGCTGTGCTCAAGCGCGCGGTCGAGCTCGGCGTCAACCACATCGACACCGCGCAGTTCTACGGGCCCGATGTCGCAAACGAACTGATTCGCGCGGCTCTACACCCGTACCCGACGGATCTGGTCATCGCGACCAAGGTCGGCGCGCGCCGGGACGCCGAGGGCGGCTGGCCGCCTGCGCTGAGCGAGGCGGAGCTGATCGAAGACGTAGATCACAACCTCGCCGCGCTGGGGATCGAGCGGATCGACGTCGTCAACCTGCGCGTCCCCGACGCCGGCACCGAGATCCCGCTCGCCGAGCTGATCGGGCCGCTGCAGACGCTCAAGGAGGCCGGCAAGATCGGCGGCGTCGGCATCAGCACCGTGGGGCTCGACGTCTACCTGGAGGCCGCCAAGCTGACCGACGTCGCCCAGGTGCAGAACCTGTACAGCGTCGCCAACCGCGGCTCGGCCGACGTCGTCACGCAGACCGGCGCCGACGGCGTGCCGTTCGTCCCCTACTTCCCGCTGGGCGCGGCCTGGACCAACGACAACGTGCTCGGCAACCCGGTCGTCACCGAGATCGCCGGCGCCCGGGGCATCACTGCAGCCCAGGTGGCGCTCGCGTGGACGCTCGCGCAGGGAGACCATGTGCTGCTGATCCCCGGGACCTCCTCGGTCGAGCACCTGGAGGAGAACATGGCGGTCGCCGAGATCGAGTTGGACGCGGACGAGATCGAGCGTCTCAACGGCGCCGCCGACGCCAGGTGAGCGAGGGCGACCCGAGCGCTCACGCGCCCGCCAGGCGAGCGGGCGCCGAGATCTACGAACGTCTCAAGCAGGACATCCTGACCTTCGGCTTCCGGCCCGGTGAGCGGTTGGTCGAGCTCGAGCTCTGCGATCGCTACGAGGTCAGCCGCACGCCCGTGCGCGAAGCGCTGCGACGGCTCGAGGACGACGGGCTGGTCGTCGCCCGTGACAAGGGCGGGCGGATCGTCAAGGGCCTGGACATCTCCGACTACGAGGACGTCTACGCGGTGCGCGCGGTGCTGGAGACCTATACCGTCTCCGAGCTCGCCGGGCGCGCCGGCGAACTCGGCGACATCGACGTGCTGCAGTACGGCTGGCTGGAGGGATATTCGGCCGAGACGGCACCGCTCGACGGCTCCTACGTGATCCCCGACGAACGCTTTCACCTCGCGCTGGCCCGCGCGACCGGCAACGCCTACCTGCTGGAGTCGATGGAACGCGTCCACGACCGGCTGCACACGATCCGCGCGTTCGACTTCACCGTGCGTGACCGGCTGATCGTCTCGGAGGCCCAGCACATCGCGATCGGCGAGGCGATCCGCACCGGCGACCAAGCGCAGGCGGCGGCGTTGATGGCGCAGCACATCAACCAGAGCAAGGACGAGATCCGCAACATCATGTTGCGGATCCTGTCGCGGGCCTACAGCGGCCGCGCGTAGCTGCCGATCACCCACGCAAGGACATGACCGACATGACTCAGGCATCCCGAGGCCGCTCCGAGCCCAACCGCTGGGCCGTGCTGGGCCTGTTGAGCGTCGCCCAGCTGATGGTGGTGCTGGACGCCACGATCATCAACATCGCGCTGCCGTCGGCCCAGCAGTCACTGGGGTTCTCCAACGACAGCCGTCAGTGGGTGGTGACCGCCTACGCGCTGGCGTTCGGGTCACTGCTGCTGCTCGGGGGCAAGCTCGGCGATCTGTTCGGCCGCAAGTGGACGTTCATCGCCGGGCTGGCCGGGTTCTCGATCGCCTCCGCGATCGGCGGTCTGTCTCAGTCGTTCGCGATGCTCGTCGCCGCGCGTGCCCTGCAGGGGGCGTTCGGTGCGCTGCTCGCGCCGTCGGCGCTGTCGCTGCTGACGGTCACGTTCGCCGATTCGCCCGACCGGCCGAAGGCGTTCGGCATCTTCGGCGCGATCGCGGGTGGCGGCGCCTCGATCGGCCTGATCCTCGGCGGCGCCTTGACCCAGGCGCTGTCGTGGCGCTGGTGCCTGTACGTCAACCTCGTGATCGCGATTCCGACTGCGCTCGTGGCCCTGCGACTGCTGCAGAACCACGCCAGCCCGGATCGCCCGAAGATCGACGTGCCGGGCGTGCTCACCGGTTCGGGCGGGCTGTTCGCGCTCGTCTACGGCTTTTCCAGCGCCGAGACCAATTCCTGGTCGTCGCCGGTCACGATCATCGCGCTCGCCGCCAGCGTGGTCCTGCTGGTCTCGTTCGTGTTGATCGAGCAGCGCGCCGCGCACCCGCTGTTGCCGCTGCACATCGTCTGGGACCGCGCCCGTGGCGGCGCCTACGCGTCGATCGCGCTGGCGGGGGCCGGCATCTTCGCCGTGTTCCTGTTCCTCACGTACTTCATGCAGGACAACCTCGGCCTGTCGCCACTGCTCACCGGGGTCGCGTTCATGCCGATGACGGCGCTGATCGTGATCTCGTCCACGACGTCTCAGACGAAGCTGTTACCGCGGACCGGCGCCAAGCTGCTGATCGTCTGCGGGATGGTCCTCGGCCTGATCTCGATGCTGTTGCTGACCCGTCTGACCCCGAGCTCCAGCTACGCCGCCGACGTGCTCCCGTCGCTGCTGGTCCTCGGGCTCGGCATGGGTCTGATCTTCGCGCCCGCGTTCGGCACCGCCACGCTCGGGGTCCCGACCAACGAGGCCGGCGTCGCGTCGGCAATGGTCAACACCTCCCAGCAGGTCGGCGGCTCGGTCGGCACTTCGCTGCTGAGCACGCTGTACGCCAGCTCCGCCGCCGCGTACGCCGCGAGCCATCTCCACACCGCGAACGCGGCGGCCGCGGCGCAGGTGCACGGCTACACGACCGCCTTCTGGTGGGCCAGCGGCATCTTCGCCGTCGGACTGATTGTCGCCGCGACCGTGTTCCCGGCGCGGGTCAAGCCGGCCGGAGCTGCCGACGCGGCCCGCGGAGACGTCTCGCTGGCAACCGAATAGCGCCCGCGGTCAACGCCGGGAACGCCGGCGGCTTGCGGACACGCGATCCCGTCGGGGGTCCGTGACGCGAACGCCGTCCGCTAGGAGGCGATCTTGACCCCGGGCCCCGGATCGACCTCCGCGTCGGCGTCCGGCCCGAGCGCCGTCTTCCCGTTGATCGGGATCCGCATCGCGATCATGTAGAAGACGAACCCGGCGACGCCGCCCACCACCCAGGAGATGTCGACGCCGCCCAGCGGCTTGACCAGCGGGCCGGTGTAGAAGGTCTGGTCGATGAACGGGATCTCGGCCGCGATTGCCAGCGCGTACGGGATCAGGCCGCGCCACAGGAAGCCGCCGTATTTCCCATCCGGCGTGAAGAACGACTGGACGTCGTATTCGCCGTGCTTGATCAGGTAGTAGTCGGCGAGGTTGATCGCGCTCCACGGAATGAACACGAACAGGAGCACGTCAAGGAAGTTGGAGAGGTTGTTGACGAAGTCCTTGTAGCCGACCAGCGCGCAGATCATGCCCGCCAGGATCATCAGCACGCAGCCGACGATTCGCATCAGCTGCGAGCGTCGAACCTCCATGAAGCAGCTGAGGATCGACACGAGCGCGAGCATCCCGGTGTAGGCGTTGATCGCGTCTGAGCCGACCAGGCTCAGCGCCATCACGACCAGCGCCCAGCCACCGGCGACCTGCTGGATCGCGGCGACCGTCGAGCTCGCGTCCGGGAGCAGGCCGGTCACGTAGGCGCCGAGGATGCCGCAGAAGATCGTCGGGATCGCGTTGCCGAGAAAGACCGCCCAGAACGTGGCCGACTTGCTGACGTTCTCCGGCAGGTAGCGGCTGTAGTCCGAGACGTACGGCGCCCAGCTGATCATGTCGATCACGAACAGCCCGGTGGCGCCCATGAACAGCGCGAACGACGGCGCATGGGTACTCGCCGGGGCGCCGTGCAGCCCGCCGTAGGACAGCGCCTGGATGAACACGACCACGAACGTGATCCCGAGCACGACCGTCAGCACGCGCTGCCAGTGATGGATCCACCGGTAGCCCCAGATCGCCAGGAAGAAGACGGGGATCGTCAGCAGCGCGATCCAGCCGGGGATGCTGATCGAGGGAATCAGCAGGTTCATCGCGTCCGCCTGGATCACGAGCTGGGCCGCCAGAAAACCAAAGTCGAGCACGATCGAGAACACGAACGGGATCACGGCGCCGTAGAAGCCGAACTGACCGCGGCTCTGGATCATCTGCGGGACGCCGAGCTTCGGGCCCTGGATCGCGTGGAACCCGACGAGCAGCAGACCGATCACCGTCCCGAGGACGATCGCGATGCACGCCCATAGGAAGTTCAGCCCGAGGAACACGGCAACGCCGCCGAGCACGATGTTGAAGATGTTCATCGTCGCCGCGAACCACAACGTGAACTGGTCTCGCACCTTTCCGTGGCGCTCCGCCGCCGGGATGTAGTCGATCGAGCGAACCTCGATATCTGCGAGACCCTCGCGCGGCTGCGTCTGCGTGTCTGCCATCAGCCTGTCCCGTCCCTCGTCGTTGGAGGCCAACCAGTCGACGGGATTCCATCATGGATACAAAGCGGCTGTCAAGCGTGGCGACAGCGCAGCCGGGTGAAGACCCGTGGGGCGACCAGCTCGTTCAGGCAACCCACTCAGGCGCCGAGCAGCAGCTCGGCCGCCCGCGCGGCGACCAGCGGCGCGGTTTTGAACACCGATCCCGAGCCGTCCCCCAGGATCCACACCGACGGGTGAGCGGGATCGCGCACGATCCGCACGCCACCGGTGACCGCGGCCGGCGCGACGCCGGCCACCCACTCAACCTCTGCGGTGTGCTGCACCTCCACCTGCGCGACCGGGGCGTCCGTCAGCGACGGAAACCGCCGCGCCAGATAGGCCCGCGCGTGCGCCGCGAGCGTGCGATCGGGGACCCGCTCGCGGTCGAGCGCGACGGCGGGGCCCGGTTCGTGCAGCCCGACCTTGAAGCCCCCGCCGGCCAGATCCCCGGCGCCGGTGATGCCGGCCCCGATGTCGCCCCAGGCGGGCACCGGGGGGCTCGACCATGCCGAGCCCGCTCGGTAGTAATACGTGTCCTGCTGGATGATCGAGGCGCGCAACAGCTCCGGGAAGACCTGCGCGGTCCAGCAGCCGACCGCCCAGATGACGTGGTCGGCCGTCACCCGGCGGCCACCGACGATCACGTCAGCGCCGTCACGTCGTGCCGGCTCGCGCCGGAACGTCGCGCCTCGCTGCCCGGCATCGTCGATCAGCGCGCGCAACGCGACGGCCGCGAACACCAGCGGGGCTGTGGGCTCGTACAGCAGGTACTGCAGATCGTCGATATAGAGGTCGGGGAACAGGGAACCCGCGTCGGCGACCGGGACGATCTCGACCGGGACGCCCAGCTGTTGCAGCACGGCGAAACTCTCCCGCTGCCACCGATCGTCGGCGGCGGCAAACCAGGCGACGCCGGTCTGGGTCAGCAGCTCGACGCCGGTGTCGGCCTCGATCCGCTGCCACAGGGCCAGGCTCTCCCAGGCGGCGGAGGCGTCGTCGACGCTGTCACCGTGGGCGCAGCGGATCAGGCGCGACGCCCCACCCGACGACCCGAATGGCGTCCCGGGATCGTGCTGGTCGATCACGGTGACCTGCCAGCCGTCGAGGGTCAGCCGATGCGCCAGTGTCGCGCCCAACACGCCGGCGCCGACGATCACGACGCGACCTCTCATGACCTCGTCAGCACGGCATCGCTCCGGTATACTCTACTGGATACAGACCTGTCGTTCGGACAGTCACAAACAGTGGTCGTGTCGCTCGGCACCGCTACCTGAGCACAGCCACGATGCGGGAGGACTGCATGGCATTGCATGTGCGCAGCGAAGAGATGCGTGACGGCTCGATCGTCGTCGACGCCGACCAGGGCGGCCTCTCGACCCGCTCGGTCTACGGAAACCAGGTCTCGATGACCGTCGCCACGCGGGAGCCCGGGTACCACTCGATCCCCCACTATCACGCGATCGAGCAGCTCACCTACGTCGTCTCCGGTCAGACCTGGATGTTCATCGGCGAGCACGGGTTCATCGCCCGCCCCGGCGACTTCTTCCGCGTCCCGTCCGGTGAAGTGCACTGGTCCTGGAACACCGGCGACGAGCCGCTGGTGACGTTCCAGTGCTTCGCGCCGATTCTCGATCCCGATACCAACGACGGTTCGGTCGGGCTGTTCGACGACGGCGAGACGCCGCAGATCAAGGACCGAGGTCGCAACATCACGCCGGAAGACGCCGCCCGCTGCCAGGAGCTCGAGCGCCGGGTGATGGGGCAGGCGTACCAGTCGGCGCGATGACCGCCAGCCCGCGACCGCCGCTTGGCGGGACCGTCGGGATGCTCGCGCGCGAGCTGCAGCTGTGCGGCGTCACGGCCGCGGAGACCGTGATCGTCTACAGCGATGAGCATGGCCGTCCAGAGCTGCTCTCCGGGTTCTCGACCGCCGCTCAGCTGCTCGGCGCCACCGTCCTGGAGCTACGGGCGCCGCGCAAGCTGCGCGGTCCCGACCAAGCAGGGCACGACAACTGGTGGACGACCGCGAGCGACGCGATCGAACGCCAGCTGTCACTCGCCGACCTGGTCGTCGACGTCTCCGGCGGCGGCCTGTTTCACGCCGGTCAAGACGAGATCCTCGCCACCGGCACGCGCATCCTGCGGGCCCGAGAGCCGCTGCGGAGGCTCGAGGCGCTGTTTCCCACGCCCGAGGTGACCGAGCATGCCCGGCGCAGCGGCGAGTTATTGGCCGGCTCGGAGTCGATGCACTTCAGCTCGCCGTCGGGAACCGATCTACGCGTCGGCACCGCCGGGCGCCCGGTCACCGTGCAGCACGGCTACACCGATGTCCCCGGTCGGTGGGATCACTTCGGTACGGCGTTGGCCGCGCTGGCTCCCGCCGAGGGCGAGGGCGAGGGCGAGTACGTGCTCGCGGCCGGCGACATCGTGTTCTTCACGGCCACCGTCGGCCGCTACCTGACCGAGCCGCTGCGCGTCCGATTCAGCGCGGGTGCGATCGAGTCGATCACGGGTGGGATCGAGGCCCAGATGCTCGAACAGCTGATCGAGCGCGGCGGTGGCGGCGACGCGCGGCGGCTGTCACACATCGGCTGGGGCTGTGATCCGCGGGCGGACTTCAACGCGGTCGAGCTGTACGGGCGCGAGGGCGGCGGCGGTGCCGACGTCCGGTCGGTCCACGGATCGGTCGTGATCGCGTTTGGTGCCAACAACGACCTCGGCGGCACCTCGGTCTCGAGCGTCCACGTCGATCTTGCGACCCGGGTCGCGTCGGTCACGGTCGACGACCGGCCGATACTCGTCGACGGCGCGTTCGAGCTGCCCGAGCTGCGGATCGCCACGGGTCGATGAGCCTGCGCGACGCCGCCCGGGCGCCGGGCCTGGAAGCGCTCGACACGGCACCCGCCCACGCGGTCGGGGTCGCGCTCGCCGGATCGGTGCTGCCGATGGTCGGTCCGCGCCGCTACCTGCACAGCGGCCCGCCGCTTCCGGCGGGCGCGCAGCTGCCGGGTCCGACCCGCGGGGCGGTGCTCGGCGCGCTCGTGCTGGAAGGCGAAGCCCGCAATCTGGGCGAGGCCGGCGAGATCCTCGATGCCGGCGGCGTGCAACTGCGCAGCGCCCACGACCACGGCGCGACCGGTGCGATGGCGGGAATCATCTCGCCGCGGATCCCGGTGTTGGTCGTCGAGGGCGCCGACGGGTCTCGGGTGCACGCCCCGCTGAACGAGGGACTCGGCCAGGCGCTGCGGTTCGGCTCAAACGACGAGCGCGTGCTCGACCGGCTGCGCTGGCTCGGCGACGTCGCGACCCCGATCCTCGACGCGGCGCTCCACGCGGTTGGCGGTCTCGACATCGCGGCACTGCAGGCTGAGGGCCTGCGCCGCGGCGACGAGTGTCACAACCGCAACGTCGCCAGCACCGCCGCGGTGCTGGCGCAGCTGGCGCCGGCGATCGTCCGCGCGGCGCCGTCGCCTGAGTCGGCCGCGCGGGTGCTGGAGTACATCGCGGGCAATCCCCACTTCTTCTTGACCTTCTCGATGGCCGCCGGCAAGGCGATCGCGGACGCCGCGCACCGCGCCGGCGCCGCCGGGCTGGTGACGGCGATCGCAGCCAACGGCGTCGAGGTCGGGATCCGCGTATCGGGCGTCGACGGTTGGACCAGCGCACCGGCGCCCCGCGGGCGCCCGCGCCTGTTCGAGGGGTACACGGCCGATGACGCCTGCCCGATGCTCGGGGACTCGTTCATCACCGAGACGATCGGCCTGGGGGCGTTCGCGCTCGTCGCCGCTCCCGCGATCAGCTCGTTCATCGGCGCCGACGCCCGTGAGGCGGAGGCCCTCGTGGGCCGAATGCGCACAATCTGCCTGAGCGCCTCGACTCGCTTTCTGATCCCCGCCCACGACTACGCGGGCACGCCGCTGGGGATCGACGTGCCGACCGTCGCCAGGACAAGGACGACGCCGGTCGTCAACAACGGCTTCGCCCACCGGCTGCCCGGGATCGGACAGGTCGGCGCGGGGGTCACCGAGCTCCCGCTGGGACCGTTCGCCGCCGCCGCCGCGCGTCTGGCGGGCAAGGCGGCACGGACGTGAGCCGCGCCGCCGCGCCGATCGAGCTCGACGGCGTCGCCATCGCCGAAGCGATCCGCACGGGCACGCTGACGGCGTCGGCGACCTGCGAGGCGGCGCTGGAGCGCGCCGCCGCCGCGCCCGCGATCTTCTGGTCGATCGATGCCGACCGTGCCCGCGCCGATGCGGCGGCGATCGACCGCGACCGCGTCGACGGGCGCCTGCTCGGGCCGCTCAGCGGTGTGCCGGTGGCGATCAAGGACAACTACGAGGTGGCCGGCGTGACGTCGACGCTCGGTCTGGCGGCGCCGCTGACAGACGCTCCGTCGACCGACGCCGAGGCGGTCGCCCGGTTGCGCGGGGCCGGCGCGATCGTGATCGGCACGACCGCAATGGACCAGCTGGCCTGGTCGATGAACGGCACCGCCCCGGATCGCCCCGAGCTCGACAACCCGGCCGCGCCCGGCCGCGTGACCGGAGGCTCGTCGGGCGGCAGCGCCGCGGCGGTCGCCGCGGGCATCGTGCCGGTGGCGCTCGGCACCGACACCGCCGGGTCGGTGCGGGTACCGGCTGCATGGTGCGGCGTGCTCGGCTTCAAGCCCACCCGCGGGCTCGTCTCACTGCGCGGCGTCGCGCCGTTGGCGCCGAGCTTCGACACCGCCGGCGTGCTCACGCGCAGCGCGCGGGATCAGATGGCCGTGCTGCACGTGTTGGCGGGGATCGACGTGCCGAACTCACCGCCGCCGCCGCGCTGCGCAGTGGTGACCGACGGGGTCGCGTGGTTCGACGCGGTGGTGGACGTGTTCGCCGGGACCAGCTGGCGGCTCACCAAGCGAGTGCGGACGCGGCCGCGTCCGCGGCTTGGACAGATCCTCGCCTGGGAGTTCGCCGACGCGTGGGGCGACCGACTGTCGGCGGAGCAGGTGTCGGCGGACGTCTGGGCCGGAATTGAGCGTGGCCGAGCGCTGGATGCAGGCGAGGTGAGCGCTGACCGCGTGGCGATGATCGCCTCCGAGCGTGCGGCCCGGCGGCAGTTTCGGTTCGCCTCGCTGCTGATCACACCGACGGTTGCGGGACCTGCCACGGCGCTCGGGCGAGAGGTCTCGGTGTCCGACGTGAGCCGGTCGACGCGGCCGTTGAGCGGGTTCGGCTGGCCGTCGGTCTCGATTCCGTGCGGGACGATCGACGGCTGTCCGGTGGGCGTCCAGCTGGTGGCCGCACCCGGCGACGACGCCCGGCTGTTGGGCTGGGCGGCGCAGGCGATGGCGACGCTGTCGTCGCCGGAGGCGCAACATGCTTGAGCCCGTCGACAACGCCGGCAGCGGCATCCTCTGGGAGCCGTCACTTGAGCGCGTGCGCGCCTCGCAGCTCACCCGGTACACGGACTGGCTTGCGCATGAGCGCGGCTTGCGGTTTGACTCCTACGAGGCGCTGCGCCTCTGGTCGATCACCGAGCTCGAGGCGTTCTGGGGATCGATCTGGGATTACTTCGAGGTCCGCGGCGACCGTCCGCGCCGCGAGGTGTTGCTCGACCGCCGGATGCCGGGTACCGACTGGTTTCCGGGATCGACGCTCAACTATGCCGAACACGTCTTCCGTGATCGCGATCCGGGGCGCACGGCCGTGGTGCACGGATCGGAGTCGGCGCCACTGTCGTCGTGTGACTGGGCCGCTCTGGAGTCGCTGACGCGCCGGATCCGGGCCGGGCTGGTCGATGCCGGCGTTGGGTCCGGGGACCGGGTCGCAGCGCTGATGCCCAACTGCCTGGAGACCGTGGCGCTGCTGCTGGCAAGCGCCAGCCTCGGCGCCGTGTTCTCGTCGGTCGCGCCGGAGATGGGCGCCGCCAGCGTCGTCGACCGCTTCAGCCAGATCGAGCCGACGGTGCTCGTGTCGGTCGACGGCTACCGCTACAACGGCCGCGACTTCGACCTCCGAGAGACGGTGGCGCGGGTGCGCGACGCGCTTCCGAGCCTGGCCCGCGCGGTCAGCCTGGGCAGCGCCGGCTGGGACGCGTTCATCGCCACCGACGAGCCGCTGGCGTTCGCCCGGGTCCCGTTCGATCATCCGCTCTGGATCCTGTACTCGTCGGGCACGACCGGCGCGCCCAAGGCGATCGTCCACAGCCACGGCGGGATCCTGCTCGAGCATCTCAAGAAGCTCCACCTGCACGTCGATCTCGGACCCGACGACCGGCTGTTGTGGTTCACCACGACGGGCTGGATGATGTGGAACTTCCTCGTCGGCGGATTGCTGACCGAGGCCGCGATCGTGCTCTACGACGGCAGCCCGAAGCACCCTGATCTCGGCGTCCTATGGGACGTCTGCGCCAACGCCGGCGTCACCGTGTTCGGCTCGTCGGCCGGGTACCTGGCCGCGTGCATGAGCGAAGGCGTCGACCCCCATGCCGGTCGCGATCTGTCGGCAGTGCGTGCCATCGGCTCCACCGGATCGCCGCTGCTGGGCCCCGTATTCGACTGGGTCTATGACCATGTCGGGGCCGACACCTGGCTGTTCTCGTCGAGCGGCGGCACCGACGTCTGCACCTCGTTCGTCGGTGGCGTGCCGACCCTGCCGGTTCGCCGTGGCGAGCTCCAGGCCCGCTCGCTGGGGGCGGCGATCGAGGCCTGGGATCCGGATGGGCGGTCCTTGACCGGCGAGGTCGGCGAGCTCGTGTTGACCGAGCCGATGCCGTCGATGCCGGTCGGCTTCTGGGGCGACGACGATGGCCAGCGGCTGCGTGCGTCCTACTTCGACATGTATCCGGGCGTGTGGCGCCACGGCGACTGGATCGAGATCAACGCGCACGGAGGCGTCGTCATCTCGGGCCGCTCGGACTCGACGATCAACCGGGGCGGCGTCCGCTTCGGCACCAGCGAGATCTACCAGGCCGTGCTGGCCGACCCCGACATCGTCGACGCGCTCGTCGTCGACATCCCGCGCGGCGATGGCTCGTCGTGGCTGCCCCTGTTCGTGGTGATGCGCGACGGCATTCCGCTCGACTCCACGATCGTCGCGCGGCTGCGTCAGCGGCTGCTGCGCGACTGCTCGCCGCGACATCTCCCCGACGAGGTGATCGCGATCGACGAGGTGCCGCGGACCCTGTCGGGCAAGCCGCTGGAGGTGCCGGTCAAGCGGATCCTGATGGGGGCCGCGCCCGATGACGTCGTCGAGCGCTCGTCGCTGGCCAATCCCGACGCGCTCGAACCGTTCATCGCGCTGGCCGGCGCCGGCGGCGCGGGCACCGACGGAGGCACGGAGTAGTGGAGCGATTCGATTACGTCGTGGTCGGCGCGGGGACGGCCGGGTGTGTCGTCGCGGGCCGGCTGAGCGAGGACCCGGACGTCCGCGTGCTCGTCCTCGAGGCGGGAAGCGCGGAACGGACCCGGGCGATGACAGTGCCGCATGCGTGGCCGGAGAACTTCGGGTCCGCGGCTGACTGGGGCGAGTTCACGACACCCCAGGCCGACGCCGGACCGGTCGCGTACACGCGCGGCCGAGCCCTGGGAGGGTCCGGGGCGATCAACGCGATGGCGCACGTGCGTGGGCATCGCTCGGTCTACGACGGCTGGGCGGCGGACGGGGCGACGGGCTGGGGATTCGCGGACCTGTTGCCGTACTTTCGCCGCGTCGAGCGGACCCACGACCGTGACCCGTCATTGCGCGGCACCGGCGGGCCGATCGGCGTCGGGCCGCCGACGAGTCCACATCCGGTGGCACACGCGTTCATGCAGGCGCTGATCGACGCCGGATATCCCGTCACCGACGATCTCAGCGGCGTGCACCAGGAGGGAGCGTGCTGGGCGGACCTGGCGATCGCCGGCGGCGAGCGGGTCAGTTCCGCCGACGCGTACCTGCGGCCGGTTCTCAGCCGCCCGAATCTGGTCGTCGCCACCGACACGCTGGTGCTCGGACTGCGGTTATGCGGGACGCGCTGCGAGGGAGTGCAGTACCTGCGCGACGGCACGCGAGCCGAGGCGAGCGCCGACCGTGAGGTCATTCTCGCCGCCGGATCGATCGGCTCGCCGCGGCTGCTGATGCTGTCGGGCATCGGTCCCGCGGACCGCCTGCGGGCCGTCGGCATCGACGCCTCGGTCGACCTCCCGGGCGTCGGCGCGAACCTGCACGATCATCCGGTGGTGTACACGTCGCACGCGTCCCCTGAGCCGCTGCCGGTGAGCGACTACAACAACGGCGAGGTGTACGCCGCGCTGCGCAGCGAACGGGCACAGGAATGCCCGGACCTGCATCTGTTCCCGATCCTGTTGCCGATCGCGGCGGCCGGTTGCGAGCCCCCCGCCACCGGCTTCGTCCTGACCGCCGCCGTGATGACTCCCGACAGCCGCGGGTCGGTGACGCTCGGCTCCGCCGATCCCCAGGCGCCGGCGCTGATCGACCCGGGCTTGCTCTCCGACGAACGTGACCTGGACCGGATGGAGACGGCGACGACGATCGTCCGCGAGCTCGGGGCATCGCCGGCGATGGAGCGGTTCCGCCAGTCTGAGGTGTGGCCCGGCGCGAGCGTGGGCACCCGCGCCGGTCTGCGGGCGTGGATCCGCGGGAACGTCGGCACCTACTACCACCCCGCGGGAACCTGCCGGATGGGCAGTGGTCCCGATGCCGTCGTCGATGTACGGCTGCAGGTCCGCGGGGTCGACGGGCTGCGCGTGGTCGACGCGTCGGTGATGCCGGTGATTCCCAACGCCCACCCCAATGCCACCGTGCTGGCCATCGCCGAACGGGCCGCCGAGTTGATCCACGGCTGAGTAGCTGGTCGTCCGCCGTCGATGGCGGGAACGCGACCGGCTCAGCGTTACGCTGTCAGCGGTGTCGATCAACTGGGCCGGTTTGGGCCCCGAGCTGCTGCTGCGCCTGGACCGGACACGGCCTGAGCCGCTCCAATCCCAGCTGCAGCGCGAGCTGCGCGCCGCGATCCGCGGCGGCCAGCTCGGACCGGGCGAACGCCTCCCGTCATCGCGGGCGCTGGCCAGCGAGCTCGGCGTCTCACGCGGACTCGTGCTCGAGTGCTATGCCCAGCTCCAGGCCGAGGGGTTCCTCACGGCGCGTGCGGGTGCCGCGACGCGCGTGGCGGCGGGCGCGCAGACGCCGGTCGCCGTGCACCCGATCGCGCCACGCGCCGCGCGCCTGGCCGTCGATTTTCGGACCGGCGTTCCAGACCTGACCAGCTTTCCGCGGCGCGACTGGGCGTGGGCGCTGCGCGAGGCCTGCCGGCGCGCGTCGGTCGCCGAGCTCGACTACGGGGACCCGCGCGGCACGCTCGCCCTCCGTCAGATTCTCGCCGCGTATCTGCGTCGCGTCCGTCGCGCGGTCGTCGATCCCGAGCAGGTCATCGTCTGCGCCGGGTTCGCCCAGGGGATCAACCTCGTCCTGCAGACGCTGGCGCGCGTCCGGGTTCGGCAGGTCGGGATCGAGGACCCCGGCGACGACGACTACCGGATGATCGGTCGCCGCACCGGCATCGACACGGTCTCGGTCCCGGTCGATCGGTGTGGCATCAAGGTCGATGCGCTGGCGGCGACCGCGTGCCGGGCGGTGATTCTGACGCCGACCCACCAATTCCCCACCGGCGTCGCGCTGGCCCCCGCGCGCCGGCAGGAGCTGGTCACGTGGGCCAACGAACACGACGCGGTGATCGTTGAAGACGACTACGACGCCGAGTTTCGCTACGACCGCGAACCGGTCGGCGCTCTGCAGGGGCTGGTTCCCAACCGCGTCGCGCTGCTGGGAACTGTCAGCAAGTCGCTCGCCCCGGCCCTGCGGATCGGCTGGGTCGTCTGCCCGCCCGCGCTGCTGGCCACGATGACCGAGGAGAAGGCGCTGATGGACCGGGGCTCCCCCGCGATCGAACAGCTCGCGCTGGCCGCGCTGATCGAATCCGGCCGGTTCGATCGTCATCTGCGGCGGATGCGCACGGTCTACGGCGCGCGGCGGGCGACGCTCGTCCGGACGCTGGCCGCGGTGGCGCCGGACGTCTCGTTGCACGGCCTCGTGGCGGGGTTTCATGCCGTTGCCCGCCTGCCGGGGTCGGGCGACGAGCGCTCGATCGTCGCGCAGGCGCGTGAGCGGTCGGTCGAGCTGCAGGGGATGAGCCACTACCGGGCCAGCGGCGCCGTCGACCCGCCCGAGCTGGTGCTCGGCTTCGGCAACCTCTCCGACGACGCGATCGTGCGCGGCATCACCGATGTCGGCGACCTGCTCACCGCGTCCGGCTGAACGGCGCAACCGGCTCACTCAAACAGAGACAAATTGGCTCTTATCGCAGAGCCAGATCGTGTCTACCTTGCCTCGGGCAGCCGCCCCGAACGCACCGGAGACACGATGCCGATCACCCCGACCCAGAGTGAGAACGCCACCACCCCAACGCGGCGGCGGCACCCCGTGGCGTGCGTGCGCTCGAGCGCGATCCAGCCACCGCGCTCCGGTCGCGGTGCCCGTCCCCGCGGTGCTGCGGCCCGAGCGCTCATCGAACAGGGACCCCGATCTGAGCAGGCGTCATGATCGCCGTGTTGCTCTGCGTGCTGGCCGCGGGAGGCTTTGGCACCTCTGACTTCGCCGCCGGACTCGCCAGTCGCCGGCTCGCACCCGCGGCCGTCACCTGCGGGGTCGAGGCGATCACGCTGATCACGGTCACCCTCGCCCTCCTCGTGTCCCACGGCGACGGCCCGACCACGAGCGCGCTCGGCTGGGGCGCGATCAGCGGGCTCGGGACGGCGCTCGGCACGTTGTCGCTCTACCACGGGCTGTCGGTCGCCCGGATGAGCATCGTCGCCACCCTGTCCGCGGTCCTCGCCGCGGTGATTCCGGTGATCGTCGGCGTCGCGCTCGGCGAGCATCTGACGGTCTGGGCCGGGGTGGGCATTGCGATCGCGATCCCGGCGATCGGGCTGATCTCCCGGCAGACCGGCGACGACCGTGATCCGGCCGACCGCGGGGCGGCCCGCGCTGGGATGCTCTACGGATCGCTCGCCGGCGTCGGGTTCGCGCTGCTGTTCGTCGCGCTCGACCGCGCCGGGACGCACGCCGGGGCGTGGCCGTTGCTGCCCGGCCAGGTGGTCGCGCTCGTCCTGATCGCCCCGTTCGCCTGGCGCGCGATCGCCACCGGCGGGTCCCCGCCGCGATCGGATCTGGCGCTGATCGTCGGCGCGGGCGCGCTCAGCGGGATCGCCAACCTGCTGTTCCTGGCCGCGACCGGACGTGGCCAGCTCGCGATCATCGCCGTGGTCACCTCGCTGTATCCCGCCGCGACGGTCGTGCTCGCCCGGGCGGTCCTGTCGGAGCGGTGGACGCGTGTCCAGGCCATCGGACTGGTCACCTCGTTCGCGGCGATCGTGCTCGTCAGCGCCCATTGACCCGCGCGGCGCGGGCTGACGCTCACGACAACGATTTTCGGCGGTTTTAGCCCAACTCTCAGCCTCAAGTTGATCCAGAGCCTTCACCGGTTGCCGCCCCGGTCGAGGCCGTTTACCGCATGCCGACGTAGTTCTCGGCCAGCGAGGTCGCCGCCGCCGTCGAGCTGCAGACGTACTCCAGGTTCGAGCGCTGCAGCTCGTGGCCGTAGGCGTCGTCGCCCGCATCGACGTGCAGCATCTGGGTCATCCACCACGAGAAGTGCTGGGCGCGCCATACGCTGCGCAGGCGCCGGTCCGAGTACTCGTCGACACCCGTGGACGTGCCCGACTGAAACTGCGCGACCAGTGCGTCGGCCAGAGCCGCTGCGTCGGAGATCGCGAGGTTGAGCCCCTTGGCGCCGGTCGGCGGAACGATGTGTGCGGCGTCACCGGCCAGGAACAGCGGCCCGTGACGCATCGGGGCGGCCACGAAGCTCCGCATCGGGGTGATCGACTTCTCCACCACCGGGCCCGAGGTGAGCTCCCAGCCGTCGGTGGCGAGGCGCACCGATAGCTCCTCCCAGACGCGATCGTCCGGCCAGTTCCCCAGGTCCTCGTCGGGATCGACCTGGAGGTAGAGCCGGCTCACCTCCGGGGATCGCATGCTGTGCAGCGCGAACCCATGGGCGTGCCGGGCGTAGATCAGCTCATCGGTGGACGGCGCGACCGCGGCGAGGATCCCCAGCCAGGCGAAGGGATAGGTCCGCTCCCACAGCCGCAGCGCCTCCCGCGGGATGGCCGGACGACAGACACCGTGGAAACCGTCGCAGCCGGCGATCACATCGGCGCACAGCTGGTGTTCGGCCCCCGCGTGGCGATAGGAGACGACTGGCTCGTCAGCTTGCAGTCCGTCGATCCTCACGTCGTCGCACTCGAACTGCAGCGGGGCGTCGGAGCTGATCCGCGCCCGGATCAGATCCTTGGTCAGCTCCGTCTGCCCGTAGACCGTGACGCATCGTCCGGTCAGCTCGTGCATCGGGATGTGATGGTTCGCCCCGTCGAAGCGCAGATATATGCCGCGGTGGATCAGCCCTTCGCGCTTGAGTCGCTCACCGACGCCCGCTTGAACGAGCGTGTCCCGAGAGCCCTGCTCGAGCACGCCGGCGCGAATGCGGCCCTCACAGTAGGCACGGCTTCGGGCCTCGATGATCGTCGTCTCCACACCATGCCGATTCAGCAGATGGCCCAGCAGCAGACCGGCTGGCCCGGCGCCGATGATCGCCACCTGCGTGCGCGTTGGATCCGTCATCGCCGTGATCGGCGAGATTACCGACGAGCACGCCTTTAGTTCCCGCCCACCTCCGCGGGGCTGCTCGCGGGCTGGACCTGGCCTGCGACGGGGGTGATCCCGTTGATGCCGCGAATGTCGAAGATCGTCAGACAGACGACCGATCCGCCGATCAGCAGGGACCCCATGGCGCTCGCGGCGCTGAGGTGCTCACCGAGCACGCCGACCGCGCTGAGGATCCCGAAGACCGGGATGAGGTTGAGGACGATGGCGCTCCAACTGGCGTCAACGCGGGCGAGGACGCTGTTGTAGAGCAGGAACGAACACGCCAGGCCGATCGCCCCCACCGCGATCGCAGCGAGCCAATATTGCGGCGCGGCGCTCAATGCCGGCGCGGTACTGGTGGCGACCGATCGCACGGCGCAGACCGCCAGCGCCGCGGCGGTCGCTGACGTGAACTGCCAGGTCGTCAGCGACAGCGGGTCCGAACCGTCGTCAAACCGTTTCGCGACGATCGTGTACAGGCTCGCGCTCAATACTCCGGCGGCGACATAGAGGTCGCCGATCGCCGAGGCGCTGCCCCCGTCGCCCGCGATCACCACCAGGCCGGCGAGCCCGAGGCCGACCGCGACGACGGCGCCGGCCGTGATCCCCTCGCCGAGCAGCAGCGCGGCGAGGACGACGACGAGGCCGGCTTCCAGGCCTGAGATGATCGAGCCGTCGACCGCATCGGTGCGAGACAGCCCGACCGTGTCGCCGAGATAGGCCAACGCCGGCTCGAGCAGTCCGAGCAGGGCCGCGACGCGCAATGACGCCGGCGGTCGGTAGCCGGTCGCCAGTAACGCGACCCACAGGGTGATCGTGGCCGCGATCAGCTCGACGGTCAGCAACGCGAGCGGGTCAAAGCCGTGCAGGGCGAACTTGGTGGCGCTGACGGCGGCGCCCCAGAGCGCCGCGGCCAGCACCAGGAAGAGCAATGGGCCAGACGTCACGGCCCGGCCCCCAGCGGCGATGCGCATCACGGGACCAGGACGTTGCGAAACTGCCACGGGTCTGACTCGTCGACATCATCCGGGAACAGCGGAGATCGTGTCGCGAGCGGAGTCCAGTCGGTGAAATGCCCCTCCACCGGTCCCAGGTAGGCCTGTTGCACCTCAAGGCAGCGCCGGAAGTCGACATCATCGGCTTCGACGATTCCCGCCTCCGGATTCTCCAACGCCCACACCATCGCCGCGAGCACGGCCGAGGTGACCTGGAGCCCGGTGGCGTTCTGATACGGCGCGAGCGTTCGCGTCTCCTCGATCGACAGCCGCGACCCGAACCAATAGGCGTTGGCCGCATGCCCGTACAGCAGGACTCCGAGCTCGTCGATACCGTCGAGGATCTCGGTCTCGTCGAGCAGGTGATGGCGCGGCTCGCCGGCGGTGCCGAGCAGTTCGTGCCAGGACAGCAGGGCATCGTCGGCGGGGTGATAGGCGTAGTGGCAGGTCGGTCGGTAGGTGACCGAGTCCCCGTCGCGGACCGTGAAGTAATCGGCGATCGAGATCGACTCGTTATGGGTGACGCAGAGCCCGTACTGCGGTCCGGCCGTCGGACACCAGGTCCGCACGCGCGTGTTGGCACCCGGACGGGCGAGGTAGATGGCCGGCGCATGCGGGTCAGGATGGTGATGAGCCGACGGCGGCAGCCACCGTTCGTGCGTCCCCCATCCGATCTCCGCGGGTTGCAGTCCTTCGGAGATGAAGCCGTCCACCGACCACGTGTTCACAAACGTCCCGACCGGTTTCGGGCTACAGGCGCGCTGGGTGTCGCGCTCGGCGATGTGGATGCCGGTGACACCCGTCGCCCGCATCAGGTCGGCCCATTCGCGACGACTGGTCGGCTCGGTGTACTGGACGCCGAGCTTGTCGGCGACGTCCAGGAGCGCCTGCTTGACAAACCACGAGACCATGCCCGGGTTGGCCCCGCACGCCGAGACCGCAGTCGTTCCGCCGGGGTGAGCTTGCCGTTCGGCCAGCAGCGTCTGCCGCAGGGCGTAGTTCGTGCGGGCCGCCAGGGGCGCGGTCGGGTCGTCGTAGAAGCCCGGCCACGGCTCGATGACGGTGTCGACGTACAACGCGCCGAGCTCGCGGCACAGAGCGAGGATGGCTACCGATGACGTGTCAACCGAAAGGTTGACGCAGAACGGCTGCCCCCCGCCCGATTTCAATAACGGGATGAGCAGTTCACGGTAGTTATCCGCTGTCACCGCCACGGTGAGCTTGCCGATCCCCATCGTGTTGAGCAGGGCGTCGTTGTCGGTGTCGGGCGCGACGACCACGATGTCGCCCGGGTCAACCTCGAAATGGCGCAGGATCAGCGGGAGGGTGCCCCGCCCGATCGAACCGAACCCCACCATCACCACCGGACCCTTCAGTCGCCCGAAGACCGGGTACGGATGCACATCACCGTTCATGACGCCACCTCTGAGTAATCGTTGCTCGACACCACAAAGCTGGTCAGCGGGTCAAAGCCGTTGAACCAGACCGACGAATACGACGTTGTGTAGGCGCCGGTCGACATCAGCCGCAGCCGATCCCCGATCGACAGATCGAGTGGCAGCTGATATCCGCAGTGCTCATAGAGCACGTCGGCGCTATCGCACGACGGACCGGCGAGAACAACCGGGCCGGTCGGACCACGATCCGGCGGTAGGCCGACGCGGTATCGGATGGCCTCCTCGAGCGTCTCGGTGAGGCCATTGAACATCCCCACGTCGAGATACACCCAACGGGTCGCGTCATCCTCGAACCGATGCGAGATCAACACGACCTCGGTCTCGATCACACCGGCGTCGCCGACCAGGAATCGCCCCGGCTCGACCAGAAGCTCCCCGGCAAAGTCGGGTCCGAGATGCGCCTGTGCCGCGCGACTGATCGCCTGGCCGTAGACCGAAACGTCGTCGACCTCATCTCGGTAGGTGCAGGGCAGCCCGCCTCCGAGGTTGACGCCGGCCACGGTGAAGCCCTCCTGACCAAGCGCGTCGACAAGCTCACCGGCGGCCTGCAGCGGCTCGTCCCAAGCGCCGATATCACGCTGCTGTGAGCCGACATGGAACGTGATGCCGACACCATGGCCGGCCCGGGCGGCGGTGAACAGGAGCGCTCGCGCCTGATCGAAACCGCACCCGAATTTGCGCGATAGGGGCCAGTCGGCGCCGCGGCCGCTGGTGGTGATGCGCACGTAGACCGTGGACCCCGGAGCCTGGCGGATGACCTTCTCCAGTTCTGATTCCGCATCCACCGTGAAGCTGGTGATCCCACAGCGGTGCGCGTAGGCGATGTCGCGCTCCTTCTTGATCGTGTTGCCGAAGCTCAGCTTCTCGGGGCGGACCCCGATTGCCAGGCAGCGGTCGATCTCACCGCGGCTGGCCACGTCAAAGCTCGACCCGAGTCCCGCGAGCCGTGCGAGCACTTCGACTGCGGGGTTGGCCTTGACGGCGTATTGGACCCGCACTCCGGGCAGCGCCTCGAGCAGACTGCCGTAGCGGTCCTCGACGACGTCGAGATCGAGCACGACAAACGGCGTCGGCAACCCGGGATTCTCCGAAAGGAACCGCGCGATGTTCGGCGTCAACTCGCTTGCGCCCAGTTCGTGATCTGCGACCTTCACATATGTGGTCACGCCCTCTACCCCCCGTGTGGATGTTCACTCACCAAGCACCGACTTACGATGTGAGAGCGTTCTGTCGCTCCACAAATACAGTCCGCCAAAGACTCGGTGATGTCGTCATCCGACAGAAGGATTCAGACGCCGAACGGTCACCCTTCAGAGTGACGGCAACCGGCAACCTAGATTCGGTCGGTCGGCTTCGCATCAGGCCCCCCACCCAGTCGTCGGTGAAAGCCTTCTCCCCTCCGTCTGCGGCCTAGCCCTCGCGTTGGCGGGACGGGCAGGCGAGAATCGTGTCGGTGTCCGCCGCAACGATCGCGATCATCGCCGACACGCACCTGCCCCGGGGTGACCGCACACTGCCGGCAGCGTGCGTGTCGCGGCTCCGAGCCGCGGACCTGATCATCCACGCCGGCGATCTGATTGCCGCCACCGTGCTCGCGGAGCTGCGGACGCTGGGAGAGGTGGCAGCCGTGCACGGAAACGTCGACGGCGCGGCCGTGCGCTCGCTGCTGCCCGATCGTCTCGAGCTGACGTTCGGCGACGCGCGGCTCGGGGTGGTGCACGACGCCGGCCCCGCCAAGGGCAGGCTCGACCGGTTGCGGCGGTCGTTTCCCGGGGCCGGCGCGGTGATCTTCGGCCACTCGCACATCCCGCTGCTGCAGCGAGATCCGTCCACCGGCTTTCAGATCTTCAACCCGGGCAGCCCGACCGACAAGCGTCGGCAGCCGAACTACACGATGGGGTGGGCACAGATCAGGGACGGAGAGATCTCATTCGAGATCCTCGACGTGAGCTGAGCGCCAACGCCGCGCCGGCTCAGGGAGCTTGGGTCGCTCAGTAGACGGCGTGCATGACCGCCCAGCGCGCCAGCTCCGAACGGCGGCTGAGGCTCGTCTTCTCACGAACGCGCGCGAGGTGGTTCTGCACGGTGCGGGGCGAGACGAACAGCTTCTCGGCGATCTCCCGATCGGTCATTCCCTGGGTCAACAGCCGCAGGACCTCCTGCTCGGTGGCCGTCAGCGTCGGGCGCAACTGATCGGGCTCGCCGGTCGACGCCCGCGAGTAGGCCTGCAGCAGATGGCCGGCGAGCTCGGGTGCGATCACCGAGCCACCGCCGTTGACGGTGAGCACCGCCGACCGCAGCTCCTTGGCCGTGGCGCGCTTGGTCAGATAGCCGCGAGCGCCGGCGGAGATCGCCGCCAACAGCGAGTCGCTCTTCTCGGACGCCGTGAACACGATGCAATGGGTGGCGGGCAGCGCGGTCCGCAGGCGCTCGAGCAGCATGATGCCGCCGAGCTCCGGCATGTGCAGATCGACCAGCAGCACGTCGGGGCGCAGCTCCAGCGCCATCCGCAGCGCCTCCGCCCCGTCCGCGGCGGTGCCGATGACGGTGATGCCCGGGTCACGCTCGAGGGCGGCGGCGACCCCATCGCTGACCAGTGGGAAGTCCTCGGCGATCATCACCCGGACGTCGCTCATCCGGCCTCCGCCGTGCGTGACAGCCGCAACCCGAGACCGAGCTGCAGGACCAGCCGCGTGCCGCGGCCGGGGCCCGAGTCAACGGTCGCGAGCCCACCCTCGTGTTCCAGGCGTCCGATGATCGAGTGACGTAGCCCGGCGCCCCGCGCAACCTGCGCGGGATCGAAGCCGCGGCCGTTGTCGGTGACGATCACGGTGGCCACGCCGGCGGCGATCTCGCAGCTGACATCGACCGCGGTCGCACCGGCGTGCTTGGCCACGTTGCGCAGGGCCTCGGCCAGCGCGGCGGTCAGCGGCTCGGCGCCGCCGGTGGCCCATGGCGGCTCGAGCCGGCCCACGCGCAGCCGGATCTCCAAGCCGGAACGGCGACGCTCGCGATCCACCAGTGCGTGGATCTCCTCGACCAGCGGCCCGGCGGCGGGCGGCGTCTCGCCCTCGATCACCCGTCGCAGCCGATCGGCCGCGCCGGCGGCCAACGCCGCCATGGCAACCGGGTCGGGCTCGTCGGCATAGGCGCCGGCGGCCAACATCTCGAGCTCCTGCAGGACGGTGTCGTGCAACCACGCACGCGTACGTGCACGCTCACGCAAGACCGCGTCATCGACGAGGTCGTGGCGGTTTGCACCGAGCGCCGGAGGGGCGGGCTCGGGCCCGGCCAACCGTCGCCGCTCTGCCGCTGGCTCGCTCTCTGCTGAAGGCATTCAGATACGTATCGGCAGCTGGCGGGCGGAGGTCAAGCCCCCACGGCGGGATAGACGCCTGTATGAGTCCGGTTGCGAGATCGATCCTCAGACGTTGCCAGTTCTCGCACCGGTAACCGGCGAGAACTGCTCATGTGCGAAACCCGGCGCGCCCGGATCATTGACCCATGGCCGCTTACACCAAAACCTCCACCACACAGTCGGACCCCGAGACAGCCGATAGCACCCGCCGTCGCCGGGGCAACGAGCACACCAACACCTCGACCCGCCGTGAGAGTCACGGCCCGCGCCGTCTCGCCCGGCGATTCTCCGTCGGCGCCCGTAAGTCCACCTCGACCGAGCTTGTCCCCTATACGCCGCCGGCCGGCGCGAAGCCGGCACCTCGCAGTCTTCGTACCCAGCTCGCGCAGCTGGTCAGCAACGCCACGCAGTCCGTGCACCGGATGCACAACCGCCCGCCGAAGGTCAAGACCGCGAAGATCGTGGTCGTCGTCCCCGCCCACAACGAGGAGGAGTCGATCGGCCGCACGATCAAGGCGCTGCTGAGCCAGACTCGCCAGCCGGACCGGATCGTGATCGTCGCCGACAACTGCTCGGATCGCACGGTGCCGATCGCCCGCAGCTTCGGGCGCCGCGTCACCGTCGTCGAGACCGTCGGCAACCGTGACCGCAAGGTCGGGGCGCTACGCACCGCCTGGCAGCAGTACGTCGCCTACGGCTATGACTACATGCTGGGCGTCGACGCCGACACCGTCCTCTCCGACAACACGCTCGAAGACCTCGAGCTCGAGATGGAGATGAATCCGAAAGTCGGCGGTGTGATGGCTCGGTACACGTTTGACGTGGACATGGCGTCGACGCGATGGGCGCGGCTGCTGATCCGCTTGCAGCGGATGGAGTTCGCCGCGTGGACGCTCGACATGCTGCATCGCAAGCGCAGTACCTACGTGCTGGGTGGCCAGGCCACCCTGTTCCGCGTCGTCGCACTGCAGGAAGTCGTCGACTCAGAGCGCCGACTGTCACCGTGGGACCCGGAGGCGCAGGTCGAGGACATGGAGCTGACCTGGGCGCTGAAGGCGCGGCGCTGGGAGACCAAGGTCTCCTCGACCGGCCGCGCCTACGCCGGCGCAATGGTCACCGTCAAATCGCTCTGGGCCCAGCGGCGCAAGTGGGACGAGGGCATGATCCGCCTGCTGCTGGGATCGAAGATCGGCTCCGCGACGATGTACCCGTGGCGGATGCAGGCGAAGATGCTGATCAACTCGGTGACCCGGGTGATGTTCGTCGTGCTGCTGACCGCGTCGCTGGCGATCGGCGCGTTCAAGTGGAACTGGATCTGGATCACCCCGCCGATCCTGGCCGTCCTGCTGAACTTCCGCAACGTCCGCAAGGTGCCCGACCACACCCCGCTGGACATCTTCATGGCGGTCACGCTGGTCGCGGTCGAGGCCTACCTCTGGTTCCGCCTGCTGGTCTGGACGGTCTCGTGGGGCACGGTCGTGATGGGTATCCGCCGCGATGGATGGGCCCGCCAGTACAAGGCCGAAGGCCTGCCTGCCGGCCAGACGATGATCGCTTCCGGGGAGGTGAACTAGACCATGCAACACGTGATCCACGAGATCGTTGCCGCACCACTGAACGTCGGCTGGAAGGTTCTCACCGCCCTGACGCTCCTCTCCGTGCTTGAGATGACCCGCAACCTGCTGCGGCGAGTCCGCCACATCTTCCCCTAGCGGCCAACCTGGGGAAGCAAACAGTACGGCGGGGGTCCCTGGGGGCGGGCCCCCGCCGTCTGCTGTCCCCCTACTCACTCCTCCACCTCCCCTTCTCTCTCTCTTATGTCCCCACCGTTTCCGCCCTTTCTCCGCAAGCCCGTCGCCGGCGCCATGATGCTCGTGGCCGCCGGCGCCGCCCCGTCGCACGCGCTCGCCGCCCCGGTTGCACCGGTCCCCGTCGCCGCCAGCGCTACCGCGCAGCCCGCCACCGCGCAGACGATCGTGGCGCCGCTGCACACCCGCGGCTCGCAGATCGTCGACGCATCCGGCGCTCGGGTCGTCTTGCAGGGGGTCAACTGGTTCGGGTTCGAGACCTCCAACCAGGTGGTGCAGGGCCTCTGGACCCGCGACTACAAGTCGGTGCTGGCCCAGATCCGGGACCTGGGCTTCAACACGATCCGGTTGCCCTTCTCGCTGCAGACACTGCATTCGAAGACGATCAACGGCGTCGATTTCTCAGGCGGCAAGAACGCCGCGTTGCAGGGCGTAACGCCGCTGCAGGCGATGCAGATCATCGTCAAGCAGGCCGCCCGCGATCACTTGATGGTCCTGCTCGACAATCACTCAGACGCCGACAACGGCTACACCGAGCCGCTCTGGTTCGGCGAGGGCTACAGCCAACAGGAGTGGATCGACACCTGGCGGATGCTGGCTCGAACGTTCGCCGATCAGCCCAACGTGATCGGTGCCGACCTCAAGAACGAACCTCACGGCGACGCCACCTGGGGCGGCGGCGGGCCGAACGACTGGCACGCCGCCGCGCAACGGGCCGGCAACGCGATCCAGGCGATCGCGCCGCATTGGCTGATCGTCGTCGAGGGGATCGGCGGCAACACGCCCGGCCAGAAGGTCGACGCCCACTGGTGGGGGGCCAATCTCGAGGGCGTCCGCTACGCGCCGGTGCGCCTCAACCGGCCCCACCAGCTCGTCTACTCGGCGCACGAGTACGGTCCGAGCGTTTACCAGCAGCCCTGGTTCTCGTCGCCCGATATGGCAGCGATCCTGCGCCAACGCTGGGAGGACGAGTTCGGCTTCATCGCCCAGCAGGGGATCGCGCCCGTGCTGATCGGCGAGTTCGGCGGGCCGCAGGTCGGTCTGGATACGGTCGAGGGCCGCTGGCAGCGTCAGTTCCTCAACTACCTGAGCGGCAGCTATCTGTCGTGGACCTACTGGTCGCTGAACCCCGACTCGGGTGACACCGGCGGGGTTCTGAACGACGATTGGACCACCGTCGACCAGTCCAAGCTGGCGCTGCTGCACCGAGCGATCGCACACCAGCCGATCACCTACACCGGCCCAGCGTCACCGTCGGCCGCAGGCGCGCCGCCACCGCCGACCCCGCAGCCCGCGGGCGGAACCCCGACGACGTCGACGTCCACGTCGACGACCAGCTCGACGGCCAGTACGCCGACGACGACGTCGCCGCCCGTCAGCCAGCCGCCGGCGCGCCCCGACCACCTGATCGCGACGCTGACGATCCAGAGCCGCTGGCAGGACGGGTACTGCGCAGCGATCTCGGTCTCCGGGCCCGCGGGTTCGCTGGCCGGGCGCGCGGTGAGCTTCGCGCTGCCGTCGGGCACCACGGTGACCCAGCAGTGGAACGGCAGCTTCTCGGCGACCGAGGGGCAGATCACCGTGCAGCTGCCATCGTGGGCGACGACCGACGGTGGCACCTACGATTCGAGCGGCTTCTGCGTGACCGGCACCGGCGCCCCGACGGGAGCGAAAATCCAGTAACCGTGCAACCTGAGCAGCTCCGCACCGTCTGCCTGTCGTTCCGAGGCTCCCAGGAGACGTTCCCGTTCGGCCCTGAGACATCGGTCTTCAAGGTCGCCGAGAAGATCTTCGCGCTCTCGGCCCTGCGCGCCGTGCCACTCACGATCAGTCTCAAGTGCGAGCCGCTGCTGGCCGAGCAGCTCCGCGCCCAACACCCGGCGATCACCGCCGGGTACCACCTCAACAAGCGCCACTGGAATACGGTCACGCTCGACGGCTCGCTGAGCGAGCAAATGATCGCCGAGATGATCGAGGACTCCTACGACCTGATCGTCTCAAAGCTCTCGTCCGGGCGCCGCCGGGGGCTTGGGTGGCGCGGCGACGAAGATCGGTGACTACGTGGCCGCGTCGTCGGTCGTCGGCGCGGCCAGGTGCGCGCGGATGAACGCACCGGCGCTGGTGAGCGCGACGTCGCCTTCATCGAGCATCGCCGCGAAGGCCTGGAACACGTGCGGCACCTCCGGCGTGACCTCGAGCGTCACCGCGACGTCGGCGGCCGCGGCACGAGCCGCGAGCCGGACCGCGTCGTCGAGCAGGATCTCGTGTGACCCGACCTGGACCAGCAGCGGCGGCAACCCGGTCAGGTCGGCGAAGATCGGGCTGATCAGCGCGCCGGCCGGATCGGCGCCGCCGAGGTAGTCGGCGGCGCGCCGGCGCATCCCCGCCGGGGAGAGCGCGGGATCGATCGAGGCCTTCTCGGTCAGGCTGGAGCCCGACAGCGTGAGGTCGGCCCAGGGGGACATCATCACCGCCGACGACGGCTGCGGCAGGGCCGCCTGCTTGCAGGCCAGCAGCAGCGCGGCGGCGAGTCCGGCGCCGGCTGACTCGCCGGCGATCGCGATCCGCGACGGCGACATCCCGCCGTCGAGCAGCCCCCGGTACGCGACGACCGCGTCCCGGACCGCGGCCGGGTACGGGTGCTCGGGCGCCAGCCGGTAGTCGACCGAGATCAGCCGGGTTCCGGCTCGTCGCGAGAGGTCGGACGCCAGCCCGACCGACGCCTCCGCCGACCCGATCGCGTACGCGCCCCCGTGGAAGTAGAGGATGACCGCTTCGGGGTCCGTGCCGGCGACATCGACGGTGACCACCGGGATGCCGCCGAGCACCCCGGCAGTGGCCGTCACGTCGGCTCCCAGGGGCATCGCCGCCATCATCTCGTCGAAGATCCCACGTTGCTCGGTGACGTCACCGCCAAGATCGAGCGGCCCGTCCCGGAGCGTCTGCTCAAGCGTGGCTCGCTGTTCCTGGCTCACGGTCGTCACTCCTCGGGTGGGTGTCGGGCAGGCCGTCAGGCCCGGTCGAAGGTGCCGAGACCCTCGGCGTCGTAGTACTCGAGCGTCACGCTCCGGGCGCGCGTGCCCGCGGCGTTGGGGGTGAACGTCGCCTGGGTGATCCCGAGCGCGTTCTCCCCGGTCGGGAAGAACGAGAAGCGATTGCCGTCCCAGTGCCCGAGCGGATAGTCGTCAGGGCGCGGCCCGATCAGCAGATGCAGGCCCGACGACTCCGCGACGATCGTGATCGGCCCGTAGAAGTCGTTGTCGTAGGTCCCCGCGTAGAACGCGTCTGGTTTGGCCGGCTTGGGATGGGCCGGCGGGCGCTTGCCGGCCAGCACGGAGTGGTTGACGTACAGGCCGGCCAGCTTCTGGCCGTACAGCTTGAGCCAGTCCTCCTGGATCGAGCCGGCGACGACCAGGTCCAGAAAGTCGGCCGTCGCCGCCTCCGGGACGCCGATCGGCATCCCGTTCGTCAGCACGACGATCCCGAGGTCCTCGGATGGCAACAGCGCGAACTGGGTGGCCACACCCTGCGAGAACGCCCCCGAATGCGTCAGCCGCAACCGGCCGGAGTAGTCGTAGCCGACGTTCGTGCCGAAGCCGTAGAAGCCGGCCCGGCTCTCGGCCGTTGACGGCTGCCCGGACACGATCTGCGGCGTGTGCCCTTCCAACAGCGCGTCGCGGTCGATCAGCTGGCGGCCGTTCCAGCGGCCCTCGGCCAGCAGCAGCCGCATCCATCGCGCCATGTCGAGGACGGTTGAGCTGGCGCCGCCGGCCGGCGCCTCGGGATCGGCATTGCGGTCGAACCTCTGCAGCCATTTGCCGTCGACGCGGACGTGCATCGCCGCCCGGTTTGCCTGGCGCGCAAAGTCGGCATAGCGAAAACTGCTGCTGCTCATACCCAGCGGCTTGAACAGCATCTGATCGGACACGTCCGCCCAGCCCTGACCGGTCACGCGGGCGGCCGCGACCGCCGCTGCGGTCAACCCGAAGTTCGTATAGATCCACTGCGCGCGAAACGGCTGCAACGGCTCGAGGGCCAGCTTTCGCAGTACGTAGGCGCGGTCATAGCCGAGGTCCTCGAGCAGGTCACCGGCATGATCGGGCAGGCCGCTGCGGTGGCTGAACAGGTCCGCCAGCGTTGCGTTCCGGCTGACGTACGGATCGCTGAGCCGGAAGCCCGGCAGACGGCTCGAGACCGGGTCTGACCACTGCAGCTTCGTGCGACCGACGATCCCCGCCACGACCGTCGCCGACAGGGCCTTCGAGACCGACGCCAGGCGAAACACCGTCCGCGGGTTGACGGCGCCGCCGGTGACGACGTCACGGACCCCGAACCCCTTGGCGTAGACCACTCGGCCGCGGTAGACCACGGCGGCCGCGACTCCGGGCACGCCGGTCTGCGAGCGCGCGTTCTCGAGGATCCCGTCGAGCTTCGTGAGCGCCGCCGGGACACGAGAGGCCGGAATCCTGACGAGCGTCGTCGCATCGAGCGCGGGCGTCGAACCCCGACGGGCCGCGTCATCCAGCTCGGTCGCAGCGGCCGCGGCGCTCGTCCCCGGGATCGCCTGGCTGCCGGCGGAGTCCGCAATCGCGCTCCCCGGCACCAGCAGCGCTGCCGCGGTCGTCGCCAGCCCGGCACCGAGGAACCCCCGGCGGCCGACGGCGTGTGAGTCGTGCTCTGATCCCGCGTCCGTCAACGAGCCCCCTGTGTGTTTACCCGGCTTGCCCTCCGTCAAAGAGCTTAATACACAAATGAGGAGTGTTGAGGTGCCAAACCGGACGTTTGGGGCTATCGACTGTTCACACAGCCGCGGCGCGTGAGCTCAGGCGATGTCCCCGTGCTCCATCCAGCGCCGCAGCGCGTTACTCCCGACCAGCGTCACCTCGCCGTCGGCGTTGATCCAGTCCCGGGCACGGAGCTCGCCGACGAGTCCGACCGCGTCCGCCGGCACGGGTCCCTCCCCGTGCGCCACCAGCAGATGGCTGCCCGGGTTCACCGTCCAACGACCGGAGTCCAGCGCGCTCAGCGCCAGGCCCTGCTCGGCCGTGGGCAGGTCCAGCGGATGCGGTCCCTCGCGACGCCCGACATCCGGACGACGCGCCAGATCGCTCAGACCGCTGAAACGCAGACCGGCTTCGCCGGCGAGACCCTCGGCTTGGCTGTTGAGCCACTGCCCAGCGCCGTCGAGAAACTCCTGCGCACGATCGACGTCGACGCCGGCTGCCCGGGCGATCTGGTCGAGATCCATCTCCTGAAGATGCTCGACCGAACGCTCCACCTGTTGCGCCAGCCAGCGCAGACCCGACTCGAAACCCTCGTTGTTGTCTTCGCTCATGCCCTCATGATCGCACGCCCGCGACCCGGGGTGGTGGGGATCATCGAGTGACCGGTCTGCGGCGTCCGCGTGGCGATCGTCGCGGCTTCGCTTGGCGCCGCGATCTACAGGATCAGCCACAGGCCGACGGCGAGCGAGACAGCGTTGGCCAGGAGCGCCGCCAGGCTCACGAGATCGAGGTCGCGACGCAGCCAGAGCCAGAGCAGCGCCGACTCGAAGACCCACACGCCCGCTTCGACCACGACCAGCGCTGGGAAGAATCCCAACGGCCGCGCGAGCACGGGCATCACGACCAGGAACGCCAGCGGGTGGCTGACCAGGTTGACCGCCGCCCCGGCCAACAGGCCCGGCCGAGCGCTGAGGCTGAGCCCGCCGCGCAGCGCCCCCGCGTACACCGGCATCTCGATCAGCAGGGTCAATCCCAATGCCCACAGGTATGCCGTGCTCAACCGGCGCTCCGCCTAGGCACGGAGACGCCGCCGGCGACGTCGCAGCAGCAACGCGATCGCCAGCAGCACCAGCAGCACCGCCACGACGATCGCGACCACGAACGCCACCGCGATTCCGCCGCTGGTCACGTGGTGGTAGTAGCCGCAGTTGTGGTGCGGACAGTCGGCCGGATTGGGCGCGTCGGCGAACAGCATCGGAAGCGCCTGCGCCAGGTACGTCATCGAGCCCATTCTCTCCGACCATTGTCCGCGACAGCGTCCGGCCGCTTGACAAGGACTCTTGTCACAATTACTCTTGTGACAAGACATCTTGTGAAAGGCGGTGCGATGACGACCCCAGGTTTGATCGAATTGATGGCCAAAGACAGGAGTGCGGAGCTGCGGGCAGCCGCCGCGCACCGTGCCGCGGTCCGCACCGAGATCGCTGCGCGCCCGGCGTCGTACCGGTCGCTCCCGCACGTGCATCTGGCCAACCCACAGCGAGCGGTCGGCTGGTTCCTGGTCAGCGTTGGCCTCCGTCTCGCGATACCGCGGACACCGACAAGCTCGGCACGATGACGCCCAGGAAACGCACCCGATCGGCACAGACCGACGAGCCGGCGGGGATCAGCGACGCGCCGGAGAACGCCTACGAGCCCGTCCCCCGGCGGATCATCACCGATGCCCGGGCGATGCGAGCGTTGGCGCATCCGGTCCGCATCGCTCTACTGGAGGCGATCGGGCGCGAAGGGGAGCTCACCGCATCGCACGCCGCTGAGATGCTCGACGAGAGCCCGGGGAACATGTCCTGGCACCTGCAGACACTGGCCCGCTACGGCTACATCGAGGAGGCGGGCGGGGGCAAGGGTCGCAGCCGTCCGTGGCGTCGCGCGTCGGTGTCAGACCGGTTTGAGACGATCGCGGAGGATCCGGAAACGCACGCCGCCGGCGACGCCTTGGAGTCCACCTTCGCCGACGAGGCCTACTCGCGCCTGCGGATGTGGTTGGCCCAACGAGCCTCCTATTCGCACAAGTGGCGTACCGCCGCGTTTACCTCGCACACGATCAGCTATCTCACAGCCGAGGAGATGGCCGCGCTCGGCGACGAGGTCGCGGAGCTGTACGGCCGCTACCGCGACCGTGTCCTCAACAAGGAACTGCGACCAGCCGGCGCCAAGCCCGTCAAGCTCGTCGCGTTCGGTCACCCGATTCCGCCGACGCCGACCGGCAACTGAACCGCCGAAGCATCGGCTCAGCCGCTGAACTCAGTCGCGACGATCCGTTGGTCATGGACTCCGGCGGCCTGCTCGGAACACAGCCACACGATCGGCGGGCCCATGATCTCGGGATCCAGCAGCCGGGCTCGGACTTCCGCCGGAACGTCGTCGGGGACCATGCCGGTCGCGGTCGCGCCCCCCGGGAGCAGGATGTTGACCGTCACCGGGGTCCCGGCGAGGTCGGCGGCCATCACGCGCGCCAGCGCTTCGACGCCGGCGCCGGCTGGGCCGTAGGGAACGAATCCACCGCGGATCATCGTCTGCTCGTTCATCGAGATCACCACGATCCGGCCGCCGCCCGCGCGCAGCATCCGCGGCACGATCTCCTGGGCGACGAGGAATGTGCCGGTCATCTTGGTTTCGACGACGTCACGAAATCCGCCGGGCGAAACCTGCCAGAACGGCTGCGGATCGGTCATGAACCGCGGGTTGACGCTGCGCATGCCGATGCCCGCGTTGCTGACGAGCACGTCCAAGCCTCCGAGCCGCTCGTACACGGCCGCGACGGCCGTCTGGACGGAGGTGTGGTCGCGAACGTCGCACTCCACCCCGATCGCGCCGATCTCGGCCGCCGCCTCCTCCGCGCGTGTCCGGTCGCGGCTGGTCAGCACGACCCGGGCACCGGACGCCGCCAACGCGGCGGCCATGGCCCGACCGAGGCCGGTTGTGCCGCCAGTCACGAGTACCCGGGTGGCGATCGGTTGCTGGGTCTTGATGGCCATGGTGGCGTCGCTCCTTCTGGAACAGGAATCCGTGGACGGGGCGTCGTTGAGCGGTACCCGGCCCGAACATACGCGTATCCCCCGCCGCCGGAAACGTGGTCATGCTCGCGGCTAGCTCGATGCTTGGATGGCGCCCAGCGGGGTAGAACCCCTCCCGAGCCGGCCGCGTAGGACGGTGTCCCCCCGAACAGGAGCCGTCCACCCATGATCGACCTCAGCACGCTGCGCCCCGGCCGGCCGTTTCCCCAGGGCGCCACCTGGGACGGCGCCGGTACGAACTTCTCGTTGTTCTCGGAGAACTGCGACAGCGTCGAGCTGTGCCTGTTCGACGAGGACGACGCCGAGCAGCGGATCCACGTCTACGACCAGACGGGCTTTCACCATCACGTCTACGTCCCGGGCATCGGCCCGGGCTACCGGTACGGCTACCGGGTTCACGGCCCGTATGACCCGGCCAACGGTCATCGCTTCAACCCCGCCAAGCTGCTGATCGACCCCTACGCCAAAGCGATCGACGGAGCGGTCGACTGGAACGCCGCCAACGCGCTGCCCTACGTCCCCGACACGTCCGAGGACGCCGATTTTCAGATCGACGAGTCCGACGATGCCGCCGCGATCCCGCGCAGCGTCGTCGTCGACGCCGGCTTTGACTGGGGCGAGGACCGTCTGCTCGGCCACCGCTGGAGCGAGACGATCATCTACGAGACCCACGTCAAGGGCTTCACCATGCGTCACCCCGGTGTGCCCGAGGACCAGCGCGGAACCTATGCCGGACTGGCCAGCGAGGCGGCGATCGAGTACCTGACCGGGCTGGGCGTGACCGCGGTCGAGTTGCTGCCCGTCCATCACATCGCCGATGAGAGCTTCCTCGTCGACATGGGGCTGTCGAACTACTGGGGCTACAGCTCGATCGGCTACCTGGCGCCGCACTCTGCATACAGCTCGTCCGGCAGCCGTGGCGAGCAGCTGTCGGAGTTCAAGGCGATGGTCAAGGGTCTGCATGGCGCCGGCATCGAGGTGATCATGGACGTGGTCTACAACCACACCGCCGAGGGCAACCACCTGGGACCGATGCTGTCGTTCAAGGGCATCGACAACGCCAGCTATTACCGGCTCAGCCCCGAGGACCCGCGGTATTACATGGACTTCACCGGGACCGGCAACAGCCTCAACCACGTCAATCCGAACGTCCTGCAGCTGATGATGGACTCGCTGCGCTATTTCGTGCTCGAGTGCCACGTCGACGGTTTCCGCTTTGATCTGGCCTCGACGCTGGCGCGGGAGCTGTACGACGTCGATCGGCTGTCGGGCTTCTTCGACGTCATTCACCAGGATCCGATCCTCAACGGCGTGAAGCTGATCGCCGAGCCGTGGGACGTCGGGCCGGGCGGCTATCAGGTGGGCAACTTCCCGATCCAGTGGACGGAGTGGAACGGCGCCTATCGAGACAGCATCCGGGATTTCTGGCGCGGGCAGACCCCGGCCGCCGAGTTCGCGCGGCGCTTCACGGGTTCCTCGGACCTGTATGAGTCCGACGGCCGTCGCCCCGCTGCCTCGATCAACTTCATCACCGCCCACGACGGGTTCACGCTGCGCGACCTCGTCTCCTACAACGAGAAGCACAACGAGGCAAACCTCGAGGACAACCAGGACGGGGCTGACGACAATCGCTCCTGGAACTGCGGCGCCGAGGGCGACACCGAGGATGCGGTTGTGCTCGCCCTGAGGGCTCGCCAACAGAGAAACTTTCTGGCCACGCTGCTGCTCTCCCAGGGCGTGCCGATGCTGCTCGGCGGCGACGAGTTCGGCCGCAGCCAGCAGGGCAACAACAACGCCTGGTGTCAGGACAACGAGTTGTCATGGTTTGACTGGGACAGCATCGACGAGGATCTGCGCTCGTTCGTCGGAGAGGTGATCGCGCTGCGCCGCAGAGAGCCGGTCTTCCGCCGGCGTGACTTCTTCGTCGGCGACGAAGGGACGTCAGGACTCCCCGACGTCATGTGGATGCGCCCCGACGGCGACGAGATGACCGACGACGACTGGGAGCGCGAGGATGCTCACGCGCTCGCCGTCTTTCTCAACGGGCAGGAGATCCCCACGCACGACCGAGAGGGCAACCCGATCGAGGGTGCGTCATTCCTGATGATGTTCAACGCACACCACGATCCGATCGAGTTCACGATTGCCGCGCCGCTCGGCGACCGCTGGGTCACCGTGCTGGACACGGCGGCCGATGGGGAGGCCGCGGTCCACGCTCCCGGCGAGACGCTGTCAATCGAAGGACGCTCGATGCGCGTCCTGCGCCGCCGCTAGCCACCGGGTGTCGCGCTGACCTGAACCGGGGTAGCTGACGCCAATGCCGCGATCGATCTGGAACGGGACGGTGATGCTGGGCCGGATCCCGGTGGCGGTCAAGGTCTATTCCGCCACCGAGGATCACACGATCCATTTTCATCAGGTCCACGCTACCGACGGTGAGCGGCTCAAGCAGCGCCGCGTCTGCGCCAAGGAAGGACGCGAAGTCCCGTATCAGCAGATCGTCAAGGGATATGAGCGCTCGAACGGGAAATACGTGGTCCTCAGCCAGGACGAGATCGACGCCGCCGCCGGGGACCGCGCCCACGTGATCGAGCTCGACGAGTTCGTGGTCGCCGGCGAGGTTGATCCGGTCGCTTTTGACCGGGCCTACTACCTGGGTGCACAGAGCAAGGACGCCCGCGGGCCGTATCGGCTCCTGCACGACGCGCTGGCGAAGACCAACCGCGCTGGGCTCGGGCGCTGGGTATTTCACAACCGCGAATATCTCGTGGCGGTCCGGGCGCTGGACGACGTCATCGTGCTGCACACGATGCGCTTTGCCGACGAGCTCGTCGACCCGGCGAAGCTCGACGTCACAAGCGCCAAACGGGCGCCCAAGCGGCCAGAGGTGGAGATGGCGGGCCGTCTCGTCGAATCCTTGCACGCGCCGTTTCGTCCGGAGAAATTCAGCGACAGCTACCGTGACCGCGTCCAGCAGCTGATCGAAGCCAAGGCGCGAGGCGAGACGCCGGAGATCGAGCCTGAAAAGCCGCGGCAGCCAGACGCCGACCTGATGGCGGCGCTGGAAGCGAGCTTGACCGGGTCGGGGCGCTGATGGCCCGCTCGCTCTGGACGGGGTCGCTGTCGTTCGGTCTCGTCAACGTACCCGTGGCAATCGTCAGCGGGGTGCGGGACCTGAACGTGCACTTTCACCAACTGCACGAGAAGGACGCAAGTCCAATCGAGCTGCAGCGGTGGTGCCCCCGCGATAAGGCGGAGGTTCCGATCGAAGAGGTGGCGCATTCGTATGAGACCGACGACGGCACCAGGGTCATCGTGTCCGACCTCGAGCTCGAGGCGATCGCGCCCGAGCGAACCCGCACGATCGAGATCGAGCAGTTCGTCGATCTGCAGGACGTCGACCCAACCCTGTACGACCACCCCTACTTCTTGGTGCCCGCCGGAGACGACGACGGGACGCTGCGCGCCTACGCCCTGCTGACCGAGGTGATGGCCGACACCGACCGCGCCGCGCTCGGCCGCTTCGTGATGCGCGCGAAGGAGTACCTGGCACTCGTGCGGGCTCGCGAGGGCGTGCTGTCGCTGACGACGATGCGCTTCGCCGACGAGGTTCGATCGCTCAAGGGCATCGACACGGCCGCCGGCAAGACACACCGCCCCAAACCCAAGGAGCTCAACGCCGCCGCGGCGGTGATCGAGGAGCTGACCGCCGAGTGGGATCCCGACCGCTTCAAGGACCGATATCGCCAGCGATTGCAGCGCGTCGTCTCACGCAAGGCCAAGGGCAAGACGATCACGGTGCCCGAGAGTCAACAGACGCCCGAGGCCCCGCGCGACCTCATGGCGGCGCTGGAGAAGACGCTGGCGGAGCTCAGCGACGACGGGAAGCCCGCCACCGCCAAGAGGTCGCGGCGAACCAAACAGAAGACGAAGACCCGCGGGTAGGCGGGACGCGAGTCGTCGCGCTCCCGCTGGGAAGCCAACGCGCTCGCGACCCTTTCCGTCGAGCCGGGCGAACGCAACGCTCGCCGGGCTGATGGCACCCTGATTCCCCCGTCCGCCGGTCATAAACACCCCGCGGTCGAGGGGTGCTGCCGGCTCACGCCCGATCAGCCCGACCGCAACGCGACGGCAACCGGTGCGACGCCGAGTTCCGGCGCCGGACCAAGCCGACGCGCCACGATCTGATCGATGATCGCCCAGAGGGCATAACAGACCGAGCCGGTGATGCCGGTGGCGGCCACCAGCACACCGGCGGCCGCGGTGGCAGCAACACCGTGGGCACCCAGAATCAGCACGGCCGCGGCTGGCCCGATACTCGGCCCGATCGGAAGCTGTCCAAGGGTGAACATCGCGATCAGCCAAGCCATCGCGGCAAAGATCGAGACATCGACACCGATCGCGCGGAGCATCAGCCAGTTGCGGGCGACCTGGGCACACACCGCAATCAACGTGAACGCGATCATGCGACCGCGACTCTTCATGCGGAAGATCGCCAGGCCAGCCCAGAGACCGGTGCGACGGCGCTCCGAAACCTTGCGCAATCCGACGACGACTCCGGCCATCACCAACACCGCAATCGCCGGCACCCACCACACGACGCCGAGCGTCGCCACGAGCGTAAATGAGAAAACCGCTGCCAGCACGATTTCGACGGTGATGATCGGCACCTCGGCCGCCACCAGTGCCGGCACACGAGGTACGCGGTCACCTGCGACTTTGCGCAGCGACGCGATTCGCACCGCCATGCCCAACGATCCGTTCACGATGCTGGCGAGGTAGCCGACCCCGGCGGCGCGAAACAACAAGCGACGCGGGACCGTTCCCCCGGCCGCGCGGACGCAGACGTTCCAAGCTTCGCTACGAGACAGCAGCGCCAGGATCTGCAGCGCCACCGACGCCCCCAGGAACGCGATCGGCGCGCTGTGCAGCGCCGCCACGAACTGACCGCGGTGTCCGGCGAGCACAAATCCGAGCACGCCGGTGACAGCGACCGCTCCGATCACACTCAGGGCAATCTTTCGGCGAAGCGCGGGTCCACATTCACCGGCTGCGGCGCACTCCACGATCGTGAGGTCTGGCTCAAGCGACAAACGAGCTCCGCACCTGGGCGGTTTCGGAGATCAGATGGCGCTGTCACTCGCGGGCGCGCGTCAGACTGTACTCCCGTCGTTCGACCGTATCAGTACAGGTGCCACCATGTTCAACCGGCTGTCGTTCAGGCTGAAAGCCACGTTCTCCCGACTCCTTGACCGGGTCGAATCTCCCGAGGAGATCCTCGACTACAGCTATGAGCAGCAGTTGGAGCATCTGTACGGGATGCGGCGAGACGTGGCCGACCTCGTGACCGCGAAACAACGAGTGGTTCACCACCGTGATCGGCGCCAGGCCCAGCTTGGCAAGCTCGATGCCGGCGCCCGGAAGGCACTTGAGCTGGGACGCGAGGACCTTGCGCGAGAGGCGCTCGAGCGCAAGCGGCGTGTCGGCCAAGAGCTCGTCGAGCTCAATCAGATCGTCGCCGACCTGGAACGCCAGCAGGCTCAGATGGTGACGGGCCTGGGCGATTACCGCTCAAGGATCGAGCGCTTTCGCTCACACAAGGAGATCACCAAGGCGCAGTACGTGGCCGCGAAAGCACAGCTCGCGATCGCGGAATCCGCCGCCGGTCTGTCGTCACAGCTCCGTGAGGTTGGGGCAAAGATCGAGCGCACCGTGCAGCGGGTTGAAGACATGAACCTGCGAGCAGCGGTGAATGAGGAATTGGAAGCGTCGGGCACGCTGACCCCGCTGGGGACGGGCGAGGATGACATCGACAGGCAACTGCGCGAACTCAGCTACGGCGGCTCGGTCGATGACCAGATCACGCGGATGAAGCTCGAGCTCGACCGCCGCAAGCGCGCATAAGCGGCCGGGCGGACGGCCTAAACCAATCTGCTGCACACCGGCAAGCCTGCTAGGTGTTAAAGTGAATGGTCATCGGCTTCCCCCGTTTGCGCGTTAGGATCATTTCAACGGCAACGTGGGCTCGCTGCCAGGCAAGACCCGGACCCACCAAATACCGATCCATCCGCTACGGCGAGCAATGGGGATAGGACACACAACGATGGAGATCACACAGGTCATCGAGCAGCTGCAGACGCAGCTCACAGAGACCGAGGCGGACGCTGAGCGCCTCCGTACCGCAATCGCCGCGCTCGAAGGCTCGGTCGGGAGTTCACCCGCCCCCGCCCCTACCCGCGGTCGCCGTAGCGCTCGTGGCCGCGCAACCCGCTCGCGCACATCCAACGGGCGAAGCGCCGGCAAGGTCGCGCTCACACCCGACGTCGTCGTCAAGCTCGTGACGCCCGACGGTGTGCCAGCCCGGGATATCCGGTCACAGGTCAACGGCTCAGACAATCAGGTGCTCAAGGTTCTCAAGGACCTCGAGTCCGAGGGCAAGGTCAAGCGCAGCGGCCAGCGTCGCGCCACCAAGTGGCATCTGGTGACCGAGAACGGTCGCAGCGCGACTCGCGCGGCGAAGCCGACGCGCAGGACTCGCCAGACGAAGGCCACGCCGACCGCCGCGTAACGCCGGCGGCCTCTGGTCATTCCCGAAGCGAGCCGTCCACCGCGCGAGCGACTTGCTCGCGCGAGCGGGCCCGGACGGCGCAGCTCAGAGCATCTCGCCAGCGGTCAGGAGTCGCGGTAGAGCATCGCAACCCAAGATCTTTGAGGACGGCGGACTGATCGACGTGGACGGCGATCTCCTCCGCCCGACGCTGCGCGGCGATGTGCTGAGCGTGGGCCAACAGCGTCCTGCCTCGATCGCCGCTGAGGCTGATGAGATCCTGGGCGACGAGCGGAACCGCGCGTCGCGCGCACTTCTCCCACGGCGCGTCGGCCGCGGAGTCGACGACCACCTGCCGGACGACTCGCCAGCCGGCGTGATGGGAATCGCAACGCGCCACCAGGAACCGCGCGAGTGCGTCCGCCACATCCTGGGCTTCGGGCTCGGAGCCGTGGATGTCGAGATGGCGCAGCGCGGCGCCGACGTTTCGGCCGTCGTCAACCGCCCTCGCCAATTGCCGAGCGGTCTGCGATCGCTGTCGTTCGGGGTCGATCCTCTCACCGTAGCGGCCCGGAGATCCACCGGCCGCGATTGAGTTGGCGAAAGCCCGATGCTGTGCGACCGGTAAGCTCGAACGTTATGGAGTCCACTGAGATCGGCAACCTGGTGAGCGTCGCCGGCACCGGCTCCAACCTCGATGGAATCGTGTTCGACACGCCCAGCCGCTCGAAGGTCGTGGTCGCGGTGGTCGATCCGGTGCGTGGTCCGGTGTTCCATACGGTCCACCCGAGGGCGCTGAGCGAGCGTGAGCACGAGGGCGCCAACGATCCGGCATTGCGTTTGCTGGTCCGGCGGACACCCGCTCCGCTTCACGCTTCAGCGCGGGGGGCTTCCGCGGGTCGTCAGGGTCGCTCCGCCGCCTTCACGCGGGGCGCCCCGCACCGCCCGACCGGCAGGTAAGGCGATTCATTTATCTGTCAATTGAGTCGAGCCTGGATGGCTCGGAGCTCGGCCTTGAGCGTGTCCCGCAGGCGCGGCTCGCTTGGCAGCGCCAATCGCATCGCGGCGGCGTGCAGGGCCTTGGTGAGATCGCCGCGCCGGTCATAGGACCCGACAAGGTTGTTCAGCATCCGCAGCGTGATCGCACGCGCGTCCCAGGGCCGCAGCAGAGCGGGATCGGCCGCGGCGGCGGTGACCGTCACCCCTCCCCCGAAGGGATCGATCAGTACCGGCGGATCAGCGCCGAAATGGCCAACGACGAAATGGCCGGGCAGCCCGACGCCGGCCAGCTCGAGACCCGCGCGGCGGGCAACCTCGACGTAGACGACGGAGAGCAGGATCGGCAGGCCGCGGCGTCGCGTCAGCACCACGTCCAGCATCGAGTTGTCCGGATGGTCGTACCGCGCCTGATCGCCACGGAACCCCTCGGCGTCGGCGAGTACCTGACGACACGCGCTGAGCACAGCATCGGGCGTTCCGGTCGTCTGCTCGACGCTGCGCGACAACGCTGCACCGAGCGCGTCGAGGCTGGCCATCGCCCCCCTCACGTCAACGTCCCGAAATTCGCCGGCCAAGGCCAGCGCGAGCACGTCGAGCGTCGCGTCCGGGTCACCGGCGATCTCAGCAAAGGGCGCAATGTCGGGCACCGATCGATTCTCCCTCATGTGTTGTGCGGACCCGAGCGCCAGCCCTAGAGTCTGAGACGTGCCACGGCGTCGCATCGTCATCGATCATGTCAGCGTTGGTGTGAGCGATCTGGCCCGGAGTCGCGACTTCTATCGCCGGGCGTTGACGCCGCTGGGGTTTGCCGAGCTCGGTCAATGGCGTGAGGGCAACACGGAGGTGCGTTTTGGCTTGGAGGAGGCCGACGATTTCGCGATCTCGACCGCCTACGTCGTGGGCGGCTTACACGTTGCCTTCGCTGCCGATCGACGTGAACAGGTCGACGCCTTCTACGCGGCCGCGTTGGAGGCGGGAGGACGCGACAACGGCCCACCCGGTCTCCGAGCCGAATACTCAGCGAACTACTACGGCGCGTTCGTGCTCGATCCCGACGGGCACAACATCGAAGCGGTGCATCACGGCCGTGACTGACCACGGCCACCGTCCGTAGGGCGGCTCATCGTTCGATTCTTTGGTACGGTGCCGCCGGGCATGGCGCCGGCTCGCTGGCGCCGAGCCATCATGAGCCCGCCTCACCGGGACGCGGGCGGAGGTTTGACCGATCGGGGGCGAGTTGAAACGGGTACGAATGAGCGCGCTGGCGTTGGTTGCGGCTCTGATCGTCGTGGCGATGACCGTGAGCACTGCCGTCAGCCGTGGCGCCACGCCACCAACGAGCACCTTGACGCAGACGTTCGAGCGGATCGAGCACAAACCGATCTACCGGCAGTCGACCTGGGGCTACGACGTGCTCGACCAGCGCACCGGGCAGGTACTGGCGTCCCAGAACGACCAGCAGATGTTCGACCCCGGATCGACGATGAAGCTGTACTCGGTCTCGACCGGGCTGCGGCTGTACGGAACCCACTACCGGTTCCGCACGCCGGTCTACCGCGAAGGGACCGTCACCGATGGGACGCTGACCGGCAATCTCGTGCTCGTCGGCTCCGGCGATCTGACGTTCGGCCTACGGGAACTGCCCGGTGGTCGGCTCGCGTACGAGAGCCTGCCCCAGGGCGATCACAGTTACGCCGACCAACTCCCCGGCTGCGTCGAGCCACACGGCAACCCCTGGCTGGCGATGCGCCAACTCGCCCAACGGGTCCGCGCGTCCGGGATCACTCAGATCAACGGCAACGTCGTGATCGACGACCGGCTGTTTCGCTCCTATGACTTTCCCGACGGCGAGGTATCCCCGATCTGGTTCAACGAGAACCTCGTCGACCTGCTGGTCAAGCCCGGGCGGGTGGGCGGCGCCGCGACGGTCGCTCCGCGGCCGGTCACGCCGACCTACACCGTCACCAGCCACGTCACCACCGTCGCCCGCGGGCGGGCGACCACGCTGAACGTCACCGAACCGACGCCCGGGCATCTGGTCGTCGCCGGTCAGATCGCCGCCGGAGGCGGGCCGGCGCTCCGCGTCTGGGAGGTCGATCATCCGTCGCAGTTCGCCCGGACGGCGTTCATCGAGGCGCTGCGTCGCGCCGGCGTCACCGTCACCGCGCCGACGACCGGCACGAACCCAACCGGGCTGCTGCCCGCCCGGGGTAGCTACCGGCGCGCCGACCTGGTCGGCGTACACGTCTCGGACCCGATCTCGCAATACGCCAAGCTGATCCTCAAGGTCAGCTACAACCGCGGCGCTGACCTGATGGCATGTCTGGCTGCGGTCAGACTCGGCAGCCGGAACTGTCTGACCGGCATCAAAGCCGAGGTCACGACCGCCACCGGCCTCGGCGTCCCGCGTAACGGCCTGTTCCCCCAGGACGGCGCCGGATCCGATGACCAGGGCCGCTCCAGCCCGCAGGCACTCGCGATCCTGCTGCGCGGCCTGACCCGCACGTCGTATGGCGCCACCCTGAAAGACTCGCTGCCGATCCTCGGACGCGACGGCACGATGGCCAATGTCCTGCCCAACTCACCGGCGGCGGGACAGGCTCAGATCAAGACCGGCAACCGCGTCGTCGGTAATCCGGCCGGCCAGATCATGGTCCTGGGCAACAGCCTCGCCGGTTACATCCACACCCGCAGCGGCCGCCTCGTCACGGTCATGATCGCCGTCGGCAACGTTCCCCTCAGCAGCGCCGAAGGGTTCTTGCCCGTCGTCAACGACCAGGCCAAGATGATCGCCGCGATCCAGGCGGACCTCTAGGTCAATTCGTCGCTACGGGCGTGACCTGGTCGAGATCGTCGGCTGTCACCTGGAGCGCGGAGGCACCGACCACTCGGTCGTACCAGGCCGCCCGCTCGCGCTCGATGCGTGAGTCAAGGTCGCTGGGATAGAGCACCTCGGCGCGCCCGAGCAACTCGCTCATCATGTTCTCGACGTCTTGTTGGTAGCCGGCGCCGATCGCGCCCAACATCGCTGCTCCGACGGTGGTGGCGTCGATGCGCAGCGTCAGCACGGGCCGCCGGAGGGCGTCCGCCTTGAGCTGGTTGGCGATCGCATACCGGGCGGCGCCGCCCGACACGCGCAGCTCAGCAAACCGGCACCCCCCGTCGACCAGGACATTGATGACCGACCGCACGGCGAACGCCACTCCCTCCAGGGTTGCGTAGGCGATCGCCGCTCGATCGTGGCGCAGCGACAGGCCGACGAACGCTCCCCGCGCGTCGGGGTTGTTGCGTTCCCCGTCGCCGAGGTAGGGGATGAACAGCGGCGCGACCTCGAGCGGGTTCAAACCGCGGCGGCTGCGTTTGCGCCAGCGGGTGCGGAAGCGCTCAGCCTCCTCCAGCAGCACGCTGTGGCGCTTGAAATCGAACTGCCGGACGACCCAGTCAACCGCGGCGCCCGCCGTGTTGACGCCGACTTCGGTCATGAATCGATCGGGGAGGATGTGCGGATAGATGTCGATCCCCGGGTGGTCCAACGGGACATCGACGGTCGAGTTGAGACACGACGAGGAGCCCGCCATCTCGCTGATCGGCCCGGGCTGGTTGGCGCTGGCGCCAAACGCGGCGCAGAGACTGTCGGCGGCGCCGATCGTGACCGGAATGTCAGCGCGGAGACCCACCTCCGCCGCGACGCTCGCCAACAGCGTTCCAGCGACATCCTGCGGGGCGATGACCGCAGGAAACAGCGCCGGGTCCAACCCGAAGTCCTCCATCATGTCGGTCGCCCAGCGGCGCTCCTGCAGATCGAAGAACAGCGTGCATGATGCGTGTGTCGGGTCGGTGGCTTCGATGCCGGTCAGGCGCCGCAGGACGAAATCCCGTGGTAACAACAGCCGGTGGATCCGCGCGAACACGTCGGGTTGATGGCGCTGCAGCCAGAGAATCTTCGGCCCGGCGTAGAACGCCTCGGGCACATGCCCGGTGCGAGCGTGCATCTGCGCCGCGCCATAGCGTTCGGAGATCTCCTTGGCCTCGTCGACGGCGCGGTTGTCGAAGTACATGAGCCCAGGTCCCACCGGCCGTCCCTCGACGTCGACCGCACCGATCGTCGGACACTGACCGGTCAACCCGATGCCGACGACCGACGACGGATCGTCAAGGCGTCGCACCAGCAGACCGAGCGCCTCGACGGCGCGCTCGGTCCAGTCGCGCGGGTCCTGCTCGGCCAATCCGGGCCCCGGAGTGGAGACCGCATACCCCTTGCGGATCTCCCGTACCGTGCGCCCGCCGAGGTCGACGGCGGTCGCGCGTACCCCTGACGTGCCGACGTCGATCGCGATCACCAGCTCGACGGCGCGTTCGTCGCTCATCCGCGGACCAGCTGGAAGGTTTTGATCTCAGCGCCGTCGAACGTCACCAGCGCGCCGTTCAACGTGCCCATCCCGTAGTCGCTGCCCGGGTTGATCGCGAGCGTCCGGCCGATGCGCCGAAACCCGCCCGACTCATGGACGTGGCCGTGGAGGCTGAGCAGCGGCTGTATGCGTTCGAGGACGTGCCGCACCGCCGTGCTCCCGACGGGCCCGAACTCGGGTTGACCCGCCTGCGTCTGGACGTTGAAGTCAGCGTCGATTTTCGGGGCCGAATCCAGGCCACTGTCGTACGGGGGAACGTGAAAGTTGAGGATCGCCGTCCGCGGATCGGTGAGCCCCCCACAGAGCTGGTCGAGCATCGCTTCAAGCTGGTCCTCGGGCGCTTCGCGATGCGTGTGCCACGGTGTTTCGTTGGCGTAGCCGAGCGTTGCCAGTTCACGCTCATCGTCCATTCGCAGCACCGCCCCATCGGCGTATTCGCCCCACGGCGCCTCTCTCAGAACCACCTCGAGCTCGTTGGGGTCGTCATTGCCGAGCATCCAATAGAGCTTGATGCCCTTCGGAGCCAGGCGCTGCTCGGCGAGCATCGTCCATTCGGTGAGCCGTTGGCGCATGAGCTCGGTCAAAAGCTGTTCCAGCGTCCCGTCCTGCTGTCGCGCGCTGAGTTCGCCGGGCTCCTCGAGATAGCAGTAGTAGCCGTGGTCAGCGGCGAGCCGGCGAAACTCGCTGAGTTCATCGCTGTCAGCTCTCAAGCACGTGGTCGCGACCCTGGAACGTCGTTCGATAATGCAGACCATCACGAGTCAATGGCAGGATCGCCTTCCCGGCGAGGTCACCCCCGAGGATCACCGTGCCCGCCTCGTAGGCGCTGGCGCCGTTGAGGAACTTGCGGAAGCACTTCTCGGATCCGTGCAGGTCGGTCGCGAAGTAGATGCGCGTGAGCGCACCAGCTCCCCGACCTCCGCGCTTACGCCGGCCCAGCATCTCCCCGGACCTCTGCCACCTGCGCCAGAAAGGCGCTGACTCGGCCTCGGTTCATCGGCTTCCACGTATCTCCATCGTCCTTGAGGCTGGTTCCGACGATCACGCCGTCGGCGGTCGCGAGGATCTCCTGCACCGTGTCGACGGTCACCCCGCTCGAGACCAGAACCGGAGTATCACCGGCGGCCTGCTTGGCCTCCGACAGCGTGTCTGACCCGACCGCGAGCCCGGTGTGCAGCCCGCTGACCAGCAGCGCGTCGACGCCCATGAACGTGGCACCTCGCACCCGGCTGGTCAGACTCCGCCCACTGACCGACTCACCGAACTCCGGGGTCATATGCGCGAACACGGCCACCGACTCCGCGCCGATGTTGCGTCGGTACGCCGCGATGTCGCCGTAGCGCGGCGCCATCAGACCCATGTCGGTGTCGTAGACCCCCGTGAACACGCCGCGAACGAAGCCCGCGCCGGTCGCTCGAGCCACCGACAGGCCGGCGACCGCGTCCCAGGCCAGATCCACCCCGAAGGGAATGTCGATCTGGGGACGCAGCTCGCCGATCACCGCCGCCATCCCGGCGACGACCGCCGGCCCGACCTCGAGCTGATACGGGAGGTCCTGTTCGTTGCAGAACAGCAGTGCGTCGACGCCGCACTCCTGGAGCACTTCGAGGTCACGCGCGAGGCCCTCACGGATACCCCGCATGCCCGCGGCGGTGTCGTGGTGAGGACGGCCTGGCATCGCCTTGGCGTGCATCATTGCGACGACGGGCTTGTCCGTGCCCAGGATGCTCTTCAACTTGCTCATGCTTCTCCTTGTCGTTCACGCCGACGACCAGCGCGGAGCGGTGGCCTATCTCCGCGTCGGCTCGGTGCAGCACCCTAGTCTGGCGGGAGCTCCATGAAGACGTTGTCGATGTCGATGCCCTCTCGGCGACGCACGAAGCGCGCCCCGTAGTACATCCCCAAGCCGAGCAGCACGATTCCGCCGAGATAGCCGGGGACCCACCACCGGTGAGCCGGCGTCCCGATCGCAACCGGTGGATATTTGAGCGTCGCCCATACCAGGAACGCCATCACCAGGATCGCCAGCGGCGACACGATCTTCAGCAACGGGATCCCGAACAGGTCGACGTTGGCCGGAGAGGAGCGATAGAGGTCCGGCCGCCGGTTCGGGAAAACGAATGCGGCGATCGCGACCAGGACGACGACCAGGGCGCCGGCGAGCACCGAGAATCCGACGAGCGCCTGCAGGTTCGCGTCGTAGGTGGTCCAGAGCAGCAGCGGGATGAGGATCGCGCAGATGAACAGGATCGCCACCGTCGGCGCGCCTCGCCGCTCGCTGACCTGGGAGAACCGCTCCGGGAGCAGACGATCGAAGGACCAGGCAAACAGCGAGCGGATCGGGACGAACATGTTCGGCAGCATCGCCGGTAGTGCCCAGAACGCGAACGATCCGATGATCAGCAGCGTGAGCACATGGTTGTCGTAGACCAGGGAAGCGACAAAGTGATACCAGGGAGCCGTCGGGATGACATACGCGGGGCTGCCGGAGTTGACGGCCGACATGAACGCGTACCCGGCGACCTTGTAGATGAGCAGGGCGCCGATGGCGAGAAACACGAGGTCCCAGGTCAACGCGCCGAACATGATCGACAGCTGCCGGTTGCGGTTCCCGGCGCTGCGCAACTCGCCGTTGGTGTAGATGCTCCACCAGTTGAACATCGAGAAGGCCATGATCAGGAAGACCGCCGGGATCGTGCTGGAGAGCTTCCCGGGGTGGGGGTGGTGATCGATCCCCTGTGCCTTGGCGATCGTCTGGGCGTAGACGTTGCCGTGCCCGCCGTACTGATGCGAGAGCGAGTTGTAGTGGTGCACGAGGTCGGAGTGCGATCCGATCGCAAACACGATGAACGCCAGGAACGTCCCAGCGCTGGCGATGATCCAGAACACGTTCTGCCAGCGGAACGTCGTCTTCGTTCCCATCAGCATGATCGCGCCCGCGGTCAAGATGAGCACCGTGCCCGCGATGAAGATCCATGGCTTGTCGGTCTGCAGTTTCGTACCCCAGGTGATCAGCCAGTGGGCGTTGAACACGATTCCCAATGCCGAGGCGAGCGGGCCGAGCGCGTAGACCGCGAAGTACCGCGCAAAGTAGTCGGCGCCGGCCAGCCCGCAGATGGCGGCCGAGACGTGGGAGACCGTCGCCGTCGGGGCGTTGAGAATCCGGCTGACCCAGATGTAGTCCCCGCCCGTCTTGGGGATCGCCGAGGACATCAGCGCCATCATGATCAGGATCGGGATGTTCAGGACGAAACAGATGCCACAGGCCAAGACGATGTCAGCGCCCGGGAACAGCGACAAGATGAAGAACACGCTCCACGCCAGCAGCGCACCAACGGGCGCCGACACGGCCGCGTTGTAGACGATCGCGTCAAAGAGCGAAGCGTCCCGAACGAGCCCGGTCGCTCGCCGCACATAGAGACCTTCCCCGGCTGCCGTCGCCATGTCCTAGTCCTTTCGGGGTGGGCGGGTCGGCGGAACGTACGGCGTTCACAACTCGGAGTCAACTCCGCGTCAAGAGGCTGCCTCGTGCGCGCGGGTGCGCGGGCGTGCGCGCGCGAGGGACCGCTGACGAGGACCATGCGAGCACGCCGCGTCTGGTCCGGGCGGCTCTTGCGCGGGCCGAGGCCCTGACGCCTCGCGCGCGCACGCGCACGCGCGAGCGCGTGCGCGAGCCGCCCCTCCCCGGCACCCCGTGAGGCCTCCCGTCGAGCACCCCGGCCGCGCGCCCTGCGTCGCTAGATTTACTCGCTCGCCCGGAGGCTTCAGACTCGATGCCGGGACCTGCTCGAAGGAGACGACTGTGCGCCAGCTGATGATCCCGGGAGTCGAGCGCCTGTGTGACGCCGAGACCGTGATGAGGGACGGCACAACTCTGATCGCCGATGTCTACCTCCCGGCTGATCGTGACCGGTCTCCGGCCCTGCTGCAGCGGACGCCGTACGGGCGAGTGTGGGGCGTTACCGAGTCATACGCGCACCCGTCATGGTATGCGGCACGCGGTTTTGCGGTGGTGTGCCAGGACGTCCGTGGCAGTGGCGATTCGGGGGGGAACTTCAGCCCGTTTCACGGAGAAGCACAAGATGGCGTCGACACGATCTCCTGGATAGGAGACCAGTCATGGTGCACCGGAGCGGTGGGTACCTACGGCTTCTCGTATCCGGGGGTGATCCAGCTACTGACCGCCGCGCTCAAGCCGCCCGCGTTACGCGCCATTGCGCCCGCGATGGCCACTTCCGACGTGCACACACCATGGCTGTTTCGAGGCGGTGCGTTTCAGCTCGGCTGGACGCATCGGTGGCTGTGTGACCTGGGGGCCGCCGCGGCCTTGCGCGCCGGCGACAACGAAGCGGCTCAGGCGTTTACGACCATGAGCGCCGATCCGAGCGTTCTGTTTGAAACCTTGCCCGTGTCGGCGACGTTCGGTCCGCACCTACGCCGTCACATTCCATTCGTCGAGGACTGGCTTTCGCGCCCACGTGAGGACCCCTACTGGGACGCGATCGCGCCACGCAGTCAATACCCCGATATCGACGTTCCGGCGCTGCATGTGACCGGTTGGTACGACACGTTCCTTGACGGCGCAATTGAGAACTTCCGCGGACTTGACGCGCAGGCTCGCGCCGAGCAGACCCTGATCGCAGGCCCCTGGACCCACGTCCCGTGGCAGCGAACGAGCAACGGGGTGGACTTCGGCGACGCGGCGGCGAGCCCCATCGATGAGGCCCAACTCGCCTTTTTCAGACGCTGGCTGCTCGACCATGGCGACGAAGCCACCGAAGATCGCCCTGTGCGTGTCTTTGTGATGGGTGACCGCCAATGGCGCAGCTTCTCCACCTGGCCTCCACCCTTTCACCAGACGCTCTCGTTGCACCTCGTCAGCGATGGTCGCGCCAACTCCAGCGGCGGGACCGGCCGACTGACCGAGGGCCCGTCGAGACGGATGTTGGCACCGGATGCGATGGTCTGTGACCCTGGGTTCCCCGTGCGTCTGCCTGGCGGGCGGAGCTGCTGCTATCCGGCGGTGACCCCGATGGGACCTGCCGACCAGCGCGAGGAACATCAGCGCAATGACGTGCTGATCTATGAGACCGCCCCGCTCACGCAGGAACTGACGGTGATCGGATCGCCGCGCCTGATCATCTTCGCGGGCAGCGACGCTCCCACCGCTGACTTCATCGCCCAGTTGAGTGTTGAAGACGAGCTCGGACGCTGGATCAACGTCAGCGACGGTAACGTTCGCGCCACGGTCGACGAGGACGTGCAAGAGATCGTCGTCACGCTGTCGGCCACCGCGTTTACGGTCGCACCCGGACGTGGGCTTCGGCTGGCAGTCGCCGGCTCGAGCTTTCCCACGCTCGACCGTAACCCCCACACCGAGGCGTCGCCTCTCCACGCCGACGGCAATGAGTTCGCGCTCGCGACGCACTTGGTGTTCCACGACCTGGAACGGCCGTCTCGCTTGGAGTTGCCGTTGGTGGCCCCGTCCCCGGCCGACAGCCCGCCGACGTCCAGTTCGATCGAGCCAGCACGCCGATGACCACCGAACCGGCCATGGTCAGCGAAGGTCGACGGATCTGTCAGCTCGCCGCGGCCGATGGCATCGCCGTTCGTCTTCTGGGTGGGACCGCAATCTGGCTCCGGTCGCCGGAGGACGTCCGTACCCTCCTCACCCGCGAGTTCGCCGACCTCGACCTCGTCACCGTACGCAAGGACGCCAAGCCTCTACGGGAGCTGCTCGAACAGCAGGGATACGTGCCGGACAAGATGTTCAACGCCACTCAGGGCACCCGCCGTCTCTACTTCACCGCCGCGGACGGCTCGTTTCACGTTGACGTCTTCGTCGACACCTTCGTGATGTCGCACACGCTGGATCTTGCGGCTCGCCTGGAGGTCGAACCGGTCGTGCTGCCGGCGGCGGAACTCCTGCTGACGAAGTTGCAGATCGCCGAACTCAATCGCAAGGACGCGGCCGACACCGTCATGCTCCTGCTCGGCCACGAACTGGGAGACGGCGACACCGCTGCAACCCTCAACACGACGCACGTCGTGACGCTGTGCGCTCAGGATTGGGGGCTGTACACCACGGTCACCGACAACCTCTCAAAGATCGATGAGCTGCTGCCGTCGATCGTGGGCGAGCCGGCGACCCAAGCCGTCGCGCACGAACGCATCGAGGCCCTTCTCCAGCAGCTCGACCGGGCTCCCAAGTCCCGCGGTTGGAGGCGCCGAGCGAGGATCGGTCGCCGAATCCGTTGGTACGAGACGCCCGACGAGGTCTGAGCTGATTCGCCGCGTTAGGTCTCTTCGGCGCGGCGGACCAGACGCGAGATGTGCTCGATCATCGTGGGCCACAGCTCTCGAGGCAGGTCATGGCCCATCCCGTCGAATATCACCAGTTCGGCATCCGGGATCGCTTCGGCGGTAGCGACGCCGCCGCTCAGCGTCGCCAGCGGATCTTCTCTGCCGTGGAGGATCAGCGTCGGGCGCCGAACCTCGCGCAGCTGCGGGGTCCGGTCACCGGAGGCGACCACCGCGGCGAGCTGGCGAAGCACGCCCGGCGGGTCGTTGGCGCGGTCATGGGAGCGTGCCGTTCGCTCGCGCAGGGCTGCCTCGTCAAACACGTAGCCGGGCGAACCGATCACGCGGTAATTGGCGACCACGTGATCGATCGCGCCCTGACGATCGGTCGGCCGCGGCGCCAGCAAGACGGCCATCGCCTCTGGGGTCGGTTGTCCGACCGCGGGATCGCCGGTCGTCGACATGATCGACGTCAGAGAGCGCAGCCGCTGCGGATACTCGATCGCGATCGTCTGCGCGATCGCACCGCCCATCGATGCGCCGACGATGTGGGCGCTGTCGATCTGCAGGGCATCGAGCAGCCCGACCGTGTCACCGGCCATATCCGAGAGGGTGTAGGCAGCCGACGACGCGTCACCGGCCAAAAGCTGCGCAATGTCGACCGCAGGCGCATCATGGAGGTGGGTCGACAGGCCGATGTCGCGGTTATCGAACCGGATGACGTGCAAACCGGCGTCGGCAAGCGCAGTGCAGAACGCGTCGGGCCACCCGAGCATCTGCGTGGCGAGTCCCTGGATCAGAACCAGCGGCGGGCGGGCAGTCTCGCCGAACGTCTCGTAGGCGAGCTGCACATCGCCGGCGGTGGCGAACCGCACGCCTCTACCCGCCCGTCCCAAAGGAGATGACCTCCCGGTCCAGCGGCATCTCGCGGCGGCGGAGGGTGGGATGCGCCGCCGGCGTGAACGGCAACTGCCCGGTCGGCTGCAGGCCCAGGTTGTCGTCCCAGATCCGCTTCGTCACGTTCCCGTGCACGACGAATGAGCCGAACACGAACGGCGGGCTGTCGGTGGGAAAGAACGTCGGCGTCGTCATCACCTGGAAATGCAGGTGCGGCGTCGTTGAGTTACCACTGGTGCCAATCAGCCCGAGCACTTGCCCGCGCCGAACTCGTTCGCCGACGTGGACGCGCAGAGAGCCGGGCTGAAAGTGCCCGTACAGCAGATAGATCCCCGGCGCCACGCGCAGCACGACATGATTGCCGACCGTGTTCTGGATCGGAGGGATCGTCGGGGGCTGAGGAATGTCGGGGTTGTTGGGCAGCCCGTCCTGAGTTCGGACCACCGTGCCCGCCGCGGCGGCGATCGCCGGCTGGCGATAGGACAGATAGCTGCTGAGGCGGGCAGGGTTTCCCACCCAGGCACGATGGCGTGAGTCGAGCCGGTACCAGTCGATCGCGAATCTCTGCGGAACCTGCAGCCGCCCGTTGATGCTGATCAGCCCGCCTCGGTGATGCGTGACGGGGTCACAGCAGCCCTCGCTGGCATACCAGTCGCCCCCACCGACCGGCGGTCCGAGAACGATCGGCCGATGATCGACGGTCGGCACCCGTATCAACGACTGCGCCAGCGACGCGGGAGCACCCGGAGGCGGAGAGACAAACGAGGCGATCACGCGGTGCGCCAGCACCTTGGGGACCGCCGCATAGTTGGGGACCCGGACATCGAGCCACACGATCACCGACTGTGCGCTTGCGACCGTGACCCCTGCGGCCGGCGCGGGCGCAGCTCCGGCCCAGTCGCGCACGCTGGCCAGATCCTCGGAGTCGCCCGCACCGCTCGCCTCGGCGCCCCCGACCGGTCTGATGTTGGCGCCGAGTGCCGTGCGTCGCAGCGACAGCAGCACGCGCTGCGTGGCCGCGTCTCGAACCTGGACGGCGTCAATCTTCAGCTTCGCCGGCGTCACATTCGTGAGCACCAACTCGTAGACGATATGGACCTTGCCGTCGGCCCCCGCAACCGGCGCAGGCCTGGTCAGAACCGACGCCGCAAACACCGAGAACGCCGTTCGGGGTGGCAGCTCAGGCGACGCGGACGTGGCCCGAGAACCGAGCTCGAAACCATGGCCACCAGCCGTGAGGACCGGGTTGGCGCTGCCCGGCGCCGCGCCCCAGAGCGATCCCAGCACCGCGCATAGCAGCGCGAGCACGACCGTCGACGATGTTTTTCTGCGGCTCACCGGGCTGCCCCTCCTGGTTTGTGATCTGCGGATCGCAGCATCGCCGAACTCCGCGGCGGACGCATCGTGGCGACCCCCAGACGTACCCCCCAAGGTTAAGTGGATTGCGATCGCAAAGCGCGCTGGGGAAGCACCAGTAGGCTCCCGGCATGGCCAGCTTCACCTTGCGGGAGTCGATCGCCGCACCGATCGACGTCGTGTTCGACGTGCTGGCCGATCATCAGGGGCAGGCAGATCGGACCCTGCTTCGTTCCTCGACCCTGGAGCGCGCCGGCGACCCGCCTCCAAACGGCGTCGGCGCGATCCGCAGGCTGTCGTTGATCGGCCCGCCCATACGCGAACAGGTGACGGTGTTCGAGCCTCCGCACCGCTTCGCCTACAAGATGCTGTCGGGGGTCCCAGTTCAGAGCCATATCGGAACGGTCGAGCTCGCGCAGCAGGGCGCGGGGACACTGTTGATCTGGCGGATCGACTCGGTCCCCAAGTTCCCGCTGCCCGCCGCGGTCTGGTCGGCGCTCGTCCGTCCCGTGATCAAGATCCTGCTCACAGGGGTCAGGCAGAAGGCCGAGATCATCGCCGCCCACACGCCCCCGGCTTGAGGGCCGCCTCCGTCGCTGCGGTAATAGGATCCCGCTCGGGGTAGCCGGATTCGATGATCGTCAGACAATCGACATTGACGGGCGCGGCGGTGGGGCTGATCGCCGCGCTGGTGATCGCGCTGAGCAGCGCCGTGAGCGGGGTCGCGGTCGCGCATGCCAGGTCGCGTTCGGCTCACGGGTCCGCGCATCGGATCTCCCGCGTGATCAAGCCGTTTCGCTCGATCGACGGCGTCCGGCTGGGGTTCACGATCGCTCAGGTCGATCGCCGCTTCGGCCGCCCCGACCATCGCTTCCGCGTCGCGCACCGTCGGCTCGCCAAGTACGACTACCAGGACGAGGACCTCGAAGTCGGATTCGGCGGCTCACCGCGACGCGTCATCTGGGTCGCCACCTCCCGCCTGCAGGACCACACCCCGCAGGGCGTCAGGGTCGATCTCAGCACGATGACGCAGGCGCGGCGCGCCTATCGGCACGAGCTGCACTGCTCATACCGGTCCTGCACCCTGTATGACCGCGGCAGGCGTTCGCGCCCGCACATGAGCTTTCATTTCTTCGCGCTCGACCACCGACTGTGGCTGGGGAACGTCGAGCTTTCGGTGTCGCTTCGCAGGTTCCGCCGGGTCACCCGCGCACCTCGACGAACCGGCGCCTCGCGCCCGGTCCGCTCCGGATCGACGTCGCTCAGCTCCTAACGGCAGCATCGATCCTCCAGGCCGGTCACAGCAGTTCGATGACCGCCCACGTGAGGGCCGTCGTCAGGTTGCGTCGCAGGCGAACGGGATCACGCTCGGTGACCCGGCTCCAGCCGCTGCCTGCATATCCGTTGACCGGTCGGCGCTGGATGCGCAGATCACCGTCGGCCCGGCCGCGGGGACGTTCCAGCTGCGCATGGACGGTTCCTCGCCAGGTGTCGAGCGTGGTTGTGCCCGTGTCGAGCAGCTCGGTGGCCGCATCTTCGATCGCAGGCGCGAGCCATGCCGGTGGCCGCCGATGAAAGCTGTCGCCAGGCGCTGCCGGTTGAGCCTCGAGGCGCGGGTGGGCGAGCACGTCGCCGATCAGCGCGGCTGGCCCACCGACGTAGGTCCAGGCAAGATCGATCTCGGTGGCGACGCACCAGGCCTGATCGTCGGGCCACCACAGGTTCGGGGAGTGGCCGTTCTGCGCGTCCATCAGGGACGGCAGGGCAGCCAGCGGGCCATCGAAGAGCGCGTAGTCTCGCTGCGGTAGCTGAACGCGTGGGCCGTCGTCGAAGAACACCCGCCCCCAACCCTCCCACGTGCCGAACCAGCACCGGTCTGGAGTGGTCGTGTGCCGAGCCAGCACCGCGCTGAGCGCATCCGCGTCTGCCGAGTCCAGGGTCCCGATCTGCGGCACCTGGCCCGGCCACGGCTCCGCGCCGCTCGGCTCGTGCTCGGGCAGCGCGACGTCGGGGAAATCGATGCCCGGCACGAGCTCGATTCCGCTCCACGAGGCCACGTCTCCCCACCGAGCCGGTTGCTGACCAGGCACCGGCGGGTCGAGCGGATGCAGGACGCGTGCGTAGGCCTCGAAACCGTTCGGGACGACGGACGTCACCAGCCCGGAGTCAAACGGCGACAGGCGAACGCCGATCCACGCGGCTTTCTCGACCTTGACGCTCTGCTGCACGCTCGACTCGGCCACGAGCCGATTATCCAGCCAGCGCCCCCCCGGGTCCGCCAGAGCAGCGCCCGACGCGAGCGGCCTGTCAGCCGCCGCCGAAACGAGCCTGCAGCGCCGTCACGTCTTCGACGTATTGGCGGGTGTCTGCGTACATCCCGTGCGCCTGGACTGACCCGAGGCCCTGGTAGTAGCCGGCCGCCGCGAGCTGTGGGTTACCGCCGGTCTGGCCGAGCAGCCAATGCAGAAGCTCGACGCCGCCGAGCACATTGTCGGAAGCGGATGCCGGGTCAAGCGCGGGGACGCCCAACTGAGTGTGGAGGTAATCCCACGTGCCAGGTTCGATCTGCATGACGCCGACCGCGCCGGTCGCTGACACCTCGGCGTTGTTGAAACCGCTCTCCTGGTCGGCGATCGCCTCGGCCAGCGACGGTGAGACGCCGTGGCTGGCCGCCACCGCCCCGACCGCTGCTGGTGAGACGGTCTCGCCCGTCGGCTGCGCGCCGGACACGGAGGACGCGGCAGGCGTGGCCGTGTCGGTCGTCGTCGGGCTTGCGCCCGGGATGGTCAGCGTCATGCGCGTGGTCAGCAGGCCGGCGGGGTTCAGCCCGTTGGCGGCGGCGAGCGCGGACACGGTGACGCCGTAGCGAACGGCGATCGCAGACAGCGTGTCGCCGCGCACGACACGGTAGCCGCCGGTCGTGGCCGCCCCTGAAGTTCCAGAGCCGTCCGCCGTCGCCGGGCCCGCGCCGGCACCGGCGGCCATCGGCGCCGCGGAGCGAGGAGGGATCCGCAAGGTCGCACCAGTGGTGAGTTGCGCGTCGGGCGAAAGTCCGTTGGCGGCGGCCAACTGGGAGATCGACAGGCCGTCGGCCGCCGCGATCGATGTCAGCGACTCGCCCGGTGTGACCTCGTGTTCGGGCTCGGCGAGCGCCTGCGCCGGCAGGCTGACGGCGACGACAGTGGCAATGACACTCAGATACAGATATTTCATCGGCGCAGTGTCATCGGTGAACAGGTTCATCTGTGCAATTGACAATGCACCCGGTGATCTGATTGGCAGACGGTGCGTTTGACTGGCGTGATCAGATCGGTCAGCGGCGGTGGCCATAACCTTTATGAGGTGGGCCTCGGACGCCCACCGCGGGCCGCGAAACGGGGGTGCAGGCGGCCGGTTGGCCCAGGAGCTCGCCACGGTCAGGGCCGTTGGTGTATGGTTCCGCGCGCTCTGAGGGTTTCCGCTTCTCGCTCTCAGGGCGGCGCCGGGGACGAGAGAGGTCACACAGGGGCTCGATGGCTGCTCTGCGGGGCGACCGAGGCAGCAACCGCGGTTCCTCGTCGAACCTCGGGAGCATCCTGCGTCGGAATCGACGAGCCTCCGCCGATCACAGAAAGACAGGCAGATGAGCCACGCAAAGGTACGAATCGGAGCCTCAGCGCTCCTGGTGACATGCAGCGTTGCCGGAGCCCTGGCGACCGCCGGACCGGCCAGCGCCGCCAGCCGCGGATTCAAGGTCGAGAACAAGAGCAGTCACGTCCTGGTGCTGCAAGGCGCGAAGGCCGTCCCGAGCTACACCTGCGTCAGCTTTGCCACCTGCGTTCCCACCCACTATCCGTTCGACTTCGAAGGACGCCCCAAAGACGGTGAGGCCCTGCAGCCGGGCAAGACGGACACGTGGGATCTCAAGTATGGCTTCAGCATCTTCGGCGGCGTGCAGTACGCGGCCAACTTCTCCTACAAGGTTCAGGGCACGGACGCCGTCGCGGACTACCAGATCTACACCTACAGCACGAGCAACGAGTCCTCGTGCAAGGTCACCCCAGCGCAAGCGGGTCGGTGCACCGCCGAAGGGCTCAAGCTCACCTTCCAGAAGCCCTAGCCGCAGGTTCTCGGGCCGACTGGGGCGCGATCGCGCTCCGGTCGGTCCTCGACGGCCGCTCGTACCGCGTGAACACGTTGCCACGCGTCGATGGCGACACACGACCCTTCGTCACATCGCCTCAGCCGAGTCCCTGCGCATCCAGGCGCTTGCCAGCACCGGCCCCCAGCCGCCTCGGCGACCTCGATGGCTCGCTTTAGTCCGGCCGCGTCCCGGTCCCGGCGACCGGTTGGCCGTCGGCGACGGGTCCAGCGGCGTCGACCCGCTGGCGCAACGGCGGCTCCAGCAGCCGGCCCAGCACCGGCACTTCGAGGAAACCTTCGACGCTCGCGTACAGCAACGCGATCCGTGGCAGATCGGAGAGATCGTCGATCACAACCGAACGCGGCACCCAGGCCGGGTTGAACTTCTGGTTGAAGTCACGCAGCGACTGGATCTGAAAGAACGGGTTCAGACCCTTGGCCATCATCCGCTGCATGCGACCGGACCAACCGGCGTCCTCGGCGCTGTCGAGCAGCCGGCCCCAGGCGGCGAAGTTCAGCGACAGCGACTGAAAGCCGCGAGCGCCGAGGCCGAGGGCGGCGCGGGCGATCAGATACTCGGTGATCCCGTTGGCCGCATCCGGGCGCCGGCGCATCAGGTCCAGGGAGTAACCGGGCTGCTGGCCGTAGACGGGAACGAACCGCAGGAACCCACCGACGCGCCCGCCGGCCTCCCGGGCAAAGGCGATGACGAAGTCGCTCTGGGTGCCCTCGACCTCTTGACCGAGCTCCATCGTGAAACCGCGCTCGGGGGCACCGTCGCGCCATTCCTCGCTGATCTGGTTGAGCTCTGAGACGAGCGCGGGGCCGGCCTCGCTCTCGGCGATCAGCTCGAACGTGTGATCTCGGTCAAGCCGGCGCACCACCGCCCGCAGGTCCTTCATCGCGGGCGTGTCAAGTGTGAACTCACGGCAGTTGACGATCGCCTCGTCGCCGAGGTAGATCACGTGCATGCCGCGGTCGCGATAGATCTGCTGATCGGCCTCGCGTACCGCGAAGAACGCCGTCCGCCACCCGCGCCCGGCGCAGAAGTGCAGGAACTCATCGACCGTTCGGGCGGTGTCGTCGGGCGGACCGACCGGATCGCCGGCCACCATCGCGACCCCCCGGACGTAGAGGTAGGCGATCAGCGAGCGGCCGTCGTCGGAGAAGTAGTAGTTCTTGTCGCGCCGCAGGGCGAAGTAGTCGAGCGTGTCGTCGCCCCAGGTACGCACGATCTGCTCGGCGTGCGTCTTCCGTTCGGCGCTCGGCGGCTGGGCCTGGACGAACGTTCTGAACACGAGGTAGACGAACATCAGCAGGCCGGCGATCCCCAACACCGGTAGCCCGACGTTGATGAACTCGCGAAAGACGCGGTGCTCGTAGGTGTACGGCCCGCTCAGCCCGATCATGCCGCCGTAGGTGGTGCGGATCACGCCGCCGACGGTCAGTCCCGGATGGATGTGGTGCCGCTCGGCGAACATCGCGATCGCGGTGATGACCAGGACCCCGAGCAGATAGAGCGGTACGAATGCGATCGCCTGCGCCAGTGAGCCCCGATCTGACTGCGCGCGGAAGTCGTGGCGAAACCAGATCAGCGCGATCAGCATTGCCACTGACAGCAGGACCGCGAGCGGGTCGGGCCCTCGCAGCAGATGCACGACGGCGGCCGCCGCGAACAGCATCAGGCTGAGCGCCCACGCGCGCCGCTTGCCCCGGGCCAGACCCCGGGCGACCGCGATCAGCAGGATCCCGATCACGACCGACGCGATCAGACCGACCGACCGGACGTCGACGTCGACGAACCCGAAGCGCCCGATCGAGAAGCGTGCCCCGGTGACGGTCGGCAGCAGCGAGAACAGCGCCGCAATCACACTCGCCCAGGCGAGCGGCCGCAACGACCGAGGGCGGCGCGTCAGCGCCGGAACCGTCGGCGCGCCCGACGGTGACTCGACGAGCCCTCCCGGCGCCGCGGCGGCCGCGACATCGGCGGCCGACGGCGCACGCTCGGCACCGACGGTCCCGAGATCATCGCCCTGCCCGGCGCCCTCGGGGCGCAACGTCGGGAACAGGATGACCTCGCGGATCGCCTCCTGTCCGGCGATCAGCATCACCAGCCGATCGATCCCGATGCCGAGCCCGCCAGTCGGCGGCAACCCGTACTCGAGCGCCTCGACGTAGTCATCGTCGACCGGCTCGGCCTCCTCCTCCCCGCCCGCCTGCTGCTCGGCTTCCGCCTGGAAGCGGCCGGCCTGATCGACCGGGTCGTTGAGCTCTGAGTACGCGTTGGCGAGCTCTCGACCGGCGACCACGAGCTCAAACCGCTCGACCAGTGCCGGGTCGTCGCGATGTGCCCGCGCCAGCGGCGAGATCTCCCGCGGATGGTCGATCACGAAGGTCGGCTCGATCAGCGCCGCCTCCGAGCTCTCGTCGTAGACCTCGCTCATGATCTTGCCCGCGCCCCAGACGTCGAGCCAGGGGATCCCGAGCCCGTCCGCGATCGCGCGGGCCTCACCGATCGGCATCGCGGGATGCATCTCGACGCCCGCGTGCTCCCGGATCAGATCGGTCATCGTCACCCGTCGCCACGGCGGCTGCAGGTCGATCTCACGATCGCCGACCGTGATCACCGTGGTGCCGGTCGCCGCCTTGACGGCCGTGACGACGATCGTCTCGGTCAGCTCCATCATGTCGTGGTAGTCGCCGAACGCCTGGTAGGCCTCGAGCAGCGTGAACTCCGGGTTGTGGCGGGTGTCGAGCCCCTCGTTACGGAACACGCGGCCGATCTCGAACACGCGATTCATGCCGCCGACGATCAGGCGCTTGAGCGGCAGCTCGAGCGCGATCCGCAGCGTCATCTCGATGTCCAACGCGTTGTGGTGGGTGATGAAGGGCCGTGCCGCGGCGCCACCGGCCTGCCCGAGCAGCACCGGGGTCTCCACCTCCTGAAAGCCCCGGTCGATCAACACCCGGCGGACGGCATCGATCACCGTCGAGCGGATCGCGAACGTCTGCCGCGTCTGCTCCCGCAGCGCCAGATCCAGATAGCGGCGGCGATAGCGCGCCTCCGGGTCGACGAGTCCGTGGCGGATGCTGGGAAAGGCGCGCAGGCTCTTGGACAGCAATGCAAAGCCGGTCAGGCGCACCGACAGCTCGCCGTGGTCGGAGCTGACCACCGTTCCCCAGACGCCGATCCAGTCGCCGAGGTCGAGGTCGGAGAAGTCGAGCAGGGGCTGCTCACCGACCTGATCACGGGCGACCATCAGCTGGATCGTCCCGGTCTCGTCGCGCAACTCCGCGAAGATCAACCCGCCGTGCCGACGTTGGGCCATCAGTCGGCCCGCCAACCGCACCGCATCGTCGGTGACCGTGCCCGGCGTCAGCTCGCCGTGGGCGCTTCGGACGGCTTGGGCGGTGCTGTCACGGTCAAACCGAACCGGATATGGCTCCACCCCGCGTGCCCGTAACGCCTCCAGCTTCTCCAGACGCCGAGCGCGGATCCCCGCCTGGAACTGTGCGTCGGCGTCCTCGACCGACTCCTCGTGCTCGGGCTCGCTGGGGGTCATCACGTGAATTTATGCAGTTGCCATCGACGGCGGCTCGGCTTGATCACGGGCGAGCACGATCATCGCCGCCACGACGACGGCCAAGGCGAGCAGAATGACGAGCGCGTCGATTGGACCAGCACTGATCGACTCCTCGAACAGGGTCAGCCCGAGCACGACGCTCGCGATCGGGTCAAGCGCGGTGCTGGTGGCCATCGTGGCGGCCAGCGCGCCCGCATCGAGCGACATCTGATTCAGGGTCATCGAGACGTAGCCGACCGCAACCAGTCCGTACAGCGGCCACGTCGTGACCAGCGTCACGATCCCGTTGTCCAGCTCGCTGACCACCGTCTTGGTCAGCGCCGCCGACAGGGCGAACAGGATCCCGGCGGCGGCACCCAGCAACGCGGCCCGGCGCGGACCCGGTACGCGCGGTGCCAGCAGGGCCAGCGCGACACACGGCCCGCCACACGCCGCGGCGGCGATCAGCCAGGCACCCAGTGACGCGCCGTCATGACCGCCGGTCGGATCGGCGACCACGATGAACGCCCCCAGTCCGGCCAGCAGCGCGAGCGCCGCGATCACCTCTTGCCGGCCGACCCGCTGGTCGGTCAGCCATGCTCCGAGCGGCAGCGCGAACACGACGCTCGCCACCAGCAGCGGTTGCACGACGGCCAACGAACCGATACCGAGGGCGGCCGCCTGCGCCACGAACGCCAGACCGTCGGCGGCGACGCCGGCCAGCCAGACCGGTCGGCGCGCCATCTGTAACAGCAGCGGCGTACGGGCGCCGATCGTCGGCGCGTCGGTTCCGGCTTTCTGCTGCAACACACTCCCCAGCGCGAACAGCGCCGCCGCGATCAGCGCCAGCGCTATCTGCACAACGACGCTCCGCGTGTCATCAGCGATCGGATCATCGCAGTCGGCGCGGCGTCCACCCCGGCTCAGCGAGCCGAGACGCCGGCACCGTGCTCGAAGGTCTCAGGCGGAACCCGGCTGACCGCCGGGGTCTCGCCGACGTTGGCGCGCACCCACCGGGAGCGCCGGCTGAAGATGGGGTGATCGAGGGTGCGGGGCTGCTGGCGGACCAGCAGCCACGACATCCCGGCGCCCAGCAGCGCGACACCGGCGGACACGTAGAACGCGAACTGGAACGACTGTGCGTGGCTGTGGACGAGGAGGTGCAGCACCCTACGGACCGTCGAGTTGGCGGGAACGTTGTGCAGCCCCTTGAGCTCGGCCTTGTCGATGAAGTGCTTCACCGTCGCGGCTTGGGCCGGCGTCGGTTTGATGCCTCGTTCCCCGAGGCGCGCGTAGAACAGATGGAAGTAGTAGCCGAGCTGCACGGCCCCGAGCCCGGCGATGCCGATCGCGCCACCCATCTGCTCAGCGGTGTTGATGATCCCGGCGGCCTGGCCGCTGTCGGCCTCGTCAACGGCGTCCATCCCGACCGGATCGTTGACCGTCAGCACGATCCCCAGCCCCGCGCCCTGCAGCAGCAGCCCGGGGATCAGCCCCCACGCGCTGTCTCCGGTCGCGGCGACCGCGAGCGCGACGCCGGACGCCGCGAGCACGACGAACCCCAGAGCCAACGGCAGCCGTCCGCCCACGCGGTCGAACATTCGCCCGGCCAGCGGGCCGGCGAGGATGATCGGGATCGTTCCCGGGATCAACGCGATCCCGGCGATCACCGGGCTGACCCCGACGACGAGCAGCAGGTAGAACGGCAGCAGGTACCCGAGCCCGAGCTCGATCGCGCCGGCGATCACCTGACTGAGCGTCGCCGCCAGGAAGTTCAGCCGGCGGAACAGGCGGAAATCGATCAACGGGTCAGAGACGCGCTGCTCGAGCGTGTAGAACACCGCGAACGCGACAACGCTCACCGCCAGCGGGACCACCGTGCTCGCGCTGAGCCAGCCGTCGGGTTGCCCCCGGGAGAGGCCGTAGATCAAGGCGACGATCGCCACCGCGAACACGCCGGTGCCGGGCCAGTCCAGGCGTCGCCGGTTGGCGGGATCCGGCGGCAGCGCGGGCGTGCCGGCCAGGGTCAGAGCGACCGCCGTCAGCGCCAGGGGAACGTTGATCAGGAACACCAGCCGCCAGCTCACGGACGTCAGCACGCCACCCAGCACCGGCCCCAACGCCGCAAAGAACGACGACCCGCCGGCGAGGATCCCGAGTGCGTAGCCGCGACGCTCCCGAGGCCACACAGCGCTCGTGATCGCGACCGCGGTCGGCATCATCAGCGCGGCCGCGGAGCCCTGCGCCGCGCGCATCGCAATGATCCAGACGAGGCTCTGGGCGGCGCTCGCCAACGCCGTGGAGATGGCGAACAACACCGCGCCCGTGAGGAACACCCGCCGCAGCCCGAACAGATCCCCCAGCCGGCCGCCGAGCACCATGAACGCCGCCAACGGGAGGATGTTCGCGGTCAGGATCCACTGCCCGTCGGAGACGCTCGCGCCCAGCCCCTGAACGACATCGGGGCTCGCCAACGGCACCGCGGTCTGATCGACCAGGATCACGCTGCTGGCCAGCGTCATCGCGACCAGCGTCAGCCACATGCCCCGGGTTGTCGCCAACGAGGTTCCTTCCGTCTCGGCCGCATCCGCGTCCGAGCAGCTCGACGCTATTCGGTCGCGGGATCATATGGGGCCGACGATCGACGTCTCAAGGCTTGCCGTCGCTGGTCGATATCAGGGGTAGATGCGCCTCCGCCACATATCCGCCGGTACGCGGTTCTTCGTCGGGCTCGGTCTGCTGGTGGCTGCGGTGGTGGTGACCGCGGTCCTCGGCGTCACCGGGCTGTCAGCGGTCAATCGCGCCAACCGGCAGGTGTTCGAAGACAACTTTCGAACGTCGCAGGCCACGAGCCTGGTGGCGACCAATCTCGAGCGCGTCGAGGTTCTGAGCCTGGAGGCGATCGAGGCACCGAACGTGCGAACCGCCGAGGACCTGCGCGCTGAACTGACGCGGATCGCGATCCCGCGCGCGAGCGCGAGCGTCGCCGCGATGCTCGCCCTGCATGCCGGTGATCCCGCGGCTGAGCTTGCCCAGATCGAGCGGATCACGGCCGCCTGGCGCGCATTTCTCCCGCTGGCGCATCGTGCTCCGCTGATCCCGGGCACGGGCCGCTTGACCGCCGCCGACCGTTCCGCCGCGGCGGCCACCGTGCAAGGCCGGCTGGATCCGCTGATCGCACGGGTGACGGGCCGCCAGGTGATCGAGGCCGTCGCGGCCGGTGACGCGCATCACCGCGCCGACCGCACCTTCACCGTGACCCGGTTTTGGCTGATCGTCGCGGCCGCGCTGGCGCTGCTGGCCGCCGCGACGATGATCCGGCTCGGCTTGACGCTGAAGCGGCTGGTCGAGGTTCAGGCCGAGGCCCAGGACCACGGCGTGCTGTCGAGCGAGTACACCGACACGTTGCAGGCCACCGAGAACGAGGGCGAAGCCCAGGAGCTGCTGCGCCGTCAGGTGCAGCGCACCCAGCCGGGTTCCCGCGCCGTGGTTCTCGGCCGTAACAACAGCGCCGACCGGCTCGAGGCGAGGACCTCCCTGGTCGAGCTCGACGAGCTACGCGAGCCGTTGGAGCACGCCACCCCACGTTCGTGTTTGGCGATCCGGTTCGCTCGCGGCCACAGCGAGGGGGCGGCACGGGCGCCGTTGACCAGCTGCGAGCTCTGCGGCGGGCTAGCCGGCGTGTCGACCTGCGAACCGCTGCTCGTCAGTGGCGAGGTCATCGGCTCGGTCCTCGTCGCTCACTCCACCGAGCCCGACGCCCTGTCGCGTCAACGCATCCGGGAGACCGTCAGTCAGGCCGCCCCGGTGCTGGGGAACCTGCGGAACCTGGCGATCGCCGAACTGCGCGCGTCAACCGATCGCCTCACCGGCCTGCCGAATCAACGCGCCGTCCAGGACACCCTGAAGCGGATGGTCGCCCAGGCATCACGGACGATCACCCCGCTGACCGCCGTCCTGCTCGATCTCGACCATTTCAAGCAGATCAACGACCTCTACGGCCACGATGCCGGAGACGAGGTCCTCGCGGCGGTCGGAGTCGCGATGCGACTCGCGATGCGTGAGAGCGACTTCGTCGGACGCTACGGCGGCGAAGAGTTTCTGATGCTGCTCCCAGCCACCGACACCGACGGCGCCGTTCAGGTCACCGAAGCGGTCCGCGCCGCGATCGGCGCGATCCGTATCCCGACCGTCGACCGGAAGGTCACCGCCAGCGCCGGGGTCGCGACGCTTCCCCGCGATGCGGGAGACGCGGTCACGTTGTTCCGCGCGGCTGACCGAGCGCTCTACGCCGCCAAGCATGCCGGCCGCGACCGGATCCACACCGCCGGCGACCAACTGCTCAGCCACCCGCTCGTCAACATCGCCGGCGTGCCAGACCCGGATTAGCCCGCCAGGGGCATCGCGCGCCGTGCGGTCACGAGGCAGGCGATGGTGCTCGAGCGGATCGGGCGGCCGAGCCGCTGATGGAGCGAGCGGTTCTCGGCAATGAGCGCGTCGCGCTGGTTGGGCGTGAGGCGCGCCCAGAACGACATCGTCCCGAGCAGCGCGTTGAGCTCATCGGCGGTGTGCTCGCGGAGGCTCGGCGTCATCGCGATGTGGGCGTCCTCGAACAGGTCGGCGACGTCGGTACGCGCCAGCTCATAGTTGCCCAGCCACGCCCACGCCTCCGACACGTTGTCGCGCCGCTGCCTGAAACCCGCAAGCGTCGCGTCGCGATCTCGGTAGACCGGCCAATCGCCGGCGAGCTCGGGCGCGACCTTGACCAGCGCGGCGCGAAGCGCCCGTTGATCTTCGGCGCTGCGTGCATCATGCAATCCGAAGTAGGACAGCAGTGCGATCGTTCCGCCCTCCACGAGCGCATCCGCGATTTTTTGCCAGCTCACGTCCGGATCGACCCAGTGGATGGCCGACGCCGAGAACACCGCTCGGTAGTGCGCGCTCAGGAGCGGCGCCTGTTCCAGCCGCGCGTTGACGAACTGTACGTCGCCGGCGCCGGCCAGATGGGCGCGCGCTCGCTCGACGAGACGCTCACCGGGTTCGATCGCCGTCACCCGTAAGCCCCGCGACAGCAGGCTGCGCGTCAACTGCCCCGTGCCGCAGCCGATCTCCAGCACCTTCGTTCCCGGACCGAGCCGTCCCAGCTCACAGGCACGGTCAACGAGCGCATCCGGGTAGGCGGGCCGGTGACGGTCGTACTCGTCGGCGATCTGATCGAACACCCTGCCGTAACTGCGAGCGTTGCGGCCGTCGACCACGGCTGGACGGTACCGGGCTCAGCAATTTGGGCGCGCGCGCCGATAACACCCAGTAGGCGGCTTCGTCCGGCGGTCGCCAGGGATCTTGCGCACGACCGATCGAGGTGTCATGAAGCGAATGATCTACTGCAGTCAGGCCACCGTGGACTTCACCCCCGAGGAACTCGTCTCCCTGCTCGAGCTCTCACGGGTGAACAACCAGGCGTCGGCGCTCACCGGCATGCTGCTGTACAGCAACCAGAGCTTTTTGCAGATGCTCGAGGGAGACCCCGCCGCGCTGGAGGCGACCTACGACCGGATCGTCGCCGACGATCGCCACATCAATCTGCGGCTGCTGATGAACAGCGACGTGCCGGCACGGCTGTTCCCGGACTGGACGATGGGCTTTGAGCACATCGACGACGATGAACTCGCCGAGGATCTGGACGGTTTCACCCCGGAGATGGAGTACCCGCTGGTCAACCCCGACTTGATCACCAACGGTGGGGTGGCACAGACGCTGCTGACGCTGTACGCGAAAAACCGGATTCATTGATGGCAGCCGAGGTGACCCCGCCGACCGGGGAACTCGACTTGTTCTCGTTCGAATGGCCGGGCGGGAAGATCCGCGGGATCAGCGCGGAGTTCGCGTCCCTGCTCGGCGTCACCTCCGGCGAGGTAAACGGCCATCCGCTGACCGAGCTCGTGCACCCCGGCGACCGAAACCGCCTGTCGCTGATGCTGACCGCGGTGAGGGCCATCCCGGGGTCGGTGTTCGAGTCTCGGTTCCTGCAGAGCGACGGCCACCCGCTCTACGTCGAGTGGACCGTCCGTCGCGGCGAGGGGGCCGACCTCTGGCAGGCGAGAGGCACCGACACGGCCGACTTGACCAAACTGGTCACTGAGCGCCGAGATCTGCGCACGCGGCTCGATCTGGCGATCGGCCAGGCAACCGCGGCGATGTGGGATTTCGATGTCGCCACCGGTCGCCTCAGCTGGGAACCCCAGGCGGCGGAGATCCTCGGGGTCAGTCCCGCGTCGATTCCGCGCACGGCGGACGAGCTGATCGCGGTGGTCCACCCCGGCGACCGAGCCGTGCTCACGGAAGCACTCGCGGAGTTGATCTCGAGCGGCACCAACGAGGTCAGCCTGCGGGTCGGCGAGGGCCCGGCGCTCCGTTACCTGTCGCTTCGCGGCAGGACGCTGGATCGCCGCGCGAGTGGCGCATCCGCACGCGCGGTGGGACTCCTGCTCGACGTGACGACCGAGAAGGCGATGGAGGAGCAGCTGCTGCGCATGAGCGTCAGCGACGCGCTCACCGGGATACCGAACCGCCGCGCGTTCGATCAGGCGCTGCGCGGCGAGTGGCGCCGGTCAACCCGCGCCCGGGAGCCGCTGTCGCTGGTCATGGTCGACATCGATCGCTTCAAGCAGTTCAACGACCGCTTCGGTCACCCGATCGGTGACCAGGCGCTGATCGCGGTCGCCCGCGCCCTCACCGCCGCGGTCGGTCGCGAGGGCGACCTGCTCGCGCGGTACGGCGGTGAGGAATTTGCCGTCGTCCTCCCCAGCACCGATCTCGCCGGCGCCGCGGCCATCGGGCGAGAGCTGGTGGAAGCCGTTCGTCGCGTCACGGTACGCCAAGCCCCCGACTGGAACCCCAGCATCTCGGTCGGCACCGCCACCTGGCATCCCGGCGAAGAGCTGATCAAATCCCGAGTGCTGCTCGACCGAGCCGACGAGGCGCTGTACGCGGCCAAGAGCTCGGGCAAGGACCGGGCAGTCGCCTACGAGGACTCGCTGTCGGCGCGCGGCGTCCTGCAGGCCGCGATCGCCGCCGGCCTCGCCGACGGGCAGTTCTGGTTGCACTACCAGCCGATCATCGACCTGGCGACGGGCGAGGTGGTCGCGTTCGAGGCCCTGATGCGCTGGGAACGTCCCGGCCACGGCCTGGTGTTGCCCGACGGCTTCATTCCGGCCGCGGAGGCCTCGACGCTGATCTGCGATCTCGGGCGCTGGGCGCTGCTGGAGGCCGGGCTGCAGCTGGCGGCCTGGCAACGTGCCGGATTGGACAACGACGGCAGCCTCCGCGTGGCGGTCAGCGTGTCCGCGCGGCACGCGGCGATGGCCGAGATCCTCGATGACGTCCAAGCCGCGATCGACACGACCGGCATCGCCGCTGCGCAGCTTGAGCTCGAAGTCACCGAAACCGGGCTCGAGGCTCCCCCCGTCGGTCTCCAACTCACGCGCGTGCGCGACCTGGGCGCCAGGGTCGCGATCAACGACTTCGGCAGCGGGAACACCTCGCTGGCGCAGCTCGCCCACCTGCCCGCCGACGTCCTCAAGATCGACCGGATCCTCACCGCCACACCGGACCCCAGTCAGCGACGTCTCGTCAAGCTGATGGTCGAGGCCGCCCACTCGTTTGACGTGCGCGTTGTCGCCGAGGGGGTCGAAGACGAGGAGACCTTGCAGGCAATGTTCGAACTCGACTGCGACACCGCGCAGGGCGACCACATCGCCCGGCCCATGCCTCCCGAGCTGGCGACCGAGTGGCTCAAGCAACGACGCGCGGTTGGTCAGCCTCAGCTCTGACTACTCTCGGCACCGGACCGCGTCCGGCTGCCCGTCGTTTCGGTTGGTTGGCGGAAAAGTTCGGTGTGGACGCACAAATCCGCCAACCGGATTGGTGCCGCATGGCGAATCAGACGCGCCGTGATGCAGCAGAACGCGCCCGAGCAGACCGGCGAGGACGGAGCCGAGGATGGTGCGCCGGACCGCCTCGATCCTTGATTGCGCCGCGCCGATCCCGGATAGTTAGCGGGCATGGAAGCGACGACTGTGGCGATGTTGTTTGCCCGGGGCCGGATCGCGATCGGCATCGCCGCGGTCGCGGTCCCCGGTTCGGCGATCCGTGCGATGAGCGCCGACTCCGATCCAGGCGGGTTGGCGCCGGTCGTGGCTCGCATGCTGGGTGGACGGGACATCGCACTCGGGCTCGGCACCGTGGTCGCGCTGGATCACGGGACCCCGGTCCGTGGCTGGCTGGAAGGTGCGGCGCTGGCCGACGCCGTCGACTGTGTCGCCAGCGTGATCGGTCGCGAGCAGATGACGCCGCGCGCGTTCTGGGGCACGCTCGGCCTCGCCGGGGGGTCCGCGATTCTGGGCGTCGTGCTCGCCCGCCGACTCGACCCACCGCCAGCCCCGCATCCGGGCCAGCCGGAGGCTGTCGTCACCGGCCACACTCCCCCGCCAGACCCTGACGCGTAACGGAAGTTCGGCGGATGGCGGAATCCGAAGCTGTGGTCCTCCCGGGCCTGTGGCACTTCTCGGCGCAGCATCCCGAGTGGACCGAGCAGGAGGGCGGCGAGGATGGTTGGGATCCTCTCGTCGCGTGGTGGGCGGTTCGCACGTCGCGCGGGCTGCTGCTGATCGACCCGCTGGTCACCGATTGGGGCGAACTCGACCGCCTCGTCGCCGCTCAGGGCGGTTGCGCGGGCATCGTCCGGACCATGCACTGGCACGAGCGCAGCGTCGCTGCCGCCGCCGCCCGCTACGGGGCTGCGGTCTGGGCGATGCGGGCGCCGGAGTTCGAGCCGCGCTACCCGTTTGATCACGCACTGCGCGATCACGCCGAACTGTGGGACGGGATCCAGGCGTTCTTCCTCGAGCGCGACGACGAAATCGCGCTGTGGCTGCCCCACCAGGCAGCCCTCCTGTTCGGTGACGCGATGATCAGACGGGACGACGGTGAGCTGCGCGTCTGCCCGGACTCGTGGACCCAGCCGCCCGGCGGATCAGAACGCATGCGGACGCTGCTCGGCGGGCTTGGTCAGCTCCCGGTTGAGCACGTCTTCGTCTCACACGGGCCGTTGGTCATCGGCGACGGGTCAGCGTCGCTGCAGTCTGCGCTCCGATAAGCGCTACATCCGGCCACCACATCGTGGTCTGCTCTCGCGGACGCCGTTCGCTGCCGATGACTGCATATGTGCTCCGTGGCCGGTCGGCAACCCTGCGGGGCTACTCGATGACCCAGGCGAGGTTCTCCCGCAACGCCTGGTGGCTGTATCTGGCGCTGATGGCGCCGATCTCGGCCGCGTACCTCGTCGGGCCGCTCGACGCCGGCCCGGTCTTCAACCTGATCGGGTTCAGCGCCGTCGTCGCGATCCTGGTCGGGGCACGGATGCAGAAGGCCTCCCCCCGCTTACCTTGGTATCTGATCGCGTTGGGCCAGACGTTGTTCGTGGCCGGCGACGTGCTGACCTACAACTACGAGACGTTCTTCGGCACGGCGCTGCCATTTCCGTCGGTCGCCGATCTCGTGTACCTGGCGGTGTTTCCGCTGACCATTGCCGGCCTGCTGCTGCTGATCCGTCAGCGTAACCCGGGCCGCGATTGGGCGAGCCTGATCGACGCGGTCATCGTGACGATCGGATTGGCGCTGCTGTCGTGGGTCTTTCTGATCGCGCCGTACGCCCATAACGCGGATCTCGATCTCATGACGAAGCTGGTCTCGATCGCGTATCCGCTGGGCGACATCCTGATACTGGGAATCGCGGTGCGCATGGCGGTCGGCGGGGGCCGGCGCAGCCCCGCCTACTTCATGATGATCGCGGCGATCGCCGCGTTGGTGGTCACCGACTCGATCTACGGTTGGATCTCGCTGCACGGTGTGTACACGCCTGGTGATCCACTCGACGGCGGGTGGATCTTGTATTACGTGCTGCTCGGCGCCGCCGCCCTGCACCCGTCGATGCGGTCGATCTCGGACTCGACCGCGCCGAAGGTCACCCTCACCCGCGGGCGCATCCTCGGCATCTCGATGGCCGCTCTGATCGCGCCGGTCGCTGAGATGCTCGAGTCCTCGGCGCGAGAGCTCAACACCATCGTGATCGGCTTCGCCGCGATCGTGATGTTCGCGCTCGTGGTCGGGCGGATGATCGGGCTCGCGAGGACCCAGGAGGCGACGGCAGAGCGAGAACACATCCTGCTCGAGGAGGCGCTGCGCACCGAGGGCGAGACCCGCTTGGGCGCGCTCGTCCAGCATTCGAGCGACCTGATCCTCGTGCTCGCTTCCGACGCGAGCGTCAAATACGCAAGTCCTTCGGTTGCTCACGTCCTCGGATACGAGGTCCCGGACGTCGTCGGCCGATGGCTCCTGGATTACGTCCCTGACGAGGACCAGGCGCTCGTCGAGTCGGTGCTGCTCGGTCTGCTCAGACGCACGCCGGGCCCTTCGGACGCGTTCGAGTTCCGGGTTCGTCACCGCGACGGCCGCCTGCTGCATACCGAGTGCCTGTTCACCAACCTGCTGGGGCACAGCGCGGTGGGCGGGATCGTGGTGAACCTACGCGACGTGACCGAGCGCAAGGGATTCGAGCAACAACTCACGTATCAGGCTTTCCACGATCCCGTCACCGACCTGGCGAACCGGGCGCTGTTCCGCGATCGCGTCGAACACGCGCTCAGCCGCCGCAGCCCAGACGGTCGTGCCCCCGCCGTGCTGTTCATGGATCTCGACGACTTCAAGAACATCAACGACACGTTCGGCCACGACGCCGGGGATCACGTGCTGCAGGTGATCTCCGCGCGCCTGCGCTCTGCTCTGCGCGAGAGCGACACCGCCGCCCGTCTGGGTGGCGACGAGTTTGCGGTGCTGCTCGAGGACGTCGCGCACGAGCGGGAGATCTCAGAGGTCGTGGCGCAGTTGCTGGCGACGATCAGCGCTCCGCTGTCGCTGGACGGCCGAGAGGCGTCCGTCGAGTGCAGCATCGGCGTCGCCGTCGCACGCTCGGCGCTCAGCAGCGGTCCACCCACCACGTTCGACGAGCTGCTGCGCAACGCCGATGTCGCGATGTACGAGGCGAAGCGAGCCGACGGCAACGCCTTCCGCCACTTCAGACCCCAGATGCAAGCGACCGTGGTCGAGCAGCTCTCGCTGCGCGCGGACCTCAAAGCGGCGATCGCGGCCCACGAGCTCACCCTCGTCTACCAGCCGATCTTCGACGTCGCGACCGGTGCGATCACCGGCTACGAAGCGCTCCTGCGTTGGGAGCACGCCGTCCGGGGCATCGTCTCACCCGCGATGTTCATACCGGTGGCGGAGGATTCGGGCCTGATCGTCGCGCTGGGGCGTTGGGTCCTCGAGCGTGCCTGCGAGGACGCGGTCGCGTTCCAGCGGGCTGACCCGTATCCGCAGCATCGCGTCCTCTCGGTCAACATCTCGGCGCAGCAGCTGGCGCGCGTGGAGCTCGTCGACGAGGTGCGCACCGCCCTGCGCTCCAGCGGCCTCGACCCCCACTACCTGATGCTCGAGATCACCGAGAGCCTGCTGATCGCCGACGTCGAGCTCGCGATCGAGCGACTCACCGCCCTGCGTCAGCTCGGCGTCCGGATCGCGATCGACGACTTCGGTACCGGCTACTCCTCTCTCAGCTACATCCTGCAGCTGCCGATCGATGCCCTCAAGATCGACAAGCGGTTCATCGACAGCGTCGACGGCGACGATCGCGAGAGTCGACTCACGGCGGCGGTCATCGGGCTCGCGCGCGTGCTCGATCTGCACTGCGTCGCCGAAGGGATCGAGCGGCCGGCGCAGCAGGAGCGGCTCAGGGAGCTGGGGTGCGACTACGCCCAGGGCTTCCTGCTTGCGCGGCCGATGACCTCCGATGAGCTGCACGTGCTCCTCGCCGCGACGGCGCCGGCGACGGCCGGGGTCGGCTGAGCACGGGCGCAGGTTATGCGTCGATAGAGTTTCCGGCTGGCGCCGCGAGCGGGGAAGCCTGTCGACCGTGACTGCAAACGAGACCTACGCCCGCGTCGCCAAGCTGCCGCTGGTCATCGAGCGCTGTGAACTGCAGCCGATCGTGCGCGACACGTCGAGCGGGTTCACCAAGGTCTCGATCGTCGTGCGGCTCAGCGGTGGCGACGACGTCGGCGAGGGCGAGGACATCACCTGGGATCAGATCGACCAGATCGAGCTGCTCCGGGCCGGTGGTGACCTGAGCTGGCTGCACGGAACGCGTACGTTCGACGAATTCTCGCGGCTGCTCGGCCTGGCCAATCTGTTCCCGGTCCGGCCGATCCGCGACAGCGCTCGCCTCTACCGGCGGTGGGCATTCGAGAGCGCAGCGCTCGACCTCGCTCTGCGCCAGAACGGCGTCTCGCTGCAAGACGCCGTCGGCCGTCAGGCCCGGCCGCTCAACTTCGTGGCATCGGTGCGGATCGGCGACCCTCCGAGCCTCGCGATACTGCGGTCGTGGCTGCGTGAGGATGCCGGGCTGCGCTTCAAGCTGGACCCGACTCCGAGCTGGGACGACGGCGTTGTCGCTGAGCTCGCCCGCCTGGGGTGCGTCGACGTCATCGACCTGAAGGGCTCCTACCGCAACCTCGCGGTAGCGATGGAGCCAGAGGCCGCCCTCTACCGGCGCGTCATCGAGGGGCTGCCCGACGCCTGGATCGAGGACCCGGCGCTCGAACCCCGCAACCGCAAGCTGCTCGAGCGCCACCGTGACCGGATCACCTGGGACGAGCCGATCCACTCGGTCGCCGACATCGAGGCGCTGCCGTGGCGGCCCCGCATGCTCAACGTGAAGCCCGCTCGGTTCGGCAGCCTGCGGGCACTGTTCGACGCGTACGACTACTGCGCGGCGCACGGTGTCGGCATCTACGGCGGCGGGATGTTCGAGCAGGGCCCGGGCCGCGGACAGCTGCAATACCTGGCGTCGCTGTTTCACCCGGACACGCCCAACGACGTCGCGCCGCCCGAGTACAACCTCCAGGTGGCGGTGGCCAACCGGCCGCGCGCGCCGCTCACGCCCGAGCCCCATCCAACCGGCTTTCGCTGGGGCACCTACGACGGTCGCCGCACGATTCGGGAGTCTGTGGCGGGACCAACCGATTAGGATCCCTTCTCTGTGGGACCAGAGCGTGCGCTTCTCCTGATCGCCGACATCGGCGGTTACACCGAGTACATGCGGACGCACCGGATGAGCCTCGCCCACGCCGAGATCAACACCGCGAGAATGCTCGAGGCGGTGATCGACGCCGCCGGCGACTTCGAGCTGATCGAGATCGAGGGCGACGCGGCGTTCCTCTCGCGTCAGGCGGACTCGCTCGACGCCGGCGCGACGGCCGCCGCCATGACCGAGGCCGTCGCCGGCATGCATCGCGCGTTCCACTACGAGCGCCAGTACGTCGTGTCCAATCTCTGCCCGTGCGACGCGTGTGAGCAGGCAAGCAATCTGAAGCTCAAGTTCGTCGCACATGTCGGGGAGGTCGCGACGCAGACGATCAGGGATCGCCGCAAACTCGTCGGGATCGATGTCATCCTGGTCCATCGCCTGCTGAAGAACACGGTCCCGGCGCCCGAGTACGTCCTCTTTTCCGAAGAGCTCTACCGGAGCGGTGGGCAGGCGTTCGATCCGGTGCAGGAGGTCGATCAGGACCTTGAGGGCATCGGTCGCGTGCGCACGTACTTTGCGGAGATCGCCGACGTGGGGGGTCCGCTGCCGCCGATGCCGGAGCCCAGCTGGCGTGAGCGGCTCGCCAGGACGGTCGACGTCGCCGGCCGCGGCGTCCCGTACATGCTGGGTCTTCGGCGACCGCGGCGTGTTGCCACCGAGTAGGCGGCGCGCTGCCGCGCTTGGGGTCGATCGCAGCTAGCCCGTGACCGTCACGGGGACGGTGCGACTGGTGATCGTGACGCCCGCGGTGCCGGGCGGCAGGAGCGAACCTGTCTGGGGATAGGTGTAGGCCAGGCGCAGGTTGCCGCTGTAGGGCAGCGGCGTGTGGATGTCGATGTACCCCGTCCCGGGCGCAGCGCTCACCGTCGTGATCGTCTTCCACGGGCCGCGGCCGCCGTCCTGCATCTGGATCTCCACTGTCCGGGAGGCCTGGTCGGTGAACACGGCGGGCCGCGCGCCGCCCCAGATCTCGACTTTCGCGCCACGAGCCACGGTCGTGTTCGGAAGCCACACCGGCATCCGGAACGCGTTCAGCGTCGCTTTCGGCGCGCCGCTTGAGGTGAACAGGCCGCTGGTGAACCCCGGGGTGGGGTCCGGCTGCGGGTCCCGGATCTCATATTGGGAGTAGGCGGCGACCCGCGGGTTCTTGTAGCTGAGGTACTCGGCCTGGTTGAGCTCGACCGCGGCAAGCGCCGGCGACGGGTAGCCGTTGCCCTTCTCCTGGGGCGGAGAGGTGATGTAGCCGAACTCGTCGTTGTAGATCGGGAAGTGTTTGGTTGACCCGTAGGCTCCGGTCAGCCGATCCAGGGCCGCCGCAACCCGCCCGAGTACGGGGAACGTCGCATAGTTGGGATCGATCGTCGCCGGGTTGGCGTCCGGCGCCTCCTTGGAGTCATAGGCGTGAACGGCGAACCCACTGGCGTCAAACAGCGCCGGGTTCTGCGCACGGAAAAGCCGCGAGCCGGCCGCATCGCCGGGACAGCCGACCTGGGTCGCGGCGATGCCACGCAGCGGCTGGTAGTCGGCGTCCAAGCAGTAGACATACCGGACGAAGTCCAGCGCCCGCGTCTGGGCGGTGTTGCCCGGCAGCGGCCCGGGGTGCCCAGCAGGCCGCAGGCCATAGCCCTTGGCGGCGATCTCGCCGATCAACGTGGTGTCCTGTCCATGGCCGGTCTGCTGGATCGCGATCGACGACTTCGGTACCGGCTACTCCTCCCTCAGCTACATCCTGCAGCTGCCGATCGATGCCCTCAAGATCGACAAGCGGTTCATCGACAGCGTCGACGGCGACGATCGCGAGAGCCGACTCACGGCGGCGGTCATCGGGCTGGCGCGCGTGCTCGATCTGCACTGCGTCGCCGAAGGGATCGAGCGGCCGGCGCAGCAGGAGCGGCTCAGGGAGCTGGGGTGTGACTATGCGCAGGGGTTCCTGCTGGGGCGGCCGATGGGCGCCGATCAGCTGCAGGAGCTTCTCGGCACGCAGACGACTGCGCCGGCGATCGTCGGGATCGGCTGAGCAGGCAGGATCCGGACGCGTGTGCGGCCTGAGCAGGCCACCCAACATGCCGCCGCGCCGGCCGATTGTGCCTTCGACACGCCTCGAGTTCAGAGGCGGTGTGCGTCAGCTGCGGTCGACTACGTCTTGCCGGGCCTGAGGAGCCGGGTCTCGGTCACTGCTGTTTCGCACACACACCGAAGTGCAGCGTGCGAGTGGTGGTACCGGCGCGGCTCGTTGTGGTGACTGCGACCGTGTGCCGGCCGCTACCGAGCCTGGACAGCCCCAGCAGCGCCCGCAGCGCGGCGTGCTGGCCATCGGCGATCCGCCGTCCGTCGAGCCTGACGGTGGTGCTCGCGCGCAGGAAGCTGGTCACCCGGACCCGCAACATCGTCCGCGACTCTCGCGTGCAACCGCTGCTGGAGACGCCCGCGATCACGATCACCGCCTTGGTGTCGAAGGTTCGGTCGGGCCCCGAGAATGTTCTTCCTCCGCTGGTCGCGATCAGCCGGTAGTGATAAATCGCGCCCGGACGCAGCCCTCTCAGGTGGGCAACAACCATCACCGCCTCTGGTCCCGAGCCCGCGCTCTTGGCAGCGGTCGAGCGTCCGTAGTGGGTGGAGGTGCCGTATTGGAAGTGGTAGATCGTCGCCACACCCTCGGGGTTCACCGACCCGGTCAGGGCCGCTGACCGCGACCCCGCGCGGCTTGATCGCCCAGTCACGAGCACCGGCGCAGTCACCACCCTCCCGTTCGGCGTGCCGACGGGCGGGGGCTCGGCCGTCGTCTTCCCCCCCGTCGGGGACGTCAGCAACGCGGGCACCGGCGCGACCACGATCCGCTGAGTCGCCGTGCTGGTCTGGCCCGTGCTGTCGGTCACCGTCAACGTCACCGTGTAGCCCCCCGGCGTCGCGTAGGTATGCGTCGGCCGCTGAGCGTTGGAGGACGGGCTGCCGTCCCCGAAGTTCCAGGAACGCCCGGTGATCGTCGCTGGGCTCACCGCGGTCGACGTGTCGGTGAACGCGACCGTCAGCGAACCCGCGGTCTGAGCGCTCGTGAACTGCGCCGCCGGGGCTGTCGACGCGTGCTCGATCACGCGGCTGTGATTGGTGTCGGAGATGAACACGTTCCCGGACCCATCGACCGCCACCCCCTCGGGGCCGGACACGTCGGTGTCGACCGTGCGCTGGGTGTAGCTGCCCGCGCCGTTGGGCTTGTCAACCACGACCTGGTTGTGATCGGCGTCGGCGATGAACACGTTCCCGGACCCGTCGACGGCCACCCCCTCGGGGTCCGACACGTCGGCGTCGACCGTACGCTGGGTGTAGCCGCCCGACCCATTGGGCTTCTCGACCACCACCCGGCCGTTCGCGGGGTCGGCGACAAACACGTCCCCTGACCCGTCGACCGCCACCCCGGCCGCGGAGCCTACGCCGCTGACGACCACGCTCTGGGTGTAGCCGCCGGACCCTTTGGGCTTGTCGACCACCACCCGGCTGTTGTCAGTGTCGGCGATGTACACGTCTCCGAACCGGTCGACCGCCACCCCCTGGGGGAAGAACAAGCCGCTGCCGACAGCGCTCTGGGTGTAGCCGCCCGACCCATTGGGTTTGGCGACTACCACCCGGTTGTGGTTGGAGTCGGAGATGAACACGTCCCCCGACCCGTCCACCGCCACCCCATACGGCATGGACAGGCCGGTTTCATCGACCGTGCTCTGGGTGTAGCCGCCCGATCCCTTGGGCTTCTCAACCAGCACCCGGGCCTTGAAGCTGTCGGCGATGAACACGTCCCCCGACCCGTCGACCGCAACCCCGGCCGGGTGGTTCAGTCCGCTGTCATCGACCACGCTCGGGGTGTAGCCGCCCGAACCGTTGGGCTTGACAACCAAAACCTCGCTGGTGAACTCGCCGTCGTCGTTGGCGATGTATACGTCCCCGGACCCGTTGACCGCCACCCCCACCGGACCGACCAGGTTGTTATCGACGTTGTTCTCACTCTCGGTGTAGCCGCCCGACCCGTTCGGCGTGTCCACTAGCACCCGGAAGTTGCCGGTGTCGGCGATGAACACGTCCCCCGACCCGTCGACCGCCACCCCATACGGCATGGACAGGCCGGTATCGACCGTGCTCTGGGTATAGCTGCCCGGCCCGGTGGGCTTGTCGACCACCACCTCGTTCCTGTCTTCTTCGGCGATGAACACGTCCCCCGACGTATCGACCGCCACCCCGCCGGGGCTGTCCAGGCTGTCATCGACCGTGCCCTGCGTGTAGCCGCCCGACCCGTTGGGCCTGTCGACTACCACCCGGTTGTTGCCGGAGTCGGCGATGAACACGTCCCCGGAACGGTCGACCGCCACCCCGGTCGGGTTGGCCAGGCCACTGCCGACCACGCTCTGGGCATAGCCGCCCGACCCGTTGGGCCTGTCGACCACCACCCGGTTGTTGCCGGAGTCGGCGATGAACACGTCCCCGGAGCGATCGACCGCCACCCCAGTCGGGTCGGCCAGGCCGGTGTCATCGAGCGTGCTCTGGGTGTAGCCGCCCGACCCGTTCGGCCTGTCCACCAGCACCCGGTTGTTTTCGGGGTCGGCGATATATACGCCCCCCGCCCCGTCAACCGCAACCCCCAACGGGTCCATGGTTCCGGCGACAACCGTGTCGCCCTGCGCGGGCGACCCCGAGATCAAAAACACCAGGGCCACGACCAGAAGCGCCATCAACCCATGCGGCAGGCGGCGCCCGAACGTCTCGGGCATCACCGAGAGCACGGATCCACTGCGCAGTTGCAGAACACTTCGCATACTCCCCAATTCGCCATCTCCCGCCTCGTGCTGTCTGGCGACACCGCAAACCCTACCGCAGCAGTACCGATACGCACAAGGGTGGACACCGGGTCAGGAACGCGTCGAAGCTTTGGCCAGCGGCAATAGGTCACTGGAACTGCACGGCATGGTGTAGCTCGAGACTCAATTCATTGGGCGCTCGGCTAGCCAGTGACCTTCACGGTGACGGTGCGACTGGTGATCGTGACGCCCGCGGTGCCCGGGGGTAAGAGCGACTGGCTCTTCGGATAGGTGAACGCCAAGCGCAGGTCACCGCTATAGGGAAGCGGCGTGTGGATGTCGATGTACCCCGTCCCGGGCGCTGCGGGCACCGTCGTGATCGTCTTCCACGCGCCGTCGCCGCCGTCCTGCATCTGGACGTCCACGATCCGGGAGGCCTGGTCGCCGAACACGGTGGGCCGCGCGCCGCCCCAGATCTCGACGTTCGCGCCCGGAGACACGGTCGTGTTCGGAAGCCACACCGGCATCCGGAACGCGTTCAGCGTCGCTTTCGGCGCGCCGCTTGAGGTGAACAGGCCGCTGGTGAACCCCGGGGTGGGGTCTGGCTGCGGGTCCCGGATCTCATATTGGGAGTAGGCGGCGACCCGCGGGTTCTTGTAGCTGAGGTACTCGGCCTGGTTGAGCTCGACCGCGGCAAGCGCCGGCGACGGATAGCCGTTGCCCTTCTCCTGGGGCGGAGAGGTGATGTAGCCGAACTCGTCGTTGTAGATCGGGAAGTGCTTGGTTGACCCGTAGGCTCCGGTCAGCCGATCCAGGGCCGCCGCAACCCGCCCGAGTACGGGGAACGTCGCATAGTTGGGATCGATCGTCGCCGGGTTGGCGTCCGGCGCCTCCTTGGAGTCATAAGCGTGAACGGCGAACCCACTGGCGTCAAACAGCGCCGGGTTCTGCGCACGGAAAAGCCGCGAGCCGGCCGCATCGCCGGGACAGCCGACCTGGGTCGCGGCGATCCCACGCAGCGGCTGGTAGTCGGCGTCCAAGCAGTAGACATACCGGACAAAGTCCAGCGCCCGCGTCTGGGCGGTGTTGCCCGGCAGCGGCCCGGGGTGCCCAGCCGGCCGCAGGCCATAGCCCTTGGCGGCGATCTCGCCGATCAACGTGGTGTCCTGTCCGTGGCCGGTCTGCTGGATCGCCGTCCACGCTGCATTCAACAGCGCGCGATAGCGACCCGGGGAAGCCGACACCGTCGAGCCGTCGATCGCCTGCGGGCCGAGGTCCTGCCCGAAGTTGGGCTCGTTCCAGAACGACCAGAAGTGCACCCGCGGCAGCGCCGTGCCGGAGCCCGTCGGCGTGAAGGTCCCGCTATAGCGCTCAGCGACCGCATGCACGAACTGTCCGTACATCGCCGGGTTCGGCTCCCAGCTGAAATAGCGACGATCGTCGGTGTACCCCGGCGAGCTCACCGGCGGGTCGCTGCCTGAGGCCCACCGCGGCGAGCCACCCGTCAGCTCCAAGTCGACGGTGATCCCGTCCCGCTGCGCTTCCTCGACGAGCCGGTCATAGGGCCGCCAGTTCGACGCCGGGTACGCATTCGGGTCTGACCCATCAAACCCGGCCGGCGGCTGCTCTCCCGCCGGATCAGGCGCCAGCGAATACCACGTCACGAACACCCGCACGGTGCTGGCCCCCAATGCCCGAACCAGCGGCAGCGCCGTACCCGGCGAGGCGAGAATCGCGTCGTCCTGCACGATCGTGATCAGCTTGCTCGAGACCGCCGCGTTCGCCGGCGCGGACCCGCTGACCGCCGGCGCGGGCTCCTTGACCTGCTGCGTGTGGTGGCTCGGTTTCTTTCCAGAGCCACCGCAGCCCGCGACCAGGACCATTGCTCCCAGGAGAACGAGGAGCGATGTCACCCGCCGCGCGCACATCATCAACCTGACGTTACGCGCTCACCCAGACGCCCGGGATCGAACGGGAAGTGGTGTCCGGGCGATGGGCTCGGCGGCTACGGCGTCCAGTTGTCCAGCGCCGGCGTGACTTGCAGCTCGTGCGTCATCGCCCGCGGACTCTGGCTGGCCAGATACGCGACCGCGTCGGCCAGACTCTCGGGATCGGCGGAGTGATCGTCTCCCTCACCCGTGCGATCGATGGCCGCGTCGACGATCAGCAGCGCAACGTGAATCCGATGTTCCCGCAGTTCGCTCGCGGCGGCCTGCGTCAGGGCGCGCACGCCGAACGCCCCGGCCGCCCACAGGCCGCGGCCCGGCATCCCCCGGCGGGCGGAGCCGCCCGTCACCTGAACGATCGTCGCCGGCTTGCCCTGCTCGCGCAGGAAGCGCGCTGACGCACTGAGGAAGGCAAACGCGCCCTTTGCCGGAAGCGTCGCCCACTGCTCGAATGCGTCTGCTTGCGCCGCCGCGAGCTCGCCGCCGCCAAACGGGCCCGAACGGCTGCCGCCGTAGGGTGAAGCGGCGTTGACGACGAGGTCCACGCCGCCGTGGCGCTCGGCCACGGTGCCCAGCGCCTCCAGCACGGACGCCTGATCGGTGACGTCGACCTCGAGCGCGTCGGCACCCGCGGCCCTCAGCTTCTCCAGCGTGTCCGCCGATCGTGCGGCGCCCGTCACCGACCAACCGTCGGCCAGGAGTCGTTGTGCGATCGCGAAACCGAAGTTCCGAGCGCCGATGATCAGCGCAGTGGGCACGTGACCTGCTCTCGGGTGCGGTATGTATCAGTCATCGCGCTCTGAGATCCGGCTCGCCGGCTGGCGGTGAGCTTACTGACCGAGAAGAGGCAGGCACGAACATGAGAACGATCGGCACCGAGGAGCATTTCGTCACCGACGCGGTCGCCACAGCGTGGAGCCAGTTGGAGGGCGCGGCACGCGAGGACTCTCGGGCGAGCGCCCCTCCTGGGGACCTCGGGGAGCGGCTGCGTGAGGTCGGCGAGCGTCGGATCGCGGCGATGGACGAGGCGGGCCTCGACGTACAGGTGATCTCGCTCACCTCGCCGGGCCTGCACTGCCTGCCGGCCGACGAAGCGGTTCGCCTACAGGTCGAGACCAACGACCGCATCGCTGCGCTCGTGGACGCGCATCCAGAGCGGTTCCAGGGGTTCGCGACGCTCGCCACCCCCGCACCTGCCGCCGCCGCGGAGGAGCTCGAGCGCGCGGTCACCAAGCTCGGCCTCAACGGCGCCCTGCTGTTCGGCCGGACCGGCGAACGCAATTTGGACCACCCTGACAACTGGCCGATCTTCGAGGCGGCGGCGTCACTGCGCGCTCCGCTCTACATCCACCCGCAGATCCCGCAGCCTCCGGTGCGCGACGCGCTGTACTCCGGTTTTGACGACATGATCGACCAGGCGTTCGCCACCTTCGGCATCGGCTGGCACTACGAAACCGGCGTGCAGTTCCTGCGGCTCGCGCTCGCCGGCGTGTTCGACCGCTTCCCCGACCTCCAGGTGATGCTCGGCCACTGGGGCGAGGTCGTCCTGTTCTATCTCGACCGGTCCGACGGACTCGCCGCGATGTCCAAGCTGCCTCTGTCGTTCACCGAATACGCCCGGCGCAACGCCTACATCACGGCCGGCGGCGTCTACAGCGAGCGCTACCTGCGGTGGGCGGTCGAGGTGGTCGGCGTGGAGCGCGTGATGTTCGCCACCGACTACCCGTACCGGCCCGGCCCCGACGGCGGAGTCGAGCACTTCCTGCAGAGCGCCGGCCTCGACCGTGCCGACCAGGAGCGGATCGCCGCCGGCAACTGGGACGCGCTTGTCGCCGACATTCGGTTCTGAGCGTCGTCCCGAGCCGCTCGAAGATGATTACTGCCTGTCCCCCTGTCGCTGAAAGGAACTGAACATGGAAACCTGGGACGCGATCACCTCCCGCCGCAACGTCCGCGAGTTCGACGACCGACCAATCGACGCGAGCACGCTTGACCAGATCCTCGAGGCGGGCCGGCGGGCGCCGTCGGCGCGCAACCAGCAGTTCTGGGACTTCGTCGTGGTCACTGACCGAGCCCAGTTGCAGGAGCTTTCCACCGTGTGGCAGGGCGCGGGGCACGTCGCGCACTCGGCGGCGACGATCGCGTTGATCCTCCCGACGATCGAGGATCAGCGCCCTCGAGAGACCGCGGTGTACGACCTCGGGCAGGCGACGATGGCGATGATGATCGCCGCCGCCGACCACGGCATCGGCACCGGGCATTCGTCGGTCGGCGATCAGGACAAAGCGCGTGAGGTGCTCGGTGTGCCTGACGATCGCGTCGTCAAGTACCTGCTTGACCTCGGCTACCCCGCGGACCGACCCTTGAAGCCGATCAAGAAGCCAAACCGCCGGCCGTTCGAAGAGGTCGTCCATCGGGGCCGCTGGTAGCGGCGCGAGCGTTGGCACTGACATGAACGATCCTCACTCTGACTACACGACGAAGGACAGCCCCTGGCCGGTCGCCGAGACCGTGGAACGGCTGACCGGCCTGATCACCGAGCGCGGCATGACCGTGTTCGCCACGATCGACCAGCGCGCCGCCGCCCGCCGCGTGGGCATGGACCTGCGCGACACCGTCCTGATCATCTTCGGCAACCCGGCGGGCGGTACGCCGGTGATGGACGCGCAGCCGCTGGCCGCGCTCGACCTGCCGCTGAAGGTGGTCGTGTGGGATGACGATGGCCAGACTCGGGTGTCCTACCTGACCCCGGCTGTGCTGGCTGCGCGCTTCGCGTTGACCGATGCGCTCGCGGCACCGCTCGCCGGGATCGAGGGCCTGGTCAACGCCGGACTGAGCGAGGGGACGGCCACGCCCGCGCAGAGCTCGACCCCGGGGTCGAGCTATCGCACCGTCGAGGTGGACGCCGGCCAGATCTTCTACCGGGAGGCGGGCGACCCGTCCGCGCCGCCGCTGCTGTTGCTGCACGGCTTCCCGAGCTCGTCGGCGCAGTACGACCGGCTGATGCACCGCCTGGGCGATCGCGCCCACACGATCGCGCCCGACCTTCCCGGCTTCGGGCGCAGCGCCTCCCCCGCCGGAACCGTGACGTTCGACCGTCTGACCGACGCGATCGAGCAGTTCACCGAGGCGGTCGGCCTGGAGCGCTACAGCCTGTACATGTTCGACTTCGGCGCACCGGTCGGGTTTCGTCTGGCGTTGCGCCATCCCGAGCGCGTCGAAGGCCTCGTCATTCAGAACGGCAACGCATATGAAGAGGGCCTCGGCCCACGGACGTATCCGCTGAGGCCGTACTGGGCCGACCGGGCGGCCCACGAGGACGAGATCCGCGCCGGCGCGCTCAGCCTCGAGGGAACGCGAACCCAGTACGTCGAAGGCACGCCCGATCCAGCCGCGGTCAACCCGGATCTGTGGGAGCTCGACCAGCACTATCTGGACGCGGCCGGGCACGACCGGGTGATGCTCGACCTGCTCTACGACTACCAGAGCAACCTCGCCGCCTACCCGGCGTGGCACGAGTACCTGCGGACCTTCCGTCCACCGACGCTGATCGCCTGGGGCACCGGGGACCGGCACTTCCCGCCCGTCGGTGCGCACGCCTACCTCGCCGACCTGCCCGACGCCGAGCTGCACCTGCTCGACACCGGCCACTTCGCGACCGCGACCCACAGCGACGAGATCGCCGAGCTGATCGCCGACTTCCTGCCTCGCGTGGGCTCGCGCACATGACGCCGTCGCAGCGCGACGCGGTGATCGCCGGGATGCCCTGAGGTCTACGCTCGATCGGTGACGCGGGCCGACGATGTGGTGCTCTCATGACCGAGCTCGCGTTCCTCAACGCGCTGCACGTCGACCTGCTGCGCCACGACGGGATCGGCGTCGCGCGAGCGCCGCACGAGCTGTTTCAGACCTCCACGATCCAAGCGCTGCTCGGCGGGGCGTTCGACGGCGACGTCACGCTCCGCGAGCTGCTGGAGCACGGCGATCTGGGCCTGGGCACGCTCAACGGCCTCGACGGAGAGCTGATCGTGATCGATGGCCAGGTGTTCAAGGCCGAGTTGGACTGCACCCTCACCCGCCCCGACCTGCAGTCAGAAACGCCGTACGCGGTCGTGGTGCCGTTCACCCCCGGCCCGGCGCAGCATGTCAGCGGGCCGGTCAACGCGACGACTCTGGCGCACCGGCTGTGGGATGTTCCGGACCGGCCGCGCTCACCGGTCGCGATCCGGATCGACGGCCAGTTCGAGCTGGTCCGCGTGCGGTCGGTGCCCAAGCAGGTGCCGCCGTACCCATCGCTGGCCGAGGCGATCGACCACGAGCACCGGAGTGAGCTGCACGACATCTCAGGGACGATGGTCGGGTTCTGCTTCCCCGACGGCCTGGCGGGGATCGAGATCGTCGGCTCGCATCTGCACTTCGCCGACGACCAGCGAGCGCGTGGCGGGCACGTGCTCGACTACACGCTGACGGATGCGACGGTGCGGATCGACGAGGCCACCGAGCTGCACGTCGAGCTCCCCGTCTCGGTCGACGCTCCCGGTCAGGACGGGGTCGTCGACCAGTCGCTGGTGCGACGGCTCGAAGGCAGCTAGGCGCGTTCTGCGCCGCGTCTAGCGGTTGTGGTTGACGACCTCGATGTTGTTGCCGTCGGGATCGAGGACGAACGCGGCGTAGTACCCCTGGTGGTAATCGACCCGTTCACCGGGCTCGCCGTTGCTGCGGTATCCGGCGGCGATCGCGTCCGCGTGGAACTGGCGGACCGCGTCATCATCACCGGTGAACGCGATGTGGCTGTGCTGGGTCGGCTCGCCCGGGAACAGACCCAGGAGGCCACCTGGTCCGCTGACCGAGAACCCCACTCGCTCCGGGGTCTGGGCGCGGATCGTCAGTCCTGCGGACGCACCCGCCGTCGAGTAGAACGAGGTCGAAGCCTCCAGATCGGCGACCCGCAGCGCGACGTGGTCGATGTTCCCGCGCGGTCGTTCGCCGTCGCGATGGACCGCCTCGAAGCCATTGCCGGCAGCGTCCTTGAGAAACGCCGCGTAGTAGTCGTCGGCGTAGTGCGGACGCGGGCCAGCAGGTCCGTCATCGATCAGGCCGGCGTCGACACCGGCCTGCCAGAAGCGGTCGACGTCTGCCTGCGTGTTCGCGACGAAGGCGACGTGGAGGCGCTGGGTGGGCGGACGGTCAGCGTTCTCCTGGCTGACGACGAAGTTGCCCCAGCTGGCGAAGCTCGGCGAGTCGACGGTCTGCTCGATCCCGAGTTCTCGCAGCGCGGCACCGAGAGCGCCGACGGCGAGCGGGAGGTCCGAGACTCGAAGGCTGACGTGGTCAAACAATGCCGGCTCCTTGGTGGGGATTCACGTGGTGGTCGGGCTCGCCCTGAGTAATCTGACACACCATGCGCGATGACGTACGTGAAGCGCTCTTCGGCGACTCATCCGACGACCGAACGATCGACATCACCACCACAGGGCGCCGATCCGGAGAGCAACGACGGATCGAGACTGTCTTCCGCCGGGTCGACGACACCATCTACCTGAGCGGCATCCCCAGTCCGCAGCCACGCGCGTGGCTGCTGAACCTGACCGCCGAACCGCACTTCGTCTTCCACCTCAAGCGCGGCGTCGTCGCCGACCTACCGGCGACGGCCACCGTGATCACCGACCCGGCCGAGCGTCGCCGCATCCTCACCCCGATGGTCGAGGACTTCAATCAGAGCCGCGCCTCCGACAGTCCCTGGGGCGAGCAATCCGTCGAGGACTGGGTCGCGGACAGCCCGCTGGCGAAGGTCAGCTTCGACGAGACCGACTGACGCACTGGGGTGGCGCAGACGCTGCTGACGGCGTCCGCCAAGAACCGTCGCCGCCCCTAGATTCGGATAACCCCGCCCGCCGCTCTGATGCCGGCGCCCAAAAGTCCCGATCGCCCAGGCGTGAACTGCAGCTCGGTGTCTCCCAGCTCGCATGACGCGTCGAGCCAGGCCGCAAGCGACGGCTCGTCTCCGCCGAGTTCGAGACAGTCGAGGCCGTCGACGACAACGCCGTGCGCGACTTCGGCGTGCCCTGGGTCCGCAACGCCGGCCGAGCGTGCGATGAAGAAGGGCATCTCTGGGTGGGACGCGACGTGCGAGACGCCGGCGATGCGGGCATTCAGCCCAGCGCGGGCGATGCTCTCAACCGGCGTGTCCAGCCGAGCGGCGATCTGATCGATGTCGTCAACCGCTACGGCCCACCCCATGAGTGACTCCCGCGCGGCGAGTGTCTGCAGCGCCCAGCTTCCGAACGCCGAGGTCCTCGCCTCTGATTCGTCGACGACCGTCAGCAACTCGAGGTAGCTCGTGCCAAGCGGCACGATGCGGTTCGACGTTCCGATGTGATCGTGCCGTCCGCCCGGGACCCATCCCAGGCCCAGCTGGCCAAGGCGGCGACAGGTGCGATCGAGGTCGTCGGTGGCGAGGATGACGTGATCGAGTCTCATACCCCGTCCGTCATGATCAGCCTGTCGGCGATCCCCCGATAGATCTGAGCCGCGCTCACCAACGCGTCGACCCCGACGCTTTCGTCAACTGCGTGTGCCTGCGCCTCGTCTCCCGGCCCGAGAACGACCGTTGGCAGCCGGCGCCCCTCGACCAGCACAGACGCGTCGGTCAGGTATGGCAGCCCACGGACGGCCGGGGCCCGGTTGAGCACCTCGGTGGCCGCATCCACCGCGGCGGTGACCAGCCGGTGGTCCGGGTCGGTCGACACCGCGCGACCCTCCCGGAGCACGGAGATCGCCGCCGAACTGTCGTCCCCACGGAGATCAGAGACGACGAGCTCGTGGTCGTGATCCGGGAGCGTACGAACGTCGAGGACCGCGCGGGCGCGGGCCGGCACCACGTTCGGGGCGTCGCCGGCGATGAGCTGGTTCACCGAGATAGTGCCGCGGCCGAGAACCGGATGTTCGCCGCTCACAAACCGGTCGAGCGGGTCACGTTGCGACAGCCACCTGACAAGTCCGGCGATCGCGTTGGCGTCGGCGCCGACAATGGAGCCGTGTCCGCGGCGGCCGGTCGTCTCGACGTCGAGCCAGAGCAGCCCCTTGTGAGCACAGCCGACGTCGAGCCCGGTCATCTCGCCGATCACGAGCATCCCCGCATCATCGACGAGTCCGGCCTCGACGAGCCGACGCGCGCCACAACTGTCGACCTCCTCCCCGGCTGTCAGCGCCAGGACGACGTCGCCCTGTGGCGCGACGCTGGAACGCGCCAGATCGCGTACGACCACCGTCATAGCGGCGATCGCGCCCTTCATGTCGGCCGATCCCCGGCCGAAGAGCCGTCCGCGGTGGACCTCCCCGCCGAGCGGCGGCACAGACCACACATCCGGTCCGATCGGCACGGTGTCGAGGTGTCCGCAGAAGACGAGCGTCGGCCGTCGGCCGGCCCCGCGCACCCGAACGACGAGGTTGCCACGTCCGTCACCGACGGACTGAAACCGTACAACCGCCTTCGTGTCGGCCATCACGCGGGCGACGATCTCGGCAGCGCGCAGCTCGTCGCCGGGCGGGTTAGCGGTCGGGGTTCTGACGAGAGCAACCGCCAGATCAAGGATCTCCTGATGCGATGCGGCCGATGTCATCAACCGGCAAGACCCGGCGCGTACGCGATCGCCTCGACCTCGATGAGGAGGTCGGGATAGGCGAGCCCGACGCACCTGACGGCGGTTCCCGAAGGGCCCGGCTCGTCGAAGAACTCCAGGCGGACCCGGGTCATCGCCTCCCAGTATTCGCGGATCTCATCTCCGTCTCCGTCGAACACGTAGAACGTGTTGAACTTGACGATGTGCTTCATCTCGGCGCCGGCTTCGTGCAGGACCGTCTGGATGTTGGTGAACACGTTGCGCGTTTGCACCTCGATGTCTCCGGGGCCGACCGTCTGGCCCTTCGTGTCGGCGGAGATCTGACCGCCCACGAAGATGAACGGTCCGCACTGCCATCCCTGGGAGAACGGCGTGGGCATACTCCAGTCCCAGTGCCCCTGGGGCATGAGGCGAACCGGCGCGGGCCAGGCCGCGGGGGTGGTGCTGTTCATGGCTTCTGTGTTTCCTTGTCGGAGTGCGGCGCCCGGATCGCCTGTCGACGATCCGGGCACCGCTGCTAGGGGCGGATTAGGAGGACAGGCCACCGTTGGCAATCCCGGCGTACTCGCGAATGAAGCGCGCCGTCTCGGAGCGGTCGACGTGTTGGTAGACGAGTTCGGCGATGAACGACGGCGGCGTCGCGTTGACGTTCTCGAACAGTCCGATGCGGGCGGCGTTGGCGCTCGACGTCAGGTCCCACACGAAGCTGAAGAAGCGGTTCTTCTCCTGCGCCGTCACCCCATGCCCGGGCAGATAGGACTCCAGCTTGGGCCCAAATTCCGGGTGATCCCAGATCTTCTCCGGCCACCGTGAGATCAAGCCCTGACCACAGAGATCCTGCAGCATGTAGATGACGCGGTGGTAGTTGACGATCGAGTACAACCGTCCGGCTGAGACCAGGCCAGGCTGGGGTACCTCCACGCCGTTCCACGTCTCGCTCTGGGCTACGGCGGCGACGGAGAATGCCCGCAGTGCCTGTGCGTACATCGTGATCTCGGACACGGCTCTGCGGACGCCGGGGACCTTGTCGGTGCCGAGGATCTCGGTGATGACCTGCGCCGTTCCGGCGAAGATCTCTGCGCGGTAGGCGAGGCGGGTCATGATGTGCCAAAGCACGTAGACACAGCTCTCGAAATACAGCTTCAGAAACTCCAGGTTGCGGAGGCTGAAGACGTACTCGCGGGGAACGAAGACGTCATCGAAGATGATGATCTGGTCGAGTTCCTCGCCGTGGGCGTTGAGCGGATGGTCGTTCTGACTGGGCGGTGAGTCGATCGTCGGCTCACGCAGAACGAGTGACAGCCCGGGAAGGTTGACCGGGATCGCCGCCCAGATCGCCGCGTCCGGACCCAGGCCTTCGCCGAGGGTTGTGGACAGCGTGAAGAAATGCGTGAGCGAGCCTGAGCTTCCGGCGATCTTCGTCCCGCGCAGGACGATCCCATCCGGGCGGTCGTCGACGACCCGCAGGGTCGCCGGACGGTCGTTGCGGGGCACCGTCCGATCTGATTGCGCGTCGGCGATCAGGTCCGTGCTGAGCAGGTTGTGCTCACCAGACATCTGAACGAAGCGTCGGATGTTGTCGGCGAACTCCGGACTCTCAGCTTCGACGCGATCGATGATCGCCAGAAAGCCGAGGGACATCGCAGGGCCGTAGTCAGGCGGCCGACCGAACATGCCCATGGTCTCACGCGTCGTCACACCGATCTGCTGGCGCTTGAGATCAAGATCCTCACGCGTAATCGGAACCTGCCAGCCCCGGGCCTTTCGCTGGCCGGTGATCTCATCGCGGTACGTGACGAGCTCGCGATACTGCGGATCGAACTGTAGGTCCATGACCCGGGCAAACGTCCTCGCGCCGGCGCTTGTCACCGGATGCGTGGCCACGTTGTCGATTTCGGTCCCGTCGGCGGCGACGACACGCCGGCCGTCGTTGAGGCTCCTGAGGTATTGCTCCCCGGTCAGGAGGTGCGGCTCGTCTCCCTCGGCGAGCGCCTCCGCAACTTTCTCCACGTATGGTGGAACGTTGACTGCCTCCTGGCTCATCTCGATACGTCCTTTCTCTGTGCGTGATGTCTGTTGGTTGCGTTGCGGGTCACTCGGTGGCGGCTGCCGCCGCGACAGCGGTCAGCTGCTGCTCTTCCAGCGCGACGTCGTCCACCGTCTCAGTGGCTGGGTGGTTGCGCTCAGGGGACACGCAGAGCGCCACCGCGTAGATCGCGACCGCGATCACCGAGGCCGAGACGAAGCTGAGATCCGCCCCCCCGGCGACGTTCGCCCATGGCCCTGTGTAGATCGAGGTGTTGACGAACAGCAGCCCGATGACGACCGCCGGGATGAAGGCCACGAAGGCGCGGAGGTTGAGCCCGTGCCAATACCAATAGGCCCCACCTTTCTGGCCCATGTTGAACAACTGCAGATCGAGCGGGTGGTATTTCCCGCGGCAGTGCCACAGTCCCATCAGCGTGATCAGCATCCACGGCGCGCAGACCACGTTGAGGATGGTCAAGAACGCCGACACCGTGTCGGCGGCGTTGAGCACGAGCCCGCCGATGTAGACAAGGGCGATCGCCACGGCCGCGATCGTCAGCGTGGCCGGGACCCGCGCCAGGCGCGGGATCAACGACGAGGTGTCCAGACCGGTGCCGTACAGGCCCAGTGACCCCTGGGCGAAGCTACCGAGGACACCCATCAGCAGGATGAGGACGACGTACCAATTCGGCGCGATCTGCACCAGGCCGTTCACGAATGGCGTCGAGACGTTGTGGAACATCGTCGACATGTAGGCGGCGAACACGACCGTCACCCAGCAACCGATGAACATTCCCGTGCCGGAGGCCAACATGACCGCCCGGTTGCTGTAGCGCCAGCGCGAGATGTAGCGCGCGTAGTCGTTCGCGAATGGGCTGTAGGAGATCGGCAGGGCGAGAACGGTGGTGACCGAGAGCGCCCATGTCGGCCAAAAGCGTCCGAGCAGGTAATTGCCGCCGTGATATCCGGCGTTGAACTGGCCGAGCTTGGCAAAGAATCCGATGATGATCACCAGCCCGATCGTCGGCACCAGGAACTTCTGGGCGATGATCACTGTCGCGTGGCCGTAAACGGCGATGGCGATGACGACCGCGCCGAGCAACGCGTAGACGATGATCTGCATGAATGTGCTGGCCGGCGTGCCGATCAGCTTGTGCAATCCGAAGACGATCGCGTCGCCACCGGTCCAGATCGTCAGCGCCACGAACCCGAGAGCGATGAACAGCGCTTGGAAGGAGCCGACGAGCCGGCCGACGAGGCCAAAGTGGGCACCGGAGCTGACCGCGCTGTTCGTTCCGGTCCGGGGTCCGAGCAGCGAGAACGGAGCGTAGAGCAGGCATCCGATCGCCAGTCCCACCGTGATCGCGCTGACTGAGCTCCACCAGCCCAGACCGAACGTGACGGGAAGCCACCCGATGACGACGATGCTGAAGCACATTTGGGTCCCGACCCAGACCCAGAACAGGTTGGCCGGCCTTGAATGCCGCTCATCCTCGGGGACGTAGTCGATGCCGCGCGTCTCCACGCGGCCAACCGCCGACCCATCTTGGGTCGTCTCCGGATGCGCGTGTCCGACCGGCTCGTCTATCTCATGCGTACTGCGTGATCCGAACATCTCTCTCTCCTTCCTCGGGTTGATGCGCCGCTACAGAGGTACCGGCGCCTGCGGTTCGCGCAGGCGTGTCACGCCAACCGTGGCTGCAGCACGCGAGCCAACGCGATCCTGAGCCGGTCTCCCACGGACCCGTCCCAGTCACGTACCTTGGCTCTCAGCTGAATTCGCTCCCGCGCCACCACGGCTGGACGCTCGTCGAGCCGAGCGGCGTATCTCCCGCTCGGCGGTAGTACCGGCTGGCGGCCGGCCGGCTGAAGGACCAGCGTCGTGCCCTCCGTCTGTCGCACTGCGTCGAGTACGTCCGCGTCGATCTGGTGACAACGGCCGAGTAGGTCCGCGGCCTGCGAAAGCTCACCTCGCTGGACGAGATCCCGGATCCGTGTGGACGAGGCGTCGGTGACCAGGCCGACCGAGCGGACCTCGAGTCCCATCCGGCGCAGGAGCTCCACGTCTCCCCCACGGTCGCGGCCGAAGCGAAACTGCTCACCAACGGCGACCAGGCGGGCGTCGATCGGTTTCAGATAGCGCCGGACCCACGCGTCTGGCGGGAGCGCGGCCATCTCAGCGTCGAACCGGAGTACGAGTACCTCGTCGATGCCGGCCGCCGCCAGCAGCTCGAGGCGGTGCTCGAGCGTCGTGATCTCGGCCAGATCCGCGCCGAAGAAGACGCGCGGGTGGGGGTCGAACGTGACGACGGTCGTCGTCAGGCCCGTCTGCACGATCGACTTCAGCACCTGCCGGTGGCCGATATGCACGCCGTCAAAGTTTCCGATCGTGATCGCGCGCGGGCCAAGGTCTGGCAGTTCCAGAGGCGATCGGGCGATCCGCACCTCACGTTCCACGCTCGGCCTCCATCAGCTCCTCGTCGACGACGGCGATCGCCTCCACCTCGATCAGGAGCCCGTCATACATGAGCCCCGCGACGCGAACGCCCGTGCCGCACGGCCCAGGATCTGGCAAGTACTGCATCCGAACCGCCGTCATCTTCGTCCAGAATTCCTGGGCGCTGTCAGGGTCGCCGTCGAACACGTAGTACGTGTTCAATTTGACAACGTCCTCCCATGTGGCTCCCGCCTCCTCGAGGACCTTGGTGACGTTCTCAAAGACGATCTTGGTCTGCAGTTCGATGTCACCCGGCGCGATGACCGCGCCGTCGTCGTCCAGCGCGAGCTGACCGCCGACAAACACGAGCGGTCCCACCCGCCAGCCCTGGGAAAAGGGCGTGGGAACGTGCCAATCCCAATGCGAGTCGGGCATTAGCCGCCGGCGCGGCCGGCCTGCGGCCGCGCGGTTTCCATTCTGGTGTGTCACGGAATCAGGCCTCGGGGTACCAGGCAACCGCCCGGATGGGCGAGCCGGTGCCGCCCTTGATGTTCAACGGCAGCCCAAAGAACTGAAAGCGCGTATTGACGATCTCGCCGAGATTCGCCAGGTTCTCGGTGTTCACCAGGCCGTACTTACGACAGACCATGTGCGCGGAGAACTTGTCATCGAGCATGTTGTCGATTCCGACGCAGTCGGTGCCGATGTTGACGACCCCCTTCTGCGCGAGGTACTCAGCGCCGTCCCAGCTGTAACCCGGGCACTCCTCGACGAACTTCTGGGAGGGAAACACGCGGTCGCCGTAGTCAAACCAGCCGAGCACAATGTCCCCGGCTCGAATCTCCTCACCGGCAGCATTGAGCTTCTCCTCAGCGCGCCTGACGACCGCCTCGGTCGCGTAGCCGCGGCCCTCCGGATCGGGGTCGCAGAACTGAGCCTCTGAGAGGTCGATGCAGACGGCCGACCCGAAGTAGAACTCAAGCGGCATGTTCGACAGCGACGGCGCGGTGGGGTCGTATTCCACGATCGCGTCGGTGTGCGTGCCGCAGTGCTCGCTGATCGTCAGATGCCGCGCGTAGAAGCCGACGTCGACCCCCCAGAGCTGCTTGAAGGTGTCGTGGTCCTGGTTGACGGAGATGTAGGTCTTCTGGTGACCGAACCACTGGGGCATGCCCTCATAGATCGGACGCGTCAGATCGACGAGACGGCCTGGCCGACGAAGCAGCTCTGACCCTTGGACAGGCGCGTTTCCGGGACCTGGGGAACTCGCCACCTGCTTGGCCAGTTCTTGGCCTTCCTCGATCGTCGTGCGCGTAGTGGACACGTTGTTTCTCTCCTCTCTTGAAACCGGTGCGATAGCCATCGGCGTTCGGTGAGTTTCGTAACGTACAGCGGAGGCATAACCTTGTCAAGATGCCTTAAGGACGCCGCACACTATGGCGGCCCTAGAGACAGAGCGCGGCGTTACGCCAGGGCAGCCCCGACACTTCGGAAGGCGCGCTCGAAGTAGACAAGCGGCGCCAGCTCGCCAGTGCCCCCGCGGACGCACGACCGCGCCCACCAGCCCGAACAGGAGCATGTGATCGCCAACGCGGTGAGAGTCGACGAGCTCGCAGTCCAGGTGGATCAACGCACCGGCGATCACCGGGGATCGCGATTGGCCGAACCCGGCGGCGACAGCTTCCTCGATGAACTTCGGACGTCCATGAGCCGAGCACTGCTGGGCGATGCCGATCTGATCGGATCCGAGCACGTCGACGCCGAACGAGCCGTCTTGGACGATCGCCCGGCAACTCGCGGTCCGGCTGTCCAGTGACACAAGCACCTGAGGGGGGTCGGCCGTCAGCGAGCAGCACGCGCTGACCGTCAATCCCCAGGGTCGGCCGTCGACGATCGTGGTCACCAGCGCGACCCCGCCAGCGAGCAGGCGCATCGCGCCTCGGAACTCGTCGGCCGACGCTCTCGATTGCCGCGGCCCGACGATCGGCGTCTCGGACCGTTCGACAGGTCCGATCGGTGCGTTGAGCTGGCCGACAAACGCGTCGAGGTCCCAGTAATCGGTGGACCGGATGATCTGACCATCGGGATCGGTCTCGAGCACGTGAACGCCAGGCAAGCGAATGCGCTGACCATCGGGGGCAAACGGGCCCAGCCGGCCGAGCAGCGTTCCGGTGAGGACGTATGCGGCACAGGCGCGATTGCCGCGGCCGGAGATGTGTTCGGCATCCCATCTGGCGTCCGGCAGAGCTTCGTAGAACTGACCTAACCCCTCGGTGATCGCTTCGGCGCCGTGCGCAATCCGATCCATCGCGACATCCTCGTGCGAGCCGGCCGACGAGTACAGCTCGGCCACCTCATTGAGGTCGTGTCGATTGTAGGCATCGTAAAGCCGTTCAAGCGTCAGTGACGCGGCGTGCGCGGGGCTCCTGTCGGCCACAGTACATCAGCTCCTCAACCTCGACGTGTCCGCGGTGGCCTGGCGACCAACCGCGGTGTATAGGTTAAGCTTGACGCTGTTCGGTAATGTTGTCAACCGTAACCGAGCCAACAGTGCCGAATCAAGGAGATCCACATGCGGATTGGAGTCGTTCGCGAGATCAAGCCAGACGAGCGGCGGGTCGCGCTGACGCCGTCCGGGGCCCGGACTCTGGTGCGGGCGGGGCATGACGTCTGCGTTGAGCGGTCGGCGGGGGTGGGGAGCGGCTTTCCGGACGAGGCCTACCTCGCCGCGGGTGCAGAGCTCGGTGATGTCGAATCGGTCTGGCGGACGGCGGATCTGTTGGTCAAGGTCAAGGAGCCCGTCGTCGAGGAGTACGTGCGCTTCCGCGACGGCCAGATCCTGTTCACATACCTTCATCTCGCTGTTGAGCCTGAGCTATCGGATGCGTTGGTGAGGGCCGGGACGACCGCCATTGCCTATGAGACGGTCGAAGACGGCGAGGGCCGCCTTCCCCTCCTCGCTCCCATGAGCGAGGTCGCGGGACGCCTGGCGGGACAGATGGGCGCCTGGACGATGAGCGCGCCGGCCGGCGGACGCGGAATCCTCCCCGGCGGGGTCCCAGGCGTTGCCCCGGCGCGAGTACTCGTGATCGGCGGCGGAGTGGTGGGCACCAACGCGGCGCTGATCGCGGCCGGACTGGGCGCCGACGTGATCGTGATCGAACGCTCGCTGCAGCGTATCCGGCAGCTTGACGAGATCCACGGGCGATCGCTGACCGCCGTCGCCGCCGACGAGGAGACGCTGGAGCGCGAGTTGGCGCGCGCCGACCTCGTCATCGGCGCAGTCCTCATTCCCGGAGCCCGGGCTCCGCGACTGGTCAGCCGCGAGATGCTCCGGCTGATGCAACCGGGGAGCGTCGTCGTCGATGTTGCCATCGACCAGGGTGGCTGCCTCGAGAGCTCACGGCCGACGACCCACTCCAACCCCGTCTACGAGGAACAGGGGATCGTGCACTACTGCGTCGCGAATATGCCCGGAGCGGTCCCGATCACCTCCACCCGCGCACTGACCAACGCCACGTTCCCGTATATCGCCTCGATCGCCAGCCGTGGCCTGGAGCACGCGATACTCGCCGAACCCGGGCTGAGAAGTGGCATCAACATCGCCGGCGGCGAGGTCATCCATCCGGCGGTCAGAGAATCGGCGGTCGCCGCCTAGCGGCTCAGAACGTTGGGGGTGTGTTGACCCAGACGATGACCGTCTGCGTCTCGCCCGGGTTGTACCAGCGGTGCGGGCGGGGACTTTCGAAGGTCATCGAGTCCCCCGGCCCGAGCCGGTAGGTGTAGAGCTCGTCAAGGGTCAGCTCCAGCTGTCCCTCGATCATGTGCAGGAACTCCTCGCCCTCGTGGCTGTAGGACTCCTCACTGCCGCGGCCGGGATCGACGCTGATCAGAATCGACTGCAGCGTCGTCTCGGTGGCGTAGAGGTTCTCGAACACGACGCCGGGAGTCTCCATGACCAGAACCTGACGCTCGTGTGGGCGCACGACGAGGTTCCGCGGTGGACGCGGTGCATCGAGCAGCTTGGGAACCGTGGTGTCCAGCGCCGCGGCGATCCGCTGCAACGTCCCCACCGACGGCGCGCTCAGCCCGCGTTCGATCGCGCTGACCGAGGATGGGCTGAGGCCGCTCATCGTCGCCAGCGTGCGCAACGACATCCCCTTGCGCTTGCGCAGCATCTGGATCCGATCGTGGACGTGAGACTCAGTTGGCCGGCCGCGCTCCGCGCCCAGACTTCCGCCGTCCTCAAGCAGACGCCGCGCCCCGGCAGGATTCAGCCCATCACGCTGAATCAGGTCGCGGACGCGACGAAGCCGCTCGACGTCCTGAGGCGAGAAGACGCGATAGCCCGACTCCGTCCGTGCAGGGGAGATCAGACCCTCGCTCTCCCACGTTCGCAATACCGACGGGGAGACCCCCAGGATCTTCGCGACCTGACTGATGTAGACGCCGTTGGGCCGCGCGCGCGCCGCCTCTACTTGCTCGCTGCTCAGCCTCGGCCTCCTCTGCCGTCGCTCCGGCGCGAGCATAGTCGAGCGTCCGGCGGTGACCGGCGCACCGGCCCCCCTCCGCTGACCCGTCCGGTCACGAAAAGATGGCGTGAAGCTGGTCGACCGCCTCCGGACCGTAGGCGACCATCCCGACGGGCACGGCGGAGCCGACGGCCTCGATGATCGCGCCGGCGTGGACGGCGCCGAAGGCGCCGCATAGCTCGATCAGCTGAACGCCCTCGCCGGCGAGGGAACGGGCGACCTGGAGCCCGTCCGCCGGGTCCGGCACGCCGACGAGAACCGTCGTGCACTCGCCGGTATCGATCACCGTGCGCTCGCCGCCTGGGTCGGCGCCGGCGGCGACGTAGATGAATCCCCAATGCCGCAGAGCCATAGGCCAACCCTACCGTACACGCTCTGGGTTTGCGTGCAGAACCGACCGCGGCGCCGACCCAGGCGGGAGCGCTACGCGTCGAAGTCCACGGTCACGACCGCGTCCACCGGGTGCGCCTGGCAGGTCAGTACGTATCCGCTCTCAAGCTCGCGCCGATCGAGCGCGGAGCAGCGATCCATGACGACCGTTCCCTCGACCACCTTCGCGCGGCACGTCGCGCAGATCGCCTCTTGACAGGCATAGGGCATGTCCCCGCGGATGGCCATCGCGGCCGTCAGGATCGACTCACCGCGCGAATGCAACGTCATCGTGCTTTCGACCCCTTCGACGCGTACGCGAACCTCGCTCCACAGGTCCGGGCGGCCCTCGAGGTCAACATCCGTTTCGGCGTCGCTATGGAAGAGCTCGCGGTGCACCCGCTCCGCGTCGACGCCGGCGGTCCTGAGCGCGGCCGTGGCCTCGTCCATCAGCTGCTCGGGGCCACACAGGTACCAGTCATCGATCGCCGCCACCGGCAGGAAGGCAGCGAGTTGCTCGGCGCCGATGCGGCCCTCGACAGCGCCGGGCGCGCGCTCACGGCTGAACGCGTAGCGGATCGCCAGACGATCTCCGTGGCGCTCCTGAAGCGCCTCCAGCTCACGGCGGAACATCACCGAGGCGCGCGACCGGTTGCCGTAGAGCAGTGAGGCGTGGCTGCGCGGCTCGACGTCGAGCGCGGTCGCGAGGATCGACAGGAGCGGGGTGATCCCGCTGCCGGCCGCGACCGCGCCGTAATGCTTGGCCCGCTCAGGGTCAAAGCGAGGGCCGAAACTGCCGCTCGGCACCATCACGTGCAGGACGTCGCCCGCTTTCAGGCGCCGCACGGCAAACGGTGAGAAGGCGCCACCCGGCAGCTCCTTGACGCCGATCTGCAGCTCGCCGGATGTCGCCGAGGAGCAGATCGAGTACGAGCGCCGGACGACGTCTCCCCGGTGGTTGTGCAGAACGATGACGTGTTGTCCGGCGTGGAAGCGGTACGCCTCGCGCAACGCTTCGGGAACGTCGAAAGCGATCGCGACCGCGTCCTCGGTCAGCCGCTCGATGCGTCTGACGCGGAGCGGATGCACCGCGAAGCGACTGCCGGCGGCCCGCGCGCGAAACGACGCTGCCTCGACCCGGTGCCGTGAAACGAGTGGCAGTGCGGGCCTCCTAGACGCCAGCGCCGGCGAGCCGGTGCGCAAGGTACTTCTGAAACTGCCAGACAGGGCGCTCCAGATGCGACAGCGCGCCGCCTTGGACGGCGGCGCCTGAGCCGACCATCTTCTGAATATTCGTGATCATCTGCGAATCCTCGATCTGAATCTGGTGCGCCCACTCGTGGGTCTCCGCGAGGGCCGTGCTGAGGTCGGGGCTGTCGATCTGAGATTCGTGGACGGCGTACCCCAGCTCAAACACGTGCCGGGTGGGGCCCGTCGGGTACCAGCGGGCGATGAACATCAGGTCGGGCCCGGGCGCGATGAACATGTTCGGGTAGACCCCGAGCAGCAGGTAGTGGGAGCGCTGCCACGCATTCAGCCCGTCGAGCGCCGGCAGCATGAGCGGGTTCATCAGATGCCCCTCATCCTCCCCCACCGCGGCTTCGGGAGAGACGAACAGGCGCTGGAGGAACCAGTCCTGTGAGTCCGTCGTGTCGGCGTCGACGAGGTGGGCCGGCCACAGCGGCTCGATGGAGTCCTTGTGGGCCCCCTGATGGTGATAGCACTCGCGTCCGTTGTCCATGACGAGCTTCCAGTTCGCTTCGCTCTCAGGCCAGCGAACGCCACCCATGTAGCGCCACTCCTCCAGCCGATAGGGCGCCACGACCTCTTCAGCACCGGCCAATCGCGGCGCCAGCGGCGCCGCGTCAGGGTCGAGGTTGACAAATACGAATCCGTGCCAGACCTCCGTCTTGAACTCGCGCAGGCAGTAGGACCCCTGCTCGCGCTCAAAGCGGGTGCTGCGGTTCATCAACGGTGCGCCGGCGAGGCCGCCGCTCAGGTCAAACGCCCATGAGTGGTAAGGGCAGACGAAGCTCGCGCTGTGTCCGCCTCGGTCCTCGGTTCCGCCGAGAACATCCATGAACCGGTGCGGGCACACCCGCGACAGCGCGCGTACGAGACCATCGTCACCCCGGACGAGCATGATCGCCTCCCCGGCAATGTCGACGGCATGCCAGTCGCCGGGGTTCGGAATCTCCTCCAGACGCGCGACGTACACCCAGTCGTGGCGAAAGATCCGGTCGATCTCGTACTCATACAGGTCGGCGCTCGTGTAGAACGCTCCGGGTAGCGCCTGCGCCTCGGCGAGCGGTCGCGATGCGTACTCGACGAGCTGGTCGATGTACGGTTGCAGCCGCGCGCCGCTGCCGTTGCGAGAGCTGTGTGTGGGCCTGTGAAGCTCGTCGAGCATGCGTATCTCCTCTCCGGCGAAGTCGGTCCAGATGTTTTCGGCGAGCGCGCCATGCCGCAAGTGGCCGATCGGCCAATTGCCAGAGCAGTCCGCCCATGGCTCAATGTTCGGGTCAGCGACCACAGAGAAGGAGCCGGCATGGCGGCACAAGCCGTGAAAGTGATGATTGGCGGCAGCGCCAACTGGGGGCAGCCCGTCCGCGTCGATGAGTCGACGCTGAAGACCTGGTACGAGGCCTTCCTGATGGGCCGCTTTGAGCTCGGCGACGGCGACATGCATTACCTCAAGCTCCGCATTGCCGGAATCGATGAGATCGACAACACGGGCGAGGTACCGGCCGGTTGGGGTTCTCTCGAGTTCCAGGACCGCGACGGCGACTTCCTGTGCGGCCACACTGACTGGTATCGCCGGGAGGGCGTCGACTACGGCACCTGGACGCTCTCATCCGGCACCGGAAAGTGGCAGGACACGACGGGAACGATTGAGCTCGTGCTCCACGGCATGCCGCAAGATCTCCAGATGGAGCAGCCGCCGAAGATGGCGAGTCGCTACTTCGGCTGGCTTGAAGGTGAGGGCACGCTCGAGCGTCCGTCCTAGTCGGCGACCACCAGTCCCTCGATCAGCGCCTTCGCGACCGCGCCCGACCGGTTCGCGACGTCGAGCTTCTCGAGGACCCGTTCGACGTGCGCGCGCACGGTGCGTTGTGTGACCCAGAGCGCGGCGGCGATCTCGCCGTTGGTCTGCCCGTCCACCAGGTGCCGCAGGACCTCGAGCTCGCGTGGCGTCAACTCATACACGTCGTCGCACGAGCGCGCGGCCAGCACCGCCGTTCCCTCGCGGCAGCGGAAGAGCCGACAGCGCAGCCAACCGCCGTCGGCAGCGCGTGATAGGAACGCGATCTCCGGTCGTCGCTCATCGGCAAGCCGAGCCGCGCTGCGGCGGACGGCAGAGTCGGCATCGAGCAGTGCCGAGGACGCCTCGCCGCGCAGCGTCTCGGCAGCACCGTCCGGTAGAAGCGCGACGGCGGTCTCCTCGTCGAGCAGGGTCGCGGCCAGGCAGCGAGCCGAGTACAGCGGGTCCACGAGGTTCGCGAGCATCGGAGCGATGTGACCCACCGCCGCGCAGGCGGCGTCGGTCGGATTGCTCGCGTCATCGCAGGACAGGATCAGAAAGCCGAGGTAGCGCCCGTCCGGCGTGACGAGCGCGCTCAACAGCCCCTCCACGTAGTCAGGCCGCAGGTACTCGGCCACCACACGGAGGCTCATCGGGTCGACCGGCAGGTCCTGCTCACGGAACGGCCAGCCTGAGCGGTGAAAGCCGAACGGCTCGACCAGTTCCGCTTGGAATTCCCCGCCCCGCATGTACTCCGCGAGCCGGTCCGGGTAATCCTCGCGCACGATCTCTCGTCCCACCCCGGTGGCCGAGTCGACCGCCGCCACCATCGCGGCGCGGTACGGGACGATCGCGCGCAGCTCGTGCAGGACCTCGGAGACGCGCTCCTGGACGGTCCCGGCCGAGGAGATCACCGCGGCAGCTCGCGCGACGACCGCGAGCGCCGGACCGCCAATGGCGGCCCCGGCGCGCGGCACGTCTCTCATCCCCGCGGCCGCCGACATCTTGTGGTTCGCGAGCGATCGCTGCTGGATTGGCCGGAAAGCCAATAGCTATTCCTGGCCACGACGGCCAGGATACGTGAAGACGCGATGATCATGACCGGGAGGTGACGAGGTGTCCACGGAGTCACGGCGGGCGCACGACAGACACGCGGAAGCCGACTCAGACGACGCCGCCGACCTCGTCGAGCAGCTGGCGACGCTGGCGGCTCAGCCCCCCGAGCGCGCGCGCGCTCTTCCGCCCCGCTTCTACACCGATCCGGCGCTCTACGAGCTCGAGCGCGAACAGATCTGGCGGCGCTCCTGGCTGTACGTCGGCCGGTCGGCGGATCTGAGCTCGCCCGGCGACTGGATCTCTGCCAACCTCGTCGACGAGCCGATCGTCGTCGTGCACGGGAACGACGGTCGCCTCCGGGCACTTTCGCGCGTGTGCCCGCATCGCTTCATGGACGTCCTGGCCGACGTGTCGACGTCGACCGGTCACGCGGACGGCTTCACCTGCCCGTACCACTCGTGGTCGTTCGGCACCGACGGCCGCCTCACCGGTGCACCCCTCATGAGCGAGAGCGCGCTGTTCGCCGAAGAGAAGGCATCGTATTGCCTGCAGGAGTTCCCACTTGCCCAGTGGCAGGGCTTCGTGTTCGTGAACCTCGATCTGAATGCAGAGCCACTCCAACTGGGCGAGGTGGACGCGTTCCTGGGCAACTATGACCTGTCGGAATGGCGACGCGTGGCGCACATCCCCTGGGGGGAGACGGAGGCCAACTGGAAGCTCGTCGTCGACAATGGCCGCGAGGCCTACCATCACCAGGGAACGCACAAGCACACGCTTGAGCCGCTGTGGCCGGCACACATGGTCGAGTATGAGCCCAGCGCGTCGAGTGACTTCTTTCTCTTGCGCATGTTCGTGTCTCCGGATGCGGCGGTCGGAGAGGAAGACGGCCACTACATCAACCCGACCCTCGTGCCAGCCGCACCGGGACTAACGCCGTTTGAGCGGTCGAACTACATGGTGATCGGCCTCTATCCCGGCTTCATCATCGCCCCAGGCCCCGACGCATTCTTCACGCTGAATTATTGGCCGACCGGCGTTGGATCCCACGACATCGACATCGACATCTTCATGCACGAGTCGCGGCTCGACGTCCCAAATCTCATCGAGGTCGTGGAGGAGGCGCGCCACTGGATCTCGGAGATCCAGGGTGAGGACTCGGCGGCGATTCAGGCGGTTCAGCGGAACATGCGCACGAGAGCCGCATCGCGAGGCGGAGCCCTCTCGCATGTCGAGCGGTCCGTCTGGACCTTTCAGCGATACTTGGCGAACCGGCTCGCCGGCACCGAACTCGGCAACGGCGCGGAAGCGCAGGCGCAGGCGTAGGCGCCCCCGGTGCACGGCGCCTAATCAGCCGGCACCGCAACCCGGGCATCCTGGCCAAGGCGCGGAGCCGCCAGGGAATCCGGCGGACCTTCGACGCGCTCGGGGAAGGCGACGAGCAATCCGCCATAGAGCAGCGCGCCGAGCACGCCCGCGCTCAGGAAGCTCAGGTCGATGCCGCTGGCGAGGTTGGCCCATGGCCCGACGTAGAGCGATGTACTGGCAAACATCAACCCAACGGTCGACGCCACCACCCACGCGATCACCGCACGTGGGTTCCAGCCTCCAACGAACCAGTAGCGTCCGCCACGCTCTCTGCGGTTGAACACCTGCAGGTCGGACTCCCAGTAGTAGCCGCGCCGTGACACGTAGCCAACGATGAGCACCGCCACCCAGGGCGTTGTGACAACGAGCAGCAACGTCACGAAAGCATTGACGGTGTTGACGGCGTTCCACACCAGCGTGCCGAGAAAGACCAGCGTGATCACGATCATGCTGATGATCACCGTGGCCGCCACCCGCGGGAGCGCCGGGAACAGAGAGGAGAAGTCCAGGCCCGTGCCGTACGTCGCCAGGGCGCCTTGGCTCAGACTCCCCAGCAGACCGATGGCCATGATCAGGGCGACGTACCAGGTCGGAGAAGCTCCGATCAGGCCCGATACGAAGTCGGTCGTGGGGTTCGCGAATGTCGACGCGGCGTAGGCGGCGAACACCAGTCCGAACCAGAGCCCGACAAAGCCTCCCAGTCCCGCGCCGGCCATGATGGCGCGTTGACTGAAACGTCTCGGCGACACGTACCGGGCATAGTCATTGATAAACGGCGAGTAGGAGATGGGGAGCGACGCCGCCGTGACGACGCTGAGCACCCACGTTGCCCAGAAGCCGCCCAACACGTAGTGCCCGCCGGAATATCCGGCATGGAAATGAGAGCTCAGCGTCACAAAGCCGGTCAGCAACAACACGACGACCGGGATGGCGACGAACTTCTGCATGGCAACGACGGTCGCGTGGCCGTAGATCCCGACCGCCAAGATGATGACGCTGATCAGGGCGTACGCGACGGCGAGCGACAGGTTGCTGTCCGGCAGACCGAACAGCCGGTGTCCGCCGCTGACCGCAGCCTCGCCGCCGGTCCAGACCGTCAGCGCGGTGAAACCGACGGCGGTGAACAGGGCGATCGCCGACCCGATGATCCGGCCGACGACGCCGAAATGCGCTCCGCTGCTCACCGCACCGTTGGTCCCGGTCCGCGTTCCGAGCAGCGCCATCGGAGCGAAGATCAGCGTGCCTACTAGGAGTCCTACGGTGATCGACGAAACGGCGCTCCACCAGCCCAAGCCATCGGCGATCGGCAGCCAACCGAACAGGATGATGCCGAAGGTCATGTTGCCGCCGACCATGATCCAGAACAGATTGCGAGGTGTCGAGGTTCGCTCCTCGAGCGGGATCGTGTCGACCCCTCGTGTCTCGATCTGGCCGATTCGATCCACGTCGAGATCTGTGCCGGCCTCGACCGGATGCTGAGCGCTCATTCCTTCCCCTCCTGAGAACCGGCCCGTGCGAAGTTCGGCGAACCATGCTCCATCGGCTCTCACGCCGCCATTGGCCGATCGGCCGATCTCGGCGCGCGCTCGTCACGCTCACGCGCGCCCCGCGGTCACGTTCGTGACAACCCTGCGCACGGAGGATGGCGCCGCGGACGCCCCTCGCCGAAGATTGGCCGTCCCGCCAATTGTGGACGGGCGGAGCATCCGAGACGGTGGCTCTCCCCCGCCAAGGAGAAGAGATGAAGGCTGTCCGGCTGCACGAGTACGCGAAGTCCCCCTCGGTCGACGAGATCCCCCAACCTGATCTGCAGGGCCCACACGACGTGCTGGTCAGGATCGGCGGCGCGGGCGTGTGTCGGACCGACCTTCACCTGATCGAGGGTTGGTTCAAGGAGCTCCTTCCCCCGCTTGAGATCCCACTCACGCTTGGACACGAGAACGCCGGCTGGGTAGAGGCGGTAGGCGATGCCGTCACCAGCACCAAGGTCGGCGAGGCCGTCATCCTCCACCCGCTGCGCACCTGCGGCGCGTGCTGGGGATGCCGGCACGGAGAGGACATGTACTGCGACAACGGGCTGTTTCCCGGTGTCACGGTCGACGGCGGCTACGCCGAGTATCTGCGCACGCACGAACGATCGATCGTCGTCCTTCCGGAGGGCACCGAGCCCGCCCAGGTCGCTCCCCACGCCGACGCGGGCCTCACCGCCTTCCGCGCCGTGAAGAAGGCCGCGGAACTGCTCCAGCCACGAGACACCGTCGTCGTGATCGGCGTTGGCGGCCTCGGACACATCGCCATCCAACTCCTCAACGAGATGACCGCGGCCCACGTCGCCGCGATCGATCCCGCCGAGCGCGGCCGTCGACTGGCGCTCACCGCCGGCGCCGAGACCGTTCTTGACACGAAGGACGCACCCGAGGTCGTGACCGATCTGACCGGCGGCAAGGGCGCTGACGTGGTCATCGACTTCGTCGGTGAAAACGACACGCCGCGACAGGCCGTCAACCTACTGAAACAAGGCGGCAGCTACCTGGCTGTCGGCTACGGCGGAGAGCTCACCCTCCCCACCGTCGAGCTCGTCCTCAAGGAGATCACCGTCACCGGCAACTTGGTCGGCAACTACGCCGACCTCACCGACCTGATGGCGCTCGTGACGGCCGGGCGCGTCAAGCTCCAGACCCAGACCTACGCGCTCGAGGATGCCGTTCAGGCTCTGGACGACCTGGAGAACGGTCGGATCGCCGGGCGGGGTGTTTTGGTGCCGTCAACGGGCTGAGGGTTCCGGCAGGCCGGCATCCTGCCGGTCGCCTTCGTGGCGCTGCCCAATCAGCTGCTGGACGGTGTGAGACTCCACTGCCGTCTAGCGACGCATCCGCGACGTTGCACGGGCAGAGTTTGAACGCGCGACCTTCGGGTTATGAGTAGCAAAAAGGGCCTGCTATTCTCGCAAATTGGGCGAGATTTCGGCGAGAAAGTACCAGCTTCTGGGGCTGTTTTTGGCCAGTTTGGTACCCAAAGTGGTACCCACGAGAAAGTGGTACCCATGCTGGTACTCCATGCAGATATTCATCCCTCCGTGCGATGCCTCCGACGAGACCCCGTTCCCACCGCCTCGCTTGCTCCTCGTCGAGCACAAGCGGCGAGCCGTTCTACGAGGCGAAGTTCCGCTACGGCGGCCAGCAGGTCAAGCGCCGCGTCGGGCGGGCGTGGCTGACCCCGGATGGCGCCGGCGGCTGGGTGCCGCGCCGCGGCCGCGTCGCCGACGGGTACCTCGACGAGCGGCGTGCGCACGTGGCCGCCGCCGAGTTCGTCGCGCACCTACGTCAAGGACTTCAACGAGACCGAGCGCGTCGAGCGCGAGCGCCGCACACGCGGCGTCACCTTCCGCGAGCTCGCGCACGGGTACCTGGAGTGGCTGGAGAAGGTCCGTGGCGCCAAGCCCTCGACGATCCGCTCCCACCAGTCCGACCTGGCCGAGCCGGGGACGCCGCACAAGCGCGGCACGGGCACGACGGCGGGACTCATCATGGCCGCGCTCGGCGACCGGCCGGCGTCGAAGATCACCCCGGCCGAGGTCGAGGCGCTGCTGCGGACGGTCGCCGCCACCGGCGTGTCCGCGCGCAGTGTGAACCGGGCGCGGGAGATCGTCTGCGCGGCGTTCAACTACGGGATGAAGCCGACGACGTACTCGCTGCCGACGAATCCCGCCCTCGGCACCGACCGCCGGCGCGTGCCCGAGCCCGGGGTGCTGCTGTTCTACTCGCCGGAGGAGATCGAGGCCATCGCCCGCTCGCTGCAGGCCGGCTTCCACCGTCCCGCCGTCTTGGCTCGCGGCGAGCTCGAGCACTTCGAGGACGACCGCGACGGCGAGGCGATCCGCGTCGCCGCCTACTCCGGGCTGCGCCTGGGAGAGCTCCTGGCGTTGCGCTGGCGCGACGTCGACTGGACGGGCTCGGCGCTGACGATCAGCCGGTCGCTGTCCTCCGGCGTCGAGGGCACGACCAAGACGGGACACGTCCGGCGCGTGCCGATGGCCGACCAGGCCGCGGCCGCGCTCGACCGGCTCTCGCAGCGCCAGGATTTCGTCTCCCCTGACGACTACGTCTTCTGCAACGCCCTGGGCCGGCCGCTGGACGGCTCGGCGCTGCGCCGCCGCTACAAGCGGGCCCGCGACGCCGCCGGGCTGCGCCCGCTGCGCTGGCATGACCTGCGCCATACGTTCGGATCGCTGCTCGTCGCCGGCGGCGTCGACCTCGTGAGCATCAAGGACGCGATGGGACATTCCCAGCTGACCACCACGAGCCGGTACCTCCACGCCCGCCCGGCGACCGAGCGCGCCGCGGCGTTCACCGCCGCGTTCAGGCGGCAGCGCCACTAGCGCCGGCCAAAGCCCCAAGATGACCGCGACAAACGGTCGGACGATGAGCAACGCAGCAAGGCGACGATCCGGCGGCATGACGGTGGCGATGCTTACGGGGCTTCGTGCCACTTTCCCGATAGCGAGGGTCGCGGGCTTTACCGACCGGATCCATTGTCTACCAACTTAAAATGCTTTCCTTCTCGCGGGACGTCGCGGGCGGGGAAATGGAGCGCCCGATGGGCCAACGGCGCGCCTGCCCAGAAATGTGACGGATCCTCAGTCCTCGCCGTTCTGTCCGCGCTCGAGCAGGTTGATGCGGGCGCGCAGGCCCTTGATCTGGTCCTCCAGTTCGGCGAAGCGCTCGTCAAGGGTCTCCCTCCGCGCCGGAGCGAGCTGCGCCGGCGCATCGGTCTGATCCGCCAAGAACGCGTCCAGGTCAGCGCGCAAGACACGCACGCGCCGCTGTCCGACGCGAACAGCCCGCAGCTCACCGCGATCGATCATGTTGCGGACCGTCTGACCGTTTAAGCGCAAGGTCTTAGCAATCTCGTTCACCGTGAGGTACTCGTCAAAAACCTCGACGGAGTCTGTATTCTCATCCTTCGTCATCTTCTGAGTCTAACTGATGCTGATCGATATGACCTAGGTCGTAGAAAGCCTGGCTAGATGCAGGGGCTTGCTTTCTGAAGTACCCAGCGAGCGTTGCGCGACCCTCGACCGGACAACTTCGTCCAGACCGCGTGCCGCTTCGTCACTCTCTCTATGCAACTGTCGACGATATATCGCGACTGCTCGCTAAAACTCATTACGTATAGGTCCGAGAAGGCCCTCGTCTGCGCCCGTCGGCAGAAGCTGCGGCGTCCCGGGACGCTTGTCAATTGGCGCCCGGTAGAACGCCGAGCTGCACGAGTGCGTCGTCACCTCGCAGGAGGCCCACGATGTCGTCCTCGACGTACGGCGACCATTCGCCTGTGACTGGATGGCCGGCCTTAGTGTCGAGCGCCGCCGCAAGCTCGGCGAGACGACCAACGGGGTCAGCGCGGAGGAGGCGGAGCTCCTCGACGAGCGCCATGATCGGGTGCGCGTGCGCGGATGGCATGCCGGCGGCGGTTTGCCCCAGCGTGCCGTACCAGGTGCCGTCCACATCGACAAAGCCGCCGCTGACCCCGAGCTGACGATTGCGTCGTCGTGCCTGCTCATCGCCGGTACCCGTGACCCCCACGACATAGTCGAGCTTCCGGAAGGGGCCGACCCCCGGCCAGTTGCGGACGATGATGGGCACCAAGTCCTCATGCAGCCAGTCCCGGTGCGTATAGATGCCCAACACGTAGGCGTCCTCGCGACCGAACACGACGAATAGGAGTTCTTTTCCTCGCTTCACGAACCCATCGGCTCGACCTCGGTGGATAGATGCAGGTGATGGATGCCCCAGTCAGCAAGCATCCGGTCGAGGTCTTGCTCACGCTGGGCCCTCGGAAGCGAGGCGCGGTCCTGGGTCGATAGGAACGCTGCATCCACCGCCCGGCTTAGGTGAGGTTTCAGCTCCTCACCGGCCTCCATCTTGCGGACGAGCTCGTCGAGCTCCGATTGGAACGCCAGCGCCTCGGCGCTGGACAGGATCTCCTGGGACCGATGAACCACGCGCGGACGGGGATACGGCCGCCGGCCGCGCCAGTTGCCATAGATGTGAAGCAGTTCGCGAACCGGCTTCGTCGCGAGTTCACCGCTTGGGTCCGGGGGCGTGCTGTGCAAGACGTAAGCCCGGACCGAGTCCTCGACGATCCGCCAGGTCGCCATGCGAGCTCACGCTCATCTCCGGCCACGAGTGTAGGTGCGGCGCCACGTCGCTCCGGTCCATTGCTCAAGCGTCTTCTCCTATGGTCACGCCGTGACCACGCATCCGGCAGATAGCCGGGGGCTCAGGCTTACGGCCCGGCCGCCCGGCGCGGACGAACCGGTGCGTGTCTACGACGTGCTGGTGGTAACGACCAGCGAAGCGGGGGCGTTCGAGGAATTCCAGGCGCACCCACCAGCGGGCGACCCCCCGGCCGAACTCGGCCGCGGTCTCAGCATTCAGCAGCTCGCATCAGATGTGGCCGAAGCTGGTCATGAACGCGTGCGAGCTCCGTGGCCACTACTACTTCGCCCAGCGGCAGTACGGTTGCCGCTACGCCTTCGTGCTGGAGCAGCCGCTCAGCGAGGCTCATACCTTCCGGTGGGACCCCGAGGAGGTCATCCGCGATGCGCTCGTACTCTCCCGCCTGGTCCGCGATAACGACCACTCCACCGAGTACTCGGCCAGAGTCACCGAGTACGAGAGTGGAGAGCTTCGTGTGATGCCACACGACGGCGGCGAGTCGCGCTACGTCTACCGGATGCTCAATGAACGCGACTGGATGGATGCCGCCGAAGCCCGGACCCTCGCTGGCCTGCTCGCGGCCTTCTGGTCGACCGGAAGGCTTCCGCGCCGGCTCGAACGGACACTCTGGGCCTCCGAGCACGTTGCTTGGGAGCGGTACCTCGACGTCATCCTGCCGACGCTAGTCGCCGCGCTCGAAGGCATGCTCAACACGAGCGCACGGCAGGTTGTGCGGCAGTTCACTACTCGGGTTCCAGCGCTCGCGGATGAGCTCGGCGTGCCAGACGTGAGCAAGCGCTTATGCCGCAGGATGTATGACGCGCGGTCTCAAGGAGCTCACGGGACCGACATCGACCTTCTCAGCCCGAAGCTCGACGAGACGTGACGGTACGGCAACTCGCCGCCTCCAAACGGTCTTGCGCGGAGCCCTGCGCCGCGGCATCGAGGACCCGGCATTCCGGACCGCGTTCAAGAGCGACGAGAGCGTCCGTACGCGCTGGCCAGTGACTGTGCGCCATCGGGCCTGGTGGTGGCAACGAACCCCGCTCTAGCTCCCGACCGCTGGGGCTAGCCGGCCCGCGTCAACGTGGCCCGACGTGGACGTGGCTACAAGCGCGCCCGCGGGCGAGACCGTCGCCGCCGGGTAACGGTAACGCCGATCG
>CAVUSD010000038.1:0-23898 GCA_963743985.1 uncultured Solirubrobacteraceae bacterium | reverse complement strand
TCGACGAGCTCGGCCAAGTAGGTCACGGCCTCCTGGTCCTCAAAGCCGCCGTGATGGCCGCGGAACCAGCGCTCGCCCGCCGCGGCTGAGCGCATCCACGCCTGCCGTCCGGCCGCGGGCAGCACCGCCACATCCGCGAGCCGAGCGGCCAGCCGTGGCCCCACCGACCCGAACAGCTCGGCGGCGGGCCGGACCTGCGCTCGATCGCCGAGTCGTTCGCGCAGACCGTCGATCACGGTCTCCCGCTGTCCCGGCGCGACATGCAGAAACGCGTCGCGCGATGACCCGGCCGGACGTGGCTGGCTGAGCAGCGCGGGCAGCTGCGGCCACAGCTCGTCGAGGTAGTCGACCCGCTCGGGACTGACCGCGACCTGGCCATGGTCGGCGCACACCAGCACCGTCAGCTCGGAGACGCCGGCGTCGGCACCCGAGCCGAGCGCCAGTTCCAGCGCGTCCAGCGCGGATCGCGCGGCGGCGTCGAACTGAGGCGAGTCCGGGCCGTGCTCGTGGCCGGCGGCGTCCACCCGGTCCCAGTAGAGAAACCCGTAGCCGTAGCCACGGCGACCGCTCAGCGCGTTGACGAGCAGGCGGGCGCCGTCGGCGAGATCGGCGAACACCGCTCGCTCGGCGCCGCGCGTCGCCATCAGCGTGTACTGCGAACCGCCGATGTAGTGGGGCTGGACGACCAGAGAGCGCGGCGCGAGCCGTTCATACAGCGTCGGCCCCGGCGCCAGCACGCGCGGGTCCAGTCGCCCGGTGAGACCGTCCTGCCGATGGCCGCCCGCAACCTCGAACATCAGCGGGCAGATCAACTTGCCCAGCGACGGCTCGAGGATGTTCCACTCGTACAGGCCGTGCTGCTCCACCGGCAGCCCGTAGTGAATCGTCGTCACGTGCGCGGTCGTGGTCGCCGGGAACTGACTGCGTAGCGGCGTCATCGCCAATCGCCGGGAGAACGGATGGTGCTCGTAGCGCGCCAGCAGCTCGGCGCCGAGCCCGTCGATCATGATCAGCGCGACCCGCTCCCCGTCGGCGACGCGGCGTTCGATCTCGGCGGGAATAACGGCGAATGAGTCCATGATTGTCGGTAACGTTCGCGCGCTGGCGACTCGAGGACGCACGATGACTCTACGTTCTGACCAGGCCGACTCGCCATGAACGAACGCCTCGTCAAGTACCGGGCCCCGGTCGCCGCGGCGCTGACCGTCGCCCTGATCGCGATCCTGGTGCTCGTGCTGGCGGGGACGTTCTCGAGCTCGAGCCCGCCGAAGCTCGCCAAGTTGCCGGCCAAGCCAGCCAATGTGATCCGCCGTGGCGGCAGGCTGACCGGACGCGGCCACCGGCCGAACATCGTGTTCGTGCTGACCGACGATCTGTCGGAGAACCTGATCGCGTACATGCCGCAGGTGCAGGCGCTGGAGAACGAGGGCGTGACGTTCGACAACCAGTTTGTGACCGACTCGGTCTGCTGCGCGTCGCGCTCATCGATCTTCACCGGCCTGTACCCGCACGACACCCACGTCTACACGAACACGCCGCCTAACGGTGGGTTCTCCGCGTTCGTCGACCATGGCAACCTGCGCCGCTCGTTCAACGTCTATCTGCAGCGCGCCGGGTACACGACGGCGATGATGGGCAAGTACCTCAACGGGTATCTCGAGGGCGCCGGCCGCGACCCGTTTCCGCCCGGTTACGTGCCGCCCGGTTGGAATCAGTGGGACGTCGCCGGTAAGGCCTACAGCGAGTTTCACTACCACATGAACCAGAACGGGCGGATTCGCTACTACGGCACGAAACCCCGTGACTATCTGACCGATGTGCTCGGCCGCCTGGGGGTGCGGTTCATCGACCACGCCTCGCGTTCGCACCGGCCGTTCTTCCTGGAGCTGGCGACGTTCGCCCCGCATGAGCCCTACGTTCCCGCCCCGCGCTACCGCCACGACTTCCGGGGCTTGCAGGCCCCGCGCCCGCCCGATTTTGACGTGCCGCCGACCAACCCACCCAACTGGCTGCGCGGCCACAAGCCGTTTGACCGTGCGCAGATCCGGAAGATCAACCGGGCGTTTCGGCTGCGCGTGCAGGACGTGCAGTCGGTCGACGACATGATCGCCAAGATCGAGACGGCGCTGGCGGCCCACCACGAGTTGCACAACACCGACATCGTGTTCAGCTCCGACAACGGCCTGCACACCGGCGAGCATCGGCTGCTGCCGGGCAAGCTGACGGCGTTCACGACCGACATCCGGGTGCCGTTGGTGTTCGCCGGACCGGGGATCCCCGCCGGCGCCCGGATCGAGGGGATCACCGAGAACATCGACCTCGCCAGCACGTTTGAGGCGCTGGCCGGCACCCGGTCGCGCAATGACGGTGACTCGCTGCTGCCACTGCTACACGGGCACACGCCACGCGGCTGGCAGAACGCGGTGCTGGTCGAGCACCGCGGACCCGCTGTGGACGCCGACGACCCCGACGCCCAGAACTACGACAGCGGCAACCCGACCTCCTACGAGGCGCTGCGCACCAAGCGGTTCCTCTACGTCGCCTACGACAACGGACAGCACGAGTACTACGACCTGACCACCGACCCCTACGAACTGTTCAACGTCTACGGCTCGCTGAGCTCGAACGTGCAGACCCGCCTGCAGGAGCAGTTGCTGCGACTCGAACGGTGCCACGGTCCGAAGTCATGCGAGATCGCCGAGCACCTGACGCAGTTCCCGTAATCGGGGGGCGCGGGCTTAGGTCCTGACCGGCTGTGACTGCGACAGCGGCTCGCCGTGTTCGTCCAGCGCGCTGACGGCGACCCAGGCGGGCACCTGATCGAGCGTGATCGCGGTCTCGAAGCCCTCCACCGCGCGCGTCCGCAGCGGTCGCAGGCGATCGGCGCGATCGCCGCCCAGCACCTGCCAGGACCGATGCACGGTCGCGCCGTTCCAGCTCACATAGACGGTGGCGCGGGCGCCGGAGCGCCTGACCGCGGCCACGGGCGGCCAGTGCGGGCGGCCGCGCCAGCGGTTCTGGAATGCCCGGTAGGAGTTGACCCCCACCGGTTCCAGCCGCGCATCGAGGAGCACGCGACCGCGGCGGTCGTATTCGGTGAACCAGGTCGAGACCCCCCACCCCATGAAGATGCCGCCGTGCGCGAGCTTCTGGACGCTGCCCAACGCGCTCGAGTACACGCCGGGGCGATGGTGCAGCGCGCGCAGGAACCGGACCCGCCGGTGACCCTCGTCGACGTGCAGGACGAGACCCCGTGACTGGCTCTCCTCCTGCGGCGGTCCGCCCTCGTTGTCGAACACGGTGAACACGCCGTGGCCGTGCGGGACGACGTGGTGCTGGAAGCGGAACGTCGTTCCCGGTCCCATCGAGAAGTCGTTGTCGCGCCCGCCGCAGCGCCAGATCACCGCGCCGGTGTGGCGATGGACCTTGTAGAACGCCCAGCAATTGCGTCCCGAGATGATCAGGTTGCCGTCGTCGGGATCGACCTCGATCGAGTTGATGTGGAAGTAGTCCCAGCTCTTCGCGGCCGAGTTCGGTGGCTTTTCGTAGGCCGCCTCCAACGCGACGTGCTGGTCGGAGCGCCACTGCATCAGCACCCGCCCGGTGGCGACGTCGACCTCCTGGGCGATCCCGTAGAAGTACGGCCCGTAGTGAGAGCCGCCGGCGACCTCGGAGCTCGTGATCTCGGCGTGAGCGGTGCCGTACGCCGACAGCAGCGCCGTCCCCCGCGACGTCAGCCGAAACTCGTGCAGGTCGCCGTGATATCCGTTGCCGGCCTTGACCTGGGCCACCTGCCGATAGCTCTGGTCAAACAGGTAGTAATCGCCCTCGCCGTGACCGGACACCATCGGGCCCAGCCAGTACGTCATGACCGGCTCGCCCCGGTACTCCTGGACGCGGACGTTGAAGATCCGCCGCCCGTTGCCACCATGGTCTGAGACCGGCTCGAAGTACGCCAGCCGGCCGCCGCGGTCGATGATCAGCGCCCCCTGCTGACCGGTGCCGGCGTGCACGTCGGTGAACACGTGATCGTCAGACGTTGGCTGCACCGGCGCCTTGGCCACCCGGATCCGGGGCGGCTGCAGGTCCGGCCGGGAATGAAACGGGCCACCGGCCGCGGCTGCAGCGGCCCCGGTGCCGCTTGCCGGGCCACCGCTCGAGCCACACGCGGCCAAGCCGGCCGCGGCACCCGCGGCGGCGCCGAGCGCGAGAAACCCACGACGGTCGATCGGGTGGGCCGGTTCGGCAGGTTCGGTCGGGGGCTGGTGCGCGTGGTCGGCCATACATCGATCGGCGACGGCCCTGGCCGCGCTGCCGGCGGCCTGGGCTGGGACCCGGGCTCACCCTCGATGCTAGGCGCCGAGCTCGTCCTTGAGCCGCGTCAACATCTGCCCGTAGATCCGCCCCAACCCCCTGGGCGCGAAGAACCCCTCGAACAGCCCCGCGATCCCCCCCGCGCCGTCCCACGAGCTCTCGATCGTCACCCGTGAGCCCTCGGGTGCCGGGTCGACCGACCAGATCGATCGAAACGACGACATCTGATCGGCCTCCTCCAGGCGCGACCCCTGCTCGTGCACGTGCAGCCGGTAGTCACGCTCGCGGCGGCCCGCGGCGAAGTGGTAGGCGTAGACGGTGCCATCGCCCTTGCCGCCCTGCTCGACGCGGTAGGCGGTGTAGTTGTCGGTCACGATCCGCGGACGGTTGTCGCGGTAGTCGCGCAGGAACGACAGCACCCGGTCGGGACTCGCCGCCAGCTGCGCGCTGGCGCTTGCTTTCACCTTGCCCATCGGGCGCAGTGTGCCAGCCGCGGTGGACGCCAGCCCGATACGGTTCGCCGCATGCTCGCCGCCTATGCCACCTCGATCAACCCCGACGATCCGCTCTCAGGGCTCGTCGTCGGCGACCGCCCGGAGCCGGAGGTCCCGCCCGGCTGGACGACGGTCACGGTCAAGGCCGCCGCCCTGAACCACCACGACCTGTGGTCTCTGCGTGGTGTTGGCCTCGCCCCCGACGCGCTCCCGATGATCCTCGGCTGCGACGCCGCCGGCATCGACGAGAACGGCGACGAGGTGCTCGTCCACGCGGTCATCTCGTCGGACTCGTGGCGCGGCGACGAGACGCTCGATCCCCGCCGATCGCTGCTCTCCGAGCGCTACCAGGGTGCGCTCGCCGAGCGGGTCGCGGTGCCGAAGCGCAACGTCCTGCCCAAACCCGCCGAGCTGTCGTTCGAGGACGCCGCCTGCCTGCCGACGGCGTGGCTGACCGCCTACCGGATGCTGTTCACCCGCGGCGAGATCGTTCCCGGCATGACCGTGCTCGTCCAGGGCGCCGGCGGCGGCGTCGCGACGGCGCTGATCGTGCTCGCCGCGGCCGCGGGCGCGCGCGTCTGGGTGACCTCGCGCGCGGCCGACAAGCGCGAGCAGGCGCTCGCGCTCGGCGCCGAGCAGGCGTTCGAATCCGGCGCGCGGCTCCCCGACCGCGTCGACGCGGTGATGGAGACCGTCGGCGCGGCGACCTTCAAGCACTCGATCCGGTCGCTGCGACCCGGCGGCAAACTGGTGATCTCGGGTGCCACCTCGGGCGACGCGCCGCCGGCCGAGCTGACCCGCGTGTTCTTCCTGCAGCTGTCGGTGATCGGCTCGACGATGGGCACCCGCGACGAGCTCGAGCGCCTGATCCGCTTCTGCCTGGAGCGTGACATCCGCCCGACCCGGCACGCGACGATGCCGCTGGCCGACGCCCGCGCCGGCTTCGAGGCGCTCGCCGGCGGCGAGGTCGTCGGCAAGATCGTGTTCACGACCTGAGCAGGAACGAGGCGTGGAGCTCGTCCTCGTCCCCGCCCACGATCCACCGCGCGTCCCCTTCGGCCAGCCAGCGTGTGACGCCTGGCTGGGCCGGCGCCCGATACTCGAGCTCGATGTCGACCGGTCCGGGCTCCGCGCCGCGCCCCAGCAACTCCTCTTCGAGCGGCTGCCAGTAGGCGGCGTTGTTGATGTGGTCGGCGATATCCGCGTCGGTGGCCCTGAACGTCCATTCAGAGGCAGCCTCGCTCGTCGCCGGCGGCAGCGGGTGGCGCAGCCGTGCGGTCACCCGTCGCGGCGGCCCTGATCCCGCGAAGGCGCTCACCTCGACCTCGGTCAGCGGGAACGGCAGGCGACGCACGGGGTCCAGATGGACCCACAGCGAGACCGCCTCGACGTCGGGGACGTCAACCCCCGGCCGGCGGACGTCAGTACGCCGCTCGGCCCACATCCGCCCCAGCCCGGTGCAGAACGTCGTCAGCTCAAAGCGCTCGGCGAACCGCGGCCAACGGTTGACGCGGATCCGCGTCCGCCGGACGACCCAGACCGCGACCGACTCGAGCCCGACGTCGAGCACGTCGAGGTAGGCGATGTCCTGCAGCCAGCGCGCCAATGCGTCGAGCCGGACGCGGCCACTGGGGGCGCAGTCGGCGATCCCGGCGAACGCCGGACCGGCGAAGCTACGCACTCCGTCGGCCCGCGGCAGGATCTCCCGGGACGGCTCGGTCACGCGGCGCCGCCGCTCAGGCGGCGCCCGCGTGGGCGTCCCGGATCGCCCGCCACAACTGCTCGCCGTTGGCCGGCATCTCGACCGAGCGCACGCCCAGGTGCGACAGCGCGTCGATCACCGCGTTCAGCGCCGCGGGCGTCGAGCCGATCGTCCCTGACTCGCCGATCCCCTTGGCGCCGAGCGGGTTGACCGGCGTCGGCGTCTCGGTCCGGACGAGATCGAACGACGGGAACTCGGTGGGACCGGGGATGCAGTAGGTGACGAAGTTCGCATTCTGCGGGTTACCGTCGGCGTCGTAGACGAACTCCTCGTACAGCGCCTGCGCAAGGCCGGCCGCGACGCCGCCGTGGATCTGACCGTCGGCGATCATCGGGTTGATGATCGTGCCGGCGTCGTCGACGGCGATCACCCGTCGCAGGGCGACCGAGCCGGTCTCGGAGTCGATCTCGACCACGACCACGTGCGCGCCGAACGGGAACGTCGGCTGCTTGGCCTGGAAGTCGGTCTCGACGCTGAGCTCGGGGAGCCGGCCGGCCGCCTGCAGTCGCCCGGCGAGCTGTGACCAATCCAGCGACGGCTGCGGCGCCCCCGCGACGTGGAACGTGCCTGCGCCGAGCTCCAGCACCATGTCGCGCGGGTCGGCCTCCAGCTGCTCGGCCGCCAGCTCCTTGGCCTTCTCGACGAGCTCGTTGGCGGCCTGGCGCGCGGCGGCTCCGCCGATCTGGGTCGACTTCGAGCCGTACGTCCCGGTTCCACGCGCGACCCGGTCGGTGTCGCCCTTGATGACCGTCACGCGCTCGACCGGCAGCCCCATCTGCTGGGCGGCGATCTGCGCAAACGTCGTCTCGTGGCCCTGCCCGTGTGAGAACGACCCGGTCTTGACGATCGCGTCGCCCTCCGGCGTCATCTCGACTGCGCCGAACTCGCTCTCGCCGATGCCGTTGGTGATCTCGACGTACGTCGACATGCCGATCCCGAGCAGGGTCGAGTCGCCTTCCTGCCGGCGGCGTGCCTGCTCGGCGCGCAGCTCGTCGTAGCCGGCGGTCTCCAAGGCGGTGTCGAGCACCAGCCGGTAGTCGCCGACGTCGTAGGTCGTGCCGACCTCGGTCGTGTACGGGAACTCGTCGGCGCCGATGAAGTTCGCGCGCCGGACCTCGGCGGGATCCAGCCCGGTCTCGACGGCGAACGCGTCGACCGCGCGCTCCAGCACCTGCGACGCCTCAGGACGGCCGGCGCCGCGCAGCGCCGCGGTCGGGCTCGTGTTGGTCACCACCGAGTCAAACCGGACCTCGATCCGCGGAATCTTGTACACCCCTGACGCCATCAGCCGCGTCAGCGTCGGCAGGATCGCGCCGACGCCGGGGTAGGCGCCGGAGTCCTGCAGCAGCCGCAGGTACAGCGCCTTGAGGGCCCCGTCGCGAGTGCCGCCGAGCGTGAACCACATCCGCTGGCCGCGGCCGTGGCCCATCGCCACCATGTGCTCGGAGCGCGTCTCGGTCCAGCGGACGGGCCGGTCGAGCTTGCGCGCCAACCACGCCACCAGCACGTCCTCGGGCAGCAGCCCCTTGCCGCCGAAGCCGCCGCCGACGTCGGGCGCGATCACGTGCACGCGGTCGGGCTCCACCTTCAGCGCCCTGGCCAGCGCGTCGCGGTCCTGGTGCGGGGTCTGCGTGGACAGCCAGATCTTCAGCCGGCCGTTCTCCCAGACCGCGGCGGTCGCACGCGGCTCGATCGGCGCGACGTGGATCCGCTGGCTGTTGAGCTCGCCCTCGACGACGACGTCACAGCCATCGAACAGGTCGGCGCTGGGCTCGGTGGGACCGTCGGCCATCGCGACGTTCGTCCCCGCGTCCTCGAACAGCAGCGTCTCGTTGTTGAACGCCTCGCGCTCGTCGGTCACCACGGGCAGCGGCTCCATCTCGGCCCAGACGCGTTCGGCGGCATCGACGCCCGTCGCTCCCGTGTCGGTGACGACGATCGCGATGATCTCGCCCACGAACCTGACCTTGCCGCCGGCGATCGGGGGCCGGCCCATATGCGCGTCGATCATCGGAAAGATCGGCGACGGCGGCTCCAGGTCAAGGTCGGCCGCGGTGAACACCTGGGCCCCGTCGGGCAACTCGGAGGTGTCGATCTCGGTGATCGTGGCGTGGGCGTACTCGGAGCGCACGAATGTCGCCCACAGCGCACCATCGAGCGCCAGGTCGTCGACGTAGCGACCGTTGCCGGTCAAGAACCGCGGATCCTCTCGGCGGCGAACGCGTTGCCCGATCATGGCTGTGCCTCCTCAGTCTTCATTGGCAGCGGCCAGCACCCAGGCGATGAACGCCGCTTGCACCGGCAGCCGTGCGTAGAGCCCGATACGTCCGCCGGGAACGTGCCGTTCGTAGGGCTCCGGATGGAGCGCCATATGGACGTTGGCCGGGAAGATCGCGACCAGCGTCGCCACCAGCCACCACCCCGCCCAGCGCCGCGCCCCGGGGACCAGCAGGCCCGCCCCGCCGGCGGACTCCGCGATGCCCGAGAGCACGACCATCGCGTCCGGCGCGGGGATGTACGGCGGCATGATCGCCCGGTATGGCTCAGGCTTGACGAAGTGCAACGCCCCGGCCCCGATGAAGAATGGGCCGGCGAGCTTGCGAAGCACGGTCCTCATGTCGCGCCGCACGCTAGCGCACGGCCTGAGGCACTTCCCGGGGGCGCCGGACGCCGGGGCGCCCCCGCGTACGGCAAGATCTGCGGCTCGTGGAACCGTCAGCCGCCACCGACGACCGCCGCCCGCTGATGAGGAAGATGCGCCACTGGCTGGACCGGCTGCCGCTGCCCGAGAACCCGGGCGGCCTGGTCTACGGGACGATCCTGGTCGCGGCGCTGCTGTCGGCTGAGAGCGCAAAGGTCGAGACCTATTGGGAGACGCTCGCCGGCGTCGCGGTCACCGAGGTGATCTATTGGCTGGCGCTCTCCTACTCGGAGTTCACCGGCCACCGTGCCGCCGACGGCAAGCCATTCACGTTTGGCGGGTTCCGGTACTGGGCCCAGCACGAGTTCGCGGTGTCGGAGGGCGCGCTGGTCCCGCTGCTGGTGCTGATCGGCTGCTGGATCGGTGGCGTCGGTCTGCACAACGGGATCCGCTTTGCGATCTGGGCGTCGGCGGTGGTGATCGTCGTCGCCGAACTGGTGATCGGGGTCCGCTCCAACCAGCACGGACGCGAACTGGCGATCAGCGCCGGGCTCGGGGTCGTGTTCGGGCTGCTGGTCATCTCGCTGCGACTGATCCTCCATTAGCCGCGCGTGCTCTCAGCTGGGCGCAACGGCGCGGCCGCAGTAACCGCGTTGGCCATCGGGGCCGTCCCGCGATCGGTTAGCGTGAGGGGCATGAGCTCTGAGTCGAACCCCCACGGCGGCGCCCTCTGGCAGCCACAGGCGCAGATGTCGACCGCGCCGGCCAATCGCGTGACGATCGTCGGCGGCGAAGGCGCCTGGATCGAAACCGATCAGGGCGTCCGTCTGCTGGACGCGACCGCGGGCCTGTGGCACGCCAACATCGGCCACGGCCGTGAGTCGCTGGCGATGGCCGCAGCCGATCAGATGCGCAAGCTCGAGACCTACCACACGTTCGGGACCTTCGTCAACGATCAGGCGGTCGGGCTGGCCGATCGCGTCGCCGCGCTCAGCCCGATCGAGGACGCCAAGGTGTTCTGGGTCTCCGGCGGGTCGGATGCGATCGACACCGCGGCGAAGCTGGCGCGGCGGTTCTGGCAGCTGCAGGGCCAGACCAACAAGCGGATCATCATCAGCCGCGAATGGGCCTACCACGGGCTGCACGGGTTCGGTACCTCGATCGGCGGGATTCCCTATAACCGCGAGGGCTACGGCTCGGAGTCGTTGATTCCCGAGACCGCCCGCGTGCCGGCCAACGACGCCGACGCGCTCGAGGCCGAGATCGTCCGGCTGGGTCCCGATCGGGTCGCGGCCGTGTTCGCCGAGCCGATCATCGGGACCGGCGGCGTGATCCTGCCCGCGCCCGGCTACCTGGAACGCGTCGAGCAGATCTGCCACGAATACGACGTCCTGTTCGTCGCCGACGAGGTGATCACCGGTTTCGGGCGCACGGGCGCGATGTTCGCCACCAGCCTGTTCGACCTGCACCCCGACATGATCGTGATGGCCAAGGGGATCACCTCGGGTTACGCGCCGCTGGGCGGCGTCCTGATCGGGCCCCGGGTCTGGGAGCCGTTCTTCGCCGAGGGCGCCCCGATCTTCCGGCACGGCGTCACCTACTCCGGGCACGCGACCGCCTGCGCGGTCGCCCAGGCCAACCTCGACGTCCTGGAGTCCGAACAGCTCGTCGACCGGGTCGCGACCCTGGCGCCGGTGCTGGAGCAGACGATGGCGCCGTTGGCCAAGCACCCGTTGGTGACCGAGGTCCGCACTGGGATCGGCCTGCTGGCGGGCGTCCAGCTGGCGGCCGACGTCGACGGTCCCCTGATCGCCCGCGCCTGCCTGGAACAGCAGGTCGTCGTTCGGATCATCACCAACAACACGATCCAGATCTCTCCCCCGTTCGTGATCGAGGAGGGCGAGCTGTGGCGGATCACCGGCGCGATCGCCGCCGCGCTCGATCACGCCGACGAGCTGCTCGCCGCCTGAGAGTCTTTGTCGGCGCGCCCGATCGTCTGCGCCCACCGCGGCGCCAGCGTGGAGCTGCCCGACAACTCGATCGAGGCGTTCGAGGCGGCGATCGCGTCCGGCTGCGAGATGATCGAGACCGACGTCCGGGCCGACCGCCAGGGGCGGCCGGTGCTGTCGCACGATCGCCTGCGCCCGCTCTCGCCCGGCGCTCGCCACGGTCGCCCGCACGCGCGGCGCTCCAGCGGCCGGCCGCGGCCGCAGCCCCGAGGTCGAAGATCCCGGGTGCGGGCGACCGCGCCGCTCGCGCTCGAGGCGCTGCTGGAGATGTCCGCGGGACGGATCGGGCTCGATCTGGAGATCAAGGAGGCACGCGTCGTACCGGTCCTGCTCGACGCGATCGCCGACTGGGAAGGCCCACTGCTATTGACGTCGTTTGACCCGGCCGTGATCCGGACCGTGCGCGAGCGCGACCCCGCCCGCGCGACCGGTCTGATCGCTGGGCCGATGCACATCGGCGACCCGCTCAGCGATGCGCTGGCGTGCGACGCCCGGGCGCTGATGGTCGCCGAGCGGCGGCTGACGGCAAAGCTCTTGACCTCCACGTCGCTGGAGCTGTGGGTGTGGACCGTCAACCAGCCCGCGCGGCTCACCCGTTGGCTGGCTGAACCGGCACTGCAGGGCGTGATCACCGACGATCCGGCGACTGCGGTCGCGGTCCGAGACCGACCCCCGGGCGACGGCCCGGATCTCACATAAATCTCAGATTCACGGGGTTTTTCTGAGGGAGAGCGATAGCTGCGGTAAGCGGACGTTAAAACCTCATCGTCCTCAGCGTGACGGCCGCGGCGTCGTGTACGTTCGCGGCGTGATTCACCAACCACGTTCGACGACGCAGCCGAGTTCCGCAGCGGGTACGCTGGGCCGAGCGGAGGGCATCGTCGCGGGCCGTCTCGGTGCGCGAACTGACTTCCAGGCCTGCTACGCGACCTCGGAGTCCCATCGATGCTGACCCCAACCATGCCCACGTCGGATGCGCCGGTCACGGTGGAGCCCTCGGGCTGGAACGAGACGCTCGCGCCCTACGCTCGTCCGAACCCGCGGCTGAGCGCGCTGGACCTGGCGACCTCGGTCGTCCCCTACATCGCGCTGTGGGTCGTGATGTATCTGTCGCTGTCGGTGTCGTACCTGCTGACGCTCGCGCTCGCGATTCCGGCGGCCGGGTTCGCCGTCCGCTCGTTCATCGTGTTCCACGACTGCACGCATGGATCGTTCATGCGCACCAAGCGCGCCAACACGTGGGTCGGGACGATCGTCGGCGTGATCGTGTTCCAGTGCTTTCGTGCCTGGAAGCTCGAGCATGCGATCCATCACGCCACCGCCGGCGACCTCGATCGACGTGGCGTCGGCGACGTCGACACGATCACCGTCGCCGAGTACGAGGCCAAGAGCAGGTCGGGAAAGCTCGCGTATCGAGTGTTCCGTAATCCGCTGGTGATGTTCGGGATCGGGCCGTTCGCCGCGATGCTGATCGTGCCGCGCATCCCGGAGAAGACCGCCCGTCCGCGGATCAAGCACGCCGTGTGGGCGACCAACGCCGCCCTGGTCGTGCTGGTCGCAGCGCTGTGCTGGCTGATCGGCTGGCAGTCGTTCCTGGAGATCCAGATCCCGATCCTGATGATCTCCGGCGCGACCGGGATCTGGCTGTTCTACGTCCAGCACCAGTTCGAGGACGTCTACTGGGAGAGCGCCGAGGACTGGAGCTACGCCGACGCTGCGCTTCGCGGCAGCTCGTACCTCAAGCTCCCGAAGGTGCTGCAGTTCTTCACCGGCAACATCGGCCTGCACCACGTGCACCACCTCAGCGCGCGGATCCCCAATTACAACCTTCAGCGTGCCCACGACGACAACCCGATCTTCCACGACGTTCCCGTGCTGACGCTCGTCGATGGGCTGCGCGCGATCAAGCTGAAGCTGTACGACGAGGACCAGGGACGGATGGTCACCTGGGCGCAAGCGCGCCGCAGCACAGCCGCCCGCACGGTCCCGGCGCCACAGGCGCCGCCGTTGCGCTCCTGACGCAGCGTCGGCCGACCGGCTGCACGCCTCATAAACTCGCGGCGCGATGAGCGACGTGAGACCGCGGGGGTTCGCCTCCGACAACTCGGCCGGCGTGCACCCGAGCGTGCTGACCGCGATCGCCGCGGTCAACGACGGGCACACGCTCGCCTACGGCCACGATCCGTACACGCAGGAGATCGAGCGTCGGGTCGCGGCGCAGTTCGGCGACCGCGCCCAGGCGTTCTTCGTGTTCAACGGCTCGGCCGCGAACGTCCTCTCCCTTCGCGCCGCGTGCCGGCCATGGCAGGGGGCGATCTGCGCCGAGAGCGCGCACGTCAACACCGACGAATGCGGTGCGCTCGAGTCGGTCGCGGGGATCAAGCTGCTGCCCGTCCCGGCGCCCGGCGGCAAGCTGACGCCGGAGCTGACCGAGCGCTTCATCGACCGGATCGACGACGAGCACGTCGTCCAGCCGCGGGTGCTGACCGTCTCCCAGTCGACCGAGCTCGGCACCCTGTACGCCCCCGACGAGCTGCGGGAGCTCGCCGAGTTCGCCCACGGGCACGGGCTGGTGCTGCACGTCGACGGCTCGCGGCTGAGCAACGCCGCCGCCGCGCTCGGCGGCTCGCTGGCCGAGGCGAGCACCGCCGCCGGTGCCGACATCGTCTCCTTCGGCGGCACCAAGAACGGGCTGCTGGGCGGTGAGGCGGTCGTGTTCACCGAGCCGGAGCTCGCCGACGGCTTTCTGTTTCTCCGCAAGCTGACGCTGCAGCTGGCGTCGAAGATGCGGTTCGTCGCGGCGCAGTTCGATGCCTACCTGACCGACGATCTGTGGCGTCGCAACGCCGCCCACGCCAACGCGATGGCGACACGCCTGTACGACGCCGTGGCGGACATCGACGGCGTTCGCGTCACTCGCGCCCCCCAGGCCAACGTCGTGTTCGCGACGCTGCCGGTCGAGACGATCGCGTCGTTGCAGGACGAGTTCGCGTTCTACACGTGGGACGAACGCGCCAGTGAGGTCCGCTGGATGTGCTCGTGGGACACGACCGAGGCCGACGTCGACGCGTTCGCCGCCGCGGTCCGGCGACAGGTGTCCCAGCTTGAAACCCTCCGGGAAACGGAGCGATCGCGGCCGGTATAACCGGATCGTGCGGGCGTCCGCTCGCATACTCGGAGAGAGGGAGACTCATCTATGAAGGCGCTTGTGTTCGGTGGCCCTGGCGTGCGTTCCTGGGACTCGACCGATGACCCGTCGATCGTCGATCCGACCGACGCGATCGTCCAGATCGACACGACCACGATCTGCGGGACCGACCTGCACATCCTCAAAGGCGACGTGCCCGCGGTCACCGAGGGACGGGTCCTCGGCCACGAGGCGGTCGGCACGGTCGTCGAGACCGGCGCCGCGGTCTCCAGCCTGAAAAAGGGCGACCGCGTGCTCGTGCCCGCGATCACCTCCTGCGGCCGCTGCGCCAACTGTAAGGTCGGGATGGCCGCGCACTGCCAGGGCGCCGGTGGGATCGGATGGATCTTCGGCCACCTGATCAACGGCCTGCAATCGCAATATGCGCGCGTGCCGTTCGCCGAGACCAGCGTCCACGTCGTGCCGGAGGGCGTCTCCGACGAACAGGTGCTGTTCCTCTCAGACATTCTGCCGACCGGTTATGAGATCGGCGTCCAGAACGGCGGCGTCAAGCCCGGCGACACGATCGCCGTCGTCGGGTCAGGGCCGGTCGGACTGGCGGCGATGATGACCGCCTCGATCGCCGGCGCGGCGCGGATCATCGCGGTCGACCTCGCGCCGTCCCGGCTGAAGCATGCCGAGAACTTCGGCGCGACCCACACGGTGTCGGGCGGCGACGGCGCGCGCGAAGCGATCCTGGCGCTGACCGACGGCCAGGGCGTCGACGTCGCGATGGAGGCCGTCGGCGTGCCGGCGACGTTCGACCTCTGCACCCAGGTCGTTCGGCCGGGCGGCACCGTCGCCAACATCGGCGTCCACGGCGCCCCGACGACGCTGCACCTCGAAGACCTCTGGATCAAGAACATCACGATCACGACCGGGCTGGTCAGCGGGTCGACGGTGCCGACGCTGCTGGCGCTGGCGCGTGAGGGGCGGATCGAGGCCGAGAAGCTCGGGACCCACCACTTCACGTTCGACCAGATCGAGGAGGCCTACGACGTGTTCGGCGCCGCTGACGAGCACGACGCGTTGAAGGTCGTGATCACCGCCTGATCCGCCTCGGCGCGCGGGTCGTCGTCAGGCGACGGCTGGTGGGTCTCCCGGCTGCGGGAGGCCCATCAGTACCAGTCCTGGACCGCGAACGACCAACGCGCGTCGCCCGAGGCAGGATCGATGTGGATCTGGTAGCTGCCCGGGCCGGTGGCGAACACCTGGCTCTCGTTGCTGCCGTCGCTGAGGTCGAACTGGTCAACGGTGCTTCCGGACGTGGTGTCGGTCACGGTCGCGCTGGTGCGTGAGCAGAACACCCACAGCGTGCACGCCTTCTCGTTCTGCACGCTGTACACGATCCGGAACCGGCTGCCCTGGATCAGGTACACCGGCGAGGTCGTCGAGCTGAACGCTCCGAGAGACTTCCAGGCCGGCACCTCGGCGACGTCGAGCGTCACCGTCGAGTGACGCTTGACCCGCCTGGCGACCGGCGACTGACTGCGGACGGTGCCGGCCGCGTGCCCCGGCCACGGGACCGTGACCACATGGGCGTGCAGGTGGCTGCGCACGAGCCTTGCCTCGGCGGTGGCAGTGCTCAGCCCGGTCACGTTCGGCACCTCGATCTTCGGCACGACATGGCGCTTGGGCGCTCCTGCGCCGCCGTGGCCGAGCAGGATCGCGGCGGCGACCATCGCGCCCACGAGCGCGAACGCGCCGAGCAGCGCCGCGAGCGCGCGTCGGCGGGCGGGCGGATTGTGCTCGGAGCGCGGAGAGATCCTGGGCGCCGCGCGCGTGCCGTTCGGCCCGCCCGGGGTCGCGGTGCGCCCGTTCTTCGTCGCGGTGCGCCCGTTCTTCGTCGCGGTGCGCCCGCTCGGCGTCGTGGTGGGCCCGTTCGGCGTCGCGGCGCGCCCGGCGGGCGTCGCCGGGGTCCCGGGCCGGCGCGGCGGCGTCGCCGCGGACGTGCGCCGCGGAGTGCCGGTCGGCCGCGCAGGCGCCGTCAAGGTCGCTGGCCCGGCGGTGGCTTGCGCGGCCGGCTCTGAGGGCGCCGCCTCGGCTGAGGGGGCGATCAGGGTCGCCGTCCCCTGAGCGGCGCCCGCCGGGGCCGAGCCCGGGGCGGCCGCCCGGCTCGTCGGGGCCGCCGCCGGCCGCGCCCGGCTCGTCGGGGCCGGGGCCCCCGGCTCGTCGGGGCCGCCGCCGGGCTTGCCGCACCGGCCTGCGTGCCCGCCGGGGCCGCCCGGGTCGCCGGCCCGGCTGCCGCCATCACCGCGGTGCTCGGATTGCGCTCCGACGCGCGACGCGGGACGCGCAGGACGCCGCGGCCACCGGACCGCCCGGCTCGTTCGCGGGCACGTTCGCTGGCCCGGCGGCTGGCATCGACCAGCGCGTCCGCCATCTCGCCGCCGTCGACGTACCGCCGCGACGGCTCCTTGGCCAGCGCCCGCGCGACGATCTGCCGCAGCGGTTCGGGCACGCTGGCGGGAAGCGGTGGCGGCGGATCCTGGAGATGGCAGACCGCGAGCTCGACGGCCGAGCCGGCCACGAACGGCAGTACCCCCGCGACCATCTCGTAGAGGACGACGCCTGCGCTGTAGACGTCGGTGGCGGGCGACACCGGGCGTCCACGGCTCTGCTCCGGCGCCATGTAGGAGGGCGTGCCGACGATCGTCTGCGAGCCCGCGCCGCTGGAGCCCTCGGCCAGCCCGGCGACGCCGAAGTCGCCGACCTTGACCTGACCGGAGCTCGACAGCAGGATGTTCGGCGGCTTGACATCGCGGTGGACGATCCGCTGGGCGTGCGCGCCCGCCAGCGCCCGGCACAGCTGCGCGGCGATGCCGGCCGCCTGCCAGGGCGCGATCGAGCCACGCCGGAGCCGCTGCGCCAGGTTCTCACCGGACACGAGCTCGGAGACGTAGTAACGGCCTTCGGGGGCGTGCCCGACGTCGTAGATCTGCACGATGCCGGGATCAGAGATCCGCGCCAGCAGCCGCGTCTCCCGTTCGAAGTCGGTCACCCACTCCGGATCCTCAGCCCACCACGGCTTGATCACCTTGACCGCGACCGGGCGCTCCAGCCGGCGATCCCGGCCCTGGTAGACACGGCCGAACGCCCCCTCGCCGATCACGGCGTGGAGTTCGTAGCGGTCGTCGAGCGCGGAGCCCGAAAGGTCAGGAACGTGCGGCATGCGTGAGGAAAGGGTCCCGCGGCGAATCAATCAAGGTACTACCCACGCCGGGGGGTGCAACCCACCGCGCCGGCGGCTATCAGCCAGGATGACCCTGCCGAAGCCTGCGCCGCACGAACCTTGGCGAATCAGTCCGGACCCGCCGGACCGTCTCGCCAAGGTTCGTGTCGCCCAGTTGGCCGCAGGCCAGTTCGGGCGAGTCACCCGCCGGCAACTGACGCAACTCGGTGTCTCCAGCTCGACCGCCAGCGATTGGACTCGCGCGGGCTATCTGCACCCGCGCCTCCCGGGCGTGCACGCGGTCGGCCACCCGGGCCGTACGGTCGCGACCGAGCTGTTCGAGGCCGTCCTCTACGCCGGCCCCGGAGCGATGCTCTCCCACACGACGGCCGCCTGGTGGCAGGGACTGATCGAGCACCCGTCGCCGTTGACCCACATCTCCACCCCACGCCGGCGCGCGTCCCCGCGGGGGATCCTGATCCACGGCCGCCGCCGGATCAGCCGCCAGATCCACGACGGCATTCCGGTCACCACGCCTGAGCAGACCGTGTTCGACCTCGCGACGTACGGCGTCGACGATCCCGTCCTGGCCCGCATCGCGCTCGCGCAACTGGACTTCGACGGCCGCTACGACCCTGCGGCGCTGCTGGCACTGTGCCAGCGTGGCGTCGCCGGCAGCGACCGATTGCGCGCCGCGATCGCCCAGTTCGACCCGCGGTTCGCCATGACACGGAGCCGATTCGAGCGCAACTGGATCGTCTACTGCGAGCAGACCGACACCCCCAAGCCGGATGCGATCAACGTCTACGTCCACGGGATCAGATCCGACAACGTGTATTTCGCCGAGAGGCTGATCGTCGAACTCGACGGCGTCGGCAACCACCACACGCCGGTGCAGGTTCGTCGCGACCGCCGCAACGACCGCACCCTCCGCGACCACCGCTGGCTCGTGCACCGCTACTCCTGGGCGGATATCGAGGAGGACCCGCTGGGTGTGCATGACGACGTGGTCGGCGCGCTGGTCGAGCGGGCGCCCTCGCCGGCGCGAACCGGCAGCCGCTCACGCACGAGCGCCAGCGGTGCCACCGCAAAGAGCACGGAGAGGACCAACCAGGCAAACCCTGTCAGGGCATTCTTCACGGACCACTGACACTTTTGCCGGATATGCCCAACCGGGATCGGTCGCGGTTGTGCAACCGAGAGGGCATAGGTGTCCGTCAAACCTAGCGGGGTGAGTGCACGATCCCTCGGTAGGGGTTGCACGGCGGCCCGGTGACGCCGAGCCCGTCGACGCGGAACACGCGTCCGGCGTCGGGCTGCCGGGCCAGTGCAGGGGCGTCGAGACCCTGCCGCGCGGTGGTGATGAACAGCGTTGAGTGGTCCGGTCCACCGAACGCGCACGAGGTCGGACGGTCGACGGGCAGCGACACGGTCGCGACCAGCGACCCTTCCGGGTCGTAACGGCGCACGGCCCCGCCGTCCCACATGGCGACCCACAGGTCGCCGCCGTCGTCAACCGTCAGCCCATCGCCCGCGACCCCGAGCCCGGCGGTCCGCACGATCGTGCGGCGCCGGCTGAGATCGCCGCTGGCGGCGTCGAAGTCGAACGCGTCGATGGTGGCGGTGCCGCTGTCAGACAGGTACATGGTGCTGCCGTCCGGGCTCCAGCCGATCCCGTTGGAGATCGTCAGTCCGGTCAGCACCGTCGTGCAGGTGCCGTCGAGCTCGAGGCGGTAGAGCACTCCGGCTCCGGGAGATTCGTCCTGGGCCATCGTCCCGGCCCAGAAGCGGCCCTGCGGGTCACACGCGCCGTCGTTCATCCGCACGTCGTCGCGACCTGCCTCGGGCTGAGCGAGCTCGACCACGCGCCCCGACGGATCGAGGAACAGGAAGCCCGGGCCGGCGGCCAGGACGTAACCGCCTCCCCCGGCGGCGGGCGCCGCCGCGCCGACGAAGCGATCGAGCTGGATCGGCGCGACTTCATGCAGTGCAACGTCGGTGCGCACGCTCGCCCGGTGCAGCCGCGCGTTGACGATGTCGACCCATAGCAGCTCGTCGCGATCGCCGTCCCAGCGGGGACCTTCGCTGAGCAGCCCCGGCCGCGCTGAGCAGGGCACGGGCGTTGACGCCTCAGCGGACATCACTCAGCCGGTGTTGCGCAGGCCGCTGGCGATCCCGTTGATCGTCAGCTGGCTGACGCGGTGCAGCTGGTCGGAACCGTCCGCGGGCGCGGCGCGCAGCCGCCGGGTCAGCTCAACCTGGACGAACGAGAGCGGGTCGACGGCGGGGTTGCGCCGCGCGATCGACGCTTGCAGCACGGGCTCGGCGTCGAGCAGCCGCTCGCCGCCGCCGATCGCCACCAGCTCGGCGATCGTCAGCTCGAGTTCCGCCTCCAGTGCCCGCCAGATCCGCTCACGCGGCTCGGCGTCGTCCCACAGCGCGACGTAGCGCCGCGCGATCTGCAGGTCCGCCTTGGCGCAGCCCATTTCAGCGTTCGACAGCAGACTCTCGAAAAACGGCCACTCGTCGCGCAGCCGCCGCAGCTGATCCAGGCCGTGCCGTTCACGCGCACCACGCAGCGCGGTTCCCAGCCCGAGCCAGCCCGGCAGCACGATGCGCGACTGGGTCCACGAGAACACCCAGGGAATCGCCCGCAGATCGTCGATCCCCGCCGCCCGTGAGCGCTTCGCCGGCCGCGACCCGAGCCGCAGCAACGAGATCTCCCCGACCGGCGTGACCGCCTCGAAGAACCGCACGAAATCCGGATCGCCGACCACGATCGAGCGGTACTTGGCCGCGGACTCGGCCGCCATCTCGTCCATCAGCTCGTCGAACCGGGCGCTCTCGGAGTGGCGGTTGGCGCGGCCGGTCGCCAGCGTCGCCGACGTCGCCAGCTCCAGTTCCCGGTGGGCGATCTGCGCGACCGCGTACTTGGCCGTCAGCACCTCGCCCTGCTCGGTCATCTTCAGGCGCGCACCGACGGTACCGGCGGGGAGCGCCCGGATCGCGCGGTTGGTCGGCCCGCCACCCCGACCGACCGCGCCCCCCCGGCCATGGAAGAACAGCCAGCCGACCCCCCGCTCGCGCAGCACCTCGGCGATCCCCACCTGGGCGGTGTAGGCGGCCCAGGCCGAGGCGAGATAACCGACGTCCTTGTTGGAGTCCGAGTAGCCGATCATCACCTCCTGCTCGTCGCCGACCGCTTGCAGCGCCGCGCGGTAGACCGGCATCTCCATCAGCGCCGCGATCGTCTCCGGTCCGGCCGCGAGCGTCGCCCCCGCCTCCAGCAGCGGCACGATCCGCAGCTGCGCCTGACCGCCGCCGGCTTCGCAGAGGCTGCACTCCTTCATCAGCAGCAACACCTCGAGCAGGTCAGCCGGCCCCTCGGTGCCCGACACGATGTAGGTGTGGATCGCGCCGGGATTGGCGCCGGCGAGGGTCTCGCGCAGCATCCGGAAGGTCTCGATCGTCTCCTGCGCCGACGCCGAGAAGCGCGCGATGTCGGCCGGCACGAGCGGCCGGCGATCGGCGATCTGGCGCTGCAGCAGTTCGCGGCGCTGATCCTCGGGCAGGCCCGCATAGTCCTCGCAGACCCCGAGCTGGCTGTAGATCTCGTGCAGCGTGCTGCGGTGGATCTTCGCGTGTTCACGGATGTCCAGCCGCGCGTAGTGGAAGCCGAACACCTCCACCTGGCGGATGAAGTCGCCCAACTCCGCGGCCGCGGTCAGCGTGCCGGATCCGGCGCACAGCGACCGCTGCACCGCATGCAGGTCCGTCAGCAGCTCCGCCGGCGTCGCGTAGGCGCCGGCGATCCGCGATTGGGTCGCGCGGATGCGCTCGCGCATGAACGTCAACGCGCGCCGGTAGGGCTCCTCCGGGTTCAGCTCGGCGAGCGTCGCGGCCAACTCGGGGAACTCGAGCTCGCCACGGTCCAGGATCTCGCTCAGCCCCGCCGGGTGGCCGGTCAGCCGTTCCGACAGCGACAGCCGCCCGGCGAGCTGCTCGCACCCGGACTCCAGCAGCCGCAGGCACTGCTCGCGCATCAGCTCGAGCGCATCGAGCGTCATTCGTGGCGTCACGAACGGGTTGCCGTCGCGGTCCCCGCCGATCCAGGAGCCGAACCCGAGCAGCGGGGGCACCGTCACCGGCACGGCCCCGTCCTCGTCGGGATAGCTCTCGGCGATCGCCCGCTCGAGGTCACGGTAGATCCGGGGCACCGTGTCGGCCAGCGTCGAGGCGAAGTGCACGAGCCCGCCGCGGACCTCGTCGAGCACGGTCAGCTCGGCGGCGCGGATGTCGTCGGAGCCCCACAGCTCCTGGACGGTGGCCAGCAGTCGCCGGCGGGCGTCGTCATGGTCGGGCGCCGAGCGCTCGTCGAGGTCGTTGAGCACGTCGAACACGCGGGCGAGCTTGTCGATCGTCGTGCGGCGGCGGGCCTCGGTCGGGTGAGCGGTCATCACCAGACGCAGCTCGGCCTGATCGAGCAGCTTCTGGAGCTGGGCGCGGGTCATCCCCGAGCTCTGCAGTCGGGCGATCGCCTCCCGCAACGACCCCTTGCGCGCCGCCTGCGGGTCGGCCAGGTCGCGTCCCCGCAGCCGCCGCACCCGTTCGTTGTCCTCGGCCAGGTTGATCAGCTGAAACCAGCGCGTGAGGGCCCGGACCAACACCTCCATCCGGTCGAGGTCCAGCCCGGCGATCAGTTCCGCCAGGGCGTCGGCGTCGGCTTCGGAGCCCTGGCGGGCGCGCTCCCCGAGCTCGACGGCCTCGTCGAGCAGGGCCAATGCGGCTTCTCCCTCGCCGAGCGCGATCACCTCACGCAACACCCCGGTCAACAGCGCCTGGTCGGCCTCGAAGGCGCTCTCGGTGGATGGGGCGACTGTCACGTGGATTACATGTTCGCAAGCCGCGCAAGGGCAGGTGCGGCCGTCTCGTTGCCGTGACAGGCTCGAGGCCGCGCCGCGCACCGGGCATTACGCTGACCTACGTGTTCGATCTGCGACCGGTGACCCCCGGCGATGCGGCTGCCCTCCACGACCTGCTGGGCGATCCCGCGGTCGCGACCTGGCTACGGCGGGCCGGCGAGGATGGTCCGTTCACGCTCGCCGAGTGCGAGACGATGGTGACGCGCGCCGTCGCGCACTGGGCCGCACACGGTTTCGGCCGGTCGCTGGCGTGGGAGGGCGACCGCTGCATCGGCTGGAGCCTCATCCAGCACACGATCGCCGCCGGCCGCGGCGAAGTCGAGGTCGGCTGGACGGTGGCACGTGACCACTGGGGTCAGGGCGTCGCCACCGAGCTGGGTCGCCGCGCGCTGGACGAGGCCGCGGCCCGGCAGCTCCGTCGCGTCGTCGCGTTCACGCGCAGTGACAACGCGGCCTCTCGGCGAGTGATGGAGAAGCTCGACCTCGTCTACACACTGGAGTTCGAGCACGCCGGTTGGCCGCATGTGCTCTATCGCGTACCCGAGCCCGCACCCAAGCCCGACTTCCTGACCCGCGGCTGAACCTGAGCCCGTTGAGGACTGAAGTCGACCTCAATCAAGGTCAGACTTGGCCGATGCGATGGAATCCAACCAGACTGGTGAACTTGAGATGACCACGTTGACGAACACCGACCGCGAGCCGGCGATGACCGAACAGCAGAAGAACCGAGCGCTGCTGCTGCTGGCGATGACGCAGTTCGTGATCGTGATCGACGCGTCGATCGTGAACGTCGCGCTGCCGTCGATCGGCACCCACCTGCACTTTTCCCAGGACGACCTCACCTGGGTCGTCAACGCCTACACGTTGACGTTCGGTGGCTTCCTGCTGCTCGGCGGCCGGATGGCCGACCTGCTCGGTCGCCGGCGGATGTTCATGCTCGGGCTGATCGTGTTCTCGCTGGCGTCGCTGCTCGGCGGCCTGGCGCAGTCCGAGGCGTGGCTGATCGCCGCCCGCGCGGTCCAGGGCCTCGGCGCCGCGATCGTCTCCCCGGCCGCACTGTCGATCGTCACCAACACGTTCGCCGACGGCCCGGAGCGCAACCGCGCGCTCGGGATCTGGGGCGCGGTGGCGGGCGCCGGCGGCGCCGCCGGCGTGTTGCTGGGTGGCATTCTGACCAGCGGCTTGAGTTGGCGGTGGGTGCTGTTCGTCAACGTCCCGATCGGGATCGTCGCGGCCGCGTTTGCGCCGCGGGTCCTGCGGGAGAGCCGACGGGAGGAGGCGGGCAACTCGTTCGACATCCCCGGCGCGGTCACGGTCACCGGCGGCTTGGCGCTGCTCGTCTACGCCGTCGTCGACGCCGTCAACGTCGGCTGGGGCGCACCGCGGACGATCATCTG
>CAVUSD010000037.1:0-50905 GCA_963743985.1 uncultured Solirubrobacteraceae bacterium | reverse complement strand
GCAACCGATTTGGTCGCAGCCGGGCGAAAAGGTCATCCGCTTCGAGGAGTCCGCAGAGCACGCCCGTACTCGGTTTGATGAACGTTTGACCGAGCTCAACCTCGACGGAAAGGATCTGGCCTAAAGATGAGTACTGGAGCTGATCGCTTCGCAGTCAACAGCACGTCGTCCAACATGGCCGGCGTCACCCTGATGAACAATCAGGTGGGCTACGTCGTCGCCGAGGTCATGCGCGGCAAGCCGAATGTCAAGGTCGAGAACCTGCCGTCGATGATTCGCGTCGACGGCGAGGGCCAGTTCGAGATCAACTATGAGGAATGCGCCGAGGCCCTCGGATGGGACGACTTCGGCAACGATGATTTCGAGGAGATCATGTCGACCCACTACGGCCGCATGGTCGTGCTCGACGACAAGATCATCATGTTCGCCAACCCTGAGGACGCGGCCGAGTACATCGACTTCGACCTGAAGCCCGTCAGCTAAGACGGAGAAAAGGAGGGAGACCTAGATGTACAAAAAGGATGGAAAAGAGTATTTCGTCGTCGACAGCCACCTGCACCTGTGGGACGCGAGTCCTGAGAACTGGGTGAAGGGACACGAGGCGTATGCGAAGGGGTGGATCGAGTGTTTCCACGCCTACCAGAGCCTCGGGCCGCCGGAGACGCATTGGCCGATCGAGAAGTTCATGAAGTACTCGATCGAGGACTTCGAGAAGGACGTGTTCGAGGACGGCGGAGTCGACCACGGGATCTTCCAGTCGACGTACCTGAAGGAGTGGTACGCGTCCGGATTCAACACGGCCGCACAGAACAACCAGCTCGTCGAGAAGTACCCCGACAAGCTGATCGTCAACGGTCGCTGGGATCCCCGCGACGGCGACGCCGGACTGCGTGAGCTCGAGGAGGACGCCAAGAAGTACAACCTCCAGGGCGTCAAGCTGTACACGGCCGAATGGAACGACGGCTCGCGTGGCTACACGCTCGCCGACGATGCCTGCAAGCCGTTCTACGAGAAGTGCAAGGAGCTCGGGATCAAGAACATCCACGTCCACAAGGGGCCGACGATCTGGCCGCTGGACAAGGATGCGTTCGATCCCAAGGACGTCGACATCGCGGCGACCGAGAACACCGAGCTCAACTTCATCGTCGAGCACGTCGGGCTGCCTCGGATCGAGGACTTCTGCTTCATGGCGACGCAGGAGCCCAACGTCTACGCCGGCCTGTCGGTTGTGACCGGCGGGCTGATGTACGCCCGTCCCCGGTTCTTCGCCAAGGTCATGGGCGAGCTGCTGTTCTGGGTCGGTGAGGACAAGATGCTGTTCGGCTCTGACTACGGCATCTGGGAGCCGAAGTGGCAGATCGAGATGTTCCTCGACTGGGATTACCCCGACGAGGAGTACTCGGACTACCCCCGCGTCAACGAGGACACCAAGCGCAAGATCCTCGGGCTCAACGCCGCCAAGCTGTATGGCATCGAGGTCCCCGAGGGCTTCGACATCGCCGGCGCCGGCGCCGAGGACGATGCGCAGTTGGTGGAGGAGTCGGCCTCGGTATGAACGGACAGGCCTCCACCGAACGGGAGGCCAGCAGTCGGATGACTGGCAACTCGGCCTCTGCAATTGCAGAGGCCGAGGGTCGTCTGGACGGGGATCTGCATGGGCGGGTCCTCGACGCGCTGAGCCAGGTCTATGACCCGGAGCTCGATGAGCCGATCACGCAGCTACGGTTCATCGCCTCGTGCGCGGTGAGTCCGGACGGCGACGTCGATCTCCTGCTGCGGCTGCCGACCCCCCAATGTGCCCCGAACTTCGCGTTCCTGATGGGAGCGGACTCCCGCAGGGTGGTGCGCGCCGTCGAGGGCGTCCGCAGCGTCGTGGTCCGGTTCGAAGATCACTACACCGGCGACGAGATCAACTCGGCGCTCAACGACGGCGCCGGATTCATGGGCGCCTTTCCGGGCGAGACCGAGGACGACGATCTCGAAGCGCTGCGGGAGATCTTCACCCGCAAAGCGCTGATCGGCCGTCAAGGCCAGATCTGCGAGGAGCTGATCGACGGCGGGACGGAGCGCTCCGAGTTGGTCGAGATGGATGTCGCACAGCTGCCCGATACGCCCGAGGCCAGGCGCGTGCTGGAGCTACGCGAGATGCTCGGTATGCCGGCCAGCGATGACTCGCCGGCGTTCGTCACCCCGAACGGCGAGCGGGTCGCACCCGCTCAGCTTGACCGCTGGCTGCGAGGCGCACGGCTTGTACGCGTGTCGCTCGAGGCCAACGGGAGCATCTGCCGCGGGCTGCTGCAGGGTCGGCACAACCTCGAACCCGAATAACTTTAAGCGTTAGGAGAGAACCAGAATGAAGGCCGCACGGCTGCACGCCTACCATGAGGCGCTCAAGCTCGACAGCATCGCCGAGCCCACGATCGACGGTCCGCTCGACGTGATCGTCAGGATCGGTGCGGCCGGACTCTGCCGGACCGACCTGCACATCCAAGAAGGCCAGTGGGCCTCCCGGTCCGAGGTCGCGTTGCCCTACACGCCCGGCCACGAGAATGCCGGCTGGATTCACGAGATCGGGTCCGGCGTGACCAACGTCGCGGTCGGCGACACGGTCATCGTGCACCCGTTCATCTCGTGCGGCCTGTGCATGCCGTGCCGGGTCGGCGACGACATGCACTGTCTCAATGGCTCGTTCCCCGGGATCAACCGCGACGGCGGCTTCGCCGAGTTGCTGAAGACGAGCGCGCGCTCGGTGATCAAGATCGATCCGCTCGAGCCCAAGGCGATCGCCGCGCTGGCTGATGCCGGGCTGACCGCGATCCACGCCGTCAAGAAGGCGATCCCAGTGCTGCAGCCGGGCACCAAGGCGGTCGTGATCGGCGCCGGCGGCCTCGGCCACATCGGGATCCAGTGCCTGAAGGCCATGACCTCCGCTGAGATCATCGTCGTCGACCCATCCGACGAGGCGCTCGCGCTGGCCGGCGAGGTCGGCGCCGACACGACGATCAAGGTCGACGGGCAGAAGCACGTCGACCAGGTCAAGGAGATCACCGACGGCCTCGGGGCCGAGGCGATCATCGACTTCGTCGGCGAGAAGGGCGCGATCCAGGACGGCATCGCGATGATTCGCGATGGAGGCTTCTATTACGTGATCGGCTACGGGGAGAACATCGACATCCCCACGATCGACGTGATCAGTCGTGAGATCTCGTTCATCGGCAATCTGGTCGGCACCTACGCCGATCTGGCCGAGCTGATGACGCTGACCGCGGAGGGCAAGGTGACGTTGCACACGTCCACCTACCCGCTTGATGCAATCAATGATGCGATGGCGGATCTCGACGGTGGCCGGCTGCAGGGCCGGGGCATCTTGATTCCCGCCTGAGCCTGAAACCTAGGGAGAGACCCCACCGATGGGAAAGATCCTCTACTTCAACCACGAGGCACGAACGCTGCTGCAACAGGGCGTGGACGAGCTGGCCAACACGGTCAAGGTGACGCTCGGGCCCAAGGGCCGCAACGTCGTGCTCGAGCGACTCACCGGCGCGCCGACGATCACCAATGACGGTGTCTCGATCGCCCGTGAGATCGAGCTGTCCAACCCGCTGAAGAACATGGGCGCGCAGCTCGTCCGTGAGGTCGCCAACAAGACGTCCGACCTGACCGGCGACGGGACGACCACCGCCACGTTGCTCGCCCAGGCGATCGTGAGGGAGGGGATGAAGGCGCTCGAGGAGGGAGCGAACCCGATGTTGCTGCGCCGCGGCATCGAAGACGCGACCGTGGTGGTCGTGGACGAGTTGCGGCGCGGCGCTCGGGAGGTCAAGGGGCACGATGACCTCGTGCACGTGGCGACGATCGCCGCCAAGGAGGACGAGCGAATCGGCGAGGCAGTGGCCAAGGCGCTCGATCGCGTCGGTACGGAAGGAGTCGTGACCGTCGAGGAACAGCCGGTCGCCGGTATCGACGTCGACTTCGTCGAGGGCATCACGATCGAGAACGGGCACTTCTCGGAGTACCTGATCGCCGATCGGGAGCGCATGGAGACGGTGTTCGACAACCCCGCGATCCTGCTGACGAGCTTCCCGATCTCGAAGCCCCAGGAGCTGATGCCGATTCTCGGCGCAGTCCAGCAGGGGCCGCAGCGCCCGTTGCTGATCCTCGCCGAGAAGGTCGACGGGGACGCGATGGGGATGCTGGTCAACAACAACCGGATGGGCGTCTGGCAGTCGATGGCCGTCCGGGCGCCGGGCTTCGGTCACCGGCGAATCGCCCATCTCCACGACCTGGCCGTGTTCACCGGTGCGACGGTCATCTCCAAGGAGCAGGGCCTGACGCTCGAGGATGTCAAGCCCGAGCACTTCGGGACGGTCCGTCGAGCGGTCATCAACCAGTACGAAACCGTGCTCGTCGACGGCGTCGGCACGCAGGACGACATCGATGCCCGGCTGGCGCAGATCCGGGTCGAGCTCAGCCGCGCCACGCAGGACACCGACATCGAGGTGCTGCAGGAGCGGCTCGCCCGGCTCGCGTCGAAGCTGGCCGTCATCCGAGTCGGCGGCGCCACCGAGCCGGAGCTCAGGGAGAAGGTCCGCCGGACCGAGGGCTCGCTGGCGGCCACTCGGGCCGCCGCCGAGGAGGGGATCGTCGCCGGAGGCGGCACGGCACTGCTGCGCGCCGCCCCTGCGCTGGACGCGATCGACCTCGAGGGCGACTATCTGCGGGGTGCGCAGGTGATCCAGCGGGTGCTCTCACAGCCGCTGTTCTGGATCTCGACCAACGCCGGCTACGACGGTCAGTCGGTGATCGACCAGGTGCTCGAGATGCCCGCCGGCCACGGCCTGAACGCTCTCTCGGGCGAGTTCGTCGACCTGTTCGAGGACGGCGTGATCGACCCGCTCCGGGTGGTGCGCCTGACGATCCAGCACGCCGCGTCGGTCGGGGCGCTGCTGTTGACGACCGAGGCGCTCGTCGCCGAGGAACTGATGGCCCAGCCTGGCGCGATCATCGCTCCTGGCTTTGGCGACCTGGCCGAGGGTCTGGCCCGCCCGTCCTCGCCGGTCTGATCTGACGAGCCGGTGCACCGGGGCGGCGAACACGCCATATAGGCGTGTTTCCCGCCTCGGTCGCTGGCGACCGTCCGGGGGTTATTCCGACTGACGGCCGAGCGTGGCGACGAACCGGTCGATCCGGCGTCGCTCATCGTCCGACAGCGGTCCGTCGGCTTGCACCAGCAGCGTCATCGGGCCGCGCTCCCGAGCCCAGCGCGTCGTCTCCTCGTCGAACCCCTCGCCCACCCAGACCAGCGGCAGCGTGTCGGCGTAGGCGATCACCGTGCGCTGCTGTCGCTGCGGTGTCCGCTCCCCGCGAATCACCGGGATGCTGATCATCCCGAGGTCATGCGCGACCTGATCGATCGCGTTCAACCCACCCTCGTCGGCCAGCAGCGCGATCTCGCCCTCGGCGAGCATCTCCTGCGCCCAGGATGTATCTCGACCGCCGACACCGATCAGCGCCAATGGCAGACAGACGAAACGAAAGGTGGGGTCGGGCACGATCGAAACGGTAGCGTCACTCGCCGAGCATGCTCTTGTCGGCCAGCTCGCGCCGGGCCGACTCAGACTTCTGCACGTCGCTCAGGCCCATCGCGCTGAGCACCGCGCCGGTCTTGGAGAACTGCACATCGCGGTAGTCGACGATCTCCAGCTGGTTGCCGCTCGGGTCATGGATACGCAGTGAGCCCGACGGCGCCACCTCGACACCGGCGTCGAGCAGTTCGGCGCGCAGCGCCTCCTTGTCATCGACGACGATCCCGTGATGACGGGTTCGATCGACATGCGGGCCGTCGGCGTCGGCCTCCGCCAGCGCGATGAACTGATCGCCGAGATCGATGAACGCCATCTGCCGGCCACGGCCGCGCAGCGTGAACTGAAACCAACGTTCGTACCAAGCCAGCGTCTCGTCGAGGTCGGCCACCTCGAACGCCACGTGGTTGATCCCGATCGCCCGAACTGGCATGCGACCGAGCCTACACGTCGGTTTCGCATAGGCTGGCCTGGCAAGCCAACAGGGAGAGGGAGTTATGTCGGAGATCGTCGTCGTCGGTTCGTTCACCGCCAAGGCCGGGAAGGAGGAGGAAGCGACCGCCGCGTTCGAGGCGATCGTGGAGCCCACCCATGGCGAGGAGGGGTGCATCCTCTACGCGCTGCATCGCGGTGCCGACGACCCGCGCCGGCTCGCGTTCGTCGAGCGCTGGGAGTCGGCCGAGCACTTGCAGGCCCATCTCGCCTCCGATCACGTCCAGGCCGTGCTGGCGAAGGCGCCGGAGCTGTTCGATGCGGACGACATCGTCGTCTACCAGGCGCTGCCCGGGGGCGAGCGCGTCAAAGGCTCACTGGCCGATCACGCCGCCGGCTGACGCGGCGTACTCCGCGAGGTAGCGCAGGCCCTCGATCGCGCGGCTGCCGTACCAGGAGGTCATCTCGCCATCGATCAGCGACACCTTGGTCCCCGGCATCGCGGCGGTGACCTCGGCGACGTGGCGCTCCTTGAAGTGGAAGGGCTCGCTCGACAGCAGCACGTGGTCGACGCGTCCGGCGTAGCGGTCGAGCGCCACCTCGGGATACCGGTCACCCGGCGACAGCGGGTGTGACCGCCAGTTGATCAGCGCGAGCGTGCGGGCGATGTAGGTGTCGGGCGAGATCGCCATCCACGGGTCGCGCCAGATCAGATAGAGCACCTCGCGCTGCGGATAGGCACGTTCGCCCAGCGCAACGAGGCCGGCTTCGAGCTCGGAGCACAGCTGCTCGGCCGCCGCGTCGCGGTCGAAGATCGCGCCGATCAGCCGGTAGAGCACGAGGTTGTCGCGCGGGCCCAGCGGGTGGGTGACGACGATGTTCGGCACGAACTCGGCGAGCTCCTCGGCGAGCTCGAGACGGTTCTCGTCGATGTTGAGGATCGCGTGGGTGGGCGCCAGCTCACGGATTCGGTCGAGCTTGACGTCTTTGGTTCCGCCGAGCTTCGGGATCGTCCTGACGGTCTCCCAGGGATGGATGCAGAACCCCGTGCGCCCGACCAACCGGTCCGCGAGGCCGAGGTCGCACACCAGCTCCGTGATGCTCGGTACCAGGCAGACGATCCGCGCGTCGTCGCCGGCGCGCGTATGCAGCGTGCCGGCGGCGTCGCGCAGCGCCTCGTTACATGTTGCGCCGGTACTCACCGCCGACCTCGTACAGCGCATCGGAGATCTGCCCCAGCGAGGCGACCTTGACGGCGTCCATCAGTGCTTCGAACACGTTCCCGCGTTCGCGGGCGACGTCCTGCAGGCGGTCAAGGACGGCGGCGCGGCGATCGGCGCCGCGGTCCTGGAAAGCGTGGACGTTGGCGATCTGCGTCCGCTTCTCGTCGTCGGTCGAGCGCATCAGCTCGAGCTTGTCGATCTGCTCGCCGTGGCCGTCGCGCGGGAGGTAGGTGTTCACGCCGATCAGCGGCAGCTCGCCGCTGTGCTTGAGATGCTCGTAGTAGAGGCTCTCCTCCTGGATCTTGGACCGCTGGTACATCGTGTCCATCGCGCCCAGCACGCCGCCCCGCTCGGAGATCCGGTCGAACTCCTCATACACCGCCCGCTCGACGAGATCGGTCAGCTCGGCCGCGATGAACGACCCCTGCAGCGGGTTCTCGCAGAAGTTCAGGCCGAGCTCGCGGTTGATGATCAGCTGGATCGCCACCGCGCGCCGCACCGACTCCTCGGTCGGCGTCGTGATCGCCTCGTCGTAGGCGTTGGTGTGCAGGCTGTTGGTGTTGTCGAAGATCGCGTACAGCGCCTGCAGCGTCGTGCGGATGTCGTTGAAGCTGATCTCCTGGGCGTGCAGCGATCGACCCGAAGTCTGGATGTGGTACTTGAGCATCTGGCTGCGCGGCGACGCGCCGTAGCGTTCGCGCATCGCCCGTGCCCAGATCCGCCGGGCGACCCGGCCGATGACGGCGTACTCGGCGTCCATTCCGTTGGAGAAGAAGAAGCTCAGGTTGGGCGCGAACTCGTCGATGGTCATTCCGCGCGCGAGGTAGTACTCGACGATCGTGAACCCGTTCGCGAGCGTGAACGCGAGCTGCGAGATCGGGTTTGCCCCCGCCTCGGCAATGTGGTACCCGCTGATCGAGACCGAGTAGAAGTTCCGCACCTCGTGGTCGGAGAAGTACTGCTGGACGTCGCCCATCATCTTCAGCGCGAACTCGGTCGAGAAGATGCAGGTGTTCTGCGCCTGGTCCTCCTTGAGGATGTCGGCCTGAACGGTGCCGCGGACGCTCCGCAGCGTCTCGGCCTTGATCCGCTCGTAGACGTCGGCCGAGACGACCATGTCGCCGGACGCGCCGAGCAGCCCGAGCCCGAGCCCCTCGTTGCCGTCGGGCAGCGCTCCCGCGTACTCGGGGCGGCCGCCGTGCTCGGCGAAGAATGCCTCCAGCTGCCGCTGCGCCTCATCCCAGCCGCCGGTCTCACGCAGGTGGCGCTCCACCTGCTGGTCGATCGCGGCGTTCATGTAGAACGCGAGGATGATCGGCGCCGGCCCGTTGATCGTCATCGACACCGAGGTCGTCGGCGAGCACAGGTCGAATCCGGAGTAGAGCTTCTTGGCGTCGTCGACGGTGGCGATCGAGACGCCGGAGTTGCCGACCTTGCCGTAGATGTCCGGGCGCTCGGCGGGATCGGAGCCGTACAGCGTGACCGAGTCAAACGCCGTCGACAGCCGCGCCGCGGGCTGCCCCGCCGACAGGTAGTGAAAGCGCCGGTTGGTGCGCTCCGGAGTCCCCTCGCCGGCGAACATCCGCGTCGGGTCCTCGCCGGCGCGCCGGTACGGGAACACGCCACCGGTGTACGGGTAGGAGCCGGGCAGGTTCTCCTTGAGCGCGAACCGCAGCCGGTCGCCCCAGCCGTCCAGGCGCGGCGGCGCGATCTTCGGGATCTGCTGGCCCGACAGCGACGTGCGGTAGTTGTCGCCGGTGATCTCGCGGTCGCGGACCGTGTAGCTGTAGGTCTCGGCGGTGATCCCGTCCAGCTGGGCGTCCCAGCCGCGCAGCAGCCCCAGTCCCTCGGCGCCGATCGCGTCAAGCGCCTCGTTGTAGTGCTCGCGCAACGGCGCCACCAACGCCTCGTCGGCGTCGGGGCTCTGCAGATCGGTGGCGCGGTAGGGCTCCAGCGGCTCGGGCAGCTTCGCGTCGCCGAGCGTCCGCAACGCCTCATACAGATGCTGGGCGGTGGCGGCGTGCTCGGCTCCGCGCTCGACCTGTTCGTTGATCGCGCGGCCCTGCTCGGCGATCTCCGCGAGATAGCGAACGCGATTGCCCGGGATCAGCACGTTGCCCAGCGGTTCGTGCGTGTCGAGTTTCAGTTGCGGATCCCAGCGTCCGGCGTCGTTCCCCGGAAGCTCGCCGATCAGCCGGCAGAGGTTGGCGAACACCCACGACACGCCCGGGTCGTTGAACTGGCTGGCGATCGTCGCGTAGACGGGGACGTCCTCGTCGGCGAGCTCGAACGCGACGCGGTTGCGCCGCCACTGCTTGCGGACGTCGCGCAGCGCGTCGAGCGCGCCGCGCTTGTCGAACTTGTTGATCACGACGACCTCGGCGAGGTCGAGCATGTCGATCTTCTCGAGCTGGCTGGCGGCGCCGAACTCGCTCGTCATCACGTACACGGGCAGATCGACGAGGTCGACGATCTCCGAGTCGCTCTGGCCGATGCCGGCGGTCTCGACGATCACCAGGTCAAAGCCGCTGGAGCGTAGGAACGCCAGGGCGTCACCCAGCATCGCGCTGGTCGAGGAGTTGCGGCGGCGGGTCGCCATCGAACGCATGTAGATCCGCTCGTGGCGCAGGCTGTTGAAGCGGATCCGATCACCGAGCAGCGCGCCGCCGGTGCGGCGGCGGGTCGGGTCGACGGCCAGCACCGCCACCCGCAGGTCCGGGAACTGCTGCATGAAGCGGCTGAGCAACTCGTCGGTCACCGTGCTCTTGCCGGCGCCGCCGGTGCCGGTGACGCCGATCACCGGGGCCTGCGTGGCGACCGCCGCCCATTCCTCGCGCAGGCGGTCCAGCGTGGACTCGTCAAGCGTCTCGTCCTCGAGCGCGGAGAGCATCCGGGCGATCGCCAGGTCATCGCCGGACTCGCCCGGGGTGAGGAGCTCGGTCGCGTCCTCGGAGATCTCGCGATGCTCGGCGGTCCGCCGCACGAGATCGTCGATCATCCCGGTGAGGCCGAGCTCCATCCCGTCGCTCGGGTGGTAGATCCGCTCGACGCCGTAGCGCTCGAGCTCGGCGATCTCCGCCTGGGTGATCGTGCCTCCGCCGCCGCCGAACACCCGGATGTGACCGGCGCCGCGCTCGCGCAGCATGTCGATCACGTAGCGGAAGTATTCGTCGTGTCCGCCCTGGTAGGAGCTGATCGCGATGCCGTCGACGTCCTCCTGGATCGCCGCTCGCACGACGTCGGAGACGCTGCGGTTGTGGCCGAGGTGCACGACCTCGGCGCCGCTGTCCTGGATCAGCCGGCGCATCACGTTGATCGCCGCGTCGTGTCCGTCGAACAGCGACGCGATCGTGACGAACCGCAGCGGCGACTCGCGGGTCGGGTCCTGGGCACGATCCTGCTCGATCCCTGGTTCGGTGATCACGGTACGTATCTCCTGTCGTTGGCCGGCGTAGCCCTCGCGGCTGCGTCGAGCACCTCGGTCATCTGCTGCTTGAGCCCATCGTGGAGGCGGTGCACCTCGGCGGCCGCGAGCGGGGCGACCAGCCACGTGTAGACGATCCCGATGATCGCCGCGCAGAACTGCTCGGCGACCGATCGCACATCGACGTCGGCCCGTACCGTGCCCGCCTCGATGCCGCTCGTGATCCACGCCTCGACGTCGCGCTGACGCCGGGCGTGCGCCCCGACGATCACCGCGCGCAGCGATGGGTCGGGACCGATCGATTCGAACCACAGCACGTAGAACGCGCGGATTCGATCCGAGGACTCGAGCAGGAAGCGGCAGTGCGCGTCGACAGCGGCGTGGATCGTCTCAAGCCCGGTCGTCTGCGTCACCACCTTCTCCAACTCGGCCAGCCACTCCTCGCCGATCGTGTGGATCAGGAACGCCCATAGGCCCTCCTTGGAACCGAACCGGTACGACGCCAGCCCGCGGCTGTATCCGGCGCGCAGTCCCACGTCCTTGAGCGTCGTCGCCGCGGCGCCGCGCTCGCAGATCAACGCGATCGCCGCATCGGCCATCCGTGCGTCCGAGAGCGCCGAGCGCTCGGGCTGAGTCAGACCCGTCGATGCGCGTGCTGTCACGGCCACGATTCCGATGTTACTTGCTTGGCGCAAGCAAGTCCAGCCGCCACGTCCTTAGCCGGTGGTGAGCACCATCCGGAAACGCGCGTCGCCGCTCATCATCTTGTTGTAGGCCTCAGCTGCCTGCTCCAGGGGCAGCGTCTCGATCATCGCGCGCACGCCGCTCAGGGCGCTGAACCGCAGCGTGTCCTCGGAGTCGATCGAGGTTCCGGAGGCGTGGCCGGCGATCTGCTTGGAACCGGCGATCAGGCCTGCTGCGGGGATCGGCAGCGGCTCGAAGTCGGCGCCGATCACGAGCAGCTTGCCGTTCGGACGCAGACCGCCGAACAACGCGGCCATCGCGGCGGCGTTGGTGATGGTCGCCATGATCAGATCGACGCCACCGAGCTCGGTCAACTTCGCCGCCGGGTCGCCGTCGGTCGAGTCGATGTAGTGATGGGCGCCGAGCTCCCGAGCCAGTGACTCCTTGTCGGTGCCGCGCGCGACCGCGATCGTCTCGTAGCCGAGCTTGCGGGCGTACTGAACGGCGAGGTGGCCGAGGCCGCCCACGCCGAGCACGGCGACGCGGCCCCCGGCAGGGACGCCCGCGGTGCGCAGCGCGTTGAACGTGGTGATCCCGGCGCACAGCAGCGGCGCCGCTTCGACGTCCGACAGGTCGTCGGGGATCGCGGCCAGCGCCGAGGCGTCGACCACCACGTAGTCGGCGTAGCCGCCGTCGGCGGTGATCCCGGGGATCACGCTTTCCGTGCAGTCGATCAGCGAGCCACGACGGCACCACTCGCAGTGACCGCAGTTGCCGCCGAACCAGCCGACGCCGACGCGCTGGCCGACCTCCCAGTGGCGCACGCGCTCGCCGAGCGCCGCGATCTCGCCGGCGATCTCGTGGCCAGGGACCAGCGGGTAGCTCGCCCCCGGGTATCCGCTCTCCTTCGCGAACGAGTCGCTGTGGCAGACGCCGCAGGCGTGCACGCGGACGAGCGCCTCCTCGGGCCCGGGCTCCGGGACCTCACGCTGCACCAACTCGAAATCGGCGCCGGGCTCCGACACCACTACCGCTCGCATGGTCGCCATCTGGCCTGTCCTTTAGCTCGTCGTGGGGGCCGTCGCAACGAACATAGACCGTGGGGCGCGGCAGAATGTGGGCGTGCCGATCACGCCGCGAATGTTCGGGGAGCGTGGCCGTCGGCGCGCGCAGGAGCTCGGGATCGATCCGGACCGGCTGCCGCCCGGCCAATCGCCGACCGTCAAGTGGCCGGTGCTGTCGGTCGGGGAGACGCCGACGATCACGACCGACCAGTGGCAGTTGTCGATCGACGGCTCGGTGCAGGCGCCCTACACACTCGACTGGGCGAGCTTTCAGGACGTCGCCGTCACCGAGTGGAACGGCGACGTCCATTGCGTGACGCGCTGGTCGAAGTTCGGGATGCGCTGGCAGGGCGCCCCCGTCGCCGCGCTGATCGCCCGGGCACGACCGAAGCCGACCGCCACGCATCTGGTGGCGCACTGCTACGGCGGCTACACGACCGACCTGGCCGCTGTCTGACGTGCTCGATCACCCGGCGCTGATCGCTCATCGCGCTGAGGGGGCGCCGCTCGAGGCCGACGCACGGCGGCCCGGCCCGGCTGCTCGTTCCCCATCTGTACTTCTGGAAGTCGGCCAAGTGGATCCGGCGGCTGGAGCTGCTCGACCACGATGAGCTGGGGTTCTGGGAGCGCAACGGCTACCACCACCGCGGCGACCCGTGGCACGAGGAGCGCCACAGTGTCGACGACTACGTCGCCCGCGCGATGCGGCGCCAAGCCCGCCGGGACGGGCGCTGACCGCTGCTCTGTGTTATCCGCGGGGCTCGCTCGGCGTCAGCCGCTCGGGCGCCACCGGCACGTGCACGAGCGACGGGTGATCGGCGCAGGCGCCCTCGGTGACGGCGGCGATCAGCTCGTCAGCGTCGGTCACCGAACGGGCCCGCAGCCCGAACGATCGGGCGAACGCGACGAAGTCGGGGTTGGAGAGCTCGGTCCCGACCGGCCGGCCGGGGTAGCGCCGTTCCTGGTGCATGCGGATCGTGCCGTAGCTGGAGTTGTCGATCACGACGAACACGACGTTGGCCCGATGGCGTACCGCGGTGGCCAGCTCCTGGCAACCCATCATGAAACAGCCGTCGCCGTTGAAGGAGACGACCGGGCGTGAGGGCTCCTCCAGCTTGGCGGCGATCGCGGCCGGCAGGCCGTAGCCCATCGCGCCGCTGACGGGCGCGAGCTGGGCGCCGAACCGGGCGAACCGCCAGAAGCGATGGACCCACAGCGTGTAGTTGCCGGCGCCATTGGTGACGATCGCCTCCGGCCCGAGCGCGTCGCACAGTCCGGACACGGCGTATGCCAGGTCGATCCCATCCCCGGGTTCGCCGGGTTCGCCGGTTCGACCGGCGTGCGGAACGCGCGTGCGTCGGCGTTGGCGGCGGCCGTCCAGTCGGCGAGGCGCGCGCCGTCGGGTGGCGCAGCGTTCGCGCAGCGGCGATGAACTCGGCGCTGCCGGCGCAGATCCCGAGCGTCGGCTCGAACACGTGCCCGAGCTCATCGGGATCGGCATGGACGTGGATCAGCGCCTGGCGCGGATGTGGCGCCTCGATCATCGAGTAGCTGCCGGAAGTCGGCTCATCCAGCCGCGCCCCGATCACCAGCAGCAGATCGGATTCCCGCACACGGGCGCTCAGCCGCGGGTCGATACCGAGGCCGAGCGTGCCGCAGTAGACCGGCGACTCGTTGTCGACGTAGTCCTGACAGCGAAACGCGGTCGCCAGCGGCACCCCCCAGGACTCGCACAGCGCGACCGCGTCGGTGCCCGCGCGCGCCGACCATCCGCCACCGCCGACGACGACGAGCGGCCGTTCGGCCCGGCTGACCAGCTCGCGCACGCGGGCGAGCTGAGCTGGTGTCGGGGCCGGAGCGGGCGGGTCGTTCATCGGCCGCGCGAGGCCTGTCGGGCACGTCGGCGCGCTCGGTCAGCACGTCCTCGGGCAAGGACAGGACCACCGGACCGGGTCGGCCGGCGGTGGCGACGCGGTAGGCCCGGCTGACGTATTCGGGAATCCGCGCCGGATCGTCGATCGTCGCCGTCCACTTCGCCAGCGGGGCGAACATCGCGTCGATGTCGACCTCCTGGAACGCCTCGCGGCCGCGGTGGGCTCGCGGCACCTGGCCGACGAACATGATCAGCGGGATCGAGCCCTGCTGGGCGGTGTGAACTGCGACCGAGGCCTGCGCGCCCCCCGGCCCGCGGCTGGCGAAGAAGATTCCGGGCTGACCCGTCAGCTGGCCGTGGGCGCACGCCATGTTGGCGCAGCTGGCCTCCATCCGCCCCGCGATCAGCCGTATCTGCGGCGTGTCGTAGAGCGCGTCGAGCGCCGCCAGGTAGCTCTCGCCGGGGACGCAGAAGACGAGCTTCGCGCCGTGGACGACGAGCTGATCGACGAGGATTCGCCCGCCGGAGCGAACGGGGCTCATCGCGGCGGCCCGTCGGCGGTCACGGCGCGCTCCCGCTCAGGCGCCGATGCCGCCGAGGCACACGTACTTGATCTCCAGCCAGTCGTCGATCCCGTACTTGGAGCCCTCGCGGCCGATCCCCGACTCCTTGATCCCGCCGAACGGCGCGACCTCGGTCGAGATCAGCCCGGTGTTGACGCCGACGATCCCGGTCTCCAGCGCTTCGGCGACGCGCCAGACGCGGCCGATATCGCGGCTGTAGAAGTAGCCGCTCAGCCCGAACGGCGTGTCATTGGCCTTGGCCAGTCCCTCGTCCTCGGTCGCGAACGTCTGAATCGCGGCGACCGGGCCGAACGTCTCCTCGTTGGACATCAGCATCTCGGCCGTGACGCCGCTCAGCACCGTCGGCTCAAAGAAGGTGCCGCCGAGCTCGTGCGGGGAACCGCCGAGCAGGAGCTCGGCGCCGCCGGCGCAGGCGTCCTGCACGTGGCGGCTGACCTTGTCGAGCGCCTGCGCGTCGATCAGCGGGCCGATCTGCGCGTCGGCATCGGTCCCTTTGCCGATCACCAACCGGGCCGCGGCCTCCGCCAGCTTGTGCGAGAACGCGTCGGCGACGCTCTCCTGCACGAGGATTCGGTTGGCGGCGACGCAGACCTGGCCCGAGTTGCGGAACTTGGCGACGATCGCCCCGGCGACCGCCGCGTCGAGGTCGGCGTCGTCGAACACGATGAACGGGGCGTTGCCGCCGAGCTCGAGCGAGACCTTCTGGACGTGGTCGGCGGCCTGGCGCATCAGCAGCTTGCCGATCTCGGTCGAGCCGGTGAAGCTGAGCTTGCGCACCACCGGGTTGCCGGTCAGCTCGCCGCCGATCGCCGGGGCGTCGTCGCCGTCGCCGGTGACGACGTTGAACACGCCGGCGGGCACGCCGGCGCGCAGGCCCAGTTCGGCCACCGCCAGCGACGACAGCGGCGTCTGCTCGGCAGGCTTGAGCACCATCGTGCACCCGGCGGCGAGCGCCGGTGCGGCCTTGCGGGCCGGCATCGCGGCCGGGAAGTTCCACGGCGTGATCCCGGCGGTGACGCCGACCGGCTGCTTGAGCACGACGATCCGGTTGTCCGGGTTCGGGGACGGGATCGTGTCGCCGTAGATCCGCTTGCCCTCCTCGGCGAACCACTCGAAGAACGACGCGGCGTATGCGATCTCGGCGCGGGCCTCTGCCAGCGGCTTGCCCTGCTCGAGCGTCATCAGCAGCGCCAGCGGCTCGACGTGCTCGATCATCAGCTCCGACCAGCGCCGCAGGATCCGGGCGCGGCCGGCCGCCGGCGTCGCTCGCCAAGCGGGCAGCGCGTCACGGGCCGCGTCGATCGCCGCGCGGGTCTCGGCGGCGCCCATTCGCGGCAGGGCCGCGAGCGTCTCGCCGCTGGCGGGATCCGTGACCGCGAACGTCGCGCCGGAGTCGGCGTTGACCCATTCGCCGCCGATCAAGCCGCGGTCGCGGAGCAGACCGTCGCCGCGCAGAGCATCAGTGTGCGTGTCAGCGAGCGCCACCGGTCAGTCCTTGTCGCGCTGCTTCTCGCCGCGCAACCGGGCGCCCCAGCCGTCGAACAGGTCCGCGAGCCGCTCGGTCACCGGCTCCTGGTGTCCGTCGGGCTTCGGTGTGTCAGACGACTCGCCGTCGGATGGCGACTTGCCTTCGTTGAACCGCTTGGCCCAGTCCGCCGCGGCGTCGTCGAAGATCGCGGCAAAGCTGTCATCGGTCTTGACGTAGCCGAGATCCTCATCGGACGGGCCACCATCGGCGCGTGTCGCCTCCCGCGCCTGGCGCAGCGCGTCCTCGCGGATCCGCTGGGCGTTGCGTTGCGCCTGCTGCTTGGCCTCGCGCTGACGCCTGAGCTCCCGATCCAGCTCGGCCAATCGCGCGTCGAGACCGGGATCGACCGGGCCCGTGTGCGGCGGGGGCGGGGGCGGTGTGGCTCGCCGGGCGGAGCTCGCCCCGCGCGCGCTCGTGGTGGTGCGGGTGCCCGTGCCCTGCTGGAGTTTCCGGATCAGCGCGTAGGCCTCCTGCACGTCCTCGAACTGCCGCGCCGACTCCGGCGAACCGCCGTTGTGATCCGGGTGATGGAGCTTGACCTGCTGGCGGTACGCGGCGCGGATCTCGGCGTCGGTCGCCGAATGGGGGATGCCGAGCACCTTGTACGGATCCGTCACCGCCATCGTCCTCGAATCGTAGTCGTCGGGTCGCCGGCGCTGCTGCGGATCGGGGCGATCGGACAGTTGCCCGGGCGCGGTTCCCGTGCCGGTCCCGGCTTGCTCAGACGGTGTCCCGGGGTTGTGGTTCGCGTGCCGGGTCCCGGCTCGCTCAGACGCGTGTGCCGGGGTTGTGGTTCCGGTACCGGGTCCGGCTCGCTCAGACGGTGGGGCCGGTCGTCGTTCCGGTGCTTGGCCCCGGGGTGGTCGGCACGGTACCCGTGTGGGGCGGGATCGGCGCGGTCTGGGTCCCGGGCGGGACGGTGTTCGTGCCGGGTGACGTCGCGGTTCCGGTCGAGCCGCCCGAGCCGCGCTGTTTGGGGTTGTCGCCCGGCTGGCTGGGCGCGCGCAGCCAGTGCGTGATCTTGCCGTTCTGGATGATGAAGTTCACTCGGGCCGTGGTGCCGGCGCCGGTGCCGCAACCGTGTGTTCCGCCGCCCGGCCCCGAACGATCGGTCAGCTTGAAGAGCGTGTTGATGTACGGACCGTGCTCGGTGGCCGAGACATACTCGGCGCCGCACGGCAGCGCCCGGTTGATGACCTCTGCCTGCGTGAAGGTGTGGAGCACGAACTCGTCGCCGGGACCGTTGACGAACACGCTCGGGATCTGGAAGTACCCGGCGGCGGCCGCCACGTGACCGGTCCGCAGCGCGTTTGACCACCCCTTGATCACGTTGACGGACTGTTCGAACGCGCTCGGCTGCGAGCTGCTGCCGTGTCCGGGTAGGACACTCGGCCCGGCGCAGCCGGTGGCCGCGCTCGCTCCCACGATCGACGCGACCAGCAGCGTGCGGTGGGCGCGCATTCCCCGATGATCGCAGACGGCCGAGCGTAGGATCGGCTCGATGCCCGATCCGGCAGCCACGACCCCGCAGCAGATCACCGACCGCGTGCTGCGCAGCTTCGACCGTTGTCCCGACGACCGGCTGCGTGAGCTGATGCAGTCGCTTGTCGGCCATCTGCACGCATTCGCCTCTGAGGTCGGGTTGACCGGCGAGGAGTGGGAACGCGCGATCGCCGCATTGACCCGGAGCGGCGAGATCACCGACGAGCACCGCCAGGAGTTCGTGCTCTGGTCCGACGCGCTCGGACTCTCGATGCTCGTCGATGCGCTGGAACACGCGGGCGACGCGGGCGACGGGGGCAGCGGCCCCGCCGGCGCTGCGCCGGCCGCGCTCCCCGTCACCGAGTCGACCGTCCTCGGACCGTTCTACGTCACGGGCGCGCCTCGGCGCGGCTATGGCGAATCGATCGCCGCGGAGGGCGATGCCGGTGACCCGGTCTGGGTTCACGGTTGCGTGCGCGGCGCCGGTGGCGAGCCGATCGCGGGCGCCGAGCTCGATGTCTGGCAGAACGGCCATGACCGGCTCTACGCGGTCCAGCGCCCGGAGGCCCCCGAAGACCATCTGCGCGGCCGCTTCGAGACCCGGGCCGACGGCAGCTTCGGATTCGTCGCGGTGCGCCCGGTCCCGTATCCGATTCCCGACGACGGCCCGGTCGGCCAGATGTTGCGGGCCACCGGGCGGCACCCGTGGCGGCCGGCCCACATCCACATGATCGTCCGTGCGCCGCGCCACCGGACGCTGACCACCCATATCTTCGACGCCGACAGCGACTATCTGGACTCCGACGCGGTGTTCGCGGTCAAGCCGTCACTCGTGCGTCGCTTCACCGCCGATCAGCCGACGCCCGACCGAGCGCCGGCGTTGTCGGTCCGCTGCGACCTGGTGCTCGCCCCGTCGGATTGAGACGTCTCCCGGCGCAGCACACGGTTCGCTTGCGCACGTTGGGGGGGTGAATTGCGACCCGCCCGGGGCTCTCTCCTAGGTGGCGGCAAAGTCGTCTATAGATGGACTGATCCTCCAACAGGCGAACCGTTGGGGTCACGTGCACTACCTCGACCTGCGAGCGCTCGGCCTGTCGCGCAGCGCCATCGCCGCTCGCTGTGCTGCGAAGAAGCTCATCCGGGAGCACCACGAGGTCTATTCGGTCGGGCATTCGCAGAAGAGCCCAGCCGCGCGGGCTGACTTCGCCGTGATGGCCTGCGGCCGCCGAGCCGCCCTTTCTCACGATTCCGCCGCCGCCCTGTACACGTTGCGCAAATGGCCGCGAGTCCCCGAGGTCAGCTCGCCGCTCCGGCGCGAACGCCCCGGGATCCACGCGCACCGCACGACCACCTTGACCCTCGGCGATGTCACCTACCGCCACGGGATCCGGGTCACCACGCCCGCCCGGACGATCGCCGACATCGCCCGGCGTCTGAACGACGACGAGCTGACCCGGGCGATCCACGAAGCCCGCCGCAACCACGACCTCACCGACCCCGGCCTGGCGCGCCTGTACGCCCTGTGCCCCCGCGCCGCCGAGGTGTTTGACTCCGAAGAGGCCCCGAGCCGCAGCATCTTTCAGCACACGTTCCGATCGTTTTTGGAGCTGCGCGGCTTCCCGATCCCGGTGTTCGAGGCCGACTGGCACGGGATCCAGGTCGACGCCTACTACGCCGACCACCGGCTGATCATCGAACTGGACGGCTACCGCGACCACGCGCTGCCCGACCGGTTTGAGGCCGACCGCGTCCGTGACGAGCTCGCGATCACCTTTGATCACGCGACGCTGCGGATCACCTGGAAGCGACTGACCCGCAAGCCGGGCGAGCTTGACCGCAACCTCCGGACGATCCTCGCCGCCCGCGCGCCCTGAGATCGACGGCCCCTGAACGACGCCGGCGACCCCTAGAGTCTCGCGGCGATGATCATCGCCACCCACGACGGCTCGTTCCACGCCGACGAAGTGTTTGCGGTCGCCACGCTGAGCCTGCTCGCCGACCCGCTGGAGATCGTCCGCACGCGCGACCCCGACAGGCTCGCGGCGGCCGATCTGCGGGTCGACGTCGGCTTCCGCGACGACCCCAGCGCCGGCGATTTCGACCACCACCAGCGCGGCTTCGCGGCCGTACGCGCCAACGGCGTCCGCTACGCCTCGTTCGGCCTCGTCTGGCGTGAGTTCGGCGCGCGGGTCTGCGACGACGATGACGAGGTGGCGGCGGCGGTCGACGAGATGCTCGTGCAGACGGTCGACGCCAACGACAGCGGCCAGTCGTTGACCGAGTCGCTGATCGACGGCGTCCGGCCGTTCTCGGTCAGCTCGGTGATCGGCGGTTTCAACGCGCGCTGGGACGAGACGCTGAGTCCCGAGGACGAGCGAGCCCGTTTCGACGCGGCGGTCGCGCTTGCCCGCGACATCCTCGCCCGTGAGATCGCGTCCGCCGCCTCCGGGCGTCGGGCGGAGCGTGTCGTCCGTGCCGCGATCGCCGCGGCGCCGGACCCGCGCATCGTCGAGCTGCCGATCAACGCCCCGTGGAAGCGCGTGCTGGTCCCCGAAACGGCTGACGCCCTCTACGTCATCTATCCCAAGCGCCAGGGGTTCGGGCTCGAGGCGGTGCCCCGGGAGCTCGGCTCATTCGAGAACCGGCGTGACCTCCCGGCCGCCTGGGGCGGGCTGGAGGCGCCGGAACTGGTCACGGTCACGGGCGTCGATGACGCGCTGTTCTGCCACGCCAAGCGGTTTCTGGCGGTTGCGTCATCGCACGACGGGATCACCGCCCTGGCCGAACTCGCGCTCGCGTAGGCGACCCGCACCCGCACCCGCACAGCACCTGCGCCGCACCCGCACCCGCACCCGCACCCGCACCGTGCGTCGTCCCAGTCAGTCGCCCGACAATTCAGCCGCGACGACCCGCTCGCGCTGTTCGGGATCGGACGGGCGGTTCATCGTCGAGCGGGCCGCGTCGGTGCTGATCAGCGTCCACGCCAGCACGGCTCCGATCGCGACCAGGACCGCGCCGACCAGATAGGCGGCATGAAACGCCGCCAGGGTGGTTTCGCCGGCGGCGGAGACGACGGTGGTCAGCACGGCGATGTCGAGCGCGATCGAGGACTGGCGGACCGTGTTGTAGATCGCGGAGGCATGTCCGGTGTCCTCGCTGGAGATGTGGGTGAACATCGAGGTCTGGATCGACAGGAACGAGCCGGCGTTGCCGACCCCGCCGAAGAACATCAGTCCCCGCAGCAGCCAGATGTTCACGCCGGGGGCGACGAGCAGGAACAGCGCCATGTAGACGGTCAGCGCGATCGCGCCGGAGCCCGCGAGGACGCGTGGTCCCAGCCGTGGGTACAGGCGGCCCACGGTCTGGGCGGCGACGCCGACGCCGATCGCCTCCACGAACGTGGTCGTCCCTGACTGGATCGGCGACTGGTGCAGCACCTCCTGCAGGAAGATCGGCGTCAGGTACAGGCTCGCCAGGAACACGCCGGTCGTCAGCACGAACACCGTGTTGGTGGCTCGCAGCAGCGGCTCGCGCAGCAGTCGGATGCGCAGGATCGGATCCGGCGCGCCGAGCGCGACATGGACGAACGCCCACAGCAGCGCGATCCCCCCGATTCCGCTCAACCAGATCTGCGGAGCCGCCCAACCGACCACCGGACCCTCGCTGATCGCGTACAGCAGCGCGCTGAGGCCGAGCCCCGACAGCAGCATCCCGCGCACGTCGAGCCGCCCGTTCGGCGACGGCCGATGCTCGGGCAGATACAGGTAGGCGAAGACGACCATCACGATCCCGACCGGCACGTTGATCAGGAACACCCACCGCCACGAGAACGTCTGGGTGAGGACGCCGCCGAGGATCGGCGCGGCGGCCGGCCCGACCAGGATCGGGAGGATCAGCGTCCGCGCGACCTTCGCCCGCTGATCGGGACCGTACGCGCGATACAGCATCGCGGTTCCAGTCGGCGTCAACATGCCGCCGCCGATCCCCTGCAATGCCCGCGCGGCGATCAACTCCGGCAGGTTGTCGGCGAGGCCGCACAGCGCCGAGGCGGCCGTGAACAGCGCCAGCGCAAACAGGAACGTCCGCTTGGTTCCGACCCGGTCTCCGATCCAGCCCGAGGCCGGAATGACGACGGCCAGCGTCAACAGGTATGCGATCACCGTCCACTGGACGCTCGAGAGCGACGCGTCGAACGTTCGGCTCAACGTCGGCAGCGCGACGTTGACGATCTGCATATCGATCGCCGTCATCAACAGCGCGGTGACGTACGCGACCGCGACCGCCCGCTGCGGCGACGGACCCCAGCCGCGGATACGCGCTGCGGTCGAGCGGCGCGCAGGAGGGGCGGGGGAGAGGGTCACACGTTGAAACTAGTGCGCGTCTCGGTAGGTTCTGATCAGGCATGGAGGAACTGATCCCACGCGAGCGGGTCGAGGTCGCGCCCGGCGCGGTGCACGTACCCGACTGGCTGACCGGCGAGCAGCAGCGACGCCTGGTGCACGCCTGGCGCGAGTGGGCGCCGGGCGGTGCGGCGCTGGGAATGCGCCACACGGTGCTGCCGAGCGGCGGCCGGATGTCGGTCCAGACCGTCTGTCTCGGCTGGCACTGGGAGCCCTATCGCTACGTCCGCGAGGCCGACGGCACCCCCGTGGCCGCATTTCCCGAGTGGCTCGGCCAGCTCGCCCGCGACGCGGTCGCCGCCGCGTACGGGGACTCCCAGGCGGCAACCTCGTACGAGCCCGACTGTGCGCTGATCAACTTCTACGACGAGACGGCGAAGATGGGCATGCACCGCGATCGCGAGGAGCTCGTCGACGCTCCGGTCGTGTCGTTGAGCATCGGCGCGGCCTGCACCTTCCGGTTTGGTAACACGACCAACCGCAAGGCGCCCTACACCGATGTCGAGTTGCGCTCAGGAGACCTGTTCGTGTTCGGCGCGCCGTCGCGGTTCGCCTACCACGGGGTGGTACGGCCGGTCCGGCCCGGCACCGACGATCCGGCACTCGGCCTCAACGGCGGCAGGATCAACTACACGATCCGGGTCACCGGCCTGTAGCCCGCGTCACGCCGGGCCGAGCGCCGGCCCCGACGCGCCGCCCCAGTCCTCGGGCGCGACATCGGCGATCGACGCGCCCACGCGGTACGCGGTCACCCGCCGCACCGCGGCGACGGGCAGTTCGCCGTACAGGTGGGGGAAGTGCTCGTCGGTGCCGGCCACCGGCTCGACCACGAGCGGAGCGGTCAGACGGGCCGGGTCGATCGACAGCAGCACCAGCTCATCGTCGACACCGGCGTAGAAGCGGTCGGCGACCCCGCGCACCTGACGCGCAAACGAAAGGTGGATGAAGCCCTCCTGTTCAAGCGTCCGGCCGAGCGTCGAGATTCGATATCCGCCGCCAACCTGAGCGGCCTCCCAATCACGCTGTCGGGCGATGTGAAACAGGCTCTCCATCCGTGAGGCTCAATCGTCGAGGGCGAGCATCACGTCCGAGGCTTTGACGATCACCGTCACCTCGCTGCCCGGCGAGATCCCCAACTCCTGCACCGCCTCGACGGTGATCGAGGCCACGAGTCGCTGGCCGGCGACGTCGACCGCGACGTTGGCGATGGCCTCACCGCGATTGATCTCCGTGACCGTGCCCTGCAACTGGTTGCGTGCGCTCAACTTCACTGGTGGCCTCCTGGCTCGGTTTCGAACCTGCTCGCGGATCTTCTCACCTCGATCGGAGGATGCTCCGCTGCGAGTGCGAACCTACGGTTGGCAAGAGGATCTGCGGGATCGCGTTCCGCCACACACGAGGTTGACGTGACGACCACCGACCAAATCCTGTTGGGCCTGGGGCTGGTGGTCGTGCTGGCGCTCGGCAGTCAGCTGGTCGCGTCACGCGCGCATCTGCCGGCGATCGTGTTGCTGCTTCCCGTCGGTTTCATCGCCGGCGCCGCCACGCATGACGTCCACCCCGACTTCCTGCTCGGCAACACATTCCAGCCGATCGTGTCCCTGGGGGTCGGGCTGATCCTGTTCGAGGCGGGGCTGAGGTTGCGCTTCGATGAGCTTCAGGGAGGCGCCCATCGGGTTGTCCTGCGGCTGATTCCGATCGGGGTCGTGCTCACGGTCGTCGGCATCACGCTGGCCGCCCAGCTGTTCCTCGGGCTCGGGTGGGGGTCGTCGCTGATGCTGGGAGCGATCCTGGTCGTGTCTGGGCCCACGGTCGTGCTGCCGCTGCTGGAGTTCGTTCGCCCGTCCGAGAAGGTCCGCTCGGTGCTCAAGTGGGAGGGGGTGCTGATCGACCCGATCGGTGCGCTGCTGGGCGTGGTGGTGTTCACCGCTCTGCAGGCCCACGCCGCCGGGGGTGGCGGCTTTCAGCCGGGGGAGATGGTGCTGAGCATCCTCGTCGGGCTGGCGGTCGGGGCGCTGGGAGCGGCCGCACTGTGGCTGATGCTGGGCGAGCTGCAGCGGTCGGTGCCCCGGCAGACGATCTCGGCAGCGCTGCTCACCGTGGTCGCCGCGGTTGTGGCCGCTGACCTGATTCGGGAGGATGCGGGCTTCGTGGCTGCCACCACGATGGGTGTGGTCATGGCCAACCAGCGACGCCTCGATGTCTCCCGGGTGCTCGAGTTTCAGGGCAACGTGGTGCAACTGTTGATCGGCGTGCTGTTCGTGCTGATCTCGGCGTCGGTCACGCCGGCCTCGGTCAAACCGCTGATCCCGGGAAGCCTTGGGGTGATTGCGGTGATGGTCCTGCTGATCCGCCCGCTCACCACGGCGCTGGGCACTCGCGGGTCAACGCTTGATCGGCCCGAGCGAGCGTTCATCGCGTGGCTGGCGCCTCGGGGGATCGTGGCGGCGGCGACGGCATCTTCGTTTGGTCCGGCGCTCGCCAAGGCAGGGGTCAGCGGCGCGAACAAGATCCTGCCGGTCGCGTTCATGGCCATCTTTGCGACGGTGGCGATCTACGGCCTGACGGTCGTCCCCCTCGCTCGGCGACTCGGGGTGGCCGGGAGCGCGGCGGTCGTCGTGCTCGTCGTGGGCGGGCACAACTGGGCCCGATCGATCGCCGCGGCGCTGAAGGCGGCCGGCTTGGGGGTGCGGCTGTGGACGGGGCAGGCCGAAGAGCAGGCGGCGGCACGGTCGGCAGGACTCGATGCGGGCAACGCGCACCTCGGAGTCGAGCACGCCACCCGCGAGGCCGAACTCGAGGAGGTCACCGACACGCTGCTGCTGACCGGCAGCGACAACTTCAACGCGCTGGCCGCGTTCGAGCTGCGTCAGGATCTCGGGCACGACCATGTCTTCAGGCTGGCGCACGAGACCGACCTGCTCGACCTCGAACCCGCCTATGCCGAGGGACGCGAGCTGTTCGCGGCTGAACTGACCTTCAGCGAGATGACGCGGCGCTTTGACGCCGGGGCGACCGTGGTCGTTTGTCAGCCCGGCGCCGCCGCTGACGGCCACGACGACGTCACCGGGCAGTCCGGCACGCTGCTGTTCGTGATCTCGCCCGCCGGCCAGCTCCGGGTCGCCACGGCCGGGGCCGCCACTGTGCCGTCGGATGGGGACACGACGATCTGGCTCGGTGGTGGCCAGGCTGCGGTCGCGCCCGACGCAACCACCCCGCCCTGATCTCACCCGCTTCGGACGATGCCGGCCGCGGCTCGGCAGCGTGTACTCGAGTCGGGGTCGACCACTGACGGCAGCCGTGAGCCGACCACCGACCGATCCGATTCAAGGAGATCCCACGTGACGACCAGCACCGAGCCGGCAACCAGCGGGAGGCCCAGCACGCACGTCGTGATCGTGGGCGGTGGCTTCGCCGGACTCGGCTGCGCGCGCAAGCTCGCCGGCGAAGAGGGCGTGCACGTGACCTTGATCGACCAGCGCAACTACCACCAGTTTCAGCCACTGCTGTACCAGGTCGCCACCTCGCAGTTGGCGGCCGCCGACATCGCGTCGTCCTTGCGCAAGACGTTTCACCGTCACGACAACGTCGACGTCAAGCTCGCCAAGGTGACCGCCGTCGATCCGTCGGCGCATTCGGTCGCCACGGCCGAAGGGGAGACCTACACCGGCGATGTTCTGGTGCTCGCGGCGGGTGCGCAGGCGAACTTCTTCAACACGCCGGGGGCAGCCGAACACACCTTCCCGCTGTATTCCCTGGCCGACGCCGAGCGACTGCGGACGCGAATCCTGACGGTGTTCGAGGATGCTGACCGTGAGCCGGCACTGATCGACCAAGGCGCGCTGAACTTCGTGATCGTCGGCGCAGGGGCGACGGGAACCGAACTGGCCGGCGCGATGGCCGACTTGATCAACGAGACGATGCCGGTCGAGTATCACGATCTGGCCGTCGACAAGGCCAAGGTGTACGTGGTCGATCTGGGGCACGTTGTGCTCAATGGCTTTTCGGACAAAGCTCACGAGTACGCCAGCAAGGTGCTTCAGGACCGCGGCGTGGAGATCAAGCTCGGCACCGGTGTCAAGGAAGTGACCGCCGATCACGTCGTGCTCTCCGACGGGACGACGATTCAGACGCGTTGCGTGGCCTGGGGCGGCGGCCTGATGGCGGCCTCGCCCGCGGCTGCGAGCGGCATCCCGCAGGGACGGGGGGGCCGGATCGACGTCGAGTCCGACCTCACCGTCAACGGCTACCCCGGCGTGTACGTCGTCGGTGACATCGCCAACATCCCCGGGCCCGACGGCGTTGCCTACCCCCAGCTCGGGTCGGTGGCGCTGCAAAGCGGCCAGTGCGTCGCCCTGAACATCTTGGCCGAGGTCGGCGGCGACAACCGCATGCCGTTTCACTACCACGACAAGGGCATCATGGCGATGATCGGGCGCGGGGCCGCGGTCGCGGAGGTCGGCAAGCACCGTCACGAGCTGCACGGGTCGATCGCGTTCGCGGCCTGGCTCGGCGTGCACGCCGCGCTGATGAGTGGTGTGCGCGAACGCGTCGAGGCGTTCATCGACTGGGGCTGGGACTATTTCTCGAAGACCAAGGGACCCTCGGTGCTCGACCAGCGTTCCGACGCCGCGCACATCAATTGGGACGACGCCCTGGACGTGGGCGGCGCCCCGGACGCCGACGATGCCGCGGTCCAGGCGAGCCTGGCGGCGTCCGCGTAGTGAAGCGGCCGCTGCGAAGAGCGGCGATGGTCGAGCCGGCCGCTTGCGCGATCAGCGAACGCCGTCGGTCGATCCTCCGTCCGTTCGCGCCCGGGGCGCGGGAGTCAAGCGGCGCCGCCACGCCGGCCAATCGGGTCGATGCGCTGATCAAACTGCGCTCGCTGTTCGAGCTGGGGGTCCTGACCCAGGAGCAGCACGACGCAGAGCACGCGCGGCTGACCGAGGGGGACGCAGCTGCGCCACATGCGCGAACCCAACCTGGACCTGTCCAGCTGCTGGTGATCCCGTTCTCGGGTCGTGGCCTCGAGGTCGCGATCCTCGAAGAGCTACGCCGGCTTCGCGAGCACGACTCGATCGATGTTCTCGATCTCCTGTTCGTCTCCAAGGACGAGATGGGGAATATCACCACGTTCGAGCAAGTCGATCTGACGGTTCCGGACGCAGCCACGTCCGGCAACCTGGTGGGCGCTCTGTTCGACGCCGACGCCGACGCCGACGCCGACGCCGACGCTGGCGCCTCGGCGGATGGAGAGGACGGCGACGCGTTCGCTGACCCACCCGGGTCGTCGGATGACGCTGCAGCCGCCTGGTATCTGGCCGACACGATCCCCGCCGGTGGGGCGGCGGCGATCGTGCTGGTCGAGCATCGGTGGGCGATTGCGCTGCGCGATGCAATCGGAACGGGCGGCGGGCGCGGTGTCGTCGACCGCTGGTTGCATGCGGAGGATCTGAACGTTCGGAACTAATGTGTTGTCATGCCACAGGCTTTCGGGGCGAAGTCCTGACGAAAAACGATCTTTCTGCTGAACAGCCGCGGGGCAGGTCGCACGCAGGCTCGGTCCTCGTCGCTCGTCCCCGTCTGGTAGCCCAGCTCGAGCGGTCGTCGGCGTCGGTCGTGGTGGTCTGTGCGCCTTCGGGGTATGGCAAGTCGGTGGTGATCGGGCAATGGGCCGAGCAGGACGCGCGACCCTTCCCGACGGTGATCCTCGGCGCCGAGCACAACGATGCGGCGCTCCTGGTCGCCTCGATCATCGCGGCGCTGGATCCGGTCGAGTCGGTGCCGCCGGACGTCGGACGTGCTCTCGCCAATCCCGAACCCAGCTTGGACAAGGTCGTGTTGCCCCGCCTGCGCGCGGCGCTGGAGCAGCGCCAGCGGCCGTTCGTGCTCGTGCTCGACGATTTCGAGCGGATCCAGTCACGCCAGGCACTGGACGTGATCGCGGTGATCATGGGTGCGTTCCCATCCGGGTCGAAGCTCGCGCTGCTGACGCGCACCGAGCCAGCGTTGCCGCTCGGGCGGTTCCGGGCCCATCGGGAGCTGACAGAACTCGGTTCGCAGGACCTGAAGATGCGGCCGGCCGAATGCAACGAGCTGTTGATCGCGATCGGGCTGGAGCTCACCTCACCGCAGCTGGAAACGCTCGTCGCGCGGACCGAAGGCTGGCCCGCTGCCCTGTATCTGGCGGGCATGGCGCTGATCGACGCACCCGACCTCGGTCAGGCGATCGACCGTTTTGCCGGCGACGACCGGTTCGTCGTCGACTACATCAGTGACGAGTTCCTCGCCGCGATCTCGCGTCGACGTCTCGCGTTTCTGCGACGCGCTTCGGTTCTTGATCGCCTCAGCGGGGATCTGTGCGATGCCGTGCTGCAGCAGCACGGGTCCGCGGCCGAGCTGCGTGACCTGTCGCGCTCGAACATCCTGCTGGTGCCGCTTGATCGCCGCGATGAGTGGTTTCGCTTCCACCCTCTGTTCCGCGAGATGCTCCGAGCCGACCTGCGACGCGCGGCCCCTGAGCAGGAGGCCGAGCTGAACCGCCGTGCCTCGGAGTGGTGGGCCGCCGCAGGTGATTGGGACCGGGCAATCACCCACGCGGTCGAGGCGGGTGCGCTGGACCGCGCCGGAGAGCTTTTATACATGGGCATCCCGGAACTCTCGGCACGGGGGCGAAACGCGACCGTGATGCGGTGGCTGGACCACCTCGGCGAGCCGACGATCTCGACCGATGCGGCTTTGAGCCTGACCGCGGCCTACGCGCACATCACTCAGGGAGCCGGCGGAAAGACCGAGTACTGGGCGGCCGTCGCCGCCGGCCTGCTCGAGCTCGAAGCGCCGTCGCAGAAGAAAACCGCGCTCGACGCCGGGTTGGCGTTGATCGAAGCCACGCTCGCTCGAGGCGGCGTCGGCGCAACCGCCGATCGCACCGCGCTCGCAGCCGAAATGCTGCCTGGCGACAGCCCCTGGATGTCGCTGTGCCGGTTGATCGAAGGGGTCGGCCTGCATCTCCGCGGATTGCGGGAGGAAGCGCACGAGAAACTGATCGACGGCGCCCGCCGGGGCGCGGTCGGGGCCCCCGACGTCCAGGTCCTATGCCTGTCGCAGCTTGCGCTGCTCGCCGTCGAGGAGGGTGACTGGCCGCTCGGGGACATGCTTGCCTCACAGGCGCGGGCTCAGATCGATCGCTCCGGCCTGGACCACTACCCGATCATGGCGCTCTCCTTCGCGGTCTCGGCGCTGGTGCGATCCCGCACCGGAAGGCTCGCAGAGGCTACGGCGGATCTGCGTCAGGGCACGACCCTGCTCGAGCAGCTCGACGCGTTCGCGCCGTGGTACGAGGCCGAGACCTGGGTTGTCCTGTCCCGCACGGCCACGCGCCTCAACGACCGCCCGACGGCAAATCGAATGCTCGCTGAAGCCTCCAGAACGCTGAAGCTGACACCCGACGCGGTCGTGCTCGAGGAGTGGATCGCGGAGACGGCGCTGTCGATTGAGACCGTCTCCGCGTCTACCGCGCACGGCCTCACCCCCGCCGAGCTTCGCCTGCTGCAGTTTCTGCCCACGCATCTCTCGTTCCCACAGATCGCCGGCGAGGTGTTTCTTTCGACAAACACCGTCAAGTCACAAGCGCAGAACGTCTATCGCAAGCTCGGAGTCACGTCCAGACGCGACGCGGTTGCGCAAGCTCAGGCAGTGGGCCTGCTTGACGCTGACGGACCCTCCTAAGCCGTACTCAACCATGCGGTTGCGTTTCATACGATCGGTGTGATGCGCAGCGCCTTCCCGGTTGCGAAGCTTCGGAGCAAGCGGCCTGGGCGGTCGTCTGATGGGACCAAAGACCTCTCACTGATTGGCTGGGGGCCAGATGCTCGAAGCGCAACCGAACACGCTGGATGTGGCCGGGATCGAGTGGCCGGAGGCGGCCGAGTTCGGGTTTCTCGTTCCCGCGGGGCGCGCAGGACGGCTGGGCACGGCGCTCGCCGGGATGGCGCACGAACTGGCGGCTTCGCGGCGTGAGGTCGCCGTGCTCCGGCGTGAGAATGCGACGCTGAGGGCCCAACGGCCCCCGATCGTTCGCATGTCGGGCGATGCCGAACGCGAGCGCCTCGGCCAGGACCTTCACGACGGGGTTCAGCAGCGACTGACCGCGTTACGGATCCGCGTTGCGCTGGCTGGCCAGAGCTTCGCGGCTCGCGACGATCAGGCGGCCACCGTGGCGCTGAACGGCATCGGCGATGAAGTCGACCAGGCGATCGACGAGGTCAGAGCGTTCGCGCACGGCGTCTATCCCGCACTGCTGACCTCACATGGTCTTCGCGCCGCGCTGGCCTCGGTCGGCCGTCGTTCGCCCGGATCGGTCAGCATCCGCGTCACCGGCGTCGGCCGGTACCCGTCCGCCATAGAGACCGCGGTCTACTTCTCCTGCCTGGCCGCGTTGGACAACGCCGCCAAGCACGCCGGATCGGGGCTGGTGACCCTCCGCGTCTGGGACCGCGGCGACGCCCTGCACTTCACGGTCAGCGACACCGGCCCAGGATTCGATCAGTTCCGCACACCGCTCGGCGCCGGGATCACCAACATGCACGACCGCATGAGCGCCGTCGGAGGCACGCTCACGATCGACTCCACCTCTCGGGGTACGGTCGTCGAGGGCAGCGTGCCGCACGCCGCCTAGCGCAGGGCCACGCCGCGCTCGGGACCGTCAGGCGACCGCGAGCGGCTCTGCCGCCGGCCGGGCGACGTCGGTGCTGACGCCCATCCGCTCGAGCAGGTGATCGCCGACTCGCAGGGAGTTGGCCATCGCCGTCAGCGCCGGGTTGACCGCGCCGATGCTCGGGAAGATGCTCGTGTCGGCGACGTACAGGTTGTCGAGCTCGTGTGCCTTGCAGTTGGCATCGAGAACCGAGGACGCGGGGTCAGAGCCGAAGCGGACCGTCCCCGCCTGGTGAGCGACGCCGGCGACCGGAATCTCGTTCTTGAGGTAGGCGTTGTGCGGCAGCAGGTGGTGATGGTGCATGCCGAGGTGGCCGACCATCGATTTCAACTGGTCGAACAGACGCTCCTTGGGAACCTCGTTGGTGGGTGTGTAGGCGATCGTGATCATGCCCCGGTTGTCGATCGTGATGCGGTTGTCGGGGCGCGGGAGGTCCTCGGTCGAGAGCCAGAAGTCGACGGCATGCTTGGCCACGTCGTCCAGCGACCAGCCCGGGGCCAGCTTCGTCTCGCCCGGCTTCTCGCCGCGGAACATCGGCGCCTGCGACTTGCCGACCATCTGGATGTTGCCCATCGGGAATGCGAAGTCCGGCCCGTCCAGATAGAAGTCATTGAGCCCGAGCGTCTTCTGAAAGACGGTCGGGTTCTCCTCCATCGACAGCGCCAGCACCGCCTGGCTGTTGTGGAACATGTAGTTACGCCCGACCTGGTCCGATCCGTTGGCCAGGCCGTTTGGATGGCGGTCGTTGGCCGACATCAACAGCAGCCGTGCTGAGTTCGCCGCGCCGCAGGCGACGACGACGAAGTCGGCGGTGATCTCAACCTCTGAGCCGGTGTGACTGACCGTCACGCCGGTGACCGTCGTCCCGGCGGGGTCGGTGTGCAGCCGGATGACCTCCGCGTCGATCATCAGTTCGACGTTGTCGTGCGCGAGCGCCGGCCTGATCCCCAGCACCTCGGCGTCGGACTTGGCATGCACGACGCATGGGAAACCGTCGCAGTTGGCGCAGCGCATGCAGTTGCTGTACGGCATATTGGCCTCGTTCAGCATCACCCCGCACGGTGCGTGGAACGGATGATGACCCAATGCCTCGAGGTCGTCTGAGAGCTGCTGGATCCGCGGCTCGTGCGAGACCGCCGGGAACGGGTACGGGCCGCTGGCGCGAGGCTCGGTCGGATCCTCGCCGCGCGCTCCGTGGACCTGGTAGCGCTCCTCGGCGAGCATGTAATACGGCTCCAGCTCGTCGTAGCCGATCGGCCAGGCGGGTGAGACCCCGTCGTGGTGCTGAAGCTCGCCGAAATCCTCGGCACGCAGCCGGTACAGCGCGGCCCCGTACATCTTGGTGGCGCCGCCGACGTGGTAATGGATCTGCGGCTGGAACTCCTCGCCGCTCGGATAGCGCCAGGTCTCGGGAGAGACATACCGGTTGGCGACGAACACCTCGGTGGCGGAGATGTTCGCGGGCTCACGTCGCAGCCAACCTCCGCGCTCGAGCACCAGAATGCGCTTACCCGACGGTGCCAGGTGACGCGCCAGGGTTCCGCCTCCGGCACCGCTGCCGATGATGATGACGTCGTAGTGGCTCATGAGCCGGCCTCGTATCGGTTGGTCGGGATGGCGCGGTTCAGCGCCGAGGAGCTCGGCGGGCCCAGACCCTCCAGCGCCAGCCGCTCGGCCAGGATGATCCGGGAGGCCGCCTCGATCAGCGCCAGGTGCGAGAACGCCTGCGGGAAGTTGCCGAGATGCCGGCCCGTGTCGGCGTCGAACTCCTCGGCGTAGAGGCCCAGCGATGAGCCGACCCGCAGCAGCCGTTCCATCAGATCGTGAGCCCGTTGCGCCTCGCCGACGATCGACAGCGCCGACACCAGCCAGAACGAGCAGATCAGGAACGTCCCCTCCTTGCCCGACAGACCATCGTCGGTCTCACCGGTCCGGTAGCGCAGCACAAAGCCGTTCTCCGACAGATCGTCGGCGATCGCGAGGACCGACGCGTGCAGGCGCTCATCGCTGCCGGGCAGGAATCCGAACGACGCCGCCAGCAGCGTCGAGGCGTCGAGTGCCTCGGTCTCGTAGTGCTGGCGCAGCACGCCCTTCTTGAGGCCGTGGGCAAGGATGTCGGCGTGGATCTCCTCGGCGGTCGCGGCCCACTCGGCCGCGAGCTCAGGGGCATCCCGGATCAGGGCGAGCTTGGCGGCCCGGTCCAGCGCAACCCAGCACATGAGCTTCGAGGAGACGTAGTGCTGGGGCTTGCCGCGGGCCTCCCAGATCCCCTGGTCGGGCTGTTTCCATACCGCCGTGGCGCACTTGGCCTGTGCCTGCACGATCGGCCACAGACGCCGGGGCAGACGTTGACTGTGCATGGTGTGCTTGAGGATCGAGTCGAGCACCGCGCCGAACACGTCGTTCTGGCGCTGGTCAAAGGCGCCGTTGCCGATCCGCACCGGGTGCGCGCCCGAGTAGCCCGAGAGATCCTCACGGAACGTCTCGGTCAGGTCCCGGCGACCGTCGATCCCGTACATGATCTGCAGCCCGCCGTCGCTGTTGGGCTCGAGATCGGCGACGAACTGCATGAACTCCTCCGCCTCTCCGTCGAGCCCCAGCAGGTGCAGCGCCTGCAGCGTGAACGTCGAGTCGCGCATCCACGTGTAGCGGTAGTCCCAGTTGCGCTCACCGCCCGGCGTTTCCGGTAGCGAGGTCGTCAGCGCGGCGACCGTCGCCCCGGTCGGCATGAACGTCAGTCCCTTGATGGTCAGCGCCGAGCGCTGGATCGCCTCACGCCAGCGGTGATCGGGGAACGGACGCGCCCGGGCGAGCCAGCCGCGCCAGAATTGGACCGTCTCGTCGATTCGGCGCTGGGCGTCGTCGACGTCGGTGGGAGTCGGCAGGCCCTCTCCCCAGGAGAGCGCGACGTACGCGCGCTCGCCGGCCTTGAGCGCGTGCCGCCCGCGGATCCGGCTCGCCTCGATGCCGAGCGCCAGGTCGGTCTGCAGCCGAACCGTCTGGCCGGCGCCGCTGGCATCGGCCACGTGGGTGCTGTCGTTCACCAGCGTCCACTCGGCCGGGGTCCGGCCATAGTCAAAGGCCGGTTCGCAGATCAGCTCGAGCTCCACGTCGCCGGCGAGGCAGGTGACGGTCCGCACCATCATGTGGGCGGCGTCTTCGTCGGCGGGCGGGCGCGTGTGGGGCGTGACCGTGTCGACCCCGGCGGTCGGCCCCAGGATCAGCGCGTCGCAGACCTCGAGCCATCCGCCCGTCGTCTTCCACGTCGTCAGCAAGACGTTGGTCCCCGGGATGTAATGGCGGTCTGACGGCACCGTGACGCCGAACGGTCCCAGCCGGAACAGGCCCCCCTCGCGATCGAGCAACGAGCCGAACAGGCTGGGCGCGTCGAACTGCGGCACGCACAACCAGTCGATCGAACCGTCGGGCGCCAGCAGCGCGCCGGTGTGACAATCGGATAGGAACGCGTAGTCGGCGATCGGCGGGAACGGCGACGGCGCGGCGGCGCTGACCTCAAGACGCTCAGCCGCCGCTGTGCTCTTGGCGCCGTTGGACTTCGGCTTGTCCTTGGACTTCGCAGCAGCGCTCATGACCCCATCCACGGCTCGTGCCACCGGCCGGTGCCGGCCAGGAGGTGATCGGCGGCCTTTGGGCCCCACGATCCCTGGGCGTAGGGATGCACCGGAGGCGGTGATTCGATCAGCGGCGCCATCACCCGCCACGCTTCTTCGACGCCGTCCTGGCGCGTGAACGGCGTACCGTCGCCGTCCATCGCGGCGTGCAGGAGCACCTCGTAGGGGGTCGGGCCCTCGCCACCCTCGTCTTCGAACTGCATATCCATCGTGATCTTGTGTGCGCCTCCCTTGTCGGCGCGGTGGGCGTCCATCTCGAGCCGGACGCCGGTCGTCGGATCCAGCCTGACGACCAACTGACCGCTATCGGAGATCCGATCACCGCCGGCTGAGACGAAGCCCAGGCGAGGCGGACGCTTGAACACCAGCCGCAGCTCGGTCTGGGTGATCGGCAGGCGTTTGCCGGTGCGGATGTAGAACGGCACGCCCGCCCAGCGCCAGTTGTCGATCTCGAGCCGCAGCGCGGCGTAGGTCTCGGTGGTCGACCCCGCGGCGACGCCGTCGATATCGAGATAGCCGTCGTACTGGCCGCGCACGTAGTGCTCGGGGCGGGCATCGGCCATCGAACGAAAGACGGCGAACTTCGCGTTCTTCAGGGTCGCGGCGTCATTGCCCGCCGGCGCCTCCATCGCGGCCATCGCCACGACCTGCATCAGGTGGTTGACGACGACGTCCTGCAGCGCTCCCACCCGGTCATAGAAATGACCGCGGTCCTCGACGCCGAAGTCCTCGGCCATCGTGATCTGAACACTCGAGACGTGATTGCGGTTCCACACCGGCTCGAGCATCGTGTTGGCGAAGCGCAGATAGAGCAGCTCCTCCAGACCCATCTTGCCCAGGTAGTGATCGATCCGGTAGAGCTGGGACTCGTCGATGTACTGGTGGATGTCGGCGGCGAGCGCGGTCGCGGATGCCAGGTCGTGCCCAAAGGGCTTTTCGACCACGACGCGGGCGTGCGTGGTCAGGCCCGCTTCGCACAGTCCCTTGATCACGGTGCCAAACAGGAACGGGGGGATCTCGAGGTAGAAAACCGGCCGCTGGGCGGATCCCAGCGCCTCGGCGACGCGCGCGTACGTGGCCGCATCTCCAAAGTCGCCCTGGACGTAGGAGAGACGACCTGCAAAACGTGCGAACACCGCATCGTCGACCGGCTCCCCGGTACCGGCGATGCACTCCCGCGCGTGCTCACGCAGGTGCTCGACGGTCCAGTCGTCGACCGCTACGCCGAGAACCGGGCAGTTGAGCAGCCCCCGGCGTTCGAGCCGGTACAGCGAGCGAAAGGTCATCACCTTCGCCAGATCGCCCGTGATACCGAAGGCCACGAATACGTCCGCTGGACCCTCCGAGCCGGGTTTGGCGCCTGTCTTCGGTTCGGCGACGACTGCCATATTGGTCCCCCTGGTCTGGCGCTAGCTGCCAGCGCCGATTGCGAAGCTACGTGGAAGTTGGATCTGGAAACTACGGTCTGAGCCCAGGACGGTCATCACCCGGTTTGGATGACACGGTTCACGATTGCGCGCCGGCCGATTCCACTGGCGGGGGAGGCCCTGGTTCGGGCGCCGGCGGTGCTGTGACCCGGGCGCGGAAGACGTGGAACGACCAGCCCTGGTAGGCCAGCACCAGTGGGACGAACAGGATCGCGACGATCGTCATCACCTTCAGCGCGTAGGAGCCTGAGGCGGAGTTGTTGACGGTGAGGTTGTAGGCACTGTTCGTGCTGGAGACCATGACGTTTGGATAGAGGTTGATGAAGATCGACCCGATCGTGGCGGCGATCGCGACCGCCGACGCGGTGAAGGCGCCGCCGTCGTGGCGTTCGGAGACCGCCAGCCGTGCGGCGAAGATGACCGCGAGCACCGCCAGGATCTGGACTGGGTCAGGGACATCGCGGTTTCCGGCGACCACGATCGTCCAGACCACGAAGCCGATCACCAGCGCGGCGGCGACCAGCCCGAGCGGTCCGGTCAGAGCTCGCGCGCGGTCTCTGACCCCGTCGGTCGATTTGAGTTTGAGGAAGGTCGCCCCATGCAGCAGACAGAGCCCGACCAGGGTGAGGCCGGTCCAGATGCCGTACGGCGTGAGCAGGTCAAAGAAGTTGCCGGTGAAGTCCTGGCTGGAGTTGATCGGCAGCCCGACCAGCAGGTCGCCCAGACCGACCCCGATCAGCAACGGGATCAACAGGCTGCCGATCGTCGCGCACCACGTCCACGCGGTCTGCCAGCGCGGGTCATCGCTCTTGTCGGTGAAGCCGAACGAGACCCCCCGGGCCATCAGCGCGGCGAGGACGAGCACCAGGGCCAGGTACAGAGCGGAGAACATCGTCGCGTACCAGCCCGGGAACGCCGCGAAGGTGCCCGCGCCGGCCACGATCAGCCACACCTCGTTGCCATCCCAGAACGGGCCGATCGTGTCCAGCGCCGCAACGCGCTCCGCTTTGGTGCGGCCGACGATCGTGTGCAACATGCCGACGCCGAAGTCAAAGCCCTCGAGCACGAAGAAGCCGACCCAGAAGAACGCGACGATCACAAACCAGAGAGTGTGCAGTTGCATCCGGGCTCCTAGTACGTGAGTGCCGGCAACGGTTCGCCGCCAGGGCTAGGCGCGCCGGTGCCGTCGCCATGGTCGTCGTCATGGGGGTCGAGATCGCGGCGTGAATAGCGGAGCATCAGCACGACGTCGGCGGCGCCCAGCGCGATGTAGATCGAGACGAACACGATCAGGCTGATCCAGATGTCGGTCGACGTCACGGCCGGTGAGTTGGCGTCGACGGTCTTCAGCAAACCCTGCACGATCCACGGTTGTCGGCCTGACTCGGTCAACAGCCAGCCCGCGGTGTTCATCAGAAACGGGGTCAGAACACTCCAGATCGCGGCGCGCAGAAACCATTTGGAGCGTTCCAGCGTGCCCTTATGCACCAGCCATATCCCCCATAAGGCGAACAGCGCGATCAGCGATCCCAGATAGGCCATGACCCGCATCGACCAGTACTGGATGAACACGTTGGGTATGTAGTCACCCTTCCCGTATTTCCGCTGATCTTGCTTTTGCAGTTCGTTCAGACCCTCGACCGCCCCGCTGAAGGTGCCGGTCGCCAGGAACGAGAGCAGGTGGGGGATGGCGATGATCTCTTTCGGGGTCTGATCGTTCTTGCCACCACCGATCTGAAACAGAGAGAACGAGCATGGTTGGCAGTTGTTCCACTGCGCCTCGGCCGCCGCGATCTTCACCGGCTGATATGTCGCTTCGATCTCACCCAGCTTGTTGCCGACGAACATCTGGATCAGGATCGCCGGCAGCAGCACGATCACCGCGACCCGCGCCGAATGCTTGAACACCGCCACCTCGCGGTGCTTGCGCAGATGCCACGCCGACACGGCCAGCATCACCAGCGCTCCGGTGACCAGTGAGGCCAGGATCACGTGGACGTAGCCCCACAGGAACGTCGGGTTGGTGAACAGTGCCCCGACGTTGTTCAGCACCGGCTTGCCGTTGACCATCTTGTAACCGACCGGGTGCTGCATCCACGAGTTCGCCACCAGGATGAACAGGGCCGACAGCGTCGAGCCGAGCGCGACCATCCAGATGCAGGCCAGGTGCACGCGCCTGGGCAGCCGCTTCCACCCGAACAACCACAGTCCGAGGAACGTCGACTCCAAGAAGAACGCCGCCAGGCTCTCCATCGCCAACGGCCCTCCGAACACGTCGCCGACATACCGTGAGTACGTCGACCAGTTCATCCCGAACTCGAACTCCTGCACCAGGCCGGTGACGACCCCGACCGCCACATTGATCGTCAGGAGCACTCCGAAGAACCTGGTGAGCCGCCGATACTCCGGTTGCTGGTTGCGGTACCAGACGGTTTGCAGCAATGCGACCAGGAACGCCAGCCCGATCGTCACCGGAACGAACAGGAAGTGATAGATGCTCGTGGTCGCGAACTGCCACCGCGCCAGGTCGTTGGTCATCGCACACCATCGAAGCGCGAACCCGCATCGTGAGCATCACCTGGTATGGGTGACGGCGGTCGATCGGCGCGGCTCGCACGCGGGACGCGGGTCGTCCGCGGGAGCGCGCTCAGCCCTCGGCCTCAGTCGCCCACATCTGCGCGTATGCGCCAGCGCGGGCCAGGAGCTCGGCGTGTCGACCGTGCTCGACGACGTGACCACCGTCGAGCACGATCACCTGATCGACGTTCTCCAGCCCGGCGAGGCGGTGCGTGATCACCAGCACCGCACGCTGACGCGCGGTGTCCAGCAGCTCGGCCATCAGCGCGTCGGCCGTCGAGGTGTCGAGATGCTCGCCGGGCTCGTCGACGACCAGCACGGGGAAGTCCGCGAGCAGCGCCCGGGCGAGCGCCAGGCGTTGACGCTGTCCTCCGGAGATCAGCGCCCCCTGGGCGCCGACCCGGGTGGCCAGGCCGTCGGGCAACCCCGAGGTCCATGCCCACAGGCGAGCCTCCCGCAGCGCGGCCTCAAGCTCGGCGGCCGTCGCGTCTCGCCGGGCCAGCCGAAGGTTCTCCTCGAGCGTGGTGTCGAAGATGTGCGCGTCCTGGGAGACGAGCCCGACGACCCGGCGGTAGGCATCGCCGTCCATGTCCGAGATCTCGACGCCGTCGAGCGTGACCGACCCGGCCTGATATGGCAGGAAGCGCAGCAGCACGTCGGCGAGCGTCGATTTGCCCGCGCCGCTGGGACCGACCAGGGCAACGGTCTGACCGGGGAGCAGCTCGAGATCGAGCCCGTCGAGCACCCACGGCCCGCCATCGCCGTAGCGGGCTCGTAGGCCCCGCACCCGGAGGGCAGCGGTGCGGCCCGCCGGAACCGGCCGCGGGTCGATCGGATCGACGACCGGCGGGTGGGCGTGGATCACCTCGAGCGTCCGGGTGGCGGAACGGCGCACGCGCTGCAGCGTCTGCGTCGCGGTCGGCAGGTCGGTGACCAGCTCGAACGCCGCCAAGGGCACGAGCGCGATCGTGGCCAGCAGGACACCGTTGATCGTCCCCGCGTGGACGGCGACGATCCCCACCACCAGACCGCCCCACATCGCCAGCCCCGACAGCAGGGTGGCCACGCCCTGGCCGACCCCGGCGGTGCGCGCGCTCGCGCCGGCGACCTCGGTCAACCGGGCGTCGATCTCCGCGGTGCGGGCGCGCTGTGCTCCGAGCGCGCCGTAGGCGGTCAGCTCGGGCGCCCCCTCGACCAGGTCGACGACCGCCGCCGTGAGCTCGCCCCGGATCGCGGCCTGCTGGGATTCCGAACGCTGAGAGAGCCTGCCCGTCAGCCAGGTCAACGCCGTCGCGGCCAGCAGCAGCGCTGCCAGCAGGATCACGCCCGCCGCCGGCAGGATCCACCACACGAGGGCCACGGTCCCGGCTCCGACGAGCAGGGCGATCAGAAACGGCCCGATCACCCGCAGCAGCAGGTCCTGCAACGAATCGATGTCGTGGACGAGCCGCGCCAGCAGATCTCCGCTGCGAAACGCCGGCAGGCCGGCCGGGGCCAGCGCCTCCAGTCGTGCGTAGGTCGTCACCCGCAGATCGGCCAACGCCCGGAACGCCGCATCGTGGCCGACCAGACGCTGGGCGTATCGACACAGGCCGCGGGACAGACCGAAGAACTGGACGGCGACGATCGCGATCGCCAACGATGACTCCGCCGGCCGCTGAGAGGCTCGGGAGATCAGCCACGCCGAGGTCGCGATCAGCCCGATGCTCGCCCCGATCGCCCCGGCCCCCAGCAGCGCCGCGACCGCCAGCCGCCCCGCGACCGGGCGCGCCATACCCAAGGTGTCCCGCAACGGCGCCTCGGACGCGGCCGGTTCAGCGCGAGTCGCCGTCATGCCGCCACCGGGGAGCGGTCGAGCTCGATCACGCGGTCGGCCAGCTCCACCAGCGCGGGACGGTGCGCGACCAGGATCACGCTGCGGCCCCGCATCAGCCGCTGCAACGCGACGAGCACGTCCTGCTCGGTGGCGCCGTCGAGGTTGGCGGTGGGCTCGTCGAGCAACAGCAGCGGGGCGTCGCGGAGAAACGCCCGGGCCAGCGCGACCCGCTGGCGCTCACCGACCGACAGGCCGGCGCCACGATCCCCGAGAACCTGGTCGAGCCCATCGGGTTGTCGGGCGACGACGTCGCGCAGACCGGCCGCTTCAAGCACGTCTGAGATCTCGGCGCGCGTCGCGTCCGGGCGCCCGAGCGCGATGTTGTCGGCGATCGATGCGGCGAACAGATGTGGGCGCTGGGGCATCCACGACACCCGCGTGCGCCAGGCATCGGGATCCAGGTCGGCGAGTTCGCACTCGCCGACCCGGACCGAGCCGCCCTGCGGCGTGATGAAGCCGAGCAGTACCGCCAGGAGCGTCGATTTGCCGGATCCGCTGGGGCCGGTGACCGCGAGGATCTCCTGGGGCTCCAGCGACAACGAGATGCCATCGATCGCGGGCTTGCCGCGGCCGGGATAGCGGACGTGCAGGTCCGCGACGGTCAGACCGGTGAGCGCTGGGTTCGGCGTTTGGATACGGTGACCGCGGATCGGCAGTGGCGATTCGAGCACGTCGAACACCTGCCGGGCGGCGCTCATGCCCTCCGCGCTGGCGTGGTAGTTGGCGCCGAGCAGCCTCAGTGGGAGATACGCCTCGGGAGCGAGGACGAGCACGAACAGTCCGGTGCGCAGGCCGAGGTGGCCACCCATCAGGCGCAGGCCGATCTCGACCGCGACGAGGGCGACCGACAGGGTGGCCACCAGTTCCAGGATCAGCGATGACATGAAGGTCACCCGGAGCGTCGAGATCGTCGCCCGACGGTAACGATCGGTGACCTCGCCAATGGTCTGGATCTGGGCCTTGGCCCGGCCGAACACCTTCAACGTGCTGAGGCCGCCGACGACATCCAGGAAGTGTCCGGACAGCTGTTGCAGCGTCCGGAACTGGAGCGTCATCCGATCCCGGGTGGCAGCGCCCACGAGCGCCATGAAGATCGGGATCAACGGCAGCGTGCCCGCGATGATCAGGGCCGAGATCCAATCGCCGACGCCGACGACGACCAGGACAGCTGCGGGGACGATCACCGCCAGGAACAGCTGTGGAAGGTAGAGCGAGAAATACCCGTCCAGGGCATCGATTCCCCGCGTGGCCAGCACCGCCAGGTCACCGGCCCGTTGCTCGCGCAGGTGCTTGGGTCCGAGTGCGCCGAGATGCTCGAGCAGTGCCGCCCGCAGCTGCGCCTTGGCGCGCGCACTGGCGCGATGCGCGAGCAGCTCCCGTCCCCAGGCGACGGCGGCGCGACCCAGAACCACGCCGAGGAGGACTGCGATCGGGACGATCAGCCCGGCGAGTCCGGTGCCCGCGCCGAGCGCCGATGCGATCACGTCGGCCAACAGCCAGGCCTGGGCGATGATCAGCAGCGCGGTGACCGCGCCGAGCACGACCAGGGCCACCAGGAACGGCCGGGTCGCCCGTGCGTAGTGGAGCAGTCGCGGGTCGACGGCGCCGGGGCGGGCACGGGCGGGCGTGCGCATCGCCCCGACTGTGGTGGACGCCCGGCGGCCCGTCATCACCCCGAACGGATGACGAGCGGCGCGGCGGGCTCTCATCCCCATCGGGTGACGCGCGCGGGGCGCGCTGCCAACAAGATCTCAGGCTGTGCGACTGAATCTGGACTGCGCGGTGACCTGCGCCGATGGCGCGTTCGGCGAACTCTCGGACATCATCATCGATCCGAGCACGCTGCGCGTGACCCATCTCGTCGTCCAGCCCCCCGAGCACCACCATCTCGCGCGGTTGATGCCGATCGCTCGCGCCCGCGGCGGTGAGCCGGCCAACGCCGGGGTCGTGCTGGACTGCACGCTCGCCGAGATCAACGAGCTCCCGCCGATCCACGAGTCGGACTTCGTGCGGCTGAGTGAACGGTCGACGGAGGACGTCGATTCCGACGTCGGCATCGAGGACGGAAACATGCTGCCGCCGATGGAGTCGCTCGGCGCCGGCGCGCTCGGGGCGGAGTCGATCGACACCGACCCGTATATGACCGTCAGCTTTGACCGGATCCCGAAGGGAATGGTGGAGATCCGTCGCCGCAGTGCGGTGTGGTCATCTGACGGCCATCACGTCGGACACGTCGTCGCCGTCGGGCTCGATGAGCAGGACCAGATCACGGCGCTCGTCCTCGAGCGCCGCCACCTCTTCAGCAAGCATGAGCTGGAGCTCCCGAGCGGCTCGATCGATCGGATCCGGTCCGATGAGGTCGTGCTGACCGTGTCCAAGGATGAGGTCGGGCGCTGACCACGTGGTCGAGATCATCCCGCTCGCCCTTGCGGCAGCCGTATACCCGCCGCTCCTCGCCGGAATAATCATCCTTCTCGCCCGCGACAAGCCGGTCGCGATGCTGGCGGCCTTCATGGCCGGGGGCATGCTGGTGACGTTCGTGCTCGGGCTGCTGATCGTCTTTGTGCTCGGCGACTGGCTGTCGAACCGGAGCCAGAACTCGACCAGCCCGATCGTCGACATCGTCATCGGGGTTCTGTCACTGGTGGGCGCGCTCGTGCTGCGTCAACGCATCCGTGAGCGCGAGCGCGGTGTGGTGAGAGCCCCGAAGAAACCGAAGGACGGTCCCTCACGGACGCAGGTGATGCTGAACGAGGGCACTCCCTGGGCGGCATTCGCCGCCGGGCTGATCCTCAATCTGCCGGGTATCTGGTATCTGGACGCGCTCAAGGACATCGCTCAGTCCAACCCCTCGACCGCGACCGTGGTCGTCGAGATCCTCGTATTCATCGTGATCATGTTCACGCTGGCCGAGCTTCCGCTGATCGGATACATGGTCGCGCCTGAGGCCACGCAGCTGCGCGTGGCGGCTTTCCAGGGGTGGATGAGTCGAAACGGCAGAACCGTGGGCATGTGGGCCGCTGCGCTGATCGGCGCCTACCTTTTGATCAAAGGCATCGTCAACGCCGTCTGAGGTCGTGGTGCACCCCATTTCGGGGGTCGACTGAACGCCAGGCATCCGTGCTGCGGGGGAGGAGTGTCGTTGCTCATGGAGGGCAATGCGAGGCTCCGGTAGAACGAACGTCGAATGCGTGACGTTCCTCGCCTCTGGGCGTCAAAAGCGACGATGAGATGAGTAGTCATTTGAGTAGGTCTTCCTACCAAAGCACTCTCGTCGTGAGGCGGGTTCGCAAAGCCACGGAACTCCGCCGGAGTCAGCCAGGCTGCCGGGCAGGTCACGTCACACGACGTTTGTGATGACTCGCCCGAAGGAGACCTGCTCGTAACGAGAGGCAAGAGTAATCGTGTCAAAGTTAAATTTCCGAAACGGTTCGCGCATTGTCGCCGGACTGGCCGTGGTGTCAGCGTTTGCGGCGGTGCCGATTGCCGCGCAGGCGGATGCGCCGACCAGTGCCCTGTCCGGTCAGTTGACCGCAGGAGCATTGACCAACACCGCGCCATCGATTGCGTCCTTCAGCGCCAGCGTGACCGGCGTGACGCAAGTCATTGACAGCAAGCTGGGAACGTGGAATGTCACCGACACCAGCGGCACCAACGCCGGCTACACGGTCACGCTCGCCGACAGCGGCCTGGCGGCCAACAGCCTGGCAAACGGCACGGGTACCGTGCTCTCGGCAGGTACCGGAGCGGGGCTCTCCCTGACCCCGACTACCGCAGTCCACGGGACCAACAACGCCAACACCGGCCCGGTAGCGACGACCGGTGCGGTGGCGATCACCGGGGACGCGAGCACGATCGACAGCGCCGACGCGGGCACGGGCCAAGGCGAGTGGGACTTCGCCGCGGATGCCGGTGGCGCCGGAACGGGCAGCCTGGCGGTCACCATTCCCGGTGACGCTCAGGCCGGCTTCTACAGCGACACGCTGACGTTTACCAGCGCAGCGAACGTCGCCGGCTAGCGCGATGACCTTCCGCCCCACCACACTGGTGATCAGCTCGCGTCTGCGTGGTGGGGCCAAGGTCCTGCTGCCTGCGCTGGCGGTCGCCGGATTGACGGCGGCGCCGGCGCTCGCCGCTGCTCCGTCCCCGTCCCCGGCGACGTTCGGTCTCACCGCGGAAGGAAGCAGCGGCTCGATCCTCGTGCACGGCGCCGCTGGCCACGTCGTCCGTGGTGTCGTGCTGCTGCGAAACTTCTCGCGGCACCGGATGACGGTGGTCGTTCAGCCTGCCGTGATCGCGACCGCCACCAACGGCAACGCCGACTACGTCACCGCGCCCCTGTCCGGCGCGGGCCGGTGGTTGCATCTGAGCGCCCATAAGGTGCGCCTCGGGCCGAAGGGGTCACGTCAGGTGAACTATGCGGTGAGGGTCCCCGCTGGGACCACGGGCGCCTCCCACTACGCCGGAATCGTCGCCTTCAACGCCGCCGACCTGTCCCACGCCGGCGGCCACGGCAAGTCGCAGGGAAGCGGCTTCACCTTCTACCGCGTCAACCGAGAAGCGCTGCCGTTGACGGTCAGGCTTCCCGGCCGACTGACTCGTAGCCTGTCGCTGCGGTCGGTCAAGCTGAGCGTGGCGCCCGGGGGCGCGGGCCTCGTGCTGGGCCTGCGGCCCGGCGGCACCGAGCTGATCGAGGGAGCGCAGGTGCGCCTGAGGGTCATGCGTGGCGGCAACAGGGTCTTCGCCTCGTCCACAGCGCTCGGTCAGCTGTTTCCGGGCAGCGCGCTCAACTACCGCATCCCCTGGAAGGGGACCCCGAAGTCCGGCACGTACCGCGTCATCGGGACGATCCGCCCGCAGGGCTCCAAGGTGATCAGGATCGACCAGACCGTCGGCTTCACTCCTGCCACGGCGGCTGCGCTCAAGCACGTGACGCCGCCGCCGGCGGGGGCGGCGGGAGCCGTGAGCAAGTCGAGCCTGCCCAGCTGGGTGTGGATCGCCGCCGGCGCTGCGGCCGCGCTGATGGTCGTGATGTCGATCACCGTGTACCGGCTCGCGCGGCGCACCCACTCGCCGGCGTAATGAGGAGAGGCGACACTCGCATGGCCCGGCGCGCGCTCGCGGGCGCTCTCACCGTCGCCGTTGCGACACTCGGTCTGTTCGCCGCGGCCGCGTCAGCATCGCCGGCGACCGTCCCGCTCGGTACGGCGGCCAGCTTCGCCGTGCTCTCCGGTGCAGCGGTCACCAACACCGGCGCTTCGGCGCTCACCGGTGATCTCGGCGGGAGCGCGCTGACGGGCTTTCCCCCCGGGACCCTCACCGGGACCGAGCACACCGCAGATTCGGCCGCGGCACAGGCAGACGCCGACGTCGCGACCGCGTATACCAATGCCGCCGGTCGCCCGCCTGACACATTGATCGCCGGTGACCTCAGCGGCGCCACGCTGACCCCCGGCGTGTACCTGTCCACAGCCGCGCTGGGCATGGCGGCGGGAACCACGCTGACGCTCAACGGGCAAGGCGACCCCAACGCGGTGTTCATCATCCAGACCCCGGCCGCGCTGACCACCGGCGCCGGCACCCACGTGCAATTGACGGGGGGTGTCCGGGCGTGCAACGTCTTCTGGGCGATCGGGGCCGCCGCCACGCTCGGGGCCTCCTCCGACCTCGCAGGGACGATGCTCGTGGTCGCGGCGATCACGGTCGGCGCCGGCGACACGGTGAATGGCCGGGTTCTGGCGCGCGACGGAGCCGTGAACCTGGACGACGACGCCGTCACCAACCCGCAGTGCCCGCCTGGGACGCTGTCGAACACTGCGCCCACGTTCGCGCCGTTCACGATCAAGCTGACGGGCACGAAGCTGACCGTGCCCACCGCGGTGGGGGCATGGAGCGTCACCGACAACCGCGGCACCAACGCCGGCTACAGCGTCACCGCGGCCGCCAGCGCCCCGACCGTCGACGGCTCGGTCGCTGCGGCGGGCACCGGGGGCTCGATCACGCTGACCCCGAGCACCGCAACCGCCGCGAGCGGCAACGCCGCCACGACCGGACCTGTGGCCGCGGCGGCGCAGACACTGACCACGACTGCGGCCACGATCGAGAACGCTCCGCCGGGCACGGGTCAGGGTGAGTGGGACTTCGCCGCGGACTCGGGCTCGGCCAGGAGCTTGCAGGTGGTGATCGCGGGCAACGCCGCCGCCGGGACCTACAGCAGCACGCTGACGTTCACCACCGCTGCGCCCGCGGGATAGATCAAGGCGCGCCGGGGTCTCCTTCGAGGCCCTCAGGATGGGCACGGGTGGTTTCGAACCACCGACCTCTCGCGTGTGAAGCGAGCGCTCTCCCGCTGAGCTACGCGCCCTGTCTTGGGGTTTCGGTACTCCCGCAGATCCGGTCGCACCACAACCGCGCCACGCGATTCTACGCAGCGCACGAGCATGTTGCGGGATTACCTCCCGTGCCCGGAGATCCCCGTTGCCCCAGGCCGGGCGCTGATCGGCGAGACTGGCGGCTGGTCGTGCACACCGACGAGTTCATCGAGCGCTACCCGCTGCTGTTCCACATGGCCGAGGAGGGCAGTTGGCCCTCCATCCAGCGCCACGGACTGCTCTCGACGACCGCCCTGCTCGACCGCTACGACATCACGGGCGCCCGCCGGTTCGAACTGGAGTCCAACCGACGCCCGGAGCTCTCGAAGATCGACAGTCCGCGCTTCGGCCCGGCGACCATCCGCGACAACAAGCCACTGCGCGAGCAGCACCTGCATCTCGACGGCCTGACGCCGCAACAGTGGTACGAGCTGCTGAACCGCAAGGTGTTCTTCTGGGTGGACCGGCAGCGGCTACAGACGTTCCTGCGTGCCCGTCCGTACCGGACCCGGGCACACGACGTCCTGACCGTCGACACCGCCAAGCTGCTGGACCGCCAGCTCAGCGCCGTCACCCTGGCGCCGATCAACACCGGCTCGACGCTGTACCCGAGTGCGCCACGGCGAGGTCTGGACACCTTCACCGCGATCGCCGACTACGACTGGGAGGCGATGCGCCGCCGGCGAGGCAGAGCCAACGCCGTGGTCGAGCTGACCGTCGACTACGCGGTGCCGGACATCACTGCGGTCGCGTCGACGGTCGAGCGCCTGGCGGAGGACGGGTCTTCACGCGCTCTGTGGCCATGAGTCACGGTGTGCCAGAACATCATCTGCGGAGCCCTACGGCTGCCCAGGCAAGCCGACGACCGCGAACCTGATCGTGCGCGTCCGTCGAGGGCTCGACGGGGCGGTGGCGCTGATCGTCAACCGGTAGCGGCCGGGCGCCAGAGTCAACTGTTTCAGGCGCCCGCGGAACGTCAGCGTGATGGTGCCCGGGCGCGTTGACGTACGGACAATCTGACCGACCCTCACGGCGCGGGTGCACGTCCGTGCGTCTCGGTTGCGAGCGGTCGGTCGCACGCAGTGGTGCTTGACGCGACGCCCGGGTCCGAGCGCGGCAAACGAGTAGGTGAGCGTCGCGGCGCGGCTGACCGTAACGGTGAACGCGGTCCCATACGGCGGCGGCTTTCGGCCGATCGGCTGAGCTCGGTAGCGGTGGCTGGCCCAGGCGCGGTGGGCCTGGTGGATCCGGCCGAGCGCGAGCGCCGTCGGGTTGGTCGAGCCGGCCCCACCGCCGCTGCCGGAGCCGGAACCGCCGTTGCCGCCCGAGCCGGAGCCGGAACCGCCGCCGCCGCCCGAGCCACCCCCGCCCCCGGAACCGGCCGAGCCACCGCCGCCGGACGCCGTCACCTGGACCGGCTTGCTGGTGCTCGACGCGCTGCCGGCCGCGTTGCTGGCCGTGATCGTGCAGCTGTAGAGGCCCAGCTTGGTGGGCTTCAGCGTCGAGCTGGTCTGGTTGCTGATCGCGACGCCGTTGAGCGTCCAGGCATAGGCGTAGGAACTCGGCGAGCGCCAGTAGAACGCCGCCGCGTCGTCCGGTCGCCAGCTGCCCTGCGCGCAGGTGAGCGTCGAGCCGGTGACCGGCGTGCCGGTGACCGCCGGCGCCAGCCCGGCGGCGGGCACGTCAAGCAACGCCACGCCGCCCGGCTGTGAGACGGTCGCGCCGGTCGTGTCGACGTCCGCGCCACCGCTGTTATCCAGCCGAGCGTAGGAGATGCGGTTCGTACCACCGTTCCAGGAGCCACCCCAGTAGATCCGGAAGTGACCCTCGTCGATCGCGATCCCGGTGAGGTTCAACGGCACCCCGCCCGGGATCGACGTCGTGGTCGCTCCGGTGGTGTTCAGATCGCCGCTCCCGAGCCCCGCGATGTCGGTGCGAACCTCGCCGATCTTGCCGTTGTCGTTGGTCCAGTAAGCGAAGCCGTCACCGTTGTTGTACGCGATCGCGAACGGATAGTTGAGCGTGGCGACCGTCCCGGTGTTCAGCGACCCGCCGGTACCGGCGCTCAGGTTCGCGTCACCGATGTAGCCCTTCATTCCCGATTCCGGGGCCGTCCAGTAGAAGCGCCCGCTCACCGGATCGAACGTCATACCCGTGTCGCCGTCGCCCTCGACCGCCGTGCTGGGGACCGACAGATCGCCGCCGCCGCTGCCGTCCAGCCGCGCGTAGGCGATGTCGCTGGTGGTGGCTTGATTGATCCAGTACAACGTCCGCGTGGCCGCGTTGACGGTCAGTGCGGATGGGTGGTTGACGGTCGTCCCGGTGGTGTTCAGCGTCCCTCCGCCCGTGCCGTCGAGCTGGGCCCAGCCGATGGTCGAGCCGTTCGAGTTGGCCCAGTAGATTCGCCCGCCAACCGGGTCGAGCACGATTCCGACGGGCGCTGAGATCGGCGCGCCGATCGTGTTCAGGTTGCCGCCGCCGGCTCCGTCGACGGCCGCGTAGGAGATCGTGTTGGCCGCGGTGTTGGCCCAATACACGCGCTCGTCGGCGTGGGCGGCGCCCGCACGCAGCAGCACCACCAGTGCGCACAGCGCACAGACTGCTCCCAGCGAACGGATCGTCGCCGTGGTCGTGGGCCCCCGCATGACCATCATCACGGTCCGCGACCCCACGTCCCCGATGGACGCATGGTCATCAGGCGCTTATCAAACCACGCGCGCCTCGCCGGTGCAAGCGGCTACGGCGGCGACACCGGAACCTGTTCGGGCGGGCGCTTCGTCGGTACCGAAGGGTCAGAGGCGGACGATCGAGTCGTCGCGCATGCCGCGGGTGCGTCCGCGCAAGTCGACCAGCAGCGGTGAGCGGGTGACCACCTCGCCGAAGTCGACATCGGGGTGCGCCGTGACGAGCACGACCGCGTCGGGTTCGGAGCCGAGCAGATCCTCGAGCGACGTGCTGCGCAGTCCCTGCCCGGGCAGCTCGGGAACGTAGGAATCGTGGTAGGAGAGCACCGCTCCGCGCTGGGCCAGCACCTCGATGATCCGCAGCGCCGGTGACTCGCGAATATCGCCGACGCCGCCCTTGTAGCTGACGCCGAGGAGCGCGATCTTCGAGCCGCGCACGGGCTTGGCGACATCGTTGAGCGCGCGCTCGATTCGCTCCACGCAGTAGTAGGGCATCTGCTGGTTGACCTTGCCCGCGAGCTCGATGAACTCGGTCGACATGTGGAACTGCCGGGCTCGCCAGGCCAGGTAGAACGGGTCGACCGGTAGGCAGTGGCCGCCCATGCCCGGACCGGGCTCGAACCGCATGAAGCCGTAGGGCTTGGTCGACGCGGCGTCGACGACCTCCCAGATGTCAACGCCCATCCGCTCCGAGAGCATCGCGAGCTCGTTGACCAGCGCGATGTTGACCGAGCGGAAGATGTTCTCCAGCAGCTTCGCCATCTCGGCGGGCTCGGGCCCCGACATGCGAACGACGTCGTCGCACACCCGGCCGTACAGCTCGGCCGCGCGTTCGGTACAGCGCTCGGTGATGCCGCCGACGAGCTTGGCGGTGTTGCGCAGCGTGTAGTCGGTTCGACCCGGGTCGACCCGCTCGGGCGAGAAGGCCAGGTTGAGCGTGTCGCCCACCCGTAAGCCGCTGCCCTGTTCCAGCAACGGCCCCAGCTGCTCACGGGTCGTGCCCGGATACGTGGTCGACTCCAGGACGATCAATTGGCCCTCCTGGACGACGAGGCCGAGCGCCTCGGATGCCCGCTTGAGCGGGCCCAGGTCCGGCTCCCGATTGGCGGTCAGCGGCGTCGGCACGCAGATCAGGACCGCCTCGCAATCGGCCAGTGACGCGTACTCGGTGCTCGTTTCGATCCGGTCGCGCACGGCGCCGAGCCGCTGGGACGGCACATCCTCGATGTAGGACTCGCCGGCGTCGATCATCGCGAGCTTCTGCTCGTCGACGTCGATCGCGACCACGCGCTCGCCGGCTTCGGCGAACGCGACCGACAGCGGCAGCCCCACATACCCGAGGCCAA
>CAVUSD010000036.1:0-10325 GCA_963743985.1 uncultured Solirubrobacteraceae bacterium | reverse complement strand
TCGCGTTCCTGCCGATGTTCGTCACGATGATCGAGACGACGGCGGCGCTGCGAGCGGCGTGGTTGGACCTGTACGACCGGCTCGCCGAGGTCGTCCGCGAGGAACTCGCGATCCAGGCCGGCGTCGATCCGCGCGACCCCGAGGTCGCCGTCGCGGGGCGGGCGCTGGTCGGGCTGGTGCAGCTCGGGCTCGAATCGCGGGTCCGCTGGATCCAGGATGGGCTGCGCGGACAGGCGCTGCGGATCGCCGTGGAGTCGGACGTCGACCGGGCCGCGCGACTGCTCGAGACTGGCCTGTGGTCGTTCGAGCTGCTGGCCCAGGCGCCCGCGCGGCCAACCAGGCGCGGGATCTCGCCCAGGCCGCCGAGCAGGCTCGCGCCCAAGTGGTCGCTGCGCTGCGCCAGGCGCGTGAGACCTGGGCCGAGGTTCGACGCGATCACGCTGCCCACAGTGGCCACTGGCCCAACCAACGCCACGACCAGACGCTGAAGGATCAGCTGCGCCGCGCCGCGGAAAGCCAACGCGCGCAGCGAGCGGCCCAGGCGCAGCAGCGGCGCGCCCAGGCACAGCAGCAGGAGCGCAGCGGACCGCGCCGGCGCAGCAACGCCGCGCTCAGGCGCGGCGGACGCCGTCGACTGGCGAGCCGGAGACGCTGCCCACCGACGAAGGATCCGAGACCTGAGCCGCCGCGTCTGGCAGCCTGTCGGCGATGTCGCTGAGGATCGCGGTGCTCGGGCCCGGGGGGGTCGGCGGCTTCGTCGCCGGCGCGCTGTCGCATGCCGGCTCCGATGTGACGCTGATCGCCCGACCGCAGACGGCGGCGACGGTCGCGGCGGGCGGGTTGCACGTGACCAGCACGCTGCTCGGCGAGTTCGACACGCCGGTGCCGGTTGCCGAGCGGCTGGCGTCACCCGTCGACTGCCTGATCGTCGCCACCAAGGCGACCGGTCTCGACGACGCGTTGGACCGCGTGGCGGTCGATGCACCGACCCTTGTCGTGCCGCTGCTCAACGGCGTCGAGCATCTGGCGACGCTGCGCGCGCGCTTCGGATCCGAACGGGTCGTGGCCGCCGTGATCCGGATCGAATCCGACCGCCCACGCCCCGGCGTGATCGTCCAGTCGAGCCCTGGCGTCCGGGTCGATATCGCCGGCCCGCCAGCGCCCGCCGTCGATCCGATCGTGCACGCGCTGGCGAGCGAGCTGCGCGCGGCCGGCCCGGATGTCCGCCTGGGGGCGCCGGAGCCCGACGTGATCTGGTCAAAGCTCGCGCGACTGTGCCCACTGGCGCTGACGACGACCGCGTCGGATCGACCGCTCGGGTTCATCCGGACCGATCCGCGGTGGCGCTCGGCACTCACCAACGCGGTCGACGAAACGATCGCGGTGGCGGTCGCGGAAGGTGCACGACTCAACGCCGCCGACACGATTGCCGAGCTCGATGCGGCCCATCCCGAGTTGGGCTCTTCGATGCAACGCGATCTCCGCGCCGGACGCCCAGCCGAGCTCGACGCGATCGGCGGCGCGGTCCTGCGCGCGGGCGCCCGTCACCAGCTGCGCTGCCCGACCGTCCAGTGGCTCACCGAGCGAGTCGCGGTGGCGGAACAGATGTCTACCCGGCCGGCGGGGCCGTCGTGAAGGTGAGGGTGTCCTCGTAGGTCCCTTTGGTGCTGTTACCGGGGATCACGATGGCGAGGCTTGGAGCGGCGGCAGAATCCGCTGGGAAGTCCCATTCGCCTTGGCCGGTCCCGGCGGGCGCGTTCTCGATCGTCGCCGGAGTTGAGCTGAGCAGCTGGGGCGACGCGGGAACCGGAGCGGTGCTGGGCGGGTTGAAGTCTGCGGCGGTCGCGGTCCCAGGGGTCAGCGTCAGCGACGCGCCGGTCCCGGCGGCGGAGGTGGAGCCGTTGACGGTCGGCGGGCTCGCGGCGACGGTGACGCTGTAGCCGGCGTTGCTGTCCGTCGCATCGGTGACGCTCCACGCCCCGACGCCGGTGTTGACCGTCTGATTCAGCCCGGTGAGCTGCGTGCTGAAGGGCGTGATCGGGGGCGTGGTGCTCGACACCGCCGTCGTGCATGGCGCGGCATTGACCATGTTGGCCCGGCCATCGTCACCGCAGCGTCGCGGGCGAGCGCGCGCCCGTCGATCGTCACGGAGGCGCCGATCGTGATCGAGGTCGAGGCGAGGATCGTGCCGGCCAGCAGCGACGTGGCGCCGAGGGTCGCGGAGCTTCCGATCTGCCAGAAGACGTTGCACGCCTGTGCGCCGCCGACGAGGTCGACCTGGCTGATCGGCCCCGGTGGTCAACGTCGAACCGGCCTGGAAGATGAAGACGGCGGCCGGGTTGCCCTGCGCGTCGAGCGTCAGCGTCGTCCCGGCCCCCAGCGTGATCGCCGCCGTGGCGCCGTAGACGCCCGGAGTCAGCGTCTGGCCGCCCAGGTCGGTGGAGATCGGCGGCTCGGTCGGGGAGCGCCCGACGGCGTCCCCGTAGGCGGTCGCGAGATCAGCGTGAGCCTGCGCCGCGATCGGGATCGCCGGCGTACAGGCTTCCGGTCAGCCGTTGACGGCGGAAAGCCGGTGATGGCGATTCCCGGGCTGACTCCGACGTTGCCGTCCACTTCGCCGAACGCCACGCTGGTCACCGTCGTACCGGCCAGGACGCCGAAGCTGGCGGCGGTGCCGAGCGTCACCGGCGCCGGCCCCAGGGCGGCGCGCGCCTCGCCGACATGTGATCCCACGGCGACCACGCCCGCGACGACGATCACGACGGCGAGGCGCCGCACGGGAATGCTCAGCTCCCCGCGGCCGGAGTGCTCCCGACGCGGCGGCGCGTGCTTCCAGACGAACAGCGGGATCACGACCAGCAGCACGGCGGCGATCGCCAAGGCGATCCAGACCCAGCCGGGAATGCTTGTGGCCGCCTGCCGCTGGGCAGCGGCGGTCGTGCCGTGTGCCAGCTGCTTGGCTTTCGCCCCGGTGACCGTGACGTTCGCCTTGACGCGGATGATCCGCGCTCCCTGGGGACGGATCGTGCCCAGCACCCGGTAGGTGCCGGCGGCCGGACGGCCCTTCCAGGGGATCCGGTACGCAAGCGGCGCGCCGGGGAACAGCTGTCCCAGCGTCGTCGTCGGTGGTGAAGATCGTGTGCTGGCCACGAAGCACGCGGAGCTTGATCGCGGTGCTCTCGATCAGGTCGCTGCCGCCGGGCTCAAGCCCGAGCATGATGGCGGCACCGACCGGCGCCACGCTCAACTTGACCGAGCGCAACGCGAGGCGGCGAACGAGCCGCCCGCGGAGGCGAATCGTGATCGGAAGCGCCTGGCGGTCGATCCGGTGGAAGGTGAATGATCGTCGCGTGTGTCGTGCGTGCGCCCGCGCGTGAGCGAGCTCGGCGGTGTTGACGGCCACGATCCCGGCGTAGTGCGAGGCACCGGTGGTTCCGCGCGGGATCCGGATCGTGTATCCGACCTGACGAGCTCGCATGCGCGGCCAGATGGACCGTCGTGGTCTGCAGGCGCAACCACCGGCCGGTGCGATGCACCCCGGCGGTGACGTAATCGGCGTTGCCGTTGCTGGCGTTCTCGATATCGGCGCGCTGCAACCTCACGCTGATCCGCTTGCCCGAGAGGTTGTCGACGCTGACGCTGCCCCGGAGCACACGGCCGGCCGCGCCGTGGAGCAGAATCGCGCCCGGAGTTCCGACCGGGGACAGCGCGAACACGGTCGGCTGTGGCCGGGGTGCGGCCGCCAGCGCCGGCGCCGCCGCGAATGCGGCGAACGCCAACGTGGCCGGCAGGGCCATCGCCCGGACGCGAGGAAACGTCATCTGGATCGAGCGAACGGCCATCACGACTACGTGACCGGAGGCGCTGTGGTGAACGTCAGGGTGCTGCTGTAGTCCCCTGCGCTGGCATCCCCCGGGATGACGATCGACAGATTGCCGGCGCCTGTGTCCGCAGGGAAGTCCCACTCGCCCTGGCCGGTCCCCGCCGGCGCATTATCGATCGTTGCCCCGTCCGGACTGAGTAGCTGGGGGCCCGTCGCGCGACCGGCCCGGTGGCGGCTGGGTTGCCCGCCGCCGCCGTGGCCGTCGTCGAGGTCAGTGTCAGCGACGATCCGGTACCGGGAGTCCCTCCGGTCACGGTCGGGGCAGCTGGCCGCCACCGTCACGCTGTACCCGTCGTTGCTGCCCGTCGCGTCGATCACATTCCATGCTCCCACGTTCGTCGTGACTGTCGCTGTCGAGCCGGTCAACTGGTAGTTGAACGGCGTGATCGCCGGAGCGGTGTTCGACAACCCGCCAGTCGTCAGCGTTCCGGTCGCGTCCGTGTCCGCGGCGTGCGCCGCGACCGGTGCGAGCGCGAATGCGCCCACCGCGGCGATGTCCGACGGCGGCCCGGAACAGGCGCGGGCTCGAGAACTTCGTCATGAACGACCTCCGTGTAAGAGCAGACCTCCCCCCTCAACGGCTCTACACGAAAGTGAATCGCGTGAGCGTCAAAGGCAACCTGGCTGACTCCGGCGGAGTCCCATGGCTTTGCGGACCCGCCTCGCGACGGGGATGCATTGGCGGGAAGATCTGCCCTGGGTACCAACCCATCGACAACCGGGCGTGTCATTCGTATCCGCCGTATAGAGGATATTTGACGTCACTCCGAGCTTCCGGTGCGTATGTCCGAGGCGGGTTTGACCGCTCACCGCCTCTCCCCCAACGTGGGCCGCGGTGTCGGTGGGCCGCCGCTACTGCCCGATCCGCACCCGTCAGACCGGCGGACGAACCCGCTCGGGCAGGGCCGAGTCACCGACGTAGACCGGCTCGAGGATCTCCTCGCCGATCGCCTCGACGACCTCTTCCTCCTCGGTCTCCTCGGCGCCGTCGTGCTGACCGTCGCACAGAACCCGGAAGTTGCCGGTGACACCGCCGTCGGCCTGCAGCACGATCCCGGGGAGGATCTGCTCACCCTCCTCCAGATCGAGCCGCTCGATGTCGAAATGCGCCATCCCGATCCCCCAGCTGTTGTGATCGGGATTCTCGCGATCGTGCGACGCGACGCCTTGGGCGAAGCGCTCCAGCAGCTTGGCGATCTTGGCGGTATCGGCCATCGTCACATCCTCGCAGACAGTGCTCGCATCCGCTGGGCCACGCGGCTTTCAGGCGGCGCGCTCGATCAGCTCGATCCGGTACCCGTCGGGATCGCGCACGAAGCAGATCCGGCTGCCGCCGGCGCGGATCGTGTACGGCGGCTTCTCGGGCTCGATGCCCTGCTGCCCCAGCTCCGACAGCGTCGCATCCAGATCGTCGGTCGTGATCGCGATATGGCCGTAGCCGGTGCCGATCTCATACGGATCGGTGCGACCGTTGTTGTAGGTCAGCTCCAGACGGGGCTCGTCGCCGTCCTCCGGCAGGTTCATGAAGACGTTGACGGCCTCGTCACGGATCGGCGCGCGGCGGATCTCGTTGAAGCCGAGCGCCTCGTAGAAGGCGACCGAACGGTCGATCTCGAGGATGCGGTAGCAGGTGTGAATCAGGCTCATATCTCGAACAGGCTACCTGAGATAGGCTGATTTTCATGATTGTCGAACGGTCGATGAGCGACGGGTTTCTGACCAACAACTACGTGGTCGCCGACGAGCTCGGCGGGCATGCGGTGATGATCGACGCCGGTGGCCCGGTCGCGCCCCTGTTCGACTTCCTGCGCCGCGGTCAGCTGACGCTGACCCACGTGCTGCTCACCCACCACCACTCCGATCACGTGGTCGACGTCGACCTGGTGGCGGCCACGCATCCCGCGGTCCCGATCCTGATTCACCAGTTCGAACGCTCGCTCGTGCCGCAGGCGACGGGCACGATGGCGCCGGGCGAGACGATCAGCTCCGGCGCGTTGACGATCGAGCCGATTCATACCCCCGGCCACACCGCCGGGATGCTGTCGCTGCTGGTCGACGGCACCGACGTGTTCACCGGCGACACGCTGTTCAAGGGTTCGGTCGGCGGCGTGCGGGCGCCCGGCTCGACCTCGTACGCGGATCTGAAGTCGTCGGTCATGGACAAGCTGCTGACGCTGCCCCCGCAGACCCGCGTCCACCCCGGGCACACCGACCCGACGACGGTCGCTGACGAGCTGGAGCACAACCGGTTCGTCCGGATCTGGCGCGGCGTGGACCCGGAGGGCACCGACAGCTGCACGGCGCTCGGCGAGCCGGCGACGCTGATCCTGCTGGGCGACGACTACGACGGCGGCCACAAGGCGTGGGTTCGCTGGCCCGACGGGTCCGACGACATCGTCCCGGGCTCACGCGTCGAGACCTCGGCCTGACGGCCGTCACCGGTCGGTTCCGGGCCGGCGGTCGGCCGGCACACGCTGACTCCTAGACTCGGAGTCGTGCCCAACGACAAGATCCCGACGTCACGCGTAGCGCGGACGGCGAAGATCGGGGGGTTGGCCGCGGGTCAGGCGATTCGTCAGGCCGGCACCCACGCCGCCAACGTCGCGCGCAGCGACGAAGGCAAGTCGGCGGCACTCGAGCGCCGGCACATCGAGGCGGCCGAGCAGATCGTCGAGGCGCTCGGAACGATGAAGGGCGTCGCGATGAAGGTCGGGCAGGTGATGTCCTTCCTCGACGTCGGGCTCGTGCCCGAGGAGTACCGCGAGGAGTTCCAGCACAAGCTGGCGGCGCTGCGCGATGCCGCGCCGACGGTCACCTTCAAGGACATGAGCAAGGTGATCGAGCAGGAGCTCGGCGAGCCGCTCAAGGACGTGTTCGAGGACTTCGACACCGAGCCGGTGGCGGCGGCGTCGATCGGCCAGGTGTATCGCGCGCGGCTGCTGGATGGCCGCGAGGTGGCGGTCAAGGTCCAGTACCCGGGCGTCGCGGCCGCCGTCCGCGCCGACATGCAGAACCTCGGCCTCATCCTGCGCCTGGCCAAGCGGATCGCCCCCGGCCTCGACCCCAAGGCGATCGGCGAGGAGATCCGCTCGCGGATCGACGAGGAGCTCGACTACGAGCTCGAGGCCCAGAACCAGCGCTCGCTCGCGCGGATCTATCGCGGGCACCCATTCATCGTGATCCCCGACGTGATCACCTCACTGTCGCGCGAGCGCTTGATGGTCTCCGAGTACGTCCACGGCACCGGCTTCGAGGTGCTCAAGCACCGCGGTCAGGCCGAGCGCGACCGGATCGGCGAGATCATCTTCCGCTTCTACTTCAGCTGCCTGTATCGCCACGGGCAGTTCTCGGGCGATCCCCACCCCGGCAATTCGATGTTGCTCGACGATGGGCGGATGGCGTTCCTCGACTTCGGGCTGTTCAAGCGGATGCCGCCGGGAGCCGTCGAGCTGGAGATCGAGGTCGCCCGCGCGATCATCGACGGGGACACCGAGAAGATCATGCGGCTCGGGACCGAGGTCGGGTTCTTCTCGCACCCTGACAAGTTCAATCCCGATCGCGTGCTCGCCCACTTCCGCGCAGCGACCTCCTGGTACACGTGCGATCGCGAGGTCACGCTGACACCCGAGTACGCCACCCAGGTGATGATCGACATGAGCGACCCGCGCTCGGAGTACTTCGGATACCTGCGCCAGGAGTCGGCTCCGCCCGACCACATCTTCGGGCGGCGGATGGAAGTGCTGACGCTGGCGGTGATCGCGCAGCTGCACGCGACCGGCAACTTTCACCGGATCGCGCGCGAGTGGTTCTTCGACGATCCGCCGGCGACCGAGCTGGGACGCGAAGAGGCCGCGTTCTACGGCCAGCCGGTCGGCTGACGTCGTCGTTCGCGGGCACAGCTCCGTGGCGTGTGCATATGATGGCCATCCGTTGCCGACGAACAGCTCGGGTGGCCCGAGACGTTTTTGACGCGACCACCTCGGGTACGGCGGCGGATACAAGGCGGGCGTCGCGCATGCCGTGCAGGATCGTGCGCACCGCGTGAGCTTCTGCGACAGGAGATGTCTGGATGAGGTTATGGGGAGCACGAGCGTTCACCTCTGTCGGGGTGGCGGCGGCGACGCTGGCCATCGCGGCATCGGCATCGGCCGCGACCTCGGCCACCACGCAGCTGAGTAATTCGAAATCGCCCGCGGCCGCACAGACGCCGCAGACCGGATCGGTCCCCGCGAGCACGGCGATGAACTTCGAGGTGACGTTGCAGCTGCCCGATCAGGCGGGGGCCGAGGCGTTCGCCCGGTCGGTCTCCACCCCCGGCAGCGGCGACTACGGCCAGTACTTGACGGCGGCGCAGTGGGAGGCCCGGTTCTCGCCGACGACCGCGGACGTCACGCAGGTGAAGCGCTTCCTGAGGGCCGACGGCTTCACCGTCGGCGCGGTGTCAGCTGACCGGATGTCGGTGAGCGCGTCCGGAACCGCGGCCCAGGTTGAACAGGCCTTCGGGACGAGCCTCTCCTACCACACCGTCGATCACCAGCAGCTGCTGCTGGCCGACACCAACCTGTCGGTGCCAACGAGCATCGCCGGAATCGTCGACGGTGTCAGCGGCGTCAGCGACACCCTCGCCCAGCCCGATTCCACGACCGGCGGGCCGTCCCCGGCCGCCACGGCGAATGCCAAGCCGCCGGCCGGATTCCGCAATCCGCAGCCGTGCGGAAAGTACTACGGCCAGTACCTCGCCGCCGCGTTCCCCGCGGTTCCCGGCGGCTATCCGGCGAACCCGCCCTACGCCCCCTGCGGTTACACCCCGCCGCAGATGCGCAGCGCCTACTCCGTCCCCAGCGCCGATACCGGCGCCGGCAAGACGGTCGCGATCGTCGACGCCTACGCGTCGCCAACGATCTTGGCCGACGCACAGCAGTACGCGGCCCAGAATGATCCGGCACACCCGCTGCTGTCGTCGCAGTTCTCGCAGCTGCTGGCGAAGAACTTCAACCGAGGTCAGGCGTGCGGGGGCCAGAACGGCTGGTGGGGCGAGGAGACGCTCGACGTCGAGGCGGTTCACGCGATGGCGCCGGACGCCAACATCCTGTATGCGGGCGCCAAGAACTGCTTCACGAAGCCGCTGAACGACATGCTGAGCGCGATCGTGGACAACCACCTCGCCGACGTGATCACCAACTCATATGGCGACGCCGGCGGAGACGTGCTGGACAGCTCCGACGATCGCCAGGCAACCGATGACATCCTGATGATGGCCGCCGCCACCGGCATCACCGTCTCGTTCTCCAGTGGCGACGATGGCGACGAGTACTCGACGATCGGCTCCGTCGCTGCCGACTACCCGGCGTCCAGCCCCTGGGCGACCGCCGCGGGTGGCACGACGCTCGCCATTGACGCCAATGGTCAGCGGACCTCCGAGTACGGGTGGTCGACGGGCATCAGCGTCTACTGCAACGCCGACCTCGTGGCCGCCGGTGGCTGCGACAGCAGTGATCTCCGCACCTGGGGCCCGCTGGGCTACGACTACGGCTCAGGCGGCGGCACCAGCTTCCACTACGCGCAGCCCTGGTATCAGCAGGGTGTCGTGCCGGATTCGCTGGCGGACGCCAACGCGTCGATCATCGGTCCCGGCGCGATGCGGGTCGAGCCCGACGTGTCGATGGACGCGGACCCGACCACGGGCATGCTCGTGGGCGAGACGCAGACATTCCCGGACGGGGTCTACTACGACCAGTACCGGATCGGTGGAACCAGCCTCGCCTCGCCGCTTCTGGCCGGACTCGTCGCCGACGCCGACCAGGCAAGCGGGAGCTCGCTCGGATTCCTGAACCCGAGGCTGTACTCGCTGCCGTCCAGCGCACTGGACGACATCGTGGCGCCGGCCAGCCCGACCGACATCATCCGCCCCGACTTCATCGACGGGGTGGACAGGGCCTCGGGTGTGGAGTACTCGGCCCGCGCCGTCAACTACGAGGGCCCGGAGGAGTACTGCAACCCGACCAGCGGCCAGTGCTCGACGCGGAGCACGACCGCCCTGGCCACTGCTCCGGGTTACGACAACATGACCGGCCTGGGCACGCCCGGGGCCGGCTTCATCGGAGCCCTCAGCGGGCACTGATCGACCGACGCGAAAGGCGGGGCGGCTGAGCCGCCCCGCCTTGCTCGGTTTGGCGGTACGCGGTCCGACACGCAACAAAGTGGTGTGGATCCGCGCGACTGCGTCGGACCGTTGCGCAGGTATTGCGCCTCGCGCTGACTCGGGTATAGGGTGCGCGGCCTCTGGGTGGGAGACAAACGTCGGAGGCAAGATGACCAGGTTTGGCACGCGCGGGCGGCTGCTTGCGTTCACGTCACTCGTCGCGGTGATGTTGGGATTGGTGGCGATCTCGGCGTCGGCGAAGTCGTCGCCGCATCACCGGGCGGCGCGCCTGTCAGGTGC
>CAVUSD010000035.1:0-84021 GCA_963743985.1 uncultured Solirubrobacteraceae bacterium | reverse complement strand
GCCCGTGACCAAGCTGGTCGTGACCGACGGGAAGGTGACCGAGGTGATCGCCGGTGGCGAGACGCTGCACCCCTCGCACGTGATCTCGTCGCTGCCGCTGCGCACGACCGTCGGGATCACCGAGCCGGCGGCGCCGCTGGAGGTCCGCGACGCCGCGCGAGGCTTGCGATACCGCGAATTCCTCACGGTGCTGCTGGTGATCGACGTCGACGACCCGTTCGACGACAACTGGATCTACATCCACCAGCCCGGCGTCCGGGTGCTGCGGATCCAGAACTTCAAGTCCTGGAGCCCGTGGATGGTGCCCGAGGGCGAGACCGCCACGTCGCTCGGAATGGAATATTTCTGCTTCGAGGGCGACGACCTGTGGAATATGCAGGACGACGATCTGGTCAGGATGGCCGGCCAGGAGATCGAGAAGCTCCATCTCGCCGAGGCCGCCAAGGTTCGGTTCGGTTTCGTCGAGCGCGTCCACAAGGCCTACCCGATCTACGACGAGCGCTACGCCGAACGGGTCGCGACGATCCGCTCCTGGCTGGAGACGATCTCCAACATCGCCCAGGTCGGTCGTAACGGGCTGCACCGCTACAACAACTCCGATCACTCGATGCTGACCGCGATGCGCGCGGTCGACAACATCCTCCTCGGCACCCACCACGACATCTGGGCCGTCAACGCCGAGAGCGTCTATCACGAAGAGCACCAGGACAACGAGGATCCGTACAAGAACCCGCCGAAGACGCCGGCGATGGAGCAGCCGCTCGCATCCGACCGCTGAGCGGCGCAACGATGCCGACGGACGAGCACTCGTCGCGCTGTTGACGGACAATCCGCCCGTGCCCAGGCCTCCGCGTCGATCATCAGCCGCCCTGTTCACGCTCGCGTTCGTCTGCGCGCTGCTGCTCAGCACGGCCGGCGCCGTCGCCGCCGGTTCCGGCGGGAGCCCGCTCTCCGGAGGGGTGACCGCCCCAGCGACACCGACGCCGACGACCGCGACGCAGACCGCCACCAGCCCCACCACGACCACTGCGGGCGGTGGCGGAGGCAGCATCGGCAAGTCGAGCATCTACGGCATCGTCATCGGCTCGGTCATCGTGATCGGCGGGGTCTGCTTCTACATCTTCCGCGATGCCGCTCGAAGGGCGCCGGCGCGCGTGCGGCGCGAGGTCACCGGGCCCAGCAAGGAGCGCAAGCTCCCGGGCTCTCAGCGCGTCAAGCCACGCAAGCTCAGCGCTGAGGAACGGCGCCGGCGCAAGCGCGGCCGGGCGCCGCGGCGCAAGTAACCGGCGACCTCGGCGGCCGCATCCGCGCCGCCCGCTCATGCCTGGGCCAGCGAGTGGTGGGCGCGGATCAGCTGTCGCTCGACGGTGCGCCGCGTCATCCCCGTTTCTCCCGCCATCTCGCGGTAGCTGAGGCCAAGGCCCTGCAGCCAGACCAGTCGTCGTTGGCGCTCGGGTAGCGCCTGAATCGCTTCGAGCCGGTTCTTCTGCTCGACCAGATCCTCGATCAGGGTCGGCGTCGACAGCGTCATCCGGGCGTCGGCGTCGCTCGTCGCTGACCGCCCCTGTTCCAGCAGTGCTTCGAGCGACCGCTCACGGCGATCTCGCTGGATCGACCGGAACACCTCGCGGATCGCGACCCGGACGAGCCACGCCCGCGCAGACTCGCGACGCAGGCGGGCACGGTGGATCAACAGCCGTGTCCACGCCACCTGACACGCGTCCTCGATCACGGCGGGCGAGGCGGCCACGCTCATGCGCACGATCCGCCGCACCCTGACCGCCTCCTGGAGATACAGCCGAGCGACGTCGTCGATGTCGACCAACAGGCCGTCGTCGTGACCAGCTGCGGCATCCGACTGCTGTGGCGATGTCAACGCGGCGGTCGAGCTCATTACCTGCCTGCTTTCTCATTGAGACTAATTATTGACACTTCAAGCTAATCGAGATGCGTTCTATCAGATAGGGTGTTCGTATCTCAATTGGCTCAATTAGAAAGCAGGCGAATGCAGTCCGAATTCATACCCGCCGTCCAGGCACACCCGGTGTTGACCAACCTTCCGGGCAGCAACGTGCTCCAGCAGCTGGTCGACGGCGCCCAGGCGTGGGCGCTCGCGGTCGCGCTGCTCGGCACCTTCATCGGCGCCGGCCTCTGGGCCGTGGCCTCCCACAGCCACAACCACCACCACGCCGCGCGCGGGCGAATGGCCGCGCTCGTCTCGGCGGCCGCAGCGCTGGTCGTCGGAGCCGGCCCCGGGCTGATCAACTTCTTCGAGCACCTCGGGACGACGGCAAAATGACGCCCCCGCGCCTGACCTTCACGCTCGCGCTGCTGCTCTCAGCGCTGCTGGTTGCCGCCTGGTCGCGGACGGCCGCGGCGGCGCCCCGCGCCATCGCCATCCCGGCATCCGGCGCCTCCGCCCACGGCGACCGCGATGCATGCTCACTCAGCGGGTTGGTGCCCGCGCGCGGCTCGAGCTGTCGGGCTCGCGGCCGCCTTCGGTCTCAGTGGGCGGGGATCCCATTCGTCCCGAACCCCGTCCACGCCGTCAAGACGGTGGTCGGAGGTGCGGCCACGACCGCGCTGACAAAGATTCTCGGCTGGGTCGCCTCAGGCGCCGAATCGGCGCTGAAGGAGACGGCCAAGGTGATCGACGACACGACCAGTCCGCAACTGACCAACAGCTGGTTCTCAGCGTCCTACTGGAGGGTTGCCGGGATCGCCGCGCTGCTGACGCTGCCATTTCTGTGCGCCGCCACGATCCACGCGATCGTGCGGTCCGACCTCGGACTGCTGACCCGGGCCGCGTTTGGATACCTGCCGCTGAGCCTGGTGGCGGTCGGGATCGCGTCGCAGCTGACGATGCTGCTGCTCGCCGGGACCGACGAGATGTCGTCGATCGTCGCCTCGGCATCGCTGCACGCCGACGGCGTGTTCCTCTCGACCACGAGCGTCAAGGCGGTCGCCGAAAGCGTCGCCACCGGCGATCCGTTCGTCACCTTTCTCGCCGCGATCATCACGGTCGCCGCCACCCTGACGCTGTGGCTGGAGCTGCTCGTTCGCAATGCCGCGGTCTACGTGATCGTGCTGATGCTGCCGCTGTTCTTCGCGGCGATGGTCTGGCCGGCTCGCCGGATGCTGGCGATCCGCGCGATCGAGACCCTGATCGCCCTGATCCTCTCCAAGTTCGCGATCGTCGCGGTTCTGTCGCTCGGCGGCTCCGCCCTTGGACATTCGACGACGCCCGGCGCCGCTTCGGTACTGACTGGCGCGACGCTGGTCCTGCTCGCCGCGTTCACGCCGTGGGCGCTGCTGCGCATGCTGCCGCTGCATGAGGTCGCGAGCGCGGCCGCGGGTGGGCTCAGCCAAGCCCCGAAGGAACCGCTCGCATCAGCGGCCGGTCGGGCCTTCCAGTTCGCCGAGGGCTCGGGCACGTTCGGGGCCGCGGCGCTCGGCGCGCAGAGCGACGCGAGCCGGCGAGCCGGCGCTCCTGGGCGGCGCTTCCGACGTCCAGCAGAGGTCCGCCGCCGGCGCCGATACGCAACTCGACGCCGAGCCGAGTTGGGCCGAACCGGTCGACTCGCACCTCGCCGAGCCAATGACCAATGCGATGTCCGCATCAGGTCGGTCCGAGGAAGTGCCCGATGCGACGACGGTCGAACCCACCGCGGATGCTGACTCCGGACGAAGTTGGCCGAGGGCACCCGAATCGACCGCGGGTGCTCCCGCAGCCGACGCCGGCTCGGGGCGGCATTGGCCGACGACGGCACTCCCCTTACCGCTGGTTGCCGATGGTGGCGACGAACTGCTCCTGGGCCGCGACTTGCTGGATCTGGCCAACGAGCGGGAGTTACCCGCGCCCGCTGCGCTCGAAGATGCCGAGGACCCAGCGCCGCGACGAGCGACGGAGCTTCCCTCACCGACGCTCGAGCCACCCCCTCCGAGCGTGCCGCGGCCTGAGCTCGGATCCGACGAGCTCGGTCGGGACCTGTGATGAGCGATCGGCTGACGTATCTGTTCGGACCGCTCGAGCGGCGCGGCATCGCGGGTGGGATCGCCGCCGGACAGCTGGCCCTGCTCGGCGGCGGGGCACTGCTGGCGATCCTCATACTCGATCACGCTCCGTCGGCGGGCGGCGCGATGCTGGCCACGGTCGTCCTCGCTGTCGCCGGCACGACAGCGTTCGCGCCGCTCGGTGGACGGACCGTCCAGGAGTGGCTGCCGATCGCGGCTCGGTTCATCGTCGCGAGGATCCTTGGAGGGGGTCGATTTGTGACCACCGAACCGACCGCCGGAACCGTGACGGGCACCGGGTCACGTACCGACGCGGCGGACACCGCCGGCGCGGCTCCCACCGCGGCCGCCAACGCACGCCGCGCCCGTCGACGGCGTCGCCGCCGGCCGCAAGCGGGCGACGGCGACGGTCCCGACCTGCGCACGCCGCCACAACTGCGCGGCGTCCAGGTGCTCGAGACCGCGTATCGCGATCAGCCGATCGGCGTGCTGGCCGAACGTTCGGGACGGCTCGCCACCGCGGTCCTCGCCTGCCGGGTCGGCTCCTTCTCGCTGCTCGATCACGAGGCGCAGGAACGCCGGCTCGCCCGCTGGGGTCTGGTGCTGTCCGGCGCCGGCGGCGGCCCGATCCGGCGGCTGCAGTGGATCGAACGGACCGCCCCGGCGCAGGGGGATCAGCTCGCCCGCTGGGTGCATGACGAGCGCGACCCCTCGGTCGCGCCCCGCGGCACCGCGATGATCGAGTCCTACCTGGAGCTGATCTCGACCAGCACCAAGGTGGCGCAGGAGCACGAGGTGCTGCTGGCGGTGCAGGTCGACGCGCGGCGCGCACGTGAGCGGCGGCACGGACCGGCCGTGCAGACGCTCGTGGAGCAGACCGAACGGATCGCGCAAGGCCTTGAAGCCGCCGAGGTCACCGTGCTCGGCGCGCTCACCCCTGCGCAGCTGGCGCGAACGCTGCGGACCGCGTTCGATCCGTATGCGCGCGCCGAGATGACCGCGCTGCACGCGGCCGGCCCCGGTGACGGCGATCCGGCATCGAGTGCGTGGCCGGTGGGCGCACGCGAGGCGTGGGACCACTACGAGTCCGACGGTGCGATGCACGCCACCTACTGGATCAGCGGGTGGCCACGGATCGAGGTCTCGCCGATGTTCATGGACTCGCTGCTCGGCCGTTCGAGCGCCGTGAGAACCGTTTCGGTGACGTTCGAGCCGCTGTCGATCGACCGATCTACCCGTGAGATCGAGGCCGCGGTCACCCGTGACCGGGCTGATCGTGAGCTGCGAGCCCGGTTTGGACAGTCGGAGACCGCCCGTCAACGTCAGGCGGCGGAGGCGACGAGGTTGCGCGAGGCGGAGCTGGCCGCCGGCCACGGAGAGGTCCGCCTGAGCGGCTTCATCACGGCCTCCGGACGCAACCCCGAGGAGCTGCGGCGAGCCTGCGGAGAAGTGATGGAGCACGCCGCGCGGGCGCGACTCGAGTTGCGCCGGCTCTACGGGCAACAGGCCGACGCGCTGACGTTCACGCTGCCGCTGTGCCGGGGGCTGCGATGACGTGGCGCGCGATCGAACGACCCGGGCACCGCTGCACGACCCGGCACGCCCAGGCGATCTACCCGTTCGTCAACACCGACGGTCTCGGCGGCCGGGGCGTGTTCATCGGACGCGACTCGACGGGCGGGGCGTTCTGTTTCGATCCGTGGGTCCTGTACGCGGACGCGGTGCTCGACGACCCGAACGCGATCGTCCTCGGCAAGCTCGGGCAGGGAAAGAGCTCGCTGGTCAAGACGTTGCTGTGGCGGATGATGCTGTTCGGCCGGCGCGCGTTCGTGCTCGACGTCAAGCGAGAGTACGGGCCACTCTGCCGGGCCGTCGGCGTCCAGCCGATCTCACTGGTGCCCGGCGGGAGCGTCCGCCTGAACCCGCTCGCGTCCCGGCCTGAAGAGCACGCCCAGCTGGAGCTGCTGCGGGCGGTGACGGTAACGGCGCTCGGCGGCCCGCTGACCCAGCTGGAGGCCGGTGGCTCTGCGGGAGGCACTGCGCGTCGTCCGCGCCCGCGGCTCCGGCGAACCGACACTGCCGCAGATCGCGGAGGTGCTGTTCGCGCCGGTGGCCGAGATGGCGCACCGGCTGCAGACCACCGAAAGCGCGCTCGCCCGGGAAGCCCGCCGGGCCGCGCTGGCGCTGCAGGATCTATGCGAGGGTCCGTTGCGCGGGATGTTCGACGGTCCCACGACGCCGGGCCTGGCGCTCGACGCGCAGCTGCTGGTGCTCGACCTGCACGCCGTGCGTGACTCACCGGCGGTCGGGATCCTGATGGCCTGCGCAACCGCCTGGATCAGCGCGCTGCTGGCGCAGACGGCGGAGCGGCCAGGCCGGGAGCGACTGATCAACGTTGCCGACGAGTCGTGGAAGATCGTCCAGCACACGGGGCTCGGTGAGTGGTTTCAGTCCAACTTCAAGCTCGCGCGCCAGTTCGGCGTGATGAACCTGGTGGTTCTCCACAAGCTCGCCGACCTCCAGGCGGCCGGGGATGCGGGGTCACGGGCCGCCCGGATCGCCGAGGGGCTGGTCGCGGACGCCTCGACGCGCGTGGTCTACCACCAGGACGAAAGCCAGATCGAGCTGACCCGATCGTTGCTGGGCCTGTCGCGCAGCGAGGGACGGCTGCTCTCGCTGCTGTCGCCGGGCCAGGCGCTGTGGCGCGTGGGCAACCGATCGTTCGTGGTCTCCCACCAGCGTTCGGCGATCGAGGCGCGCTTGACCGACACCGACTCCGGCATGAGCTTGAAGCCCGCGGAGCGACGGCTGTGAGCGGCGGTCACGGCTCGGGGCCGTCCGACGCGACGCTGCTCACGCTGATCGGCCTCGCGCTCGTCGTCGGGGTCGCCGTCTGGGTATGGGGCGGTCTCGCCGGGCTGCTGTTCGGCTCCGGCTGGCCGCGGATCGGGGCTGGGCAGACCTTTGCCGTGCTGGTGCGGCTGCCCGGGCGGCTGGCGGACCCGGCCCAGGCGTGGCCGCGACCGGCCCGCGCGCGACTACCCGGGGCCGCCGAGGTGTACGCGACGCTTGGTCTGCTGACCGTGGCCGCGACCGCGCTGTGCGCGGCGGTGTCACGTTCCGGCGTCGCCGGAGCGCTGCGCGGCCGTCCGGACGGAGCGCACTGGGCGACCCGGAGCGAGTTGCGGCCGCTGTACGGCGCGGGCGGTGGGCGGCTGGGCCTTGGACGCGGCCACGGACGACTGCTGTACACCGAGCAGCGCCACGCATTGGTGGCGTTCGGGCCGCCCCAGTCGGGTAAGTCGGCGGGGCTGGCGGTTCCGGCGTTGCTCGAATGGGACGGCCCGGCGGTGGCGTCGTCGATCAAGACCGATCTGCTCGCCTGCACGGTCGCGCGCCGTCGAGAGCTCGGCGACGTCTTCGTGTTCGATCCGTTCGCGCTGGCGCCAGACCAGTCACACACGTGGTCGCCGCTGGCCGGGGCCCACAGCTGGGACGGCGCACTGGAGGTGGCCTGGCGACTGGCGGCGGCGGGCGAGCTCGACCAGAAGGGCGTCGAGGGTGGCGACTTCTGGGCGATCGCGGCTGAGCAGCGGTTGGCACCGCTGCTCTACGTCGCCGCGCGGACCGATGCCGGCATGGACGCGGTCGTGCGCTGGACCTACGGACAGGGCGCGCGGGAGCTCGATGCGGCGATCTCGGAGCTGACCGGCTCAGCCCGGAACGAGGCGGAGCTCGCCGACGCCCACGCGGCCTACGACGCGTTGCGCGCGTTCGAGACCCAGGCCGACCGGACCCGCTCGTCGATCGAGGCGACCGCGCAAGGGCTGTTGCGCGCGTATCGGTTCGAGCGCGTGCTGCGCTCCGCACGTGGCTGTGAGATCACCGCGGATCGGCTGCTTGACCAGCGGGCAACCCTGTATCTGATCGGCGACGCCAAGGCGTCGAAGCTCCTGCGGCCGATCTTCTTGGCGCTGCTGTCGGAGATCGTCGACCGCGCCTACGAGCGGGCGACGCTCGCCGGAGGGCGGCTGGCCCTCCCACTGCTGTTGTGCCTGGACGAGGCCGGAAACGTCGCCCCGCTGCCAAACCTCGGCGAAGTCGCCTCGACGGCCCCCAGCCACAACATCCAGCTGGTCTCGATCTTCCACGATCTGGCGCAGGCGCGCAGCCGCTACGGCCGCCAGGCGGAGACCGTCGTCAACAGTCATCGCGCCAGGATGCTGCTGCCCGGGGTCGGCGATCTCGACACGCTGCGGTACTTCTCGAGCCTCGCCGGCGAGGAGGAGATCCGCGATACGACGAGGACGACCGGCGCCGGCGGCTCCAATCGCACGACCGGCCGCCGACGACGACCGCTGATCGCCCCCGAGCAGCTTCGCCAGCTGCCTGCGGGCGATGCGCTGCTGTTGTACGGGCGGATCCCGCCGACGCGTCTGAGGTTGCGGATGTGGTTTGCCGACCGGCGCCTGAAACGACTTGCGGGCGAGGTGTGATGGAGTACGGCGGCCCGGACGAAGGCGCCCCCGAGCCGGACGAGCTCGGCGACGACGACGGGTGGCCCATGGTCTGGCATGGCCTGGCGCCCGGCGCACGGTGGCAATGGTTCGAGCGGCTGTGGTCCGACGTGTGCTCGTTGAGCGCTCGCTACCGGCTCTCGGTCAGATCGGAGTGGTGGGCCGACGAACTGCAGGTCGAGGTGCTCGCCGCGTTCGCTGCCTGGGTGCAGCGTTACGACTCAGGCGTTTGGGATGACCCGCCCGGCAAACTGGCGCTGCTGTTCGACCTCGAACGGGTGGCGGCCGCGCTCCGTGACGGAGTCGATCCGTTCAACGCCGCGCGCGACCGGCCGGCGTTCGAGCGTCATCTCCGCCTGCTGGGGTGCCGACCTCCACCGAGCGGAGCCCAGCCAGCGCAGTAGCTGGCTGTTGCCGCGCAGATCGACGAGGCGGGCACAATTCCCGTCATGCCCCCACGCGACGACGACCGGTTCCCGATCGGCGCGGCCGTCACGATCGACGAGCTCGACCGAGACCCGCACGCCGTCCACGAGCGGCTGCGGCCGACAGAGCCGGTTTCATGGTTGCCGTGCCTGGACGGCTGGCTGATCACACGCCACGACCTCGCGCTCGAGGCGATGCGCGACGCCGCCACCTACACCGTCGACGACCCTCGGTTCTCGACCGCGCAGGTGATCGGGCCGAGCATGCTGAGCCTCGACGGCGCCGAGCACACCGCCCACCGCGCACCGTTCGTGAGCCCGTTCCGAGCGGCCGCAGTCGTCGGCCGGTTCGAACAGGCGGCGAGCGAACGAGCGACCGAGCTCGTCGACCGGCTCGCGCCTGCGGGCGCCGGCGAGCTGCGTCGAGGGTTCGCCGGCCCGATGTCGGCGGCGATCGTGACGCGGGCGCTCGGGATCGACGGTTCCGAGGTCGACGACGTACTCGGCTGGTATGACGCGATCGTCGCCTCGGTCACCGCGATCACCGCCGGAGAGGGCGCCTCGGCGGAGGGCACGCGGGCCTACAGCGCGCTGCGCCGGCGCCTCGAGGAGGTGATCTCGAACGGAGCGGACGCCCCTGACGGCGAGCGCTCGCTGCTCGCCGCCGCCGCCCAACAGGGCGACGCGCTCAGCCACGACCAGATCGCGTCCAACGCCGCCGTGCTGCTGTTCGGCGGGATCGAGACGACCGAGGGCATGATCGCCAACGCGGCGCTCGAGCTGCTGCGCCGGCCCGAGCTGCTGACGCGGGTCGACGACGGCGATCCTGCGCTGCTCGACGCGGTCATCGACGAATCGCTGCGGTTAGAGCCGGCGGCGGCGGTGATCGACCGCTACGCCACCACCGACGCCACCCTCGGGACTGCGGCCGTTGCCCATGGCGATCTCGTCCGGATCTCGATCACGGCCGCGAACCGGGATCCGGCAGTCTTCGAGCACCCGGACGCGTTCGACCCCGGCCGCCCCAATCTTCGCCGCCACCTGGCGTTCGCCCAGGGGCCGCACGTCTGCGTCGGGGTGCACCTCGCGCGGCTCGAGGCACGGGCCTCGCTGCGGGCGCTGCTCGCCGGCCTGCCGGGCCTGCGTGCCGACCCGGAGCACCCGGCGGAAGTCCGCGGTCTGGTGTTCCGCAAGCCGGTCGCCCTGCACGCCTGCTGGGATGCCTGACGGCGCGCGGCCGGCTGGTCGAGTCCTGCGCTCCCGCCACGTGCACGGCGATGTGCCCGCCGGCGATGAATTTCACGCATGCGGACGGTCCACATCGGTATGCAACTCGATCAACACCCCACAGACCTCAAGCCGCAGGATCTGGTCGCCGGCGAGCTGAGCGTCGACCTGTTCGCCAGCCTCGACGGCTACGGCTTCGGCGGCACGGGCTCGGCGCCGTATTTCGGCTACGGCGGCCCCGAGCTGATGAGCTGGATCGCGCGTCAGCTCGACATCGACCACCTGATGCTGATGGGCGCCAACACCTACCGGGTGCTGTCGGAGATCGTCGCCGAACATGACGATCCGAGCAACGCGCGGATGGCCGAGCTCCCCAAGCTTGTCTTCTCCTCCAGCCTGCGGCCGCCGCTCAACTGGGCCAACGCGTCGGTCGTCGCCGAGCCGATCGAGACGGCGCTCCCGCGACTGAAGGCCGAACACCCGGAGCTGCCGATACGGACCATCGGTAGCCCGTCGCTCGTCCGCAGCCTGTTCGGGCTCGGACTGGTCGACCGGGTCCGGTTGATGGTGTTCCCGACGATCCGCGGGGCAACCGGGTCACAACCCGTGTTCGGCGGCGCTCCCGACCTCGATCTCGGCCTGCGGACGATCGAGGTGCTCGACGATCGCGTGACCCTGCTGGACTACCGCACCACCTGACGCGTTGCCCAGGACGCAATAGGCGGCCGTGGTGGTGGCGGTTGGGCACAAAACTCCCCACTGATGACGGCATGAAGTTCCCCTGGGACGGCGCGCGGATCCGGAGAGACTGAATGCAGATCCCGAGAGCTGAAGCGACACCACCGAGGTGTCGTCACACTCTCCAAATTCTCTCCGAAGGGAGATCCACGATGCGTGACCTGACCCTCTATGACCTGGACAACGAGCTCGCCGAGCAGCTGCCCGCCCGCGAACTGATGGGCGGCTACTGCGGTGGCAGCAGCCATACGACGATCGTCAGCCAGAGCGGCAACGGCTCGTACGACGGAGGCAACTTCGGCCTGGTCAACGTCGTCATCGCCGGCAACGGCTCGGGCGACAACATCCTCTAGTTGCATAACCGGTCAGACGAGGGGTGGAGCGGTCTCACGGCGGCTTCACCCCGCTGTCTGTCGGTCATGCCATGAGCGCCACGCGCCACCCCGCGGCGACAGTGTCATCGCCGCCGCGGCCCGCCGCCGAGCCCAGCGGGCCTCGGCTGCTGGGCGACAGCGAGCTGCTGGGGCAAGCCGTCGGCTCCGGGCTCAAGCAGGCGCCGTATCTCATCCGTCGCTGTGACGGGCAGATCGTCCAGCTGTCAGAGATGCTCTATGCGTTTGCCCGTCGAATGGATGGACGGGACCTTGCCGCCATCGCCCGCGAGGTGGGCGATGCGCTGAACCTCCATGTGACCGCGGAACAGGTCGCCTATGTCGCCGAGCAGAAGCTCGCGCCGCTGGGCCTGGTCCGCTACCGCGATGGCCACACCGCATCGCTGCGGTCACGCAATGCCCTGCTGGCACTGCGCTACCGCGTGGGCCTGCTCCCCGGCGCGGTCGTGGATCGGCTCGCCGGTCCACTTCAGATCTTGTTCTTCGGCCCGCTCGTCGCCGGCGTGCTGGCAGCGCTCGTGTTCCTGGACGTATGGCTCGGACGCTCGCACCTCACCGTCGGGCTGGGGGCCGTCGCCAAGGATCCGGGGCTGCTGTTGGCGGTGTTTGGCGTGACCATCCTGTCGCTGGCGTTTCATGAGCTCGGTCACGCGGCTGCCTGCCGTTACGGCGGAGCGCGTCCAGGCCGGATCGGTGCCGGTCTGTATCTGATCTGGCCCGTGTTCTTCTCCGACGTGACCGACTCCTACCGCCTGCCGCGAGGCGGGCGGCTGCGCACCGACCTCGGTGGCGTCTACTTCAACGCACTGGTCGCGGTCGGCGCCGGCGCCACGTACCTGGCCAGCCGCGACCCGCTGCTGCTTGTCGTCGCCGTCACCCAGCAGCTGCTGATCATCGATCAGTTCATGCCCTGGGTGCGCTTGGACGGCTACCACGTCGTGTCTGACCTGATCGGCGTTCCGGATCTGTTTGCCCGCATCCGTCCGATCCTGACCAGCCTCAGGCCCGGGGCTACCCCCGACCGACGCGTCACCGAGCTGAAGCCGTGGGCGCGAGCCGCCGTCACGACCTGGGTGATGACGGCGATGACCGCACTGATCTCGATCGGCCTGTTGCTCGTCACCAACATCTCCCGGTTTCTGCAGGACAACTGGGCCGCGCTGATCACAGAGCTGCGGGCAGTCGACGCCGCGGCGCGGGCGGGGGACGTCTTGTCGGCCGCCAACACGATCGTCAGCTTCTGCATGCTCACGCTGCCGGTCGCCGGCGTGCTGCTCACCTATCTGATGCTCTGCCGCGGGCTGGGCAGCTCGATGGCAGCGCGACGTTTCCACCGCGAGTTGGTACGTGCCGCGGCCCGCGACGAGCACGCTTCGGTCAAGGACGCGCCGACCACAGTGGCGGCTTCGACCGCCGAGATCGCGCCCCGATGAGCCCATTGGCGTCGAAAAGCCCAAAGATCGTGAATTTTGCGCAGCGATAGGAATAAAACCGGCGTGATTGGGGAAGACAACCGGTTGAGGATTGAGGAGCAAGCAGTAAAGGGACCGCTGTGCACAGAGTGATGGGCACACAACAGGCATGGTTACGCTGGATCGCGGCGATCGCGATGCTCGCGATCGGCTTGGTCGTTCCGGCGAATGCAGGCGCGCTGGGCGGCTCTCTGGTCCCTCAGGCCGGCGCACCGGCCGGCCAACCCGCCGCGCCAGTCGGCAACACCGTCAGCCAGACCACCGCGCCTGTCGGCCACACCGTCGCCCAGGGCACTACGCCGGTCGACAACACCGTTGCCCAGACCACCCCGCCCGCCGCCAACGCTGTCGCCCCGACCGCTGCGCCGGTCGTCAACACCGTCAGCCAGGCCACCGCGCCGGTCAGCCACACCGTCGCCCAAGCCACCACGCCGGTCGACAACACCGTGGCCCAGTCCACCCCGCCCGTCACTCAAAACACGGCGCCGGTCACCAACACCGTCAGCCAGACCGCCGCACCTGTCACTCACACCGTCACCCAAACCACCGCGCCGGCCACCAACACCGTCAGCCAGACCACCGCGCCCGTCACTCACACCGTCACCCAAACCACCGCGCCGGCCACCAACACCGTCAGCCAGACCACCGCGCCCGTCACCAACACCGTCACCCAAACCACCACGCCAGTCACACACGCCGTCAGCCAGACCGCCGCGCCCGTCGCTCACACCGCCACCCAGACCACCGCGCCGGTCACCAACACCGTCACCCAGACCACCGCGCCAGTCACCAACACCGTCGCCCAGACCAGCGCGCCGGTCACCAACACCGTCACCCAGACCGCCGCGCCCGTCACTCACACCGTCGCCGAAGCCGCCGCGCCCGTCACGAACACCGTCACCCAGACCACCGCGCCGGTCACGAACACCGTCACCCAGACCGCCGCGCCCGTCACTCACACCGTCGCCGAAGCCGCCGCGCCGGTCACCAACACCGTCGCCCAGACCGCCGCGCCGGTCACCAACACCGTCGCCCAGACCACCGCGCCGGTCACCAACACCGTCGCCCAGACCACCGCGCCCGTCGCTCACGCCGTCGCCCAGACCACGGCGCCCGTCACCAACACCGCGGCGCCGGTCACTCACGCCGTTGCCGAAACAGCCGCGCCAGTCACACACGCCGTCACCCAGACCACCGCGCCCGTCGCCGACACCGTCACCCAGACCGCCGCCCCAGTCACGCACGCTGTCGCCCGGCAAATCGCCCCGGTCGGCAACACCGTCGCCCATGCGACGGCGCCCGCCGCGAACACCGTCGCGCAGACCGGCGCCCCGGCCGACCACGCGGTCGCTCAGAACGCGACGCCGAGTTCGGATGTTCCCGCGCCCGCACCCGGTGTCGCCGCGCCGGTCACTCGCGCAGCGTCCCCGACGCCGGCCACGGAGCCGGCTCCGGTCGTGCACGTGCGAGTTCCGGCGGGTCGGCCAACACGTTCGCTGCCCCACCAGCCGTCAACGATGCCGCCGCGACCGAGCTTCCGGCTGCGAGATGCGGCCACCCCCGGCGCGCGCTTGAACTCCGACCCCGTCGACGTATCGGCGCCGGCGTCTGATCGGTCACGGCCGCCCGTCACGACGACGACGGCCGCCATCACGGCCCCGCGCGTTGTCGACATTCCGGCGGCCGGACGCGCGATCGCTCATGGGTCTGATGCGATGTCCGCGCCGCTGGCCGGCTCGCTGGCTGGCAGCACCGGATCCGATTCGGCCCCGGGCGCAGCCGGGACAGGCGGCGGCTCAGGCGCGTTCTTCTTCGGCGCGATCGGGCTGCTGGCGCTGATCTGCCTGGCCGTTCCGCGCCTTCTCGGCGCTGTGCGTGATTTCACGTTCTGCGCGGCTCTCGAGCCGTGCTTGATGTTGCCCGAACGCCCGGGCTAGCCCTCCTCGCTGGATCAGGTCTGCCGCATCCACGGGCCCGTAGAGCCCCGGATGTATTCCTGTTTCGCGAGTGAAGGAGAACCCGTCGTGTCACGCTTTCATTGGGCGTGGTGGCCGGGTGGCGCGTCGTCTGCTGCCATCAGGCTCGCCCGCCGATCTGCCTCGTGGCGGCAGCGGTTGCTGTCTGGGCGCTTGGACCCGCGTCGTCGCTGGGACAAGCGGCTGACAGCGCGCCATCGACCACAGCCACATCGACCACCACACGTCAAGCCACAGCCGACCTGCACCACCATTCGGACCGAGGCCGCGCGGCTCGCAGCCCATTGGGCACGATCGATGCTCGGTGGTTGCGACCAGGCGCGGGATACGCCAGCCGGAACGGGTCCCGGCTGGTGCGTCAGCTGCAGCGACAGTTGGCGCTGGCCGGCGATCATCCCGGGCCCGTCGACGGGCGATTCGGACCGTTGACCGAAGCAGCGGTGGTCCGCTTTCAGAACGGGCACGGTCTGCCGGTCGACGGAATCGTCGGACCGTTGACCGCCGGCGCCTTGCGGGCGGGTCACCTCAGGCTTGCCCCCGGCGCGGGGTACCGCGCCGTGTCTGGGTCATCGGCGGTGCGCATCGTGCAACGGCACCTCGCGCGGCGCGGATTTGACCCCGGCCCGATCGACGGGCGTTATGGGCCGCTGACGATGCATGCGGTGGCGCGCTTCCAGCGAGCCCACCACCTGACGGTCACCGGCATCGCCGGCGTGCATACGCGTGCGGTCCTGATCGGACTGACCCCGCAGCACCGTCCGACAAGCCCGCCGGTGAGCGCGCCGGTCGTTGCGCACCCACCGTTCCAGCGCCAGCAGCTGCCGCTGGTGCCGGTCGCCGATTCCGGCCCCGGGCCGGTGCACGTGCCTGCGTTGCCGATCCCGTTGGTGCTGCTCGGCCTCGCCGCACTGGGCGTGATGGCCGTCACGGTCAGCTACACCCGCACTCGGAACCGTGTTCGCAGAATGGCGGGCACCGGGGGTGGCGCTCCGTCACGGCAACCCGGGTCCACACGGTCGCAGATCAACCCGGGAGGACAGTGGTGATGGGTGCGACGACGATGATCGCCCGCCCTCTCGAGCGCGCCGAGCATCCTGACCAGGATCGGTTGTGCGTGTTGATCGCCGATCACGATGGGCTAGCACGGTGCATGATGCGCGTCGCGCTCGGTGACTCTGACCGGATCTCGATCGCGCTCGGCGCCAGCGATGCCCAGGAGGCAATAGAGCTGGCCGGCTACTACCACCCCGCGGTGATGATCCTGGACCTGGGGTTGCCGTCGATCGACGTCGGCAAGATGATCGCCCAGGTCCAGGCCGTCTCAGCGCAGACCAAGGTCGTGACCGTCTCGGCCGACGATGACGATCAACCTGCGCTGGCGGCGCTGCGAGCCGGCGCGGTGGGACATATCAGCAAAGAAACCGAACCCGACCAGCTGGCCTGCCAGGTACTCAGGGTCGCCGACGGCGATGCGATCGTCCCGCAGCGTTTGATCAGGTCGCTGTTGGAGATCGTGCACGAGATCCCCGACGCCGGATGGCGCCCGGTGCGCAGCCGGTTGACCTGCCGCGAGTGGGAGGTGATCGATCTGCTCGCCGCCGATACCGGCACCCAGGAGATGGCCGATCAGCTGGTGCTGTCGGCCGACACGGTGTACAGCCACATCAAGAGCGCGATGCGCAAGCTGGACGTGCACTCACGCCAGGAGGCGGTCATCGCCGCCGAAGCGCTGCGACACGAGGAGGCAACGACAACCGGCTGCTCGGCCGCGGCCGCATGAACTCCGAGATCCATTTCGGCGAAGGATCTCCGGGCCGAGCTCGGGGACGGGGCCGCTCGCCGCCGGCGCCCACAGATGCCGACGCCCTGTCAGCGCCCGACGGCGTAGCCCTGCATCCCGCGCGCGTTGGCCGCGGCCTTGAGCATCCCGTCGGGCTCACGTCCGACGGCCGAGACGCGTCCGAGTGACCACGGCGCGGACACGGTGACGTCGTGGCCGCGAGAGCGCAGCTCCGCCACGACCGTGTCACCGAACCGCGATTCCAGGTCGACCGACCGGGGCGAAGCCGCATGTGGATAGAACGAGCTCGGAAAGTGCTCGGTGTGAAACGTCGGCGCGTCGATCGCGGCCTGAAGGTCGAGCTCGAACAGATGATGCGCGAGGAGAAACGCGAGCGTCCATTGGTCCTGTTGGTCGCCGCCCGGCGTGCCGAACGCCAGGTACGGCTCTCCGTCGCGGAGCGCCAGCGAGGGGCTCAGCGTGGTCCGCGGCCGCTTACGCGGCGCCAGCGAGTTGGCCAGGCCCGGGGTCAGCGTGAACATCTGCGCGCGCGTGCCCAGGCAGAAGCCGAGCGAGGGGATCACGGGGGAGCTCTGCAGCCAGCCGCCGCTGGGCGTCGCGGAGACGAAGTTGCCGAAACGATCGACGACATCGACGTGGCAGGTGTCGCCGGGTCCGAGCCCCGCCGCGGCGGCCGTTGGCTCACCGGTCCCCGTCGTCGGCTCGCCGGTGCCGGTCGCCGCCTTGGCGTCCCCGACGTCGGGCAGCCGCGGCGCTCGGCCGCGGGGACTGCCCGGTCGCAGCTCCGCGGACGCCTGTGCCGACACGAGCTCCCGTCGTCGCACGTTGTAGGCCTCGGACAGCAGTTCGGTCACCGGCACATCGCCGAACGCGGGATCTCCGTACCACGCCTCACGATCGGCAAACGCCAGCTTCGCGCACTCGACCAACGTGTGCACGTACTCGGCCGACCCGATGCCCATCGCCGGCAGATCGAAGCCGCGCAGCAGCGCCAGCTGCGCCAGGAACACCGGCCCCTGCCCCCAAGGACCGGTCTTGCACACCGTCAACCCGTCGTAGTCGAGCGTCACGGGCGGCTCGTAGGTCGACTCCCACGCCGCCAGGTCATCGCCGGTCAACAGGCCGGTGTGACGCTCGCCCGAGCTGTCCAGCACCTCGTACTCGGCCGAGAACGCCGCGATCGCCTCGGCCACGAAGCCGGTGTGCCAGGACGCGCGCGCGGCTTCGATCCCGCGCTCACGGTCGCCACCGGCCGTCTGGGCAGTTTGCAGCAGCCGCCGATAGGTCGCGGCCAGCGCGAGGTTGCCGAATCGCGTACCGGGGACGGGCACCGAACCATGAGGCAGATAGATCGCCGCCGAAGTCGGCCAGTGGGCCTCGAACATCGCCCGGACAGACTCGATTGCGCCCGCGATCGCCGGCACGAGCGGATAGCCGTGCTCGGCGTAGTGCAAGGCAGGCGCGATCACGTCCGCCAGCGCCATCGTCCCGTGGTCGCGCAGCAGCGTCAGCCAGCCGTCGAACGCGCCCGGCACGCATGTTGCGAGCAGGCCGGTGCCCGGGACATGATCGAGTCCGAGAGAGGCAAATCGCTCGATCGTCGCGGCCGCCGGCGCCACTCCCTGGGCACACAGCACGCGCGCGGCCCGCTCACGGGCGGCCCAGAACACGACGGGCAGATCGCCGGCGGGGCCGTTCAGGTGCGGCTCGACGACCTGCAGCGTGAACCCGGCCGCGGCCGCCGCGTCGAACGCGTTGCCGCCCAGCTCGAGCATCCGCATACCGGCCCCGGACGCAAGCCAATGCGTCGAGGCCACCATCCCGAACGTGCCCCGCAGTTCTGGTCGCGTCGTGAACGCGGACATCTCCGTCAGCCCGTTCGCTCGGCGCGGTGGCGCTCGGACAACGCGGTGCCGGCCTGGAGCCAGGCGGCGTCGATCGTGTTGCGCAGCAGCCACATATCGGTGATCGGGCCGACGCCGCCCGGGACCGGCGAGACGGCCTCGGCGATCGGCTCGACCGAGGCGGTGTCGACGTCGCCGACAAGCCGCACCGAGCCGTCGTCAGCGCGCAGCGCATTGATCCCGATGTCGATCACGATCGCGCCCTCGCGCACCATCTGCCCGGTGACCAGGCCCGGCACCCCGACCGCGACGATCAGGATGTCGGCCGCCAGCGTGTGTTCGGGCAGCCGGCCGACGTCGAACGTGTGGCGATGACAGGAGATCACGGTCGCGTTGCGCTGCAGGCCGAGGATCGCGGCCGGCTTGCCGACGTTGTTGGAGCGGCCGACGAGCACCAGGTCCAAGCCGTCGTAGGCGATCTCCGGATCACGCCCGACCGAGGCGGTGTAGCGGTCGAGCATGTGGAATGCCGCCGCCGGCGTCGACGGCACGAAGCGCGGCATCCCGAGCGACAACAGTCCGGCGTTGACCGGATGCTGGGCCTCGACGTCCTTGAGCACCGGCAGCACCGAAAACACCCGGGCCTCCTCCAGGTGGGCCGGCAGCGGCCGCAGCACGAGGATCCCGCTGACCTGAGGGTCGGCGTCGAGCTCGGCGATCTTGCCGACGACCTGACCGAGCGTCGCGTCACCGGACAACAACTCCGGACGCGAGTACACGCCGAGCTCCCGGGCGTGGCGGTCGATCCGGCGCTGGTAGACCTGCGCGGCGAGGTCCTCGCCGATCAACAGGGTTGCGATTCCGGCTCCGTCGGGCAGTCCCGAGAGCTCCTCCAGCAGGGAGACGCGCAACTCCTCGGCGTATGCGGTTCCGTTGATCAGCATCGGCAGCAGCGACGGTCGGCCACGGCGGCACAGTATCCGCTCTGCGCGAGATGGCAGCGAGGATGATCAGCCGGAACGGTAACTTTGGCGGCCGTGTGGTGCGCGCCGTCCTGTCTGTCGCGCCGGTCTCTGATCAGCCCGAGGTGGCTGCTCGCCATCGTCTGCGTCTGTCTGGTCGCGGGGTGTGGTGGCGGAGCATCGTCGCGGACACACACCGCCAGCGCCACCACGTCGTCGTCGCAGACGGGCGCGATCAGCGGCACCACGTCGTCGACTGAGACCAGCACCGAGAGCAGCTCCGCCGCCCGGGTGCTGGCGTGGCAGCGGTTCGTCCACCTCCCTGGGGTGCTCGACCTCACCTCACCGCTGCCGGGAACCGCCAGTATCCGCGTCGCTGCCCACGGCCGGCTCGAGACGCTCTCCGGTCACCAACTCCGTCCGTTCAGCCCCGAGTACTCGGCCCCGCCGGGCCTGGAGACCTACATCGCGGAGTCGTCGGGGCAACGGGTCGCCGGAGCGGGATGCAGCTTCTCGCGTGACGCACTCTTCGCCCTCAGGCTGACGCACGGCGACGGGGTCACCGTGGTCGACCAGCACGGGCACGTCCGCCGGTTCGCGGCGCTGCCCAGCCAAGGTCTCGAGGACGGGATCACCTTCGACCTGGTCGGCCGGTTCGGACATCGCCTCCTGGTCACGACCTACATCAAGAAGGCGGGAGCAAGCACCGTCGCTGCGATCGACTGTCGTGGGCACGTCACCGTGGTGACCCGACACGCGCCACGTCTCGAGGGTGGCATCGCTGTCGCCCCCGCGTCGTTCGGACGCTACGCCGGCGACCTGATCGTGCCCGATGAGCTGACCGGCAACATCTACGCGATCTCGCCAAGCGGGCACGTGAGCCTCGTCGCCAACTCGCGCCTGGCGCACGGACAGGACGTCGGCACCGAGAGCGAGGGCTTCGTGCCCGCTCGATACGGGGACGCGCTCGTGTCCGACCGCGGTACCCCTCACAACCACCACCCCGGCGACAACGAGATCCTCGCGCTGTCGCGGGCAGCGCTTCGGTCGGCCGGCGTAACCACCGGCGATCTCCTGATCGTCAACGAGGGCGGCGCCGGCACGATCGCGATCAGGTGCACGGCCACCTGCCGCGTCCGTCACGTCGCCGACGGCCCGGCCGACGCGCACATCGAGGGCCACGTCGTCTTCACCCGCAGGCCCTGACCGGCCGGCGGGTGCCGGGGGCGCGAGCGAGCTCGACGGCCGGGTCAGCGGGCCAGCCGGCCCACCAACGACGATGCGGTGACGATGCCCAGGACCACGGCGAACACCATCACGCCGAAGTCGAGCAGGATGTGCGCGTGGGTGCCGATCAGCATCCCGCGCAGCGCGTCGACCTCATACGACAGCGGGTTGACCAACGCCAGCACCTTGAGCCAACCGGGCATCACGCTGACCGGGTACAGGGCGTTGGAGGCGAAGAACAGCGGCATCGTGATCATCTGGCCGACGCCCATCAGCCGGTCGCGCTTGAGCACGATCCCGGCGATCGTCATCGACAGACATGAGAAGAACGCTGCACCCAGCATCACGATCGCGAACGAACCGATGATGTGCAGCGGGTTCGTCGTCAGCGCCACACCGAGGATCGCCGACAGCACCAGCACGACGACGACCTGCGCGATCGAGCGGATCCCGGCTGCGAACGACTTGCCGCAGATCAGCGCCGAGCGAGGCGTCGGCGTCACCAGCAGCTTCGTCAATACGCCCGCGTCGCGCTCCCAGATGATCTGGATCCCATAGAAGATCGCGATGAACATCCCCGACTGCGCGATCACGCCCGGCGCGAGGAAGTCCAGGTAGGGAACGCCGTCGGACGGGATCGCGTGGATCCGGTTGAACGTCTCGCCGAAGATGACGAGCCACAGCACCGGCTGGACCGCGCGGGTGACCAACTCGGTGCGGTCATGGCGCAGCTTCTGGAGCTCGACCAGACAGAAGATGCCGACCCGCGACGGGTAGCGGCGCAGCGTCGTCAGCGCGCTATCCGACGCGACGGGCGGTGCGGCGAGTGCTTCTGATCGCACGCAAGCCTCCTTGGGTCGGGTCGCCGGCGAGCGAGCCGCCGGTGTGGTGGCGGAAGACGTCCTCGAGCGTCGCGTCCGGTGCGAGCGCGGCCTTGAGCTCACCCGGCGAACCCTCGGCGCGGACCGTGCCGAGATGCATCAGCGCGATCCGATCACACAGCGCGTCGGCCTCCTCCATGTAGTGCGTGGTGAGCAGCACGGTCATGCCGGTCTGCTCACAGAGCTCGTCGACTCGCTCCCAGACGCTGTCGCGCGCGAGCGGATCGAGGCCGACGGTCGGCTCGTCCAGGATCAGCAATGCCGGCCGGTTGACGAGCGCCTGTGCCAGCTCCAGCCGGCGGACCATCCCGCCCGAGTAGGTGCCGGCGAGCCGATCGGCCGCGTCGGTGAGGCCCATCGCATCCAGCGCATCGGCGACCCGGCCACGGCGCTCACGCCGGGGCACGTCGAACAGCCGAGCGAACCAGGAGACGTTCTCACGGCCGGTCAGCGCAGCCTCGATCGACAGCTGCTGGGGCACGTAGCCGAGCTGGCGACGGACCGCCATCGGGTCGCGGGAGACGTCATGGCCGAGCACGTGCGCGGAGCCCTGTTGGATCGGCAGCAGGGTGTTGAGGATCCGCAGCGTCGTCGTCTTGCCGGCGCCATTGGGACCGAGCAGCCCGAACACCTCACCCGGCGCGACGGTCAGGTCGATCCCGTCGACCGCGGTGAAGTCGCCGAATCTGTGCCGCAGTCCCCGGGCGCGAACGGCGGGCGTTCGTCCATCGTCGGGCTGCAGGCCGAACGCTTCGACGATCGTCGACTCGGTCATGCCGACCCTTGCTCGAGCTCGTCGGCGACGCGCGCCAGCAGCGCCGTGGCGGCCGCGACCGTCGCCTGCTCGTCGGGCTCGAGCGTGGCGATCGCCGCGCCGAGCGCCACCATGCGGCGGTCCCGGTACGCACCGACGCGCCGCGCCAGCTCCTCCGGCAGCTTGAGCCGCGCGACCCGGCGATCCGCCGGATCCACGGTGCGCACGAGCATGCCGTCATCGCTCAGCCGGCGCACGAGGGTCGAGACGGTGTTCGCCGCCAATCCCAGCTCGGCGGCCGCCTGCGCCACCGACACCCCCGGCGATCGGCGCACGAGCTTCACGAGCTCCAGTTGCGCGCCACCGAGTCGCTCCAGCTCCTGCGGCCGCCCCTGCCGGCGGCGTCCAACCCGCCGGATCCGAGCGGTCTGGGTCAGCAGCGCATCGGCCACGGCCTGCTGGTCGATCACGATGGCGGACGTCACCGCCTGGATATTACCTCTGCTACAGAGCTAATGCCGAACGGTGTCGATCACCTTCGAATATCGCGAAGCCCATCAACAGAGTTCCGGCCGGTTGGCGCCCGGGACCCGCGACAGGCGGGAGAAGCCAAGGGTTGAGGTCTTCGGAACGCGACTGCTCGCGCCGACTTACGCGAAACAACCGGCCCGCTGCAACACAGGGCGCGCGCAGTCGCGGGCCGGAGGCCTCAACCCGCCCCTCGAGCGACCATCACCGACGTCGCCTTGACCGTCGCGGTCGCCTCGACCCCCGGCGCCAGCCCCAGCTCCTCGACCGAATCCCGCGTCACCGCCGCCGTGATCAAGAACGGACCGGCCTCGATCTCCACCAGCGCCATCACCCCGTCGACCTCGACCGAGCGGACGATGCCCGGCATCCGGTTGCGGGCCGAGAACGTGCCGCCGGTGCTGTGGCGCGCGCGACGCCGGCGACTGACCCGGCGAACCTCGGCGGCGGAGACCATGCGGCGGTTGCGCTCGTCGCGGAAGGTCTCCAGCTTGCCGTCGCGGTCCCAGCGGCGCAGGGTGTCGGCGCTGACCCCGATCGCGCTTGCGGCCTCGCCGAGCGTCAGGTGCGGTTCCATCGTGCTGCGAACGATACTGTCGGCATCGAACCGCCGGGAGCCACCGTGAACGAGAACCTCAGATCGTCGAACGGGGGATCCCGGGCGCGGCGGCTATTGCTGTCGCTGCCGGTCGCGCTCGCGTTCGCCGACGCGTCGATCGTGCTGCTGGCGCTGCCGGAGCTGGTGGCGCGGCTGCATACCTCGATCTCGCACGTGGTGTGGGTGATCATCGTCTACAACCTGGCGCTGATCGCGGGGTCGCTCGCGATTCGGTTCGCGCCCAGGACGCCCCCGGTCGAGCCGATGCTGATCGGCGGGCTGCTGGTGTTCGGCGCCGCGTCGCTGGCGGCCGGCCTTGCCGCGGACCTGACGACGCTGCTGGTCGCGCGGGGCTTCCAGGGGGTCGGGGGCGCCGTGCTGTTGTGCGCATCACTGCCACCGATGGCGCGGGCCGCGGCGGCGGGCGACCCGTCGCCGCTGCGCACCTGGTCGGCGGCGGCCGCGATCGGCGCGGCCGTCGGCCCGGCGGCCGGCGGCGTACTGACCCAGATCTTCGACTGGCGGGCGATCTTCCTGGCCCAGGCGCCGGTGGCCGCGGCGGCGGCGATCGTCGTCTGGCTGATCGCCCGTGACGAGCCCGTCCACCCGCGCTTCGCCGACCCCGTGCCCGCCGACGCGCGAACCGAGGGGACGGCGCTGACGGGATCGACGATCGCGGCGATTCGCGCCAATCTGGCGCTGACGCTGCTCTCGGCCGGGCTGATCGGCGCCCTGTTCCTGTCGACGCTGCTGCTGATCAACGTCTGGGGCCTTGACCCGATCGCGGCCGCGGCGGTGCTGCTCGTGCTGCCGCTGATGACGGCCGTGACGGGCCGCTTCGGCCGCCGCCTGAACCCGACGGTGGCGGCCGGCGGCGGGTCGATCGCGGTCGCCGCCGGGGTGGCGATCCTGGCGCTGCCCAGCGACCGCTCGGTGGTCGTCTGCGTGATCGCGCTGGCGCTGTCGGGCGCCGGGCTCGGGGTGGCGTTCGCGGCGCTGACCGAGGACGCGCTGTCGACCGGCCCGACGATGCTCGGTCGCGTCGCCAACACGATCGCCTCGCGTGATCTCGGCCTGGTGATCGGGCTGCTGGCGCTCACGCCGCTGTTCGTCCACGAGATCAACAACGTCCAGAGCAAGGCGGAGCCGCCGCTGCTGACCGCGACGCTGGCGGCCGGCATGCCGATTCACGTCGACCTGCAACTCGCCGCCGGACTGGTCGCAGCTGCGAACGCCGCGCCGCAGAGTGAGCTGCCGGACATCAACCCAGTGTTCGCGACGGTGGCGGCGGCCAACCCCTCGAACGTCGCCCAGCTGCGGACGCTTCAGCCGAAGGCCGAGACGATCATTCGCTCGGTGGCGACCCAGGCCTTCCACTCATCGCTGCTGGGCGCGGCCGGGTTCGCGCTGCTGGCGCTGCTCGTCGTCGTCGTGCCGCTCCCGGATCGACCGCGCCGGGCGACCACGGGAACGGACACGAGCTGACGAACGGCTCAGATCAGCTCGCCCAGCTCCCGCCCGGCGCGCCGGAGCTCGTCGAGCGTCCTCGCCTCGATGATGTGCTCGAGGTCGAGCATCCGCGCGCCCATCGCGTCGAGGGCGCGGACTCCGCAGACCGCGTCGCAGGGGACGCCGCGCTGCCGGGCGCGGGTCGCGATCTCCGACACGAGCTTGCCGACGAGGCTCTGCTGATCGAGCTTTCCCTCGCCGGTGATCACCGCGCGCGCCGCGCGCATCCGCCGGTCGAACTCGACCGCGTCGAGCACGAACGCGGCGCCGCCGACCAGCTCGGCCCCGAACGTCGCCCAGAGGCCGCCGGAAAGACCGCCGGCGGCACCGGTCATCTCGATGCCGCGCGGGTCCCGGGCCAACCCCGACGCCTGGCGACGCAGCCGCGCCGTCAGCCGCTTCACCGCCTCGGGGGAGGCGCCCTTCTGGGGCCCGAAGACGCGTGCCGCATCCTCGAACGCCGTCCGCACATCGCACAGCACGACCAGACGCGCGTCGCCCAGCCCGCCGGCCGATCCGATCGCGTCGATCGCCCCCGCGCCACCGTCGGTGGTGGCACTGCCGCCGACACCGAGCAGGACCGTGCGGGCGCCGGCCGCGACCGCGGCGGCGATCAGCTCGCCGGTGCCCGCCGTCGACGCCGCGAACGGATCACGTTCAGCAGCCGAAACCAACCCCAGACCGGATGCGGACGCGGTTTCCACGACCGCGGTCCGGCCGTCCTCCGACAACAGGAACGACGCCTCCAGCGGACGACCCAACGGCCCCTGCACCGACACCCAGTGCAGCTCGCCGCCGAACGCCGGACGCAACGCCTCGAGCGTTCCCTCGCCGCCGTCGGCGACCGGACAGAGGTCGACGGGGCGCCCCGCCTCCCGCAGCCCCTCTCCGACCGCCTCGGCGACCGCAATCGCGGTGAACGTGCCCTTGAACGAGTCGGGGGCGACGAGCACCGTCTCACGTACGCCGGGGATCGGACTCACGCGCGCAGTATCCGGCATCCTGTCAGGTCAATGGCGACCGAGTACCAACTGATCGAAGCGGGTGGGCGCGAGGTCCGGATTTCCAGCCCGGAGAAGCTCATCTTCCCCGAGGCGGGCATCACCAAGCGCGCGCTGATCGACTACTACCTCGGGCTCGCCGAGCCGGTGCTCAACCAGCTGCGGGACCGCCCGACCGTGCTCAAGCGGTTTCCGAACGGGGCCGCTGCCGAGCCCTTCTTTCAGAAGCGGATCCCCGATTCGGCGCCCGACTGGCTGCAGACGACGACCGTCACGTTCCCGAGCGGCCGGACGGCGCGGGAGCTGACACCCAACGACGCCGGCCATCTCGTCTGGGGGGTCAACCTCGGCGTGATCGACTGGAACCCATGGCAGGTCCGGGCGCCCGAGCTCGACCATCCCGACGAGCTCCGCGTCGACCTCGACCCGACGCCGGAGGCGAGCTGGGACGATGTGCGCCAGGTGGCGCTGGTCTGCGGGGCGGTGCTGTCTGACCACGGGCTGACCGGCTATCCGAAGACGAGCGGCTCGCGGGGGATCCACGTGTACGCGCGGGTGAAGCCCGAGCACAACTTCTTTCAGACCCGCCGTGCCGCCCTGGCGCTGGCGCGCGAGGTCGAGCGCCGGATACCGGAGCTGGCGACCAGCAAGTGGTGGAAGGAGGAGCGGCACGGCGTCTTCGTCGACTACAACCAGAACATCCGTGACCGAACGGTGGCGTCCGCCTACTCGGTGCGCCCGACTCCGGACGCCCGCGTGTCGACGCCGCTCACCTGGGACGAGGTCGCCGACGTCGAGCCCGCTGAGCTGCGGATCGACACGGTCCCGCAACTGGTGCAGCGACGCGGCGATCCCGCCGCCGACATGGACGCGCACACGGGCTCGCTGGATCCGCTGATGGAACTCAGCCGAATCGATGAGGACGAGCGAGGGCTGGGCGACGCGCCGTGGCCACCGCACTTTCGCAAGCAGGCCGGCGAGCCCAAGCGCGTGCAGCCCAGCCGAGCACGCAAGCCGGACGCTTAGTACAAGTCGTTGCCGGTCAGCACGTAGACGAACGGCACAAACGGGATGAGGGCGACGATCGCCCAGGTCAGCTTGGCGATGAAGCCGATGTCGGTGCGTCCCAGCAGGTTGATCCAGATCAGGATCACTGCGATCGGGTGCAGGATGCAGAGCAGCAGCTCGATGATCTTTTTAGTCATGCGACAACGCTACCCGCTGCGGCCGTCAGGACTGCATCTGGGCCAGCGCGCATTCCTTCGGCGGCTTGTCGTCGCGCCAGCGGAGGATCTTGGTGCCATGGCGAATGCGGCCGTCGGAAGCGTGGTCGAACGTGATCTCGACGACGAGCTCGGGACGCAGCGAGACCCACTCAAGCTCCTTCTCAGACTTCCAGCGGCTGGGGTCGCCGTGGCCGCGCACCCCGGTCTCATACGGCGCGAGCCGGTCGACCAGCGCCCGCTTCTCGGCGGCGCGCAGGCCCGATGAGTGACCGACGACGTGCAGCTCGCCGTCGGGGTCGTACAGCCCCAGGATCAGCGATCCGACCGTGCCCGGCTCCTTGCCCGGCCGATAGCCGACGACCACCGCGTCGATCGTCCGCACCCGCTTGACCTTGACCATCCCCTTGCGCTGGCCGGGCCGGTAGGGCGCGGCCAGCTCCTTGGCGACGACGCCCTCGCCGCCGGCCAGCCATGGCTCGGTCGCATCGGGATCGGTCGTCGACGGAGTCAGGTCGATCCCGTATTGGTCGGCGACCTGCGCCAGCGCGATGCGGCGCTCGGCGTAGGGCAGGTCCAGCAGCGTCGTGTCACGCAGTGCCAGCAGATCGAACGCCACGAAATGCGCCGGGGTCTGCTCCGCCAGCAGCTGCACCCGCGACGCCGCCGGGTGCAGCCGGTTCTGCAGCGCGCCGAAGTCCTGCGTTGGGTGGGCGGGATCCGAATCATCGTCGATCACGATCTCGCCGTCGACGACGTAGCGGCCGGGCGCGAACGTGACCTCGGGGAAGTAGCGCCCCAGCGGCCGGCCCGATCGCGACTGGATGTACGCCTCGTCGCCGTCGACGAACGCGATCGCGCGAAAGCCGTCGAACTTCGGCTCATAGGCCCACTGCTCCCCCACCGGCAGCTGCTTGGCCGACCGGGCGAGCTGGGGCTCGACCGGCGGTGAGAGCGGCAGCGACATCGTCCGCCGATCCTAACTGCTGGCGCCTCCCCATAGACACCGACGATCGCTACGATTATTGGATGGCGGCCGGGTCAGACAACGCGAAGGTAGAGCCGACCGCGACGACTGCGGAACAGGAGTATCTCGAGTCACTGTTCTGGCTGTTCGAGGCAGGATTCCCGATGACCGGCGCCAACCTGTCACGGGCGATGCAGCTGTCGGCGCCGACCGTGCACGAGATGCTGCGTCGGCTCGAGCGCGACGGCTACATCCACCGCGGTGGCGGTGGCCGCGAGATCGAGTTCACCGACTCCGGGCGTGAGCACGCGGAGCTCGTCGTCGGGCGCCACCGGATGATCGAGCGCTTCCTGACCGATGTCGTCGGCGTGCCGTGGGATGACGTGCACGAGGAAGCCGAGAAGCTCGAGCATGCGATGACGCCCCGCTTCGAGGCGTACGTGCGCGATGCCGTCGGCGACGCCAAGACCTGCCCGCACGGCCATCCCATCCAGGTCGGCTCGCGGGTTGACGGGGTGCCACTGGCCGACTGCCGTCCGGGCGCGAAGGTCACGATCCTGCGCTTCGAGAACGAGGCCGAGGATCTGCTCCACTACTTGATGGATGCCGGCATCGAACCCGGCGTACAGGGCGAGATCGCCGCCAACGATGGCGAAGAGCTGCAGCTCGCGACCGATCGGGGCATGAGCGTGCTGACGTTCAGTGTCGCCGAGACGGTCTCGGTCAAGGCCGATCCGTCGCCGCCGCCGCGCAAGGCGTTGCCCGAGCAGCTCGTGCTCGGACGCGAGCGCTACGGCCGCTGAGACCGACGGCGTCCTCAGACGGCGGGAGCGGGCGCCCCGACCTCGGCGTATGCCTCGGCGAGCAGCTTGACCCCGGTCTCGATCTGCTCGGGCGTGACGCCCGAGTAGGCCAACCGCAGCGACGACTCGCCGCCCTCCAGCACGAAGTCGGTGCCCTTGACGAACTGCACGCCTCGGTGCGCGGCCGCGTCGAACATCGCCGCCACGTCGGTGCCGTTGGGCAGGTCGACCCACAGGAAGTAGCCGCCCTCGGGCTCCACGAAACGAGCATCGGGCAGGTGCTCGGTCAGCGCCCCGCACAGCGTCTGGGCTCGCTCGCGCAGCGCCTCACGGACGGTCTCGATCGACGTGTCGATCCGACCTGACCGGCAGAACTGGTTGACGATCCCCTGGGCGACCATGTTGGGCGAGATGTAGGCGCTGGTCGCCCGCTTGGCCACGGTCGAGATCAGCTCGGCCGAGCCGACCAGATAGCCGACGCGGATCCCGGGGCAGACGGTCTTCGAGAACGAGGACGCGTAGACGGTGACGTCGGGTGCGCTCGACAGCATCGTCGGTAGCGTCTCGCCGGCGAATCGCAGCGTCACGTACGGATCGTCCTCGAAGATCGTGAAGCCGTACGCGCGGGCGAGTTCGATCAGCCGCGCGCGCTTGGCGCCCGACAGCGTGTAGCCGGCCGGGTTCTGGAAGTTCGGGATGATGTGCGCGAGCTTCGGCTCCGCGCCGGCGGCGAGCACGCGCTCGAGCGCGGCGACGTCGATCCCATCGGGCTCGAGCTCGACCATCCGCACGTCGGCGCCGCGATTGCGCAGTGACAGCAGCGTGCGGTCGTAGGTGGGCCGTTCGGTGACCACCGTGTCGCCCGGAGTCACGAGCGCGTCGAACAGGAACGCGTCGGCCTGCATCGAGCCGTTGGTGACCAGCACCTGCTCGGGCTCGACCCCGTGATACTCGGCGATCCATGCGCGCAGCGGCAGGTAGCCGACAGACGTCCCGTACGCGGTCAGGCCAGCGGGGTCCTGATCGAACGCCGCCTGCGCGGCGATCTTCAGCCCATCGACGTCGATGATGTCCAGCGAGGGGGCCCCACGGGCGAATGAGATCGTCATGAGGCCGAGCCTAGCGTGACTTCGGCCGATGGTTGGCCGTCAACGTCAGCTCAGGACGTCGCCGCCGACGCACCGCTCAACGGGTGGCGCGGAAGCTCTGCTTCACCAGCGAGCACCTCTTGCCACCCTCGACCAGCGAGCCGCCGAACGAGCCCGACACGGTCGACCCTTTGAAGTGGCCCGACAGGCTCAAGACGGTCCCCTTGGCGATGCCCGAAGTGAGCTTGATGCTCGCGCTGAACGCGTTGTGGCGGATCGGCACGCTGACCTTGAGGGGGTCCTTCGCGGTCTTGTAGACGAAGCCGCAACTGCCCGAGGCTGCTCCCGCGAGCCCGACGATCCTGCCCCCGCTGACCTTCAACCCGAACTTGTAGCTCCCGCTGTTACTGGCGCTCTTGCCCGAATATGTGCCGCTCGCTGCCGCGGCCGCGATCCCGGCCAGCGCCAGCACGACGATCACCGTCAGCGCCGCGACCCGCGCGACAGTGGTTCTCGAGATACCCATCAGTCTGCCCCCTTGTTGCGTTCGCTCAGCCCAGCAAGTACGTCAGCCGCGCAGCACGGCCACGGCCGCTTCGGCGACCTGTGTCGGCGTGCGCCCGACGGTCACGCCCTTGGCGGTCAACGCCTGCTCCTTGGCGACGGCGGTGCCATGGGAGCCCGACACGATCGCGCCGGCGTGTCCCATCGTCTTGCCCTCCGGCGCCGTGAAGCCCGCGATGTAGCCGATCACCGGCTTGGTGACGGATTGCTCGATGAAGTCCGCGGCGCGCTCCTCGGCGTCGCCGCCGATCTCGCCGCACATCACGATCAGCTCGGTCTCCGGATCGTCCTGGAACATCCCGATCACGTCGATGAAGTCGGTGCCCGGCACCGGGTCGCCGCCGATCCCGACGATGCTCGAGTTGCCGAAGCCGCTCTGGGCCAGCACGTACCCGATCTGGTAGGTCAATGTGCCCGAGCGCGACACGACGCCGACGTTGCCGGCGTTGAAGAACGAGGCGGGGATGATTCCGACCGATGCCTTGCCGGGCGACAGGATTCCGGGGCAGTTGGGGCCGATCAGCCGCGCCCGACGATTCTTCTTGAGCGTGTTGTAGACGCGCAGCTCGTCGTGAGCGGGGATCCCCTCGGTGATGCAGATGATCAGCTCGATCCCGGCGTCCTCGGCCTCGAGGATCGAGTCGGCGGCGAAACGCGGCGGCACGAAGATCATCGCCGTGTTCGCGCCCTGCTTGTCGACCGCCTCGTGGAACGTGTTGAAGACCGGGATCCCGTCGACGTCCTGGCCGCCCTTGCCGGGCGTGACCCCGCCGACCACCTGGGTCCCGTAGTCACGGTTGCGCAGCGTGTGGAACGTGCCCTCGCGGCCGGTGATCCCCGAGGTGCACAGCCGCGTGTTCTCGTCGACGAGGATGCTCATGAGGCGGCCTCGGCAAGCTCGACGACCTTGGCGGCGGCGCCGTCCATGGTCGACTCCGCGTAGACGTTGGGCAGCTTCGCTTCGGCGAGCAGAGCGCGTCCCTCCTCACCGTTGGTGCCATCCAGGCGGACGACGAACGGGACCGTGGGCTTGATCTGCGCGAACGCCTCGATCAGCCCGCGGGCGACCTCGTCGCAGCGGGTGATCCCGCCGAAGATGTTGAAGAACACCGCCTTGACCTTGGCGTCGGACAGGATCACCTCGACCGCCGCGGTGATCGCCTCGGCGCGCGAGCCGCCGCCGGCGTCGAGGAAGTTGGCCGGCGAGCCGCCGGCCTCGGCGACCACATCGAGCGTCGACATCGACAGCCCGGCACCGTTGGCGAGGATCCCGATGTTGCCGTCGAGCTTGACGTAGGTCAGGCCACGCTCCTTGGCCATGACCTCCTGCGGATCCTCGGCGGACAGGTCTCGCAGGGCGGCGTTCTCGGGATGGCGGTAGAGCGCGTTGTCATCGAGCGTGACCTTGGCGTCGAGCGCCCGCACATCGCGGTCCGGGGTGACGATCAGCGGGTTGACCTCGACCAGGGTTGCCTCCTCGTCGCTGAACACCTCATACAGCCGGGCCAGCATCGCGCCGACCGGCCGCACCACATCAGCGTCGACGCCGGCCTCGAAGGCCAACCGGCGGCCGTGGAAGTCCTGGAAGCCGAGCAGCGGATCGACGTGCAGCGTCGCGATCGCGTCCGGATCCTCATCGGCGACCTGCTCGATGTCCATGCCACCCTTGGTCGAGAGCATCACCAGCGGCGCCTTGGCGGAGCGGTCGAATACGACCGACGCGTAGTACTCGGACGCGATCTGAGACGCACCCTCGATCCACACCTCGTGAACGGTCAGGCCGCGGATGTCCATGCCGAGGATCGCGTCGGCGTACTGCTCGGCCTCCGCTTGGTTCTGCGCGATCTTGATGCCGCCGAGCTTGCCGCGACCGCCGATCTGCACCTGTGCCTTGACCGCGCACGGGTAGCCGACCTGGTCGGCGGCCGAGACGGCTTCGGGCACGGTCGAAGCCGGCAATCCCGCCGGAACCGGGACGCCGTGGCGGGCGAACAACTGCTTGCCCTGATATTCGAGGAGGTCCATCGCGGTCGTCACCCTACCGATTTACGCGTCGCGAGCATGCCGAGAAGCGCGGATTGACCACCAAATGGCATCATTTGAAACACATGGCGATCCCCAAGAACATCTCGTTTGTCACGTTCGACGTCTACGGCACCTTGATCGACTGGGACACAGGCGCATATGAAGCCTTTGCCAAAGAGGCCGAACGAGACGGGTTCACGCTCGATCGTGACACGCTCGTCCCCCTGTTTCACGAGACCCAGCAGCAGATCCAGGCCGGTTCCTATGAGCTGTACGCCGAGGTGCTGCGCCGTACCGCGGTCCAGATCGCCAAAGAGCTCGGCTGGCCGCTGGAGCCCTCGCGCTCGGGCTTCCTGCCTGACTCGGTGCCGCGCTGGAAGCCGTTCCGGGAGACCAACCCGACGCTGGTGAAGGTGGCCAAGCAGTATTCGGTCGGCCTGATCTCGAATATCGACGACAAGCTGCTCGGCCAAACGCGGCGACACATCCCGCTCGACTTCGACCTGGTCGTCACCGCTCAGCAGGTCCGCTCCTACAAGCCCGATCCCGCGCACTTCACCGAGTGCGAGCGGCGAATCGGGACGAAGAAGGGCTGGGTGCACGTCGCCGCCAGCTACTACCACGACATCGAGCCCTGCCTGAAGAAGAAGATTCCCGTGATCTGGGTCAACCGCACCAAGCAGCAGCTCGAGCCCGGCCAGAAGAAGCCGGACGCCGAAGTGGCGACGCTCAAGGAAGCCGCGAAGCTGATCGGCGTCGGCTGAGCCCTGCGCGCGCTCGCGCTCGACGCCGACGTCCTGGTCTTCGTCTCAGACGTCTGGCAGACCACCTGCACCGCGGTCCGCGCCGCCGACGAGGGGTTCGTGATCGACTCGCCGGTGTACCCCGAGGAGCTGCGCGTGCTGCCGGGGGTGCTGGAGCAGGCCGGCTATCCGATCAGCGGGCTGTTGACCACCCACGGCGATTGGGACCACCTGCTCGGACGGCTGGCGTTTCCCGGCGCGGCGGTCGCCGCCGGCGAATCGACGGTTGCGCGGCTGGGCTCAGAGCTGGGACAGGCCCATCGCGAGCTGCGGGATTTCGACGCCGAGCACTACGTCGTCGACCGACCGCCGCTGTCGCTGGGCTCCCTGCAGTCGCTGCCGGTCCCCGGGAAGCTCGAGATCGGATCCGGGCCGGGCGCTCACGAGCTCGAGCTCTACCCGACCGGAGGACACACGCCTGACGGCACCGCATTCTGGCTGCCCTGGGCCAAGGTCCTGGTCTGTGGCGACTATCTGTCGCCGGTCGAGCTGCCGATGATCTCGCCGGGAGGCTCGCCGGCGATCTACCAGGAGACGCTCGACCGTTTGGAGGGCCTGGTGACGCAGTCGGAGTGGGTCGTCCCCGGTCACGGCGGCCCGATCTCCGGGGAGCGGGCCCACACGGTGCTCGAAGAGGACCGCGCCTACCTCGTCGCGCTCATGCGCGATCACGACGATGCTGCGCTGCCCGATGGACGGCGCGACGCGGTTCAGCGCCGCCTCCACACGGAGAACGTCGCCCGAGTTCGAGCCTGATCAGCGCTATTCGGCGGCGGTGATGACCGCGAGCGGGTCGCCGGCGGAGACCGACGCGCCCGCCGAGATCGGCAGCTCGGCGACGGTGCCGGACTTGTGCGCGGTGATCTCGTTCTCCATCTTCATCGCCTCGATCACCGCGATCAGCGCGCCCTCCTCGACCACCGCGCCGGCCTCCACCGCGACTCGGAGGATGGTGCCCTGCAACGGCGACGCGAGCGTGTCGCCACCGCCGGCGCCGCCACCACTCGCGCGGTCACGCCGCGGGGCGCGCTTCGCGCCCGCGCCGTTGGCCGGCGTCGGCGCGGCCGCGTATGCCGGTGCCGCGCCGATCACCTTCACGTCGAACCGCTTGCCCGAGACCTCGACGGTGTAGGTCTGCTCGACGGTCTCGCCGTCATCCTCGGTCGCGGCGGGCGCGGCCGGCTCGAAGGCCAGCGCTTTCAGCCACGCGCGATCCTCGATCAGGTCGCGACAGGTCTCCGCGTCGGCCCACTGACGGGTCTGGAGGATCGCCTTGTGGAACGGGAGCAGCGTCTTGAGCTCAGTGATCTGATACTCGCCCAGGGCCCGCAGCATCCGCCGCGTCGCCTGCTCACGATCGACGTCCCAGACGATCAGCTTGGCCACCATCGGGTCGTACATCGGCGAGATCTCTGAACCCGGGCCGACGCCTGAGTCGACGCGCACGCCGGGGCCGGTGGGCTCCCGGTAGTCGCCGATCGCCCCCGGCGCCGGTGCGAAGTTCTTCGACGCGTCCTCGGCGTTGATCCGGCACTCGATCGCGTGGCCGCGGAGTACGACGTCGTCCTGGGAGATCGACAGCTCAGCCCCGGCGGCGACCCGGATCCCCTCCTTGACGATGTCGATGCCGGTCACCATCTCGGTCACGCAGTGCTCGACCTGAACCCGCGTGTTCATCTCCAGGAAGTAGTACTCGCCGTCCTGCAACAGCCCTTCGATCGTGCCGGCGCCGGTGTAGTTCACCGCGGCGGCCGCCTCGGTGGCGATCGTGCCGATCCGCGCCCGCAGCTCGGCGTCGACGGCGGGCGCCGGCGATTCCTCGATCAGCTTCTGGTGGCGGCGCTGCAGCGAGCAGTCGCGCTCGCCAAGATGAATGACATGGCCGTGCCCGTCGGCCAGCACCTGGACCTCGACGTGGCGTGGATCGGGGAGGTAGCGCTCCAGATAGACGGTCGCGTCGCCAAAGAACTTCTCGCCCTCGCGCGCCGCCCCCTCGAACGCATCGGGGAGCTCATCGTCGGTCAGCGCAACACGGAACCCCTTGCCGCCACCCCCGCCGGCTGCCTTGACCGCCACCGGATAGCCGATCGTGTCGGCGATGATCGCGCGGGCATCGTCGATCGTCAGCACCGGCTCGGTCGTGCCGGGCACGATCGGGACGCCCGCGGCGGCCATCAGCTCCCGCGCCCGGGTCTTGGACCCCATCGCCTCGATCGCACTTGACGGCGGCCCGATGAACACGACCCCCGCGTCCTCCAGCGCCTTGGCAAAGCCCGCGTTCTCGGCCAGGAAGCCGTAGCCGGGGTGGACCGCCTCGGCGCCCGAGCGAGCGACCACGTCGAGGATCTTGTCGATCGCCAGGTAGCTCTCCGTGGCGGGTCCCGGTCCGAGCAGATAGGCCTCGTCGGCGCGTGCGACGTGCAGCGCGTCGCGGTCGAGCTCGGAGTAGACGGCGACCGTCGAGACCCCGAGCTCTTCGCAGGCACGGATGATGCGGACCGCGATCTCACCGCGGTTGGCGACCAGGACCTTCGAGAACATGCGCCGCGGCACTCTACCGGCACGGCTACGCAGCCGTACTGCGGCTCACCTGCTCCCATGCCTCGAGATCGGCGCGGCGGGCCTCCTGAGCGGCCCGGATCGCGTCGACCGCGTCGGCGCCGAGCGCCAGATGCAGCGGCGCGGCGCCGTCTCCGACGGCCCGGACGATCGCTGCTGCCGCCTTCGCGGGGTCGCCCGGCTGCGAGCCGTCCATTCCGTCGACGGCCGCGCGCGTCGGCCCGACCGTCTCGGCGTAGACGTCCCCGAGCTCCGGCGAACGCTGCATCCGGGCGCCGCCGAACCCGGTCGCGAACGCCCCCGGCTCCACGATCAGGACCTGGATCCCGAGCGGCGCCACTTCGACGGCCAGCGACTCGGAGACCGCCTCGAGCGCGAACTTCGACGCGCAGTAGGCGCCGAATCCCGGCATCGTCACCTGGCCGCCCATCGAGCTGATCTGGACGATCGCGCCCGAGCCCTGACGCCGCATCACCGGCAGCGCCGCCTGCGTCAGCGCCAGCGCGCCGAAGAACATCGTCTCCATCAACGCTCGGAAGGGGCCGTCCTCGATCTCCTCGACGGCGCCGACCGAGCCGAACCCGGCGTTGTTGACGAGCACGTCGAGACGACCGAAGTGGTCGACGGCCGCGGCGATCGCGGCGGCCCGCTGATCAGCGTCGGTGACGTCCAGGTCGACGGCGATCGCGGCGCCGGGGGGCGCGCCGGCGACAAGCTCGTGCAGCGACGAGGAGTGGCGGGCGGTGGCGACGATGTGGTCGCCGTGCTCCAGAGCGGTCTGCGCCAGCTGGTGGCCGAACCCGGAGGAGCTACCGGTGATCAGCCAGACGCGAGGATCGGCGTGGGTCATGTGGTCATCCTGACGGTGCGCCGTGTGCGCGTCCAACACCGATCGCCTGCACCGCCACAGTCAACGCCTGTATCGCGGAAAATGCCCGTGTGAGTGGCCAATCCCGCCAACCGATCGCGGACCTGCGTCAGTTGGGCTACGTCGTCGCGATCGCCGAGGCGGGCAGCTTCACCGCCGCGGCGGAGCGACTGCACATCGCCCAGCAGTCGCTGTCTCAGCAGATCGCGCTGATCGAGCGCCGGCTCGGCGCGGCGCTGTTTCACCGCGGCCCCCACGGCGTCGCGCCGACCGTCGTCGGAGCGGCGCTCCTGCCCGAAGCGCGGGCGGCGCTCGCCGCCGCCGATCGCGCGTTCGAAGTGGCGGTGCGGGCTGCCCGCGGCGAACGGGACGTGCTGCGAGTCGGCGTTCTGTCCTCGATCGCGAACCATCTGCTGCCGGTGGTGCTGCGACGGTTCGCCGATCGTGCCCCCGAGGTCGAACTGCGCACCGAGGAGCTGCCGATCGCCCAACTGGTCGCGCGCGTGCGCGACGGCTCGCTCGACGCAGGCCTCAGCCGCGCGCCGCTCGTCGATGACCTGCGGACGGAGGAGCTGATGCGCGAGCCGGTCGCAGCGGTGCTCCCGGTGGGCCATCGGCTGACCGGCGCCGAGTCGCTGACGCTCGCCGACCTCGCCGACGAGTCGTGGGTGCTGACCGCTCGCTCCAGCTGGCCACCTTGGCACGACAAGTACGACCGGGACTTCGCAGCCGCGGGCTTCGAGCCTCACGTGGTCCAGCGCGGCACCAGCCCGCAGAACCTGCTCGCGCTGGTCGCCGCGGGGATCGGCGTCACGCGGCTGCCGTTGTCGTCGCGCAGCCTGCGCGACGGCGGCGTCGTGTTCGTGCCGCTGCGAGAGCGGGGCATCGCGATCGCGTTGGTGACCAATCCGGCGTCCGCGCACCCGGCGCTGACGCCGCTGCGCGCGCTGCTGCGGGAGCTCGCCCCGGAAGACGTGCTCGGTTGAGCTCAGCGCGCGTTGAGCACCATGCCGGCGGCGACCGTGTCATTGGTCGACTCGTCGATCAGGATGAAGCTGCCGGTCGCGCGGTTGCGCGCATACGGGTCGAGCATCAGCGGGGTCGAGCAGCGCAGCTGCACCCGGCCGATCTCGTTGAGACCGAGCTGGGTGGCGGGCTCGTGCTCGAGCGTGTTGATGTCGACCTTGTACTCGAGCGCCTCGACGATCGCCCGGGCCGAGCGGGTCGTGTGCTTGATCGTGTACTTGCCCCGCGCAGACAGCGGCTGCTCGGACATCCAGCACAGCATCGCGTCCAGCTCGCGGCTGGCGACCGGTTGATCCTCCGGCGAGACGATCATGTCGCCGCGGGAGATGTCGATCTGGTCGGTGAGCCGCAGCGCGACCGACATCGTCGGGAACGCCGACTCCAGCTCGCCTGAGAACGTGTCGATCGCGGCGATCGTGGTGCTCCGGCCGTTGGGGAGCACCACCACCTCGGCGCCTGGACGCAGCACGCCGCCCGCGATCTGACCGCCGTAGCCCCGGTAGTCGTGGTGCTCGTCGGACATCGGCCGGATCACCCACTGCACCGGGAAGCGAACGTCCTGCAGATTGCGATCGGGCGCGATCACGACGTGCTCGAGGTGGTAGAGCAGCGGCGCCGCGCCGTACCACTGCATCCGATCGGAGCGATCGACCACGTTGTCGCCGTTCAGCGCCGAGATCGGAATGAACGTGATGTCGGGCACCTGCAGCCGCGCCATCCAGTCGGTCATCTGCTCGAGGATCTCGTAGAAGACGCTCTCGTCGTAACCGACCAGGTCCATCTTGTTGACGCACACGACCAGGTGTGGAATGCGCAGCAGCGACGCGATGTAGGCGTGGCGGCGGGTCTGCTCGGAGACGCCCTTGCGTGCGTCGACGAGCACGATCGAGACGTCGGCGGTGGAGGCGCCGGTGACCATGTTGCGCGTGTACTGCTCGTGGCCGGGGGTGTCGGCGACGATGAACTTGCGCCGCGGCGTGGCGAAGTAGCGGTACGCGACGTCGATCGTGATCCCCTGCTCGCGCTCGGCCCGCAGGCCGTCAGTCAGCAGCGCCAGGTTGACGTAGCCGTCGCCGCGGCGTTCCGACGTCTGCACGACGTGCTCCATCTGATCTTCGAAGATCGACTTGGTGTCGTGCAGCAGTCGGCCGATCAGCGTCGACTTGCCGTCGTCGACCGAGCCGGCGGTGGCGATCCGCAACAGCTCGGACGTGCGCTTGCCCATCCAGTACGGGCTGGGCGTCGACGCCCCGGAGCCGCTGTGCGGAGCGGCTCCGTTGGTGGTGTCGCCGGCGGCCATGGTTAGAAGTAGCCCTCGCGCTTACGATCTTCCATCGCGGCCTCGGTCACGCGATCATCGGCGCGGGTCTCACCGCGTTCGGTCACCCGCGTGGCCGCGATCTCGGCGACGACTGCCTCCAGCGAGCTGGCGGTCGAGCGGACCGCGCCCGTGCAGGTCATGTCGCCGACCGTTCGATAGCGCACCGACTCGCTGAACGGGACCTCGCCCTCGATCAGCTCCATGAACTCGTTGTGGGCGTACAGCATCCCGTCGCGCGCGAACACCTCGCGCTCGTGCGAGAAGTAGATCGACGGGATCTCGAGCTGCTCGGCCTCGATGTACTGCCACACGTCGAGCTCGGTCCAATTGGAGATCGGGAACACGCGCACATGCTCGCCTTTGCGGATCTTGCCGTTGTACAGCGACCACAGCTCGGGCCGCTGGTTCTTGGGGTCCCACTGGCCGAAGTCGTCGCGGAACGAGAACACACGCTCCTTGGCACGGGCGCGCTCCTCGTCGCGACGAGCGCCCCCGAACGCGGCATCGAACCCGTGCTCCTCGATTGCGTCGAGCAGGGTCGTCGTCTGCAGGCGGTTGCGTGACGCCCGCGGTCCCGTCTCCTCGACGACGCGGCCGGCGTCGATCGAGTCCTGCACGTTGGCGACGATCAGCCGCTCACCGATCTCCGAGGCGATCCGGTCGCGGAACTCGATCACCTCCGGGAAGTTGTGGCCGGTGTCGACGTGCATGATCGGGAACGGGAACTTGCCCGGTCGAAACGCCTTCTCGGCCAGCCGCAGCAGGATGATCGAGTCCTTGCCGCCGGAGAACAGCAGCACCGGACGCTCGAGCTCGGCCGCGACCTCCCGGAAGATGTGGATCGACTCCGCCTCGAGGGTCTCGAGGTGGGATAGCTCGAAATGGTTGATCGTCATCGGGTTTCGTGCAGCTTAGGACGCAGGGACGGGAGGGTCAGCGAGCTGGGGTGGCGGGGTGGGAGGTGAGTCCCTTCCCGATCACACCACGTGGATGCCGCACTCGGTCTTGTCCAGGCCCGCCCAGCGCCCGTCGCGACCGTTGCCCGGAAGCGTGCACGGGACGCAGCCGATCGAGTCGTAGCCCTGATCGTGCAGCAGGTTGTACGGCAGATCGTGCTTGAAGATGTAGGTCCAGACGTCCTTCTCGGTCCAGTCCGCCAGCGGATTGAGCTTGGCGATCCCACGCCGCTCGTCGTGCTCGAACTTGGGCGCGGCCGCCCGCGTGGTCGCCTGCTCGCGCCGGATCCCGGTGATCCACGCATCGACGTCGGACAGCGCGGTCTCGAGTCCGGCGACCTTGGCCGCCGAGCAGCAGTTCTGAAGCGTCCAGGGCGCGCCCGGACTGTGGGCGTCGATCACGTCGATCGGGAGTGGAAAGCGGTCCTCGAACCGCTTCCAGGCGGCCAGCGTCTCCGGGAACAGCACGCCGGTATCGATCGTGAACGCTCGCGCCGATGGCTCGATCACCGACAGCATGTGAAACAGGACCGACTCCTCCTTCTGGAAGGAGCAGGCCAGCGTCAACCGTGGGTGGTAGTGCTCGACGGCGTACGCGAGCACCTCCTCGGCGGTGGCGCTCTCCAGCTTGGTGTGAACGGTGGTGCTCAAACCGCGCACTCACCCTCGCCGCGCGCCACGACGAACGGGACCTCGCGGTTGTAATCGATGAAGTGGTTCATGGTGTCCAGACTGAATTCGATCGGCATCGTCAGATCCCTCACCTGCTCCTCGAATCGGGACGCTCCGACTCGCTGCGCGTAATCGCCGAAGGTCTCGCCCTCGGCGCGGTCGGATTCGTATAAATCTAGCCACCGCTGCACCGCGTCCGGCACTCGCTTGGCCGGCAGCCGTGACTTCAGCCGCGTGCCGTAACGGACCTCGCCGCCCTCGTAGGCGCCGCCGATGTGCGGGATGTACGCCGGGATCGTTCGCTCACCGACCTTGATCGACGCGCCGTAAAAGCCGATATCGGCGATGTGGTGCTGGCTGCAGCCGTTCGGGCAGCCGCTCATCTTGATGTGCACCCGCTTGGTCAGCGGGTCGCTGATCGCCATCTCCGAGACGCGTTCGGAGACCGCTCGGTTGAGCCCCATCGAGCTCGTGATCCCGAGCTTGCAGGAATCCGTGCCGGGGCATGAGACGACATCCGTGATCTCGTCGGCACCGGCATCGCCGAGTCCCAGCGCGGAGAGCTCGCGCCACACCTCGTAAGCCGCGGCGTCCCGGACCCAGCGCAGCACCAGGTTCTGATGCACGGTCGTACGCGCGTAGCCGCCCGTGTGGCGGCGCATGATCTCGGCCAGCCCGCGCAGCTGTTCGGGCGTCAGGTCGCCGCGGGGGATCTTGACCTCGACCGTCGCGAAGCCGGACTGGCGCTGGGGGGCGACGTTCGACGCCGCGAACGCGTCGAACGCGCGGCGGTCGCCGTTGGGGCTCGAGTAGTCCGATCGCGCGCTCGGCACGTGCGCGCGCTCGTCGTGGAAGAGCAGCAGCCCGGCGGGATCGAAGTCCCGTTCGGAGACCCAGTCGCCGCGGAGCTCTTCCTCCACCAGCTCGCGGAACGCGTCGATCCCGATCTTGTCGACCAGGACCTTGATCCGGGCGCGAGCGCGGTTGACGCGCAGGAACTCGGTGCGATCGAAGATCCGCATGCACGCCTCGGTGATCTTCAGGTAGTCGCCGTTGTCGAGCTCGACGAACTCATACAGCGTCGGCGCGATCCGCGGCATGATCGATGTCCCGCCGCCGACGCGAATCTCAACACCGCGCACGCCATCCCGGATCCGTGGCAGGAACGCCATGTCGTGGATGCCGGTGATCGCGTTGTCGGCGTCGTTGGCGGCAAACGCCGTCTTGACCTTGCGCGGCATCGCCTGGGTCGTCGGGTGGCGCACGAAATACCGCACGTACGCCGCCGCGTAGGGGGTCACGTCGAACGGCTCGTCGGCGAGCGTCCCCGCGCGGGGGTCGCCGGTGACGTTGCGCATCGTGTTGCCGCAGCCCTCACGTGACGACAGGCCGGTGTCGGCGAGCTCGCGCATCAGCTCGGTCATGTCGGTCAGCGGCACGTGGTGGATCTGGATGTTCTGGCGCGTGGTGACATGGCCCTTGCGCAGTGGCGCGTACTGCTCGATCACGCTGGCGAACGCGTCGAGCTGATCGGGGGTGACGCCGCCCATCGGGAGCTTGACCCGGATCATCTGGACGTCGGGCTGGCGCTGGCCGTAGACGCCCTGCTTGAGCCTGAACTTGATGAACTCCGCCTCTTGCAGCCGTCCCTGCAGGAAGCGGGTCGACTCGGTCTCGAAGTCGTCGAACTCACGCTCGAGGATCGGGATCACGTGTCCCGGCACGTCCTCGACGACCAGCGGGTTGTCCAGCGACCCTTCGCGGGGAGCGCGACTGCGGGTGTCCAACGATGCGGGCTCCATCGGGTCCTTCCGGTCGGGTTCGGTGCGCGGCCCGGAGCAGGCCTCAGCGCAATCTACCAAAACCCAATCCGGGTTTACCTATTTAGGTCGGCGAACCGCCCGACGTCGTGTCCCGGTGCGGCGGTCAGACCCAGGGCAACGGCGCGCTCGGGGCGCGGTCGACGCCCTCCAGCAGCGCGGCCCGCTGCCACGGGTTGCGCGCCGGCGCAGCCGCCACCGTCGCCGGTGCGGTGTCACGGATGAACCGCTGCACGGCGGCGATCACCGCTGCCGCCTCCTCCGGTGAGGCGTTGGGAGCGACGATCGTCAGCTCGGCGCGTCGGTTCACCATTGGCCGCTGAGCGTACCGGGCGGCGACGCTCGTCAACGAGCCACGCCGGCGTCGGCAGCCCGATATAAGGTGCGCCCCGTGCCCCCGTTGCCCGTCCTCGGCCACGACACCGTGCTCGCGGCGGTGACCCCCGCAGCCGCGATCGACCATGTCCGTGACGGCTTCGCCCGCCACCATGCCGGCGAATGGTCAATGCCGGCCAAGGTCTACCTGCCGAGCCCGCCGTTCGGCGACTTCCGCGCGATGCCGGCCCGCGGCGATGGGTTCGCGATGCTGAAGTGGATCACCTCGTTTCCGTCGAATCCCGCTAACGGGTTGCCGACCGTACAGGGACTGATCTGTCTGTCGGACGCCGACACGGGCACCCCGCTGATGATCCTCGACGCCCGCTCGGTGACGGCGCTGCGGACCGGCGCGGTGGCGGCCGTCGCCGCACAGGCACTGGCGCGGTCCGATGGACGCACGGTCGGGGTGATCGGCTGTGGCCTGCATGGGCTGTGGGCGGCGCGTTGCCTGCGGGCGGCCGGCTACGAGGGCGGCGTTGCCTGCGACCCCCGGCCCGAGGCGGCCGCCGAGGTCGCGCATGAGCTGGCCGGGACGGTCGGCGACCGGCGCCAAGCGCTTGCCTGTGACGTGGTCTGCTGCGTGACGCCCGGGACGTCCGCGATCGTCGAGCGGCCGGACCTGCGGCCGGGCATGCATCTGAACATGCTCGGTGCTGACGGTCCTGGCAAAGCCGAGGCGAGCGTCCATGCGGTCGCGGCCTGCACGCTGGTCTGCGACGAATGGGAGCAGGCCGTACACGGCGGCGAGCTGACCGGCGCCGTCTCGGCCGGGCTCGTCGACCGTGAGGCCGTGCGTGACCTCGGCTCGGTGCTCGCGTCACCGGACGGGCGCGGGAGAAGCTCGGACGACGAGATCACGCTGTTTGACTCCACCGGCCTCGCGATCCAGGACCTCGCGATCGCCGCGGCCGCCTACGGCGCGTGGCAGGCCGGCTCGATACAGGCGCAGACGGTCGATCTGTAGGCGAATGCTCCGCGTGAGCGACACGCGGCGCGGGTAGCGTCGCCCCATGCCAGCACTTGTCCTCGGACCGATCCTGCGCTACGTCTCGGAGACCGAGGCGACGATCTGGGTGCAGACCGACGCCGCCTGCGAGGTCGAGATCCTCGGGCGTCGGGCTCGCACGTTCACGGTCGGCGAGCGCCACTACGCGCTTGTCGTCCTACGCGACCTCGAGCCGGGATCGAGCACCGCGTACGAAGTGCATCTCGACGGGGCGCGCCGCTGGCCCGAACCGGACTCCCCATTTCCGGCGAGCCGACTCCAGACGCTCCCGGGCTCCGGGCCGGTGCGGATCGTCTGGGGGTCGTGCCGAGTCGCCCGGCCGCACACCGGCTCCTACATCCTCGATGTCGACGAGCATCCCGAGGGTGTCGGCGTCGACGCGCTGCACGCGCTGGCGCTGCGGATGCGCGACCAGCCCCAAGAGGAGTGGCCGCGGCTCCTGCTGCTGCTCGGCGACCAGATCTACGCCGACGAGGCCTCGCCGGAGACCGTGGCCAGAATCCGCGCGCGGCGTGACACGAGTCGCGCCCCCGGCGAGGAGGTGCTCGACGTCGACGAGTACACGATGCTCTACGAGGAGTCCTGGTGCGACCCGTCGATCCGCTGGCTGATGTCGACGGTCGGCTCGGCGATGATGTTCGACGACCACGACGTCCACGACGACTGGAACACATCGGAGTCCTGGGTCCGTGACATGCGCGCCACCACGTGGTGGCATCAGCGGATCATCTCGGGCCTGCTGACGTATTGGGTCTACCAGCATCTCGGCAACCTGTCGCCCGACGATCTCGACGCCGACCCCGTCTACCAGCGCGTGATCGCCGCCGACGATGCCGAGGAGCTGCTGCGCGCTCACGCCGAGTCCGCTGACCGCGACGAGGGCGGTCGCCTATGGACGTTCTCCCGCGTGATCGGGCGATCGCGGCTGGTGGTGCTCGACAGCCGCGAGGGGCGCGTGCTCGGCGGCGGCCGTCGAGAGATGATCGACGCCGACGAATGGACCTGGCTGGAGGGCGAGCTGCGCGGCGACTACGACCACCTGCTGATCGCGGGGACGCTGCCGGTGTTGCTCGCGCCGACGCTGCACTGGATCGAGGCGTGGAACGAGGCGCTGTGCTCCGGCGCCTGGGGGCGGTGGGCGCGCGGGCCGTCCGAGTCGCTACGACGAGCCCTCGACCTCGAGCACTGGGCGGCCTTCCAGGACTCGTTTCACCGTCTGATCGCGCTGATCGGCGAGATCGGCTCTCGACCCGACGGTACGGCGCCCGCCTCGATCGTGATGCTCGGCGGCGACGTTCACCAGTCCTACGCCGAGCGGGTGAGCTTCCCGGTGGCCGCCGGCGTCACCAGCTCGGTCTACCAACTGGTGTGCTCGCCGTTTCGCAATCAGCTCGCCAAGCGCGAGCGACGAATGGTCGGCACCGCACGACGTTCCCAGGTCGCGCGGCGACTCGCCCGCCGCCTCGCGCTGTCGGCCGGCGTGCGCGCGCCGCAGATCCGCTGGGACGTGGTCCAGGACCCGACGTGGCGCAACCAACTCGGATGGCTGGTGATCGACGACAGAAGGCTCGACGTGACGATCGAGTCGACGCCGGCTTCCCACGCGCCGGCGCTCGAGCCGGTCCTCCGCCTCCGGATCGCCTGAGCCGCGCCGTGAGCTAGAGCGGGATGTTGCCGTGCTTGCGGCGGGGACCGGGCTCGCGTTTGGTCTCGAGCGTCTGCAGCGCCGTGATCACCTTCGGCCGCGTCTCGTGCGGGATGATCACATCGTCGAGGTACCCACGCTCGGCAGCCACGTACGGGTTTGCGAAGTGGGCCTTGTAGTCCTCGATCAGCTTCTCTCGGCGCTGGTCGGGCGTGGGCGAGGCGGCGATGTCACGGCGGTAGATGATGTTGACCGCGCCTTCGGGACCCATCACCGCGACCTCGGCGCTCGGCCAGGCGAAGTTGAAGTCGGCCGCCAGGTGCTTTGAGCCCATCACGTCGTAGGCACCGCCGTAGGACTTGCGCGTGATGATCGTGACCTTCGGAACGGTCGCCTCGGCGTAGGCGTACAGCAGCTTGGCGCCGTGACGGATGATCCCGCCCCACTCCTGCCGGGTGCCGGGCAGGAAGCCGGGGACATCGCAGAAGGTGAGGATCGGGATGTTGAACGCGTCGCAGGTGCGAATGAACCGCGCCGCCTTCTCCGAGGAGTCGATGTCCAGGACGCCGGCCATCTGCGCAGGCTGGTTGCCGACGACGCCGACGCTGTGGCCGTCCATCCGCGCCAGCCCGCACACGATGTTGCGGGCGTAGTACTCGTGGACCTCGAGGAACTCACCGTCGTCGACCACCCGGCGGATCACCTCTCGCATGTCGTATGGCTTGTTCGGGCTGTCGGGGACGATCAGATCGAGCTCGGGATCCTCCCGCAGCGGATCGTCGGTCGGATGGACGCGCGGCGGCGTCTCGAGGTTGTTCTGCGGCAGGAACGAGAGCAGGTAACGCGCGTCCTCGATGCACTGGTCCTCGTCGTCGGAGGCGAACTGCGCCACGCCGGATTTCGCGTTGTGCGACATCGCCCCGCCAAGCTCCTCGAACCCGACCTCCTCGCCGGTGACCGTCTTGATCACGTCAGGGCCGGTGATGAACATGTGCGAGGTCTCCTTGACCATGAAGATGAAGTCCGTGATCGCCGGCGAGTAGACGGCGCCGCCGGCGCACGGGCCCATCACCAGCGAGATCTGCGGGATCACGCCGCTTGACCGCACGTTGCGCAGGAACACGTCGCCGTAGGCCCCGAGCGAGACCACGCCCTCCTGGATGCGGGCACCGCCGGAGTCGTTGATCCCGATCACGGGGCAGCCGATCTTGGTCGCCAGGTCCATCACCTTGCAGATCTTCTCGGCCATCACCTCGCCCAGCGAGCCGCCGAACACGGTGAAGTCCTGGCTGAAAACGCACACGCGACGACCGTCGATCGTCCCGTGGCCGGTCACGACGGCGTCGCCGTACGGCCGGTTGCGCTGCATGTCGAAATCGGTCGTGCGGTGACGGACGAACACGTCGAGCTCCTGGAACGAGCCCGGGTCCAACAGCTTGGCAATCCGCTCGCGAGCGGTGAACTTGCCCTTCGCGTGCTGCTTGTCGACCGCCACCTGGCCGGCGTTGTGGACCGCCTCTTGCCGCAGCTCCTGCAACTGGGCGAGCTTCTCCTCGTAGGTCTCCGGTGCCTTCTCACGCATGGCGCGGCAGTCTATGTGTTCGACGCCGGGGCCCGCCCAGTGACCACGACGGGGGCGCGGACGCTGTCTTTACGTGTATTTGACAACCGATTCTGCGCTCTATAGGTTCGACGTGAGTTCACAGTGAGGAGTTATTGAGGGCGTAGATGTGCCGAGGGGCTCGGATCGGGTAACCCGGGCACACGATCGACGCGAACCTGCGCGATCGGCATGGGGCCAGAACGACCGAGTCTCCAATGAGAGAGGGTCGGCAGACCGCATCCCGACCCGACGTTCGCGCCGCGGCGTGGCCTGGCGGGCTGATCCACTGGCAGCCGTCGCATCGGCCCAGACCACCACCACAGGAGGTTCTCGATGAGACGACTGATGACGCGACGCCGAAACCGGCGAACGCACACGACCACAGACGCGGCCACGCCCGGGCGTCGGCTGCGGCTGCCGACCTCCGGCGCGGCGCTCGCCGTTTCGATCGTGGCGCTCGTCGTGGCGATGGCCGGTTCGGCCTACGCCGGCTCCACTCTGGCCAATGGCAGCGTCGGCACCAAGCAGTTGCAGAAAGGCGCGGTCACGTCGAACAAACTGGCGGGGAGCGCGGTGACGAACGGCAAGATCGCCAAGGGCGCGATCGGCGCCGGCAAGCTCAAGACTGGCCTGGTCGTTCCGAACGCGACGCATGCGAACACTGCCGATTCGGCGACCAGCGCGACCAAGGCGACCAGCGCGACCAGCGCCACCAACGCCACCAACGCCACCAATGCCACCAACGCCACCAACGCGACCAACGCCACCACCGCAGCCAACGCGACCGCGCTGGCGAAGGTGTCGTACGTGCAGAGCGCCAACATCACCGCGCCGAAAGCGCCGGCCGCAGGCACCCCGTCGGATACCCCTGGAGCAGTGGTGTGTCCGACCGGCACCTCGGCGATCGCCGGAGGGTTCACCACGTCAGCCGCCGCCGAGGAAATCAACGAGTCTCAGCCGACGTTCGCCAACGGTGTGACGAAGCCGGCGACCGGCTGGAACGGATTCGTGGACAACTTCAATGCCGTCAACGATGCGACGTTCTCCGTGTGGGCGATCTGCACGCCGGTGACCGCCGGCTCAAGCGCTGTCGTCCCCGTCGGTCCGATCCCGATCGGCCCAGGCCGCTAAGCCGCAACCGACATCCGGGCTCGAGCTCACCGTGGCCGCTAGCGCGGCTAGCCCTCCCAGGCAACGGTGGACTCGGGCTCGGAGTCGTTCTGCTGAGTTCAGTTTCGCCCGGCGAACGCGGACTCCTCCGTGGCGACGGTGCGCTGCAGCCTCGCGCCCACCGGCTACGACGACGGGTCGGGCGACAGGCCGCGACGCGAACGCGCGTCGAGCCACCACTCGATCGCGCCGCCGACGATCAACACGATCAGCGCGGCGTTGATCGACAGGTCCGCGAGATTCATGCTTCCGCCGTGCAGCGTCGGCTTGATCCAGTCGATCACGCCGCCGTGCAGGGGGCCCGGCGAGGTCACGAACCGGTCGATCAGGTTCCCGATGCCGCCCCCGAGCAACAGTCCCAGCGCGACCGCGGTGCTGCGCGCGCGGACAGTCAGCAACAGCATGCCGATCACGATCACCGCCGCCAGCGACAGCACCGAAACCAGCACGGGGTGGCCGGCGAACGTGTTGCCCGGTCCGGCGTGGTTGCGATACAGCTCCAGGTGAAAATGGCCACCGAGCAGGTTGACGACGCCGCGGCCGGCCAGATAGTGGGCGGCGATCGCCTTCGAAAGCGTGTCGGCCGCCACCACCGCGGCCGCGACGGTCAGCCCCAGGCGGCGGGTGGACGGCGCGCTCATCGCGCGGTTAAGCCTACGCGCCGGCCTGCGTGGCCATGAAGTACACGGTCAGGATCACGATCAGGTTCATGGCCAAGCCGCCGATCGCGACCTGCCGGAACACGGCCTGGTACTCGGCGCTACGGGTCACAAGCACGCCGGACCCGCCGGGCTGCGCCTCGAGGTCACGCCGGGCGAGGTCGGCGAGACGGCCCTCCCGCGGGATCATGAACATGCCCTCGAGCGCACCGATCACGACCGCGGCACCGATCCCCCACTGCACGTAGAACGCGTGCCAGGCGTGGTACTTGGAGGCCAGGATCACGCCGAAGATGACGACCAGCAGCAGTCCCGGACCGATCAGCCAGCGGCTGACCGCCTGCTGCATCCGGTGAAACCACGGCATCGCGCCGGGATCCAGTTGGGCGCCGATCGTCATGAAGATCGGATACGCGAACACCACTCCGAACGCGGCGACCACCGACAGGATGTGGAGCGCGAGGATCACCTGCACGAAATAGACCGCGGGCGCCGTCATCGACCGCGAGGGTAGCGGCTGGTCGGGCTGGCGCTAGTAGGTCGGCTTGTAGTCGCCGAACACGTCGCGCATGGCGCCGCAGACCTCGCCGATCGAGCAGCGGTCGCTGAGCGCGGCGCGCAGCGGCGGCAACATGTTGCCGGTCCCGCGAGCGGCGTCACGGACCTCATCGAGCCGGCGAGCGACGAGCTCGTGGTCGCGGTCGGCCTTGAACGCTTTCAGCCGCGCGACCTGCTGGTGCTCCGATTCGGGATCGACGCGCAGCAGATCAGGTACCTCGGGCGTGTCCTCGACGAACTTGTTGACGCCGACGACGATGTCCTGCTCGGTCCGGTAGCGCTCGTAATAGCCGAACGCCGACTCCTCGATCTCGTTCTTGATGAAGTCGATCGCCTGGACCGAGCCGCCGAGCTCGGCCACTTTGTCGATCAGCTCCTGCGCGCGGGTCTCGATCTCGTCGGTCAGCGACTCGACGAAGTAGGACCCCGCGAACGGGTCGACGGTGTCCGCGGCCCCCGACTCGTAGCCGATGATCTGCTGGGTGCGCAGCGCGATCTTGGCGGCGCGCTCGGTCGGCAGCGCCAGTGCCTCGTCGAACCCGTTGGTGTGCAGCGACTGGGTGCCACCGCAGACCGCGGCGAACCCCTGCAGCGCTACCCGGACGATGTTGTTCTCCGGTTGCTGGGCGGTCAGCGTGACGCCGCCGGTCTGGGTGTGGAAGCGCAGCCGCCACGACCGCTCGTCCTGGGCGCCGAACTGCTCGCGCATGATCCTCGCCCACATCCGCCGGGCGGCGCGGAACTTCGCGACCTCCTGAAAGACGTTGTTGTGACCGTTGAAGAAGAACGCCAGGCGCGGCGCGAACCGATCGATCTCCAGCCCGGCGTCGAGCGCCGCCTGCACGTAGGCGATTCCGTTGGCGAGCGTGAACCCGACCTCCTGGACCGCCGAGCACCCCTTCTCACGGAAGTGATAGCCGCTGATCGAGACCGTGTTCCACCGTGGGACGTGCTCGTCGCAGTACGCGAACAGATCGGTCGTCAGCCGGATCGCGCCCTCGGGCGGGTAGATGAAGTTCCCGCGCGCGATGTACTCCTTGAGGATGTCGTTCTGGGTGGTGCCGCGCAGGCTCTTGGACGGCACGCCCTGCTCGGCGCCGACCAGTTCGTAGAGCAGCAGCAGCACACCGGCGGGCGCATTGATCGTCATCGAGGTCGAGACCTGGTCCAACGGGATCTCGTCGAACGCCGTGCGCATGTCGTCGATCGTGTCGATCGCGACGCCGGTGCGCCCCACCTCGCCGAGGCAGCGCGGATCGTCTGAGTCCAATCCCAGCTGGGTCGGCAGATCGAACGCCATCGACAGCCCCGTCGATCCGTTGCGCAGCAGGTAGCGATAGCGCTCGTTGGACTCCTTCGCCGACGCGTACCCGGCGTACTGGCGCATCGTCCACAGCTGTTGGCGGTACATCTCACGGTGCACGCCGCGCGTGTACGGGTACTGACCGGGTTCGCCGAGACGCTCCGCCAGGTCGGCCGGCAGGTCGCTCGGGTCGTACAGCGCGTCGATCTCGATGCCCGAGTCGGTGAAGTGCCGGGGGTCGTCGGGGCCGACGATCGGCGCAATCGTGCGGTTCTCATCGGCGGTCGCCATCGCCGTGGGGAGGTTACCGGCCGCCCGTGCTTGCCGAGACGCGGTCCAGCGCGTAACGTGCCCGCTTCAATCGAGATGGGGGTCGTTGGGATGCTGGGTAGACGAGCGCTGGGGCGACGCGCGGTCGGGATCTGTACCGGTCTGGTCGCCATGGTCGTGGCGGCATTCGGCATCACGACGGCAACCGCCGGTGCGACGCCGCTGACCGAGTTTGATCTACCCGCGGGCACGTCCGCCAGCAGCCTGATCGAGGCCAGCGACGGCGCGCTGTGGTTCGCCGAGACGACCGGAACAGGCGCACCCGAGATCGGTCGGATCACGACCGCAGGCGTGATTACGCAGATCACCACCGGCTTTCTGCCGGGCGCCGTGATCCACGACATCACGACCGGCGCGAACGGCACGATCTGGTTCAGCGACAACGGCGCCACGAAGGCCCTCGGGGAGGTCACCCCATCGGGCCAGGTCACGGAGATCCCTGCCGGGATGGGGGGTCTGGACGCCGGGGCCGTGCCCTATGACCTGGCGACCGCGCCGAACGGCACGGTCTGGTTTGAGGATTACGACAACACCACGCCCGGCGTGGGCGCGGTGAGCCCGTCGGGGCAGATCAGTGAGTACCCGGATAAGACGGGCATGCCCTTCGTCCCGCGCGACCTGACGGTCGACGCCAACGGCAACGCGTGGTGGACGCGCCAGGGCGGGCCGGGGATCGGCGAGGTGGCGCTCGGGGCCCCCAACGGCACACCCGTGACGGTGTTTCCCACGGCGGTGGCGATGGCGAACGGGATTACCGCCGGCGACGACGGCAACCTCTGGTACACGGGCAACGGCTACTCGGTGATCGGCCGGATGACGCATGCGGGCGTCCACAGTGAGTTCGATGAAACGAACGGCTTGAACATGGGCGCGGCGCCCGACGCGATCACCGCCGGTCCCGGCGGCAACGTCTGGTTCGACGACCAGAACTCCCTAGGTTTCGCGGTCGGGAAGATCACCTCAGCCGGCCAGATCACCGAATACCCGCTGAGCGACGATCCCTGGGACATCACGGTCGGGATCGACGGCAATCTGTGGCTTCCCCAGGGGCATACGACGAACGGCATCGACCGGGTGACCCCGGCGGGGAAGGTTGACTTCTTCAGCGCCGGCTTGCAGCCGACCGCTGACATCTATGACGGCACCAACATCGTCTCGGGCCCCGACGGCAACCTCTGGTTCATCGACGTCGGCACCCCGAACGCGATCGTCCGCGCCGACGTGCAGCTACCGCCGACCGTCACGTCCGGCGCGGCGACGAACGTGACCGCGTCCTCGGCGCAGATCAGTGGCACCGCCAACGCGCGAGGTGCGGCGAGCACCGTCACGATCCAGTACGGGACCACACCGGCGCTCGGATCGACCGCCGCGGCCGGCTCCGAGGCAGCCGACGACACGCCGGGATCGGTCTCGGCGACCGTCACCGGCCTCCCCGCCGGCACCACGATCTACTACCGCCTGGCGGCAAACAACGCCTACGGGACCGTCTTCGGGAGCACGCTCAGCTTCACCACCACCACCGCCGCGACCAAGCCGCCCCCACCGGCGGCGGGGACGACCAGAAGCCTGCACGCGACGACCGGCAACCAGCAGATCACGATCACGGTCCCGGTGACGCCGCCGTGCCTGGCAGCCGCCGCGCGGTTGCCCGTGCAGGTCAACTCGGCCGCGACCGGTCAGTCCAAGGCGGCGAAGCTCACGTTCAAGCGGGTGGCGGTGTTCGTCGACCGCGGGGTCAGACGAACGCGGACGAAAATCGTGAAGGTCCACCACCACAAGCACCGTAAGCGGATCACCGTGTACGTCGCGAACGCCGCCGCGGGCCATCTGCCCACGACCCTGTCGCCGCTCCTGCACGGCCTGCGCCCCGGGACCCACGCGCTGCGGATCACGCTGACCTACACGCAGACGCGTCACGTCAAGCACCGGACCGTGCATTCAACGGTGACCAAGACGATCAAGACGACGTTCACCGTCTGCTGAGCCGTCAGGCCTCGCCCAGCAGATCCTGCAGGAACTCGATCGCCGCCGGGTAGGCATCGAGCCGGTTGGCGAGCCGGGCCAGCCCGTGGCCCTCGTCCTCGTAGATCCGCAGCTCACAGCGAATCCCGCGCCCGCGCAGGTGGGCGACCAGCTGCTCGGCCTCCGAGACGGGGACGCGCGGATCGTTGCGCCCGTGGATCACGAACAACGGCGCGCGGATCTCGTCGACGCGGTGCAGCGGCGAGGCCGACTCGAGGAATGAACGGTCCTGCTGCAGAGATCCGTACTCGCGCTCGCGATGGGCACGCCGATAGTCCGACGTGTTCTGCAGAAACGTGACGAGATTGGAGATGCCGACGATGTCGACGCCGGCCGCCCACAGCTCAGGCGTGAAGGCGACCCCGGCGAGCACCATGTAGCCGCCGTAGGAACCTCCCCACAATGCCGCCCGCGACGAGTCGAACCCGGCCTGATCGAGGAACCCGTGGACCGCCGCGAGGTCGGCGACCGAGTCCAGGCGCCGGGTCGTGTCGTCGAGCGACGCGTACCGCTTGCCGTAGCCGGTCGAGCCGCGCACGTTGGGCACGACCACGCCGAAGCCGGCCAGCACGAGCCCCTGGATCACCGGATTGAACAGCTGCATCGCCTGGGCCTCCGGGCCGCCATGGACCAACACGACGACCGGCGGGCGGGACCGGCCAGCGCCCTCCGGGTCGGCCTCCGGGTCGGCCCGCGGGCGGAACACGAACACCGGCACGGACTCGCCATCGAAGCTCGTCACCGTCTGGCTCTCGGCCGGCGCGAGGCAATCGGCCGGCACCCCGCTCGGTTCAGCGGTCAGCCGGCGGGTCGTCGCCGTGCGCTCGTCGAACGCATACACGGACGTCGGCATCCGTGGGGTCGACAGCGTGTAGTACACGCGGGCGCCATCGTCGGACAGGATCGGCGGGTCGAGCAGTCCGGTGACGACTCCGGGCTCGGGGGTGGGCAGCTCGGTGCGGATCGCCCCCGTCGTGGCGTCACGGAGCGTCATCACCCCGGCACCGTCGCGATTCTCGATCAACAGCAGGGTGCTGCCGTCACGGCTGGAGACGACTTCCACATCAGCGTCGAGCGGCCCCCCAGGCAGGGTCACCGTCGCGCCTGAGCCGAGCTCGTGGCGCACGACCGTCGCGAAGTCGTGGCCGATGTTGGCGGCGACCGCGAAGCGCCCGTCGCCGACCCACGCCGGCGAGCCGACGAGCGCCGGCTCGTCGTGATGGGGGAGCGGCGTCGTCACCGCGCCACTGTCGATGTCGACCAGCAGCAGATCCGTGTCGAGCGGACGGTTGCCGGATGCGAGCACCGCGACCGTACGGCCGTCGGGCGCGAACCCCGAACTGGGATGCAGCCAGGTTCCGCCCGCGTACACCAGCCGATGCTCGCCGCTGCCGAGGGAGAGGCTCCAGAGGTCGAAGTCGACGCCGCCGGCGCGGTTTGAGAGATACGCGATCAGGCCTCCGTCGGGGGACACCCCGGCGAAGTGGTGGCCGTAGCGCGGATCGTCGGTCAGCGCCCGCAGCTGCGACAGCGAGGTCACGGGCGCGGCGGCCGCCGCGTCGAGGTCGAGCAGCCACAGGCCGAACCGCTCGTTGCCGCCCGCGTCGATCTCGAGCAGCGCCTGGCGGGACCCGGGCACATAGTGAGCTCCGCGGACGGGCTCGGGCAGGTCGGTGAGCGCGATCGGCTGCCCGTCGGTGAGCTCTACCAGCTGCATCGTGCCCGTCGCGTCGCTGCGGATCAGCACGCGTTCGGACCCGGACGCGTGCGCGCCGACGTCGGCGAGCACCGACACCGGCGTGTGCAGCAGGGTGCGGAACCGTTCCATCGCAGAGGTCTTGGACACCGCCGCAATTCTGGCCTGCCTCGGCAGGCATCGTCGCGTCGTCGAGATGCCTAGGCTTGTGATCTACGAACCACAAGGAGCGACGCGATGCCACTGCAGGGTGAATACGAGCCGAGCACGGCTGAGTGGGTCAACAAGCAGGTGACCGAGTACGAGGGATCAGGCGGGACCGAGGGGACGCTGCTGCGGGGTGTGCCGACGGTCATCGTGACCATGGTCGGGGCCAGCACCGGCAAGCTGCGCAAGCATCCGGTGATGCGTGTCGAGCACGACGGCACCTATGCGGCCGTGGCCTCCAAGGGCGGCGCGCCGAAGAACCCCACGTGGGTGGGGAATCTGCGCAAGAACCCGCTGGTCGAAGTGCAGGACGGAACCGCTCATGGGGACTACCGTGCCCGGGAGGCGTCGGCCGACGAGTACGCGACGTGGTGGAAGCGTGCGGTCGAGGTCTGGCCCGACTACGTCTCCTACCAGCAGAAGACCGACCGGCAGATCCCGATCTTCCTGCTCGAGCCGGCCACCTGACCGCGGATCCGACGGTGGACGTCAGAGTCAAGCTGTTCGCCGTGCTGCGGGAGCGGGCCGGTGCCGACGAGCTGCCGCTGACGCTGCCCGACGGCGCTCGTGTCGGCGATGTACTCACGCAGTTGTCGGACGTCACCGCGGGCTGCCCGGTCGTGATGGCGGTCAACCAGGAATTCGCCGACGCCTCGGTCGTGCTGCATGCCGGTGACGAGCTGGCGCTGATCCCACCGGTCTCCGGTGGCGCCGCGACCGAACCCGGGACGGTGTACGTGCTGATCACCGACCAACCGCTGTTGCTCGACGCGCTGGCCGAGCGCGTGCGTGACCCGCGGGCCGGAGCGGTGGTGACGTTCACCGGCGTCACCCGTGAGATCTCGCATCTGGACTACGAGGCCTACGTGCCGATGGCCGAGCGTCAGCTGCGTGAGATCGTGGAGGCGGCGATCGAGCGCCACGGGCTGTGCTCGGCCGCCGCCGAGCACCGGATCGGCACGGTGCCGCTGTCTGAGGCCTCGGTGGCGGTCGCGGTGTCGGCCCCGCACCGCGGCCAGGCGTTCGACGGCGCCCGCGAGATCATCGACGAGATCAAGGCGCGAGCGCCGATCTGGAAGCGAGAGCGGGGCAGCTGGGTTCACCCCACCGACCCGCCGATTCCACCGGTCGGACCTCACCAGTAGATTCAGCCTCACATGACTACCTGCCTTGTCACCGGCGGCGCCGGCTTCCTCGGTTCGCACCTGTGCGACGAGTTGCTGCGGCGTGGCCACCGCGTGATCTGCGTCGACAACTTCGAAACCGGCTCGTTGGAGAACATCGAGCACATCCGGAGCGATCAGTTCGTCTACCAGCAGATCGACATCATCGAGCCCTACTTCATCGATGAACCCGTCGACTTCGTCTACCACTTCGCGTCGCCGGCGTCACCGATCGACTACCTACGACTGCCGCTGCACACGCTCAAGGTCGGGTCCTACGGAACCCACCACACGCTCGGGCTGGCGAAAGCGCACCGGGCACGGTTCCTCACCGCCTCCACGAGCGAGGTCTACGGCGACCCCCAGGTCCACCCGCAACCCGAGACCTACTGGGGCCACGTCAATCCGATCGGCCCCCGCGGCGTCTACGACGAGGCCAAGCGCTACGCCGAGGCACTGACGATGGCCTACCACCGTCAGCAGGGCGTCGACACGGCGATCGTCCGCATCTTCAACACGTATGGCCCGAAGATGCGACCCCACGACGGCCGCGCGATCCCGACCTTCTTCCGCCAGGCGCTTCAGGACCGGCCGATCACGATCTTCGGCGACGGCTCCCAGACTCGCTCGTTCTGTTACGTCGACGACCTGATCCGCGGGATCATCGCGCTGTCGGAGTCCGGGCATCACGATCCGGTCAACATCGGCAACCCGAACGAATTCACGCTGCTGGAGCTCGCCGAACAGGTGATCGAGGTGACCGGTTCCAAATCCGAACTCATCTACGAGGCGCTACCCACCGACGATCCGCAGGTGCGCCGGCCGGACATCACGCTCGCCACGCAGTTGCTCGGGTGGGAACCGCAGATCCAGCTTGACGCGGGCCTGCGGCGCACGCTCGAGCTGTCCGGTCGCCAGGCGCTGATCGGCGCCCGCTGACGGCACCCGCGACCGTCGCTGGGACCGGCGCGGGTGTGGGCTTGCGGGTCGGCGGCGTCCCGACGGGTAGATTTCCCGCAACCGCAGGCGATTCCCGCAACTTCACCGGAAGTTGACACGTTCTAGTGTCTGGGACGCTCTGACGCACCGGGAGGGCGCTATCGAACACGACCAGGCCATCGCCAACGGTTCCAATGATCTAGCGGCGCCTCCGCCGTTCGTGCTGTCCGAACTGGACATCCGGCGCAAGCACGACTCGGTGGTCACCTTCATCCTCGGCCGCGGCGTGATTCGCCGGGCGACGCGGGTCCTGCTGCTGCTCGCGCTGGACTTCGTCGGCGTGATGGGCGCCATCTACTCCGCGCTGTTGCTGAAGACGCTGCTGCACGGCCATGTCGGCTTCCAGGCAGCCTGGAACGGAACCGACTCGTCGATCGCGATCGCCTACCTGATCGTGGCGCTGAACTTCGCGCGGGTCGACGCGTACGCCGATCGGCCGCGCCGGCCGGGTCTGGCGAGGATCACGATCGCACTGGCCCAGGCGACGATCGTCGGGCTGATCTTCGAGCTGGCCAGCGGCACCCATTTCAACAGCTATTACCTGTTCTACGGATCGTTCTTCTTCGCGGTCGTGTACATCGGGACGTTGCGCGAGCTGTACGCGAACGTGACCGGCTGGCTGCTGGAACGCGCCGGATACCGCCGTCGCGCGGTGCTGGTCGGCTCAGGCGGTCATATCGCCGAGGTGGCGCACGCGTTGGGCGGCCAACCACACTCCGACCGCGAGGTCCTGGGCTACATCTCGCTGATGCCCCAGCGACTCGAGGGAATCCGCTCACTCGGCTCGATCGACGGCCTGAGCGACGTGATCGGTGCGCACGGCGTCGACGAGGTGATCATCGCCGACCCCGACTTCCCCGAGGACCGGGCGCTCGATCTCGTCGAGCGCTGCCATCAACGCGGCGTGACCGTCCACGTGGCCCCGTCGACGATGGAGATCCTGTTGCAGCGGGCGGAGTTCATGCCCGGTGCCTCGGTTCCGCTGTTCACCCTGCGCCCACCGGTGCTCGAAGGCATCGAGTTCATCGGCAAGCGCGCGTTCGATCTGTTCGGATCAGTCGTGCTGCTGGCCCTGCTCTCGCCGATGCTGCTCGTGATCGCGGTCGCCATCAAGCTGACCTCACGCGGGCCGGTGATCTATCGCTCGGTCCGGCCCGGGATCGGCTGCCGACCATTTCAATGCCTGAAGTTCCGGACGATGAACGTCGGCGCCGACGCCGCTCAGGACGAGCTCGAGGAGCTCAACGAGTCCGACGGGACCCTGTTCAAGATCCGTGACGATCCGCGGTTGACGACCGTTGGCCGGATCCTGCGTCGGTTCTCGCTGGACGAGGTGCCGCAGATCATCAACGTGCTGCGCGGCGAGATGTCGCTGGTGGGGCCACGACCGTTGCCGACCCGTGATTTCAACAAGCTCGAGGAGTGGCACAAGAAGCGCTACCTGGTGCTGCCGGGGATCACCGGGCTTTGGCAGGTCTCCGGCCGCTCCGAGCTCAACTCCGACGAGCTCGTCCGGCTCGACTTCCTCTACCTGGAGCGCTGGTCGATCCTGCTGGACATGTCGATCCTCCTGAAGACGCTTCCCGCCGTGATCAGTCGCCGCGGCGCGTACTGACCGGCGCTGTGAAGCTGTAGGCTGCGCGGCGCATGCCGCCCACCGATCGATTCGTGATCAGCTTCGCCGCCGAGCCGCCGCGTGAGCCGACACCCTACGGCCGCTGGGCCGACACGCTCACCGCCCACTTCCTCGGCGCCTGCCACGCGCTGGACACCGACGGGGAGGACCTGGGTGAGGCCGGGGCGATCGCCTGGTTTCCCGATCGCTCCTACGCCGGACGCACCTACGTGCCGGCGGTAGCGCGCACGACGACGGGCTACGAGCTGTTCGGGTTCGTGTCGTTCACCCATCCCGTCGGCGGCGCGCCCACGGAATTTCAGGCCCGGGCCGACTTCACCTCGGAAACGGCCGACTCCAACCCCGACTGGAACCTCGACCTCAACGACGAGGTCATCTCCAGCTGGCAGGGAGAACACGGCAACGTCGCCGACATCACGCTGATCTGGGGCGTCCCGATGGTCGGGGGCGGCTCGGTCGTCACCGCCGAACTGGCCGATCTGGCCGTCGATCAGTGCACGCTCGTGGAGGAGCGATTCACGCTGCTGTCGGCCGACAACTACCGCGGCGACTACCTCGAGATCAAACTCTGGGACGGCAACGGCGCGCTGCTCGCGTCCGAACCGCTCTGGGTCGACGACGACGAGGACGAGGACGAGGGTCAGGCCGCCGACGGTGAGTCGGGCGACGAGTCCGACAGCGACACGCCGGATTGATCTTCCGGTCCCGTCGCCGACACCGCCGCGACGACGCCGTCCTCGGGCGTCCGCAACGGGAAATGACAGGCCGCACTGTGGCCGGAGCCGAACGAACGCAGCGGCGGCTCGACTTCTGAGCAGAGCGACTGCGCCCGCGGGCAACGGGTGCGAAACCGGCAGCCGCTCGGCGGGTTGATCGGGCTCGGCAGCTCGCCACTGATACCGGCCTCGGTCTTGGCCTTCTCGGCTGCCGGGTCGGGCACCGGGATCGTCTTGATCAACGCCTCGGTGTAAGGGTGGGCGGGGCGCAGGTAGATGTCCTCGCCGGAGCCGACCTCGACGAGCTTGCCGAGATACATGACGCCGATCCGGTCTGCCAGGTACTTGACGACCGCCAGGTCGTGGGAGATCACGACCGACGCCATCTGATGCTCGGCCTGCAACCGCTTCATCAAGTTCAACACCTGGGAGCGGATCGAGACGTCCAGCGCCGACACCGGCTCGTCGGCGACGATCACCTTCGGCTCGAGCATCAGCGCCCGCGCCAGACCGATCCGCTGGCGCTGACCCCCGGAGAACTCGTGTGGATAGCGCTCCAGCGCGTTGAGCGGCAGGCCGACCTCGTCGAGCATCTTCCCGATCTGCTGGCGCTGCTCGGATGCGCTGCCGACCCCTTGGACCTTGAGTGGCTCTCGCAGGATCGCCGAGACCCGCATCCGGGGATCGAGCGATGCGTACGGGTCCTGGAACATCATCTGCAGATCGCGGCGACCGCGACGGAGCTCTCGCCCGCTGAGCTTGAAGACCTCCTGGCCGTCGAGCGCGATCCGGCCGCCATCGGGCTTCTCGATGCCGACGATCAGTTTGCCGAGCGTGGTCTTGCCGCAGCCCGACTCACCGACCAGGCCGAACGTCTCGCCCGGATCCAGGTGCAGCGTGACGCCGGAGACGGCCTTGACCGACGCGACCTTGCGCTGCAGCAACGCGCCCGCCGTGACCGGGTACTCGCGCACGACGTCCTCCACCGACAGCAGATGGTTGACCGAGCCGTTGCCGCCGCCACCCGTCTGCGAACCGTTGGTCGGGCCCGCGACCGCGGCCTTGGCCCGAGCCAGGCCGGGAATCTCCGGTCGCTTGGTGATCGGTCCGTCGACGGGATGCCAACACGCGAACAGATGCCGCGGGTCCTCTCCGCTCAGCGGCGGTTCCTGCTCACGGCATTGGTCGGTTGCGTACGGGCAGCGCGGCGCGAACCGACATCCGAACGGCGGGTTCGTCAGATCCGGCGGTATGCCGGGGATCGTCACCAGCGCCTTGGTCGGATCGGAGTCGAGCTTCGGGATCGACCCGAGCAACGCCTGCGTGTACGGATGACGCATCGCCCGGAACAGCTCGTCGGTCGGCGCCGTCTCGACCAGCCGCCCGGCGTACATCACGTTGATCCGCTCGGTCCGGCCGGCGACCACGCCCATGTCGTGGGTGACGAGCAGCGTCGCCATCCCCAGCCGCTCCTTGAGCTCGTCGAGGACCGACAGGATCTGCGCCTGGATCGTCACGTCGAGCGCCGTCGTCGGCTCGTCGGCCAGCAGCACCCGCGGCTCGCAGGTGAGCGCGATCGCGATCATCACGCGCTGTCGCAACCCGCCCGACAGCTGGTGGGGATAGTCCGCCAGGCGCTCCTTGGGGCGCGGCAGCCCGACCAGGTCCAGCACCTCGAGGGCGCGGTCGTAGCCCTCCTTCTTCGATGCGCCGCGGTGCAGACGAAACGGCTCTGAGACCTGCTCGCCGATCGACTTGGTCGGGTTCAGCGAGGACTGCGAGTCCTGAAAGATCATGGCGACGTCGTTGCCGCGGACCCGGCGCAGGTCACGTTCACTGAGCTCGACCAGCTCGCGTCCCTCGACCTTGATCGAGCCACCCACGACCTTGCCGCCGGCGGGCAGGAGCCCCAGCACCGACAGGCTGAAGATCGACTTGCCAGAACCCGACTCGCCGACGAGCCCGACGGTCTCGCCGGTGGCGATCGAGATGTCGACGTTGCCGACGGCCTGAACGACCGATCGCGACAGCTGGATATGCGTGGAGAGGTCCTTGACCTCGAGCGCGTTTCCGGACATCGTCGTCATCAGCGACGCCGCAGACGGACGTCGAGGGAGTCGCGCAGCGCGTCGCCGATCACGTTGGAGGCGAGCACGACCAGCACGAGGCAGGCCCCGACCGGGTAGACGAGCCACCAGTAGCCGGACGCGACGTTGTTCTGCGCGTTGCCCAGCATGTCGCCCCACGAGGTCGCGGGATACGACAACCCGAAGCCGAGGAAACCGAGGTAGGCGAGCGCCAGGATCGAGTCGGCGACTTGGAACGTCACGTTGACGATCACGACCGACAGCGCGTTCGGGATCAGATGTCGCCACACCAGCCGTCCTTGACCTGCGCCCATCACCCGCGCGGCCAGCACGAAGTCACGCACGCGCAGCGTCAGCACCTCGCCGCGGACCAGACGCGCCGGCACCAGCCAGGAGAACACCCCGAGCACGAGCGAGATCGTCACCACCGTGCCGCTGTACTTGGTCGAGATGATCAGCACCGCGATCAGGAACGGGATCGACAGCAGGATGTCGACGATGCGCATCATGAAACCGTCGAGCAGACCGCCGACCAGACCGGCGATCGCACCGTACAGCGTGCCGATCACGGTCGCGATCGCCGCCGCGAGGAAGCCGATCTCGAGCGCCGCCTGCCCACCCAGCATGATCCGACCGAGCTCGTCGAACCCGTTCTGATCAGTTCCGAGCGGATGGCCGGATCCCGGCGGCAGGTCGGTGGTCAAGACGTTGGTCACCGACTGGTCGGACTTGTAGATCAGCGGGCCGACGAAGCAGAACAGGACGAAGAACACCAGCAACGCCACGGAGATCAGCGCCAGGCGGTTCTCGGAGAACTCGCGCCAGGCCAGGCGCCAGCCGCTGGAGACGATCTGAACCTCGCCGCCCTCCGGTGCCCCGGGCGCCGCCAGCGTCGAGTCATCGGGCACGACGCCGTCGATCACACCTCGCATCAGCGGGTCGGTCATCAGTTCAACCGTATCCGGGGGTCGGCCGCCGTGATCGCGATATCCGCGATCAGGTTCCCCACGACGGTGAGGATCCCCCCGAGGATCGTGTAGCCGAGCAGGATGTTGTAGTCGGCGTTGCCGAGCGCGGTGTAGAACAGCAGCCCGAGGCCCGGGTAGTTGAACAGCACCTCGATCAGCAGGTTACCGGCGACCAGCGCCGGGATCGAGAGCCCGACCAGCGTGATCATCGGCAGGCAGGCGTTGCGCAGCAGGTGCCGGCCCAGGACCGCACGCTCGGACAGGCCCTTCGCGCGGGCCAGCCGGATGTAGTCCTGCCCGAGGTTGTCGAGCGCCGAGGAGCGCATGTAGCGGCTGAACGACGCGACCGTGATGAACGTCAGCGTGAGGATCGGCAGCGCCAGCTGCGCCGGATGGGTGATCGCGCCCCAGGTGGTCGTGATCGAACTGGAGACCTCCGGCGGAAAGATGTGCCAGTCGAGCGCGAAGAACTGGATCAGGATGATGCCGAGAAAGAACGACGGCATCGAGTACAGCGTCAAGTTGACCGCCGACAGCGTGTAGTCGCTGATCGTGTTGCGCTTCACCGCCTGGTAGATCCCGAGCGGGATCGCGATCAGCAGCGCCAGTACGAGCGACGCCGCGGTCAGATAGATGCTGCGGCCGGCGTTCTCCTTGAACAGCGCCGCGACGCTCTGGCTGAGCTTGTAGGAGTAGCCGAAGTCACCGTGGGCGAGATGACCGAGGTAGCTCACGAACTGAGCGGCCTCCGACCGGTCGTAGCCGTGCTGCTTGTTCCAAGCGGCGATCGCGATCGGCTGCGCCTTGGTGCCGAGGACCGTGGCCGCCGGGCTGGGCTGCAGGTAGTGCAACCCCGCGAACGTGATCGCGGCGATCCCGATCGTCACGATCACCGCGACGATCAGCCGCCGGATGATGTAACCGATCATCCGGCGGCCTCGTCATCTGCGGACAGCGGCATCACCGCGGCCGTCAACGTATCCGGCGTGGCTACGAGCCGGCCTTGAGCAGGTGCCAGTACTGCGGCCACCACTGCTGCTGGGTCATCGCGGTCCAACCGTCGGGCACCGAGCCGACCTTCTTGGAGTTGACCGCCAGCAGGTAGTCCTGGTCAGGGAAGAACGCGACCGGCGGATGCGTGCCCCAGTACGAGGCTTCCGCGGTCACCGCCTTGCCGTTCGTGCCGTGGACCGACTGCTGAATCAGCTTGGCACCTTCCGCATCGTTCGCCGAACCCGTGTTCAGTCCGGTGTGCGGGTGGTTCCAGACGCCGTCCTGGGTCGGGTAGTAGTCCTGGAACAGGCCGCCGTAGTTGTTGACGCCCCACTCGTCCTTCTGCTTGAGACCGTCGGGACTGGTGTTCGTGTACTTGGAGACCAGGAAGTTGAACGTCTTGGTCTGGAACTGGATGTTGATGCCGGCCTGCTGCTTGGCGACCGAGCCGAGCGCCTCGGATTCGAGCACGCCGGTCGATGCCACCGACTCCGGCACGTTGGCCCAGACGAACTTGAACGGCGTGCCGGCCGGGATGCCGGCGCCGCACTCGTCCGACGCGGTGCCGGCCTTCTGACACGTCGTCTGGCCGTTGGGGACGACCTTCCAGCCGTGCGCCTTGAGCAGCGCGACGGCCTTGGCGGGGTTATACGGGTACGCCGGATTGGTGGCGTCCGCCGGCGCGTAGGGCGACGTCGGCGCCGACGGGATCGGCCCGTAGGCGGGGACCGCGGCACCCTTGTAGACGCCCTTGATGATGCCGGGCTGGTCGGTCAGGTACGCCAGCGCTTGGCGGGCGTACAGCTGCGTGATCACCTTGCCGAAGTGGTTGGTGCCGTCCTCGAAGTTGTAGATCCCGGCGAACCAACCCCAGCTGGGGCCACCGAACACGTCGATGCCCTGACTCTTGAGCGTGCCCATCTGCGCGATCTCGGACGGGTCGAACCCGACCATGATGTCCAGCCCACCGCTCTTCACCGCGTTGAGCTCGGCGTCGTAGCCGGTGTAGGTGTTGACGTCGATCAGGTTGGCGTACGGCTTGGGCGATCCACCATAGGTGGGGTTCTTGGCCAGCACGTACGAGCTGTTGGTCGCGCTGAACGACTTCAGGCTGAACGGACCGGAAACGACCTTCCACAGTGGGTTGGAGGCGAACGTCGCCACCGAGCCACCGGCCTTCGCCAGATAGTTGTAGATCTTCAGCGCGTCGGCCGGATTGGTCGCCCAGTCGGTGATGTGCGGTCCGCCCGCGGCAGCGATGTTCCACGCCGTCGAGGGCAAGGGGAAGACGTTGTTGGTGTCCTGGACCTGGTTGTTGAGGAAGAAGCCCGGGTTGTAGGGCTTGTCGAGGTTGAGCACGATTGTCGTCGCGTTCGGCGTCGTCGCGCTGGTGACGCTCATCGGGAACTCGCCCGGCACGTACTGGGCCCAGTTCGAGGGGCTCGCCTTCAGCGCCGCCTTCGTCAAGTCGATGAAGAAGAGGACGTCCTTGGACGTGATCGGCTGCCCGTTGGACCACTTCAGGCCCGACTTGAGCTTGATCGTGTAGGTCTTGCCGCCGTTGGAGGGGGCGGGGGCGCTGGCGGCCGCGCTGAGGTCGTAGTTGGTCTCGGGCCGGGCGCCGGTGGGGCCGGCGTACAGCGGCATGTACAGGTTCGAGACCAGCGAAATCGTGCCGGTCGTCACGTTCTCGGAGTTGATGATCGGGAAGATGTAGGTCGGCGTCTGCCCACTCAGCTGTCCCTGGCTGATCGTGCCGCCCTTCACGACCGTGCCATTTGGCGGCAGGTCGCCGAACAGGGTCGTCCCCAACGAGCTCGACGCGACGTTCGCGCTGTTGCCGTTCTTTGCGTTTGAGGAGCCGCCGCTGTTCGAACTCGAGCCGCAAGCCGCGACGGCCAGGGCCGTGACGATCAGGAGCGCGCAGATCGCGAACGCTCGGACGAATGGGTTCCCACGGGTCATAGCAGTAGTGCCGCCTTCGACGAGTTACCGGATCACGGGGAGCCATCGCGAGTCGCCGTGCGCGTCCTCGCCGCCGTGTCGTCCCCAGGACCGACACGACTCAGCCTCCTCATGTTTACAAATGCAACCACAAGACGGCCCCGATGTCATTTCCGATTAACCGTTTCCCAACGGGAAACGCAACGTTTCGCTGCCTTCGTCCCGGTTTTAGGCGACGCGAATCGGGTTTCGCGGCAACATCGTTGCCAGGCAACGGGGCCAGAGCGGTGCCGCGGCCACCGCCGCCGCTCGGATTCAGACCGCTACCGACGGACGTACCAGTACTGAGGCAGGAGCGACTGCTGGGTGAGCGCCCCGAACCCGAGTGGGTCCCCGCGGACCTTGCTCGAAACGGCGTAGATGACCGCGGGCCCCGGCTCGAACAACACGGGAATCGCCGCGGTGAGGTGCTGAGCCTCACGCGTGACCGCGTTCGGGTCGGGGCCGAATACCGAGGCGCGGAGCAGCGTGTCGGCGCCGGAATCGGAGAACCCACCGGCGTTGAACACGCCACGGCTGCCGAACGTCTGATCCGACGTCGGGTAGTAGTTGTAGAAAAAACCGCCGTCATCGGCGATCGCCCAATCGTCGCGGTTCGCCGCCGCGCTGCGCTCGGCGTCGTTGAAGTTCGCGAGTTGGTACTCGAACGACCGGGACTGCAGGTCCACGGTCACCCCGAGAGCGGACTTGGCGACGGACGCGAACGCCTGACCTTCGAGCCCACTCGTCGCTGATTGTGATCGCGGCAGGCCGACCCAATTGAACGTCAACGGCGTGCCCGCCGGGATCCCGGCACCGCACTCGCCGGCGGCGCTGCCGGCCCTCCGGCAGGTCGTCTGGCCGCCGGGGATGACCTGCCACCCATGGGCCCGGAGCAGCGCGGCCGCCGCAGGCGGATCGTAGGGGTACGGACCATTGACCGAAGCGTTGTTCGCGGGCGTGTAGGGGTTCGCCGGCAGCTTCGGGACCGGGCCGTAGTTGACCGCCGCGGCGTGCTTGAAGATCGTTCTCACGTAGCCCGGCTGGTCGATCAGATGCGCCAGCGCCTGACGGACGTACGGCTGCGCGATGATCTTGTCGAAGTGGCCCGTCCTGTCCTCGAAATTGATCACGCCGCCGAGCCATCCGAACGACGGAGCGCCGAACACGCTGAAGCCCGCGGCCCGCAGCTGCCGGACCGCACCGAGCTGCGAGAAGTCGATGCTGCCGACGTCGAGGCGGCCCGACCGCAGCGCGCGCAATTGGGCGGCGATCGATGGGTAGGTGTCGACCAGGATCGTCGCGTACGGGCCGGGTCCACCGCCGTAGCCCGGGTTGGGGCTCAACCGGTAGGACCCGTCGGCCGCGCTGAACGAGCTCAGCTTGTACGGACCATCGACGTCCTGCCAGAGCGGATTGGTCGCGAATCCCGCAACGGCTGAGCCCTGGCGCGCCAGGAAGTCGTAGATCTTCTTCGCGTTGGCGGGGTTTGTGTAGTCCAGATGCGGGCCGCCGGAGCGGTCGATGTTCCAGCTCGTGGCCGGCAGCGGATAGACGCCGTTTGAGACCTGCAGCTGGTCGTCGAGGAAGTAACTCGGGTTGTAGGCCCGGTCGAGCTTGAGGACCAGCTTGTAACGGGACGGCGCCGCGACCGAGACCACGCTCGTCGGGAACTGATCCGGCGTGTACTGACTCCAGTTCGCCGCCTGCTCGGAGACCGCCGCCTTCAGCAGGTCGATCGCGAACACCATGTCGCCGGCGTCCACGGGCGCGCCGTCCGACCACTTGAAGCCCGGCTTGATCGCGATCGTCACCGTCGTGTCACCGTCGCTGAAAACCGGCTCTTCCGCGATGCTGAGACCCGGGTTGATCGTGGCCGCCGCACCCCTTGGGCCGTTGTAGAGCGGCAGGAACAGGTTCTGGATCAGGTTGATCGTCGGCGACGTCGCGTCCGCGCCGGGGATGATCGGGAAGATGTAGCCGGGCGTCGATCCGGCGATCTGGCCGACGCTGATCGTGCCACCCGTGTGGGCTGTGCCCCGCGGCGGGAGCGAGCCGTACGCCAATCCCGGGCCCGCGCCCGGGTTCGGCGCACGTACGGAGGTCGAGCTGGTGTGGCGTCCGCCGCCACCGCACGCGGCGATCCCCAGCACCGCGCTGGCGACGAGCGCACAGATCGCGAACCGGCCGACGAATCGGTGATCACGGCTCATCGCTCAGCGCATCGAAGCACATCCCCTGGAGGTACCCTGCGGGGCACGGTGAGACGCGCCGCCGCAGGCCCTCGTAGCTCAACGGATAGAGCACGCGCCTCCTAAGCGCGGGATGCAGGTTCGATTCCTGCCGGGGGTATCGCCGTTCTCCGCTGATTGCGCAACTCGGTTTCGGCCCATCCGTTTGAGTACCGTGCGCAAAACGGTCCTTGCTACGGTCGGCCCCTGCTCGTGTCCCCGCGCGCGCTGACCGCATCCGCACGGCCGCTGACGCTCCCGGGAGCGGTCGACGGCCCACGGCCCGACGACGTGGCGATCATCGCCGCCGCTCGAGCACGCCCCCGCGTGCGCGCATGGTGGCTGTGGACCACGGGCGCGATCGCGCTGCTCGCCGGGTCGGCGGCACTCGTCGTCTGGGCCCGGACTCTGCCGAGCTTCGACGCCTACGGGTGGCTGAGCTGGGGTCAGCGAACTTGGCACGGCGGGCTTGACACCAACGCGGCGCCGTCCTGGAAGCCGCTGCCGTACCTGTTCACGGTGATCTACGCGGTGCTCGGCCATCACCTCGAGCTCCGTCTGTGGATGGCGACCTCCGCCGCGGTTGCGTTCGCCGGGGTCGTGTTCGCCGGGCGGATCGCGTACAAGCTGACCGCCCCACGCGCCGAGCGTGCCTGGGCCGGGTGGGTGGCCGCCGCCTTTGCCGGCCTGGCGCTGCTGGCGCTGCGCGACGAGCTGCACTACGGCTACCTGCACTACGTGCTCAGCTCGCAGTCGGACCCGATGATCGTCACGTTCGCGCTGGCCGCAATCGACCTCGGGCTGTCCGGCCGGCGTCGGGCGGCGTTCGCGTGCGGGGTGCTGGCGTCGCTCGGGCGTCCGGAGGCATGGCCGTTTCTGGCCCTGTACTCGGTCTGGCTGGGGCGGCGCGACCACGCGAGCCGATGGCTGATCGCGGCCGCGTGGGCGCTGCTCCTGACGCTGTGGTTCGGGATCCCGGCGATCAGCTCGCGTACGCCGTTCGTCTCGGCCGCCAACGCGCTTGACTCGGGCCGGGCGCCGAGCGGCGACCGGGTGGGCGCGGTGCTCTCCCGGTTCGGCACGTTGCAGCACTGGCCGGTGTACCTCGCGGCCGTCCTCTGCGTGGCCGTCGCGGCCGCCCGACGCTCGTCGCCGCGGGATCACGCGACGTTGGCGCTGGCGGCCGGGATCGTCGTCTGGCTGGCGATCGAGATCGCGTTCGGGCTGCACGGCTGGCCCGCGCTCGGGCGCTACATGTTCGAGCCGGCCGCGGTCGCGACCGTGCTGGGCGGGGCGTTCGTGGGGCGCGTGCTGGCAGCCGATTGGAGCTCGATCACGCCCGCGTCCGGCGAATCGCCACGGATTCGCGAAGCGTGGCGTTTTGGGCCGACCCCTCCGGCCGAGAACGCCAAGCTTCGTCGCGAAGCCCCGTCGCGGGCGGGCGCCGGTGCGCGCCTCGTCGGCGCGCTTGTGGTAGTCGGGTTGGTCGCGGCGATGATCCCCGCGATCGTGTCGACCGTGCGCGCCGAGCGCTCGGACCTGACCCACCAGCACGCCCGCTCGGCGGAGATCGAGGCGCTGCCGGGTGTGATCGACCGGCTCGGCGGCGCAACACGGCTGCGCGGCTGTGGCGAGCCGCTGACGAGGCTGCAGTACCAGACGACGCTTGCCTACGCGCTCGGCGACAACGTCAGCCAGGTCGGGTTCAAGTACTCCGACGCGCTCGCGCACGGCAACCCGGTGCTGTTCATCACCCCGTTCGAGTCCGGGGTCGGCTGGCAGGTCCAAGCCGCGCACCAGACCGCTCCGGCGTGCGTGACGCTGCCGACGTCGCCCGCGAACTTCTGAGCCACAGCGAGCGATAAAACCCGCCATATAGGCCGGTTAGGTCGCTCGCAGCGCTCAGCGGTCGGGACGTTCCGGGTAGACGTCGTCGATCGTCGTCAGCGCCTCGTACGGCACACCGGCGCCCGCGGCGGCGCGGATCGCGTCGCCGCCGCCGGCCAGACGGTCGCAGATCGCGAGCACACCGCAGACCTCGTGACCCTCCTCGCGAATCGCCTCGAGCGCGCGGATCGTCGAGCCGCCGGTCGTGACGACGTCCTCGACGAGCAGGCAGCGGTCGCCCGGCACCAGCAGCGGTCCCTCGATCCGGCGTGCCAGCCCATGCGTCTTGGCCTCCTTGCGGACGAAGAAGGCCTTGACGTCGGCGCCACCGGCCAGCGCCGCGCAGGCGATCGGGTCCGCGCCCATCGTCATTCCGCCGACCGCGGTCGCGCCCCAGTCAGACGCCCGGGCGGCGACCAGCTCGCCGAGCGCCAGAAAGCCGTCACGCAACAGGATCGCCCGCTTGGCGTCGATCAGGTACTGCGCCACCCGGCCGCTGGTCAGCGTGACCTCGCCGATCACCAGCGCGTGCTCGCGCAGCGCCGCCAGCAGCCGCCCGCGCGCGTCGGTCAGCGCCTCTGCGCCCCCGGACGCCGCGTCACCGGTCCCCGACACGACGATCAGGTCGTGCCGGAGTAGTTGCCCGACGACTGGTAGACGTCGACCCAGTCGCCGATCTGCAGCCAGTTGAACGCCGCGATCGCGTCCTGGATCGGGAGCCGCATGCAGCCGTGGCTGGCCGGGTAGTCGGGCGACGGGTCATAGCCGTGCAGCGCGTACCCGCGGATGAAGAAGTCCGAGTAGTACATGCCGTCGGGCAGGTAGCCCGGGACCCGGTTGTAGATCTGGAAGCTGCCGAGGATCGTCGGGGTCGACGGCTTGCCGGAGCTGATCGGGAAGATCCAATACGGCTTCGAGCCGACGATCAGCGCGGCCAGCTGCTTGCCGAGGTTGCCCTCGACGTGCCGGCCCTGGCTGGGGAAGCGGACCGGGAAGCTGCCCTTGCCGGCCAGCAGGTCGTCGAGCGTCGCCGGATCCAGGACCGTCGAGTAGCCGCGGTCCAGCAGCCGGTGATACGCGTTGACGGCCAGCTCGGTGCCGCTGTCCCAGACACCGGTCTGCGGGATGTAGATGTGCAGCGCCGCGAGCTTCTCCTGCACGAGGTCGACGAACAGGCCGGTCGATCCGAAGCTGGGAGTGGTGCCCATCGATGTGATCCCGATCACCTGTGAGAAGCCCTTCAACTGCGCCGTCGCCTTGTGCGTCGCCTGCACGCGGAGGATGCCGCCGGCCTTCGGCTTGATCGTCGCGGTGAACGTGCCGTTGCCATGGCGGCCCGGCTTGATCGCAAGCTTGCCGCTGCGGAACGTCTTCTTGTTCAGCGAAGCGGTGACCCTCACGAACTGACCCGCGACGTAGTGGCTGACCGAGCCGGTGACCTTGACGTAGCGGCCCTGGAGCACCGCCTTGCTCTGCTTGACCACCAGCGCGTCGGAGCTCAGCGTGAGCTTGGCGGCGACCGCGGGCGCTGGGGCCGGGGCGGGGGCCGGGGCCGTTTTCGGCTTCGGCTTCGGCTTGGGTGACGGCGTCGGAGCGGGCGTGGTGGGCGTCGTCGAGCTCGTCGAGCTGGCGGCGGCCGGAGCGGTCGTCGCGGCCGGAACGGACGACGCGGCCGTCGCGGCCGGCGCCGGTGGAGTGCCCGCGGTGACCGTCGCGGTCTGGGTGGGAGCCGAGGCCGAACTCGGTGCCACGGCACCGGACGACCCATCGGCGAGGGCCGAGGCGGCGAACAGCCCCAGCGACCCGCTGGCGGCAACAGCCGCGACTGCAGAGATGAGATGACGACGCATGGCGCAGGAGTAAATCATCACGGCGCCGAAATCCGTCTCGCTGGTGGTCAGCCTGCAGGCGCGCGCTGGCGCTCCAGCGGTGGAACACGCCAACCGATCGGCCCCACGACCAGCGCGATCACCGCCCACGAGCCCGCAATCAGCGCGAGGATCTCCAGCGCCGTCCAATGCAGGTCCGAGTACCCCAGCGCCACCGCGTTGTTGGCGGAGTGCATCGCCATGCACGGATACAGAGACCCGGTCCGCCACCGCACCATGCAGAGCATGAAGCCGAGGAACCCGAGCGGGATCAGGTACTGCGACGACGCCGAACCGGTGTGGACCAGTCCGAACAGGATCCCGGTGATCACGGCCGCGATGAAGACGCTGAGATCGCGGCCGGCGACCGTCACCCGCATCTTGCGCAGCGTGCCGAACAGGAAGCCACGGAAGAAGAACTCCTCGCAGATCGGCGCGACCGTGCAGACGAATACCGCCGTCATCACGATCGCCGCGTGGTTGTGGGTGTTGCTCAGCTCGGACGGGAGCTTGTCCTTGCCGTGCAGGTTGAAGACGAGCGCGTAGATGTCGGTGACGACGTAGTAGATGATCGCGGCGATCACGAACGTGACCACCGCGTTGAGCAGATGCACGCGGCGGAAGCCGAACTCCGCGGGCCGAAACGGACGCCCGGCGACACCGTTGGAGGCGATCACCATGATCAGCGCCGCCGCGACGAAGCAGAGGTCGAAGACGATGTCGCCGATGATCGAGACGACCGCCGTCGGATGGCTGACGCTGCCGCCGCCACTGGCGCCGATCGCATCGACGACGATCGTGCCGATCGAGCCGACGATCAGGCCGAAGACGATCGCCACCGGTGCCGCCCACCAGCCCCAGGTCGGGATGTCGACGCGGTCGTCTGGCCCGGTGTCGGACATATCGCCGTGTGAGGTTACGGCTCTCGGGCGGACCGGTCGGCGCCACCCGGGACGGCCGGCCACCCCAGCTCGCCCAGGCCGCGGATCGTGCGCACGCCCGCGGCCCGTGGACGTTCGACGTCGCCCGCGCGATCGATCAGCACCGGCGTGATCTGAGCCGCTACCGCGCCGGCGACGTCCTCGGACACCGAGTCGCCGACGTGGACGGCATCTCCGGCCCGGACCCCGACCAGCGACAGCGCGTGCTCGAAGATCGCCGGCGACGGCTTGGCGACGCCGATCGACGCCGAACTGACCGCACCGTCGAGCAGTGGCGCCAGCCCCGTCTGCTCGAGCACCTCCAGCACCGACACGTCCCAGTTGGAGACCGCCACGACCCGGGCCCCACGGGCACGGGCGGCGAGCAGCGCGTCCCGGGCATCGTCGAACGCGACGAACCGCAGCGAGGCCAGCAGCCCGACCAGCAACTCGTCCAGATCCAGGTCGAGCGCTCCGCAGTCCGCCGGCAGCGCGTCGCGCAGCACCGCCGCACATCGCAGTCGCAGCTCGTGCAGGGTCTCGGCGTCACGCCCGTCGCCCATGTGCGCGCGGTAGAAGCCGATCTCGGCTCGCAGAGCGGCGGCCGCTTCCTCCTCGGAGACGACCACACCGAACCGGGTTCGCAGCTCGGAGCGCAGCCGGGGTGCCGGCGCCAGCAACGTCACGAGCGTCCCCATCGCGTCGATCAGCAGCGCCGGTCGGCGGCGGTGACGGTGTGCCGGCATATCAGACGCTCACCATTATCGGACGTGCGCGCGTGCACGAGAACGTGCGCCGAGCAGGAGGCGGGTGTGGCGAATCGAAACCTTGCCCCGGATAGACTCGGCTGCGGCTCGACGCGGCTGGGGCGCTTGATTTCGAGCCGACCGCGCGCACGCGCACAACCTCACTGACCAATGAGCCGCCGCGAACGACAGCGCCGCCGACGCAAAAGCCGGGGCTTCCCCCTCGGTCGGGTGATCGGGGTGGGCGTCGTGCTCGTCGTCTGCGCGGTCGCGATCGGCGCGGCCGCGGCCGCGGGCTGGGTGCTCGACGTCGCGCACTCGGCGCCGAACCTCTCCAAGAACCCCACGATCAACCCCGGCTCGCCGTCACAGGTGTTTGCCTCCGACGGCACCTCACTGGGCTACATCTACTCGCCCGACGTCAGCGTCAAGCTGGCCTATGCCGACGTCCCCAAGCTCGTCCGCCGGGCGACGATCGCGATCGAGGACCGCCGCTTCTACCAGCACGGCGCGCTCGACTACGAGGGCATCATCCGCGCCGCGTTCAAGGACATCGCCCACGGCTCGACCGCGCTGCAGGGCGCCTCGACGCTGACCGAGCAGGTCGTTGACAACGCCTACCTGCCCAAGAGCATCGACGCCGACCGCAAGGCGCGCAACCTGAAGTACAAGATCGAGCAGGCCAAGCTCGCGCTGCAGCTGGAACAGAAGCACTCCAAGCGCTGGATCCTGACCAAGTACCTGAACGTGGTGCCGTACGGAACCGTCGGCGGCGAGACCGCCTACGGAATCGCCGCCGCCGCGCAGATGTTCTTCGACAAGCCGGTCGCCGAGCTGACGATCGATCAGGCGGCGATGCTGGCCGGGCTTCCGCAGGCACCGAGCACGTACAACCCGTTTCTGCATCCCGCCGCCGCCCGCGCGCGCCGGAACCTGGTGCTGCAGTCGATGGTGACCGCCGGGGACATCAGCCAGCGCAAGGCCAACGCTCTCGCCCGCCGGCCGCTGGCGGTCAAGCCCGACCATCAGTACTCGACCCAGACCAACCCCTACGTGTTCAAGTTCATCGAGGCGCAGGCCGGCCGCGACCTGTGCCCCCACCACCCGCACAACTGCCCGGCGCTGCACCACGGGGTCAAGATCTACTCGACCCTCGATCTACAGCGCCAAGCCCAAGCGCAGGCGTCGATCAACGACAACCGATCGCTGCTGGCCGAGGGGGGCCCCACCCCAGCGTCGACCGGGCTCGCGTCGGTGCAGGCGAGCAACGGTCACATCCTCGCGCTCGCGACATCGGATCAGTGGTCGCAATCCCAGCTCGACTATGCCTACCAGGCATCGCGTCAGACCGGCTCGGCGTTCAAGGTATTCGCATTGATGACCTTGATCCACGACTACGACGGCAACCCCAACGACACCTACTACACGTCGAAGGCGTTGCCGGCCGGCTGGACGTCGCTCGCGCCCACCTGGTCAGTCCACACCGACGACTACGTGTACAACGGCAGCATCCCGATCACCAAGGCCACCTACCTGTCGGACAACACCGTGTTCGCGCAGCTGGTCGTCGACCTCGGCGTGGACAAGATGAACCAGATCGCCCGGGCGATGGGGATCACCTCGCCGTTGGGACCGAACCCCTCGGAGGTGCTGGGGGCGCTCACCTACGGCACCACCCCCCTGCAGATGGCCGACGCCTACGCGACGATCGCTGACGGCGGCGTCCACCACCGGGCGACGATCATCGACAAGATCGTCTGGCCCGACGGGCACGTCCGCTACTTCGGCAATTCCCCGGGCACGCGTGTGTTCCCGTACAACCAGACCTACGCGGCCGACCAGGTGCTCAAGCAGGTGCTGACAGCGCCCGGAGCGACCGGTGCGGGACTGAGCTGGGGCTGCCCGGCCGCGGGCAAGACCGGCACCGCCGAGAACCTCGCGAACGCGTGGTTCGTCGGCTACACGCCCCAGATCTCGACTGGCGTCTGGGTCGGCTACCCGCAGGGCAACATCCCGATCAACAACGGCTTCGGCGGCTTCTACGCCGGACCGATCTGGAAGGACTACATGCAATCGGCCGCCGGCGGCTACTGCGGTGACTGGACGGCTCCGCCGGTGCCGTTCGCCGGCACCGCGTTCACCGGCCCGCACTCGTCCAGCGGTCCGGCCACGAGCACGTACGGCACGACCACGGCGCCGACGACCGGGGCGACGGCGACAACGCCGACGACCACCCCGACGACGACTCCGCAGACGACACCCGCCGCGCCCACGAACACCACCGGCGGCGGTGGGGGCCAGCAGGGCGCCGCGGGCGGCGGCGCCGGCCTCAGCGGCAACGGCACCGGGTGATCGGTCCCGCCGTTCCCTGGTAGCCTCGCCGTTTCATGCCAAAGGAAGAAAAGGTCGAGCTCGAGGGCGAGGTCGTCGAAGCGTTGCCCAACGCGATGTTCCGCGTCAAGCTCGACAACATGGACCGCGTCGTGCTCGGTCACGTCGCCGGCAAGATGCGCAGGTTCCGGATCCGAATCCTCCCGGGCGACCGGGTGCGGGTCGAGCTGTCGCCCTACGACCTCGACCGCGCGCGAATCGTCTACCGCCACCGCTGAGCGGTCCGGCCAGGTGCCCGAGCTCGAGCTGATCGACGCGATCGGCCTGCTCCTGCGAGGCAGCGCCACCGCCGAGCCGATCGCCGAGGCCGGTCGCCGGGTCGTCCGGGGACCCGGCGACGACGCGGCGGTCGTCCGCGCCCGCGGCTACGCGGTCACCTCGATCGACACGCTCGTCGACGGGGTCCACTTCCGGTCAGAGCAGCTGCAACCGGCCGAGATCGGGGGCCGGGCGATGGCGTCGGCGCTGTCGGACCTGGCCGCGATGGCGTGCGACCCGGGCGAGGCCTACATCGCGCTCTGCCTGCCGCCCGACCTGGACGGCGAGGACGTGGTCGAGCTCACCCGCGGCGCCCTCGACGTGTGTCGCCGCCACGGCGCAACGATCGCCGGCGGCGACGTATCGAGCTCGGCGACGCTGACCGTCACCGTCACCGTCGTCGGCTGGACCGATGATCCGGCCACGCTGGTCGGGCGCGACGGCGCCCGCCCAGGGGACCTGGTCGCTGTCACCGGCGCGCTCGGCGGCGCCGGCGCGGGCCTGGCGCTGCTGAACGGCACGGGCAGCGATGGGGCGGCCGGGCTGACGCCGGACGTGGCCGCGGGGCTGCACCGTCGCTTTGCCGCGCCGGAGCCGCGGTTCGCCGCCGCGCGCGCGCTGCAGCGGCTGGGCGCGACCGCGATGATCGACGTCTCGGACGGGATCGCCACCGACGCGCGGCATCTGGCGCGGCGGAGCGACGTCGTGCTGGAGTTGACGCTGGCGCAGCTGCCGCGTCAGGAGGGCGTCGACGCGGTGGCCGCCTGGCTCGGCACCGACCCGGCAGCGTTCGCCGCGACCGCCGGCGAGGACTACGAGCTCTGCGTGTGCCTGCCACCGGCGACCCCGGGCAGCTGGCCGCCGAGCCGGAACTGTGCGCGGCGGTGGGACCGCTGACCTGGATCGGACGGGTGCTCGACGGCGACGGCGAGTGTCGTTCACCGACGCCGATGCCGACGGCGCGGCCCTGGCCGGCTTCGAGCACGGCCGCAGCTGAGTCCGACGGGAGCCATCCGCCGGGTGAGCCACGGTGGCGGGCGAGGATCGCTGCCATCCAACGGCGCAGCAGCGCATCGGCCACCGCGTAGGGTCGATCACGTATTCACCTGCCTCAACTCGTTGTTGTAGATCGTCGAATCCCACGTCCAGCCTCTCAATTCGTGTCCTCGTCCCAGACGGTTTTCGGCAGCCTCGGGCACTCCAGTCAGCCTGAGGCCTCCGATCTGGACGGTTGTCCGGGCCGGCGGGTCGAACATCCGCTGAGAGCGGCTGCGCCCGGGCGGGCGCGCAACCTACCCGACCACGCGCGCTGGCCCCAGTGGTGTCACCGTTTGCAGCCGCGCGAACACGATGATCCGCTGGGACGCCGATAGATCAGATTGCAGGCCGACAGCACGAGCCGGTCATAGCCGACGTTGTTGATGACCCAGAATCGGTCGGCTTGACGACTGTGCTTCTGCACGACGTACGTGAACTTCCCGTAGGGCATCTTCACCTCGATCTTGTCGCCGGCTCGCAGCTCGTCGATGAAGCGGAACGGGGCCAGGTACGTGGTCCGATGGCCGGCGACTCCGACCGTCTGGCCCATTCCCGGCAGCGCCGTCGACGGGTAATGGCCCGGGCCGCTCTCCAGCTGCGCCGTCTGGTCGCCCTGGATGATGTTGTAGGTGTGGCCGATCTTCGGGATCTCGATCTGGCCGATTGCATCGCCGGTCTTGATCTGCGCCAGGTCCTGTGCGCGCCAGGTACGAGATCCGCTGCCTGGAGGTGTGGATCTGCTTGACCGCCTTGGACTGCGTGTGGGTCAGCGGCGCGGTCCGGTAGCTGAGGTACTGATGCGACACCTGCGAGCGCTTGATCAGCGCGATCGCCGCCGTCACCGGCTCCTGCCAGAGCAACGTGACGCCACCGTCGACCAGCAGCAGCAGCCCGGTGAGAATCAGGACCGACGAGATATCACGGACGGCGCGGCGCATCAGGACCGCCCATCGTACGCGGCGGTCCGAAGGGTCTCGTATGCGCGACTCAGCGGCGGACGGTCGACTTCGTGCCGCCCAGCGAACCCGGGCCGGCATATCCGACCGGCCCGCGCACCGACGCGACCGCCTTGGTCTGCGCCGCGACCGGCAGCGGCCGGCGGGCCGCCATCACCACCACGACGACGGCGGTCGCCATGCACCCGAGCACGAAGCTCCACAACACCACCGTGACCAGGCTGACCGCGTGGCCGGCGACGAGCAGCGCCGCCTCCCAGATCAGCCCGATCGGCGTGAACCGAAGCGAGGTGGCGTAGTAGACGACGAGCAGTGCCACCGGGACCGCGCCGAGCGCAACCATCACCAGCCGGGCGGGCAGCCGCAGGCGCAGGTCGGAGTCGATCGCCCAGAGCCACAGATGCAGAGCGGGCACCAGCAGCGCGGCCGCGTACGGGTTCCGCAGCCAGATCACGAGCGTGACCACGCACAGGACCGCCAGCATCATCGCCGCAGTCCCGTCGCCGCGACGATCGACGGTCCGCGCGCGTGAGTCGCGAGACTCCTTCGCGGCGGGCTGGCGGTCGACTGCCCGGTACGGCCCGCGAACGAGTCCGGCACCATCGCCAGCCCCACCACGCCGGCCGCGATCAGCACGGCGATCCCGCCGGCGCTGAGCGACACGGCGCCAGCCGGTGAGGGACCCGGCGGGGCGGCCGAGATCAGCCCGACGACCCGGCCGATCAGCACCACCAGAGCCGCGGCGACGAACGGCAGTGCGGTCCCGAGCACGGCGATCAGCGACCGCAGCAGCGGGTATCCGCGCCGCTTGGCCCGCGCGCAGGCATCGACGGTGGTTAGCAGCACCGGGACGATCAGCGACAGCACGAACAGCGCGATCGCCCAGCCCGGAACGACCTTGCCGTCGAACAGCACGAACGACGACGGTGGCGCGATGGTGGCCGCCGAGTCGAGCGCCGAGATCGTGTCCAGCACCGAACGACCCGTCTTCGTGAACATGACCTGGCTGTTGATCGGCGTCGACGACGAGGCACCGCGCTCCCCCGAAAGCGACAGCGCCACCGCCGGCACTCCGGCCCCCGCGAACGGCCCCTGGCCGGAGATCGTGAACGGGAACGCCAGGTGCGCCAACTGCGCCAGCGTCCCGGGCGTGGCCGCGCGCGCGGCATGCTGGTTCGATAGCGCCAACGCGAGAGTGTTGACGAGGGCGGGAGACGCCAGCTTGGTCGTGTCCGACCATGGGATCACGATCGGCTGGTGGTGGTCGGCCGCGGCCAGGTCTCCGAGCACGACGACCGCGTCGACCGGCCCCGGCAGGGTCGAGACGAGGTGCTGCACCGGGCGCTGCCCTCGCTGCCGGAGACCGAGGCGAGCACGACCGTCCGCTGCAGGGTCTCACCCGACAGGCTGACCTCAGTTCCAGCAGCGTCGCGGTGCCCGACAACCCGGCCACGCCCTGCGAGGCCGCGCCATCGCGCGCGGCGACGATCACGATCGAGCCCGGTTCGGTCCCCGGCCGGGTCGCGACCACGTCGGTGAGTCGGCGCGGCCGTTGACGCGCCTGAAGCGTTCCGGCGCGACCCAGAATCCGTCCCTTCGAGGACCCCGGGTCGCCGCCACCTGTGACCGAGCCGGTCATCGGCCGGTGACCCGGGCGGCGCGACGGGGACGCTGGGACAGCGCCTGCATCGAGCGTACGCGCTCTGCCGTTGAATGCCCCGGGCGACGATGTCGATCGTGACCCCGCCGGCTGTTGGCCAACGAGAACGCCAGGACGATGAGCCCGAGCGCGGCCACGACCAGGCCGACCCGATAGATGCGCGGGTCCAGCACCGCCTGGAGACTATCGGGAGCGGTCGCCTACCCTGACCATTCAGGGACACCACCCTGGCCGATCACCCCGAACGCATCCGGCTGGTCGACGACGAACAGTCGATCGAGACCCTGCTCTCCTATCCGCTGCGCAAGGAGGGGTACGACGTCGTGCAGGCGACCGACGGCCGTGAGGCGCTTCAGCGCTTCGCCGAGCAGCGCTTCGATCCGGCTCTGCTCGACCTGATGCTCCCGGATCTACGGGCTCGAGGTCTGCCGGCAGCTGCGCACGCGAGCCGGTACCGATCATCATGCTCACCGCCAAGACGGAGGAGATCGACAAGGTGGTCGGCCTCGAGCTCGGCGCCGACGACTACATCACCAAGCCGTTCTCGCTGCGCGAGTTCTCGAGCCGGATCAAGGCGATGCTGCGCCGGGCGGAGATGACGCGCGCGGCGCTGACCGGCGCCGACCAGTCGGCCGCTCCAGATCGACGGAATGCGGATCGATTTTCCGAAACGCACCGTGCGCGTGCGCGACGAGGAAGATCGAGCTGACCTATGTCGAGTTCGAGCTGCTGTCGGCGCTGGCCCGTTCGCCCGGCCGGGTGTTCACCCGCGACATGCTGCTGGCGCGGATCTGGGGCGACTCGGCCTACCGCGACCAGCGGACGATCGACGTTCACGTCCGGCACCTGCGCGAGAAGATCGAGCTCGACGCCAAGGACCCCGAGTTCGTGTTCACGGTCCGCGGCGTCGGTTACCGATTCCGAGATACCGAGCCCTGACGGGCGGGTGGGCCGTGATCGCCGCGTCGAGGCGTCGCGATCGCCACCATACGGTGATGTGCCCCCCACTGTTGCGGCTGTCGCTGAGCACCCGCCTGGCGTTGATGTTCTTCTCGATCACGCTGCTGGCGATCGCGGCGCTGTACGTGTTCGTCGCGCCCGGCCTGAAGAACCGGCTGGTCGGCTCTGAGTTGTCGACGCTCCGCACGACCGCCCGCCAACGCTCGGGCCCATTGGCCGCGACGGTCGGCGGCCCAGAGCCCCAGGCGCGCGTCCGTCGGCTCGTGACCGAGATGTCGGAGTCGACGGGGTACCGGGTGACGCTCGTCGAGGTCAACCGCGTGCTGGGGTCGATGCAGCTGTCGCGCTGGATGGACTCGGGCGGCGCCGACTCCAGCGCGCCGGTGGTGCTGCCGCTCGCCTGGCGGGTGGCTGGGACTGGGCGGCGAAGCTCCGGCACGACCGTGGAGAACGGCACCAACGTCGCCCAGGCAGCGGTCCCCGTCCGCGTCGGCGGTCGCGTCACCGCGGTCCTGCTGTACACGACGTCGATCGAGGGCATCCTGCGCACGGTCTCGACCGTCCGCGACGAGATCCTCGAGGCGGGTGCGGCCGCGCTGGCGCTGGCGCTGGTCGCGGGGTGGCTGATCGCGCGGGCGATCGCCCAGCGCGTGCGCCGGCTCGAGGTCGCCGCCAAGCAGATGGCGGCGGGCCGGTTCCCGGGCGCGATTCCGGTCGACTCGGCCGACGAGCTGGGACAGCTGGCGGAGGCGTTCAACGACATGCAGCGCCAGCTGCGCCAGCTCGACCTGGCCCGCAAGAAATTCATCGCCACCGCCTCCCACGAGCTGCGCACGCCGCTGTTCTCGCTGAGCGGGTTCGTCGAGCTGCTTGAGGACGAGGAGCTGGACCCCGAGACCCGCCGTCGCTTCCTCGATCAGGTCCGTGACCAGGTCGCCCGTCTCGGCAAGCTGTCGGTCGACCTGCTCGACCTCTCGCGCCTGGAGGCCGGATCGCTCGAGCTCCGGCCCGAACATGTCGATCTCGGCGAGCTGACGCGCTCGGTCTCCGGCGAGTTCGAGCCGAGCCTGGCCCAGCACGACGCTCGGCTCCAGCTGCGACTGCCCGGTGGTCGCGAGGCGATCCACGCCCAGTGCGACCCGGTCCGCCTGGCCCAGATCATGCGGATCCTAATCGACAACGCGCTCACCCACACGCCCGACGGAACCCAGATCCTCGTCTCGGCGGGACGCTCCAACGGCCACGTACGCCTGGTCGTCCGCGACGACGGCGAGGGGATCGATGAGCGCTCGCTGCCGCGGATCTTCGAACCCTTCTACACAGCGGACGACGCCCAGGGATCGGGGCTGGGGCTGGCGATCGCGTCCGAGCTCGCGAGCCGCATGTCCGGGCAGCTCTCGGTCGATTCGGTGCCGGGTGAGACCACCTTCACCCTTGAGTTGCCGGCCTAACGGGGTCGGTATGGTCGGCATTGATGGGGGCCGCAATTTCAGTACAGCGTTACACCGGTTTGCGGAAGCTTTGGCTGGTGTGCATCGTCACGGCGGGCCTGACGTGTCTCGGCGCGCCCGCAGCGCGCGCCGCGGTCACGCCCCGGGCTGGTACACAACCCGCTGACCAACCCCAAGACGCATAAGCCACTCAGCTGCCCGGACCCAACGGTGATCCGTGAACCGCACCGGCAGTATTCGCTCTACATGGTCTGCACGTCAGACTTCAACCGGAACGCGTTCCCGATCTGGGGTTCCAACAACGGCGTCCACTGGAAGAGGCTCGGCTCGGTGTTTCCGCATGGACAAGGGCCGTCATGGGCGATCCCACCAGGCAAAAGCACGGTCGCTACTGGGCGCCGGACCTGCACTGGTTCGGCGGCCACTGGGTCTTGTACTTCGCCGCCCAGATGACCGACGCCACCGCGCATGGGCTCAACCCGGCCGTGCACGGAAACTTCGCGATCGGCGTCGCCACGACGAGCGACCTGACCGCCGGCCACTGGACCGCCTCGCTGCTGCACTACAGCGGCCAGTTCAATCAACTGGAAAGCGCGAAGGGCAATCGCGAGCTCGCGGGTGGCGTGATCGATCCCAATGAATTCGAGAACCCCGTGACCGGCCAGCGCTATCTCGTCTGGGCCAAGCAGTCCAACGAGATCTTCCTCGGCGAACTGAGCGCGGACGGGTCAACACTCCAGCCCGGGGTACAGCGGATCCTGGTGCCGAACACCCCCTGGGAGTGCGCCAACTTGCGCGGCACCTGCACGATCGAGGGCCCGGTCGGCTACTGGTACGACAACGTGGCGTACATCCTCTACAGCGCCTCGAGCACCTGGTCGGGCAGCTACGCCGTCGGCGTTGCCGCTTCGACCGCTCCGCTGTCGGTCCCGTTCACCAAGGACCCCGACCCGATTCTCACCTCCAGCGGCGACCTGCTCGGTCCGGGCGGCACGTCGGAGCCGGTCACCGCTCCCGACGGAAGCCCGATCATCTACTTCCATTCGCTGGTCGGTGGGCCTGACAGCAGGCACGTGTCGTCCCAGCGCTATCTGGCGGTCGGGCGCTTTCATTACGCCAGCGCCGCCAGCGCCAGTCTCACCGCGCCCGCTTTCGACGCGACCGTCGGGATCTCGTGGCCGCAGATCAGCGGCGGCAAGCCCAAGAATTACACGACTCCGGCGTGATCCGGCCGCTGAACGAGGTCGGTCAGGGGGCCCAGTCCGCAAGCAGCTTGAGCCACACCTCGCTGCGGGTCGGAAACGCCGGGATCGCGTGCACGAGTGTGCGCAGCGGCACCTCGCCGACCATCGCGATCGTCGCCGCGTGCAGGCTTTCGGCGATCTCCGGGCCGACGAAGGTGGCGCCGATCAGCACCTCGCGCTCTTCGTCAACGACGATCCGCGCTCCGGTGTGCCCGCCCTTGCCGGTGAAGCTCGCGCCCGCGGTCTGGCCGGGATCGGCGTCGACGGCGCGGGCCGCCACGCCGTTGGCAAGAGCCTGCTGCAACGTCAGCCCAACCGCCGTGATCTGCGGGTCGGTGTAGACGACGCGCGGCGACAGCGGACCATCCCAGATCGCGCGCGCGTCACGGTTCATGATCGTCGCGCAGGCGATCAGCGCCTGATACTTGCCGGCGTGGGTCAGCAGCGCGCGGCCGTTGACGTCACCGATCGCGTACAGCCAGTCGGGACGGGTCAGAACCCGCATCCGGCTGCTGACGGCGACGATTCCCGTTTTCAGGTCAACCGTGTCCAGGCCCAGGTCGTCGGTGTGCGGCGTGCGGCCGACGGCGACGAGCAGTTGCTCGGAGCGCAGCTGCTCGCCGGAGGCGAGCGTCAGCGTGAAGCCGTGCTCGTCCTTGGCCGCGTGCGTGGCCTCGGTGCCGGTGCGGACGTCGATCCCGAGCTCCCGTGAGGACTCGGCCAGCAGC
>CAVUSD010000034.1:0-13699 GCA_963743985.1 uncultured Solirubrobacteraceae bacterium | reverse complement strand
GCTGGCGCTCCAGCGGTGGAACACGCCAACCGATTGGCCCCACGACCAGCGCGATCACCGCCCACGAGCCCGCAATCAGCGCGAGGATCTCCAGTGCCGTCCAGTGCAGCTCCGTCGCCCCCAGCGCCACCGCGTTGTTGGCGGAGTGCAGCGCGATGCACGGATACAGAGATCCGGTTCGCCATCTCACGATGCACAGTACGAACCCGAGGAACCCGAGCGGGATCAGGTACTGTGACGACGCCGAACCCGTGTGGGCCAACCCGAACAGGATCCCGGCTATGATGGCCGCGACCCACATGCAGAGATCGCGTCCGGCGACCGCCACCCGCATTTTGCGCAGCGCGCCGAACATGAAGCCTCGGAAGAAGAACTCCTCGGCGATCGGCGCGACCGTGCAGACGAATACCGCCGTCATCACGATCGCCGCGTGGTTGTGGGTGTTGCTCAGCTCGGACGGGAGCTTGTCCTTGCCGTGCAGGTTGAAGACGAGCGCGTAGATGTCGGTGACGACGTAGTAGATGATCGCGGCGATCACGAACGTGACCACCGCGTTGAAGCAGATGCACGCGGCGGAAGCCGAACTCCTCGTGGCTGAAACGGACGCCCGGCGACACCGTTGGAGGCGATCACCATGATCAGCGCCGCCGCGACGAAGCAGAGGTCGAAGACGATGTCGCCGATGATCGAGACGACCGCCGTCGGATGGCTGACGCTGCCGCCGCCACTGGCGCCGATCGCATCGACGACGATCGTGCCGATCGAGCCGACGATCAGGCCGAAGACGATCGCCACCCGTGCCGCCCACCAGCCCCAGGTCGGGATGTCGACGCGGTCGTCTGGCCCGGTGTCGGACATTCGCCGTGTGAGGTTACGGCTCTCGGGCGGACCGGTCGGCGCCACCCGGGACGGCCGGCCACCCCAGCTCGCCCAGGCCGCGGATCGTGCGCACGCCCGCGGCCCGTGGACGTTCGACGTCGCCCGCGCGATCGATCAGCACCGGCGTGATCTGAGCCGCTACCGCGCCGGCGACGTCCTCGGACACCGAGTCGCCGACGTGGACGGCATCTCCGGCCCGGACCCCGACCAGCGACAGCGCGTGCTCGAAGATCGCCGGCGACGGCTTGGCGACGCCGATCGACGCCGAACTGACCGCACCGTCGAGCAGTGGCGCCAGCCCCGTCTGCTCGAGCACCTCCAGCACCGACACGTCCCAGTTGGAGACCGCCACGACCCGGGCCCCACGGGCACGGGCGGCGAGCAGCGCGTCCCGGGCATCGTCGAACGCGACGAACCGCAGCGAGGCCAGCAGCCCGACCAGCAACTCGTCCAGATCCAGGTCGAGCGCTCCGCAGTCCGCCGGCAGCGCGTCGCGCAGCACCGCCGCACATCGCAGTCGCAGCTCGTGCAGGGTCTCGGCGTCACGCCCGTCGCCCATGTGCGCGCGGTAGAAGCCGATCTCGGCTCGCAGAGCGGCGGCCGCTTCCTCCTCGGAGACGACCACACCGAACCGGGTTCGCAGCTCGGAGCGCAGCCGGGGTGCCGGCGCCAGCAACGTCACGAGCGTCCCCATCGCGTCGATCAGCAGCGCCGGTCGGCGGCGGTGACGGTGTGCCGGCATATCAGACGCTCACCATTATCGGACGTGCGCGCGTGCACGAGAACGTGCGCCGAGCAGGAGGCGGGTGTGGCGAATCGAAACCTTGCCCCGGATAGACTCGGCTGCGGCTCGACGCGGCTGGGGCGCTTGATTTCGAGCCGACCGCGCGCACGCGCACAACCTCACTGACCAATGAGCCGCCGCGAACGACAGCGCCGCCGACGCAAAAGCCGGGGCTTCCCCCTCGGTCGGGTGATCGGGGTGGGCGTCGTGCTCGTCGTCTGCGCGGTCGCGATCGGCGCGGCCGCGGCCGCGGGCTGGGTGCTCGACGTCGCGCACTCGGCGCCGAACCTCTCCAAGAACCCCACGATCAACCCCGGCTCGCCGTCACAGGTGTTTGCCTCCGACGGCACCTCACTGGGCTACATCTACTCGCCCGACGTCAGCGTCAAGCTGGCCTATGCCGACGTCCCCAAGCTCGTCCGCCGGGCGACGATCGCGATCGAGGACCGCCGCTTCTACCAGCACGGCGCGCTCGACTACGAGGGCATCATCCGCGCCGCGTTCAAGGACATCGCCCACGGCTCGACCGCGCTGCAGGGCGCCTCGACGCTGACCGAGCAGGTCGTTGACAACGCCTACCTGCCCAAGAGCATCGACGCCGACCGCAAGGCGCGCAACCTGAAGTACAAGATCGAGCAGGCCAAGCTCGCGCTGCAGCTGGAACAGAAGCACTCCAAGCGCTGGATCCTGACCAAGTACCTGAACGTGGTGCCGTACGGAACCGTCGGCGGCGAGACCGCCTACGGAATCGCCGCCGCCGCGCAGATGTTCTTCGACAAGCCGGTCGCCGAGCTGACGATCGATCAGGCGGCGATGCTGGCCGGGCTTCCGCAGGCACCGAGCACGTACAACCCGTTTCTGCATCCCGCCGCCGCCCGCGCGCGCCGGAACCTGGTGCTGCAGTCGATGGTGACCGCCGGGGACATCAGCCAGCGCAAGGCCAACGCTCTCGCCCGCCGGCCGCTGGCGGTCAAGCCCGACCATCAGTACTCGACCCAGACCAACCCCTACGTGTTCAAGTTCATCGAGGCGCAGGCCGGCCGCGACCTGTGCCCCCACCACCCGCACAACTGCCCGGCGCTGCACCACGGGGTCAAGATCTACTCGACCCTCGATCTACAGCGCCAAGCCCAAGCGCAGGCGTCGATCAACGACAACCGATCGCTGCTGGCCGAGGGGGGCCCCACCCCAGCGTCGACCGGGCTCGCGTCGGTGCAGGCGAGCAACGGTCACATCCTCGCGCTCGCGACATCGGATCAGTGGTCGCAATCCCAGCTCGACTATGCCTACCAGGCATCGCGTCAGACCGGCTCGGCGTTCAAGGTATTCGCATTGATGACCTTGATCCACGACTACGACGGCAACCCCAACGACACCTACTACACGTCGAAGGCGTTGCCGGCCGGCTGGACGTCGCTCGCGCCCACCTGGTCAGTCCACACCGACGACTACGTGTACAACGGCAGCATCCCGATCACCAAGGCCACCTACCTGTCGGACAACACCGTGTTCGCGCAGCTGGTCGTCGACCTCGGCGTGGACAAGATGAACCAGATCGCCCGGGCGATGGGGATCACCTCGCCGTTGGGACCGAACCCCTCGGAGGTGCTGGGGGCGCTCACCTACGGCACCACCCCCCTGCAGATGGCCGACGCCTACGCGACGATCGCTGACGGCGGCGTCCACCACCGGGCGACGATCATCGACAAGATCGTCTGGCCCGACGGGCACGTCCGCTACTTCGGCAATTCCCCGGGCACGCGTGTGTTCCCGTACAACCAGACCTACGCGGCCGACCAGGTGCTCAAGCAGGTGCTGACAGCGCCCGGAGCGACCGGTGCGGGACTGAGCTGGGGCTGCCCGGCCGCGGGCAAGACCGGCACCGCCGAGAACCTCGCGAACGCGTGGTTCGTCGGCTACACGCCCCAGATCTCGACCGGCGTCTGGGTCGGCTACCCGCAGGGCAACATCCCGATCAACAACGGCTTCGGCGGCTTCTACGCCGGACCGATCTGGAAGGACTACATGCAATCGGCCGCCGGCGGCTACTGCGGTGACTGGACGGCTCCGCCGGTGCCGTTCGCCGGCACCGCGTTCACCGGCCCGCACTCGTCCAGCGGTCCGGCCACGAGCACGTACGGCACGACCACGGCGCCGACGACCGGGGCGACGGCGACAACGCCGACGACCACCCCGACGACGACTCCGCAGACGACACCCGCCGCGCCCACGAACACCACCGGCGGCGGTGGGGGCCAGCAGGGCGCCGCGGGCGGCGGCGCCGGCCTCAGCGGCAACGGCACCGGGTGATCGGTCCCGCCGTTCCCTGGTAGCCTCGCCGTTTCATGCCAAAGGAAGAAAAGGTCGAGCTCGAGGGCGAGGTCGTCGAAGCGTTGCCCAACGCGATGTTCCGCGTCAAGCTCGACAACATGGACCGCGTCGTGCTCGGTCACGTCGCCGGCAAGATGCGCAGGTTCCGGATCCGAATCCTCCCGGGCGACCGGGTGCGGGTCGAGCTGTCGCCCTACGACCTCGACCGCGCGCGAATCGTCTACCGCCACCGCTGAGCGGTCCGGCCAGGTGCCCGAGCTCGAGCTGATCGACGCGATCGGCCTGCTCCTGCGAGGCAGCGCCACCGCCGAGCCGATCGCCGAGGCCGGCCGCCGGGTCGTCCGGGGACCCGGCGACGACGCGGCGGTCGTCCGCGCCCGCGGCTACGCGGTCACCTCGATCGACACGCTCGTCGACGGGGTCCACTTCCGGTCAGAGCAGCTGCAACCGGCCGAGATCGGGGGGCGGGCGATGGCGTCGGCGCTGTCGGACCTGGCCGCGATGGCGTGCGACCCGGGCGAGGCCTACATCGCGCTCTGCCTGCCGCCCGACCTGGACGGCGAGGACGTGGTCGAGCTCACCCGCGGCGCCCTCGACGTGTGTCGCCGCCACGGCGCAACGATCGCCGGCGGCGACGTATCGAGCTCGGCGACGCTGACCGTCACCGTCACCGTCGTCGGCTGGACCGATGATCCGGCCACGCTGGTCGGGCGCGACGGCGCCCGCCCAGGGGACCTGGTCGCTGTTACCGGCGCGCTCGGCGGCGCCGGCGCGGGCCTGGCGCTGCTGAACGGCACGGGCAGCGATGGGGCGGCCGGGCTGACGCCGGACGTGGCCGCGGGGCTGCACCGTCGCTTTGCCGCGCCGGAGCCGCGGTTCGCCGCCGCGCGCGCGCTGCAGCGGCTGGGCGCGACCGCGATGATCGACGTCTCGGACGGGATCGCCACCGACGCGCGGCATCTGGCGCGGCGGAGCGACGTCCTGCTGGAGTTGACGCTGGCGCAGCTGCCGCGTCAGGAGGGCGTCGACGCGGTGGCCGCCTGGCTCGGCACCGACCCGGCAGCGTTCGCCGCGACCGCCGGCGAGGACTACGAGCTCTGCGTGTGCCTGCCACCGGCGACCCCGGGGCAGCTGGCCGCCGAGCCGGAACTGTGCGCGGCGGTGGGACCGCTGACGTGGATCGGACGGGTGCTCGACGGCGACGGCGAGCTGTCGTTCACCGACGCCGATGCCGACGGCGCGGCCCTGGCCGGCTTCGAGCACGGCCGCAGCTGAGTCCGACGGGAGCCATCCGCCGGGTGAGCCACGGTGGCGGGCGAGGATCGCTGCCCATCCAACGGCGCAGCAGCGCATCGGCCACCGCGTAGGTGTCGATCACGTATTCACCTGCCTCAACTCGTTGTTGTAGATCGTCGAATCCCACGTCCAGCCTCTCAATTCGTGTCCTCGTCCCAGACGGTTTTCGGCAGCCTCGGGCACTCCAGTCAGCCTGAGGCCTCTGATCTGGACGGTTGTCCGGGCCGGCGGGTCGAACATCCGCTGAGAGCGGCTGCGCCCGGGCGGGCGCGCAACCCCTACCCGACCACGCGCGCTGGCCCCAGCGGCGTCACCGAGTGCAGCTTCGCGAACACGATGATCCGCTGCGACGCCGAGTAGATCGGGTTGCAGGCCGACAGCACGAGCCGGTCATAGCCGACGTTGTTGACGACCCAGACGTCGGTCGGCTGCACGATCTGCTGCTTCTGAACGACGTACGTGAACTTCCCGTAGGGCATCGTCACGTAGATCCGGTCGCCGGCGTGCAGCTCGTTGATGAAGCGGAACGGGGCCAGGTACGTGGTCCGATGGCCGGCGACTCCGACCGTCTGGCCCATTCCCGGCAGCGCCGTCGACGGGTAATGGCCCGGGCCGCTCTCCAGCTGCGCCGTCTGGTCGCCCTGGATGATGTTGTAGGTGTGGCCGATCTTCGGGATCTCGATCTGGCCGATTGCATCGCCGGTCTTGATCTGCGCCAGGTCCGTGCGCGCCAGGTACGAGATCCGCTGCCTGGAGGTGTGGATCTGCTTGACCGCCTTGGACTGCGTGTGGGTCAGCGGCGCGGTCCGGTAGCTGAGGTACTGATGCGACACCTGCGAGCGCTTGATCAGCGCGATCGCCGCCGTCACCGGCTCCTGCCAGAGCAACGTGACGCCACCGTCGACCAGCAGCAGCAGCCCGGTGAGAATCAGGACCGACGAGATATCACGGACGGCGCGGCGCATCAGGACCGCCCATCGTACGCGGCGGTCCGAAGGGTCTCGTATGCGCGACTCAGCGGCGGACGGTCGACTTCGTGCCGCCCAGCGAACCCGGGCCGGCATATCCGACCGGCCCGCGCACCGACGCGACCGCCTTGGTCTGCGCCGCGACCGGCAGCGGCCGGCGGGCCGCCATCACCACCACGACGACGGCGGTCGCCATGCACCCGAGCACGAAGCTCCACAACACCACCGTGACCAGGCTGACCGCGTGGCCGGCGACGAGCAGCGCCGCCTCCCAGATCAGCCCGATCGGCGTGAACCGAAGCGAGGTGGCGTAGTAGACGACGAGCAGTGCCACCGGGACCGCGCCGAGCGCAACCATCACCAGCCGGGCGGGCAGCCGCAGGCGCAGGTCGGAGTCGATCGCCCAGAGCCACAGATGCAGAGCGGGCACCAGCAGCGCGGCCGCGTACGGGTTCCGCAGCCAGATCACGAGCGTGACCACGCACAGGACCGCCAGCATCATCGCCGCAGTCCCGTCGCCGCGACGATCGACGGTCCGCGCGCGTGAGTCGCGAGACTCCTTCGCGGCGGGCTGGCGGTCGACTGCCCGGTACGGCCCGCGAACGAGCGGCACCATCGCCAGCCCCACCACGCCGGCCGCGATCAGCACGGCGATCCCGCCGGCGCTGAGCGACACGGCGCCAGCCGGTGAGGGACCCGGCGGGGCGGCCGAGATCAGCCCGACGACCCGGCCGATCAGCACCACCAGAGCCGCGGCGACGAACGGCAGTGCGGTCCCGAGCACGGCGATCAGCGACCGCAGCAGCGGGTATCCGCGCCGCTTGGCCCGCGCGCAGGCATCGACGGTGGTCAGCAGCACCGGGACGATCAGCGACAGCACGAACAGCGCGATCGCCCAGCCCGGAACGACCTTGCCGTCGAACAGCACGAACGACGACGGTGGCGCGATGGTGGCCGCCGAGTCGAGCGCCGAGATCGTGTCCAGCACCGAACGACCCGTCTTCGTGAACATGACCTGGCTGTTGATCGGCGTCGACGACGAGGCACCGCGCTCCCCCGAAAGCGACAGCGCCACCGCCGGCACTCCGGCCCCCGCGAACGGCCCCTGGCCGGAGATCGTGAACGGGAACGCCAGGTGCGCCAACTGCGCCAGCGTCCCGGGCGTGGCCGCGCGCGCGGCATGCTGGTTCGATAGCGCCAACGCGAGAGTGTTGACGAGGGCGGGAGACGCCAGCTTGGTCGTGTCCGACCATGGGATCACGATCGGCTGGTGGTGGTCGGCCGCGGCCAGGTCTCCGAGCACGACGACCGCGTCGACCGGCCCCGGCAGGGTCGAGACGAGGTGCTGCACACCGGCGCTGCCCTCGCTGCCGGAGACCGAGGCGAGCACGACCGTCCGCTGCAGGGTCTCACCCGACAGGTCTGACCCGAGCTCCAGCAGCGTCGCGGTGCCCGACAACCCGGCCACGCCCTGCGAGGCCGCGCCATCGCGCGCGGCGACGATCACGATCGAGCCCGGTTCGGTCCCCGGCCGGGTCGCGACCACGTCGGTCAGTCGGCGCGTGCCGTTGACGGTGCGCGCGCTGAAGCGCTCCCGCGCGACCGAGAATCCGTACTGCGAGGACCCCAGCGTCGCCGCCACCTTGTGACCGAGCCGGTCGTCGGCCGACGACCCGGGCGGACGCGACGGGTACTGCTGGTACAGCGCCTGCATCGACGTGTAGGCGCTCTGGCCGTCAAATGCCCCGGGCGCCAACGTCGATCGTGACCCCGCCGGCTGGTTGGCCAACGAGAACGCCAGGACGATCAGCCCCAGCGCGGCCACGACCAAGCCGGCGCGATAGATGCGCGGGTCCAGCATCGCGCCAAGATTATCCGCAGCGGTCGCCTACCCTGACGATTGCAGGCACACCACCGTGGCCGATCACCCCGCACGCATCCTGTTGGTCGACGATGAACAGTCGATCCAGACCCTGCTCTCCTACCCGCTGCGCAAGGAGGGGTACGACGTCGTGCAGGCGACCGATGGCCGTGAGGCGCTCCAGCGCTTCGACGAGCAGCCGTTCGATCTGGTGGTGCTCGACCTGATGCTGCCGCGGATCGACGGGCTCGAGGTCTGCCGGCAGCTGCGCACCCGCAGTTCGGTACCGATCATCATGCTCACCGCCAAGTCCGAGGAGATCGACAAGGTCGTCGGCCTCGAGCTCGGCGCCGACGACTACATCACCAAGCCGTTCTCGCTGCGCGAGTTCTCGAGCCGGATCAAGGCGACGCTGCGGCGCGCGGAGATGACGCGCGCGGCGCTGACCGGCGCCGACGAGCGGCCGCTCCAGATCGACGGAATGCGGATCGATTTTCCGAAACGCACCGTGCGCGTGCGCGACGAGGAGATCGAGCTGACCTATGTCGAGTTCGAGCTGCTGTCGGCGCTGGCCCGTTCGCCCGGCCGGGTGTTCACCCGCGACATGCTGCTGGCGCGGATCTGGGGCGACTCGGCCTACCGCGACCAGCGGACGATCGACGTTCACGTCCGGCACCTGCGCGAGAAGATCGAGCTCGACGCCAAGGACCCCGAGTTCGTGTTCACGGTCCGCGGCGTCGGTTACCGATTCCGAGATACCGAGCCCTGACGGGCGGGTGGGCCGTGATCGCCGCGTCGAGGCGTCGCGATCGCCACCATACGGTGATGCGCCCCCGACTGTTGCGGCTGTCGCTGAGCACCCGCCTGGCGTTGATGTTCTTCTCGATCACGCTGCTGGCGATCGCGGCGCTGTACGTGTTCGTCGCGCCCGGCCTGAAGAACCGGCTGGTCGGCTCTGAGTTGTCGACGCTCCGCACGACCGCCCGCCAACGCTCGGGCCCATTGGCCGCGACGGTCGGCGGCCCAGAGCCCCAGGCGCGCGTCCGTCGGCTCGTGACCGAGACGTCGGAGTCGACGGGGTACCGGGTGACGCTCGTCGAGGTCAACCGCGTGCTGGGGTCGATGCAGCTGTCGCGCTGGATGGACTCGGGCGGCGCCGACTCCAGCGCGCCGGTGGTGCTGCCGCTCGCCTGGCGGGCGGCTCGGACCGGGCGGCTCAGCTCCGGCACGACCGTGGAGAACGGCACCAACGTCGCCCAGGCAGCGGTCCCCGTCCGCGTCGGCGGTCGCGTCACCGCGGTCCTGCTGTACACGACGTCGATCGAGGGCATCCTGCGCACGGTCTCGACCGTCCGCGACGAGATCCTCGAGGCGGGTGCGGCCGCGCTGGCGCTGGCGCTGGTCGCGGGGTGGCTGATCGCGCGGGCGATCGCCCAGCGCGTGCGCCGGCTCGAGGTCGCCGCCAAGCAGATGGCGGCGGGCCGGTTCCCGGGCGCGATTCCGGTCGACTCGGCCGACGAGCTGGGACAGCTGGCGGAGGCGTTCAACGACATGCAGCGCCAGCTGCGCCAGCTCGACCTGGCCCGCAAGAAATTCATCGCCACCGCCTCCCACGAGCTGCGCACGCCGCTGTTCTCGCTGAGCGGGTTCGTCGAGCTGCTCGAGGACGAGGAGCTGGACCCCGAGACCCGCCGTCGCTTCCTCGATCAGGTCCGTGACCAGGTCGCCCGTCTCGGCAAGCTGTCGGTCGACCTGCTCGACCTCTCGCGCCTGGAGGCCGGATCGCTCGAGCTCCGGCCCGAACATGTCGATCTCGGCGAGCTGACGCGCTCGGTCTCCGGCGAGTTCGAGCCGAGCCTGGCCCAGCACGACGCTCGGCTCCAGCTGCGACTGCCCGGTGGTCGCGAGGCGATCCACGCCCAGTGCGACCCGGTCCGCCTGGCCCAGATCATGCGGATCCTAATCGACAACGCGCTCACCCACACGCCCGACGGAACCCAGATCCTCGTCTCGGCGGGACGCTCCAACGGCCACGTACGGGTGGTCGTCCGCGACGACGGCGAGGGGATCGATGAGCGCTCGCTGCCGCGGATCTTCGAACCCTTCTACACAGCGGACGACGCCCAGGGATCGGGGCTGGGGCTGGCGATCGCGTCCGAGCTCGCGAGCCGCATGTCCGGGCAGCTCTCGGTCGATTCGGTGCCGGGTGAGACCACCTTCACCCTTGAGTTGCCGGCCTAACGGGGTCGGTATGGTCGGCATTGATGGGGGCCGCAATTTCAGTACAGCGTTACACCGGTTTGCGGAAGCTTTGGCTGGTGTGCATCGTCACGGCGGGCCTGACGTGTCTCGGCGCGCCCGCAGCGCGCGCCGCGGTCACGCCCGGGCTGGTACACAACCCGCTGACCAACCCCAAGACGCATAAGCCACTCAGCTGCCCGGACCCAACGGTGATCCGTGAACCGCACCGGCAGTATTCGCTCTACATGGTCTGCACGTCAGACTTCAACCGGAACGCGTTCCCGATCTGGGGTTCCAACAACGGCGTCCACTGGAAGAGGCTCGGCTCGGTGTTTCCGCATGGACAAGGGCCGTCATGGGCGATCCCACCAGGCAAGCAGCACGGTCGCTACTGGGCGCCGGACCTGCACTGGTTCGGCGGCCACTGGGTCTTGTACTTCGCCGCCCAGATGACCGACGCCACCGCGCATGGGCTCAACCCGGCCGTGCACGGAAACTTCGCGATCGGCGTCGCCACGACGAGCGACCTGACCGCCGGCCACTGGACCGCCTCGCTGCTGCACTACAGCGGCCAGTTCAATCAACTGGAAAGCGCGAAGGGCAATCGCGAGCTCGCGGGTGGCGTGATCGATCCCAATGAATTCGAGAACCCCGTGACCGGCCAGCGCTATCTCGTCTGGGCCAAGCAGTCCAACGAGATCTTCCTCGGCGAACTGAGCGCGGACGGGTCAACACTCCAGCCCGGGGTACAGCGGATCCTGGTGCCGAACACCCCCTGGGAGTGCGCCAACTTGCGCGGCACCTGCACGATCGAGGGCCCGGTCGGCTACTGGTACGACAACGTGGCGTACATCCTCTACAGCGCCTCGAGCACCTGGTCGGGCAGCTACGCCGTCGGCGTTGCCGCTTCGACCGCTCCGCTGTCGGTCCCGTTCACCAAGGACCCCGACCCGATTCTCACCTCCAGCGGCGACCTGCTCGGTCCGGGCGGCACGTCGGAGCCGGTCACCGCTCCCGACGGAAGCCCGATCATCTACTTCCATTCGCTGGTCGGTGGGCCTGACAGCAGGCACGTGTCGTCCCAGCGCTATCTGGCGGTCGGGCGCTTTCATTACGCCAGCGCCGCCAGCGCCAGTCTCACCGCGCCCGCTTTCGACGCGACCGTCGGGATCTCGTGGCCGCAGATCAGCGGCGGCAAGCCCAAGAATTACACGACTCTGGCGCGATCCGGCCGCTGAACGAGGTCGGTCAGGGGGCCCAGTCCGCAAGCAGCTTGAGCCACACCTCGCTGCGGGTCGGAAACGCCGGGATCGCGTGCACGAGTGTGCGCAGCGGCACCTCGCCGACCATCGCGATCGTCGCCGCGTGCAGGCTTTCGGCGATCTCCGGGCCGACGAAGGTGGCGCCGATCAGCACCTCGCGCTCTTCGTCGACGACGATCCGCGCTCCGGTGTGCCCGCCCTTGCCGGTGAAGCTCGCGCCCGCGGTCTGGCCGGGATCGGCGTCGACGGCGCGGGCCGCCACGCCGTTGGCAAGAGCCTGCTGCAACGTCAGCCCAACCGCCGTGATCTGCGGGTCGGTGTAGACGACGCGCGGCGACAGCGGACCATCCCAGATCGCGCGCGCGTCACGGTTCATGATCGTCGCGCAGGCGATCAGCGCCTGATACTTGCCGGCGTGGGTCAGCAGCGCGCGGCCGTTGACGTCACCGATCGCGTACAGCCAGTCGGGACGGGTCAGAACCCGCATCCGCTCGTCGACGGCGACGATTCCCGTTTTCAGGTCAACCGTGTCCAGGCCCAGGTCGTCGGTGTGCGGCGTGCGGCCGACGGCGACGAGCAGTTGCTCGGAGCGCAGCTGCTCGCCGGAGGCGAGCGTCAGCGTGAAGCCGTGCTCGTCCTTGGCCGCGTGCGTGGCCTCGGTACCGGTGCGGACGTCGATCCCGAGCTCCCGTGAGGACTCGGCCAGCAGCGCCGCCGCAAACGGCTCGGACTTCGGGATCAGCGACGACGCGGCTTCGACCTGGGTGACCTTGGAACCGAGGGTCGCCCAGGCTTGAGCGAGCTCGCAGCCGACCGCGCCGCCACCGAGCACGGTCAGCGTCTGCGGCGCCTCGTGCGCCGTGGTGGCCGCGCGGTTGGTCCACGGCGAGATCTCTCTCAAGCCATCGATCGGTGGGATCGCGGCGCCCGATCCGACCGCGATCACGACCGCGCGGTCGGCCTCCAGCACGCGATCGCCGACCGTGACGCGACGTTCCCCGTCCAGCCGTCCGTGACCGCGCACGAGCGTGATCCCCTTGTCCTCGAGCCATGGCAACTGCACCTCGTCGGAGAGGTCATGGATCACCTGGTCGCGCCGGCGCAGCGCCGCGGGCACGTCGACGCCGCTGGTGATCGCCTCCCGCGCGCCGGGGATCCGAGCGTCTTCGGCCAGCGCCTGGGCCGGCCGCAGCAGCGCCTTGGACGGCATGCACGCCCAGTAGGCGCACTCGCCGCCGACCAGCTCCCGCTCGACGACGCAGACGTCGAGCCCTTCCCCGGCGAGCCGGCCGGCGCACACCTCACCGGCCGGACCCGCCCCCAGCACGATCACGTCGTAGCGCTCGGGGGCGGTCACGACGTCATCTCACGACACTTCGCGGAGCTTCCCGGTCTCGACCTCGTACACGAAGCCGCGCACCGAGTCCTTGTTGGGAATGAACGGGGACGCCTTGATCCGTGCGATCGACTGCTTGATATCGCCGTCGAGATCGCCGAACGCCTCGGCCGCCCACGGCGGCCGGATCCCGGTGTCCTGCTCGATCGAGTCCTTGAAGTCATCGTCGTGGAAGGTCAGCATGCCGCAGTCGGTGTGGTGGATCAGGATGATCTCCTCGGTGCCGAGCAACCGCTGGGAGATCGCGATCGAACGGATCGCATCATCGGTTACGACGCCGCCGGCATTTCGGATCACGTGCGCGTCACCTTCGGTGAGGCCCAAGGCACCGTAGACGTTGAGCCGCGCGTCCATGCAGGCCACGACCGCGGCCTTGCGTGCGGGAGGCAGCGGCAGGTCGGCCTTGGCGCCGAATCCGGCGACGTAGGACTCGTTGTTGGCCAGCAGATCATCGGTGTTGCTCATCGAGCTCTCCTTGACTTGGAATTCGGTGCGTCGAAAACGTACCAACTGCAATCGGTTTAGTTGTGTTTTTGGTTCTGTCCGGTTCGAACTGTGGCGGTCGGCGGTTGGCTCTGCTCCAGGCGAGGAAACATCTGCGTCGGCACTCGTTGCCGGATCGTCGGGCGTGGTTCCAGACGCGGACGAGAAGATCGCCGCGACGGATATGGTTGGGGTCGA
>CAVUSD010000033.1:0-114354 GCA_963743985.1 uncultured Solirubrobacteraceae bacterium | reverse complement strand
GGCACGTTGCCGACGCCCTGGAAGGTCTGGGTGTCGCCGAGCAGCAGCAGGATGATCGCCGTGTCGCCGATCACGTGCCCAATCCCGAGCATGTAGCCGGTGATCACCGACGGCCGCGCGGCCGGAAGCAGTACTCGCCGGATCGTCGCGATCTTCGTCTTGCCGACGGCGTAGGAAGCCTCGCGCACATGGTTCGGAATCGCCTGCAGCCCCTCCCGCACCGACGAGACGACGTACGGGAGCGCGACCAGGGAGAGGATCGCCCCCGCGGCGAAGAACGAGTACCCGTAGACCACGCCGTGGCTCGTCGTCGACAGGAACCCGAGCACGGGGGACTCGAACAGCAACACGCCGAACAGCGCCAGCGCGACCGTCGGGGCGCCCGCGAGCATCTCGACATTCGACTCGACGACGCGGGCCAGACCCGTCGGCCGCGCGTACTCGCTGAGCCAGACCGCGACGCCGACGCCGACCGGGCCGGCGATCGCGATCGCGATCGCGGAGACGATGAACGTCCCGAGCATCGGGTCCAGGAAGCCGCCGCTGCCCGCTTGCGTGTCGGACACCTTCGGGATTGGTCCAGAGCATGTACGGGCGCAGGTAGCGGAGCCCCTGGATCGCCAGGAAGACCACGATCGCGGCGGTGATCACGCAGAAGAGCAGACCGAGGAACCAGGCGAACGCGAGCCCGAGACGATCGAGCAGGCTCCACGTGGAGCTCGATCCGGCCGCCGACCGCCGAGCGCGAGGCGGGCTCGTCGGCGGGGTCGGACCGATCGGTTCGGAGCCGGCGATCGCCGCGTCGGTCATGCGGCCGCACCCCCGACGTTGAAGTAACGCTTCATCGGCTGCTTGGCAGCCCACCCGGCCAACGACAGCGCCAACGCCGAGAACAGCAACACCGCGGCGATCGCGAACAGGGTGTGCTTCATCGGCGGCGAGGTCAGCTCCTCGGTGTTGTGCAGGATCGTCGGCGCCAGACCGCGTGACGGCTCGTACCAGAAGATCAGACCGTCGGCCGGGTTGGGCGCGAACGCGATCGAGCCCGAGATCATGCTGAGCATCACCGACTCGCCGAGCGCCCGCGCGGTGGCGAGCACGGTCCCGGCGATCAACGCGGGCCGCGCGGTGACGACGGCAATCCGCCAGAACGTCCGCCAGCGATTGACCCCGAGCGCGAGCGAGCCTTCGAGCCATCCCCGCGGAACCGATCGCAACCCTTCAGCGAAGATCGCGATCATGATCGGCGAGATCATCACGGTCAGGATCAAGACCGCCGCCAGCAGGCTGTAACCGCTCAACTGGATCACCGGGGTGACGCTGGCCTTTTGCCCGGGGGTGATCAAGTGGTTGCCGATGAACGGCACCAGCACCAGCACACCGATCAGCCCGTAGATGACCGACGGCACGCTTGCCAGCAGCCGCACGACCGGCTCGAGCACCAGCTTCAGCGGAGCCGGCGCGAACTCGACCATGAACACCGCCACGAACAGCGAGCAGACGAACGAGACCACGACGGCGCCGGCGGTGGTCAGAATCGTGCTCCAGATCAGCGGCCAGGCACGGAGCATGAACTGCGGCGCTTTTTCGAGATCTCCTGAGGTGAAGATCGCCTGGATCTGCGTGTCGACGTTGCCACCGGGCAAGAACCAGCGCAGGCCATTGTGGGCAAACGACGGCCACGCCTCCTTGAGCACGAACGCGAGCATCGCCACCAGCACGGCGACGACCACGCAGACCAGCGCGCCGAGCCCAAGCTCGGCGCGCCGATCCTGGTCAAGCCCTGACTGAGGCTCGAGGTCGTCCTCGTCCATCACTGCCTTCGGTGGCCGTCCATGACCGGTCCGTCCCTACTTCTTGTTGAACGCGGCGACCGCGCCGGCCTTGTTGATGATCTTTCCGGCGGCGGAGCTCGTCCGCACCCACGACAGGAACTGCTCGACCTGCACGTTGGCGCCGGAGGTCGGGATGACGCCCCAGTCATAACGGAACAGCGGATACGTCTGGCTGCGGATCGTGGACGCCTTGCACGGCACGCCGTTGACCGCCACCGACTTCACCGGGTTGCCGGAGTGCGACAGACCGACGTAGCCGATCGCATTGGGGTCGTGCGACACGCCCACCTGCACGAGGCCGTCGGAGGTGTCCTGCGCGACATTGGACGACTGCGTCGCGCCACCGAGGACCGCCTGCTGGAAGAACGTGTACTGGCCGGCGGCCGAGTTCCGTCCGATCGGGTCGATCGTCGTCGTCAGGCTGGTCCCGCCGACCTGACCCCAGCTGGTGTCGACGCCGAGGAAGACGTTCTTCAGCGCCGGCAGCGCGATGTTGCTCAGCGAGTTGCTCTTGTTGACCGCGATGCAGAGCCCGTCGAGGAACAGCTTCACCTGCGTCGTGCCGGAGTCGGAGGGCAACGGCGGCCGCGTGTTGATCGCGAACTGTGAGCGTCCGGCCTGGACGTCCTTGACGCCCGCGTTACCGCCGTCGGCGATGTACTTGAACTTGATCGAATGGTGCACCTTGCTGTAGCCCTTGAACAGCTCCAGCATGTACGGCTGCGCCGCGCTCGAGCCCGAGCCCGTCAGCGTCACCGCTCCGGCCGCGGCGGGTACACCGAGCGTGAGGCCCATGGCGGCGGCCGCTCCGACCACCCTGATCGTCTTCGTCTTCAACGTTGGTTCTCCTTAGATGTGGATTGCGCGTCGGTCGCCATCGGTGGCCCCGGAGGGCGCCGGCGAGTTCATCCGGCCTTGGCCTTCTTGGACTTCTTGGGCGCAGGGGCCGGAACGACGTTGGGCACCGTCGGGCACTTGGGCGCGCTCTTGGCGTAGCCCAGCAGGAACGGTCCGTTCTGCCCGCCGGTCGTGTCGGTGGCCACGAGATAGACGGCCGCCTTCGGGATCGCCACCGTGCCCGGCTTGTCGATCGTCTTACCGGCGGCATTCGTCGGCAGGTGCTTGCAATACGGAGCCGTCGGATCGATCGCCCCGTCGGCGTAGTAGCCGCCGGTCATCGACGCCCCGAGCGTGCCGTAGTTGCAGTTGATCCCGTCCGACGGGGTCACGCCCTCGCAGGTGATGGTCTCGGTCGGCGACGGCGTCAGTCCGTCGGCCTCGAGGACTTGCGGACTCGGGTCGTAGTCGTCGATCGAGCCGCCGAGCTTCCCGGACCCGACCTGCGCCACGACCACTGAGTAGGCGGTGATCCCGTAGTTACACCGGAACTTGTAGTCGAGCAGGTTCGGCTCACCAGCGTTGGCGGCACCCGCGGGGGAGACGATCCCCTTGCAGTTGGTGAGCGACGTCGGCGTGACTGCAGCGGCACCCGCCGTGGCGGACAGGACCAGGGCCGTCAACGCGGCCGTGCAGACCGCCAATATGGCTCGCTTGATCGCGCCCGATGAAGATCGACTGCGCACTCCCCCCCCTTTGTGATGGAACGCTCAGCGTCCGTGGATGGCGTCCAGACAGGGGGAAGTTTTTGCCCCGGGCCGGACGAATTAGGGGTAAATGTATCGGATCAACAGGATTAGTGGTGATACAGCGCGGCCGGAAGCCACGCACCCCCGGCGAGCGCGGGGTCCGTGGGCGTTCAGCGAATGGGTTCTGAGGTCAGCGTCGAAGTCCGCGTGGACTTATCGCGGACCGCGGCCACGGGCGCGCTGCTGGAGCTCGGCGAGGTCCAGCTCCCCGTAATAGAAGCCCGTCGCGAGGTAGAACACCGCCGCTCCGAGGAGACACAAGATGGCGTCGCCGAAGCCGAATCCGATCCAGGCGGCGACGAAAAGGAAGCCGAGCAGGCCGGCGATCTGTTTTGCATTCATGAAAGTTCCCTTCTGGTTTGGCGGTCATAGCCGGTCAAGGTCACGTTGACCGGAAGGCTGGGTAGTTCGTGTCGCTCGAGCTCGGCTTCGACGCGGCGGTGCACGTCACGGAGCGTTTCCTCGATGCGACTCGCGTGGCTCGCATCGACGCCGACGGTGAGCTCCTCTTCGCCGAGCCGGCCGCGCGCGGCGGTCACATCGGGGTTGGCGCGGGCGGCGATCTCGGCGACGCGCTCGATCGCGCGAGGCTGGATGGCCGTACTCCCGTGTTGCGCTTGATCGACGGTGATCTCCGCCCGCGCCAGGTACGGGCGCGGCCACGCTTTGAACGCGAGCCAGATGCAGAGCAGAAACACGATCAGTCCGGCGAAACCGGCGATCAGCCGCCACGCCGTCGTGAAGTCGCTTCGTCTGAGGTCGACGGCGTCGTCGTACAACGTCCGATAGGCGCTCAGTGAGTTCACCGAGTGCGGCGAGACCTTCACCGCCAGCAGCACGACCATCAGGCCGTACCACACCAGCGCCAGCGCCAGCACAATCGTCAACAGAGCAACGAGATGAGCGAGACCCGGGGTCCGGAGGTTGACACGTTGACGGGTCATTGGACTCGATGCCCGGGTTCACCGATGCGAACCCGTACCCGCGGTGTGAGACCGAACGGTTCGGTGATCGGCTCCACGGCCTGCTCGATGCTGGTCTGAAGCTCGCGCGGGTCGGTCGTGCGCGTCCGGGTCGCGTCGAGCTTCAATGTCCCCCGCGTGCCTCGCTGCGAGAGCATGAGCTTTGGACGCTTGACGCTCGTTGCTCCATGAACGGGTTCCGCGAGCGCCCGCGCCATCTCACCGAGCGGTCGCCGCCGAGCCGCAATCGAGCCGGTCCGATCGTGCCGCTCGAGTATCACCAGATGCTGCCTGCGACGCCCGAGGATGCCGATCAGCAGGAGGACCCCCAGGAGCATCGCCCCGACTCCGCACAGCAACGCCAGTGCGGCTGTCGGTCCCGGCGCCGCGACCTGATCCAGGAACCGGCCGACGTGATCACGCACCCCCGGCAGACCAAGCAGCCGGTCCGGCCTGATCGACCCGAGGCCGACCAGCGCGTCGACGCAGTACATCGCGACCCCCAGCCCGAACAGCGCCAGGACCAGGATCCAGATGACGCCGACCATTCGCGCGAACGCCCGCAGAAGTGCCATTACCCGGGCTCCTCGGTCGAGAGATCTGCGAAATGGACGACCACGTCCGCCAGCCCGATGCCGGAAAAGCCGGCGACTCTGACCACGGCCGCCCGGACGCGCTCGCCCAACGGACGTAGCGCCACCAGATCTGCGACCAGGCGCAGGGACACCTCGTACCCACCCTCAGGTACCGCGACGCACATGACCCCCACCAGCCGCTCTCCGTCACCGGCGCCGGTCATGAACATCCCGGCGGGTCCAGCGTCCATGCCACGCACGCCGCGGACGGTCAGCGCGGCCTGGCGCGCCGCTCGCGCCAACCTGACCCGGTCGGATTCAATGTGCACGGGCTGGCCGATCGCCACACGGTCTGATTGTTCGATCACATCAAGTCCAGGAATCGGCTACTGGACGCGCGACGGCTCGTCATCGGGCCGGTCATCGCCGGGAAAGTGCAGGTCGTTGACCGTCACGTTGACCTCGGTCACCACAAGACCCGTGACACCCTCGATCCGACGGGTCACGTTCTCACGGATCTGCTGGGAGAGCTTGGGAATCGACTCGCCGTACTCGACGACGATCGTCAGATCGACCGCCGCTTCCCTCTCGCCGACCTCGACCGACACGCCCTGCGTGCGCTGATCGCCGAGTCCGACGCGCTGGGCGGCCGAGCCCAATGCACGGGCTGCGCCGCCACCCAGTTCGTACACGCCGCCAACCTCTCGCGTCGCGATGCTCGCGACCTTCGTCACCACCGCGTCAGCGATCGTGGTCGTGCCCTTGTCGGTGTGCAAGGCACTCGCGGTCTCACCACGTCGCGCCAGCCCGCCGGATGTTGATGCGCCCGCGCCCGGCGATGCTGTGCCTGCTTCAGACCCGGTTCCTGCGGATACGTCTGCCATGTGCTGCCTTTCGTGACTTGATTGACGAGAAGCTGGACGGCGCTCGCCGCGGTTTGCGGCCAGCGCCCGTCCATTGAACTATCGCGCGGGGCGATCCTGCGCTGCGGTTCCCGCGAGGTCGGTGCCGTCGGAATCGATCTGCTCCTTGCGGACCTCTTCGGAGACCTGTTGATCCTCGGTCACGGTCTCAGTGCCGATCCGCACCCGCTCCTTGGCGACTGCCCGCTTATCGACGACGACCTCATCCTCGTGCAGCACGACCTCGTGCTCCTCTTCGGAGATGGCGGGTCCGTCCAGCGCATCGTCACGGTTGGCGTCGGTGATCGGCTCGCGCTCGATCCGAACCTCCTCGTGGCTGACCGGAACCGTCTTCGTGACCATCTCGGTGACCACGTACTTGCGCAGTCGTGCCCGCCCGGCCTCACGCTGACGAGTCCCGACCGTGACCTCTTCCTCGGAGCGGGTCATCGCGTCATCGGTGTTCGGGCCGCTGGTGTCGTGCCCGACCGAGTTGGCGTCGAGGGCGGAGCGATCGCCGACGGTGCCATCGGCGTCCGTGGCCTGCTCACCGTCCGGCGTGCCCTGCGCGGTCGTCGAGCCCGCGGTCGTGTACGGGACGTCGTAGTGCTCGAACAGGCGGCGCTCCTCGGCCTCTGAAAGATCACCGTCGTTCTCGACGCCCGGCGCGTCCTTGACCTGAGCCTTGGTCACCTGGGCACGCACATCCTCGCCGTCAGGCGAAGCGCCGGCCAACGGGACGAAGTGGGACTTGGTTCCGAACAGACCGCTGGCCACCGTCGCCCATTCGAGCTTGCCGGTCTCCGGATCCTCATAGATGTCGGTGATCTTGCCGAGCTTGTCTCCGTCTGAGCCGACCATCGTCCGGCCCTGCCACTGGTATGCGTCTGTCATCTCAGGCATGGGGTCTCCTATCGAGACGGTTGTGATCATTGATTCCTGCGACCGCTTCGGCGAGCGGACCGTTTCCTGGCGACCACGTGCGTCGCTCGAGACCGGGTGTGTGCACCGACCTCCACCCGTCGGTTTGCCGTCGAGTTGACGCAACGACACCTAACAAGTAGAACATTGTGTCTCGGATACAGTCCGTAAACCGCTTTGTCTGGATCACACTACCCAATATCGGAACCCGAAACGCCGATTTGACCGATTTATGCCACGAGGAGACCTAAGTGAGTCAAAGTGTTCCATATGAGCGAGCGGACGAAAGCGCCGACCGCCTCGGCGAGGACGCCCCAGCCCGCCGGCAACGGAGCGACGCCGCGCTGAACCGCGCGAAGATCGTCGATGCGGCTCGACGCCTGCTTGCCGACAATGGCGACGTCAGCATGCGGTCGATCGCCGAAGCGGCCGGCCTGGGACGCGGGACGGTGCACCGACATTTCCAGACGCGCGACGAGCTGATGGATGCCGTGCGCCGCCAGGCGCGCGACGATGCCGACGCCGACGAGGAGGATTACCTACGCCCCCCGGGCGAGCTCGCGAACGTCAGCAACACCCCTCTGTCCGTTGCCGACGTCCTCAACAAAGTCCCGCCGTTTCAGCTCGGTGAGCAGATCGTCGCCGAGGCCCAGCGGCTACCTGGCGTCTCGTCGGCGGCGCTGTATGTCGTCGACCTGGACGGTGCCAGCATGCAGCGTCTGGCGGGTGCGGCAACGTTTCCGGCCCAGATCACCGTGCCGCTGGCGGTCGGGCCCGAGATTCCGCGTGAGGGCGTTGCCGCCATCCGGGCGGTGTTTGCCGAGCTCCTGCCGGGGGCGACGGTGGCTCCGCTTCAGCTGCGTAGCCGCGCAATCGGTGTCCTGCTGGCCGTCGGAACGGCCAGCGACCAGTTGCGCGACCTCGCCTCTGAAGCGGCCATCGCCCTGTCGATCGCACCGGCGTACACCGACCACATCGACACCGTCAGGCATACCCGCCAGACCAGCCCCGCCGCCGAGATTCAGCAGAACCTCCTGCCTCCGCGGATCGTCCGAGTCGGTGGAGCCACACTCGCCGGAAACGTTCTCCCCGGCTACGAAATCGGCGGCGATTGGTTTGACTACACCGAGAATCCTCAGGGCACCTGGCTCGGAATCGCGGACTCCGCCGGCATCGGGGCGGCTGCCGCCGGCATCGGCGCGGTGACGTTGGGGGCGTTTCGATCGGTCCGCCGTAACGCAGACGACCCGGCGACGAGCCTGCTCGCCATGCACCAGGTCCTGCTCGAGCTCGCCGATGGACGGGCCACCTCCACGGCCACGATCGGCCACTGGAACGCGCCCGCGTCGACCTTTCGGTGGATCACCGCCGGTGATCAGGCGCCGATTCGCGTCACCTCAGATGGGCAGCTCAAGACACTCGAGGGCGAGCTGTATCCCAACCTCGGAGCCGACGACTTTCCGGACCGCCTGACGACCCGTTCCGTCCGTCTGGACAAGAGTGAACGTCTGCTGCTCCTTTCAGACAGCCTGGTCGACCCGACCGTCGGTCTCGGCTTGGCCGTGATCGAGCGCGCGATCGCCAAAGCCGACAGCAACGCCGCGCCGGCGACGCTCCGGGCGATCGAGGACACCCTGCGAGAAGCGCATCCTGACCAGCTCGACGACGATGCCACGATCATCGTCCTCGCGCCCAGCGGCATGATCGGCGCCAGCGGCTAGGCACCCGGGGCCGCATCCGGGCCGACCTGGTCGAATCTGTGATCCGGACCGGACATCGGAACGTATCTGGTGAGTGAGATGACTGAGACAAAATCACCCCTCGCGAGCCGCTCGGTGGCCGAACACGTGCTGAGAGGAGCGATCGGCCTGCTCGCCGCAGCGCTCGCGATCGTGCTGCTCGCGGTGGTCGGCCCCGCCTCGTTGCTGCTGCTCGGCGTCACCGTCATCGCCTGGCGAGGCTGTCCGACCTGCTGGGCCGTCGGCTTGTTCGGGACGCTCGCCGATCGCCGCGCGCGAGACGGCTGCTCCCGCTGCTGACCGGCCTTCACCGGCGGCCGAGAACGCGCACGCTCCCGCAGTTCCGCGCTGGAAGTGGCGATAGAAGGTGCTCTACTGATCAGACCAAGTCCCGTCGGTCATCGTGCTGGAGTCGCTACCCATGAGTCGAGCTGTCATCTACGAGACGTTCGGAGGGCCGGAGGTCCTCGAACTGCAGGACGTGCCTGAGCCGCACGCCGGCACCGGGCGAGATCCGGGTGCGCGTCGTGGCGGTCGGCCTCAACCCGATGGACCCTGCGTTCGCGGCGACGCCTGAGCTCGCCGCCCGGTTCAACCTCACCCTGCCATCCGGGTTCGGCTACGACTTCGCCGGCGTCGTCGACGAGGTCGGCGACGGCGCTCACGGGTTCGCGGAGGGCGCACGCGTGTACGGGGGCGTGCTGGAACGCGCGGCCGCGGACTTCGTCGTGGTCACGACGCCGCCCGGGGCATCCGAGGTCTTGTTTCACACACCCGAAGCTCTCAGCGACGAACTCGCCAGCACGCTGGCGGTCGCCGGTGGCACCGCGTCGGCCGCAGTGACCGCGATCGACATCAAGCCCGGAGACACCGTTCTGATCGGCGGAGCAGCCGGCGGGGTGGGCGTGTTCGCCGTTCAGTTGGCCCGGCTCGCCGGCGCCACGGTGATCGGCACCGCCTCACAGGCAACATTCCCGTTCCTGCGGAGCTTGGGGGCCGAACCGGTCACCTACGGCACCGGCCTGCCCGAGCGGGTACAGGCCCTCGCGCCCGAAGGCATCACCGCCGCGATCGACCTGTTCGGCACCGAGACCGTCGAAACCGCGCTCGCGCTCGGCGTGGCACCCGAGCGGATCGCCACGATCGCCGCCGGCCCGACCCCACCCGGCGGCGCGCGCCCCGTTTGGGGCGGCGACGCCGAGCCCGATGCGATTCCCCGGATCGCCGAGGCGATCTCCGCCGGGCAGATCACCGTTCCGATCGCGGCGAGGTTCCCGATCGAGCAGGTCCAGGAGGCCGCGGCGCTACAGGCCGACCGACACGTCCACGGCAAGATCGTCGTCAGGCTCTAGCGCCGCGCGATCCATAGGCGGGTCGGTCGTATTCACACCACGGTGACCTCGACCACGCCGGTGCGGCGAAACAACTGTGCTCCCGGATTGCGTGCAGCGCCCGCAAGCTGAGCGCCTTCCTCGCGCGCCTGTCGACGGCCTGAAGCCGGTGCTGGAACCTCCGTGGACGCCGCTGGGGGCCTAAGCGACGGCGCGGACGATGCCGCCGTCGACCCGCATCGCGGCGCCGGTGGTGCCGGAGGCCTGCTCGGAGGCTAGATACACGATCAGGTTGGCCACCTCCTCGGGGCTCGTCAGGCGCCCCAGCAGCGAGCTCGGCCGCCCGTCGGCCAGCATCTGTGCCGCCGCCTCCCGGGAGGGCACGCCTCCGTCCACCATGCTCTCGATGAATCCCTCGACACCGTCGCTGCGCGTCGGCCCGGGCAACACGCTGTTGATCGTCACCGCACAGCCGCGGGGGATCGATTCGGCGAGCCCACGCGCCACGGCGAGTTGGGCCGTCTTGCTCACGCCGTAATGGACCATCTCCGGCGGAATATGCAGCGCCGACTCGCTTGAGACGAACAACACCCGCCCCCACCCGCGCTCGAGCATTCGCGGGACGTAATGCCGGGAGAGACGCACACCACTCATCAGGTTCACCGCAAGAACCCGCTCCCACTCGGAGTCCGGGATCTCGAACACCGGCTGTGGGGAGTAGAAGCCTGCGTTGTTGACGAGGATGTCGACATCCCCCACGCCCGCGGCAAGCGCGGCGCAGCCCTCGGCGGTCCCGACGTCCGCGGCAACGGCCCGCACCCGATCGCCGCCGCCCAGTCGGGCCAGCGCCGCATCCAGCCGCTCCTCGGAGCGTCCGTTGATGACCACTGTCGCGCCGGCCGCGTGCAATCCGGCAGCCGCTGCGTAGCCGATCCCGAGCGTCGAGCCGGTGACGAGCGCGACGCGGTCGGTCAGGTCGATGACCATCGTCTTACCTATGGTCGATGCGCGCGTGCGCACCGGAGCGTTCGGGTCGACCGAGGGCGATACCGGCGTGATCGACCTCAGCGGCCACGCGCGGACCTTAGCGCACCGCTCCCCTTTGAGCGGCTGGTCAGCCGGTTTGTACGCTCGATGCCGAGAAGGTCTCCAGATAACTATTGGGGACGTTGGTCGCAGTCGGGTTATAGATACCCATCACGTAATTTCGATACACGGTGTTACCGGTCACGACGCTGCAGCCACCGGTGCACAACGAGCTCGTGGACACGCCGACCGGGAACCAGCGTGCCGGCGCAAATCCGCCCTTGCGGTTGACCGCAATGAAGCCCATTCCTGCCTGGTCGCTCGCCGTCTGCGCGACGACGTTGAAGCCGCCCGGCGCGGCGGTGATTCCCTCGAAGTGAGTGAGCAGCGTCGGCTTGTTCGCATAACTGAAGTATCTCCGGGCGCCGAAGGCGCCGGTCTTTTCGTTGTAGTTCATCAGGAAGGCGCGCTGGAGCACCTTCGGGTGCTCCCGCACCGACGTGCCGCCGGCAAGGGTGTAATTCGGACTACGGTCCCCGCCGTTCTGCCAGATGCCATACAACGTTGTCCCGTTGGCGGTGCTCCCACCCAGCTTCAGAAGCGTCCAGCGCTTGCTCGTCAAGTTGTAGATGAAGGCATTAGCCGACACCGCACGATGCGCCCCACCGACGTTGAGATCGTAATCTCCGACGACGAGATCGCCCATTGTGCTGTGCGGGATCGTGTCCATCACGAAGCAATTCGAGCCAGATGCTCGGCAGGCCTTGGTGTGCCCGACCACGTTCTTGCCGTCAGCTGGCACGTCGATCGTCGACCAGTTGCCGCCGCTTCCGGCTAGCGGTCCCAGGTAGACCATCCCCTGATTGACGACGCCGGAGTTCGGTGAGGTCTCATAACTACCCACAGCTCGTACCTGCCCGCTGGGAATGCTCGACGGGTTGAACGCATGTGTGTCAGGACCGTAGAACAGGCCGTCCTTGTATCCGGAGAATGGCGGGGTAAAGGTCGACACCGGGCCGGCAAGCTGCCCCGTGAGCGGCGTCTCGATCAGAAACGGCGTGTCGGGATTCAAGCCCGTCCCCTTGTTGACGCCACCAGTCAAGACGACGTCCCCACCCGACTCGCCGCGCACGCCGGTGACGACATCGGCCGAGAGCAGTTGCGAACTTGTGCCTGTGAGACGCGGGCCAGACCCTCCGAGGGCCCTCGTCATCTGCGGTACCAGAAGCAGCCCGGTAATGATTGCGCCGACCACCACCATGAACAAGAGAGCCGGAGACTGCCTACGAAGTTGCATTAAGTCCTCCAAGGACTTGAGGGGGCGCAGGCGTACTCGACGTCTTGGCGCGCGCGGACTGGTATGCACTGCATCGACCGCTCCCGCCAGAACTTGAGCGCCGAGGTGCGAATCCGTCGCCAGGCGGGTCTGCTTGACAGGTAACGCCTCGGTGCAATGGTCATTCTTGCGTAATGCTCCTGCCGCTTCGCGCGGTAGGTGCGTATGAGTGCCGATTCTGGGTGCGAGGTTCTACTTCTCCACCGGAGGGGAATCCGGTCGGATGAGCGGCGCGAAGATCCTCTCGATCGAGCCGTCCCGGGTCACCGTGCGAGATGGGTTCTGGTGGCGGCGTCATCTGGCCTTTGGCCGAAAAAGGGAGACCAGGATGCGTCGTCTGCTCTGCCTGGGCGCTGTGGCGCTCGGGCTTGGATCTACCGCCGTCACGGCTTCGGCCGCTGCGTCGACCACCCCCGGGTGGGAGTGCGTGCCCACCGGCGCCGGCCAAGCGGTGGTGTCGGGCGGCACCGGGAACGCCCCGTCCTGCGCTGCGAACAGCACCGCGGTGCTGGCGCCCACGTATGTCGCCAGCGGGGTCGGCGGGAAGCCGACCGTGCAGTTGTCGGCCGTCAACCTGCAGGTGGTCGACGGGACCGGTGCTACCACCCAGATCAACGGGACCGGGAACGTCGTGATCGGCTACGCCGAGAACACCAACCACCATCCGCAGACCGGCAGCCACGATCTGATCGTTGGGACGAACAACGGGTGGACCGGCTCCGGCGATCTGGTCGCGGGCGCCAACAACCAGGCAACGAGCGCCGACGTCGCGACATTCGGCGCGTCGAACACGGCCAGCGGCTTGTATTCCTTGGCTGCCGGGCATGCGAACACCGCATCGGGTAACTGGTCCTCGGTCTCTGGCGGTGAGTTCGGCACCGCCTCCGGCACCGACTCGGTGGTCAGCGCAGGCGACAACAACAAGGCGTCAGCGGTCGACAGTTCGATCTCCGGCGGCGAAGACGGGCAGGTGTTCGGTGAATATGGCTCGATCACGGCCGGTGAAGGCAATCAGTCGTCCGGGATTGGCGCGTCGGTCTCCGGCGGCAATAGCAACATGGCGCAGGGCTTCGACTCGGAGATCTCAGGCGGCGAGTCCAACAAGGTCTCCGGCGACGGGTACCCCTGGGGTATAGGGACCTACGGGTCGATCGCGGGTGGCGAGCACAACTTGGTGGGCGGCGACGACAATGCGATCCTCGGAGGCTCCTACAACCAGGTCAACGACGGGGAAAGCGCGATCGTTGGCGGCTGCGCGAACGTCGACGGTCCGGGAACAGCGTTCCCCGACGTATGCCCCGAGGCGCAGACCGGCGGGGAGAACACGATCGGCGGCGGCCTGTACAACGTCGCCGACGGCGCGTACGCCACGGTCGGCGGGGGTGACCAGGACACGGCCAATGGCACCAATGGCGCGTGGACGGCCGGTGGCACGAACAACGGGTCAAACGGCAACGCCAGCTCCCAGCTGGGCGGCAACGGACGCAGCATCGCCACCACCAACGGCATCCAGATCGGCAACACGGGTTTCGCCCCCTGAGACGCGTGGCCCGAACGTCGTGAAGCGAACTGAGCTACGGCCGCAGGTGGGCAACCAATCGACGAGCCGCCGGGCGGTGGATCAAGCCGATCTGGAGTGTCCACGCCGCATCGTCGGCGTACCGGAGCTCGAGGAACGAGACGACGCGGCGCTCCTCGAGCTCTACGCCGACCAGGTCGGTCAGCGGGATGCGCGTCAGCGGCTCGCCTCTCGGGCCCGGGTGCACGCTGGTCCTGGTGGTCTTGAAGATCGCGAGCTCGGTGTCACTGACGGCGAGATAGCCCACCCGACCAAAGCCCGGAAGATCGGTGACCGGGCGATCAGGATCTGCGCGTCTTCGCCGGGGGCTCCGGGGCAGGCCGCGCGGGCTGACGAGGACCCCGATCACCTCCGCGAAGTCAGGGGATGTCGATCCGTTCATTGTGGTCGGCGTAGCGACGTCAACGATATGCCTTGGTTCGGACCGTCCCGTGGTCGCCTGTCGGTCTGCGAGATTGCGCGAATGTCGAGCGATGGCGATCAACGCGCTCTCGCGGCTGCCCGCGCGGTCGCAGCCGGCCACGGCCTGGCTTCGGATCACGCCGTGGTCATCCATTCCGGGAGCAACGTGCTCGTCCATCTGCGTCCAGCGCCGGTCGTTGCTCGCGTGATGACCGGCACGGTGGGCCTCCACGACGATTCGGCCAGGTGGCTGAAGCGCGAGATCTCGGTACTGACGTTCCTCGCGCCGTCCGGGCTGGCGGTCGCCCCGAGCCCGTTGATCGCACCGGGGCCGCATCACGACGACGGGTTGTGGATGACCTTCTCGGAGTGGATCGCCGACGCCGAGCCCGTGAACCCTCTCACTGACGCTCCCCGTCTCGGTCGGGCGCTGCGGGATCTGCATGATCGGCTGCGAGCGTTCGATGGTGACCTGGGCGACCTGCACACCGTCCGCGACGACATCGAGCGCCTCCATGGTCAGCTTCGGGCGGCTGACGCCGAGGAGGCCGACGTGATCGCCCGGCTTCGCGGGCGGTTCCAGGCGCTCGGGGAGGTGGTGTTCGACTCGACGCTTCCCAGCCAGGCGCTGCACGGCGACGTGTCGCTCAGCAACCTGCTGCGTACCCCGCAGCGCCTGGTCTGGAACGACTTCGAGGACACCTTCCGCGGGCCGGTCCACTGGGACGTGGCGAGTTACGCCGAGAGTCTCCGGCTTCGCGGTGCGAACGTGCGTTTCGTCCGAGACATGCTCGACGCGTACGGGTTCGACGATGAGCGGGAGCTGGCACCGTTCATCGCGGTCCAGGACGTCTACGTGGAGATCTGGCAGATGTATGACCGACAGCGCCGTCGTTGCCTGGGCGCTCATGGCCGCAAAGGCGGGAGCCGATAAAGACCAGGTCAGGATGCGCGGCGAAGGATGCGCGTCGCCAATAGCCTACGTTTTCCGCGAAATGAGCAACCTCAACCCTCAGGCCGACCTGTCGTCTCCCTGGCCGCGCCTCATCGCGGTGGTGCTCGCGTCGCTGTCGGCGCTGCTGGTCGCGACGGCGCCGGCACACGCCACGATGATGCAGGCCGACCCGCAGACGCCGTGCGTGGCCTACGGCGACAATCCCCAGCCGTTCCTGCAGGCCCATGACGCCACCGTGCTGCGGATCGTCCTGCCTGACTATCCCAGCCCGGAGGCGCTGCTCTGCCTTGAACGCGCGAAGGCGGAGGGCTACCACGTCTACGTCTCATTGCAGTACGACAACGCGTGGAGCCCGGCGCACGTGGCGTCCTATTTCGGCCGGACGCTGCCCCTCTACGCCCCGTATGCGTGGGCCGTGTCGGTCGGTAACGAGCAGGACATCGTCAGCAAACAGCAGCTCGCGCAAGGAACACCGCGCACGGCGCGACTGTGCACCGGTACCGGGCGCCGGCGGCGCTGCCAGCAGAGCGCGGGCGCGTATTACCGGCAGGTGTGGGACGCGGTCGAGCCGGTGCTGGCGCGTGTCGCTCCACACGCGCTGCGCGTGTACGGGGACACCTCGCCCTGGGGATTCAACTTCTTGAAGGACAGCTTCCAGACGGGACAGCCGCCCGGCGCGCAGGTTGTCGCTTTTCACTGCTACGACACGAAGGCCGCCGGCTTGCGGATCGTCCCGCGGGTCGCGGCCTGGGCCGGCAAGTACCACCTTCCGCTGTGGTGCTCTGAGATGAGCGACGCCCTCCGCCCCCTTGTGTGGGGCCGACGCGACACCCCCTGGCAGTGGCAGACGCTGCTGGCCGGGATCGAGCGGCGCTCCCCGGATCTGAAGATGATCTCCTACTACCAATGGCCTCAGATCGGTGCCCCCTAGCCGACCCCGCGTCACCTCGGCCGGCATCCGGGTCGCTCAGCGCGATCCGGAGATACGGAGGAAGATCGCTGCATGATCGACCGTCGGCGTTTCCTGCAGGTCTCCGGTACGGCCGTGGCCGCCCTGGGTGGAGGGCTTGCCGCGGCGCGGGCCGCCGTGGCGCGTGCCACCACGGCAGGTGCCGGCCCGGCGGTGGCCCGCTCGGACCTCAAAACGATGCCGATCCGGCCGCCGGCGGCGCCGCTGATCGTGCGCTCGCCGTATCTGAGCACCTGGCAGACCTCGACCACGTCCCCCGGCACCTGGCAGACGTTCTGGAACGGAGACACCACCGCGATGGCCGGGATCGCGCGGATCGATGGCACCTCGTTCGTGTTCGCCGGCGACCCGGGCATCGGCGCCGCCGGCGCCGCGCTCGAGCAGACCCAGCTGGCGCTCACCGCCACCCGATCGGTGTTCACACTGCGCAGCCGCGGCGTGCAGATCACGCTCGAGTACCTCTCCCCGATCGAGCCCGGCGACCTGCAACGCCAATCGATCCCAATGGGGTGGATACTCGTCACCGCGCGGAGCATCGATGGCGCGTCCCACGACGTCTCCCTGTACCTGGATGTCTCAGGCGAGTGGCTGTCGGGGGATCCGAGCCAGCAGTTCACGTGGGCGCCCGTCTCGGTCCCCTACAGCGGCGGCACGCTCCAGGCGTGGACGATGCAACTGGAGCAGCCGCAGATCCTCACCGAGATCGACAACCGGGCGCAGTGGGGAACGATCATCCTGGCGACCCCGAAGATCTCCGGGCTCAGCTACCAGTCGGGTCCCTCGGCCACCGTCCGCACGCAGTTCGTCGACCAGGGCGTGCTGCTCGACACAGACGATACGTCCTACACGTCGATCGGCGGCGACGGCTATCCCTCGTTCGGCTTCGCGCTCGACCTCGGGCGTGTCGGCAGCCAGGCCCAGACCCGGCAGTTCTCGCTCGGCCAGGTCCGCACGCCGCTCGTGTCCTACCTGGGCACGCCCCTGCGGCCGCTCTGGACCGAGTACTTCTCGGACTGGCAGCAGATGCTCGCGTTCTTCCACGCCGACGTCGCCGGCGCCCAGCAGCGAGCGAACACGCTCGACGCCAAGGTGTCCGCGGATGCGAGCAAGGCGGGCGGAGCCAAGTACGAGGCGCTCTGCATACTCTCGCTGCGCCAGGCCTACGGAGCCACCGAGCTCGCGGTAGGGCCGGACAACACTCCGTGGGCCTTCCTGAAGGAGATCGCCTCCGACGGCGACACCTCGACCGTGGACGTGATCTTCCCGGCATCACCCGTGTGGATCTACCTCGATCCGCAGTATCTGTCGCTGCTTCTCAGACCCGTCTTCGGCTATTCGGCGAGCGGCCGGTGGACCGCGCGGTTCGCGCCGCACGATCTCGGCCCCTACCCGACGGCCTCTGGCTATCCGCACAACGGCGGCGAGAACATGCCGGTCGAGGAGTCGGCGAACATGCTCATCATGGCCGCCGCCTACACACGGGCCGCGCCGGGCACCACCGCTCTCGTCTATCTACAGGCGAACTACAGATGGCTGAAGCGATGGGCGGACTACCTCGTCGCCACCCTGCCGGACCCCGGCCTGCAGAACCAGACCGATGACTTCGCCGGCAAGATCGCCCACAGCGTGAACCTCGCGCTGAAGGGGATCGTCGCGGTCGCGGCGATGGGCCAGATCGCCGAGGGGTGCGGGGAGCAGGCGGACGCGAAGCACTACCGCGCAAAGGCCGATCAGTTCATCGCCTATTGGCTCAAACACGCGCAGGCGCCCGGGCACAGCCACCTCGGCCTCACCTATCGCCGCCGGGGCCGGCGCGCCTGGGGAAATACCTACAACGCCTACGCCGATGCACTGCTCGGCACCGGCCTCGTGCCCGATTCGGTCGCGGCCGAGCAGGCGGCGTTCTACCGGACCAAAACCAACCGGTTCGGGCTCCCGCTCCAAACCCCGCACACCTACGGCAAGACCGATTGGGAGATGTGGCTGGCGGCCTGGCTGTATCGCTATCCGATCGGGCAGGAGCTGATCGGGCGTGCCTACCAGTACGCGAACACGACCCGGAGCCGCGTTCCGTTCTGCGATCTGTACAGCACGATCTCGGGCGATCAGGTGTACGGCTTCCAGGCGCGGCCGGTGCAGGGCGGGATCTTCGCGCTGCTCGCGCTGCACGCGCTCGAGGGCCAGCGCACCTGAGAGGCGGGCTCGGCACGGGGTGACGCAAGGGTCCTGCCGCAACTATCGACTCACCGCGCTGTTCCTGGAGGGCATGCTCACTCGGGGCGGTCAGGGGACAGGATCGCGTCGCCGCATCGCGTTGGCGATGCTGATCGTCTGTCCGGCTTTGACGGCCTTCGCTTCCGGGGCAGGCGCAGCGCGGCTGGCGGGACCGCGCCAGAACCGCGACCAGCCGGGCTCGCAGCAGCCGATCAAGCCCCAGATCGTGGGTCTGGTCGACAAGGGGTCCGAAGGCCCCTACCACCAGGGGGTACCGTTCCCAACGGCCGATCCGGACGAGATCGCCCCCGACGCGTCGGCGTTCTCCGGGATCGTGGTCAACGAGACCTGGCGCCAGTTGGAGGCCACACGCGGCCACGACACGTTCGGCCCCCTGGCCAGGTCGCTGGACGCCGTGGCGGCCTACAACCGCGCCCATCCCCACCATGCCCTGCGGGTCAAGCTACGGATCTGGGGCGGGTTCTCAGCTCCGCAGTGGGCCAAGACGATTGCTGGGCCGGAAGTGGTGTTCAACACCCCGAGCGTGCAAGGGCAGACGACCGGAGAATGGTGGAAGCGACCCTATGAAGCCGCCTGGTCGAGCTTCCAGCATGCGCTCGCGGCCAAGTACGACGCCGATCCGCTGATCGGTTCGGTCGCAGTGACCTCATGCGCGACGCTCACCGCCGAGCCGTTCACGTTCAGTCCCGCCCCGGCGCTGAGCTCTGAACTGCTCGGTGACGGGTGGTCAAGCGCTGACCAGGAGGACTGTCTGAACGGAGCGTTCTCTGATTACGCCGGCTGGCAGCACACGCCGATCGACTATGCCGTCAACGCGTTCTCAGCGCTGACACCGGGTACGCACCTTTACCGCCCTGACCCCGAGTTCAGCGACGAGATCCTGACTCGCTGCGCGACCCTGCGCAGTCAGGCGCACCGCGGCTGCATCCTCTCTAACCACGCCCTCACCGCCGAGTCGGGCAGCCCCACCTCGCGCCAGGCGTCGGTCTACACAACCATTCAGAACCTCTGGAAGCGCGAGCACGGCAAGATCGCCGTGGATTTTCAGACCAATTCGCCCGGTCATTTCGGCGGCTGCCAAGCGATCGACATCGCCGTCGCTCATCACGCCGAGTCCGTGGAACTGTGGCCCGCCTCCCCGATCTTCAAAGGCTTCAGCGCCTACACCCCGTCAACCCTGTCTCGATGGGCGCGCGCGTTGCGTCACCGTCAGCGGATCGACTGCTAGCCCCGCGCAAGCAATGGTCGTCGTGGCGGCCGATCGACCCGCGTCTCGGCCGGAAGTTCGTGAGTCCTATGTCAAGCCGATGGTGGTGGGGGCGTTGTTGCGGTCGTGGAGGAGGCCCGAGACGCGGCGGCGGACGAGGTGTCGTTTGACGTGGACCTCGTACGGGCGGCGGCGGAAACCCGGCCTGGCCAGACGGCGCGGACGGTGATCTCGCGGCGAGTGGCTGTGTCTGCGAGCTTGCGATCCCGGCGACGACGGCTGCCGTCGAAGGTCTCTCGGTCCGGTTGGCTCGAGGTGTTGGTGTTCGCGGCCATGCATCAATGATCCGCGCCTCAGCCGAATCGCACATGAGCAGTTCGTGCCAATAACCGGTGCGCGAACTCGCATCGTCTGAGGATCGAGTTCGCATCCGTGTAAGGCGGCGGAGCCGGCTAGCCGCGGGACACCGGCGCGGCGGCACAAACAGCGAAGTGCAGCGTACGAGTGGTGGTGCCGGCGCGGCTCGTGGTGGTGACCGCGATGGTGTGCCGGCCGGTACCGAGCCTGGACAGCGCCAGCGGCGTCCGCAGCGAGGCGTGCCGGGCACGGGCGATCCGCCGTCCATCGAGCTTGACGATGATGCTCGCGCGCAGGAAGCTCGTCACCCGGACCCGCAACATCGTGTGCGACGACCGCGTGCAGGCGCCGCCCGACACGCCTGTGATCGCGATCACCGCCCTGGTGTGAAACGTTCGGTCAGCCCCTGGGGATGTGCCGCCTGCGCTGCTCGCGACCAGCCGATAGTGGTAGAGCGCGCCAGGATGCAGTCCCGTCAGGTGGGCGGCGACGGTCACAGCGGTCGGGCCGGCGCCGGCGCTTTTGGCAGCGGTCGAACGTCCGTAGGGGTTGGAGGTGCCGTATTGAAAGCGGTAGATCGTCGCCACGCCCTGGGGGTTCACCGACCCAATCAGGGCCGCTGACCTCGCCGCCGCGCCGCTCATCGGCCCCGTCACAGCGACCGGCGCGGGCACGACCGGCGGCGCCGTCACCACCGGCGGCGGCGTCACCACCACCGGCGGGGTCCACGACAGCGTCACCGATGGGACCAACGTCGCGTCCACCATGATCGCCGCGTTCGAGACACCGACTGAGGCGAACCCACTCGCGCCGCCACCACCCCCGCTCGACGGCTCGTCGCAGTCACCCCCAGCCCCACCACCGCCACCACCGACGCCACCGCCCCCGCCACCACCGCCAGCGAAGTTCGAGTCCGCGCACGACGACCCCGACACCGTCGCGTTACCACCGGACCCGCCGGTCCCCAGCGCGCCGCCTTTCCCTGATTCATCCATCGACACGCAGCCGCACGAACCGCCAGGCCCACCACCGCCGGTCGTTCCGGGGTTCCCGGCCGCCCCGGCGTGACCCGCCGATCCAGCCGTCCCCGCCGCTCCGCCGTGATTCTCAAAGCTTCCACCACCCCCACCGCCGGCGACGACGAGCCGTGAGTTCAAGGAGGCCAGATCGGCGCTGGGGTCGTTTGTCGATGCGGCGACCGTGCGGACATCGCTCGCGCCACCACCGCCGCCCCCTGGGACGTTGCCGATCACACCGCCCGAGCCACCGGCGCCGCCGCCGTTCCAGCCCCCAGCTGACGACGTGCTGTCCTGGCCGACCTCGACATACAGCGTCTCCCCCGGCGTCACGGCCACATCGGCCGTCACCTGCGCGCCGGGACCTCCGCACGGTGAGAAAAAGCAGCTTGCCGGGCCGCCCGTTCCGCCGACCGCCATCACGTGGACCGTCGTGACCCCCGCCGGGACCACGAACGTCTGTTGTTGCCCGGAGTAGGTGAACGTGGTCGTTGCCGAGGTGGCGTCAGCGCTCGCGCGCGCCGCCCCGACAACAAGACCCAGGAGCACGAGGCCCAACCCGATCGCCCCCGCCAGGCGGCCGCGCGATGCGCCCGCCGACAACACCCCGACGCCACGCGCCCCACGAAAAGTCATGCCGATCAACCCATCTTTCTGGTGAAGCGTCCCGGGCGAACCGATCCCGCCGGGACGGTAGCGCTCATCCCCTGCGTTAAGCAACAACACGGCGCCTGCCCGCGACGCGCGGGGAGTGTCCGGGCCGGATCCGCCGGTCGAGACGACAGGTGATTCACGGTGGGGAGGTTCGGCGCCACGTCCACCTGCGTGGCTTACGCCGAGAAGGGGTCTGCGATGTAGGTTCTGATCTCAGAGAGAGGCACATATGACGGCAGTGCCAAAAGCGCGCTTGGCGACGACGGATCGTCGGACAGAGCTCGACGGATTGTTCCTGGCGAACTGCGCTACTGCGTGTTGCCGGCCCGGAAGTACGCGATGTAGTCGGCGACCGAGCGTTCAACGTCCCACTCCGGCAGGTAGCCGGTGTCCTGGTGCAGTCGGGTGATGTCGAGATAGCTGGGCGGCACGCTGGATCCGGGTTCGAGCTCCAGCTCGAAGTCGGGCGCGACGGACTTGATCGCGGCGATCACCTCGGCGTTCGTGGTCATCCTGCCCGCGCCGACGTTGTAGGTCGCGTGCGTCAGCGTGTCAGCGGTCTGCAGCAGCGCGGTCGCCCGGCCAAGGTCGTAGACGTAGCAGAGGTCAAGGCCGTCGTCGGCCTTCAGGCGCCCGCCGACGCCGGAGAGGTCGACCGGTGTGCCCGTCGCCGCGGCGTGGACGAACTGGGGCGCGGGAAAGGCGAAGTTCGGAAGGTGCCCGAGGGGTCCCCACGCCCCGCCGATGCGCAGGTGAACGATCTCCAGGCCGGTGGCCCCGGCGAGATGGTGGCCGAGCAGTTCACCGATCTTCTTGAAGGTCGGGATCACATGCGGGGCGGTCAGCAGCAGCGGCAGCTCCTCGCTCAGGGCACCGGTGTTCGGCAGACCGGCGTAGACGCCGATCGTGCTCGCCAGGCTGAGTCGCTTGACCCCCCACTCGTGGGCTACCTGGACGACGTTGAACAGCCCGCCGAGCGCGTCGCGCGCTGCATTGATGGGAGCCTCATCGGGATCAGGCGGCCAGGGCATCGAGCCGGCCATGTGAACGATTCCGGTGATCGCATGATCGCGGCCCACCGCCCGCAGGGCAGCGAGGTCCTTGACGTCCGCTTGGACCGCGCTCACCGGTGCGCTGAAGCGGCCATCGGGGATCTCTGGGCTGCGACGCTGAACCAGCACACACTCCTCGCCGACGTCCAGCAGCGCCTGCACGGTGGCGCTCCCGATGTGGCCGAGTCCTCCGGTAATCAAGATCAACGTCACTCCTGTCGTCGTACTACTGATCATCAGTATGACTGACGGTCAGTCTAGCGATAGGCTCAGAGCGAATGACAGCGAGCGGTACCAACGGATCGCCGACAAGCCGACGGCTGGCGTATCTGTTCAAGCACGCGGAGAGGCTGATGTCTGAGTTGCACGTCGACGCGCTTGCACCGTTCAACATCCACGCGCGTGATCTCGGGGTGCTGCTGGTCATCGACCGCTTCGAGCTGGCCTCTCAGCAGCAGGTTGCCGAGCGCCTGGGCGTCGACCGCACGACGATGGTCGCGATCATCGACGCACTCGAGGCCAAGGGCATCATCGTCCGACGCCCCGACGCCCAAGATCGCCGTCGCAACGTGGTCGAGCTCACGCCCGCTGGGCACGACCTTCTTCGTCAGGCGACTGCGGCCAGCGATGCCGCCGAGGCTGAGCTGCTCGCTCCGCTCGCCCCCGAGGAGGGCGAGCAGCTGCGGGACCTGCTGGCGCGCGTCCTCGCCGGCAGCTGAGCCGGGCTGACCTAGGCGGAGTCTTCTGCCGGGCCGCACGCGATCTCGATGCGATGCCCGTCAGGGTCAAAAACGAACATCTCGTAGTAACCCTCCAGGTCGTGGTCCTCCTCGGGTGGAAAATGGACCTCGGCGCCGATCGCGAGACAGCGCTGATAGGCGCTGTCGACCTCTGCGCGCGTGTCGACGTAAAAGGCGAGGTGTTCAAGCCCGACCTCGTAGTAGCGATGCTGGCCGCCGTCCGCCGGCCGCAAGCCGAGGTATTGATCGCCGCCGCCGAGCTGGAGGTACACCACCTCCTCCGTGCCGCGGTACGTCGGGAACCGCTCCCATTCACGCAGGCCGACAGGTCCGAGCACCGCCAGGTAGAACGCGAGCGAGCGTTGTACGTCCGTCACCGCCAGATCGATGTGGTGCATCCGTAGTCCGCGCGAGCTCAACTGCCCATCCTTCGCTCGGGATTCGGCCGCCACGGTACACGAGGGCCGCGCCGGCCGCCGCCACTCTCGGGCTCGGTCAGCGGTTGACCGTGTCGTGGCTGGGGCGCGGCTTCGGTCGAGAGGCGTCGACGAACTCCTGCTGCTGGCCGGTCACCAGGAACACGGCCTGTTCGGCGATGTCGACGGCGTTGTCACCGATCCGCTCCAGGCTGCGGGCGATCAACACATAGCGCATCGCCAGCTCGCGCTCCCCGTGATCTCCATCCAGCGCGTAGGTCGCCTCGAACACCTGGCGGTTGAGCCGGTCAAGCGCGTCGTCCTCGCGTTGGAGCTCGACCGCTGACTCGGCGTCGCGGGCCAGGAACGTCCGGACCGCGTGTTGGATCTGGCGGCCCGCGAGCTCGGTCATCAGGGACAGCTGACCGGCGGTCTGCTGCGGGTCGCGCGCATCGGGGTCAAGCTCGTAGAGCTGCTCGCTGATCAAGTCGAACTGGTTGGCGATCAAGGCGGCATGCTGCGCGACCTGGATCAAGGACAAGACCATTCGCAGATCCCTGGCAACCGGGGCTTGGCGGGCCGTCACCTCGACCAATCGCGCATCCACCTGTCGACTGGTCACCCGCAAGACATTCGCGGCCGTGACCAGACGGGTCGCGTCCTGACTGGCGGGGTCAAGGATCGTCTCGGCGACGGTTTCAAGCGTACGGCCGATCTCCCGAAACTGGTCGGTCAGCCGTTGTTCGATCTCCAGCAGTTCCTCGGCGAACGCCTCGCGCATACAAGGGTTTCTACTCGACCGAGCGCGTCCGAAACGAATGTGACCCCAGGATCGTCACAACTAAAGCTGCCGCCTCCGATCGCGGGCGGGGGCTGGTCGTCTCCTGGATCGCAGACATCGGCACCTGAACACTCTGTAGCGGTTTACTGAACGGATCTGTGGGTATCTCAACAAGGCGCCGCGATGAGAAGCCACCGGCCCGCACGGCGGCCGCTGGTATCTCACCGTTCGCATCCGCCCCGCCATCTCTAGGAGCCTCTTTTGACTGTCAACGACACCCTGGCGAACACCGCTCGCGCTGCGCACGATGTCGGGCTCGCCGCCTGGCTGGGCGGAGCGATGTTCGGCAAGATCGCCATGAACCCGTCGCTGGAGCAGATCACCAGCCACACCGAACGCGGCAGCGTCCTGAACGCCGCCTGGAACGGCTACAACCCGATCAACGCGTTCGGTCTCGGAGCAGCTGCGCTCAGCTGGGGGGCGGCTCGGCTGACCGAGACCCATCCCGACAACCTGTCGGGCTCAGAGCATCGGCTGTCGCAGGCCAAAGATGGTCTGATGGGCGTCGCCGTGCTCACCGGCGTCGCCAGCGGTGTACAGGGTGCCCGGCTCGCTCGGCAGGCGCCTGACGGCGCGGTGTCCGTACAGAGTGGGACCGAGCCCGACGCCGAGACGCCGGCCGCCGCTGCCCGCATCCAGCGGTCGCTCGGCGCTCTCGCGAACGTGAACATCCTGACCGGGATCGCGCTGGTCGCCGTCAACGGGGTGCTGGCGCAGATCAACTACAGCCACCCGTCCGCCGGTCGCGCCCTGACGCGCTCCTCCGCCGGGTCCAGGCGCCTCAGCCCGCTGTGGGCGGCGCCCGCGCTGGCGATCGCCGCCGCAACCGCCGACCAGGTCCGGCGCACTCGCTGAGACCTGGTCGCTGCCCTCGGCCGTCCTGCAGGCGGGCGGGATCCAAGGAGACATCACCTCATGATCGAAGTCGACTCGTTGACCAAGCGTTACGGCGCGCAGATCGCTGTGGATGATCTGAGCTTCTCGGCGCCTGCGGGCGTGATCACGGGGTTCCTGGGGCCGAATGGGGCGGGGAAGTCAACCACGATGCGAATGATCGTCGGCCTAGATGTCCCGTCCTCGGGGTCGGCGAGAGTGAACGGGAACAGCTACCGAGACGTACCGGATCCGTTGCACGAGATCGGCGCGCTGCTCGACGCCCGAGCCACCCACCCCGGCCGCTCGGCACGCGATCACCTTGAGGTGATGGCCTTGACGCACGGGATCGCCGCCGGACGCGTGGAGCAGCTGATCGACATGGTCGGCCTGGGCGAGGTCGCCGACCAGCGGGTCAAGACGTTCTCACTGGGCATGGCGCAACGGCTGGGGATCGCCTCGGCGATGCTGGGGGACCCGGGGACGCTGATCCTGGATGAGCCGGTCAACGGTCTGGACGCTGAGGGGATCCGCTGGATCCGGACGCTGCTCAAGCGACTGGCCGCGGAAGGACGAGCGATCCTGTTGTCCTCGCATCTGATGAGCGAGATGGCGCTGACCGCCGACCGGCTGATCATCGTCGGTCGGGGGCGATTGATCGCCGACACGACCGTCGACGCGATCGTCGCGGAAGCCTCGGTCGGGGGTGCCGTGCATGTCCGCTCCCCGCAGGCACGGGAGCTGGCCGATGCTCTGGACCGGATCGAGGCGGCCGAGGTCACGCTGGTTGATGATCGCGACCAGCTCGACGTGCGGGGGATCCCGGTCGCGCGGGTCGGAGAGGTCGCCGCCGAGCGCGGCGTGGTCTTGCACGAGCTCATCGCCCGGCAGGTCTCACTGGAGGATGCCTACATGCGGTTGACCGGCGACAGCGTCCAGTACCGAGCCGCCCCGGATCAACCCACCGACGACGCGGTGCTCACGCAGGCAGCATGAGCGCGACGATCGGCACCCGCCAGAGCCTGGCCGAGCCCGCGCCGGCGATCAAGGTCACCCAAACGCGGGTTATCCGCTCGGAATGGAAGAAGCTGGGCTCGCTGCGCTCCACCCGCTGGTGTCTACTGCTGGCTGTCGTGATCATGATCGCGGCCCCGATCATCTACTCGCTGATCGAGATGAGCCAATGGTCGACGCTGAGTCGCCACGACCGGACGACGTTTGACTCGATCGACGCCGCCGCCGCCGGGCACTACCTTGCGCAGCTCGCGATCGGATTCCTCGGCGTGCTGACCGTCAGCGGCGAATACGCCACCGGAATGATCCGGTCAAGCTTCATGGCCGTGCCGCGCCGCCTGCCGGTGCTGTGGGCCAAGCTCGTCGTGTTCTCCGCGGTTGTGTTCGTGCTGATGCTGGGCTCCAGCGTGATCGCGTTCTTCACCACCCAGGCGATCGTCTCCGTCCACCACGTCAACCAGTCGATCGCCGCCCCGCATGCCCTACGGGTGGTCATCGCGACCGCCTTGGTGATCACGATCGTCGGGATGCTCAGCGTCGCCCTCGGGGCGCTGACGCGCAGCACCGCGGGTGGCGCCGCGATCCTGGTGTTCCTGATGTTCGTGCTCTCCGGCGTCGCCGCGCTGCTACCCACCAGCATCTCCAACGACGTCAACCCCTACCTCCCGATCAACGCCGCCTACACCGCCGCGACCAGCACGTTTGACCCCGGCCCGCACCTCTCCACCTGGGGCGGGCTCGGGGTCTTCAGCGCGCTTGTCGTAATCATCATTGCTCTGGGCGCCGCTCGCCTCAGACACGGCGACGCCTGACGCCCAGTCCTGCGCTCGGCCTGAAGAACGGGTTAGCTGACCGTCACCTGCTTCTTGTCAAAGGCGACATAGCCGGTGTAGTCGTCACCTACTCGATCAAACGACGCGGGATATGGGTGCGGGTAGCTCCAGGCTGCATCGTGGTAGACCGACCCGCCCACCGAGACGTCGTGGTATTGGGCTGCGCCTTTCCAGGGACAGGTGTACGGCGTTGAGCTATCACTGAACGCCGAAGCGGTCAGCGACGAGGGCGGAAAATACTCGTTGCCCTCGATAAGGATCAGCTCCGAGTCCGGAGCATCGGCAACAACTGTCGAGTCGATCGAGGCTTTCATCTGCTCGTCCTTCCTGGTGTTTCGGGAGAACCCTCCGGCTAGCCAATGGGCTGCCCGGCGAGCGACGGAGCCCTGCGCCCTGCAGCTGGCCACGTCTGACGACGATCCTAGGCCGGTCAGACGAGCCGCCGTGGCGATGACCGACGTCGCAAGCGGGTCGTGCGAGGTGTGCGTTTCAGCTGGCTGACAGCGAGTACACCGGCGGGAGGCGCGTCGTGACCTCGAACCACGTCGCCCCCGCGTCGCCTGAGCCGAACACCTCCCCGGTCGTGGAGCCAAAGTAGAGCTCAAGCGAAGGCCCGGAGCCCTTGCGCTGGAACGCTTGGCGAAGGACGGTGAGGTAGGCGTGCTGCTGAGGCAGCCCATCGCCGCGCGGCGCCCAGGACTCGCCGCCATCTCGCGTCTCGTACACGCGCAGACGCCCGTCGGGCATCACCCGGTCCATGTCGGCCACGAGCGGGATCACGTATGCGCTGTCGGGGTCGGCCGGGTCGACGGCCAACGGGAAGCCGAAGTCCGATGGAAGCCCCGCGCCGATCTCACTCCAACTGAAACCGGCGTCGTCGGAGCGGTACACGCCTCCGTGGAACTGGATGAACATCCTCTCCGGGCGCGCCGGCGCCCGCTCCAAGTGATGTACGCACAGCGCCGTGTCGGCGTCAGGCGCCGGCTCGGGCAGCTCGAGCTCGGCGATCACCTCGTCGGGGAGATAGCGCGGCGTCAGACCTTGGTTACCCCGCCGCCACGAGCGCCCAGCATCGTCGCTGTGCCACACACCCGCCGCCGAGATCGCAACCGACAACTTCTCCGGGGCTCCTGGCCACGGGGCGATCGAGTGCACGCACAGGCCGCCACCGCCTGGCTGCCAGTTTCGGCGAGTGTCGTGCTCCCACAGGCCGGCGTTGATCTCCCACGTGGATCCGCCGTCGACGGACTGAAACAGAACTCCAGGATCCCCACCCGCATACATCAGCCCGTCGCTCTCGCCAGGCGCGATCACCCAGATCCGCTCCAGCGCCAGCCCGCCCGCGGCCGGAAGGGTAACGCCCGCGGCCTGCTCCCACACCTCGCGACGCGCGCCGGCGCCCCATTCGCTCGCCGGGCTCTCGGTATAGAACACCTTCGGGCCGTAGAACGGCGAGGTCATCGTCGCCAGCACCCGACCGGTGCGAGGGTCACGCACCGCGTAGTCAACCGGCTCGCCCGCGAACTCCCGCGCGACGATCTCCCAGTCGCCCCCCGGCTCCCCCGCGAGCGCGAACAGGCCCTTCTTCGTCGACACCAGCAACTCGGTCATCTCCATCAGCCTCCTGTGATCGCGGGCAGGATCTCGACACGGGCATCAGCGGCGACCGCCGTTTGCTCTTGCCCGCGCTCGCCATTGACGAACACGTTGATGTGCCGCCTGATCAGGCCGCGCTCGTCGACAATCCAACCATGGAGCGCCGGATACGCGCGCTCCAGCTCGGTGACCAGTTCGAGCACTGTGACGGCTTGAAGCTGGTGCTCCCCGAGACCGCCGGCCAGCTGTCTCAGGGGGCCATGAACGCAGACGAGCGGCATGATCAGACTCTCAGACCCTACGCCCCGCCAAAACTCATCGGTCAGGACACAGCCTCCCGACGTCGGCAACGGACCACGGCGTGCGGGCTCTCGCTGCGATCGCTGGGCTGGCTCGCTGGTGATCTCTGCGGCCGGCGGTTGTATCTCCCTGGCCCGTAGCATCGTCTGGGATGGACGCGTCGATCAATCCTGCCCTCGCGGAGGCTCGCTTCTGCCCGCGATGCGGACAGCCGGCCGACATCACATTCCCGCGTTCGATCGCCTGTCCGCACTGCGGCTATACCGCCTACTTCAACCCCAAGCCCGTCGCCTGCACGATTCCGGTGGATGACGAGGGTCGCGTGATCCTCCTGCGCCGCGGGTTCGATCCCGCCCAGGGCCGCTGGACGTTCCCGGGCGGCTTCGTCGAACTGGGCGAGTCGGTCGAGGACGCTGCCCACAGAGAGACCAGCGAGGAGCTGAGGATCCCGATCGAGCTGGGACCGCTGGTCGGGGTGTACTCACGCGCGGAGGACCGGGTGGTGCTGATCGTCTTCCTGGCGCGGGCTCTCGGCCGCCCTGAGACGACGCCAGAGGCGACGGAGGTCTGCTCATTTGCCGAGGCCGACGTCCCGTGGCATGAGCTTGCGTTCTGGTCGACCAGTCAGGCGCTTCTTGACGCCTTCCGTCTACTCGGTTTTGACGACCGTCATCACCCGCGGCCCTCTATCTGGTCGGGTTGAGCGAGCGCGTGCCGCACGTCTGAGGTGTTCACGCCGAGAGCGCCCAGCAGCACCGCCGCAGGATCGGTGCCGAGGACGGTGTATCACGGAGCGATTGTTGGCCTCTGACAAGGTGAGCGTCGATCACGAGGGTTCGTCGAAACGGCGCCAAGGTGGTGGATGAGCGTGTCTTGACCGGGAGGCGTGCATGTTGGGCCTGGCGACGGTGATGTGCTGATGGGAAACCGCGAGCGTGAGCGGAGGTTCCGGGCGGACTCGAGGGCGGTGCGGTCATCGGGTCGTTCATGTGGCCGCCCTGGGGTTCCTCGGCCAGTGCCTGAATCTGCTGGTGGCGTTTGTGGACCTATTCCGCCGCCGCAGGGGCGACCCCGCGCCCGATCCAGGACGCCAGGTCACCTCTGCAGCGACGCGGGTCGCGCCCGATCGCGAGCCGTCCCTCAAGAGAGCAACTGAAACCGTTGGCCGCCGCGAACCGGTCAACCCGCTGAGCGGAAGAAGGGAGCGTGATGGCAAAGAACTTGGTGGTGTGCTGTGACGGGACCTGGAATGATCCTGATGAGCTGCGGGGCGACGTTTCAGAGCCGACGAACGTCGCCAAGTTGGCGTTGGCGTTGGACTCAAACCTTGAAGTCTCGCCCGGCGCGCAGGCGCAGCTTGTTCACTACGTGCCCGGCGTTGGGACCGCCCCAGGTGACCACCTGCTCGGGGGCGCGTTCGGGGTCGGGATCTCTCAGAACATCCGCGATGGCTACCGGTTCCTGGTCGAGAACTACGACCCGGATGACCGAGTGTTCCTGTTCGGGTTCAGCCGCGGCGCCTACACCGCGCGGAGCCTCGGGGGACTGATTCATAACTGCGGGATCCTGCGTCACGACTGCATCGAGCACCTGGACGCCGCGTATGCGTTCTATCGCGACCGCACCAACAAGACCCATCCGCGCGCGATCGCGGCGCAGATCTTTCGCCGCGACTACAGCCACCAAGAGTCCAAGGTCTACTTCATCGGGGTCTGGGACACGGTCGGCGCGCTGGGGATCCCGCACGGACTGCCTGGCTGGGAGCACCTCTCAAAGGACTGGCCGGGGTGGGAGCAGCTATGGGGTTTTCACGACACCCGTCTGAGTCCGGACGTGCGCTACGCCTACCAGGCGCTCGCGATCGATGAGGAACGCCCCCCGTACGCGCCGACGCTCTGGACTGGCGATCCACCCCCGCCCGAGAAACAGACGCTCGAGCAGGTCTGGTTCGCGGGCGTGCACAGCGAGGTCGGCGGCGGCACGGCCGACCCCTCGCTGTCAGACATCGCGCTGACCTGGCTTGCAGCCCAAGCCGAGGCCGCCGGAGCCAGGTTCTGCCCGACCTGGCGCCAGACGCTGCCATGCGGCGTCCAGCCGCCCGCGCCCAACTACGCCGGCCGGTTGAACCAGTCGCGCCACGGCGTGTGGGAGCTGCTGCATCCTCTGCACCGGCTGTTGTCACCCAAGCTCGATGCCGCACCCAACCAGGCGATCGCGTCCAGCGCGCAGCGACGGGCTACCGAGCAGATCGACGGCTACAAACCACGCGGGCTCAACGAGTATCTGAACAGCCATCCAACCGCGCAGACTGAGGAGCAAGGCTGAGCGACATGCAATCCGCTGAACGCCCGGCCGCGACGGCGACGGCCCAGTCGAGCGGGGTGAGCGTCTCGGCATACCGGGGCGACGCCAAGACACTGCTCGCCTTTGACCTCAGCGAGGCTCAGGCGACGGACCTGGCTGGCTTCACGATCGAGTGCCAGCCGCCGACCGGCCCGAGCTACTACCTGTTCAACACGCTGCGCTTCGCTGACCCCGGTCGCCACGCACAAGTCGCGAGCGAGTCGGCCAACGCGAGCGTGAACGCGCCGTTTCACAAGTTTCGCTGGCTGCACGTCCCGGGCACGGTGCACCAGGGGATCAGTCCCGTGTACGGCGGCTACCGCTATGCCGTGTCACCGCGATACCTGAACGCTGCTGGGTCGATGCAGCCGTTGGATCCGAATCTGACCGCGACGGTGTCAATCGACGTCGGACCGCTGACCGAGGGTCCGGTAGCGCTGGGCTTCACCCGTGGCTACGTCCAGTCGCAGGCGTTCGTGAACCACTTCGGTCTCGATGCTCTGATCCGCCCCGCGGACGACACCTTGCGATTCGACACCACGCAGACCGCCGGTACGAACGCAGCCGGGCAGTCGTACAGCTTCGCCCAGGAGTACGCGTGGCTCGGAGCGACGGCGCGCCAGCAGGTGTTCGCGATCCTGGCCGAACTGCAGTCTGATCCGTCGCTGACGCTTGACATGTTCGCCTACGACCTCGACGAGCCCGACGTGATCTCGGTCCTGCTCGAGTTAGCGGCCCAGGGACGGGTGCGGATCATTCTTGACGATTCCTCACTGCACCATAACTCCGCCGGTACCCAACCCGAGGACGAATTCGCGGCACTGTTTGCGGCGCAGGCCACGGGCGACGCAGCGATCAAGCGCGGCAAGTTCGGCCGTTACGCCCACGACAAGGTCCTGATCGTCTCCAAGCCTGCCGGCCCGCAGACGGTCCTGACCGGGTCTACGAACTTTTCGGTCAATGGCCTGTACGTCAATGCCAACCACGTACTCAAGTTCGATCAGCCGGCGGTCGCTGCCGAGTACGCCAGGCTGTTCGAGGCGGTCTGGGCGCACGACGTCAAGCGCGCGGCGTACCTGAGGTCCGATCTCGCTACCGAGAGCTTCGCACTTCCGATCGAGCCTGCCGGTTCGACCGTCACCTTCGCCCCGCATCCGGACACGTTCGCGTCGAGCCTGCTGGGAGGCATCGTGGACCGCGTCCACGCCGAAAGCGGCCGGACGGCCCCGATCGGCAGCGTGCTGTTCGCGGTCATGGACCTCGAGGGCACAAACCCCGTGTTTGACGCGCTCAACGCCGTGCATTCGGATGCGAGCGTGTTCAGCATGGGCGTATCCGACAGTCCCGACGGCGTGTCGCTGTACTCGCCGGGCCGGCGGACCGGGGTGCTGGTGACCGGCAAACCGAACAAGGCGCGGCTGCCGGCGCCGTTCAACCAGGTCCGCAGCCTTGGACCCCAGCACGAAATCCACCACAAGTTCGTCGTCTGCGACTTCAATGGCGACGACCCGGTCGTCTACTGCGGCTCCTCAAATCTCGCGCTTGGCGGCGAAGAGAATAACGGCGACAACCTGCTCGAACTGCACGATCCTGCGATCGCCACCGCGTTCGCTCTCGAAGCACTCGCTCTCGTGGACCATTTTCAGTTCCTCGACGGCCTGTCCGCAGCGCCGCACGGCCCGACCGCGACCTCCTCCACGCCTCCACCGGCCGCCAAGCAGGCCGCCGCCGACGCGGCCGGGTGGTTCCTGTCCACGACCGACAGGTGGGCGAAACCATACTTCGACCCAAACGACCTGCACTGTGTCGACCGACAGCTATTCGCCGGCTGAGCGAACGTGACAGGGAACTCGCGTCGGCCGGGCGACGTCTGCAATGCGTTCGTCATGGCGGTAAGTCGCCGTTCTGCGGAGAGCAAGCTGCCATCCGTTCGAGCAGCGCTGCGCGCTCGCGGGTGTTGTCGGTCAGCGAGGCGGCGCGGTCGAATTCCGCCCGCGCCTCGTCGTTGCGGCCGAGCTTCGCGAGCAGATCTCCACGCACGGTTGGGAGCAGGTGGTAGCCACGGAGGGCGGGCTCGGAGGTGAGTGCGTCCACCAGCTCAAGTGCAGCCTCGGGGCCGAACGCCATCCCGACGGCAACCGCCCGGTTGAGCTCGACGACCGGCGACGGCAGGAGTTGAGCGAGTCCGTCGTAGAGGGCGACGATGCGCTCCCAGTCGGTGTCGTCGGCGACCCGGGCCCGCGCGTGGCAGGCGGCGATGGCCGCCTGGAGCGTGTACGGCCCCAGGGCGCCGCCGGTGCGCTGCGCGCGATCGAGCGCGGCGAGGCCGCGGCCGACCAGCAGCCAGTCCCAACGCGACCGGTCCTGCTCGAGCAGCAACACCGCCTCTCCGGCGGGGCCGATTCGTGCCCGTGTCCGCGATGCATGCAACTCCATCAGCGCAACGAGGCCGTGGAGCTCCGGCTCGGATGGGAGCAGCTCGGCGAGGATGCGGCCGAGCCGGAGCGCCTCCTCGATCAGCTCGGGCCGGATCCAGTCCTCGCCGGCGGTCGCCGCGTAGCCCTCGTTGAAGATCAGGTAGATCACCTCGAGCACCGAGGCGAGGCGCTCGGCGAGCTCGTCGCGCTCGGGGGCCTCGAACGGCACCCGCGCCTCCGCGAGCGTGCGCTTGGCGCGCACGATCCGCTGGGCGACCGTGGCCTCCGAGACCAGGTAGGCGCGCGCGATCTCCCTGATCGTCAGGCCCGCGAGCAGGCGCAGCGTCAGCGCAACTCGTGCGTCGGTCGAGAGCACGGGATGGCAGGTCGTGAAGATGAGGCGCAGAAGATCGTCGTCGAACGGATCGTCGATCTCGGCCTCCAGGTCGGGATTCTCGATCTGACCCTGGATCTCGATCTCGCGCCCCAGCTCCCGCGTCTTTCGCTCATGGACCTCCGCTCGGCGCAGGCGGTCGATCGCCCGGTGCTTGGCCGTGGCCATAAGCCAAGCGCCCGGGTTGTCCGGTACGCCTGACTCTGGCCACTGCTCGAGCGCGGCAACGAGCGCCTCCTGCGCGAGGTCCTCGGCAACGCCGACATCGCGCACGACCCGGGCGACGCCGGCGATCAGCCGCGGCGACTCGATTCGCCAAACGGCGTCGATCGCGCGGTTGACGTCGCTCGCAGGCATGGTGGATCGTCGCGCCGCGCCGGCTACTGGTTAGCCTCGGCCTGGGCGCGCACGGCCGACTCCTGCGCGCGCAGCTCGGGGGTGAACTCCTCGCCGAAGTCGTCGGGCTCGAAGACCGGGCGGATCTCGATGATCGCCTCCCTGCCCGGCATGGGGTCGGGGACGCGCTTGACCCACTCGATCGCCTCGTCAAGCGATTTCACCTGCCACACCCAGTAGCCCGCGAGAAGCTCCTTGGTCTCGGCGAACGGGCCGTCGATCACTCTGCGCTCGCCGCCCGAGAACACGACCCGCGCACCCTTGGAGCTCGGGTGCAGCCCGTCCCCCGCGAGCATCACGCCCGCCCTGACCAGCTCCTCGTTGAAGTCGCCCATCTCCGTGAGCAGCTCCTGGCTCGGCATCGCCCCGGCTTCGCTGTCCTCCGTCGCCTTGATCAAAACCATTACCCGCATCCCGTCGTTCCTCCTTCGGTTGGACTGCGCTTCTACAAGTGCGTCGAGCGAGCGAAGCAAAAATCGACACGCCGGCGGACTGATCCGCCGGGACGGGATCCTCGACCTCGACGGGTGATCCCGCTCCACTCGAGATCCATCTCTCCGGCGATGGTCCCGACACGATCACAGTCCCCGCCGCAGACGTGCCCAACGGCTACGTCCTTCACATCACTACCAGTGGCTCGGCCGCGTCCGGTCTGGCGGCACTCCAGTTCGATTGGACCAAGTGACGGGCCAGCAAGCGGGCACTTCGGCTTGCACGTCGGGAGGTGAGAGCCGGAGTGATCGTCGTGGGCGTGGGCCGGCCGGATCAGTCCGCTGGGCCGTCGTGACGCTCGTGCTCAAGGTCGGCGGCCATCGCTTCGCGGTACAGCTCGATGAACTCGCGGTCGGTCCCGGCCGCGAACACCTTGCCGGCCGCGGGCCCGGTCATCGCCATTGTCGTGCCGGTGCTGACGTGCTCGGCGATCTCGGGATAGCGCATCGTCGAGACGATCAGCACCCTGGCGGTGTCGGGTCCCGGGTTGCTGACGCGGTGAGCCCCATCAGGACCAGGCGGGAACGCGACGACAGTGCCCGAGGGCAGGCTGCGGCTGCCGTCGGGCGTGCGCAGTCGCGGCCGGCCCGAGAGGACGATCAGCAGTTCCTCGTTGGCGTGGTGGAGGTGGTAGGGGGAGACCGCACCCCCGGGCTGCAACTCATAGAGCGCCGCTCCGAGGTCACGGGCTCCCGCCGCCGCCCCGACGCGTAGCGCGCGGCTGCGGGCGGGCGTGTCGCGGAAATCGACTTCCCACTCCGGCTCGTGGATGTTGGGATCGGTCATCAGATCTCGTACGTACCCGCTGATGCCCCGTCTACAACACTTCCGCACGGCGACGTGTCTGTCTGCGCCGGTGATCAGCCTAGGCCCGCCGACGGCCGGGCGCGAGGCGCTCCCACGCGCCGCGCAGGAGGGCGTCCGCGTCGGCCTCGAGCTCCCACCCCCGGAGCTACAGCAACGCGAAGGTGCCGACGGCGTGCACGACGGACTTGCCGTCCTGGTCGACATCAGCGTCGCAGAGCAGCACGTGCTCACCTTGTTTGCGGACCTGCGCGGTCACCGTCATAGGCCCCTCCACTGCGGCCGTCAGGTACGCGATCGTCAGCTGGCTGGTCGCGGGGACCTCGCCGTCGTCGGTGCGGCTGCGTGCCGCCATACCCATAGCGGTGTCCACGAGTGTCGCCAGGACTCCGCCGTGGACGGTGCCCGCCGGGTTGAGGTGACGGTGATCAGCCGCAAATTCCAAACGAGCGTGTCCGTCCTCGGCATCTTCAGCCCGCACTCCGAGGTCCCCTGCAAAGCCGTCCATCCGGTCGGTCTACCCGCGCGAACACCTCGTACACGGCGCTTCCGTTCGGCGAAGGGATCGTATGTTCCACCAACTCGTTCGAGCCCGAAGAGCACACGATCGGCTGGCGCCGCCCCGTCGGTGGCAGACCTCGCCAACGCCGTCGTCATCCACCTCGCCCGCTTCAGTTTGTGTGGCCGACCGCCGATACAGCACCTACGTGGTGTCGATCGGTTCCGGCTCCCTGCCGTCGCTGGGCTGCTCGCGTGGTCGACAGGCCTGGGGTACCGCTGGCCTCCAGGGACGATCGGTCTGACCGTCCGCCACACCGATCAGCGCAGCTGAAAACCGCACCAACAACCATGCCCACCCGAGCCCCGGGACAGAATCCGAGACGCCATTCCGAAGCTGAACGCGGTTGGCGCCCAGCCCGACTCGCGTTGCCCGGTCGCCACACCCACCCGCTGTCGTACAGTCGCCGCGTGTTTCGTGGCTGTGGCGCTGACCATCGGAAGCAGTTGGCTCCGTGGACCGGGCTCCTCGTCACGCTCGGCGTCGCGTTTCTCTGCCTTGGGGTGGGTAGCGCGCACGCTGCGCAGGCCTGGTGGACGCCGCCTCAGCAGCTGACCTGGTACTGGCAGCTGACCGGAACCGCGCGCGCGGAGCCGACTCAGGCCGTTGACCTCGACGGCTTCGACACGAGCGCCGCCACCGTGGCCGCGCTCCACACGCGGGGGCAGCGGGCCATTTGCTACATCGATGTCGGCACCGCCGAGAACTGGCGTTCGGACTACCGGGAGTTCCCCGCCTCCGTCAAGGGGAGCACGGTCGACGGCTGGGCGGGCGAGAACTGGCTGGACATCTCCCAGCTGTCGGTGCTCGAACCGATCATGACCGCGCGGTTTCAGATGTGCGCTCAGAAGGGCTTCGATGCGGTCGAGGCCGACAACATCGACGGATACGAGAACGGCACCGGCTTCGACCTCACCGCCGGCGAGCAGCTGACCTATGACGAGTGGATCGCTCAAGAGGTCCACGCGCTCGGGATGGCCGTGTTTCAGAAGAACGACCCCGACCAGGCAGCGCAGCTGGAGCCCTACTTCGACGGGGAGCTCGACGAGGAGTGCAACCGTTACAGCGAGTGCGGCGCGTTTGCTCCCTACCTCGCTGCCGGCAAGCCCGTCCTCAATGCCGAGTACACCCAGGACGGCGAGACGACGGCCAAGTTCTGCGCGGCCGATGAGCAGTCGGGAATCATGGGAGCGCTGTACTCGATCGACCTGGACGGCTCGTCCTACTCGCCCTGCTTCGGCCCGAGCGTGCTCACCGGCCCGATCTCCGGGGGTCCTTCCTCAGGCGCTCCCCCCTCGGGCGCCGCACCGGTCAGTCCCACGACGGTCAGCGCCCCCACGACGCCACCCACAGCTCCCCAGCCGCCGGCCGCCGCTCCGGGTCGGGCCAGCCCGCACGCGACCGTCGACCAGGTGCCCCCGCTCGTTACCGTGGCGGGTCACATCACCCGTCCGGTCCGCCGCGAGCTGCGGCTGTCGCTGCGCTGCCCGCACTCGCAGAGCTACTGCGCCGGCACGCTGTCGCTGACTGAGTCCAGGCCGCCGGCCCACCACCACCGGAGCCGGCCGTTCACCAGCCGGCGCTTCCACATCGACGGTGGCCAGGTGGCCACGCTCACGCTCAAGCTGCGGCCGTCGGCGCTGCGGCGACTGCCGCGCCGACGCTCGCTTCGCGTGATGATCACGGTCAACGCCCACGACCGTGCGGGGCGCCACGACCGCATGTCACGACGAGTGACGCTTCCCGCGCCTCCTCGTTAGCCCTTCATTCGCGATGTGGGCGGTGACGGGCTCGAACCGCCGACTTCCTCCGTGTAAGGGAGGCGCTCTACCAGCTGAGCTAACCGCCCGCGGCCCGATGGTAGCCTTGCCGCCCCGCTCAGGTCCCGGGGGGATCGTGCCAGACGAACTGCAGCTCGATCTCGGCGAGCTCTGCGTATCGCTTGCGGAGAAAGAAATGGGGAACGATGTCGCCCGCTACTCGCTGGGCGGGATCCCATAACGCGACCCAGCCGATCACCACGATCGCCTGGGAGATCCCGGCGACCAGTTCGGCACTGCTGGCCTTGTCGAGCGCCGTTGAAACGGCGATCGTGATCAGGAAGATGACGATGCCCGCCCACACAGCGATTCGCTCTCGGTGATTCAGCGGGTTGGCGTGATGGAGCCGGCGCGTGTGGGCGCGCAGATCGGCTCGAACCGCGACGCCAACCGCCTGCTCATCGGTGGCGATCCGGTCTGACGCGGGCGCGTGGATGTGCAGCGCCGACGGTCGCGCATCACGAACGCGCTCCCACTCGTCGAGCAGCCACAGTCGTACCTCGTCGCGCAGCGGCCGCTCGGCGACCGGTCGCGCGTCGTACCCCACGAACAGATCGTCGACGGCGGGAATGCGGATGGCGAACGGTCGCGAGTCCGCGGCGGGCGTGCTCACTTCGCGCTCACGTCAACCGACGGCTCCACAGGAGGCGCGCCCAAGTCGGGGCCGGCATCGCTGCCATCCTCGCGGCCGGTGCCGGCGTCCACGCTCGCCGCCACCCCGCCGGGGGCGATCACGCTCGGGGCGCCCGCGATCCGGTCCTGCCAGCGCCGGTAGCGCTGGGCCTGGCGCTCGAATCGGGCCGTGGCCCGTCGCATCCGTCGGCCGTCGACGGGATAGCGCCAGCGAGCCCAGGGTGACGTCGGTCGCGCCAGGCGGACAACGCCGACGAATGCCAACGGCGGAAACACCAGCCCGACGATGCCCAGCCAGACCCGGCCCTTGAGCAGCGCCCCGAGCGACAACCCGAGGACGAGGACGATCGCGAAGACGAGCCCGGCAACCGAGCTCGTGTCGCCTCCCGACAAAGGTCGAGCGCCCAGCAGGATCAGGGCGGCGACGACCGCGGCCACGATCACCGCGTCGACCGAACTGCGGCCCTCCTCGGCCCAGTAGACGTCCTCGAGGTGCAGCCATAGGGCGTACTCGTCGAGCGTCAGCCCGGCGCCGATGCCGAACCCGGCTGCGACCACATCGAGGCCGGCGCTGCCCAGCGGCACCGCGATCGCGAGGAAACCGAACAGCAGCATCATCACGATTCCGAACACGAGATGGTGCACGTGCAACCCGCCGGTCTTGATGCTGCCCGGCCACCACGGCACCTTGGGGCTCCGCATCAAGCGGGTACTGATTCGAATCAGGATGAACGACAGCAGGAACGCTCCGAGCAGGATCAGTCCCGCCCGGCTGGAGGTGCTGAGCCCGGCGCCACCGAACGACAACGAGACCTCGGCCAGGCCGACGCTCATCGCCGACCCTCGAATCCCGCCCAGCTCGATGCGACCCCAGGCACGCCGCGGACGCTAGCGTTCGACCCGGGCCCCGGCAAGCTTGTCCCGCCCGGGGCGCCTGCGCCCATCGCAAAGCGCCGTTGATAGCGTCGCCGCCATGCTCGATGAACTGCCTGACTTCGAGCTCGAGGTGTATCTCGGCGAGTGGGAGTTCGCGGCACGTCATCACCTGACCGCGTCCGACGCCCAGACACTGACGATCGGCGAGCTGTTGGCGCTTGCCGAGCCGGAGCGGGCGGCGCAGTTCGAGCAGCTGGCGCTGTCGTACACCCCGACCTGGGGCACGTCGCAGCTGCTCAACGCGGTAGCGGGGATCTACCAAGGGCTCGGCCCCGAACACGTGCTCACGTTCGCCGGCGCCGAGGAGGCGATGTTCTGGGCGTTGCAGGAGCTGGTCGGTCCGGGCGACCACGCGGTCGTGACGGTTCCCAACTACCAGTCGATGGAGTCGGTGACGATCGCGACCGGGGCCGACGTCGACGGGCTCGTGCTCTCGCCCGACGACGGCTGGGCGCTGGACCTCGGCGCACTGGAGAACCTGCTGCGACCGGACACAGAGCTGGTCTGCGTCAACTTCCCCAACAATCCGACCGGCGCACTGCCCAGTCGGGAGACGTTCACCAGTCTCGTCTCCCTGTGCGACGAGCGGGGGATTCGGCTGTTCTCCGACGAGGTGTACCGCGGTCTCGAGCTTGACCGTTCGACGATGCTGCCGCAGGCGGCCGAGCTGTCGGACACCGCGATCTCGTTGAACGTGATGTCGAAGTCCTACGGGCTGCCGGGGCTGCGCATCGGCTGGTTGGCCACTCGTGATCGGGCGCTGCTCGAGCGTCTGGAGCGCCGCAAGCACTACACGACGATCGCCAACTCGGCCCCCAGCGAGTTCCTCGCGACCACCGCGCTCGCGGTCGGCGAGCAGATCCAAGCCCGCAACCGCGCGATCATCGCCGCGAACGTCCCTCTGCTGGAGACGTTCTTCGAACGGCACGCCGATCGTTTCGACTGGTCACCGCCACAGGGCGGCTGCGTCTGCTTTCCGCGGTTGCGCGGCGGCGAGGACGCCGGACCGTTCTGCCGGCAGCTGGTACAGCGTGCCGGCGTGATCCTGCTGCCTGCCGAGCTCTACGCCTCGGCGCGGGGCGACGTTCCCCGATCCCACTTCCGGATCGGCGTCGGCCGGCACGGGACCGCAGAGGCGCTGACCGCGTTCGAGCAGTTCCTCTCGAGCCCGAGCTGAAAGGTCAAGCCGCCTCGGCGAGCAGTCCGCCCGGGTCGTGCACGACCCGGCCGCCGATTACGGTCGCCCGCGCCGCGTAGCCGCCATCGAGCACGACGAGATCCGCGCGCGCCCCCGGCGCCAGCACACCGCGTGACCGCCGGTCGCCGAGCACCCACGCGGGTGTCGCGGTGGCGGCGCGGATGGCATCGACCGGCGCCACGCCGGCCGCGACCAGCGTGGCCACCGCACGGTCCATCGTGAGCACGCTGCCGGCGAGTGTCTCCGCTGCATCGGCGAGTACCGCGCGCCCATCACGAACGTGCACCGCGGTCTGGCCGAGGCGATGCAGGCCGTCGGGGAGCCCGGTCGCCCCGATCGCGTCGGTGATCGCCACCAACCGGTTCGGAGCCGCGCCGGCGGCAAGGCGCAGCAGGGCCGGATGAACGTGGTGCCCGTCGGCGATCACCTCCACGGTCACGCGGTCGTCGGCCAGAGCGGCGGCGATCGGGCCTGGCTCACGGCGATCGATCCCACGCATCGCGTTGCCCAGGTGGGTCAGGTGACGCGCACCGGCATCGAACGCGGCGCGGGCCTGCGCGTAGGTGGCATCGGTGTGACCGACCGACACCACGACCCCACGCGCGATGGCCGCGCCGATCACGGCGCCGGCTCCGTCGAGCTCGGGCGCGAGCGTCAACAGCCGCACCGCGCCGTTCGCAGCGTCGATCAGCTCGGCGAGCTCAACCGGATCGGGCGGGCGCAGCCTCGAAGGATCGTGCGCCCCGTGCCAGCCCGGGGCCAGCCACGGGCCCTCGAGGTGCAGCCCCGCGACGACCGCGCCGTCACCGGGCGCCGCATCCATCGCGATCCGCACACCCGCGGCGGCGGCTTGCAGTCGTTGCGGCGTGTCCGAAACGGTCGTCGCCACCAGGCTCGTCGTGCCGTGAGCGGCGTGAAACCGCGCTGCGCGCAATACCTGCTCGGCGACGTCCGCGGGATCGTCGCCGGCGGCTTGACCACCGCCGCCACCGTGGACGTGGACGTCGATGAAGCCGGGCGCGATCAGCAGCTCACCCAGCTCGACCGGCGCGCCGGAGCCCCGAGGCGGCGTGCCCTCACCGACGCCGGTGATCAGTCCGTCGCGCAGCGCAACCCAGCCGCCCGGGTGGACCGCGTCGCCGACGACGATGTTGCCGGCAATCAGCAGGGACGGCACCCCACGCAACAAGTCTAAGCGGCCTCTCATCGACCGGTAGTACCGTGAAGCGTGTGAACAGCTTCGGAGGATTCGATCCCGATCGGGCGATGGAAAAGCTGCGTCAGCTCGCGGCCGACGCACCCGCGTACGTGGCCGACGGCTTCGGCCGGGTCGTACACAACGCACCGCCGGAGCGACTGGAGCAGCTGATGCGCTCGCCGGCGCGCAAGCCGGCGCTCGATGGGATCTTCTGGCAGATGCCGAAACAGGTCAACACCGAGGTCGCCAAGGAGATGACGACGACGATCCGGTGGCGGATCACCGGTCGTCCCGACGACGGCGTCGACGTGTACCAGCTGGTGGTCGACAAGGGCCAGGTCAAGACCGTCAAAGGCGAGAGCGGCGATCCGAAGCTGACGGTGACGATGGACGCGGTTGAGTTCCTGAAGCTGGCGAGCGGCAATCTCGACCCGATGCAGGCGTACTTCAAGGGTCGGATCGAGCTCAGCGGCGACATCATGGTCGCAGCCAAGCTCGCCCAGTTGTTCAAGATGCCCGGCGGCGGCAACGGTGGCGGTGACAGTGGCGGTGGCGGCTCGGACTACGACGATCCGCCGGAGGACGGCCCGACGCCGTTCTCCTCGCCGCCCTCGAGCTGAGCGCACCGCTCCTATCCTCGATGAGATGGTCCAGCCCGCCCCCGCGGCGGCGATCGAACTGCGCTCCGTCGTCAAGCGGTTCGGTGAGCTGACTGCCGTTGACCATCTCGACCTGACGGTGCCGACCGGCGCCTGCTTTGGGCTACTCGGCCCCAACGGCGCTGGCAAGTCGACGACGATGCGGATGTTGACCGCCCAGACGATCGCGACCGAGGGGTCGATCTCGGTGCTGGGCTTCAGGCTCCCAAAGGAGTCCAAGGCGGCACGGATGGCGATGGGTGTCGTCCCGCAGCTGGACAACCTCGACGTCGAGCTCACCTGCCGTGAGATCCTGACCGTGTTCGCACGGCTGTACCGCGTGCCCGGGCCCGAGCGGGCGGCGGCCGTGCAGCAGGCGTTGGGCATCGCCAACCTGACCGGGCGGGCCGACACGATCGTGCGCGAGCTCTCCGGCGGAATGCGGCGGCGGCTGTTGGTCGCCCGCGGGCTGATCCACCGCCCGCAGCTGGTCCTGCTCGACGAGCCGACGGTGGGCCTGGACCCGCAGGTGCGCCAGGAGCTATGGACGCTGATCGACGGATTGCGCGCCGACGGGGTCACCGTGCTGATGTCGACGCACTACATCGAGGAGGCCGAGCGTCTCGCCGACACGGTCGCGGTCATGTCGGCGGGCCGGATCATCGCCCAGGGCACGCCGGCCGAGCTGATCCGCGACCACGCCGGTCGCGAGGTGATCGAGGTCTACGGTCCCCCGGCGCAGCTGGCCGAGTTCGAGGCCGACGCCGAACGCCGCGGCTGGCGTCACCGCCGCAGCGGTCCCGCGGTCGCGGTACTCCGGGCTGAACAGCTCGACGGCGACGCGCCCGAGGGCGTGCGCCGCCCTGCCAACCTCGAGGACGCGTTCGTGGCGCTGACCGGGCAGGACATCGAGTGAGCGCCGACGCCGCACGACCGCCGAGCTTGCGCCGGTTGGAGCCCGCCGCCCTCGCGGCGGTGATGAGCCGTGACATCGTGCTGTTCAAGCGCTACTGGAAGGCGACCACGTTCGCCTCGGTCGTGCAGCCGGTCATCTACCTGCTCGCGTTCGGTCTGGGGTTCGGCTCGCTGGTCCACAACGTCGGCCATTTCAAATACGTGCAGTACGTCGCGACCGGCGTCGTCGCGACCGCGGTCCTGTTCTCCTCGGCGTTCCCCGGGATGTTCAACACCTTCATCCGCTGGCAGTTCCAACGCACCTACGACGCGCTGCTGGCGACGCCGATCGACGTCGAGGAGATGATCACGGGCGAGATCCTGTGGATCTCCATCCGCGCCGGCGTGTACGGGCTGGCGCCGCTGATCGTCGGCTTCTTCTGGGGCCTGACGCCGGAGCCGACCATGCTGTTGGTGCCGTTGATCGGATTCGTCACGGGCGTCGGCTTCGCGTCGTTCGGCGTGTTCGTCGCCGCGGTCGCCAAGACGATCGACAACTTCAACTACGTCACGAGCGCCGTGCTGACGCCGATGTTCCTGGTGGCCGGCACGTTCTTTCCGATTTCGCAACTTCCCGGCGTGCTGCGGACGATCGCGCTGTTCAACCCGCTGTATCACTGCGTCGCGCTCGTCCGCGACGTGTCGCTGGAGCACTTCTCAAGCGGCGGCGATCTGATCCATGTCGCGGTCCTGCTGACATGGGCGCTGGTGATGTGGCGCCTGGCCGTGTGGCGCCTGGAACAGCGGCTGATCGACTGAGCTGGATGTGCATGGTGGCGCTCGCGTAACACCCCCGGTGACGAGAACGCCACTATTCAATTCCAGGGGAGCGCGCTGCGGTGCTCCCAGTACGCGTCCGGCGATTCGGCCAGTCCGATCAGGCGCTGCTCCAATTCGTCGTCGAACGCGATCTCGAGCGCGGCCAGGTTGCTGAGCAGCATCGGCGCCGTCGACGCCCCGCTCAGAGCAACGTCGACCCACGGCTGCGCGAGCACGAACGCGAGCGCCAGCGCGTCAGGCGCCACGCCGCACTCCGCGGCCACCTCGATCAGCTCCGGCACGTCACCGCGTCCGGTCAGACGGCCGTTGGCGACGGCCTCCTTGACGATGACCCCCAGCCCCGCGCGCCGGGCGGCCGCCAACGCCGGTCCGGCGGAGCGGTCCAGCAGGTTGAACGTCGCCTGGACCGCATCGAAGTGGCCGGTCGCCACCGCCCGCTCGATCGTCTCTGACTGGTGGGGGCCGGTCGAGGTGAAACCGGTCCGCAGGCCGGCGGCTCGCAGCCGCGCCAGCTCGTCGAGCACGGCCGCGTCTTCCAGCACACCGCTCTCGATGGTTGCCGAATGGACCTGATACAGCGCCAACGTGTCGCCCAGCAGGACAGTGGACTCGGCCTCCTGGCGTCGCAGCGTCTCGATCGACAGGTCCTTGACCTCATTGACCTCGGCGCCGACCTGCCAGCCGGCGGTGTAGGTGTATCCCCACTTCGAACCGACCGTCACGTCGGCTCGCCCGAGCCCACGTGCGGTCAACCACGAGCCGAGGAACTCCTCGGCCAGGCCGTAGGAGCGAGCCGCGTCGAAGTACCGCACCCCGGCATCGAAGGCCGCGTCCAGGACCAGGTGCGCGTGCCCGCGCATCGCCTCGACGTCGGTCTCCCCCGCCAGGTCGGCGCCGTGTCCGAGCGTGATGTAGCCGGGTCGCCCGAGCGCGGCGAGTCCCAGCCCGATCCGAGTGACGACCAAGCCCGTCTTTCCCAAGCTCACGGTCACGGCGAGCTGACAGTACCCTGGCGGCGGTGCGATTGTCATCTGTGCGCAAGTTCAGCGCCGACCCGCTGCTCGCCGCGCAGGCGACGCCGATCACCGAGGACCAGCGTTCGCATCCGGTGATCGCGGCGCTACACCGACGCCGCGAACAGGGTTCGAAGCCGGGCGCGCGCACGGACTCGAGGCGGATCGCGCTGGTGATCGAGGGCGGCGCGATGCGCGGGGTCGTATCGGCGGGCATGACCGCCGCGATCGAGCAGCTCGGCTTCACCGACTGCTTCGACGAGGTGCATGGCGCGTCGGCGGGCGCCTTCGCGGCCGCCTTCCTGCTCGCCGGACAGGCCGCCTATCTGACCGGGCTATATCCGTACGGATTCGGCAACCCGGTGTTCGCCGGCGCCGGCAGCCTCCTGCGCCGACGGCCCGTCTTCGACCTGGAGTACGTCGTCAACGAGGTCTGGCGCCACCAGCGGCCGTTGCGGACCGACCGGATTCTGGACAGCGGGATCGAGCTGCACCTGACGGCCACCGACGTCGATACCACGCAACAAGTCGATCTCAGTCAACTTGCCGACGACGAGCAGATCCGCACCGCGATCCTGGCGTCGAGCCGGCTGCCGTGGCTGGCGGGGCCACCAGTGTCGTTTCGTGGACGACGGTTGCTCGATCCGACGCTGTCATCCGCGATCCCGGTCGACGCGCCGCGGCAGACGGCGACCGACATGCTCGTGCTGCAGACGCGCCCGCACGGGGTGGCGCACTCGCCGCTGTCGGGACCCGTCTCCCGGCTGACGGTCGGCTACCTGGCCAAGCTCAACCCGGCGCTCGTGCCGCTGCTGGCGACTCGCTCGGAGCGCTATGACCGGCTCAGCGCCGAGCTCGCGGCGGCGGCGACCGACCCGACGTCAGAGCCGGCGGTGTGCGTGATCCGCCCTCCCGCTCACGTGCCGCGGATCGGCCAGATGGAGAACCGGGCCGGCCCGCTGGCCCGCGCCGGCAGCTTCGGTGTGCGGACGGCTTGGATGGCGCTGACCGGCGAGGATCCCGACTTGGTCAGCGCCCCGCGCGCCTACTCCGCGTCGTCGTCCTGCCCTTGCGTCCCGGTCGGCGACGACTCGCGCTCCTCCTCTGCATATCCCTCGTCCGGGTCGATCTTGCGTGGCTCCGCTCGTTGACCCCGCGCGAACGATCCCTTGCGGATTGGCTCGTCCTGGTCCTGACCGGTGCTGAAGCGACCGACTTTCTCATCCTCCGGATATTTCTCGGGATTGGCCTCACCCTCGGCAAAGCCGCCGTGGCGCTGCTCGGGCGCGTTGGTGGGGATCTTCCCCTCGACCGGGTCCTCCGGCTCGTTCTCGCTCATGAATCGCTCCTCATACGCTCTCGATAACCCGCGTTCTCGCCCTGCCCAGACTCGCTGTCGATGTTCCGATTAGTCGGGGCGCAACGACGCCGGCCTCGCTGACGTTCTCCCCGCTTCACGGACGTTACCGATCGCCCGCCGGCGCCGCCAGAGAATCTGTAACGGTTGTCACGCGTGGGGGTACCTCGGGCGTGTTGTCCTTTCGCCGCAAGCGGTCGTTCAAACGCCGCGTCACCGACGCGGTCCGGAAGGCCCCCAAGCGTGGCCGGAAGCTGCGCGCCGCGGCGGCGGAACTGGACGTGCCGTGGGCGCGATCGGCGCCCGCCCGGTTCGTGCGGGAGCGCACGATGCAGTTCGTGCTCAACCCGGTGATGGACTATTACGCGGCCCGCCAGGCGACCGGCAAGGAGAAGCTGTCGGCGCTCAAGGGGCCGGTGATCCTGGTCGCCAACCACGCCAGCCACATGGATACGCCGGTGATCCTGTCAGCGCTGCCGCGCAAGCTACGCAAGCGCACGGCGGTCGCCGCCGCGGCCGACTACTTCTACCGCAACAAGCTCACGGCGTCGCTGGTCTCGCTGGTCTTCAACACCGTCCCGATCGAGCGCCGCAAGGGCGCCGGCGGCGGCGTGACCAAGAGCACCAGCCATCTGGACACACTGCTCGACGATGGCTGGAACCTGCTGCTGTTCCCCGAGGGAACCCGCTCACGGGGCGGAACCACCGGACGGGTTCGCCGCGGTGCCGCGGTCCTCGCGGCCGCACACAACCTTGCGATCATCCCGATCAAGGTCACCGGTACCGCCGACGCGATGCCACCCGGGCGGATCTGGCCCAAGCGCCTGCGCGGACGGCTGTTCTCCCGCCGCCACCGGATCACCGTGTCGTTCGGCGAGCCGATCCAACCCGGCGGCGACGCGAACGCGTTGATCGACCGCGTGCAGTCGTTCTTCGACTCCTCAACCGGCGGGACCCCGTCGCTGAACCCATACCGCCGCCGGGACTCGGGCAAGGGCTCCAAGCCCAACGGCACCATCTCGAACATGGTCGCCAACGGCAATGGCAACGGCCACGGCCACGGCTCCAACGGCAGCGGGGACTACTCGTCGTCCTCGTCGAGCCAGTCGGTCGTACGCGCCACCGCCTTGCGCCACTTGCGGTAGCCGCGCTCGATCTCGGGCGAGTGCTGCGGCTTCCACTGCGCGGCCATATGCCAGTTGGCGCGCAGCTCGTCGCGCCCTGACCAGAATCCGACCGCCAGCCCCGCCGCGTATGCGGCGCCGAGCGACACTGTCTCAGCCACGATCGGGCGCACGACCGAGACGTCGAGCACGTCGGCGAGGAACTGCATCAGCAGGTTGTTGGCGGTCATCCCGCCGTCGACGCGGAGCGCCGACAACCCGACGCGCGAGTCGGCGATCATCGCCTCGACCACCTCGCGCGTCTGCCACGCGGTGGCCTCCAAAACGGCCCGCGCGAGGTGACCCTTCGTGATGTACCCGGTCAGTCCCGCAATCACGCCCCGCGCATCGTCGCGCCAGTGCGGGGCGAACAGCCCGGAGAACGCGGGCACGAAGTAGCAGCCGCCGTTGTCGTCGACGGTCCGCGCCAACGTCTCGATCTCCGGCGCGGAGTCGATCAGGCCGAGGTTGTCGCGAAACCAGCGCACGAGCGCGCCGGTGACCGCGATCGACCCCTCGAACGCGTACGTGGGTGGCTCATCGCCGACGCGCGCGGCCAGGGTCGTCAGCAGACCGCTGGCGGACACGACCGGCCGCTCACCCATGTTCATCAGCAGAAAGCTGCCGGTCCCGTACGTGCACTTGGCCTCACCGGGCGCGAAGCATGCCTGCCCGAACAGCGCCGCCTGCTGATCGCCCAGCGCCCCGGCGACGGGGATCCCGGCGAGCGAGCCGCGGGCCGCGCCGTAGACCTCGGACGAAGATCGGATCTCGGGCAGCATCGCGCGTGGCACGTCGAGGGCCGCGAGCAACCCGTCGTCCCATTCGAGCGTCTGCAGGCTCATCATCAACGTCCGACTGGCGTTCGTGACGTCGGTCAGGTGCCGGCCGGTCAGCCGCCAGATCAACCACGAGTCGATCGTGCCGAACAGGACCTCACCGGTCTCGGCGCGCTCGCGCAGCCCCGGCACGTTGTCCAGCAGCCAGCGAAGCTTCGGGCCCGAGAAGTAGGTCGTCGCCGGCAGACCGGAGCGGTCGCGGAAGTACTCGGGACCGAACTGCTCGTTGAGCTCACGGACCAGATGATCGGTGCGCATGTCCTGCCAGTTGATCGCGTTGTGCAGCGGTTCGCCGGTCTCACGGTCCCAGACGACGGTGGTCTCACGCTGGTTGGCGATCCCGAGCGCGACCAGATCCGAGGGGGTGAGCCCCGCGTCGGCAATCGCGCGGGCGACGACCTCCTCGACGTTGACCCACAGCTCGACCGGGTCGTGCTCCACCCAGCCGGGCTTCGGATAGAAGTGACGGTGCTCCTTCTGGGCGATCGACACGATGTTGCCCGAGCGATCGAAGATCAGGCAGCGTGAAGACGCGGTGCCCTGGTCGATCGCCGCCACGTATCGCTCAGTCATGCGCTTCCTCGTCTCACCACGGGATCGCGCCCAGCTCGCGGGACACGGCCCGCGCACCCTCGCGCACGTGGGCGACGAGCTCGCCGCGAGGCTGGCGGGCGGCGAGGAGCCGTTCCGGCGGGCCGAAGATGCCCATCGCGCCGACGTTGAGTCCAGCGCGATCGGTGATCGGCGCGGCAATCGACACCTGCCCGGCGCGCAGCTCGCCGATCTCGGCCGCCCAGCCGCGTTCGACAACGCGGGCGAGCTCCCGCTGCAAGCGCTCGGGGTCGCAGATCGTGGCATCGGTGAACGACTGCAAGCCCTCCCTCGTGACCTCGGCCAACGCGAACGGATGATGCGCCAGCAGCACCTTACCGAGTGCGGTTGCGTGCGCCGGCAGGAGCGAGCCGACATCGAGCGTCTGCAGGCTGTCGTCGGGGCGGAACACGTGGTGGACGATCAGCACCTGCAGGTCGTGCAACGTGCCGATCCGCACCGCCTCCTGGGTGCGCGCTGCGAGCGAATCGGACCAGTTCAGCGCCCGAGTGCGCAGCTCGTTGCCGTCCAGGTAGCTGGAGCCCATGTGCAGCAGCGCCGCCCCCAGCTGATACTTGCCGGTCTCGCGATCCTGCTCGACGAATCCGACGTGCTGCAGCGTGCGCAGCAGGCCGTGAACGGTGCCCTTCGACAGCCCCAGCTCGCCGGCGAGATCGACCACTCCCAGCCGCTTCGAGCGCCCCGAAAGCAGCCGCAGAATCGCCGCCGCGCGCTCAATCGACTGGATGTTCCCGGGCACTGATTTTCTCTGTTTTCGGCGCGCGTAACGGTCCTGACAAACCGAGTCCTGGTGCGCTGAACCCGGTTTGACATTGTCGAACTCGTGCGGATAGTATCGCCGCGGCCAATAAACCGTTCTCACCTAGGAGGAGAGAAACTTGAGCATCATTGGTGCTGAAACGATCGGCACGGCGTTGCTGGTCCTGCTCGGCGACGGCGTCGTCGCGGGCGTGCTTTTGACGAAGTCAAAGGCGCAGGACTCAGGCTGGATCGTGATCACGTTCGCCTGGGGCTTCGCCGTCATGGTGGGCGCGTACGCCGTCGGTCACTTCGACGGCGCGCATCTGAACCCGGCGGTCACGCTCGGGTTGTGGATCAACGGCAACATCGACGGATATCAGGCGTGGCACTACTGGATCGGCGAGTTTCTCGGCGCGTTCATAGGCGCCGTCCTCGTCTACCTGTCGTACTTCACGCACTGGCGTGAGACCGAGGATCCGGGGCTGAAGCTCGCAGTGTTCTGCACCGGCCCGGCGATCCGTAACTACTTCTGGAACTTCGTCACCGAGGTGGTCGGAACCTGCGTTCTCGTGTTCGGGATCCTGGCGATCACCGGCGGCTTCCAGGGCCCGGTGCTGGCCAACGGCCTGAACACGCTGCTCGTCGCGTTCCTCGTGGTCTCGATCGGCATGTCACTCGGTGGTCCGACCGGGTACGCGATCAACCCGGCGCGTGACCTGGGTCCACGGATCATCCACGCGATCCTGCCGATTCCGGGCAAAGGCAGCTCGGACTGGAGTTACTCCTGGGTTCCGGTGCTCGGTCCGCTCGTCGGCGGCGCGATCGGTGCCCTCCTGTTCGGCGCCTTCTATCCGGGCTGATCGGAGGCCTGAGCGATGAAGAAACTGATCAACGATCCCGACCACGTCGTTGCGGATGCGCTGCATGGCGTCGAGGCGGCCCACGGGGACCGCTTCCGGGTGACCTACGACCCGTTCGTCGTGGTCCGGGCCGACGCGCCGATCAAGGGGAAGGTGGGGTTGATCTCCGGCGGCGGCGCAGGCCACGAGCCGCTGCACGGCGGATTTGTCGGACCGGGAATGCTGGACGCGGCGTGCCCCGGTGAGGTGTTCACCTCGCCGACGCCGGACCAGATGGCGGCCGCGACCAAGGCGGTCGACGGCGGCGCCGGGGTGATCCACATCGTCAAGAACTACACCGGCGACGTGATGAACTTCGACATGGCCGCGGAGCTGGGGAAGTCCGAGGACATCGAGGTCGAGACGATCCTGACCAACGACGACGTCGCGGTCGAGGACTCGCTGTATACGGCGGGTCGGCGCGGCGTCGGCGTGACGGTGCTGGTCGAGAAGATCTGCGGCGGCGCGGCCGACGACGGTCGTGACCTGCACCAGGTGGCCGAGCTCGGGCGGCGCGTCAACGCCGAGGGGCGGTCGATGGGCATGGCGCTGACGCCGTGCATCACGCCCGCCTCCGGGGAGCCGAGCTTCGAGCTGGCCGACGACGAGGTCGAGATCGGGATCGGGATCCACGGTGAGCCCGGTCGCTTCCGGGAGAAGATCGGGCCGGCATCGCAGATCGCCGAGCGGCTGATGACCCCGATCCTCGAGGACCTGCCGTTTGCGTCAGGCGATCGGGTGCTCGCGTTCGTCAACGGGATGGGCGGTACGCCGCTGCTGGAGCTGTACATCATGTACGCGGAGGTGGCAAAGATCGCAGCCGAGCACGGGCTGACGATCGAGCGCAACCTGATCGGCAACTACATCACCTCGTTGGAGATGCAGGGCTGTTCGATCACGCTGCTCCGGCTCGACGATGAGTTCATCCGCTACTGGGACGCGCCGGTCAACACCCCCGGGTTGCGCTGGGGGGCATAGGCACGATGGCGATCGATCGCGACCACACGGTCGCGTGGATGCAGCGGTTCGCGGACGAGATGGCCGAGCACCGACAGGAGCTCGTCCGACTCGACACCGCGATCGGCGACGGCGACCACGGGACGAACATGAACCGCGGCATGCAGAAGGCGCTGGAGAAGCTCCAGGCGTCCGAGCCGGCCGATCCGGGAGCAGTGCTCAAGACGGTCGCGATGGCGCTCGTGTCGAGCGTCGGCGGCGCCGCGGGCCCCTTGTACGGGACGCTGTTGTTGCAGATGGGCACCTCGATGGCCGGTCAGGCGGAGGTCGACCAAGCCGGCTTCGTGGCCGCCTGGCGGGCGGCCCTGACGGGCGTCAAGGCCCGCGGCAAGGCTGAGCTCGGCGACAAGACGATGATCGACGCGCTGACCCCCGCGATCGACGCGTTGGAACAGGCGGCGGATCTGCAGGCCGGTCTGCAGGCCGCCGTCGACGCGGCGGAGCAGGGCATGAACGCGACGACGCCGCTCGTTGCCCGTAAGGGACGCGCCAGCTACCTGGGGGACCGCTCCGCCGGTCACCAGGACCCCGGTGCCACCTCCACCTACTACCTCTTCAAGAGCGCCGCCGAGACACTGGCGGACTGAAAGGAAACCATGGCGAAGTACGCAGCAGCACTGGACCAGGGCACGACCAGTTCCCGGGCGATGATCTTCAATCACGAGGGCCGGGTCGTCTCCGTCGCCCAGAAGGAACACGAACAGATCTTTCCCAAGCCGGGCTGGGTCGAGCACGATGCCAAGGAGATCTGGGCTCGCTCCCAGGAGGTGCTCGACGAGGCGCTGAAGGCGGCGGACGCCTCGGCCGACGACATCGCCGGCCTGGGGATCACCAATCAGCGCGAGACCGCGCTGGTGTGGGACCGCAACACCGGCGAACCGGTCCACAACGCGCTCGTCTGGCAGGACACCCGCACCGACGCGCTCGTCGACGAACTGTCCGCCGACGGCGGCCAGGATCGCTTCCGGGCCAAGTCCGGATTGCCGCTGGCGACCTATTTCTCGGGACCGAAGGTCCGCTGGATTCTCGACAACGTCGACGGCGCCCGCGAGAAGGCTGAGGCCGGCGACCTGGTGTTCGGGAACATGGACACCTGGCTGATCTGGAACCTCACCGGCGGAGTCGACGGTGGCCTGCACTACACCGATGTGACCAACGCAAGCCGCACGATGCTGATGGATCTGAGCACGCTCTCCTGGGATGAGGAGACCGCCGGGATCATCGGCGTGCCCATGTCGATGCTGCCGGAGATCCACGCCTCAAGCGAGGTCTACGGCGAGGTCACGACCGGTGCTTTCAAAGGCGTGAAGCTCGCCGGTGACCTCGGCGATCAGCAGGCGGCGACGTTCGGCCAAACCTGCTTCGACGTCGGACAGGCGAAGAACACCTACGGGACCGGCAACTTCATGTTGATCAACACCGGTACCGAGCTGGTGCAATCCAAGTCGGGCCTGCTGACGACCGTCGGCTACAAGATCGGCGACGACGACCCGATCTACTGCCTGGAGGGTTCGATCGCGGTCACCGGGTCGCTCGTGCAATGGCTGCGCGACAACCTGAAGCTGATCGAGGCCGCACCCGAGGTCGAGGAGCTCGCCCAGTCGGTCGACGACAACGGCGGCCTCTACATCGTCCCGGCGTTCTCGGGACTGTTCGCGCCGTATTGGAAGTCCAACGCTCGCGGCGTGTTCGCCGGCTTGACGCGGTACGTCAACGCCGGTCACGTCGCTCGGGCGACGCTCGAGGCGACGGCGTTCCAGAGCCGCGAGATCGTCGAGGCGATGGCGGCCGACTCCGGGGTGACGCTGGACTCGCTCAAGGTCGACGGCGGCATGGTCCACAACGACCTGCTGATGCAGTTCCAGGCCGACCTGCTGGGCGTCCCGGTGATCCGGCCGGAGGTCGCCGAGACGACGGCGCTCGGCGCGGCCTACGCGGCGGGGCTGGCCACCGGGTTCTGGAACAGCCAGGAGGACCTGCGTGAGAACTGGGCCGAGGACAAGCGCTGGGAGCCGAAGATGGATGCCGAGAAGCGCGACGAGTACTACAAGTACTGGAAGAAGGCCGTCACCCGGACCTTCGACTGGTTCTAGGCCCGACGACGCCCGTGGCGGGACGGCGCCGGCCGCCGTCCCGCCCGCTTTCGGCCACGACACGGGGGTAGTCTGCATTCATGACAAACCTGAGCACCGAGGTACTGGTCATCGGTGGCGGCGCGACGGGAGTCGGCGTCGCCTGGGACGCGGCGTTGCGCGGACTCGATGTCGTGCTCGTCGACCGCGCCGATCTTGCCGAGGGAACCAGCGGCCGGTTCCACGGGCTGCTGCACTCGGGCGGGCGCTACGCGGTCAAGGACCCCCGCGCCGCCGAGGAGTGCATCGGCGAGAACCGCATCCTGCGGCGTGTCGCCGCCGACTGCATCGAGGACACCGGCGGCCTGTTCGTGACCACCCCGTTCGACGACCCGGCGTACGCCGAAACGTTCGTCAAGGGCTGCCACGCGACCGGCGTCGACTGTGAGGAGATCCCGGCGTCGGAAGCGCTGGCTTCAGAGCCGCGTCTGCATCCCGGGATCTCCCGGGCCTTCCGCGTGCCGGATGCGAATATCGACGTCTGGAAGACGGTGTGGGCGATGGGCCGGGGTGCCCAACAGCGCGGCGCGCGGATCCTCACCTACCACGAGGTGCTCGACGTCCACCGGACCGGCGATCGCGTCACGGGGGCGCGCGTGCGAGACGTCCGCGCTGGCGAGGAGCTGGATATCGAGGCCGTCGTGACCGTCAACGCCAGCGGTGCCTGGGCCGGTCGGATCGCCGACATGGCCGGGATCGAGGGCGTCCGGGTGCTGCCCGGCCGCGGGATCATGATCGCGATGAATCACCGGCTGGTGAACACGGTCATCAACCGCTGCCAGATGCCGACCGACGGCGACATTCTCGTGCCGGTCCGAACCGTCTCGGTGATCGGCACCACCGATCAGCTCACCGAGGACCCCGACGACCACACCGTCGCCCAGGACGAGGTCGACAAGATGCTCGACGACGGCGAAAAGCTCGTCCCGGGGTTCCGCCAGGCGCGGGCGCTGCGCGTCTGGACCGGCGTGCGGCCGCTGTTCGAGGACACCAAGGAGGCCGAGACCGAGACCCGAGACGTCACCCGCGCCCACGCGTTGCTCGACCATGAGCAGCGCGACGGGGTCGGTGGCTTCGTGACGATCACCGGCGGCAAGCTGACGACCTATCGAATGATGGCCGAGGAGACCGTGGACGCGGTCTGCAAGCACCTCGGTGACGTGCGTCCCTGCACGACCAAGACCGAGCCCCTGCCGGGCTCTGAGTCGGGGACCACCTACCGAATCGGCGAACGGCTGGCCCGTAAGGAGGCGGCGCTGCTCGACGAGCAGGTGATTTGCGAGTGCGAGCTGGTCAGCCGCGCGCGGCTTGAGGAGGCGATCAAGCGCTCGGACTCGATCCGGCTCGACGACATCCGCCGGCGGCTGCGGCTCGGGATGGGTCCCTGCCAGGGTGGCATCTGCAACTACCGCGCAACCGGCATTCTGCAGGGCATCGACAAGCTGTCGGCGCAGGACGCCAACCAGGCGCTGCTGGACTTCATGCAGGAGCGCTGGAAGGGGATCTGGCCCATCCTGTACGGGGACCAGCTGCGCCAGATCCGCTTCGACGACTGGGTGTTCCAGGGCGTGCTCGATGTCGAGCACGCGCCGCGCGCCGACGACACGACGGGCGCCGCGCCGGGTGCGGGCGACGCCACGGCCGCGCCGGTCGGATCCGGTCAGAGCTCATGAGGTCCGAACTGCACTTCGACGCGGTCGTGATCGGCGGCGGGATGGCCGGCCTGACCGCCGGCACACGGCTGGCCCAGGCCGGCGCCAAGGTCGCGGTGCTCGCCAAGGGCAACGGCTCGACGCATCTGTCGCCGGGCACGATCGACGTGCTCGGCTACACCCCGGAGCGGGTCACCTCTCCCCAGAAATCGCTGGCTCGGCTGGTCTCCGACCGGCCGGACCACCCGTACGCGCTGGTCGGCGCCGAGGCGGTGGCGGACTCGCTGGCCTGGTTCGCCGACACCGCTGCCAACGGTCCGCTGCCCGGGTATGGCTACATCGGCGGCCTGAAACGCAACCTGCTGCTGCCAACCGCCATGGGCGTGCTGCGACCGTCGGCCATGATCCCTTCGACGATGGCGAACGGCGAGGCGTCGGGGCTGGGGAACGTCGCGATCGTCAGCGTCCCGGCGCTGCGCGAGTTTCATCCGGCATTGTGCGCCGCCAACCTGTCGGCGGCCGGCATCCCGTCACGTGCCGTCAGCCTGCAGCTGCCGATGGAGCGGGCCGACATGAGCCCGACGGGGATGGCCCGCCACTTTGACGACCCGCGCTGGCGCGGGCAGTTCTGTGCAGAGCTGTTGCCGATGCTGCGGGGCGACGATCAGGTCGGCCTACCGGCGATGCTGGGCCTGCGAGATCCGGCCGGGGTTGTCGCCGATCTGACCCAGCGACTCGGGCGCAAGGTGTTCGAGATCCCCACGCTGCCGCCATCGGTTCCCGGCATCCGCCGTTACGAGATCATGCGCACGGCGCTGCGCGCCGCCTCGGGACGACTGGCGCTCGGCGCCGAGGTGATCTCCCACGAGCGATCGGGGCAGCGCGTCACATCGGTTGCGACGCATGCCGCGGGACGCGATCTGACCTACGTCGCGGACTGGTTCGTGCTCGCCAGCGGCGGCTTTGCGTCGGGGGCGATCGAGCTCGACTCACAATGGGGCACGCACGAACGCGTGCTGAACCTGCCGCTGCGAGGCGTACCGGGAGCCGACTCGCCACGGTTCGCGCGTGAGTATCTGGCCGAGCAGCCGTTGGCGCGTGCGGGGGTCGCGATCGACGCCGAACTGCGCGCCGACGGCGTCGAGAACGTGCTCGTCGCCGGCGCGTCCCTACCGGGCGCGACGCCTTGGCGCGAGGGATCCGGCGAGGGCATCGCGCTTGCCTCCGGCTACCGCGCCGCGGAACTGATCGCCGCACGCCTGAAAACCAAGGAGAGTGTCGCGTCATGACCGATCTGCTCGATCTCGCTGAGTTGCGAGGGACGCTGGACCACTGTGTCAAGTGCACGATCTGTGAGACCGCGTGTCCGGTTTCGAACGCGACGCCCCTGTTCCCCGGGCCCAAATACGCCGGGCCGCAGTCCGAGCGCTACCGCGTTGCCGACGAACCGTCCGTCGATCTGTCGGTCGACTACTGCTCGGGCTGCGGGATCTGCTCGCAGGTGTGTCCGCAGGGCGTGAAGATCGCCGAGATCAACGCGCAGGCGCGTGACAAGCTCAAGCGCCAGAAGGGCTGGCCACTGCGCGACCGGATCATCACCCGCCCCACCTGGCTCGGGCGAGCCGGTACTCCGGTGGCTCCGTTGGCGAACCTGTCGCTGAAGCTCAAGCCCGCCCGGATCGTGATCGAGAAGACGCTCGGGATCCACCGCGACGCGGCGATGCCGTCGTTCGCCGGACGTCGGTTCTCGACCTGGGCGCGCAAGCGTCCGAATCCTCTGCAGTCCGCGCGGAAGATCGTCTACTTCCATGGCTGCGGTACCGAGTGGTACGAGCCGTGGGAGGGCGAGAAGCTCGTCGCGATCCTCGAGCACAACGGCTTCGAGGTCGTGGTCCCGAAGCAGGACTGCTGCGGTCTGCCACTGCAGTCGAGCGGCCTGTTCGACGACGCCCGCAAGGTGCTGCGCGCATTGGCGGACTCGCTCGACCCGTACCTCGAGGACGAGAACACGATCATCGTCGGCAATGCCACCAGCTGCACGCTGATGCTCAAGCGCGAGGGCCGCGAGGTGCTCGGCCTCGAGGACGACCCGGTGATCAAACGCGTCTCCGGCCATGTTTACGACATCTGCGAGCTGCTGCTGGAGTTGCACGACCGCGGTGACCTGAAGACCGACTTCAAGCCGATCGACGAGGTGGTCGCCTATCACGCCCCATGCCAGCAGCAGGGTCACTGGGTCGGCAAGCCGGCGCTCGACCTGCTGGCGCTGGTTCCCGGTCTCCAGGTGCGGGAGATGAGCGCACGCTGCTGCGGCATCGCCGGAACCTACGGCCTCAAGGTCGAGAAGTACGAGATCGCCCAAGCGGTCGGCCGTGACCTGTTCGACCAGGTCGCCGCGTCCGGCGCCTCGACCGTGCTCTGCGACTCCGAGACCTGCCGTTGGCAGCTCGCGGACGCGACCCAGCGGCCGGCGGCCCACCCGATCGAGTACCTGTACAGGGCGTACGGGCTCGGTTCATAAGGGTCTGCGGCGGCGGGCTCGATGGTTGGGATCGTCGTCGTCTCCCACAGCGCCGAGCTCGCGTCCGGCGTGGTGGCGCTGGCGCGGGAGATGTCCGGGCCCGAGTTGCGGCTCGAGGCGGCCGGCGGTTTCGAGGAGGAAGGCGCGCTCGGGACCGACGCGGGCCGGGTCTTGGAGGCGGTGCAGCGGGCGATGTCCCCCGACGGCGTATTGGTGCTGATGGATCTCGGGTCGGCGTTGATGAGCGCCGAGTTCGCGGTCGAGATGTTGGGCGACGAAGCCGGCGGTCCGGTGCGGCTGAGCGGGGCGCCGCTGGTGGAGGGAGCGGTGGCGGCGGCGGTCGCCGCCGCCGGTGGGGCGTCGCTGGATGAGGTGGCGGTCGAGGCGCGTGGGGCGCTGGCGATGAAAAGCGCCCAGGTATCCGAGGACGGCGCCCATGGCGACGGGGCCGGCGGCGCTGTCGAACCCGGCGCCAGCGGTGGTGCTCAAGCCGGCGGGGCGGGGCCGGGCGACGGCGGCGCCTCCGCGCGGGACGATGCGGCCGTCGATGCGCGGACCGAGCTTGCCGTCCGCAACGAGATCGGGCTGCACGCGCGGCCGGCGGCGCGGTTCGTCGCCGTCGCGCGCGGGTTCGACGCCGACGTCCGCGTGGCGAACGGTCGCGGTGGCGCTCCGGTCAGCGCCCGGTCGCTGACCGGGCTCGTGTCCCTGGGCGCGCGGCTCGGCGACACGCTGGTGGTGACCGTGTCGGGGCCGGACGCCGCCGAAGCGGTGGCGGCGTTGGAGACGCTGGCGGCCGACGGCTTCGGCGACGGGGTGACCGCGGGCGTGGACGCGCGCGCTGATTCACCGCAGGTGGTCGCGATTTCTCACACCAGTGGTGAGAAATCGCGACCACCGGCACCGGCACCGGCTTCCGGGGACGTGCTCAAGGGGGTCGCCGCCTCGGCCGGGATCGGGATCGGCCCCGCCGTGTCGATCGCGGCTCCGGCCCATGCGGCCTTGCCGCCGCCCGCGCGCGCGGCTGGCGACGCCGCGGAGGAGCGGACGTTGCTCGACAATGCGCTCGACAGCGCCCGCAGCGCGATCGAGCACGACCGCACGGCGATCGCTGCCCGTGCGGGCGCCGCCGAGGCCGAGATCTTCGACGCGCACCTGGCGCTACTCGACGACGACGCGCTGCTCGAGCCCGCCCAGGCCGCAATCGACGGCGGGCAGGCCGCCGAGACCGCCTGGTACCACGCCGCCGAGCACGTCGCGGCCGTCTACCGGGCGCTGCCGGACCCGCTGCTGGCCGAGCGCGCCACCGACGTGGTCGACGTCGGCCGGCGCGTGCTGGCGGCTTTCGGCGCAGCGGGGAATGTTGGGACGGCTGGGGACGCCGAATGTTCCCCGCTGGCGCCCGCGATCGTGATCGCCGACGAGCTCACGCCCGCCGACGCGGCCGGACTGGACCCCGACCGGGTGCTCGGGATCGTGACCGCCCGCGGCTCGGCCACGGCCCACGCCGCGATCCTCGCCCGGGCGCTCGGGCTGCCCGCCGTCGTCGGACTGGGCGACGCCGTGCTCAGCATCGACGACACGACGACGCTGCTGCTCGACGGCGGGGCCGGAACCGTGACCGTCGACCCCGACCCGGCGCTGATCGCAGACGCAAACGAACGCCGAACGCGCGACCTCGCCACCGCGCAGGTGGCTGCCGACCACGCGCACGAGCCCGCCATTACTACGGACGGGACCCGGATCGAGGTGTTCGCCAACCTCGGTTCGGCCGCCGACGCCCGCCGCGCCGTCGCGGGCGGCGCCGAAGGCGTCGGGCTGCTGCGCACCGAGTTCCTGTTCCTGGAACGCGCGACGCTCCCCGGCGAGGACGAGCAGACCGAGCAGCTGATCGAGATCGCGACGGCGCTGGACGGCCGTCCGGTGATCGTGCGAACGCTCGACGCGGGCGCTGACAAGCCGCTGCCGGCGCTGCCGATGCCGCCAGAGCAGAATCCGTTTCTCGGCGTCCGCGGGATCCGCCTCTCGCTCGCCCGGCCCGAGCTCCTGGCCACGCAGCTGCGGGCCGCGCTCAGGGTGGCCGCCGCCGGTCACCCGATCAAGCTGATGCTGCCGATGGTGGCGACGCTCGGCGAGATCGCCGCCACCAAGCAGCTGCTCGAACAGGCCCGGCGGCAGACGGAGATCGACACGCCGATCGAGCTCGGGATCATGGTCGAGATCCCCGCTGCGGCGCTGACCGCAGCGCAGCTGGCGCCGCACGTCGACTTCTTCTCGATCGGCACCAACGACCTGACCCAGTACACGATGGCGGCCGAACGCGGCGACGCGCGGCTGGCGACCCTGCTCGACGGGCCCCAGCCGGCGGTTCTGCGACTGGTGGACGCGACCGTCCGTGCGGCCACCGCCCACGACCGGTGGGTGGGCGTCTGCGGCGAGCTCGCCGGCGACCCCGCCGCGGCGGTGCTGCTGGCCGGGCTCGGCGTCACCGAACTGAGCATGGCGCCCGGTCTGATCGCGGCGGTCAAGCAAGCGCTGCGCTCGGTCTCGCTCACGCAGGCCCGGGCGGCCGCGATCACGGCGCTCGACGCCGAGTCGGCGGACGCGGCCCGTGCCCTCGGGCGGGCATTGCTGTAGTACAGCCGTCAGCGCGCGGCCGGAGTCCACTAACGTCCGCGCAATGGAGGCGGGCTCCTTGAACGCGCTGCGATCGTCGCGGGTGCTCGCCGTCGGCACGAGCCTGCGAATCGCCGCCTGCCCGGTGATCATGGCGCTGGTGCTCTCGCGCGATGACACGATCGCCGCGATCGTGTTTCTCGCCGCGGCCGCGACGGACTGGTTTGACGGTAAGCTCGCCCGCCGCTGGGGCGTGACCAGCAAGCTCGGGTCGTTCCTGGACACCACCGCCGACAAGTTGCTGGTGACCACCACGCTGATCGCGCTCGTGGCGGTGCACCGCGCCTCCCCGTGGGTCGCCCTCGTGATCGTCGGCCGCGAGTTCACGATCCTCGGCCTGCGGGCCGCGGTCGCCGCCGGCGGCGTCCGGGTGATGGAAACCTCGATGCTGGGCAAGTGGAAGGCGACGGTGCAGTTCGTCGCGATCGCGCTGGCGATCCTGCGGCCGGATGTGACGATCGCGGGCGCCTATCTCGATCAGTGGGCGATGGTCATCGCGGCCGCCGTCACCGCCTGGTCGGGCGTCGACTACCTGGTGCGCTCGACCGACGCGCTGCGCTCCTGATGGCGCGCACATTCGTCACCGGCGGGACCGGGGTGATCGGTACCGCGCTGATCACCGCCCTGCTGGCGCGCGGCGACGAGGTCATCGGCCTCGCCCGCAGCGACGCGTCGGCGCGGACGCTGCGAGACCGGGGCGTCGACTCCGTCCGCGGGGAGACCTGGGACGAGGACGCGATGGCAGCCGGGATGCGGGGCTGCGACGTCGCCTTCCACGTGGCCGGCGTCAACTCGCTGTGCGTCGCCGACCCGGGGCCGATGGAGCGCGCGAACATCGACGGTGCGGTCGCCGCGGTCCGCGCGGCTGCGACCGCCGGGGTACCGCGGCTCGTCCATACTTCGTCGGCCGCCACGATTGGCGAGCCCGCGGGCACGATCGGCACCGAATGGACCCAGCCACGCGGGTGGTTCCTCTCAACCTACGAGCGAACCAAGACCGAAGGCGAGGACGCGGCGCTGCAGGCGGCGCGAGAGACCGGGCAGGACATCGTCTGCGTCAACCCATCGTCGGTCCAGGGCCCCGGTCGGTCCGGTGGCACCGGTCGCTTTCTGCTGCTGTTCCTCGACGGGCGGCTGAAGGTGTTCGTCGACACCAACATGAGTCTGGTCGACATCGACGACTGCATCGCCGGTCATCTGCTCGCCGCCGAGCGCGGCGTCGCCGGCGAGCGTTACCTGCTCTCCGGAATCAGGATGACGATGACCGACGCCCTGGCGATGGCGGCCGAGGTCGCCGGCATCGACGCGAAGCCGCGGCTGGCCCCACGCGCGGTTGCGACGATCGGCGGCGCCTGCGTCGAGACCGTCTTCAGGCTGCGCGGCAAACGGCCGCCGGTCTGTCGTGAGATGGTCCGGACGCTGCTGCACGGTCACCGCTACGACGGCTCCCGCGCGGAGCGAGAACTGGGCCTGACCTACACCCCGGCGGTCGAGACGCTGCGCAAGACGATCGACTGGGCCCGCGCCGAAGGCCTGCTGCGCAACGGCTGAGCCGGCGGCCGCCTCGGCGCGACGCTGGACCACCACACGGAGACGGAACGGCGCCTGAGGGATTTCAGTCCCTCAGGCGTTGCCCTCCGTTTGCCCCTGTTTCCTAAGCCCCTATGTCCCTACGCCCCTGCCTTATCCGCTCGCTACTCAGAGCGGCCAACCAACTGCCCCCTTGATCTCTGGCAGGACCGACGATGTCTCGCGGTCGTACCTATCTACTAAAACGCCGGCGGCCGCGAAAGGTTGGCCGAACCTCAAAAAACTTTGCGGGACGTGCCGCGTCCGACGCGGCGACCGCGCGTCAGTGCCCGGCCGTCAGTCGTTGATGTCGAGCACCGGGGTGATGTCGGGCAGCTGCGCGCCCGGCTCGGCGTGTTCGTTGACCACGACGGCCGTCCCGACCGCGAAGAACTCGATCACGTTGGACCCCCAGCCGTGATTGTTCTCGTGCAGCTTGACCTCGACGATCCCGAGCACGCCGTCGCCGATCGCCTCGGCCTCCTTCTGCATCCGCTCCATCGCCAGCTCACGCGCGTCGTACAGCGCCTGGGTGTACTGCTCGAGCTCGACGTTCTTGCCGGCTTGACGCATCGTCTGCAGCGCACCCCGGTGGGCCACGTGGTAGACGCAGTTGCCCAACACCATCCCGACCGGGCGTTTGCCGGTCTGCATCAGCGTCCAGAACGCCTGGCCAGACAGGTCGGAGGTGAACGGGCGGCCGTTGGGAGCCCGGTGGACCTTGCCGCCCTTGTGCTTGATCGCCGTGCCGATCGCGATGAACTCGGCGATGTCCGAGCCCCACTCGTAGCGACCGATGTCGAGGCGCACCCCGACGATCCCGTCCGCCCCGAGCTGATCGGCCTCCTCCTCCATCCGCGTCATCGCCAGCTCACGCGCCTCGTACATCGCCTGGGTGAGGACGGTCATCTCCTGATTGGATTTGAACGCGGACTGCTGATAGCCGATGTGATAGATGCTCGAGCCGACGACGAGGCCGACCGGCTCGAAGTCGGCCTTCTCGACGCACAGGTACTCGTTGACCGAGAGATCGGAGGTGAACAGCCCACGGGCGTTCATCTGCAGCCGCTCGGTCGCGTGCTCGGCGAGCCCCTCGGTACTGGTCGGGTCGTAGTCGGGCATCGGGTCTTCTCTCGTGATGGGGGGGTTAGCCGCGAAGGTCGATCGACAGCACCGGCCCGTGCAGGGGGGCCGGATGCGGCTCGTGCGCACCGAGCGCGATCGCGGTGCCGAGGACGTGCATGGTGATGATGAAGACGTGCTGCGTCCCGTATCCGGCCTGTTCGTACTCGACGTGGTTGATGTCGTGGGTCAGCGTCGAGATGACGACGTCGTTGGCCTCGACGTCACGCGCCTGGCGAAGAATCTCGGCCATCGCCAACCGCCGGGCCTCGTAGATCCCCTGGGTGATCTCGATCAGCTCCATGTTGCCCGACCACATCCGCATCGCTTGGCCCGCCTGCCAGCTGAGCGTGACGCAGACGACCGCCGTGTGCCCGAGCAGACCGCGGATCTCCGCCCCGATCCGGCGCAGCTTGTCAACGTCTTGACCTGACAAGGCGCACAGCCGCGGCCCCGACTGCGGCACGGGTGGCAGCGTCGTCTCACGCACGGCCGTGCCGAACACGACGTACTCGACGTCGGATCGGCTGTCGGAGACGCTGTTGGTCGTCAGCTTGATCCCGATCACCGCGTCCGCAGCGGCCAACTCGGCCTCCTGGCTCAGCCGCGCGAACGCCCGGCTGCGCGACAGGTTCCATGGGTCCGAAAAGGCGGTGAGCTCCGTGATCCCGCCGTAGTTGTAGTTCGCCCAGCCGTAGTTCTGGTAGCCGTGCTTGACGACCGAGGAGCCCATCACCTGCGCGACCGGCTGCAACCCCGACGCCTGCGCGAGCGCGTATTCCTTCGCGCTCAGGTCGCTGGTGAAGAACGGTGATTTGGCGGCGCCGACCCGGCGCAGGCGCTGCTCGGCACCGAGCGGGATGCCGCCCCCACGGATCCGCTCGAGGTCGACCTCCGCTGCCTCCTGCTCCTCCTGGCTGGGGCGCTGCCTGCCGCCGAAAAGTGGCATCTGCCTTCCCATCTTGGCATACCGTCTGCGCCGCTCCCGCCGGTCCCCAAGGAGCTACCCTGCGAGCCGCTCGGGCAGACCGAACTGCGTGAACAACTGGTGCACGAGCGACGGCACGACGGGCTCGCGGACCAACCGCTGCTGCGCCTCGCGGTCCAGCGACTCGGCCGATCGTGCGATGAACGCGGTCACGTTCGTGATCTCGCGCCCCCGCAGGGTCAGCACGTTGAGCGCGAACGGGACCCAGCCACCGTCGCCGTCCTCGGTGAAGTACCCCAGTGCCAGCTGCCCGTTGGCGTGCGCGGGCAGAGTCCGCCACCGGTACAGGCCCGACATCGGCTCTCTGGCCGCCCACCGGGCGATCGCGTCACGACCCGCGAACCAGCTTGCGAGCGGCGGCATCGCGAACGTGGCGTCGTGCGCCAGCATGGCGACGAACGCATCGACGTCGTTTCGCTCCCAGGCGGAGACGTAGCGATCCACGAGGTGCTTGATCTCCTCGTCGCCCAGCTGTCGCAGCGTCTCCTGCTGAGACTGTGCGGGCACGCGCTCGTGTACCGCCGCCCGGGCGCGCTGCAGCGCGCTGTTGACCGATGCGACCGTTGTGTCGAGCGTCTCAGCCACCTCCTTGGCCGAGAACCCGAGCACCTCCCGGAGGATCAGCACCGCTCGTTGGGTGGCGGGAAGATGCTGGAGGGCCGCGATCAATGCCAGCTCGACCGACTCACGCCGGTCATAGACCGCGTCCGGCGAGGCGAACCCGTCCTCGAGCGCCACGATCTCGTCGGGATAGGGCTCGATCCACACGGTCTCTGCCAACGGCATCCCGGTGCCGTTCGCCGGATCCGCTGCCGGCCGGGCGTCGATCGGGAGGATGCGCTTGGGCCGTTTGCCGATCACGTCGAGGCAGGTGTTGGTCGCGATCGTGTACAGCCACGAACGTAACGAGCTTCGTCCCTGAAAACGCGGCAGCGCGCGCCAGGCGCGAAGCAGCGCCTCCTGCATCGCATCTTCGGCGTCGTGAACCGAAGCGAGCATCCGGTAGCAGTGGGCGTGCAGTTCCCCGCGAAACGGCTCGATCAGCTGTGCAAATGCGTTCTCATCGCCGCCGCCGGCCCGAGCCAGCAACGCGCTGTCACCGCCAGACGTTCCAATCACCGAAGCCATCGTCTCCACCTTAACGAGGAGCGAAACCCACTAGCGTTCACAGTCATATGTCGATCGACGATCCAGACCAGCTCAGTCACCTGAAGGCCGCCGGCCGCGTTGTCGCCGCGGCGATCCGGGCGATGCGCGCCGCCGTCGCACCGGGCGTCACGACCGCCGAGCTCGACCAGATCGGCGGCCGCGTGTTCCGCCGCGCCGGCGCGCGCTCGGGCCCGCAGCTCGACTACAACTTTCCTGGCGTGAACTGCATCAGCGTCAACGACGAAGCGGTCCACGGCATTCCCGGGAAGCGCCGGCTGCGCCGCGGCGACCTCGTCAAGCTCGATGTGACCGCCGAGCTGGACGGCTTCTACGCCGACGCGTGCGTGTCGGTCGACGTCGGTCTGAGCCGTCCATCGACGGTGGCGTTGGTCGCAGCGGCGCAGCAAGGGCTGAACGACGCGCTCCGCGTCACGCGCGCCGGCAACCCGCTGAGCAGCATCGGGGGCGCCGTCGAACACGTCGTCTCAGAGCGCGGCTACGGCGTCTGCCGTGACCTGACCGGACACGGGATCGGCCGTCGCATCCACGAGTCGCCGACCGTCCACAACTTCTTCGAGCCGGGCAACACCGAACTGCTCACCGAGGGTCTCGTGCTGACGATCGAGCCGATCATCTCGGCCGGCAGCGGGGAGGTCGTGCTCGCCCGTGACGGCTGGACGGTGCTGACCGCCGACGGCGCCCGTTCGGCGCACGTCGAGCACACCGTCGTCGTGACCGCCGGTGCGCCGCTGATCCTGACCGCCTGAAACCGGACCGGCGTGCAGCGTCGACGTGCGCCATCATCACGCCGACCACCACCGACCGACAAGGAGCCGTGATGGCTGCCACCCGCTTCGCCGAACGTCTCAACGGGCAGATCGCCAACGAGTTCGCGGCTTCACAGCAGTACATCGCGATCGCGACCTACTACGACGCCCAAACGCTGCCGCGGCTGGCCGCGTTCTTCTACCAGCAGGCGATCGAGGAGCGCAACCACGCGCTGATGATGGTGCAGTATCTGCTCGACGCCGATGCGGCCGTCGAGATCCCCGGCGTCGCTGCGCCGACGACGGGCTTCGACGACGCAATCGCGCCGGTGGCGCTCGCGCTCGACCAGGAGCGGCGGGTGTCGGACCAGATCGCGGAGCTGATGGGCGTCGCGCGGGATGAGCGTGACTTCCTGTCTGAGCAGTTCACCTCGTGGTTTCTGAAGGAGCAGGTCGAGGAGGTGGCGACGATGTCGTCACTGTTGACCGTGATCAAGCGCTCGACCGCGTCGATGATGGCCGTCGAGGACTACCTCGCGCGTGAGCACTCCTCCGGGCCCGACGCGGATCCAACCGCTCCGCCCGCCGCGGGCGGCGCGCTCTAAGCCGACTCGCGCTCGGGCAGTCGGGCGGCGAGCTCGTGGCGGGAACGGATTCCGAGCTTGGCGAAGATATTTCCGAGGTGATACTCGATCGCCTTGGTCGAGAGATACAGCTCGGCGCCCGCCTCACGATTGGATCGACCGGCAGCCACCAGCGCCGCAACGGCGGCCTCCCGCGGTGTCAGCCCCAGATCCACGCGATCGGCCGCACCTGCGCTCCGGACCCCGCAGGCCGACAGTTCCACGTCGCAGCTCGCCAGCAACGGGCCCGCGCCGAGCGGCTCCAGCAGCTCACGCGCCGTCCGCAGTCGTGAGGCGGCGGCGCCCCGGCGCCCGGTTCTGCGCAGGAAACGCCCGTAGGCGAGCTCCGACACTCCCTGCGCGAGCGGTGAATCGCCGACTCCCGCCAGGTCCCGTCCACGCACGAACGCCTCACGCGCCTGCTTGATGTTCCCGCGCGCGTGCGCCAGAACCGCGCTCAGCCGCCACCAGCCGGCTGAGTCCGGAGGTGACCGATCCAGCAGCTCGGCGGCTTCGTCGAGTCGCTCCACCTGCAACAGTGCGTCGACCTCGAGTTCGTAGGCGCGGCGCCGGAGCGCCGGAACGACCGCCGCGGGCAGCTCCGCCCAGAGCGATGCGAGCAGCTCCAGTGCGCGGTGCGGTTCGCCGCGCGCACAGGCCAGGTTCGCGGCGGCCACCCGTGCGTGGAACACCGCGAGTGGCAACGGCGCGAGCGCTGCCGCCTCAGCTGCATCCTGGGCATGCTGCTCGGCTGCCGGCCACTCACCTCGGCCGACGTCGAACCGACTCGCGGTCGCGTGCGCGAACGGCAGCTCCCAGACCTGATCGGAGTCGCGCGCCAGCGACACCGCCAGCTCGGCGTGGGTCGCACCGTGCTGCCAGCGGCCGAGCCGATACTCGGCGTCCGCCAGCGACGCGTAGGCGTTGGGCAGCCCGCGCGACGCAGCACCCGCCCGTGACCATCCGATCACCGCGGTCAGATCGTCGACGGCGCCGCGCAGATCTCCCGCCTGCACCTTGATCGCGCCACGGGTGATGACGAGCTCCACGTCGAACGGCGACGGGTTCGCCTGCGGCATCACCGGCGCTGCCAGCGCCTCGATCGCGTCGTGCTCGCGGCCGCACTGGGCGAGACCGAGCGCAAGGCCCTGACGTGCGGTGAGCGCGACGGCCGGCGACAGTACCTGCTCAGCGAGTGTCCGGCGGGCCCACTCGATCGCCTCTGGCCCTTTCCCCGCATACGCGCACACGATCGCCAACGAGGAGGTCAAGGGTCCGCTCAGCTCGGGATCCTCGGCGAGGTCGCGACGGCGCGTCACATCCAGCAGCGCCCGCACGGAGTCGTCAAGCCTCCCATCCAGGGACGCGATCATGCAGCCGAGCGCAAAGCTCCGGCGCGGGCTGTCCGCGCAGCGCTCGACCGCCTCCCGAAGCGCGCGTGCGCGCGGGACGTCGCCGGCGAGTCCCAGCGCGTCCGCGGCGCGGAGCAGCGCGCGCTCACCGAGCTCGCGATCGGCCGCGATCCGCGACGCCAGAATCAGATGATCGACGCCCGCCGTCAGCCGGCCCCCCATCACCTCGTCGGCCCCGGTGTCGGCCAGCTCGGTCGCGAGCACGTCATCAGCGCCATGCGTGGCGGCGACCCGGTGGGCCAACGACTCCGGCCCGTCGGTCAGCCGCGCGAGCGCGACGTGCAGATCACGACGACCGGTTGGGGAGAGATCGTCGTACACGGCCGCCCGCGTCAGTGGATGGGCGAACTGGATCTCGGCCGGCACCCGTCCCGGCACCAGCGACAGCACGCCTGCTGCCAACGTCTCGTCAAGTGCGGACAGCGTGCCGTCCAGCCCAGCGGCGGCGACCGCGTGGTCGACCCGGCAGCGCGGACCGCACACGGCCGCCGCCGCGGCGAGATCCCGAGCCGCTGGGCTGAGGGTCGCCAGGCGGGCGACCACGGTCGCGGCGAACGAGTGGGGTGCGGGCAGCGGGCCGTGCTCGGAGTTCAGCGCGTGGGGCGGCAGCTCGTCGACCAGCGCCCGGATATACAGCGGATGCCCGTCGGTGTGCTCACGCAGCCGCGCGGCGGCACCCCGGCTCAGCGGCGTTGCGACCAGCGACCCCACGAACGACCGGACCTCGTGCTCGTCCATACCGCCGATCCGGATTCGGCGCGCCCGTTCGCCGTCGTTGAGAAACCTCGACCAGCCCGGACCGCCGCGCTCATCGCCTCCCGGCCGGGTCGCGATCAGCGCGCAGACGCGGTCGGCGTACAGCCGCCGCAGCGCAAACAGCAGGGCCGCCGCCGATGGCGGATCGATCCAGTGCGCGTCGTCGAGCACCAGCAGCACCGGCCCTGAGTCCTGCAGTGAACCGAGCAGCGACAACAACTCCGCGCCGATCGCGAACGGGTTGGACGCTGCTCGGCCGTCGTCGAGCCTCGCGCCCGAGTCGGAGCCCATCCCCGGCGCGCGCGCCAGCAGCTGTGAGATGACGCCGCCATCGAACCCGATCTCGGACTCTTCCCCACCCGCCTTGAGCGCGACGAAGCCGTCGGCCAGGCTCTGGCAGCGACGCAGGAACGCGGTCTTGCCGATCCCCGCCTCGCCCTCGACCACGACCAGCTGCGGCCGCGCGTCGCGGGCGGCGACCAGCGCCTCTGCGACGACCGCCAGCTCGTCTTGGCGACCGACGAACAGCGTGCGGCCATTGTTCAACGCGCCCTCGGTGACGGACACCCGGGGAGCGTAATGAGTTCACGCGACGGTCAGCTCGTCGCGGTCGTCCGCTGCCGCCCGATCACGCTCCTCGAAGAACTCGGCACCCTCGATGCTGACGTGCGGGACGGTCCGGTCCAGCCATTTCGGCATGTACCAGTTGAGCTTGCCCATCAGCAGCATGACCGCCGGCACCAGCAGACAGCGGACCACGGTCGCGTCGAGGATCACCGCCACCGCCAGCCCAACCCCGAACTGCTTGATCGTCGGATCGCCGTTGAGCACGAAGCTGCCGAACACGAACACCATGATCGCCGCGGCGGCGGTGATCACCCGCGCGCTCGTGACCAGCCCCGAGACGACCGAGCTCTTGTTGTCCTCACCGAGGTTGACGTGCTCCTCGATCTGGGAGACGAGGAACACCTCGTAGTCCATCGACAGCCCGAACAGGATCGCGAACATGAACAGCGGCACGTAGGACACGATCGGGACCGGTCCCTCGAGCCCGATCACGTGCGACAGCCAGCCGTACTGGAAGACAGCGGTCAGGACGCCGTAGGAGGCGCCGATCGAGAGGATGTTCATCACCGCCGCCTGGATCGGGATCACGACCGTTCGGAACGCCAGCATCAGCAGCAGGAAGCTGAGGGCGATCACGACGATGATCTGCAGCGGCAGCTTGGACGAGATCTTGGACGCGAGGTCGTCGTAGGCCGCTGTCGTACCCCCCACGTCGGCCTGCATGTTCGTCCCCTTCTCCGCCTGGGGGATCACGTTGTCGCGCAGGTTGTTGACGAGGTCGGTCGTCTGCTGCTCGGCGGGACCGTGCTGGGAGATCGCGTTGAAGAACGCGCTCGTGCCGGCCTTGTCGACCTGGATCGGCGTCACCGCCGCGACCCCAGACGTGGCCGAGACGTCCTTTTGAAGCGTGACCAGTCGCGGATCGGTCGCCCGCGGGTCGCTCTGTGAGCTCGAACTCTGGCTCGACGAGGAGCCAGAGGATCCTGACCCACTGGAACTCGATGAGCTTGACGAGGACGCCTGCGCCGGTGACCCGAGCGAGATCGCGATGATCAGCGGCCCGTTGCTGCCGGCACCGAAATTCTTGGACATCAGGTCATAGGCCTGGCGGGCGGTGGTCGACTTCGACAATGCCGCCGTGTCCTGCTGGCCGAGGGTGAGCGACAGCAGCGGGATCGTCAGCGGGATCAGGATCGCGAGCGCCACCAGTCCGGCCACGACCGGCTGCTTGGCGATATCCCGCGCCAAGGTCGCCCACACGCCGTGGTGCACGTCCTCGCCGGTCGGCGGGTGGCGCACGCGCAGCGCATTGAGTCGCGGTCCGAGGATCCCAAGCACTGCGGGGAGCAGCGTCAACGCGGCGAGCACGGCGATCACGACCGCAATCGCCGCCATCAGGCCCATCGTCGTCACGAGCGGGATTCCCGCCACCGCCAGCGACACCAGCGCGATCGTGACCGTGCAGCCGGCGAAGAACACCGCGCCGCCGGATGTCGCCGCGGCCCGGGCGATCGACTCGTCCATCGCCAAACCGTCTTCGAGGCCACGCAGATGCCGAGTGACGATGAACAGCGCATAGTCGATCCCCACGCCGAGGCCGATCATCGTCGCCAGCGTCGGCGCAACCGTCGGCACCGTCACCACGTGGCCGAGCATGCGGATGATCGCCAGCGTCGACAGCAGCCCGAAGATCGCGGTGATGATCGGGACCAGCATTGCCACGACTGTCCCGAAGGTGAATGTCAAGATGAATGCCGCGGCGATGATCCCGATCAGCTCGCTGGACTCCGTGCCGGACTTGGAGACCTTCTGGCCGAGCTGCCCGCCGGTCTGGACCTCCAGGCCGGCGGCCTCCGCCGGTTTGGCACCGGCATCGATGATGTCCTGCGCCTGCTCTTCAGATAGCGAGCCGGGACTGACCTTCAGACCGACGGTCAGGTAGCCGGTCGCCTGGTCCTTACTCAGCGCCGACGCCCCCTCGGGCGTGAGCGGGTTGATGACTGAGGAGACGTCGGGCTGCTTGGCGAGGTCCGCCGCCGCCTCGTTGACGGCGCTTGAGTACTTGGAGTCGGTCAGCTTCCCGTTCGATGCGTGCAGGACGATCGGGCTGGTGCCATTGGCCTGTGTCGGGAACGACGTCTTCAGGATGTCAGTGGCGCGCTGACTGTTGGTCCCGGGGAGCGACAGGTTGTCGTTGGTGTTGTCGCCCATCTGCTTGGAGACGACCACGAGCGCCACCGCCACGACCAGCCAGACGGCCAGCACGATGAACTTCCGTCGCACGCAGATTCGTGCGATGCCGTATAGGACCCCGGTCATGCTCCCGTTCCCCCGTTCGTCAGACGATCGGCGCTCATGGTCTCACGTGGACGCCCCGCGTGCACGCAGCAGCGGCGATATTTAGGGCGATCACTAGGGATGACCCCAGTGCGCACGGCGGGTGGCCGTGGGAGTCTCGCTTCAAACATCGACAGCGGGACGGCTTGTGGCAGTCGAGATTCTTTTGCGGGTGACACGCGGGACGGGCGATCGCCTCGACGGCAGCGCGCGGATCAGTGGTGGCAACGAGGTGCGGGAGTTCTCCGGAATGCTCGAGTTGATGCGCGTGTTCGAAGAACTCATCCCGGCGCTCGGGCAACCGACGAACCTGAGCGCCGGGGATGCTCCACCAGCCAGTCGGCCGATGGACACGAGGTGAGCATGGAGCGACGGGGAATGCATCGAACGCTGACCCCGACCAACAGCAATCCGAGACGTCACGGCCTCGTCCTGAGCTCGGGCGAGTGCTGACGGGAGCCGGGCGACCGTCGAGATACCCCCAGCGGGATTCGAACCCGCGATTTCCTGCGTGAAAGGCAAGTACGGTGTCGTTTCGGGTCGTGATGAGTTGTGCAAACTCCCTGCGTACGAGTGATTTCGGACTGTGTCTGATTGGCGCGGGAAAGCCATCGGCGTCAAGCTGGTGGCCCCCTGGTGGCCCCTCGGCTGGCATCTGTCAGGTGTTGACGTCATCGAACACCATGACGATATGGAGGGTCGCAGACGGATTGCCGAGCGGCGATTCATGCGCCTTCGCTTTTGACCGTGCGGGGGGTTGCCCGTGCGCTCGAGATCGCGTCTTCGGCGGGCAGGCGAGGGAGATCCTCGAACTCGTCGATCACGTGTCCGTAGGTGCTGAGTGTGAGTCGCGCGTCGTGGCCGAGCTGGCGTGCGACGTAGATCACCGACCGGCCCTCGTGCAGCAGCAGTGACGCGAACGAGTGGCGTAGGTCGTATGGCCGCGCGTCGGGAACTTTGACGGCCATCTTGGCGCGGAGAAATACGCGGGCTCTCCAGGACGTGTATTGGCCTTTCTTCCAGGGATCGCCGCGCTGGGATGGGAAGACGAGCGCGCCGTCGTGGGGGCGGCCGCTGCGAAGCCGCCACTCACGTAGGTCGGCCGCGAGTGGCGTGAGCAGCCGGACCGTCCTGTGTGCGGTGGTCTTTGTGTCTTTCTCTTCGCCGAGCGAGATGGCTCGTTCGATGAGCAGGGTGGCTTCTCGCACGTCTCGCCATTGCAGGCCGAGCGCTTCAGCTGGTCGAAGGCCGGCGTACGCCAGCACGCTGATCAACGTCGCGTCACGTGGATTCAAGAGGACTCGCATCTCCTCGATCGTCTGGGGCGCGAGAGGTCGTACCTCCTTGCGGCGTGGCAGCGGGGCCTTCCTGACGAGACGGGCAGGATTGCGGGCGAGATAGCCCCCCTCGACTGCGCGCTGGAGGATCGCTCCGAGCAGCGTCATCGATTGACGGATGGCGACGGGGCCGGCCCCCGATGCCAGGCGTGCGGTCTGCCAGTGTGAGATCAGGTCCGGGGTGATGTCGCGCAACGGGAGCGGACCGAACGCGTCGAGGATGTGCTTGTCGTAGAGCTGCGCGTAGTGGCGTCTGGTCACTTCGGACAGGTAGGCCCCCGAGCTTTGCGCCCAGACCGTCACGACGTATTCGCCGAGGGTGATCCGTCCGCTGTCGACCAGCGCGACCGTGCCGCTCTGCTGACGGCGGCGAAGATCGGCAGCGAAGTCAAGCGCATCGCCTTTGCGATCAAAAGTCCGCACGCGCCGTCGGCCGCCTTGGCGCCACCGAACGCGCCATCTGGCGGTTCCGTCTGTGAGTGTTCGTCGTTCGATTTCCATCGGGCGCTTCTATCAGCTCCAGACATCTCGCAGGGAGCCTGCGTGGCCCGGCCGAGGTGCGCGCGGGCGGACGCGTGTCCGTTGATCTGGGCCGGTCGAACGAACACTTGTGGCGGCAAGCCAGGAGTCCAGCGCGCTGTGGCTGATGCGAGGCGATCGCCCGATCCTCGCTGCAACCGGAATCAGGCCGGACCGAACTGCGCGGCGGATCGTTTCGACGTGTACGCGAGCGTGAATTGCTGCCTCACCGCAGGTCAGCAATGGGTCCGTGCCCGCAAGTTCGTACGGCTGCTCGCGGGCCCCTAACAGGGGCTGTAGCCGGCGCGCTAGCTCTATCAGCGCGTGTTCGTCCATCAGTGCAGGAATCGCGTCAACCAAAGGCCTGAGCACGTCTGCTTCGAGCGCTGACCGGGATCGTCGCTCTTCACCGACAGCAGGGTGCTGGTCGTGACCGCGATTTGTCTGTTGTCCTACTGACCGGTGGGTCATGGGCGTTCCTTGGCGCATGAGTCGACTAGTGGCGTGCCTCGTGGCAAGGCCAGCAGAGGACGCGGATGTCTTGACGGTGTTCGTGGCCGAGCCGGCGGTAGGTCAAGTGGTGGATCGTCAGCCGCCGGCCACGCCAGCGGCCGCAGTCCTGGCAGCGTCCACGCGTTTGCATTATCCAGGCGCGCCGGCGTAGGCGCCAGATCGGGGAGTGCAAGTAGAGCTCGTATCGCAAGCTGTGCCGCCGCCGGCGATGGCCGACGACGATGCACAGCGCCACGACCAGAAGAAACGCGAACCCGACGGTCATGCCGCGTCGAGGGCGTCGGCTTGGTGCAGCTGCCTCCGGGCGCGGGGTCCGTGGTCGGGGTGGGCCATCAGCCAGTCGGTCAGGTCATAGCCGTCGGCTCGGTCGGGGGCGAGATCGACTACCTCGATCGCCGTGGCGTGCATGGCCAGGTCGTCGGCGATCTGGCGGGCGCACGCGCGCCCTTGGCGATCGGCGTCCAGAACGACCGTCACGGCCCTTCCGGTGAATAGCGGCGCCCACTGTGCGCGCCAACCTTCGACGCCTGGCACCGCGATCGCCGGTAGGCCGTGGGAGCGTGCGGCGATCGCGTCCGGTTCTCCTTCGACGAGGAACAGGTGACGGGAGCGTTCGTCGGCGGGATGGGGGAACAGGGCTCGTCGCGATCCCGCGACGGCACGGATCTTGTCCTGGCCTGGTTCGGAGTTGGGGCGGTAGCGCAGCAGCGCGACGAGCTCGCCGCCGTGGTGGCGGACGGGGATCGTGATGTGGTCGCGGTCTAGGCCGAGCTGCAGCTGGCGGACCGCGGCACCCTTCCAGCCGCGGGTGGTGTGCAGCTGGTCAAGCACGTCGATGCGGGCGAGCAGTTGTAGGTGCCAGCGCTGCAGCTGGCGTTCTGACACCTTCAGTCGGCGCCGCGGTTCCGGGGTTGGCGCCCGACGCGGGCTGAGGGCCGAGGGGCGTGTCCTTGCGCGGGCTGGGGGGCGTGGGTCGCCGTCGAGTGGCGCGGCGAGGCCGTAGCGGACGAGCAGCTGCATCGTTGAGCGGATGCTGTGGCCGAAGTGTTCGGCGGCGTCGCGTGCGCCGCCTTTGGCGCCGCACCCGTGGCAGCAGTACGCGCCGTTGACGAGACTGACCGATAGCGACGGTTTGCGGTCGCTGCGCTGGTGGGCGGCGGGGTCAAACACGCAGCGGACCGGCACGTCGGTGCGGCCTCTTGCTGGCGGCAGCTCGACTCCGAGCGCCGCGTAGAACCCTTGAATGTCTGCGCCTGGCAGCGTGCTGGTCATCGTTGTGTCTCCTGGAAAGGATCGCGGCGGCCGGTTCGCTGGGGTGGAGTTCCGAGCTCCCCGGCCGCCTGGGTGGATACGAACGTCAGAACGGGATGTCTTCGCCATCACCGTCGCCGTCGGCGACAACACCGGCCGCGACAGGTTCGGGTGCCTGGCTGCCGTTCTCGGCGCGGGGTGGTGGACTGAGGAACTCGACTCGTTCGGCGGTCACTTCGAGCCTTTGGCGCCGGCCGTTGTCTGACTGCCACTCGGAGTGGTGAAGATGCCCCTCGACGCCGACCTTGCGGCCCTTTGCCAGGTATTTGACGCAGTTCTCGGCTTGGGGCCCGAACACGGTCACGTCGACGTAGTCGGCGCCTTGGTCTTCGCCGTTCTTGCGGGGTCGGGAGACGGCGAGGCGCATCTGCGCGACGCTGGTGTCTGAGCTGGTCTTACGCAGCTCGGGGTCTTGGGTGAGGTTCCCAGTCAGTTGGACACTGTTCATGCGGTGATCCCTCCTTGAGGGTCGGTGGTGGTTGGTGTGCCGTCGATAGGCCGGCGCACGAGCGCCGCGACGGCTGTCGGAGACGGGCAAGCGGAGGGCCCGGGCAGGGTTGCGCCGGCACAATCAGGCGGGACGATCAACCGACCGCTCCGGGCCGGGATGAACCCGTGGGCGCGTCGCGTGGGCGGGCTGATTCGACGGTGCGGGGTTGCCCACGTTTCAAGCGCGGCCGCGGCGAACAGCAGTACCGCCACTGTCGATCCGAGCGCTAGGAGCTGGTGGATGTGGGCGTGTCCGGTACGGATCAGGAGCCAGGTCGCGACCGCGACGGTCAGCGCCGCCCACTCCAACGGCAGGTGCGGCAGGTATGGGATCAGCCGGACGCGCCAGCGGCCCAGTGCGATCCCGACGGTGACCGTCGATATCGCGACCATGACGCTGACGGTGAGATCTCCGAGCATCCGCCCGAGTCGCGAGTCGGCGAACCGCAGCACCCACAGCAGGAACGGGAGGCCCAGTAGGCGGAGGTTGTTGGCCAGGATCGACAGCCCATCCGCGAGGCTGCCGGTCAGTGTCGGGTGCGGCCGGGTGCTGCTCGCCAGGCTGGGTGCGATGACCGCGGCGATCGCTCCGACGGCTGTCAGACCGAAGACGATCGTGGCGGCGTGCTTGAGCGAGCGGGTCAGTTCTGGGGTGCCCATTGGCTGATGACCCATCCCTGGTTGGTGTGTGTGACCTTGGCGTAGGTGACGTGGACGGCCGGTGGCAGCCCGGCGTAGTCGCCTGTGCCGAGCGTCTTCTCTGAGGTGACGATCACCCATTTGCCCGCGGCCGGGCCGGCGCCGGGCTGGGCGCTGACGACCTGTCCGGTGTTGGTGACGTGGTCGGCGGTGAGCGTGGTGTCAGTTGTTGCGTGTGCGGCGGCCTGCTGTGCTTGGAGGCGGGCGGCGCCAATTGAGACTGCCGCGAGGTTGTGTTGGTCGGCGATCAGGTCGCTGGCGTTCCAGTTGATGTACAGCTGGGCGTAGCGGGTCACCGCTGCCCGGGCCGTTGGGCTCCCGGCGCTGGTGCCGACCTGGTGTTGCGCGATGGGGGCTGCAGCGGGAGCCGTGCCATCGCGCTCGGGTGCCGGGTCCCCCGCGTCTGCTGGCGTGGTGCTCGCCGATGTCGTGGACGACGTCGACGTCGCGCTCAGGCTCGGTGCTGAGGGCTGGTAGGGGTTGCTGATCCCGCAGCCGGCGAGCAGGCCGGCGGCTGCGAGCGCGGTCGCTGCGAGTCCTACTCGTTCCATGCGCCTGCGGGGTGTCTGACGACGTAGCTTGTGCCGTCGTCGAGGTTGCCGGTGGGGTCTGCACGCCACCGTGGCCCGGAGCCGTCGGGGATGTTCGGGCCGCCGAAGTTGGCGGTGTCAAACGCGCGGCCCGCGATGACGGTCCAGACGTGGTTGCTGTTGGCGTAGATCGTGATCCATTTGCCGGGCCCGTGGTTGCCATAGCTCTCCAGGCCGGTCGAGTCGGTGGCGTAGATGCCGCGCAAGCCGGCCTTCCACAGCACGTAGCTGGTCGAACCGGAGCAGTCATAGGCGGGCCATGGCCGGCCGAGGTACTGGTCGTAGTAGTGCTCTTCGACTGGCGGGTAGGGCTTGTCGGTGATCGAGTTGGCGGCGGCGATCGCCAGCTTGACGGGCCGGGGCGCATCCTCGGGGGCGCTGGCGGCCCCGGTGGCCGGGTTGATCTGCGCCGTTTGGCCGGCGGTCAGCTGTAGCGGCCCGTCGATGACGCCGGCGTCGCCACACCCGGCGGCACTGCCTCCGGTCTGCCGGGGTTCTCCGGGTTGCGGGGTCTGTCCGAGGGTCGGGGCGGTGCCGCTGGTGGGGGCCAGTTGGATCGATACCGGGCTCTTTGAGATGCCGAGCTGGCCGCTGACGGCGTTCCAGACATCGATGCGGTAGATGATCGGCCCGGGGCCTTGGCCGCTGGGTCCTTGGCCGTAGCCCGTGTCGCGCTTTGTCAGCACCATTTGCTGGCCGGTTGGGCCGGCGACTCGGAGGTTGGTTCCGTAGGGCAGGTTCCCGAGCGCGTCGGCGTCAGCGAACGTGAACGCGCCCGGGCTGCTGTTCGCGGGGTTGGTGTCGAGCGTCGAGAGTTCGGCGAAGCTGTCGGGGTGGGTCGCGAGATCGCTCTGGCCAGGGTCGGGGTCTGACCCGTAGTCGCCGGTCCATGGCGGCCCGTACTCGGTCGCGCCGACCCGATACCACTGCCCTTGCTGTAGCTGGAGCGGGGCGGCGAAGTGCCCGGCTACGGCCGAGCCGCCGCTGTCGGTGACACCACCAGGCCCGCCGGTCGCGTTCGTGCCGCAGCCGGGTGGGTTGGCGGCGCCGGCGAACAGCACGACTGGCGCGAGAAACAGTAGGAAGCTCGCGCCCACCGCCGCCCATAGCCATGTCTTGCGTTTGCGTCGCGGGGGGATAGGAGCCCGTGGCGACGGACTGGGTCGCAGCTGCCGTGGAGCTGGGGTGGCGGTCGCGCTCACCGGCTGCCCGCCTGCAGTTCGGTCTGATGGCGTCGCTCGTGCCAGGCGGGGTCGCACAGCAGCTTGAGCGCCTGCCAGGGGTCACCGTCGGTTTCGCGCAGCGCGGCGGCGCGGACGGGCTGGTCAAGCTCGGGGTTGGATGATGCGATCCAGTACTCGGGGTCTCCGGGCGCGATCCGCACGGCTCCGCGGCCGCGTTTTGAGACCATGTAGAGGGTGCTGTAGACGCCTTTCTGTGATGGGAGCTCGGCGATCTCTGCCAGGTCGGTGTCCGACAGCGCGAGCGTGTCGCGGGCGTACTCGAGGTCGCGGCGTTCGTTGGGCAGGCACAGCGCGACGGCGTGGTTTGAGAGCATCGCGCGGCCCTGTTCTGAGTCGAAGTCCCGGAAGAACTGGGTGATGAACGTCAGCCACAGCGCGTAGTGGCGGGCGCGGCGGGCGTACTCGTTGAGCCACGCGCCCGCGCTGGGGGAGCTCAGCGGCTTCCAGCCCTCCTCGATCACGAGCTGACAGCGCCCTGCCCACGGTCCGTGGCCGTCAAGCTCCCCGGCGACGCGGCGGCGGCGCACGCGGTGGACCTGCCACTCGACCCAGTCAGCGACCGCCAGGGTCAGCGCCGGCGCGAGCCGGTCTGATAGGCCGGTGAAGTCAAAAAGGACGATCGGCGCATCCGCGGGGACGGTGGTGGGCCGGTCGGCGATGTGCGCGAGCGTGCCGTCCTGACCGTAGGGGCTCAGCCGCAACAGCACCGATTGCAGCTTGTCGGCGTTTGCGCCCTCGAGCTCACCGCCGCGTCGCCGGGCGGTCAGCGTGTCGATCAGCAGCTGCTCGCGGGGCCGCTCACCGCTCGTGGCGCACTGCGTGTAGACGGTGGTGATCGCGTCGCGCAGCAGCGCCTCCTCGTCGGCGTCGAGGGTGCGGATCATTCCCTCGGCGTCGTGGGCCTCGCCGATCAGCAGCGCGTGCAGCGCGAGCAGAAACTCGACCTTCTGGTCAGGGACGCTGTCGAGGCTCGGGACGTCCCAGGGGCAGATGACCGCGCCATGCGGGGTGCCGAGCTGCACCCTCTTTGACCCCGGGACCAGCGACAGCAGCGTGTCGTAGTGCCCGGTGCCGTGGGTGTCGCCGCGGTCATCCGGGGTGGCTGACCGGTCGGTGATGTAGATCCGCCCGCCCTGGGACGCGAACCGTGCCGCCAACAGGATCGTCGTGACGGTCTTCCCGCCGCCGCCGCGTCCGACGACGAGCGTCAGCGTCGTCGCGAACTGCCGGTCATACGGGTCAAGACGCTCCAGGGTCCCGCCGGGGTCCGCAGTTCCGAGGATCAGACCAGCTGGGCACCCGCAGCGAGACGACGTCAGCGCAACGCAGTCAGCGATGTTGCGCTGCCCGTAGCGCCGGAGGGCGCGCAGGCGGTCTGTTCCGATCGGCAGGGTCGAGATCAGCCCGGGCTTGGCGAGGTTCCGTCCGCGGACGACCTTGGCGTTGGTCAGCGTGTGAAAGTCAGAGCAGGTCTGACGCACGACCCGTGAGAACGCCTCCGCGTCGCCGCGCGGGTCGCGGATCGAGCAGTAGATCCCGACGCGGTAGACGGTCGCGCCGACACTCGCGGCCAGCTCCGCGTCCACGACCGCGGCCTCCTCCAGCGCGTCCTCCTCGTCTGAGCCGACGAGGCGGTCGCGGCGCTCCTTGTATCTCACCGCCGCGCGTAGACGCTGCCAGCGCCGGCGTTGGCGTGACGCCTCGCGCGAGCGTGCCCCGACTTCGATGTGGACCGCCAGCGTGGCCGGCAGCGGGCAGCTCAGCAGGTAGGACAGCCATGACGCGTCGGTCGCCAGCGGCGGGGTGGCGAGATGGATCGTCTCCTCCAACGTGCCGTCGCCGTGGCGAACCCAATTTGGGTTCTCGCCGAGGTCCAGGCGCAAGTCGGACGCGACCGCCTGAAGGATCCGGTGGCGGTCCTGTGAGGCCTGGGCGATGCTGGTCGCGTCGGCGATCTTGCAAGCGTCAGCGAGCTTTGTGAGGTCAGGCAGCTCGGTCGCGGCCGGGTGCAGACGCTCCCACAACAGCGCGAGGGTCTGGGTGCCGTCAAGCAGCCACGTTTCGATCCCGGCGCGTCGCAGCGCGCGCGTCGACCTGTTCGGTGATCCGCAGGCTCTCGATCGCCGCGTCCCGGTGCGTCGCCCAGACGGTTTTGCCGTGCGCGTTCGCGGCCAGGTCACGCAACTGACGTTTCGGGTCTTCGGAGACGGGCTGGTAGGGGACCGCGACCCACCAGCGCGCCGCCACGGCCGGCTGCTCGGCGCCGGCCGCGGCGATCACCGTCTGCCGGGTCGCCAAGTACAGCCGCCGTCGCGCCTGAGCGAGCTCGACATTCCCCTCCGCGAGGTCCTGCGCGGCTGCCGCTTCGGTAGCCCGCTCATCACCCGCCAGCGCTTCCTCGATCGGAACCGGGTCGGTCTGGGCGTAGATGACCAGCCGTTGGCGGTCAGGGATGATCCGGCACAGCGACGAGAACGCACCCTCGATCCGCTTGAGCTCTGAAGGGTCAGCGGTGATCGCGTTCGGAACGCGATCGCACTGGATCAGGCGCACGTACCGGCCGTCGGTCGTGATCAGCAGCCCGTCGGGCTCAACCAGGGAGACCGGCAGCTCAGCCGCCAACGATCCGACTCGTGGCTCGCGAGAGATCATCGATCCTCTCGGCTGGTGCCCTGCGGCTGGCCATCGTCGGTTCGGAGCTCGTCGTCGCGCCAGCCCTCTCTTTCTCGGGCGTGCTGGGCTTGGCCCGCTTCGGCGATGTCGCCCGCGTCCCAGCCCTCCCTGGCGTCGATCTCGTCGTCGTCGACTCTGAGGCCCGTAAACGGGTCGTCGGTCTCGTCGTCGTCGGCGCGAAGGGTCGGTGTGTCGTTTGGCGGCAGGGAGTCGAGCACCAGGCCGCGGCGCTCGACGCGGTCAGAGAGCTCGAGCAGTTTGCGCGACCGGCGGTAGCTGAGGATCGCCAGCAGCTGCCGTCCGGGCGACAGTGCCTGCCCTGATACGCCGTAGAGCACCATGCCCGCGAACGCGAGGATGAACAGGGTGATCGTGATCGTCGGCTTGCTCCCTAGCGGGGAGAAGCGGACCGCCAGGTACAGGGCACCGGCCGCAGCCGTGGCGGCGACCCAGCCGGTCCACGGGAGCCCCCAGTAGCGCTCGCGGTCATCCAGCCGGCGAAGCGTCGGGGTCATCGCCGGCTCCCGTCACGCGTCGGGGATCCGGGATCTGAGGAGCGTGGCTTGGGCGGCGCCCCGCGTGGCGGCGGGGTCGTTTTGACTCGTGGCGCCGACCGACTTCCAGCGGGCCGTGGGTTTGACGGCGAACGCGCCGGCTGCGCCGCGGGGGTTTGGCCATCAACGGGCTGAGGCGAAGCCGACGGGCGAGGCTTGCGCCGCGAGCGTGGCCGTGGTGGTGTCGTGCCGCTGATCGAGCGTCTCGCGCCAGCGTTCGTGGGGGCCTTTCCCCGGCCTGTGCCAGGTGCGGCAGCGCCCGGGACGCGCGGCGGCCCGTCCGCGCCGGCGGCCGGGAGTCGCCGCGCCCGGTCGTTCGCGGCTGAGCTCGCGCGGGCCTGCCGGCTGTCGGCGGCGGCGCGCGACCCGGCGGCAGGCTTAGCCTGGCCGCGGTCGTTTCGCCGCGCCACCGAGGGGCCAGCACCGGAACCGTTGGCGCCGTTGGTCTGTGCGGCTGGCCTGTTGGACTTGCGTCGCGCGCCGCGCGTTGCGCCTGACGTGGCGCTTCGTTCAGCCGCGTGAGGCGAGCCCGGCGACGTACCTGAGGCCGCCTTCGCTTTTCCCGCCGCCCTAGAAGCACGGTTGGGCTGGTTCCATCCGGCGGTTCCGGCTCGCGCCATTTGGACGGCGACGGCACCGGCACGGGTCCGCCCAAGCAGCGCCGCCGTAGGAGCAGCTCCCTTTCCGGTCGGCTGCTCGGGCGCCGGTAGCGGCGGTCCCGATCAGGCCATGCCTGCCGACGTAGCCCGCACCGGACCATTGCCAGGCGCATCTGATGCCCGCCGGGGATCGCGCCCGCAAGCTCGCCGCCCGCGCCACGAGTGCCAGCCGCGAGGCGTCCCCCAAAACTCCGAAGCGACGAGCTGCTCGTAGTTTCGCGCGTGCCCGAGCTCGAGCGCGCGCGGCTTGCGGTCATCCTGCTGCTGTGTCCGAGCGCGAGCATCCCGCCGAGTTGCATCCGCAGCATCCCGCCGGCTTCACGGGCGACCTTCAGGCACAGCCAGAGCGAGGCGAGACCCGCGACGGCGAGGATCATCCCGCCGATCAGCTGGCCGAACGACGAGTTACCCGCGATCAGTGGGCCGGCGGTCCCGGCGTCCTGGATCAGCAGCGCCCCGACGGCGAAGATCGTCGCCCATCCGATCCCGATCGCCAGCAGAAACATGACCGCTGAGAGCCAGGCGCGAGCGATCGTGTGCCCGAACCGGGTGGGGACCAGGCCGATCATCAGCGGACCGGTGGCGTACAGCAGCGCTCCGAGCAGGATCAGGGTGACCTTCAGGAAGATCAGGCCGAGCAGCTCGATTCCGATGGCGGCCATGAGGCCAAGGTCGATCAGCTGCCAGCCGCCCAACGCGACGCCGTCGACGGCGTAGTCGATCAGCTTCTGCAAGCCGTCGGTGACCGTCGGGAGGCTGAGGATCATGTGGGTGATCTGGTCAGCCAGTGCGGCGGCCTGCGCCCACCAGTAGGGGTAGCTCACGATCAACGCCGCCACGACGAGCACCCGCAGGACCGGGATCGCGATCGGCTCGGCCTCCTCGATCATCGAACGAGCGGTCGCGTGCGCGAGCGTCAGCGGCGCGATCGCGATCCCGAGCCACATGAACAGCTGTCGCAGGTCGTTGATCCCCGCGAACCCGTATTGGCGATGACCGCCCGGAGTGGTCACCGTGCCGGCGTAGTCAGGGACCGCGACAATCCAGCCCATGATCTGCGCACCTCGGTGCGCCCAGGAGCGGGGGATCAGCAGCTTGACCAACGCGCCGATCGTCGTCAGCACGAACTTCTGAGCCAAGTCGACGGTCCACGAGAACGCGCCCAACACCGCGTGCCCGAGGCCGCCGAAGATGCCGCCTAGGAATGACGACGCGATCACTGGGTGCGCGCCGGCCGCCAGCGCGGGCGCCGGCAAGGCCAATACCAGCACGCCGACCGTCACGACAAGCGTCGCGCGTCGCGCCACAGGACGGTTGACGACCATCGCTCGGCTCCTCGTTAGTGGAGGACCGCTGGGATCACGACGACCAACATCACGATCCCGCCAACGATCCGGAACACGTGCTCGGGGGCGCGCTGGGACCCGAAGATGACCAGACCGGCGACGATCGCCAACGCCAGGCTGATGCCGGTGACGATGAGCCACTCCCAGTTGGACTGCAGCGTGTCGATCAACGTCTTGATCGCCCCACCGCCGACCGGCTCGGCGACGTTGAGCCCCGCGGCCTGCAGCGCCCGCAGCGACCCGGACAGCAAGAACACCGCACCAAGCGCTGCTGAGGCGCCAAACAGCAGACCACGAGAGACGCGGGCGGTTTGACCGCGGGGCGGCGGCGAGGCGGGCCGAGTCCCTGTGTCCAGCCTGGGGAGAGACATCGTCGGCACGGAGAGCTCCTTGAACGAGAGGTTGAGCACCTGCTCGAGAAATCCTATCGCAAGTATTGGTCTTTCGATAGTCGACGTACCTAACTCTTGATTGCGATGGAAGATCGGTCAGGTAGACAGTCAGGACTGCGCAGCGCAAGTGCGCGCTCGCGCACGGAGCGCGTGAGCAACGATCAATGCCGAGGTCGAGAGCGGGTTGCTGCCCCGGGGGGCTCGCGGCTTAGTAGATGCGGAGCAGCAGTGAGCGGCGGTCAGCCGCGGGTTGACTAGTCCTGGTCCTGCAGCTTGTCGTGGCAAGCGCGGACGCAGTCGTCACAGATCGAAGCGTGTGGGCTGCACAGCAACTGGGGAACGTCGGGGATCTGCCGGTCACAGAACCAACAGTGATCGAGGTCGATCGGCAGCGCGATCCCGTCAAGCCGTTCGGCGAGCTCAAGAGCCGCGATCGAAACGTGTTCGTGAGCATCGGCGTGCAGCGCAGCGTCGGCCTGGTCGTGGATCGCCTCCAGGCGCTTGAGTGCACGATCCAGGCGCTGCCAGTCGCTGCTGTCACCGGGCCGGGCGGCGAACTGTCTGAGCTCGTTGGGAACCCGGTAGACGATCACTCCGTCATCGCGGGTCATCCGCGCCGGCGCGCGCCCGATGATGGAGTCGCGCCGGCACTTCTGGGCGAGATGATCAGATGCGGTCGCGAACAACCGCAGCCGTACAGGGAGACCGTCCAGCGCATCAAACGCGGTCGTGTACTGGACACGGGCCAGCTCATCTGAGGCCTCCCGCTCGGCGTCCTCGACGGCCAGCTCTCGTGCGCGCTGATCGATGAACGACACGACACCGAACACACAGAGCGCGCCGACGAACACCGCGACGACGACTACCACGATCGTCACTGGCCGCCGCCGCTCAGCAACTCGCGGGTTCTTGATCGATCAAGGCTGGTAGGCGGGATTCTTCCGAGCACACCTACCCCTTAGTGGCGATGCCGGCGCTGGCGGCGCTTACCGACCTGCGGATGGCCTCCAACCTCGACGTAGACGCGGTTTGAGGATGATGGCGCGTACGGGTAGTTCCCGGCTGGGAGCGTGGCGACCTGGAACCAGTAGCGCTGGTGGATCTCAGCTCGGCCGGCGCCGAACGTGTAGGAGCTCGTAAAACGCGGATGGGAGACGTGTTCGCGAACGCCGTAGGTCAGCTTGTTCTTGCCGATCCCGATCCTGAGTCGCACGTTGATCCCGCCGGCGGGCAGATAACCGCCCAGCAGCTGGCCCTTGATCTCGACCGAGTGCCCCCACGCGACCCGGCTGGGTGTGACGCTCTTGATCTTGATCCTCGAGGGCACGACCACCTTGACCTGACCGGACACGGTCGCTTCGGTCGTCGCGCCGCCGGCGTAGGACGCCTCGACGATCTGAGATGGACCTGCTGGAAGAGCCGCAGTCCACGTCCCGTCGGGGCCGGTCGTCGCCGTCGCGGCGACCGCGAACTGCCCGAGTCCGTTGTCAGGCGCCGTCAGGATCTGAACCGGCTGACCAGCAAGCGCCGTGCCGTCGCTGAGACCAAGCCACCCGCTGACCGCGGTCGCGTGCCCGTGACGGACGTGCTCGGTCGCCTTCGACTTCCAGTGCGGCGTGACCGCAACGCGCTTGTGCTCGACCTTCTTGCGGTACACGACCTTGCCGTGCCGGCGCACGACCTTCCCGTGGTGCCTCACCGGCACCCGCGCGACCACGCGCACCCGTTTGGTCTTCGGGTGGCACTTAGTGACCTTGACGATCTTGTGCTTCGTCCGGGTCTTGACCTTGACCTTCTTGCCGTGACGCGTGCGCGTGACCCAGTGACCCCGGATCGTCTCTCGCCGCTTGACAACGTGACACTTGAGCCCAACGTACTTCGCGAACCCGACCCCCATCACCGTCGGCGCGCCGATCTTCAGCGACCACGTCTGCGCGGCCGACTCGCCGCGGGTCCCGTTCTGATCGACGGCATTGTCGTACGCGTTACAGGTGGCGCTGTGCTCACCGAGCCCGCTGACGGGAACTTGGGCGCTGGCGCCCACATACCACTTCGCGGGGCTTCCATCGACCGAGCACTCGATCCCCGTGATCCCCGAGGGACTGCCACCGGCACTCGCGGTCACGTACTGCGTCCCGGCGGTGCTCGGCGCATCCGTCGGGCCGCTGAGCGACAGCGTCGGGGTGCTGTTGTCGACCAAGATCGTCTTGGTCTGACTCGTCGTCTCACCCGCCGCGTCATAGCCGGAGATGTACAGCGGCATCGCTCCCTGCCCGTAGCTGGCCGTGTTGATGCTCGTGCTCAACGCGGGTGCCGAACACTGCACCCAGGTCGCTGGGTCCCGCGGAGCTGTGACCGTGCCCGTGACCGCGATCTGGTTGAGGTTCGCGCTCAGCCCGCACATCCCCGAAGGCGACGACCCACTAAACGACAACGGCCACTGGCCGCGAACCCACCCCTGCGCCGCCCACAACCCCGCACCTGGGTTCAACGAAGGTGGCGCCGTCTCACGGACGTCCAGCTGCGCCGAATATACGTCCAACACGGCGGTGTCGCTTGCGGGGCAGGTGGTCGCATTGCAGGCAATCTGAAACCCGAAATACGACGACGCGAACCCCGACCAGGAGGCCGGAGCGTCACCGGTGCTGGCGATGTGCCCGGTACCGCCGCTCCAGTAGGCGCTGAGCGAGTAGCTGCCACCCGGGTTGGCGGCAAGCAGGGCGGGCGTCGAGGCGCCCACGATCTCCAGTCCCGCCGGCGCCGACGCGCTCCACGCCGCTCGATGCCCCAGTTGTGAGATCTTGTTCTGCCCTCGGTTGGCAGTGATCACCAGGCCGCTGCTGAAGCCGGTCGCCGGGCACGCGCTGTTATTGAAATCAAACGTCGTCCCGGCCGGTAGCTCTGACCAGACGCCCTCGTTGAAGTACTGCCCGCACGACGTAACCGTGTAGTCCGCGCCGGCAATTGCGCACACGAGCGCCAGCGCGAGTACCGCCACTCCAAAGCTGATCAACGCCGCCAGCAGTCGCATCGAAACCGAGATCGCCCGCATGCCCGTCACCGATCTCAGAGCTCTCAGCAGATGACCGCGACCGTCACTAACGAGTCAGGGTTCGCGGAGAAGATTTGGACATGAGTACCCCCGGTATGCGACGCCCCCACCGCCGCCGAGATCGGCCCGTCGGGAGGGGTGCCGGTGGTCGCCAGAGCGGCACAGGCCTTATTCGAAGCTTCCTGGTGGGGCCAGCTGATCGTGCCAAAGATGCCCGTAGCCCCAGGGGGACCAGCGGGCCCCCATTGCGTCACCTTGGCTCCCGGCGTGGCGTAGATGATCTTGCCGGCCGGGGTGATCTTCGCGTACAGCCGCACGTAGCCGCCGACCTGCTTTGAGAACTTCGGCGGTGAGACCGCGCCGCGCTTGATCTGCGCGTTGCCGACCGAGTTCTTCGGCAGCTGGGTCGCGGCGTAGGACGCGCCGGCCAGTGCGAGCAGCGAGCAGACCAGCGCAAGAATCGCGATCGCGTGATGGCTGACATAATTAATGGCCCTGGTGAGCATCAGGATCCTCCGTTGATCAGGAATCAGGTGAACTACCCGGGCCCAAGCTTCCCGCAGGGCCGTACGCGGGCGTTTTCTTCGTACTCGACGAGCTGGAGCTGCCACTACCGGTCGAGCCGCTTCCCCCGCCACTCCCCGTTGAAGGTGCTGGCGTGGTCGTAGCCGTAACCGACGGCGGCGTGTAGGTCGTATGGGGCGCCGAGGTCACTTCGCTGGGCTGGTCAGACGAGGCTGCCTCCACGGATCCGGAGGACGTCGAAGAGCTTGCGGCAGAGACCGGCGCTGATGGGCGATGGACTGGCTTGGCGACAAAGCGGCGAGCATTCACGGCCGCCGCGCCGACACGAGCAGACCTGAACGCCACCGGCTCGGGATACACCGCACGTTCAGAGGACCGCGGGTCCCCACCACGCCAGCCATCCGAAAGCACTCGGGCGACCGTGAGCCGGCCCGGTCGCGACTTGTGCCCGCCGGTGATGTTGGCAATGACGACGACCGAGACAACGAGCACCGCCACGGCAGGAACGATCGCGATCACCCAGCGATGCGTTGAGCGCCGCCTACTACGGCCGCCAATTTTTTCAGCGACGGTCGCCTTCGGGCTCGCGAGCTGTCGAGCCGACACGCGCTTGCCTCCGCGTGCCGCGCGCGTCGGCTCGGTCGGGAGCTCTGCGGAACCGCGCGGTCGGATCAGATCGGCGCGTTGCGGCTGGTGGCGCTCATGGTGATGACGTAGCCAGTTGTCGGCGTCCGGCGCGTCGGTAGCGAGCGCCTTGACGTCCGTGGCCGATTTATCGATGCGCGCGCCGACAAGGTCCTCAGCAGTGGTGTCAGGCGCCATTGGCGGCGGGACACGAGAGGTCGAAGCGCCCGTCATCGCATCGAGAACGTCGTCGGGTGCTAGCTCGTCGATGCCCAGGCCGCCGGTGACCAGAGCGCCAGTAGGCCGGCGATCGCGATCGGGTCGCTTGACGTCGTCTGGGGGGCTAGGGTCCCGTGAAGTGGTCTGCAGCGGTTGTGACCGGCGCGCCGCGGGACGAGGGCCGGAGTGCTTCTGGCGCCGCTGTCGCACCTCAGCCAGTTGGTCGGGGAGCTGCTGGGCCGGTGGCCGGATGCTGTCGTCTGAAGTCGCCATGCGGTCTTACGAAAAGTTGTAGCGCGTTAACAAGACTATCGATAGAATTATAATTGCTATGGACCGATCTGAGCCAGTTAGTACCGTCGCGCTGCCTGACGAGGACGAGCTGTCGGTGACCGAGATCGCGACGGCGCTGGGGCTCACCCCGGCCGCCGTCCGACTCTGGGTGCCGAGAAGATCGCCTGAACGCTCGTAAGGACGGACGTCGGTGGCTGATCCGCCGTGATGACGTCGTCGAACTGCTGAACACTCACCCCCATCTCGGCAAGCCGCATCTCGCCGACCGGCGCGGCCGCCGCGACGCCGCCCTAGCGGCCGAGCACTCCGCCACCAACCGCGAAGGCTCGCGTGCGATCGCGACCGGTGTGCTGCAGAGCGGAATCCTGTGAGCCCCGAACCTGTCGTCTCCCGACAGACCGTTCGTGAGGCCGCCAAGCCGGCGGAGATGCTCTGGGAAGCGAGCGTCAGAGCGTTTGACCCATACCCCGATCGTCTGCGGACGCTCGCCGAGGCCGCAGGCGGCCAAGCGCGCGTGATCCAGCTGGCCGAGCTCGCCGACATGCCGTGGCGACCGCGTGAAGGCGCCCGCGAGATCTCTCTTGCCGACGGCCTCGAGGAAATCGGCGGCCGACAGGGGCCGCGGGAGCTGTGGGAGGAATTCGACAACCGGCTCAAGGCACTCGGCCTAGCGATGGAGGGCGACAACATCCGCGCCGTATGGACCGCGTTCGAGGGTCTACGCGACGTCACGATCGAGATCGCCGACGCGATCCAACCGCCGATTGAAGGGAACCCGTTGGCCGACGAAGAGCCGCCCCGAGAGCAGGCCGGCTGAGGCCGGTGATCTGGATGTACGTGGGGAGACGGCTGCTGCGTCGTGTACGGATTCTCCTGCTGGCCGCGGTCCTGGCAGGCGGCGTGTTGATCGCGCACCCGCAGACCCGGCTGCAGCAGACTCTCGCCGGCCGCGACCCGTTCGGCGACGGGATCCGCCATTTTGGAAGCCAACTCCAACGCGGACTCGAACAGCACTTTTTCCTCCCATCGAACGTTCAACGTGTCACCCGCACGCGCGATTGAGGTCGAACTGACTGACCACCTTGGCTATGGGCCTCACCAGGAGCCGCCCGGTGGGGCGCGGAACACTCGCAACGGGTCAACGCCGCAGCGGTTGATCACCGAGAGCCCGTGAGGTTCAGATCGACGCGCCTCGCGGCGGCAACGGCACGTCTGACCCGCAGATCGTACGCAAGCGCCAGCGGCGGTTCGAGCGCTTCACCTTGTCTATCCTCGCGAACCTGCGCTTCAATACTGATTAGTCTTTAGTTAGACTCGCGTGATAGCCGTTGGGTGTTTGTGGCTTACGTTCCACTTGGTGACAGAAGGGCGGACGGCCGTTCGCCGCCGCGCCCCTTCGCTATCGAGACCGAACAGTGTACGGCTCATGACTTTGCCAGCCCCTCGCCGGTGCCAACCTGAGCCGCATCTTGCTCGCTTCCAAGCATTCTGAGGAGGTCGGTAACCTCCGATACCTCGTCGATGTGGTCGAGCTCGGCCATGATCCGGCTGACCCGTTCGGGGCGGACGACTAGTGAGAGCGCTTCGCTACCGAGTCGGCGCAGTTCTGCCAGTGGAAGCCGATAGTCCGGGATACCTTCACTGACGCTGTCGTACGTATGTGTCTGACTCTTCGTTTGAACCCTCAAACGGACCGACGTCCAATCATTGGCGGCACCCGAGTCGGTGAAGTGCTCAATTCGGGACTTCGACACGAGTTCGAGGATGTCCGGCGCGTCGAACTTGTCGACATCGTGCACAGAGTAGTGCCCGCGCGCCAGCATCCCAGCCACTGCATAAGCGGTCGCGGCGCGCGTGTCTTCGCGCTGACGGTAGGGCCCGAGGTTCCCGCCGCGGCTCAACTCACACCAGTCGTTGAGCGTGAGTTCAATGCTTTCGATCGCGGACGGGTCGATCGAGTGCCGTTGACGCAAGACCTTTGCCGCGTCAATATACGGCAGGTTCGGGAAGTGAACAGGATACGGTTTGTAGATGTGTTCGGGCATACCCCACTGACGGCCGAGCCGATCGCGTAAAGCCGCCGTTAGAGCGCGCTGGTCTAACTCGTCCGCGGGAATGTCAGCGAAACGATGGAAAAAGCCGGCTGGCCCCTCGAAAATCGTCGGTGTCGCCTCCGCCCCCGCGGCCGCAAGACGTGCCGCCGCGTATCCAGCTCGACTGGCCTCTCCTAGCACGTAATGGTAGTCCGTTGCGCCGCTCTTCAAGCATTCGCTTAGACCAGACGCAAGGCCAGCGACCTGGCACAGCGCCACGCTCGTCGCATGCGAACCTAGCCCTAGCATCTTCGCGGCCGTCGCCGCCGCCCCTACCGCGCCGTATACAGCGGGACCGAAGGTACTCTGGAGCCCATCCGCTCCGCCATGACGCGTGGCGTCCATGGCGGCCCTGCCGAACCCGATGGTCACCTCAGCGCCCACCACGACGGCTTCCAGGAGCGCCACACCTGACGTAGGGCGTAGCTGGGCTAGGTTCAGAGCCACCGGCACTATGACCTCGAGTGGATGGGTTCCGCTTTCAACGTGCATCTCCTGCTGCTCTAACGCGCAAAACATGACCGAGTTCACGAAGATCGCCGTCGCGGCTGGTGCCTTGGCACCATCGATGAAGATCGTGCAGGGGCCTGCCTCCGCCTCTGCACGCGCAGTGTTCAGCGCGACCTCGGTCTCCGGCAAGCCGTGACCCGCCACTCCGCCAGCCACTGACTGCAGAAAGGCGCGTCGGGTCGCCTCTTTCACCGGTTCGGGAACACTATCCCACGTGAGTTGCGCCGCCCAGGCACCGGCGACCTCCGCCATTCCACCTAACATGTCGTCACGTCAGGAAAGGCCGCCGAGGAGCTCTCCGCGGTGTATGACTGCGCTCGAGTCGACGCCGTGAGGCGAGCAGGGGTTATGGGACCACGCGACGCGGTCTGGCCGTGTGCCATGACCTTGCCTGATCGACCTCGCGGGATGGCGGTGGCTCTTAGTCCACGGTCGGCACGCGCTCTGTTTGAGCCGGCCTCACGCATTGCCCGCGCTTGAGACGCCGGCGGTCCCACCGACCGACTGAGCGATTCCGAGGATTGCGCGTGAGTCGGCGGGAGTCGCGACCTCCCGACCCAGCGCCTCACTCAGATCACGCGCGCGGCGCACCAGCTGCGCATTAGATTCAGCGTGGACGCGTGGAGCCGTGTAGACGACATCCTCGAGACCCGTGCGGCAGTGCCCGCCGAGGGCGAGTCCGATCGCCATCATTGGGAAGTGATTTCGCCCCACGGCCGTCACCATCCATGGCACGCCATCCGGTACCCAGCTGGCGAATGAGCTTACGATGTCAACGGTAGGCGGGACGCCACCGACAACGCCGAGGACCAAGTGCATCATGCCGGGGGCGGTGTCTGCCGACCTAATAAGCTTTCGCGCTGTTAGCACCATTCCCATATCAAAACATTCGTACTCTCGCACGATGCTCCTCCGATTCATCTCCTCTGATAGATCGGCGATATACGAAGGCGAGTTCACGAATACATCGTCTGCCGGGCCGAAATTAAGGCTGCCGCAGTTCAACGAAGCCATATCTGGCTGTGCTTCTAGCGACCGGCGCCGCTTCTCGGGAGCAAGACCCACCCACGCGCCGGTTGTGAAGTTCAAAAGTACGTCGTCAACCTCGGTGAGAATTGCCTCTTTGATCCAGCGGTAGTCGTCTGGATCCTGTGTAACTGCCCCGTCGACGCTCCGTGCGTGAATGTGTAGGACGCTCGCACCCGCGGCAACCGCCTCCACCGCTGTCGCCACGACGTCCGCGCGGGTTCGTGGCTGGTTGGGGTTTCCGGTTATGATACCGCCCGAGACCGCACACGTGAGGATTGTGGGCCGGTCGGTTACAGGCATGCCTGGAACGTTTGGTCCGGCTGCTGTTGGCATAGTGCCTCTCCTAATTATTGGTTTGTAGATTGTCCTGCGCTGCCTCGCAGCGCGCCCGCTCTGCCCCACGTCGGCTGTGAATCGCCGTCGTCAGCCGCACGCACGCGCACGCGCCTGGGTCATCTAGCCCTTCGCATGCTCGCCGCGACCCGACCGGCCTAACTGCAGCTCAGCGATCAGTCCGAGGTCGCGCACCTCGCGCAAGGTTTCAAGATGCGCTTCCTCGGCGTATCTGCCGTCCAGGTACTGCTCGAGGCCGGGTGACTGGGTGGCCGCAGAAAGGACCGGAAAGAGCCTTTCTGCGATCGCGTCAAACGTTGTAGTCCCGCCCAGGGCCACGGTCGCGAGGGGACCCACTAGTCGCAGACGCCGCGCCAGACCGTCGGATACGATCACATCAACCTCCTCCGGCGTCACTACATTATTCTGGAGGAGCCATACGCACTCACGCAGTAGCGCGAACTGTAGCCGGTTCCAGACAAGACCTGGTACGTCCTTGCGTACGGCTATCGGCACTTTGCCAATCTGTAGCAGGGCGGCAGTGACAGCGGCGGTCATTGTCGCGGGAGTGCCAGGAGACGGGCACACCTCGACCAGTGGCATCAGCAGCGGCGGGTTCCAGTAGTGGGTCACGATAACGCCCTCCCGCGCGCCCGCCGCTCGCGCCAGGTCACCGACACTGATTGATGACGTATTCGTTGCGAGAATGGCATCCGGCCAGGCGTCCGCAGCGTCGCGCAGGACACGTGCCTTAACTGCGATCTCCTCGACTACCGACTCGACGACGAGCCAGACCCGTCTGCTATCGGCGCCAGGCCGGGAACGGAAGCTGATCCGCGCGCGGATCTGTTCGAGATCGTCGGCACCGCACAGGCCGGCGGCGACCGCCACTGCACTCGCAACTGATATACGCTGACATGCCACGGCGCGGTTACGCGTAACACAAATGACCTCGTATCCAGCAACTGCATACTCCAGGGCAATCTGCGAGCCCATCAGGCCTATACCGATGATTGCTACAGCGCGCCGTGAGTCGGTCGCGTCGCCTCCCTCGTGTTGAGCGTGACACGAAGGTCGGGCTGCCTGCGCCTTCTTCCCGCTAGCCATCAGTCTTACTCGTCCCTTCGTTTTGACGCTCTGGCGCGCAGCTCCGCCCTGAGAGCGATGCTACCTTCCTCATCTAGCCGGGGAGAATCATCCGGCGATTCAGGTCCGCGCATGATGACGCCATACACCGTCTCGGCGCGCTGTCGACTCACCAACCCATCGAGGACATCTTCAACTACCCATTCCAAACAGCGATCAAGCGGTGCTCCCCAACCACCGCCGCCAGACTGCCACAGCTCAAGTGGCACGTTGGCCTCGATCGGCTGATCAGGCCGCATGGCGCCAATGTTGACCGGGTTTGACCAGTCGGAACCGTAGACGAGGCCGTTGCCATATTTAGGCTCGCCGCCGCCCTCGATACCCCACGGCCGCATGACCTCACGGTCGCCCATGGTGGACAGTCGAGCCTCGCCACTCGTCATTCGGAAAGGCAAGCGAACGCCAAACCCACTTCGGTGCTTGCCAGGTCCCTCTGAATCTTGCATGAGCTCGAAGGCCATAAAGTGAATGGGGTACTCCCGCTCCAGACTTTCTAATGGCTGGACGTGGGTGCCGGCCGCCAGCGGCGTAACGTACGTTCCGTTGTCGCGTCTGGCCGGGCGGGCGCCCCATCCACCGCAGAGCCAGAGATAGAACACAAATTCTGCCGCGCGGCCTCCACGCCCGTCAACGCCGCTAATGGCCATGTTCATAAGGTTGGTCGGACACGCCATCGCGCGGTCTGGCGCGACCTGCATAAAGCAGCCATGTATGCATGACACAATTTTCTCTGCGGCATTTGCGCCATGTCCGCTGACAGGACTCGGATATCTCGCGCTTAGAACCAGGTCTTCTGGCAAGTCGAACTCGATCACGCGCCTCAAACCATCATTTAGCGGAATAGCCGGGAAGATCGCCTGCGTTGTCGCGATGCAGGCAGCCTCCGTCGAGCTCCGAGGACAGTTCACCGGGCCGACGGCCGCCGGCGCCGTCCCGACGAAACTATACTTCGCGCGGTCGCCATCAATGGTCAGCGACACGACGACAGGCACCGGTGAGTCGGTCGGACCGCACGGGTCTTTGTCAATGTAGTCCGTCCAGGAGTATGTGCCGTCGGCGAGCGAGGTGACCTCTTGTCGTAGCAGCCGCTCCGTGAGTGACATCAATCCTGTTTGTGCTGCCCTCACGACCCCGACGCCGTACTGCTCCAGCAACCGATGGAGTTCACTTCGGCCCATCCGACAGGCCTCGACGAGACCTCTAAGATCTCCTCGGATAACCTGCTGAACTCTGACGTTCCGTAGGAGTAGCGCCTCTACCTCCTCGTCCCATTCACCGGCTCGAACGAGATGAATCGGGGGGATCAAGAGGCCTTCCGCATACGTGGACGTTGCGTTCGCATTGAAGCTACCCGGCACGGGTCCGCCAACGTCGGGCCAATGACTCGCAGCGTGGACAAACGCCACAAGCTGGCCAGCCGAAAATACCGGCATCACCGCAGAGACATCTTGTGCGTGTGTGCCGCCCAGGAACGGATCGTTGTGCACAAAAACGTCGCCGTCGAGCAGTCGCTCAGGCCTAATCGCGGCGATGACCGCCCCGACGCGATGGCCGATGGTGCCCCCGAACAAGGGGAGGCCGCCCGCGCCCCGCGAAAAAACCTCGCCCTCGGGGGTGCATAGACCGCAGGCATAATCTTTGCCAATCGTAGTCACTGTTGAGAACGAAACTCGCTCCAGCATGATTCCCATCTCGTCTACCACCGCCGTAAACGCGCTACTGAGCACCTCGAACGTGACTGGATCCAAGTCTGTAGTAAAGGGCTCACTATCTGATGGTTGTATCTGGCTCTTATCCCGCATATTTTTCACCTCCCTGGCTCTGATCTCGGACCAGATCCGCTCGCACATCGACCGCGAGCGGCGTTGCTGGTGGGTCATCTTCAGAGTCGTGGCATCTGATGACCAGATTGCCGAACTCGTCGACCGTGGCACTTGCGTCGGGTGGAAGAAGCGTGGTCGAATCAAACTGCTCTATGACCGCCGGGCCAAACACTTTCGCCTCCGGCCCCAGGTGGTCGCGCGCGAAGAAGTTTGTCTCTACGAAATCATCCGGCTCTTCAAAGTATGCCTGATGCACGCCGACCAGAGCCGATTCCGCAGAACCTTCGGCCGTCGCGCGCATCAGGTCAGGCTTGCGAGCAAGCCCGCTCGCGACGATGCGTAGGGCCGCGAGCTCCACGGGCAACTCTCGTACGGCGTAGCCGAAGCTGCGCTCGTACGCGCTGTGGAAACTGGCTACGGCTTCCCGCCACTGTAAGCCGTCGATAGCCACAGGCAGCGTGATAACACGCACCTGACCCAGATACCTGATATCCAGGTAGCATTCAACGCGGACGCTCTCGCCAGAGAATCCTTCCTCAAGCAGCAGCCCGGACGCGCGCTTCCGCAGCGCGGAGAATTTGGCCTGAATGTCAGTGTCGCTTACGGTGTCCTCGTGGACAATCCATGATGTCACCAAGTCATGTCGTACCTCGCTGAACAACAATCCCAATGCCGATGTAGCACCCGGGTACAACGGCACGATGACCTCTGCCATGCCCAAATCGCGGGCCAGCGCCACCGCGTGCATCGGGCCGGCACCACCGAACGCCACGAGGCTAAACTCACGCGGATCCAGCCCACGCTGCACGGTCGCGCGGCGAATCCCATTCGCCATATGTTCGTTTGACAATCTTATTATCGCACTCGCGCCCTCGTGGGGGCGCAAACCTAGCGGCCCCGCGAAGCGCTCAGTGATTGCGTCTCGTGCGGGCAAATATCGGAGCGGCAGCCGGCCGCCGAGGAGTGACTCGGATCTCAGACGCCCGAGAACGAGATTCGCGTCGGTGTTCGTGGGTTCCGTGCCGCCTAGTCCATAACAGACTGGTCCAGGTCGGGCGCCAGCGCTCTGCGGCCCAGAATGCGGAACACCCGCGGCGTCAATCCACGCGATCGACCCTCCGCCCGCCCCGATCACCGCTACGTCGATAGTTGGGAAGCGTATCTGGGAGCCCCCACTCCATCACCTGCACCGGACTTAGGGACGGGCGACCGCCCACGATGGTCCCGATGTCAGCGCTTGTGCCCCCCATATCAAGCGAGACTGCGTTCTCCCGTCCGCTGGCACGCGCGACCTCTGCGCACGCCAGAACGCCGGCAGCGGGCCCGGAGGTGGACGTCCTCACCGGAAGCCGCCGCGCTGTCTCCACCGTCATTGTGCCCCCGCCGGAGTGCATGATCCGCACCGCTCCCCGGTACCCTCGAGCGTTCATTGTGTCGGCCAGCCGCCCTAGGTACCTTTCAAGGACTGGGCCGACGTACGCATTAGCAACGGTCGTCGCGGTCCTCACGAACTCCGGCGGCTCCGGAAGCACCTCCGACGACACCGATATATAGGTCTCGGGCATGAGCTCCTGCAGGATCTCCCGTACACGTGCCTCATGCCGCGGGTGTGCATACGAGTGGAACAGGCACACGGCGATGCTATCGACCCCCTGGCGCCGAAACTCACGCGCCGCAGCGAGAACCTCAGCCTCGTCCAGGTCGGTGACAATTTCCCCGCTGTATGTGACGCGCTCAGTGACCTCGAGACGCCTACGCCTAGGGACTAAAGGCGCTGGTGGATCCCAATTAACATTGTAGAGCTCTGCCCGCGAGCCGTCCCTAAGCTCTAAGACGTCCCGGAAGCCACGAGTTGTCACCACTCCCGTGGTTGCGCCGGTGCGCGTCAGAATCGCGTTGGTCGCGACTGTTGTTGCGTGCAGAAAGACTCGAATGTCGTCCATCGCCACATCGGCCTGCCGGAGCGCATTGTCGACGCCTTCATCGAACGCTTGCGGCGTCGACGGAGTCTTCACGATCTGAATCCTGCCGGAGTCGTCCATCGCGACGAGATCCGTGAAGGTTCCGCCCGTGTCGGTGCCGATCGTCCACATCTTTTGTTTCGTTAGCATCGTCCGCCTCATTCCTTTTAGGCCTTGCGCCCGGGCCGTCTTGTTCAGCGTTCCAATCCTGGGCTCGCGCCCTAGAGAGCGTCTTTGGGGTCTAGCTCATCGCCCTGACCTTGGGACCTGTCAAGCAAGTTTGCCTCGGTGACCTCATCACCTTCCAAAGTTGCGGCGAGCCTTCCCCGGTGGAGCACCAGGACCCGGGTGCACATCTCCGCGACCTGCTCGAGGTCTGCGGAGAAAAGCACCACGGCGGCCCCAGTTTCTGCGACCTCCTGCAACATAGTTAGGATTTGGTGTCGCGCGCCCGCGTCAACGCCTTGCGTTGGCTCGTCCAGGAGAACGACGCTAGGGGGGTCTTGCAGCCATTTGGCCAACAGGATCTTCTGTTGATTGCCCCCGCTGAACGCTCCAGCGGGCATATGCTCGGTGACAGGCACAACGTTGAACGTCCTCATCAACTCCCTCGCCCGCCTCGCCTCGTCTGCTTTGTTAAGCCGCCCCCGCGAAAAGTAACGTCCCAGTACGGGTAGCGACAGATTCTCACAAGCCGTCGCCAAGGGCCAGAGTCCGTCGCGAAGGCGGTCACTCGGAATGAGCACCATCGTCGGCTCGCCCGCGATTGGCAAACCCGCTCTCTGAACCGGTAGGCGGTTTTCTGCCACTATCCCCGCTTTTCGCTTCGTGGCGCCCGCCAGCAAGTAAGGCAACTCGTCCTGACCCATTCCGGCAAGGCCCGTCACGCCGAGTATCTCGCCGGCCATAACGTCAAATGACAGGTCCCTCACTGTCCTTCCGGTTAGGCCGGACACGACAAGCCGCGGGGACGCTGACGACGAGGCCGGTTGTTTGTCCGGGTAAAACCGGTCCACATCTCGCCCAAGCATCTTGGTCACGAGGCTCATCGGAGTGTGCTGCCTCGCCGCCGCGGACTCTACGACGCGGCCGTCGCGCAAGACCGTAACCTTGTCGCAGATCTCCAGCACCTCATCAAGATGATGGCTGATGTATATGACACTGGCCCCTTCTGCGGCGACCGCGCGTATCAGCTGAAGGACGCGATTTGCATCACTTCGCGACAGATACGCCGTCGGCTCGTCCAGGATAAAGATCTCCCCGTCCCCGGCGCCTTGCCTTAGCTCGCGGGCCGCGCGAGCTATAGCCACAATGGCTTGATCCGCGGGCCGAAGTTCACCCGCGCGCTCTTCTACACCGATTGAGTGCGCTCCGATGCGATCTAATTCTTCCCGACAGCGACGACGCTCGGCTGCCCATTTCACCGGTCGCCACGCTCGCCCGCCGTAGGCCACGGACACACCCATGTTCTCGAACACGGTCATATCGCTCGCCAGCCCGAGGTCTTGGTGAATCGCAGCGATTCCCAACCGTCCGGCCGCGACGGGAAACGCGAGCGGCTTGCCCCACGCCGACCCGCTCGCACCCTCGTCAGGCTCATGGTACCCGGTAATTATCTTTACGAGAGTTGATTTGCCCGAACCGTTTGCCCCAACAAGGCCCGTCACCTCACCGCGGCGTAGCTCTAGGTCAACGTTCGATAGTACGCGAGCGCTCCCGAAAGTCTTCGACACGTCGCGCAGCGTGAGGGCGTCAGCGCTACTCATTGACCTCTAACCTGACCGGCAAGCCGTGCTGCCGTGACCGCGACGACGAGGGCCACGCCGTTGACCACGCTCGTGACCCACGGAGCCCCTCCTTCGAGCTGCAAGCCCGTGGTGACTGCGGCTAACAGATACAGGCCCACTAAGGTCCCAAACGCGTTAAACCTGCCGAGAATAAAGACGGTTGGGCTCAGGAATGCCCCCACAAACGGCGGCAGTAAATAGCCCGGGCCTACGCTTGGGTCAATGCCGGCAAGGTACCCGGCAAGAAGTATCCCCGTGAAAGACGAAATGACGCTAGCGCCTATGAACGCGCCCATCCTGATGCGTGCGACGGGCAAGCCGGCCAACTTTGCAGAGTCGGGACTTCCGCCCACGAACAACATATACCGACCCACCGGGGTACGCTCGTACACGTACCACAGTACGACCACCAGCGCCCAGCCGTACCAAGTCAGGAGCGGAATCCCCAGAAAGTTGTCGCGCACGATGCCCAGGACCGGGCCGCCGATACCTAACACGACGTTTGAATCGGTGATCGCATACGCGATGCCACCTAAAGCCGTCATCATTCCGAGGGTCACGATGAACGAGCTCACGCCTAGACGCACCACCAGGAACCCATTCACCGTGCCGACAATCACTCCGGCTATCAGCGCGACTATCAACACGACTCCAATGCCGGCGCCATGCTTGATGAGCTCGGTCGACAAGGCGGCGGTCACGGTCATCATGGCAGCAACGCTCAAGTCGAAATCCCCGGTCCTCAAGACCACGGTCAGGGCCAGCGCGAGCAAAAGAACTATTGCCTCAGAGTTTACGATTCCTTTGAAGTCACGAAAGGTCGGGTACACCGACGGGAGCAGAATTGAAAAGACCGCCACTACAACCACGAGCACAACTAGCAATCCGTACCGCGACGCAAGCTCGCGCGCGTCCCACCGACGCGTGGTCTTAGCGCTGTCGCGCTCCCGCCCCGCGTCGTCCGCGGGTTGTTGCTCGTCAACGTTTGATACGCCGGCGCTGTCAGGCATTCCTTGTCTCACCACTTTCCAGCCGTCTAGTCGGACAGGGACTCCGCTTCGTCAAGACGCCACGCCCGCTCCTCAGACCGAACACGGCCACATGCGGCGCTCCCCGTCGGCTTGGCGCCGTGAACGAGCTGCGGGTCATGACCGCTCCCATTCTTAGGATTAGCTCAGGCCCCATGCTTTCATGAACGCTGTTTCGAAGTTAGCGTACGTCGCGAACAGGCTTGCGTTGGATCCGCCTACGTTGGTGCTATCGATAACACGCGTCGGGATCACCCAGCTCTGTGGTTTCAGGTTCAACATCCCGCGCGCCATCTGGTCTGTAACGGCCCAGCCCATCCAGTCGCCGGGCGGGAAAGCGGCGTCATACTTCTGCTGGCCGCCGCTTCGGATCTGGTTAAGATTTGCGTCCACACCGTCGTGGCCGAGGATCGGGACGCTCGAGAATGACGCAAGGGCAGGCTCCGCATCAGGGATCCACCCATCCGCCGCGATCGCCAGATAGTTCGTGTTCGGATTGCTTGTCAGGTAACTATTAACTTGCTGGCCGAACGCCGTCGATAGCGTGTTTAGATCGACATTCTGAAGCGATACGGTGCACCCCGAGCATCCTTTTGCGTCGGACATCGTCTTCGCGAGGCTGTGTGCGAACTCGACGAGGATCTGGTTTACCGAACTATAAAATGTTGCGACGTGCGCGTTGTGGCACCCCGAGTCCGCCAAGGCCCAGTTAGCCATCTGCGTGCCCGCTGCCACGAAGTCCGCGGTGACATGAGCATAAACTCCTTTGTACAGCGGATCGTTGGAGCTCGTGTCGAACATATCAACGACTGTCATCGACGGGTCTTGCGCGAGCGGCGCGGAGACGTCCGTCGGATTGATCCCAAATAGCACTAGACCTTTCGCTCCGGCCGCCACAGCCTTCGATACCCCGCTGTCCCACGACTGTGCGCTTCCGTCTCCATAGATCACGGTCGGTTGCATACCTGCTGCGTGCGCGGCCTGGCTAAAGCCGTTCGCCACCGCGGTCGACAGCGAGTTTGCGATGATCGTTACTAGATACACTCGCTTGCCGCTGTTTGCCTTCATGTCGAACGAAGCGGGCGTCTCCGGCGGCACCGCCGAGCGGGCCTTATTGACATACGCTTTGGCCGTTGACACACAGGCCGCCGTTTGGCCGGATGTGGCAGAGCTCGCGCCACCGGAGCCTCCGGTGGAGGTCGAGCTGCTGCCGCACGCCGCCAGCGCCACGGCCGCTGTCATCGCCGCGATTAGAGCGACCAGCTGGAATCGCACCTTTGTAGTTGTCATATCTCCACCCTCCTACCGTCGCTGTCGGGTTTGGCACTGAACAGCCCCGTACTGACCGCATGGCGCACGTGTGCGGTGAGCAGTCAGTTCCTCTCGTGAAAGCCGGGGTACTACTACAGTGTCTGGTCGTACTCGGTTAGGGCCTCGTCAAGAGCCGAGAGGCCATGCTCGATCTCGCCGCGGGTAATACGCAAGGGCGGCGTTAGTTTGACTGTGTTTGGAAGGGCACCTGAGATCAGGACGCCCTGTTTGGCCATCGCCCGAGAAATGAACGCGCTCGGAATCGAGGTAAGGTCTCCGCCCCATTCAAAGGCGCGGTCCTGCAGTATGACCGGCCGCCCATCGCGGCCAACAAGTTCGATGGCATACGCGAGGCCGGCCCCTGCGACATAGCCAACTGACGCGTGGCGCTGTGCAAGCGCCTGCAACCCGGCGCCGAGGGTCTCGCCGGACACGGCGGCTCTCTCAACGACGTTTTCCTCGATCATGGCCTCGACATTCGCACAGAGTGCCGCAGCGATCAGGGGATGACCGTCCCACGTCGATCGACTTTGCCAGCTCCCCCGCTCGAAAAGCTCACTGATCTCCCGATTGGCGACAACCCCGCCAGAAGGCAAGATACCGCCAGTAGTTCCCTTGCCGATGACCATTAGGTCTGGAACAACATCTGCGTACAGTTGGTAGCTGAACCAACGCCCCAGCCGGCCGAACCCGCATACCACTTCGTCGTCGATCCACAGGATTCCATGCTGACGAGTGAGCTCGCGAAGCTGTGGGAGGTAATCTGGATGGCTCATCCAAAGCCCGCCTCCCGAGAACGTCTCAGTGACCACTGCGGCAATCTTGTCCGGTCCGAGCCTATCAATGATGGCGGCAGTTTCTGCAATCGATGGAAGTTGCCCGGAGCCGCTGTACGACTGAGGTTCAGGTCGGGGAATCTCGGCGATATGCGCGGCCGGAAAGTCCGGGACCGACATTGCGTGTGAGTCCGGCGTTGGCGTCAGACGGTTCTGCAGCGTTCTGACCATTGATGGCGAGCCAGCCGTGTGCCCGTGGAACGAGTCTTGCTGCGATAGAACCAAGGGCCGTCCCGTGAACAGCCGAGCCATATCGATTGCAGACTCCACAGACTCTGACCCGGTGACCAGAAACCGAACGCGCCCTGCCCAGTCGTCTGCGCCAAGCAGATCGTGGACGACTAGCTTGGCTGCACGTGCGCGGTAGTCGGTTCCGTGCGAGTACATGACGTGCCCGTAGCGTTGCAATGCGCGCTGGATTTCCTTAACAACGGCCGGGTGTCTATGCCCCATGTGGTCGGAGCTAGCCTGGCTCACGAAGTCCAGCATTCGCTGCCCAGTGCTCATGGTGACATAGTTGCCTTCCGCCGACTCGACGGCCTCCCACGTCGCGTCTCCAAAGCGTTGGACCGCGTGCAAATAATAGGCACGGTCCCACTCTTCGATTTGTTCCCAGTTTGCCGCCGGGGCTGAAGCGTTAAGCGCAGGTTGTTGCTCTATCATGGATCCTCTCCAGGAGTTCGCACGGTCGGTTGCCGTGAATTAGGCCGAAGCCCATGTTGTCTACGCCTTGGTGATGTGCGTTCCTGCGACGTGCCGCGCCGCTCGGACTGTCATGGCCTCAGGTTTGACGGTCACTCGGGGGCCTCCGGTATCCGAGCGGCCATTGCCTCAAGATGTTCTCTCATTGCCTTTTCAGCCGCCTCAGGGTCGCTTCCCGCAATGGCGTCACGAATAAACTGGTGCTGGCCCGTCGCCTGTGCGGCAGTGGCCTGGACTGTCAACGCGCGCTCGATCCAGGCTGCGAGTAGCGAGCGGATTGCTGTTAGCGTCCTACTCAAAGCCTTATTACGTGATATACGAGCGACGGCCATATGAAAACCAAGGTCCGCATCGGCGAAGCGCTGGAGGTCCAATCCTTGAGCAGATTGGGCGTCCCTCATGCTGTGGATGAACCCGTCCAGTTCGTCGATCTCCTCGGCTGTCCGGCGCTGAGCGGCCAGACGCGCGAGTGTGCCCTCGATCGCGGTGCGCGCCTCGATGATTTCCTGGGTTGTTGCGGGGTCGAGGAGCACGACCCATGAAAATGCCTTAGCGACAAATTCTGCGTGCTCGTCGACGACAAACGCCCCTTCGCCCTGTCGAATGTCGATAAGCCCGACGATGCTCAACGTCCTGAGGGCTTCTCGAACACTCGGCCGGCTCGAATGGAAATGTGTTGCCAGCTCGCGCTCCGCAGGGAGTTTGTCTCCGAACTTAAGCCTTCCGTCCAAGATGCTCGCGATCAGCTGGTTAGCGATCTCGTCACTGATATTCGTCTTATGGACGGCCTCAAAGGCCAGTTCCTGCCCGAGCTCTGCGGAGCCGTCGGCACCGGCATAGCTAGGCAGGGTCGAGGAAGCCTTCTTGCTCATGGTCTGACCACCTTACCAGTGGGGGTATTCGAATGCAACCCCTCATAAAAGCTTGCCTCGGTGGGCACTCCGCGGAGGTCCGGCTCGCCCCTGCGACTCGACGTTGCGCAGGAATGTCGCGGGCAGCGATGCGCCGAGCAGATCTCTTCCACGGCGACGCACACGTCGCCGCGGTTGGCGACCACGCGAACGGCGGGAGCGAGGGGCAGCCGGGGAATCCGCCGGCTGCCACGGATACGGGATGCCCGCCGGTCGACTGCGCGAACGCTCGACACCAGAATTCGATCCAGCGGATGTTCGACACCCAGCGATCGCTCGGCAGAGGCTCGGGCCTATGTCGTGGCAACGGCAGCCCATCTTCCCCGCGTACACGAGCGTCCGGCTATAAAACATCATCGCCACTGCGGAGCAGATCGAAAGACGTTTCAGGCCGACGAAGCCAGAATGTTTTGCGGTTAAGCAGCTCGACAAGCCCCAGACGGAGCTGTTGATCCAGGGGTGGCTCTCACGATGGCCGTTGTTTTGTGGGTGATGTCGTTCGCCGGTCTGGAGATGTTCGAGCAGCAGGTGTTCGCGGTCGGTGCCCTCATGGAGGCGGCGGCCGTCGCGATCCTCTGCCAAAGCGGAGCGGCTGCGTCGCTCAAACGAGATCTCGGCAAGATGGGGGGCCAGCCCACGATCATCGTCGTGGTTTCCGGTCTTGTCTGAACGCCGAGCAGAGCAAATTGCCCCGTGAGCTGTCCGATAGGGGGTCGTTGACCGGACACGTTCCATTCGCTGGCTGGATGCTTGTGGGACTGGGCGCCGGCGTCTCGCAAGACTAGTCCGCTGAAGTGTCCGGTCAGGGTGCCCCTGACGATACGCTCAGAAGCGTGACCGAGTTGCTGATTGGCTACGCACGAGTCTCGACCGAGGCGCAGGACCTGACAGCTCAGCGCGACGGCTTGCTAGGGCTCGGCGTGTCTGCCGATCGCGTGTATGTCGACCACGGTCTGACCGGGGCCAACCGAGACCGCCCGGGGCTGCGCGAAGCGCTGGCGGCGTGCCGGGCGGGCGACACGCTGGTGGTGACCAAGCTTGATCGGCTAGCGCGCTCGTTGCCTGACGCCCGCGACATCGTCGCGAAGCTGACGGATGAGGGCGTTCGGCTCTCGATCGGCGGGTCGGTACATGATCCGGCCGACCCGGTCGGCCGCCTGTTATTCAACGTGTTGGCGATGATCGCGGAGTTCGAGGGAGATCTGATCCGCGCGCGTACGCGCGAGGGGATGGCGGTCGCTCGTGCCAAGGGACGGCTGCGGGGCAAGTCCCCGAAGCTCAAACCTCGTCAGGAGGAGCACCTCGTTGCCCTGCATGCGGCCGGGGAGCACACGATCGGCGAGCTTGGCGAGCTCTTCGGAGTTGGCCGCGCGACGGTATATCGCGCCCTGGATCGTGCGCGCGCTCGTGCCAGCAGCTCCGCCTAACGATGCTCGCAGCGAGAGTCGCCAGTGAGCTTCTGTAAGTCCTGTCGAGACAAGGCGTGACCGATTAGGGCCTCACGCGGCTGAACCAACTCGGTCACGAGTCGTGCGTCGCATAAGTCTCAGGCAATTACGGCCGACGAGGGTCTGGTTGTGCGACGGTGTTCTGCGACGCCGAGCGGCCGGGGTTCGATCGGACCGTGCTGTGGCTCACGCCGTGTCTTAACATCCCTCGATTACGCGACACGGCCGCAACCGGCGGAATGCAGAAGTAGAGACGAACGGTCCAGCGGTGGGATAGTCCTCCTGGTTTGCGATCTGGGCGTCTCGGACGTCACCATCGGGTCTGCCGCTCCGGCAGGGCCCAGAGATACCCACGTAAAGCTGAACCGCTCCCCGGCCCCGGTCCTGACTCGGCACAAAACGTCCGTCGGCCCAAGGGACAACCTTCGCGCCGTCGAACTAGCTCAACTGCGCACCATGACTCTAGGCGCGAACATCACGCGGCCGTTCCGACGAGCGTTCAGCTGGGCTATGCCTAGGGCCTGGCTTTGGGCTAGCTTCTACGTCCTCCTGATCCCCGCAGCCGCAGCCGTCCTCGCCGTGAACGCGAACGGCTTTTATGACGCGAATCTGCCCAGAGAGGGCGGCACTCACGCAGACGAGGCGCGGTTCTTGCGGCAGCTCACAGAGACCGTCGACGGCGCGGTTGCGAGATCCGGGCTAGGAGGCGGACGGCACGATCAGACCGTTGTACTTGAACCGCCGCAAGCGACGGAGGTTGTACGCGGCGGCGGCCCGCCAGGCACGCTCGCTGTTGAGCTGGATGCCTTGGTTCGCACTCATCTCGACCAAGGCCGACGACGTGTCGCAGTCTATGACGGAGGCGGCCTGTGGCTGGAGATCGGCCCGCAGGAGGGCGAGCTGAACGCCGACTCGGCGGACTCTAGATACATCTTCGGTGTGCAGTCGACAGGAACGAACGGGGTTGGCACGGTGACGCTTTCGAAGCCGCTTTCGGCACTCGTAACCGCGGCGTTTCCTCATCTGCATGGAGGCCAGGTCCCGTCTCTGCTCGTCGACCACCGCATTGCTGCCCACTTCGGGAACCTGATTGGGGCGTATCAAGGAAACCCTGCCGACGCGTCCGGCTTGTACACCAGGATGCTGTACGTGAGTGCGACGACGATCACCACGCTCGGGCTGGGTGATGTCCAACCAGTCTCTGGGACGGCCCGCGCGTGGATCGCCGCAGAGGCGGTCGCAGGCGTTCTTCTGGCAGGCCTCTTCCTGAATGCCATCGCACGCTCGGTTCGAGCCGGCGCGGAGGATCGACGACTTGGCCGCTGATTCGCCCAAGTGGTCCGGCCCCAGTTGCCGATCCTTCGTGGCGCCTCCGATTCGTCGTCGACGGAGCCGCTAGGCCACTGCTTCGCCTCGCTCGCACCCTGATCGCGGCAGTGCACCCGGTACTTTCGACCGGCCGAGGCAACCGCGCTACAACGGCAGGCGGAAACGGCACTCAAGGGCGGTAGAGCCGGCGGCTCGCGGGGTCGCCATGCCCGAGTTTCGTGCTGTCGCTGTCGTCGTGTCGCAATCTCCCTCGATAACGCGACACGGTCCGGCGTGGGTCCCACGAAGTCGCGAGGCGCTGCGCTCGTCTTCGCTTCGTCTTCCGGCCGGAGTGAAGAACGAACCTTGGAGCTCAACCAAAGGGGGCGGCTCCGAGTATCTGGCTGCGAAACCCGGCAGGAGCGGACGGACGTCCGCGCTCAGCCGACAGGACGAACGCGATCGCCAGGTTTGGCGCCCTGACGCGCGATTCGGGCAATGTCGATCCTGGGCCGAAGGCCCGGGAGCCAGTTCTGGTCACCCAGAGTGACTCGAGAGCTCGACTGCGGTGTCGTAGCCGCTTTAGGCAGCCAGGTCGTACACGGAGCTACCGTCGTCCCAGTACGACTCGAAGACGTGCTGATAGACAGCGTCACATTTCTGCGCGTACAGCTGGCGGACGTACTTCTCGGGAAGACGGTCGAGCGTCTCTTCGACGACGACGCGCACGGCGGCGCGCGTCCGCTGTTCCTTCCGCCAGTCCAGCACCAACTTGTCGCGTCGGAGGATTGCCAGCAACTCCTCCGCGACCCGCTTCACCTCCCGCTCCTCATCCCCTGACAGATCGGGGCCGGGACGGGTAAGCAGATCGAAAATCGCAAGCTGCTCTTCATTGAGCCCTTCGGAGAGCGCTCGCGTGTCCTCGTCGTTGAGCGCCTGGCTCAGGGCTACGAGCTGCTCGAAGTAGGTCTGCACATTCAGACTGCCGGCGTTGTAGTCATCGAGCAGCTTCTGGAAACGACCGATTAGATCGACCCGCGTCGGGTTGAGGCGCGTCAGTCTCGTGATCCGGGCCGAGAGCATCGAGCGAAGTTTCTGGGCAGCCGTGCGCTGACGGCCGCTCGCGAACATGTCCTGGACCGCCTTCCAGTCGACCTGGCCAAGATCCATGAGTGCCTCTTTATCTTCACCGCGGATGAGATAGGCGTTGGCCGCCACGGACTCGTCGAGGAGCTGCTCCACCTGCCCCAGTACCCCAGACACGTCTGGGCGTCCGCCGGCTTCTGCGATGCGATCCATCACCACACGGATCGCCTTCCTCAATTCTCCGAACTCGTTCGCTCGCTGGTCGGGAAGGATCGCCTTGAACAAGCGCTCGACGACGGACGCCCTCGTCAGGAAGCTCTGCGTCTCGTCATCAGAGAGCATGAGCTGGTCGGTCACGTCCTTCAGCGCTTCGATCCACTCGAACTTGCGCAACCTGGTGATGTGATCGAGGTCGACATCGCGCGCTCGGCAGAACTCGCGCAACTCAGCCACAGCCTCGCGAAGCGCATCCACCAACGCCGTCTTCTCTTCCACGGGAAGCTTCCCGGAACCGAGTGCTCCTGCGCTGGCGTAGATCGCCAGCGCCTTATGGAGGTTGCCAAGCACGTCCACGTAGCCGACGATCAGACCGTTGTTCTTCCCGGGAAACACCCGGTTGGCACGTGTGATCGTCTGCATCAGCGACTGGTTCCGCATCGGCTTGTCGAGATAGATCGTCGAACACGACGGCACATCGAACCCCGTCGTCCACATGGAGCAGACGAACGCGATCCGCAACGGGTTCTGCGCGTCCTTGAACGCGCCCTCCAAGTCCTCCTCAACCATCCGCCTCCGGTGCGGCTTGATGTCGAGACCCCGCTCCGACATCTCTCCTACCTCGTTCTGGGACTGCGAGATGACGACAGCCATATCCGTGCTCCGCATGAAGGCGACCTCGGCGGCGAGCAGATCGCGCTCATCAGCATCGAGACCTTCCGAGCTGAGCCGCTTCGCCTGAGCCGCAAGACGCTCCGCCCAAGACCGCTGCACTTTGTCGAATGTGCGCACCGCGGTGGCCTTATCGATCGAAACCACCATGGCCTTTCCGGCAAAACCTCGCCCAAGGAAGTGCTCGACAATGTCATTGGCGATCGTGTGGAGCCGATCATCGCGCGTGATGAGCTCGTACTGCTGTCCCAGGAGGCGCGCGAGCTTGCGCTCCTGCTGTTCGTCGAGATCGGCGTCCTCAATGATCTGCGTCAATTCCTCGCCGAAGTTCGGGTTGACGAGCTGCAGGGCCGGGATCCGATTCTCAAAATAGAGCGGGACCGTTGCACCGTCAGCGGTGGACGACGCGTAATTGTAGACCGAAACGTAGTCACCGAAGACCTCCTTGGTCTTTTCCTCGCCAGCGATCAGCGGAGTACCGGTGAACCCGAGGAAGCCGGCGTTCGGCAGCGCATTCCGCATGTTGAGCGCCAGCGTGTCGTACTGGGTCCGGTGCGCCTCGTCGGTAATCACGATGACGTCGTCCCGGTGCGAGAGCACAGGGTGCTCCTCGCCCCGCTCCGTGCGGAACTTCTGGATGAGCGTGAAGACGTAGCGGTGGTCCTCAGTGAGCAGCGTGCGCAGATGCTTGGCCGAGGTAGCCCTCGTCCGCTCATCCACGACACCCGCGGCGGCGAACTCCTTATGCGCCTGATCGTCGAGGTCGTCCCGGTCGGTGACGATGACGAACGTCCAGTTGCCCTGCATGGTGCGCAGCACCTTCTGCGTAAAAAAGATCATCGAGACGGTCTTGCCGGACCCCTGGGTGTGCCAGAAGACACCGAGGCGACCCCGCTCGTCCGGTGGCGCGCTGCGAAGCTCGGTCAGGCGTGCCAGTGCGTTATTGACCCCGAGGAACTGGTGATTCCGGGCCACGAGCTTGACCAGGCCGCCGGGCAACTCCTGGAACACCGTGAAGTTCTCGAGGATGTCGAGCAGCCGCTCCTTCGCGCACATGCCCCGAATGACCGTCTCCAACGAGACACGGCCTCGCTCGCCTTCGGAATTGATCTTCTTCCATTCGAGGAAGTGCTCCCATGCCGACGTGATCGTCCCGAACCTGGTCTCAGCTCCATTCGAGAGAACGATGAAGCCGTTCGGGACAAAGAGATGCGGAATCACGTCGCGGTAGTCGCGAAGGTTGTCGTCGTAGGCGTGCTTGAGGTTGCGATGCGCCGCCTTCAGCTCGATGAAGACCAAGGGAACGCCGTTAACGAAGCCGAGCAGGTCCGTCCGACGTCCGTAGAGATCGCTGGTGATCCTGAGCTGAGATACGAGAAGGAAGTCGTTGTTATCTGGCGACTCCCAGTCAATGATCGTGACTCGCTCCGTGACCTTGCTGCCGTCCTGCTCACGGACCGAGACGAGGACTCGGTCACGGAGGAGTTCGAAGACCTCACGATTGGCGCGCGCGTGATGGAGCGCGCTGCGGTCCCTCGTGACCTCAGTGACTGCTGCCTCGACTCCCTCGGCCGAGAGATCTGGGTTCAGCCGCTCGATTGCCGGGCGAAGAAACCGAGTCAGGAAGACCTCCGCCTTGGTCTCGCGTCCCAGCGTGCTCTCGGCGCCAAAGGTCTCTTGGAAAGCGTTGATGTGGTCCCAGCCGAGTTCCTTGAACAGCTCGATCGCCGGCCGCTCCACGGAGGCGTCTTCGCTGTACAGCGCGGACGGCGGAGGTGGCGTCACGAGACCTCCGGGCTCTCAATGTTGAGGTCGTTGACGCTGATCTCGCCGGACAGGAGGCGCGGCAGGAGCAAGTCGCGCGTAGCGCGCAACAGGCCACTGGACTCGAGCAAGTTCGTCATAAGCGATCTCACCGGGCCTGCCTCCCGGTCGAACTCCCGTTGAAGCGCAACCGGGGGTAAAGCTAAGTCGATCGATGTGAGTCCGGGAGCGCCGAAGCTCTTACGCGTCGTCCCAGTGCTTGCCCCGCTCACGAACGCCTGATAACGCTCCGACGACAGGAAGTGAAAGAGGAAGTAGGGACGCAGCCGCTCGTCCCGGGGCCGCAGGCGGATGAGGTACGACGCGAAGATCGCGTCGACCTCCTTTTCAACGATCCAGCCTTCCCGGGATCCGCCATACGGATGACCAAGATGTCGCCTGGCGACAGAGCATATTTCGCCCGGTCGGCGTCGCCGATCAGACAATACGGGACCGTAGACCAGTCGATGACGGACGACTTGTTCATATCCATTCCGCGCAAGAATCTCGGCCCTACCGGAGCGGTAGAGGCTGATGCTGTGAAGCCGTATTGAGTGGTTACGAGTTCGGACAACCGGGCTACGCTCCACTTCTTAGGGATCGGACCCAACTCTGACTCCGCCGTCCGAAAGTCTTGATGCCCTCGATACCGAAAATCGACGAACCACTCCCGGTAGAGCCGCTGCGCCATCTCCTCCAAGACCTTGATCCGCCGGGTGTTGTTCTCGATGAGATCGTCATACGTCGACAGGACGGCTGCGATCTTGCGCTGTGTGCAGAGCGGTGGCAGCACCACCGGCAGGTCTTGAGAATCCCTAGGTTGATCCCAGGTACTGCCGAACCGATGGCGCGGCCCCGGATGTACTCAACCATCTGTGGATTGGCGAAGTAGTAGTAGAGGAAGCGGGGAGCTATGCGACGGGGGTCCGGGCGCAATTTCAGTTGCTTATTGGAAATGATGTATTCAGGGTACGGGCCGTTCTCGGGGATGCGTCCCACCTGGCCAATGGTGCCCCAACATGTGAAAACCAGGTCCCCCGCTCGGACGTGCTGCGGCTTATAGCTCCGTGCCCGCTCTGCGCTCACGAACACGAAGCCGTCCGAGACGAAGGGGGTCAAGTCATCCGAAAGGTTGCCGCCGCGAATGACCGGAACGCCATCATCGACGAAGTACTTGGACGAGATATTTGACCCGAAGGGACCAGCGACGCACGACGATGGTTCCGGTGATTTGATCTCATCAACCCTCGCCGTGTCCCAATTGTCGGGAACCTGGGTCCCGAATACCGGATGAGCTACACCCGTCACTGCAGCAGCTCCGCGACGTTAGCTGCAATCTGCTCACGCAGCGCCGACGCCTTGGCATCGAGCTTCTCGAGTGTCCCGGTCAACTCCTCCAGGCGCACTCGAAAATCGATTCCGTCATCCTGCGGGGCCGCCACACCGACATAGCGTCCGGGATTGAGACTCCAGCCTTGCTTTTCGACTTCACCGACCGTCGCGAGGCGACACAACCCTGGCACATCCAGATACTTGTTCGTCGGAAACGCTTCAGACATCAGCTGCGTCGAGCCATGGACCGTCTCGACTCTTCCCCGCGATACAACCTAACGATGTTGGCCAGGAACTCGATCTGCGCCGGGGTCCATCTCGGTGAGCGCGATCGATCTGGCGGAAGATCTTTCGCGCGTCGATGAACAGGACTTTGTCCTCGCGATCCGTGCCGCGCTTGCCCTTGTCGAAGAACCACAGCGTCACGGCAACGTCACGGTGTAGAAGAAGTTGGAGCCCACGGCGACGATCACTCGACCGCGCCGTCCTCGATGAGCTTGCCGCCGTATGTCGAGCTCGATCCCGCCCGCATCGCAGCCGAGTTGGCCATCACGAAGCCGGCGCGGCCCTGCTGTTGAGCGCCGACTAGAACGCCTGGATCCAGATGTAGTTGCCGTTGTCTGGCTTCGGCTACCCCGAACGGGAACCGCTGGTCACCTTCGAGCCTTGGCTTGTCGATCTTGTTGACGTTGAACGGCGGATTCGCCATGACGAATCGAACTTCCCTACGGCACTGAAGGGGTTTTCGTAGTACGTGTTCGACTGGGCCGACCCGGCCTTCCAGGCCGTGGACGGCGAGGTTCATCTTGCATAGCCGCACCGTTTCCTCGACCCGCTCCTGTCCGTAGATCGAAAGTCGTCCGCTGCCGCCGTTGCGGTGCTCGTCGACGAACCGGGCGCTCTGGACGAACATCCCGCCAGACCCGCAGGCAGGGTCGAGGATCTTGCCGCTGAAAGGCTCGAGGATTTCGACGATCAGCTGGACGATCGAGGTCGGGGTGAAGTACTCGCCGCCCTTGGCGCCTTCTGCAACCGCGAATTTCCCCAGGAAGTACTCGTACACCTTGCCGAAGCCGTCCCCATCGATATCGCCGAGTATCGCGTTCACGGAGCGCAGCAGGCTCACCAGGGTGCCGTTCGACAGCTGCTGATAGGTACGTGGGAGAACACCTCGGAGCTGATCGTTCTGATC
>CAVUSD010000032.1:0-431316 GCA_963743985.1 uncultured Solirubrobacteraceae bacterium | reverse complement strand
CCTCGAACAGCTCGTCGGCTCCGAGCAGCGAGCACGAGATGTTCGTGCACACGTAGACGTCGTCGTGGACCGGACGCGGCTCGGTCTCGAGCATGTCGTAGAAGGTGGCGACCGCGGTCAGGTACGCGGGCGTCAGCTCCATCACGGCCGCCACCTGGTCGATCGCCTCCGGCGAGCACCAGCCGTACATGCTCTGCGCGGCGTGCAGCGCCGGGATCGCCGCCGAGCGCTTGTCCGGGTACTTGGCCATCGCCGCCTCGACCGCGCCACGCAGCTCGTCCGGAACGTCGGTCGTGGCGGGGTCCGGGACCGTCGCCGGCGGCTTGGTCAGGTCGACCGCGTCGTCCCAGCCGGGGACGCGGCTGCCGTGGCGGTAGCGGGGGATCGACATCGGGCGGTTGGAGAAGCTCATGGGCAGCGCCTCATCGGCACTCAGCGGTCGATGCCGCCGAGGATCGGATCGAGCATCGCCAGGGTCGCGATCATGTCGGCCAGGTAGGCGTCCTTGACCATCGGCGCGAGCGCCTGCAGGTGGGTGAAGCTGGGGTCGCGCATGTGCACCCGGGCGGGCTTGCCCGAACCGTCGGCGCGCACGAAGCAGCCAAGCTCGCCGCGCGGGCCCTCGATCGGGTAGTAGGACTCGCCCGGCGGCACCCGGAAGCCCTCGGTGACGAGCTTGAAGTGGTGGATCAGCGCTTCCATGCTCGTCGCCAGCTCGTGGCGCGGCGGCAGCGCGACCTTGCGGTCGGGCGTGATGTAGGGGCCTTCGGGCAGCCCCTCGAGCGCCTGCTCGATGATCTTGACCGACTCGTAGATCTCGGCGTGGCGAACCCGGTAGCGGTCGTAGTTGTCACCGACGGTGCCGACCGGAATCTTGAAGTCGAACTTGTCATAGCTCGAGTACGGCGCGGCCTTGCGCAGATCCCACGGGTTGCCGGCGGCGCGCAGCAGCGGGCCGGTGACGCCGATCTTGAGCAACTCCTCGGCCGGCATCGGGCACGTTCCCCGTAGCCGCTCGAGCACGATCTGATTCTTCTCCAGCAGGTCGGCGTACTGGTCGGCCCGGGTCGGCATCTCGTTGCAGAACTGCCGCAGCTTGGCGGCGAACCCGCGCGGGATGTCCTCGATCACGCCCCCGACCTGGAAGTAGCGGGTGTGCATCCGCTGGCCCGAGGACATCTCGAACAGGTCGAGGATCGTCTCTCGCTCGCGGAAGCAGTACCAGAACATCGAGATCGCGCCGAGGTCGAGCGCGCTCGTGCCCAGCCACACCATGTGCGACATGATCCGGTCGAGCTCCAGATGGATCACCCGCAGATACTGGGCGCGCTCGGGCACCTCGACCTCGAGCAGATCCTCGACGGCACCGCAGAACGCCATCGCGTTGAAGTAGTACGACAGGTAATCCATCCGCTCGATGACGGGGATCACCTTCCAGTAGGACTTCTGCTCGGCGGTCTTCTCGATCCCGGTGTGGACGTAGCCGATGATCGGCTTGACGTCGCGGATGACCTCGCCTTCCATCGTCGTCAGCAGCCGCAGCACGCCGTGGGTGGCGGGGTGGTGGGGGCCGATGTTGAGCGTCAGCAGCTCGTGGGTCTCGCCCATCCCGGCCGACTCGGCCTGGTAGGTGATCGACTCCTCGCGCTGGCGGTAGGTGGACGTGTCGAGGCTTGACGCGCTCATTGGTCTTTGCCGTATCCGGTCTCTTCGTTGTACGTGAACAGCACCGGCTCGCCGCCGACGGGGAAGTCGCGGCGCTGGGGGAAGCCCGAGAAATCCTCCGGCATCAGGATCCGGCGCATATCCGGGTGCCCGTCAAAGACGACGCCAAACATGTCGTAGACCTCGCGCTCGGGGAAGTTGGCCCCGGGGAACAGGCCGGTCGCCGTCGGCACGCGTGGATTCTCGGTGCTGACCCGGGTCTTGACGCTGATCCGGTCGACCTCACGCATGTCCATCAGCTCGTAGAGCACGCCGAGCCTCGGCTCGTCGGGGTAGTAGTCGACCCCGTGCACGCTGGCCAGGAACGTGTAGCCCTTGTCGTGCAGCTGCTGCAGCACGGCCGGGACGTGCTCGGGCCCGATCTCGAGCACGGCACGGCCGCGGCGAAACTCGGTCTCCAGGATCGATCCGTCGTTCGCCTCGCGGAGTTCGTGGGCGATCAGCTCGAGGCCGGTCGCGTCAGGCACCGGCGGTGTCGCCTCCCGGGAACACGTTGATCGCGCCGTCAAGCTGTGAGCCGCGCTGATCACCGGGGGTCAGCACCTCCTCGGTGCCGACCGCGTCGTAGCGCTCGCGCCAGCCGTCGGGGGGATGACCTTGGATCTTGTCACGCAGGCGGAGGATTCCGTGCATCAGCGCCTCGGGCCGGGGCGGGCAGCCGGGCACGTGGATGTCGATCGGCATGAACTTGTCCGACGGCACCAGCGCGTAGTTGTTGAAGACGCCCATCGACGAGCAGCAGGCGCCCATCGAGATCGCCCACTTGGGCTCGAGCATCTGGTCGTAGATGCGCCGGATCACCGGCGCCATCTTGACCGACACCCGGCCCGACAGGATCAACAGGTCCGCCTGGCGCGGCGAGGCGCGGAACGCCTCCCAGCCGAACCGGGCGATGTCGACCCGGGCGGCGACGATCGACATCATCTCGATCGCGCAGCAGGCGAGGCCGAACGTCATCGGGTAGATCGAGTTGCCCTGGGCCCAGGACACCGCCTTGTCGACCGTCGTCGTCATCACGGATTGCTCGACGAACGTGTCGAGCTCGTCGCCCTCCAGGTCGCCGCGAAGCATGTCGCGGGCTTGCAGCTGACGGACTCGGAAGTCCGACGGATCCAGCGTTTCTCGCTTTATTTCCATTCCAGGGCTCCTCGGCGCCAGACATAACCGAACCCGATGAACAGGAGGACCACGAACACGATCGTCTCGGTCAGCGCGAACGTCCCGAACGCCCGTAGCTGCACGGCGATCGGATAGATGAAGATGACCTCGATGTCGAACAGGATGAACAACATCGCGATCATGTAGAAGCTGATGCCGAACCGGAACCCGCGCTGGATCTCGGACGGCAGACCACACTCGTACGGGTCGTGCTTGGAGGCTTCGCGTCGGCGGTTGCGCTTGCCGGTCAGCAGATTCAGGCTGCCGAACAGACCGCCGACAGCACCGCCCAAAATGAGGAATACGATCGCCGGCAGGTAGCTCTGGATCACACCTGTCTTATACCACTCCTTAAGCCAGGCTTGTAACACCTTGTTACTTAGTGCGAAATGCGGCAAGTCTCAACTGCAGCCTGTGCACATGCTCGCGTCCCGAACCCTCTGCTCTCCATGAAGATCATCCACATCGTCGTCGGTGCGTTGTGCATCGGCCTCACCGGCTCCGCCGCCATCTGGGGGATCTGGTGCTGGTACCGGGGGCGCGCATCGCGGCTGTTCTGGTGGCTGTTGCGCGGCGGCCAGCTGTTCATCGTGATCGAGGCGATCCTCGGGGGGATCTGGGAGGCGAGCGGGCGGCATGCCTCCGAGCTGCATCTGATCTACGGCCTCGTTCCGATCGCCGTCTCGTTCGTCGCCGAGCAGCTGCGGATCGCGTCGGCGCAGATGGTGATGGACTCCCGCGGTTTCGACTCGGCCGCCGAGCTCGGTCGATTGGAGGCCGCCGAGCAGCGCGTCGTGATGATGACGATCGTCCAACGTGAGCTCGGGGTGATGGTCCTCGCCGCGGTCGTCATGACCGTCCTTCTGGCGCGGGCGGCCGGGACGGGCTGACAGCTGCCGTTCCGTGCAAGGCGCGTTGCAAGGCGACCAGAAAGCTCGCGAAACCGTACGGTTCCCCGAGCACGCCGGGGAGCAGAAAGACGATCCCCGACGCCGACACCTCTGGTTGCCGCCGTAGGAGGACGTTCGCGTTGTGTACTGCAGGGCGAGCGTCGCACAAGCCGGCGCCGGGGATGGTGTGATGTTCGTGACCAACCCCCCGTTGTCCTTCCTGGCTTCAGCCGACCTTCAGCGTCCCGTACACCCCGGTCGCCTGGTCGTCGAGCATCGAGGAGAGCAGCTGATAGCTGCCCTTCTGCAGAGTCGCCTCCAGGTCGGCGTCCTGACCGGGCATGATCGGCGCCGTGAACGAGATCCGGACCCCGTCGCGGGAGAGCACGAGGTTGTGTGCCAACCGTCCTGAGTTGTGAGCGACGATCAGCAGCGGCCCGGGGCGTGCGTCGGCGTGCGACGGGGTCAGGCGCCATTCGTTGAGCGACACGTTGAGGGACCTGCCGGGGGATGTCTCATGGCCCCCGCCGCAACCGGCCACGAGGCCGCCGGCGAGGCCGCCCACGAGGAGCGCGGCGAGGGTCGCAGACAGAGAGCGGCACCGTGACACGGGCAAGCTCATTATGATGTCCGGCGCGATGCGGACCTGGTCCAAACTTCTCGTGGTGCCCGCGGTCCTGGCCGCGGCTCTGTCGATCTCGGCATGCGGTACGCAGAAGATCAGCGTGCCCAAGGCCCAAACACAGCTGTACCACGGAGCGGTGCTGTTCTCCGAACGGTGCGCGGGCTGTCACACGCTGTACGCGGCCGGCACGCACGGATCGGCGCCGAACATCCGCACGGCGTCGGCGATCAGCGGCCCGAACTTCAACGTCCGCTGTGAGCGGCCGATCAACCGGGTCCTCTACGCGATCGCCAACGGTGGATTCTCCGGCGCCTACATGCCGCAGAACATCGTCGTCGGCCAGGACGCGGTCGACGTGGCGAAGTTCGTGGCGACGTATGCGGGCGCGAAGGCGCCCAAGCAGATCGGGACCGTCAACTGCACCCGCAGATCGATCGGGACGCTGATACCGGGTGCTGGGCAGGCGGCCGCTGCCAGCGCGTCCTCGTCTGGCACATCGACGTCCGCATCCGGGAGCAGCAGTTCGGGGTCCGCGTCCGCCGTCTCGGTCAAGGCCGGGATGACGGTGTTCGACTCCACCTGCGCCAGCTGCCACACGTTGGCGGCGGCGGGTTCGACCGGCACCGTCGGTCCGAACCTCGACCAGCTCAAGCCGAGTGACGCGCTGGTCACCCATCAGGTGATCAACGGCGGCGGCGGGATGCCGGCGTTCGGGTCGAGCTTGAGCAAGACGCAGATCGCATCCGTGGCCCTGTTCGTGTCGTCGGTCGCGGGCAAGCCCGTCAAGGGCAAGGTCAAGCAGACCGCTGCTTCGGCCACGCCGTAGAGTCGAGCCGCAATGCTCGACATCCGGCTGATTCGTGCGGAGCCCGACGCCGTGCGCGCAGCGCTGGCCCGGCGGGACCCCGCGGCTGCACTGACGGTCGACACCGTGCTCGAGCTCGACGAGCGCTGGCGGGGAGTGACGACGGAGCTCGAGCAGCTTCGCTCTGAGCAGAACGCGGCCAGCAAGGCGCTGCGCGGGGCTCCGAGCACCGAGCAGCGCGAGCACCTGGCGGCGCTGGCGGCGCGCGGTCGAGCGCTGTCAGACGTCGAGACGCAGCTGCGCGCGGAGCGCGACGACGCGATGCGATCGCTGCCGAACCTTCCCGAGGAGGACGCTCCGCTCACGGACACGGTGCTGCGGGAGGTCGGCGACGCGACCAAGACCGGCCGCGACCACCTGGAGCTGGCCGGGCCGCGCATCGATATGGAGCGCGGCGCGCGGCTGTCGGGCTCGCGGTTCGCCTACCTGCGCGGCGAGTTGGTGCTGCTCGAGCTGGCGCTCGTCAGCTACGCGATGCGCAAGCTCTCCGCCGAGGGTTTCGAACCGGTGATCCCGCCGGTGTTGGTCCGTGAGCAGGCGCTGTACGGGACCGGGTACTTCCCCGACACCGAGCAGCAGATCTACCACCTGCCGGCCGACGACCTGTACCTCGTCGGCACCTCGGAGGTCGCTCTGGCGTCGCTGCACGCCGACGAGATCCTCGACGCCGAACAGCTGCCGTTGCGCTACGCCGGTTTCTCCAGCTGCTTCCGGCGTGAGGCCGGCGCCGCCGGCAAGGACACGCGGGGGATCTTCCGCGTGCACCAGTTCGACAAGGTCGAGATGTTCGCGTTCTGCGAGCCCGAGGCGGCGCGTGACGAGCACCAGCGGCTGCTCGCGATCGAAGAGTCGATCATGGCGGACCTGGAGATTCCCTACCGCGTCGTGGCGATCGCGATCGACGACCTCGGTGCGCCGGCGGCGATGAAGTACGACATCGAGGCGTGGCTACCCGGCCAGGGGCGCTACCGCGAGCTCACCTCGACGTCGAACACGACCGACTTCCAGGCCCGCCGACTCGACGTTCGCTACCGACCGAACACGAACCCACCCGGTCGTCCGGTGCACGTCGCGACGCTCAACGGGACCGCGGTCGCGGTCGGCCGGACGATCATCGCGCTGCTGGAGAACGGCCAGCAGGACGACGGCTCGATACGGATGCCCGCCGTGCTGGCGGCATTCGGCGCACCCGAGATCCTGGCGCCCGCCCCGGGGCGCTCCTAGCCGCGCTGCCGGCTAACGGATCGCCCGCAACGGCACGACCTTGCCGCTGCGCAGTCCGGTCACGAGCGGCCCGCGCGGACGGTCATCGTCGAGCACGATCAGCGCCGCCCGCGGTGGCCCGCAGATCGCGATCTTGGCCCGCATGCGGACACCGAACGTGTTCCACGGGCGAACGAAGCTGCGTGCGACCTCGGATTCGACGCCCTGTGCCGCATCGGCGATCGCAGCGGCGAATCCGGTCCGGCTGGCCGTCTCGGCGTCCGCCGGCATCAGCAGTTCGGACACCGGAGTGTCGATCGCGTCCTCCTCGGTCACCGCCAGGAGACGCTGCGCGTCACGGGAGAGCGCTTGGATCAGCAGACGCGAGTCGACGACGACAAACGCGTCACGGTCGGTTGGGACGGCGTCCGCGCGCGTCTCCAACAGCATCCCGAGTCCGCACGAGGAACACACCCGGCCGGAGGGCGGGGGCGGCATGTTCCCGGGAGCCGGCGCCGCACAGTAGCCGCAGAACCAGCTCCACTCAATGGTGGTGTCGAGGCCTCCGTCAACGAGTTTGAGAGCAGGGCGTGACATCGTTCGTTCGTCTATCGGATGGACCAAAGCGCACCCAATGGTCCGTCCAGAGAGAAATATCATACCCCGCCGCTGGTCGGCAATCTGAGACGTCAGCTTCCGACGTCGGTGTCAGACCTCCGACCAAGTTCGCGGAGGAGTGAGGAGGTTTGTGCAAGGTGGGTGTGACGGAGAGGGGGGGATTCGAACCCCCGAACGAGGTAACCCCCGTTACGCGATTTCCAGTCGCGCCCGTTCAGCCGCTCCGGCACCTCTCCTGACGGCAGGGGCAGGTTAGCGCGCCGGCTCAGACCTGCCAGCTGTGCGCGCGCATCACCGGCACCACCTCGCCTCCGGGGCGCAGCCCGTCGATCGAGACCTCCGCCGAGCCGATCATGAAGTCGGTGTGGATCTGCGAGACGTTGACGCGCGGCCGATCGGCGTCCTCGGCGACCCCCATCTGGTATCCGGCCCCGAGCGCGATATGGCTCGCCGCGTTCTCGTCCAACAGCGTGTCGTAGAACACGGTCTCAAGCGGTCCGATCCGGCCTTTGCCGTCGACCAACGCCAGCTCGCCGAGCCGAGCCGCGCCCTCGTCGCGGGCGACCAGGCCGCGCAGCACCTCGGCGCCCTCGTCGGCCTCGATCGAGGTCACGCGTCCCTGGTCGAAGCTGACGCGGAGTCCGGTGATCGTCGTCCCCGACGCGAACAACGGCTTGGTGGCGGTGACCGTGCCGCTCACGCGCTCGGGATCGGGCGTGGTGAACACCTCCTCGGTTGGGAGGTTCGGGCGATGGGGGATCCCGTCGGCGGTCTCCGAGTCGGCGGCGATCCAGTGACTGGACGGGAGCAGCCCGACGGTCAGGTCGGTGCCGGGGCCGTGCAGTCGGATCGCGTCGAACCGCAGGTCCGTCAGCGTCGTCGCGACCCGCTTGAGCTCGTCGAGACGCGCATTCCAGGCGGCGACCGGATCGGGTTCGTCGAGCCGGCAGATGTGTGCCACCTCCGCCCACAGCCGGTCAAGCGCCGCTGCGGGCTCCAACCGCGGATGCACGAGCAACGCCCACGCCTGGGTCGGCGCGGGGACGATCGACCAGTTGGTCGAACGATCGTTGACGACGGTCATCGACTCGGCGACGCGCGGCATCATGTCGAGTCCGATCAGCCGCGGATCGACGTCGTCGAGCGCGTGTGGCGCCGACGGCCCCGCCAGTGAGATACGGGCCGCGCGCAGTTCGCCCAATTCCAGCACCCGCTCGCCCATCCACGGGGGCACGTAGTCGAGATCATCGGAGCTGCCGTACAGCGCGCGGGCCCGCTTCAGATACACATCGAACACGCTCAGGTCGACGAACTTGGCGCCCGCGCGGTAGGCGTGCTCGGCGATCGCCCGGACCATCTGCTCCTTGCCCGGCTCGGCGCCGATCGCGACCACCTGGCCCGGCTGCACGTTGGCACCGAAGCGGACCACCAGCTCGGCCATCGCATCGGTGTACTGCTCGATCTCGGTCGTCATCTCGGTCCTTTAGGTCGGTCGTGCGGGTTCTCGGCGCTGAGCAGCACCCCCGGGTTCAGGATGCCCGCCGGGTCGAGCGTCTGCTTCACCGAGCGCAACGCCATGACACCGAGCTCGCCGATCTCACGTTCATACCAGGGAATGTGATCGCGGCCGACGCCGTGGTGGTGGGTGATCGTGGCGCCGGCGGCGATGATCGCGTCCGCGGCCGCCGCCTTGGCGCGGCGCCACTGCCCGATCGGGTCATCTGACTGGGCCGCGGCGATCGTGAAGTACAAGGACGCCCCCGCCGCGTAGACGTGCGACACGTGACAGAGGATCACCGGCGGCGTCGGCGGTGTCTCGTGCATCAGCGCCTGGCGGACGGCGGTCGACACCCGGTCGCGCAGCTCGTGCAGCGAGGACCAGAAGCAGGCGGTCTCCAGGGTTTCGACCAGCGCGCCCACGTCGAGCAGCGCGTCGCGCAGATACGGACCGCGGTAGCGCCCTTCCGACCAGCTGTCGCCGGCGCCCGCGACCGGCTCGGCGCCGTCGCCGGCGAGCAGATCCGCCGTCCGTGACCGCCACCGGGTGACCGCGTCGACGTCGCCCTCGAAGCCGACGATCGCCAGACAGCCTGACCCTTTGCCGCCGCCGCTGCTCCCGGTGTCACCGGGTACAGCCGGGCTCAGCGCGGTTTCGACCTCATCCGAGAGTCGCAGCACGGTCGGCCGCGGCCCGTCCTGAGCGAGCGACCGCAGCGTGCGCACGCCGTCTGCGAACGTCGCAAATCGCCAGCCGTCATAGACGCGAGTCGCCGGTGCGGGGCGGACCGCCAGGGTCAGCGACGTGATCACGCCAAGCGCGCCCTCGGAGCCGAGGATCAGCTGGCGCAGGTCCGGACCGGCCGCTGAGCGCGGCGCCCGCCCGAGCTCGAGCGTTCCCGACGGGGTGGCGACCCGGATCGCCATGACCTGCTCGTCGAAGCGGCCGTAGCCCGCCGACGCCTGGCCACTGGAGCGGGTAGCGGCAAACCCGCCCAGCGTCGCGTATTCGAACGACTGCGGGAAGTGGCCGATGGTGTAGCCGCGCTCGGCCAGCAGCTGCTCGGCCTCCGGACCGCGCAGGCCCGGGCCGAGCGTCGCCAGCCGCGACTCCTCGTCGAACCGCTCGAGTACGTTCAGCCGCGCAAGGTCCAAGGCGATGACGCCGCTGAACGCGCCGACGTCGGGCTCGACGCCGCCGACGACCGACGTGCCCCCGCCAAACGGCACGACCGCTACCCGCCGAGCGCTGCAGCGAGCGAGCAGCGTCATCACCTGCTCGTGGGAGTCCGGCGTCAGCACGAGATCGGGCGCCGTGATCGGCCCCGGCCCCCGCAGCGTCAGCAGGTCGGGGGTGGAGCGGCCGCGCGCATGGCGCAGCCGTGACTGGTCGTCACCGTGCACGCCGTCCGCTCCGACGATCCCGGCCAGCTCGAGGGCGACGCGGCGGTCAAGGCGCGCGGGTGCCAGCGCGACGGGGGACGCCGTCGTCGCCGGACGCGCCACGTCGACGCCCAGTGCGTCCTGCAGCACCCGTCGCAGCGACTCGGGCAGGGGCGCCGCCTGCGTCGGGTCGCCCCAGCCGCGCAGTGACATCTCGGTGCGCGGCCCCGGACGCACTACTCGAGCTGGAACTGGCCGCCGGCGTAGATCGTCTGGCTGGAGCCATCGCGCAGCACCGCGGTCACCTCGCGGTCGGCGGTCGAGACGATGTCGGTGTGGACGACCGAGTCGTTGAAGCCGAGACGCTCCCAGTCATCGGCCGACAACGTTGCGGGATCGCCGTCATAGCAGTCGTGGATCGCCCGACCGATCGCCAGGTGGGTATTGCCGTGAGGTCCCCCGACGTTCTCGTCGTAGAGCGTGTTGGCCATGAACTTGGTGATCCGCGACAGCCGCGCATCCGTCAGCGAGTACTCACCGACGCGGTCGGCGCCGGTCGTGGCGATCATCTGGCGCAGCAACGGCTCGTGCTCGTTGGCGGTCGCGGCCACGACCTTGCCGCCTGCGAACTCGAGCCGCACCCCCTTGATCAGTGAGCCGTGCGTGTAGAGCGGCTCCGAGAAGCGGATCCAGCCTTCGGTGCCGCGCCAGTCCGGGCTCGTGTAGCACTCGAAGCTCGGAATGTTGCGGCCGCTGCCCCCGACCCATCGGCGCCGCTCGCCGAGGGTCAGCCACAGGTCGGCGTCGGGGCCATGGACGTGCAACCGCGCGATCGGCAGCGAGTTCAGCCACCCGGTGAACCTGCTGATCTGACCGGCGACCTCGCGCCAGCGCTGCTTGCAGTCCGGATCGTCAAGGAAGCACGCCCTCGCAACTTCGCCCCAGTACTGCTTGAGCGTCAGTTCGGCCTCGGCGGCCATCGCCTCGCTCGGATACAGGCCGATCGTCCACGAGAACGCCCCGGCGGCCTCCTTCGCGTCCTCCCATCGCACCAGCGGCGCAAACGAACTCTGCCGCGCCATCATCCTCTCCGGGTCGACATCCGCGAGCGCGTGCGGGTCGGCTTCACAATGGATGAACGCGAGATGGTCGAACGTGTCGACCTCGCCGCGGTAGTACGCATCGGGAAACCAGCTGAGCTGCTCAGGTGACGCCAGCTCGAAGAAATCGCGCATCAGATTGACTGATCCGTCGGGGTCAGGCCGGTAATCGTGCACGACGTGTCCGCCGGCCCGCCAGACGGCGCGGCAGACCTCGGCGTATAAGGGCTTGGCGCTCTCGGGGCCACGGACGCAGACGACGTCGCCAGGCTGGATCCCGCTCCCGCCGCCCAGCGCGTAATTGACGAGCAGGTCCCCGTACCGCTTCAGATATTCGCTCGGAACTTCGTATGACATTCGACCGCTCCTCTAGCCGACACGGTACGCCGCGCGGCATCGCCTAGCCCCCGTACACCTGCGTTCGTTCGCTCCCGTAGGCTTTGCCCGGGAGTCGTTGCCGATAAACGGGAGAGACCATGCGCGAAGCGCTGATGATGGATGACTATCCGCTGTCGCTGACCAACGTGATCCGGCGCGCGGAGCAGTTCTCAGGCCACCAGAGGGTCGCGTTTCGCCGGCCTGACGGATCGGTGGGCCACACGACGATGGGCGAGTGCATTGCGCGCTCCAAACAGCTGGCGACCGCGCTGTCGGAGCTTGGGATCGGCGATGGCGACCCGGTCGCCACCCTGTTGTGGAACCAGCCCGAGCACCTGGAGCTGTACTTCGCCGTGCCGTGCATGGCCGCCGTGCTCCACACGCTCAACCCGCGCCTGCACCGTGACGAGCTGAGCTTCATCGTCAACGACGCCGAGGACCAGGCCATCGTCCTCGACGAGACGTTGCTGCCCGTATTCGAGAGCTTCCGCGAGGCGCGCGCGTTCTCACACGTGATCGTCGTGCGGCGGACCGACGCCGCGCTGCCCGACGGCTACCTGGACTACGAGCAGTTGATCGAGGGCGCCGAGCCGATGCAGTGGCCGGCCGACGATGAGCGCCGAGCGGCCGCGATGTGTTACACGTCGGGCACGACAGGGCGGCCGAAGGGAGTCGTGTACTCGCACCGTTCGATGGTCCTGCACTCGCTGATCGCGGCGCTGCCGGACGTCAAGGCGGTCTCACGGCGCGACACGCTGCTCCCGGTCGTGCCGATGTTCCACGCCAACGCGTGGGGGATGATCTACACCGCGGCGCTGATCGGCTCGGCACTCGTCCTGCCCGGCCCCAAGCTCGACGCGGTCAGCGTGCTCGACCTGCTCGCCGACGAGCGAGTGACGATCACTGCCGGCGTGCCGACCGTGTGGATGGCGGTCCTGCAGGCGATGGAGGCCGAGCCCGACCGCTGGGACCTGAGCGCGCTCGACCATCTGATCGTCGGTGGCTCGGCTGCGCCCCCGTCGATGATGGAACGCTTCGATGCCTTCGGCCTGACGATCATCCACGCCTGGGGGATGACCGAGACCTCGCCGCTGGGGAGCGTCTCCCGGCCGCCCGCCGAGCTCGACGACGCGTCCGAAGCGGAGCGTCTGCGCTACCGCGCGCGCCAGGGGACAGCCTCGCCGTTCGTCGAGATCCGGGCGCGCAACGACGAAGGCGAGCTGGTTGCGTGGGACGATCAGGCGATGGGCGAGCTCGAGGTTCGCGGCCCATGGGTCGCGCGCGCCTACCACCGCAATCAGGGAGCTGAGAAGTTCACCGACGATGGCTGGTTCGTGACCGGCGACGTGGTCACGATCGACGCCGGCGGGAACCTGAAGATCTGCGACCGTTCGAAGGATCTGGTCAAGTCCGGCGGCGAGTGGATCTCGTCGGTCGACCTCGAGAACCTGCTGATGGCCCATCCGGCGGTTGCCGAGGCGGCCGTGATCGCGATCCCCGACGACCGCTGGGGCGAGCGTCCGCTGGCGGCCGTCGTGCTGCGCGACGGCGAGAGCGCCGAGGCTGAGGAGTTGCGCGACCACCTGGCCGGCGAATACGCCAAGTGGCAGCTGCCCGACCGGTTCGAGTTCATCGACGAGATCCCCCGCACCGCGACCGGGAAGTTCAAGAAGACCGTGCTGCGGGAGATGTTCGTCAGCGAGACCGAGACGACGAAGGCGTAGCCGCCAGACCGGCGATGTAGATCTCGGCCTGCCGTCTCGCGACCTGGTCCCAGTCGGCCACGTGCGCGAGCGGCTGGGCGAGCATCGCGCCGGTGATGATGATGTCGGTCGCGGTGGCATCGTGGCGGATGCTGCCGTCACGCCGCCCCCGTGTGAGCACCTGCTCGAGCCGTTCCCTGATCTCAGCTCGCACCGCGCGCGTCCGGGCGTCGAGCAGGACGGGACCGCCGTGCAGCGGGAGAATCAGGTCATCACGCGCGGCGATCGTCTGGGCCAGGAACCGGGCGATCGCGTCGACGGCCGGTCCATCGGCATTCGCGGCGACGCGCGCGTGGCCGAGCACGAGGTCCCACGAGCGCTGTGAGAGCGCCGCCAACAGCGCCGCCCGGGTGGGGAAGTGGCGATACACGGTGCCGATTCCGACCCCGGCTTCGCCGGCGATCGTCGCCATCGGAACCCGTTCGCCCTCGCGCCTGACCGCCACCGCGGCCGCCGCCAGCACGCGCTCCCGGTTGGCGGCGGCGTCACTGCGGGGCGTCCGTTCGTTCGTCTGCGGTGCGGTCATCTCAGATTGCGGTCGTTGGGATCATCGAAGTTCGGCTAGGCTACCGGAGGAAGCGGACGATTTCGTCCGCTTAGTCCCTGACTGGAGGCCATGCCGATGTCCGACGCTGCAGAAGCACCGATCCCCGCCGACGACCCGTCCCGGCAGCTGACGTACGCCCGCCCTGACACCGATGACTCGCTGGAGCATCTGGGCGTCGTCGGCGACACGTACACGATTCTCGTCTCCGGATCCGATACCGCCGGCCGCTACACGCTGATCGACATGCACGTCCCGCCGGGCGGCGGACCGCCGCCGCACCGTCACGACTTCGAGGAGATGTTCTCGATCCTCGACGGCGAGATCGAGTTCACCTTCCGGGGGCAGCCCACGGTGGCTCATGCCGGTGAAACCGTCAACGTGCCGGCCAACGCCCCGCACGTGTTCACCAACGCCTCCGACCGGCCCGCGCGGCTGCTGTGCCTGTGCTCGCCGGCCGGCCAGGAGGACTTCTTCCGGGAGATCGGTATCCCGGTCACGTCCCGCACCGAGCCACCGCCGAAGCTCGACCCGGAAGCGGGGAAAGCGATGATGGCCAAGGCGATCGCGCTCGCGCCCAAGTACCGCACCGAGCTGCTGCTCGGCGACGGGCCGCCGGCCTGACGCCTACAGCAGTTCGGCAATCAGCTCGGCGGCACGGGCGGCGCCACCGGGCGCCACCGGCAGGTACTCGACCGGGCGAGCGAGGGCCTCGACGACCGCATCGGCCAGCGCCGCCGGAGTCGCGCCGGCGTAGTCGAGGCTGACGCCCGCGCCGTAACGCTCGAGGCGGTGGCGGACGTGCCGTCGCTGCTCGAAGTGGCGAGCCAACGGAATCGCGACGAACGGGGTGCCGGCGGCGATCAGCTCCATCCCGGTCGTCAACCCGCCCTGGACGATCGCGACGTCGCACGCGGCCAGCTCCCGGTGCAGCGCGTGCACGTAGCCGCGCAGCTCGAGTCCCGGCGATGCCGGGAACGCAGCGGCGTCGATCCGGGGCCCGGCGACGGCGATCATCCGCAGGTCGGCGATCCGTTCGCGCAGCGCCGGCAGCGCGCGCACGGCGAGCCGCAACAGTGGAGCGCCGACCGCGGTCCCACCGACCGCGACGACGCAGATCGTCTCCGCCGGGCCCCAGCCGAGCTGCGCCCGCAGGGTCTCGCGGTCCGGCGGCGCCGCGACACCGGGCGCCGGGATGTAGCCGCAGAAGTCGTAGTGGCGCTCCGTCCACGGTCGGATCTCCGGCAGGCCGGGGCCGAACGTGCCAGCGATGATGTCGTCCGGCTCCCCGACGAAGATCGCGCGGTCGCGGATCCGGGGGAAGCGCTCGACGTGCTCGATCATCTCCGCGTTGTAGTCCGCGGTAAGCGCCGCCTCACGGGCGCCGCCCTCCGGGAGCGGCAGGAATCCGACGAAGTCGGTCAGCCAGGCGTACGCGGCCGTCTTGCACTCCGGGTTCTCATGCAGGAAGTGATCGACGTCCCAGGCCTCGTCGCCGATCCACAGGTCAAACGCATCCTCTGAGACGACGTCATCGAACACCATGAAGTTCGCGCACAGAATCTCGTCCATCCGCCGCAACGCCTGGAACGCGTTGAGCTCGTGGCCGTTTGACTCCCGGTCGAAATGCCCAGACTCGCTGGCGAGCGCCGCGCTCGCGGGGTGAATCGTCTCGGCGCGGGCCTCGAGCACGCTCGTCACCGGGGACTGGGCGAGCCATTCGATCTCCAGATCGGGAACACGCCGACGGAGCTCGTCGGCGATCGCGACGTCGCGCCACGCATGGCCGAGGCCGATCGGAGACGAGACGAACAGCGCCCGCCGCCGCCGCACGCACCCGCGGACCCAGCGCTCGCGCCGCGGCGGGGGCCCGTACACCTCGTTGGCGAACGAGCGAATCAGGTGGTTGATCCGGACCGGGTCACGCCCCTGCGGCCCATGGCCGGCGCCCTCCAGCGTGACCAGCCGCCCCCCGGTCAGCTCGGCGACGCGCGCCCCCCGATGCCACGGCGTGATCTGATCCTGGTCGCCGTGGACCACCAGCACCGGGGCGCGCACGGCCCGGCACATCGACTCCGCCGCCGTCCGATCGGCGAACGGCGGCACGCATTCGGTCAGCAGCAGCGTTTCCGGCGTCGTGTCCAGACCCCACGCCACGCAATCATCGATCTGCTTGGACGAGTGGGGTTCGTTGTACATCTGGGCGAAGAAGAACTCCAGGAAGTCCCGGTAGTCGGCGAGCCAGTGGTGGCGGTTGTCCTTTGCCCACCCCTCGTAGGCGTCGAGCCGCGCCTCGAAGTCGTACTCGCTCGCGGTCCGGGTTGCCGGGCGTCAGCAGCGGCACCGCCGGCGCGATCGCCACCACGCCGCCGACGCGCTCCGGGTGCGCGGCGGCGAGCGCCAGCGCAAAGCGGCCGCCGCAGGACATCCCGACCGCGATCGCTTGCCCCACGCCGGCCGCGTCGAGGACGGCGACGGCGTCAGCGACCGTCTCGGGATCCGCGTAGGCCGCCGGATCGTCGGGCCGGTCGGACAGGCCGTTGCCGCGACCGTCGAAGGTGACGACGCGGAAGTGCCGTGCGAGGTAGTGGATCTGTGCCTTCCACAGCCGCGAGTGCACGATCGACCAGGCCGGGAGCAGGAGCAGCGCGCGGTCCCCGGTCCCGTAGGCGTCCCACGAAACCCGCACGCCGTCCCGCTCCACGTGGCCGCTTTCGTCCGGCAGTCGCGCGGGCGTCTCGGTGTCGGTCCGGCGCATCGGCCGATCCTAATCGCGCCCGTCGGCGTTTACGGCCGGGCTTCGAACACGTTGTTGAACGGCGTCTCCGCCGCCCGCCGGAAGCGGGTCAGGCCGCCCGCGGTGACGACGTCATGGATCCGTGCCTCGCCGGCTTGAGCGCCGAGTGCCATCCCGACCTCCTGCGACAGCGATGCCGGGGTACAGAGCAGAGTCGAGAACCCGTAGTAGGCGCGTCCCACCGGGTTGAGGTTGTCCTCGATCCGGTCGCCGGCCTGCGGCTCGACGATCATCCAGGTGCCGTCGGCGGTCAGCAGATCGTGCACATGGCGCGCCGCCCCGACCGGATCGCCCATGTCGTGCAGGCAGTCGAACATCGTCACCAGCCCGTATCCGCTGCCGGGGTGTCCGGCGGCCGGCGTGACCTCGAAGCTCACGCGATCCGCGACGCCGGCCTCGACTGCCCGCTGCCGTGCGGTCTCGATCGAACCGGCGTGGTAGTCAGAACCGATGAAGGACGAGTTCGGGTAGGCCCGGGCCATCAGGATCGTCGAGGAGCCGTGGCCGCAGCCGATGTCGGCGACTCTGATCCCCTGCTCGAGTTTGTCGACGACGCCGTCGAGCGCCGGTAGCCAGCTCGGAACGAGGTTGGCGTTGTAGCCCGGGCGGAAGAACCGTTCGCAGCCGTCGAACACGTCGTGGCTGTGCTCGTGCCAACCGACGCCCGAGCCGTTGAGGGCCGCCTCGGTGATCCGCGGCGAGTCGAGCACCGAGCCGACCGCGACCTGGAAGAAGCCCGGCAGGAACGCCGGGCTGTCGGCGTCGGTCAGCGCGACCGTCTGCTCAGGAGCCAGCGAGTAGCGGCCGCCGTCGGGGTCGTACTCGATGAAGCCTCCGGCCGCCTGCGCGTTGCACCATTCGCGGACATAGCGTTCGGCGACGCCGGTCGTGTCGGCCAGTTGGGCGGATGTGAGCGCGCCCGCCCCGGCCAGTGCGCGGTAGAGCCCCAGCTTGTCGCCCATCACGACGAGCGCCGCGTTGAGCGTTGCCCCCACCTCCTCGACGGCGCGGAACACGAACGCCATCAGGCGTTCTTCATCCAGGGGTCGTTCGGCGTTGATCGTTGACATCGCTGCTCCTCTACGAGATCTGGCGGCGGCGCCGCGTGGTGGTCGTCGCGGCCGACGGTAAGCGGCCGATCCGGGGCTCGCATCAGGGGACCCCCTGGTCTGACCGCGCGAGCCCAGACGTAGAATCGGGCGATGTTGGTCGGACGGGACCCGGAGCGGAACGCTCTGCGGCGCGTCATGGCGGATGCGCGGACCGGGCGCAGCGCCGTTCTCGGGTTCGTCGGCGAGGCGGGGATCGGGAAGACGGCGTTGTTGGAGAACGCCCGTGAACATGCCGAGGGAATGCGGATCCTGCACGCCCGGGGTGTCGAGTCCGAGGCCGATGTTCCGTTCGCGGGACTGCTCGAGCTGCTGCGCCCGGCACTCGGCGCGTTGCCCGCCGTGCCGGCACCGCAGGCGGTGGCCCTGCAGGCTGCGCTGGCGCTGCGACCTGGTGGCGCGCAGGACCGCTTCGCCGTCGGCGCGGGGACGCTGAGCCTGCTCGCGGCCTACGCCGAGCAGGGACCGGTGCTGGTGCTGATCGATGACGCGCACTGGCTCGATGCGCCCAGTGCCGAGGCGATCCTGTTCGCGATCCGCCGGCTGCTGGCCGATGCCGTCGCGGTTCTGATCTCGGTCCGAGAGGGCCATCCGTCACTGCTCGATCGCGGAGGATTGCCGATCCACCGAGTGATGGGGCTCGACGGTGAGGGCACGCGCGAGTTGCTCGCCCAGGCGGCGGGACACGCGCCGACTGAGGCCGTCGCCCGGCAGCTCCATGCGGCCACCGCCGGCAACCCGCTGGCACTGCTGGAGGTCGCGCCCGTCGCGGACGGCGTCGTCGCCTCCGCGATTGACGTCCCGGTCCCCGTGTCACGACAGATCACCGAGGCGTTCCTGCACCGTTCGGCCCCGCTTCCGGACCGAACGCGCCGAGCGATGACGCTGGCCGCCGCGAGCCATGATGGGGAGTCGGCGGTGATCGCTCGCGCCGCGGTTGCGCTGGGGCTCGACCTTGCCGACCTGGGGCCGGCGGAAGCCGCAGGTCTGGTGTCGATCCGAGACGGGCTCGTCGCGTTCCGTCACCCGCTGGCGCGCGCCGCCAGCTACGGAGACGCGACGCCGGCGCAACGTCGAGCCGTGCATCGGGCCCTGGCCGGTGCCCTCCCGGATCGTGACTCAGACCGCCGCGCCTGGCACCTCGCCTCCGCCACGACCGGGCCTGACGAAGCGGTGTCGGCCGCGTTGCAGCAGGCCGCCGAGCGGGCGCGGGGACGGAGCGCCTACGCCACGTCGAGTGCCGCCTTCGAGCGCGCCGCGCGCCTCGCCGAGGACGCCGACCTCGCCGATCAACTGCTGTACGACGCGGCCGACGCCGCGTGGCGGGCGGGAGCCGGCGAGCGGACCGCGGCGCTGATCGACGAGCTGCGCGCCCGCCGGCCCCGAGCGACGCTGGTCGCTCGGGTGACCCATCTGCACGGGCAGCTACTGGCCCACCGCGGGCCGGTGATGGAGGGACACGCGACTCTCGTCGCTGCCGCCGAGTTGGCGGCGCAGGCGGGCGAACCGGAGCTCGGAGCCCTGATCCTGGCCGACGCCGCGCATGCCTGCTTCTACGGCGGCGCCGTTGCGACGATGGCCGCCACCACCCGGCAGGCGTTGGCGTTACTGCCTGCCCGTCCCAGTCCGCGCGCCGCCTACGTGTGCGGCACCGCTCACGGTTTGGCGCTGGTGATGGTCGGCGAGGGGGATCTGGGCGCCGAGGCGATTCGTGATGCCGACGTGGTGCTCGCGTCCGAGCCCGAGCTGGCGCGCGATCCCTCGCTGCTGCACTGGACGGTCCTCGGAGCGCTGTGGCTGCGAGAGGCGGGCGCAGACGAGGTGATCGAGCGAGCGGTCACCGAGGGCCGCCGTCAGGCCGTCGGCAGCCAGCTCGGTCACGTGCTCGAGCTCGCCGCTCGCCATCAGGCGACCGCCGATCGGTGGACGGTCGCCGCCGCCGGCTTTCACGAGGCGATCGAGCTTGCTCGGGATATCGGCCACGGGACCGACTTGGCCGCAGCACTGGCAGGGCTCTGTTGGCTGGAGGCGCGGCAGGGCAAGGACGAGGACTGCCGCGCCCATGCGGACGAGGCCCGGCAGCTGGCGGTCGCACTCGGGGTGGCGACACATCACGTCTGGACCTGCGCGGCGCTGGCCGACCTGGAGTTCGGGGCCGGCCGCTTGGAAGCCGCACTCGAGCACCTCCGCGAGCAACGGGCGATGCTCGGCCGGCTCGGGATCGACGACGTCGACCTATCGCCGATCCCGGACATGGTCGAGATCCTGGTCCGGCTCGGCGACCACGCGCAGGCCGACAGTCTGACCGGACCGTACGTCGCCGCCGCGTCGGCGAAGGGGCAGCCGTGGTCCGGAGCGCGCGCGGCGCGTTGCGTCGGGTTGCTGGCTTCCGACGATGCGCTCGACCCGTCGTTCGAGCAGGCGCTTGCGCTGCACGCCCAGACCCCGGACGTGTTCGAGCGGGCGCGGACCCAGCTCGCCTACGGCGCCCGCCTGCGCCGCGCCCGCCGCCGGATCGACGCACGGCCGCCGCTTCGCGCGGCGCTGGAGGCGTTCGAGACGCTGGGCGCGGTTCCGTGGGCCGAGCAGGTCTCGGCCGAGCTGGCCGCGACTGGCGAGACGGCTCGCCGGCGTGACGTCAGCACGCTGGACCAGCTCACCGCGCGCGAGCTACAGGTCGCGCTTCTGCTCAGCCGCGGGCTCACCACGCGTGTCGCCGCCGGCCAGCTGTTCCTGAGCCCGAAGACGGTCGAATACCACCTGCGTCACGTCTACCAGAAGCTCGGGATCGGGTCGCGGTCTGAGCTGGCAGCGCAATTTCAGAGCGCGCCGAGCGTGTCTCCTGAGATCAACGCGCGGTGAGCTCTTGAATCATCGGCAGGATCGGCGTCGACGGGGTGCTCGATGTCTTGACGGTGCTCACGCCGGTCCCGCCGATCAGGCGCAACCGCACCGCGCGGACACGGGTCGCCGGGAACGTGACCGTGTCGGTCAGCCGGGCGGTGTGCGTCCTGACGGCCGCGACGGTCCTCCAGGTGTGACCGTTGGCGCTGATCTGGACGTCGTATTCACGTGAACGCAGCGTCTTGACGGGCCCCGGCTTCGGGTGGACGTTGGGCTTCAGCACCGGCGGCCATGCCCGGCCCCAGTGGACCGTGACGCTCGACAGTGTGCGCGGGGCGGTCACCGGCGCGGTCAGCGTCGCCGGGAGTTGGGCCGGCTGCCAGTCGGTCGCACTCGATCCGTCGACGGCGGCGAGGGCCGGCGCGCCGAGAGCGGTGTTCGACGCGCTGGCGGCACCGCACTGGAGCGGGTCGGTGCCGTCGGCGCTCGTCGTGGTCCTCCGCGTCGAGATCGTGAGCGGATGCCCGGGGCGGACCGTGGCGTGGCCTGACGGTGTCGAGACCGGCAACGGCGCGCCACTGTGCAGCGCCACCGTGGCGCGGTCACGGTGGATCGTCACCGTGAACGTCCGGCCGCGCCAACTCAGGTCGCGGAGCGTGACCCCCGTGATCGGACCCGACAGCGCGGGCGAGAGATGCACCGCCGACCCCTGCCAGCGCAGCCCGGAGTAGCCATACAGGAACTCCTGGAGGAAGCCACCGATCCCGGTCATGAACGTGAATGCGCCGCCGGTCCGCGTCTCCGAAAACTGATGGAAGACGTCGCGGATGAACGGCTGGTAGCTGCGCTCGGTGTAGACGAACGCCTGGCAACTGCCGGGTTCGAGCTGGTCGGATTCGATCGAGTTGACCGCGTCACTCATCGACGGGCCGCCGGGATCGGTACGCGGGACGTAGTACGCGAGGTCGGCCCGCTCGACCGCGGCCGAGGACGCGAAGCCCCACGGGTAGCCGAGCAGCGTCACGTCGGCCTGTTTGACGAGCTGGCCGCCGTACCCGTCGAACTCCGGGTTGATCCCGTTGGCGACGGGAACCCGCAGTCCGGCCGCGATGCGCGCCCAACTGCCGGGCACGGATGCACCGACGAGCTTCGCGGCGGCGATCGCGTCGCGCAGCGTGGTCCGCGCGCCGACCACGGTGTAGACCTCATTGTCGACGTCCGGGTTCTCCTCGTCGGGGCCGGTGACGTGGCGAATGTCGTAGCCGCCGTCCGCGGTCCGCTTCGCCCGTGACGCCCAGAACCGCGCTGCGCCGGAGATCACCGGCCAGCCGAGCGTCTTCAGCCAGGTGCGGTCGCCGGTCGCCTCGTAGTACTGCCATTGCGCGAGCGCGATATCGGCGGTGATGTGCTGCTCGTAGAGCCCCTCGCTGTTGATCGATGGCGGCGGCGGGATCTGCTCGGTGCCGTTCAGCGCGCTCTCCCACGGAAACCGCGCACCCTGATGACCGGTCGCGGCGGCGTGCTGGAAGGCCTCGGGCAGGCGCTGTTGGCGGTAGGCCTCCATCGCGCCGGCGAGGTCGGGGTGCTGAGCCAGCAGCGACGGGAACATCCATGTCTCGGCATCCCAGAAGATGTGGCCGTCGTAGCCGTTCGAGGACAGGCCGGCGGGTGAGATGCTCCAGTCCTGGTCAAAGCGGGTGCTCGACCACAGGTAGAACTCCGACGCGTTGACGTCGGTGGCAAGCGTCGCGTCGCCGGCAATATCGATCCGGCCGCGCCACAGGCTTGCCCAGGCGCTGGCGTTCTGCTGCAGCAGCTGCGACCACGTCGTGCTGGCCGCGGCCGTTGCGCTCGCCTGAGCGCCGGCCAGAGTCGGTGCCGTACTCGAGATGCCGACGTACTTGGTCAAGGTGTAGGTGTGGCCGGCGGTCACCGGGAACCGAATCCGCTGGGCGACGCTCTGGGCCTTGCCCTGCTCGGCCTCGACGCTGGGGGCGGTGATGTTGGCGCTTGGGACCAACCGGCTCGCGATGCTCGCTTGGATCCCGGTTCCGAGCGCGGCGACGGTGACGTCATCCTCGCGCTGTGCCGGATCCCACGACTTGCCGATCTGGCGGGTCAGTACCGGTGTCCCCTTGGCGACCTTCGTGTCGGGCGTGCCATCGATCTCGTCGGTCACGGTGGCGGTTCCCGACCACTGCGGGCGCACCGTCAGCCGCACCAGTCCGACGTGCTCGGCCGCGCGGCTGGTGAGCACCGCGTAGTCGATCGTCGTGACGTGGCCGTCGGGCGCTGTCCAGCGGGCGTGCGTGGTGACGATTCCGGTATGCAGATCGATCGACTGCCGGTAGCCGCTGACCGTGCCCGCACCCGCGCTGGGGTTGAACGCATGGCCGCCGTCGGCGAACGTCAGCGTCGACCAGGTCGGGATGTTCGCGCGCTGCTGCACGCGCTCGGACGCCTTTCCCTTCGACGGCTTGGCGTAGAACCCGGCCAGCTCGGACTGGGCGGGCACGGTGCCCCCGGCGTAACCCTGGCCGGCCGCCGGCACGCGGACGCCGAGCAGCCCATTGCCGGTGAACGTCGGCGCGTAGCCGGAGGCCGCTGTCGTGCTCCGGGCCGTCAGCATGAACGAGCCGCTGTTGCCGGGCACGGCCGCTGCCTGGGCGGCGCCGGCGGCGACGCCGATCACCGTCCCGGCGACGGCCACCGCGACGGTGACACGCGTACGGGCTGACATCTCTCTCCTCCTCACATCGCGGACGGGCCTATGGTGCCCGGTCGCGTGGGCACGCAAACACCCGTCAGGCGCGGGTCGGGACAACGAGCCGCCGCTTCTGGACCTTGCCGAGGTCGTTGCGAGGCAGATCGTCGAGGAAGTGCACCGTGCGGGGACGTTTGTGCGGCGCCAGCTGTGCCGCGACGTGATCGACCAGTTCGGCGGCGAGGTGGTCCTGGCCCGGCGTGGGTGGCGCACCGTCGGTGAGCACGATCCAGGCGATGATCCGCTCGCCGAGGTCGTCGTCGGGCTCGCCGGTCACGGCGGCATCGGCGACCGCCGGGTGCTCACGCAACGACGCCTCGATCTCGCCGGCGCCGATCTTGTAGCCGCCGGACTTGATCAGATCAGTGGCGCGACGACCGACGAGGCGGATGTAGCCGTCGGCACCGCGCGTCGCCATGTCGCCGGTGACGAACCACCCGTCCGCCGTGAACGCCCCCGCGGTCGCGTCCGGGCGGTTGAGGTAGCCGAGAAACAGGTTCGGACCGCGGACCTGGACCTCGCCGATCGCCTCGTCGTCCTCGCCGGGCAACGGGACGCCCTCGTCATCGACGAGCCGCAGCTCCACGCCCGGCAGCGGCGGCCCGACGGTTCCCGGTGCGGCGCGCCCGCCGACGCGGATCCCGGTGTTCATCAGCGTCTCGGTCATCCCGTAGCGCTCGAGCACCGACCGGCCGGTGAGCCGGGTCAGCCGGGCGTGCTCGGCGGCCGGCAGCGCCGCCGATCCGGACACCAGCAGTCGGGCGCGGGCCAGCGCCGTCGCCAGCCCGGGGTCGGATTCGGCGGCCTCGGCGAGACGCCGGTACATCGTTGGGACGCCGAACAGCATCGTCGCGTCTCCGGCGAGCGCGGTGCCGACCACCGACGGATCGAACCGCCCGAGGTGCAGCGCTCGGCCGCCGCGGCGCAGCGGCCCGAGGATCCCGATCACGAGCCCGTGGACGTGGAACAGCGGCAGCGCATGGGCGACGACATCGCGTTCGGTCCACTCCCAGATCTCCGACAGCGCGTCGAGATTGGTGGTGATCGCGCGACGCGGCATCAGCGCGCCCTTGGGCGGGCCGGTGGTGCCCGAGGTGTAGACGATCAGCGCGGGATCGTCGGGCCCCGGAGCGTTCCTGTCGTGCGCGGTCGAGCTCCGCGCGGACGGCGGGGCATGATCGAGATCGACCGTGATCCGCCGCGCTGCGGCCAGTGCCGCCGGGGGTTCGGTGCTCGGAGCGGTGAGGACGATCTCGGGACCGGCGTCCGCGACGATGTGGGCCAGCTCCGCGGTCCCCGAGCGAGGATTGAGCGGCACCGCCGGCACGCCTGCCCGGATCGCCGCGACGACCGCCACGCACGTCTCGATCCGATTCTCGGCGACGATCGCAACGCACCGCGCGTCCGTCATCGACCCGGCCACGGCGGCCGACGCACGATCGAGCTCCCCGTAGGTCAGCGACCGGTCGGGGAACTGCAGCGCGACGCGGCCGGCGGTGCGGCGGTGTGGAGCGCGTCGAACATCGTCGCGCGGTTCACGCCAGCTTCAGCGGGATGTCCGCGTACGGGTCGATCCGGTAGACGAGCGAGATCCGGTGATACCCGTCCGCGATGTCCGCGCGCTTCTTGCCGCTGACGACGAGCACGGGGCTCAGCTGCTTGCCCTCGACGACCTTGATCATGTCCTTGATCACGCCCGGGTCGTCGAGCGGAGCGGCGGTCAGGCCGGCGGCGCGCAGGATGTCGTTGGCCCGGCGCGTCGTCAACGACGCCGTCCGAAGACGCTCGACGATCTTGGCGACCTTCTGGTCGGAGAGCTTGAGCGACAGGTAGGCCTCGGCCGCGGCGTAGTCGTGGTTGGCGACCTTGGGGGCCCAGTTGATGTGGACGCCCGGCGCGGGCGCCGAGTCGCCGGTCGAATTCGTCATCGGCGGATCATTGCACCGGGTCGCGGTCGGTTTCAGCTGTCGGCGGCGCTCGTCTCGGTCGCGCCGGCCTCTTGGCGCTCGCGCGACGAGCGCAGCGATCCGGAGGCGGCCTTCACCGAGGTCGGATCGCCGCCCCGGCCGCGCAGGATCATGGCGCAGCCGACCGCGATCACCGCCCCGATCAACGGACCCGCGACGTACACCCAGTACGACGTCCAGTCGCCGCTGACGAGCGCCGGACCGAAGGAGCGTGCGGGGTTCATCGAGCCGCCGCTGATCGGCGCCGCCCACAACCCCGCCAGCGCGATGTAGCCGCCGACTCCGAGCGCGCCGATCGTGCCGACGTTCTGGGCCGCCGACGCCGTCCCGAGAATCACGCTGACCAGCGTTCCGGTCAGCGCAATCTCGAGCAGGAATGCCTGCCACGCCTGATAGCCGGGGCCGGGCATGGTCGCCCCGAGGTGTTCGACGTTGCCCAGCACCGCCAGCAGGAACAGGCACGCGAGCGTCGCGCCGACGAGTTGGGCGACGATGTAGCGCGGCACCCGCCGCCACGGAAAATCGCCGCGCAACGCGAACGCCAACGACACCACCGGGTTCAGGTGGGCGCCGGAGACGGCGCCCATGAACAGGATGATCGCCATCACCATCAGGCCCGGCGCGACCACCGCGGCGGACAGGCTGATCTGGCCCTTGGCGTGCAACACACCGCCGCCGGCGGCGACCAGCACCAGCATGAACGTCCCCAGCACCTCTCCGAACAGCCTCCGGTAGCCGAGGCTCGGATCGGCGAAGTCGTCGCGCGATCCGAACTCGAGCATCGCCAGGTGCTGCGCGCGCTCCGGGTCGCGGATCCTGAGCGTGCCGGGCTGTGGGTCGTGAACGTCGCTCACCCGGTCAGTGTCTCACCCGGGTGCCGGGCCCCCGTTCGCCGACCCGTCAGCGTCAGCGCAGCGCCGCCAGCCGGCGCGATGCCTCGGCGATCACCTCGTCACGCTTACAGAAGGCGAAGCGCACGAGCGATCGTCCCGCGTGCGGGTCGTCGTAGAACACGCTCGTCGGGATCGCGACGACCCCGGCCCGTTCGGGCAGCGAGCGGCAGAACTCGACACCGTCGGTCCCGACATCGGCGTTGATGAAGTAGGTCGACGCCGACGCGACCGGGTTCAGGCCCGCCGCGGACAACCCGTCGGCCAGCATGTCCCGCTTGCGCGCCAGCGCGTCGCGCAGTTCGTAGAGCACCGTCGCCGGCAGTCCGAGCGCCGCGGCGGCGCCGTGCTGCAGCGGCGTTCCCCCGGCGAACGTCAAGAACTGCTTCGCCGTGCGCGTGGCGGCGACCAGCTCGGCCGGGCCTGAGCACCAGCCGGTCTTCCAGCCCGTGACCGAGAACGACTTGCCGACGCTCGAGATCGTCAGCGTCCGCTCCGCCATCCCCGGCAACGGTCGCGGGTGGTACGTGCTCGCCGTCGTAGACCAGATGCTCGTAGACCTCGTCGGAGACGCACACGAGGTCGTGTTCGATGCAGACCTCGGCGACGACGTCGAGCTCCGCGCGTGACAGCACCCGGCCGGTCGGGTTGTGCGGGGTGTTGAGCAGCAGCATCCGGGTCCGCGGCCCAACCGCGGCGCGCAGCTCGTCGGGGTCGAGCGTGAACTCCGGCGGGCGCAGCGTCACCGGCCGGCGAACCGCGCCGGCGAACGTGATCGTCGCCGGATACGAGTCGTAGTAGGGCTCGAGGACGATCACCTCGTCGCCGGGGTCGCACAGGCCGAGTACCGCCGCCGCGATCGCTTCGGTCGCCCCGAACGTGACCAGCAGGTCTTCCGGTTCCAGTCCGTACCAGCTGCGCTGGTGGGCGAAGATCGCGTCCCGCAGCGCCGGCACGCCCGGCAGCGGTGCGTACTGATTCTCGCCGGCGCGCAGCGCCGCCACCGCCCCCTCGATCACCGCCGACGGCCCGTCGGTGTCGGGGAAGCCCTGGCCGAGGTTGATCGCGCCGGTCGTCACCGCGAGCGCGGTCATCTCGGTGAAGATCGTCGTTCCGAGCCCGTCGAGCCGTCTGGCGCTGCGTGACATCGCGGCCACGGTAGCGCCCAGGCGGGTCAGCCAGCGGCGGGCGTGAGGGCGTCCGCGACGGCGTCGGCGACCAGCGACAGTGCCGCGTCACTCCGGGTGATCACCTGCGGCATTCGCAGGAAGCCGTGGATCAACCCGTCGTAGCGGCGCAGCGTGACCGGGACGCCCGCTTCCTGCAATGCATGCGCGTACGCCTCGCCCTGGTCGCGCAGCGGATCGTGCTCGGCGGTGAGCACCAGCGCCGGCGCCAGCCCGGACAGATCCGCGCGCAGCGGGCTGCAATCGGGCTCGCCGCCCCGCGACGGATCGTCGAGAAACTGCTCCCAGAACCACCGCATCTGGGCCGTGTGGAACGCGGGTCCGGACGTGTACTGCTCATACGACGGCCAGTCGCTGCCGTAGTCGGTGGCGGGGTAGGCAAGTACCTGCAACGCCAGCGCCAGCCCGGCGTCACGGGATCGCCGGGCAACCGTCGCCGCCAGGTGCCCGCCGGCGCTGTCGCCGCCGACGGCGAGCTGCGCGAACCGTTCGTGCGCCCAGCGAAACGCCGTCCAGGCGTCCTGCACCGCCGCCGGATAGCGATGCTCGGGCGCCAGCCGGTAGTCGACCGCCACCACCGCCTGACCCGAGCGGGCGGCCAGCGTCCGGCACAGCGGGTCATGCGAGTCAAGGCCGCCGAGCACCCAGCCGCCGCCGTGCAGGTAGACGAGCGCCGCGCGCTCGCCGCCGACCGGACGGTAGACGCGAACCGGGACGCCGTCCGCGTCGTGGTCCTCGACCGAGTCGACCGTGGGGACGGGCCCGAACAGGCCGGGGGCGGCCGCGTCGTAGTCGCGGCGCAACGTCGCCAGATCGGGCTGGCCGGTGTACGTGGACACGTCGCTCAGACTCGCCAGGTGGCGCTCCACATCCGGGTCGAGCACGGCGCGATCGTAGCCGCTGCGCTCGCTCACGCGGTGTATGCCCTGGCCGGTTGCGGCGTCCCGGCGAGTCCGAGGTGATCGCGGAGCGTGGCACCCTCGTAGTCGGTCCGGAACACGCCGCGCTCCTGCAGCAGCGGGACGACCTCGTCGGCGAATCGGTCCAGACCGCCCGGCGTGATGTGAGGGACCAGGATGAAACCGTCGCAGGCGTCGGCCTGCACGTGGGCGTCGATCGCCTCGGCGACCGTCTGCGGCGAGCCGATGAACGACTGGCGGCCGGTCATCTCGATCACGAGTTCCCGGATCGATAGGTTGTCGGATTCGGCGCGGGCCCGCCAGCGGGCCGCCGTCTCGACCGCCTCCCGTTGCAGCGTCCGTGCCTGGGCCGACCCCTCGGCGCGTACCTCCGCCTTGAGGTCGGGATCGACCTCGGGCAGCGGGCCGTCCGGGTCATAGTCCGACAGGTCACGGTTCCACAGCTGCTCGAGAAACATGATCGCGTGCGGGCCGCTCACCTGGGCACGTCTGACCGCGTCGGCGATCTCGTGCGCCTCGGCGTCGGTGTCGCCGAGGATGAACGTCGTCCCCGGGAGGATCACGAGCTCGTGCGGTTGGCGACCGTAGCGCGCCATCCGCCCCTTGACGTCGGCGTAGAACCGCTGTCCGTCCTCGAGCTTGCCGTGGCGGCTGAAGATGCCGTCGGCGTACCGGGCGGCGAACTCGCGTCCCGGGTCGGAGTCGCCTGCCTGGATCATCGCCGGGCGCCCCTGCGGCAGCGGCGGCAGCGGGAACTCGCCGGCGATCCGGACCTGGCTGCCGTCGTAGGCGAATCGCGACCCGTTCTCCGCCCACGCGTCCCACAACAGGTGCACCGCCTCGACGAACTGCCCGCCTCGCTCGTAGCGCTGGTCGTACGGCAGGTAGCCGCCGCGGCGGAAGTTGGCGCCGGTGAAGGGATCCGACGAGGTGACCAGGTTCCAGCCGGCGCGGCCGTCGGACAGGTGGTCGAGCGTACCCAGCTGACGGGCCAGCTCGTAGGGCTCGTGGTAGGTCGTCGTGATCGTCGCCATCAGCCCGATCCGCTCGGTCACCGCCGCCAGCGAGGCGAGGATCGCGAGGCTGTCGGGACGGCCGGCGACGTCGAGTTCGTGCAGGCGCCCGGCGTGCTCACGCATCCGCAGCCCCTCGGCGAGGAAGAAGAAGTCGAACTTGGCGCGCTCGGCGGTCCGAGCCAGATGCTCGAACGAGCTGAACTCGATGTGGCTGCCGCCCGCCGGATCGCTCCACACGGTCGTGTTGTTGACGCCGGGGAAGTGGGCGGCGAGGTGGATCTGCTTGGGGGTGCTCATCGAGGGCTCGTGGCGTAGCGGTTGACGGGCAGCTCCAGACCGAGCTGGGCGCGCAACGACGGTGGCCGGACATCGTCCGACCGGCGGACGCCGCGGGTTCGGAGCTCTTCGGTCAGACGGCGGGCGATCGGTGGCAGGTCGTCACCGATCACGGCAGGGTGCAGGCGAAACCCGTGCACGCCGGCCCCGGCCTGCTCGATCAGACGATCGGCAAGCTGATCCGGGGTGCCGGCGAACACCGCGCCGGCGGTGTCGTTGACCGGTGCCAGCGCCTCCAGCTGCGCGGCCCGGTCAACTGCGGCACCGGCGTCGTCGGATAGCACGACCATCAGGTCGGCCAGGACCAGGACCTGCTCCGGTTCACGTCCGGCGGCGGCGACGGCATCACCCAGGCGTTGGGTCGTGTCCAGCAGGCCCAGGCCCGCCCTGACGAACGTGACGTCTGCCTGCTGCGCCGCCAATCGCAGGGATTCATCGCCGTGGATCGTGACCGCGACGATCGGCTGACCCTGGGGCGGACGCGGCGTGATCGATGGGCCCTTGACCGACAACCAGCGGCCTTCGTAGTCGATGTGGTGCAGCCGCTCGCGGTCGACGAACCGGTTGGTCGACGCGTCCCGGATCTCGGCGTCGTCCTCCCAGCTGTCCCACAGCTGGCGGACCGCCTCGATGTGCTCGGCCGCCTCGAGGAACCGGTCGCTGACCGGGGGCACCGACCGTGGGCCGACGTAGTCGGCGTCGGACTCCCGCTCGGAGACGATCACCGACCAGCCCGCACGGCCGCCGCTGACGAAGTCGAGCGTCGCGAGCTGTGTCGAGACGAACAGCGGGTCGGTCGTGACGGTCGGGATCTCGGGCACCAGCCCCACCGTGATGCTCGACGGCGCCACCCGGCAGGCGATCAGCGTCGGGTCGAGCCAGGGCAATGGGGTTCCGCCGGCCGTCGGTGACGACGGACCGTCGGCGAGCGTCACCAGCTCCAGCCCAGCTCGATCGGCCTCGGCGATCACGCTCGCCCAGTGACGCCAGGACGCCGGCCGAGCGGGATCCTCACGCACCGCGGCGGCCGGATGGGAGCCGACGCCGCTGAGCGAGACCGCGAGCGCAAGCTGCCGGCGAGTGAGTTCGGACATCTGCTCCAACTATTTCGATCGACTTACAAAACTGCGTGTCATCCTAGTCACGTGACCGCGTACTCCATTCTCGAGCAGGCGCCGATCCGGGAGGGCATCGAACCGGCCCAGTCGATCCGTGAGGCACTCATCCTGGCGACCCTTGGCGAGCGGCTCGGCTATCACCGTTTCTGGGTTGCCGAGCACCATGCGATGGGCGGCGTCGCCAGCACGGCGCCGGAGGTGCTGATCGGCCACATCGCCGGCGGCACCGAGCGGATCCGCGTCGGCTCCGGCGGGATGCTCCTGCCCAACCACCGCCCGCTGCATGTCGCCGAGCAGTTCCTGACGCTGTCGGCCCTGTTCCCCGGGCGGATCGATCTCGGTATCGGCCGCTCGGAGGGGACGCTCGACGACGCGATCCTGCTCGCCCTGGACCGGCCGGCGGATACCGCTCACGGTGCCGGCTACGAGCAACAGTTCGATCAGCTGCTGGCGTTCGCCGGTCTGGTTGCATTGCCCGCGGGCCATCCGCTCGCCGGAGTCAGAGCGGGACCACGAGGGGTGCCGTTCCCGCCGGTGTTCATGCTCGGGTCGAGCCTCGACTCGGCCCGCGCCGCTGCACGGCGCGGCCTGCGCTACGCGTTCGCCGCCTACTCCAATCCCGACATCGCCCACCAGGCGCTGCGCCTCTATCGCAACGAGTTCGAGCCCGCCCGCCCCGGTGATCGCCCGTACGCGATCCTCGGTCTCAAGGTGGTCGTCGGCGAGGACGACGAGCACGCGCAGGCGCTGGCCCTGCCCGGGTACATCTCCTGGGTCCGCGGCCGGGCCGGCAAACCTGGGCCGCTGATGTCGGTGGAGCAGGCGCTCGCCTACCGGTTCTCGGAGGCCGAGCGGGCGGCCCAGCAGACGGTCCGTACCGATGCCGACGTGGTCGGCGGTCCCCAGCTGGCGGCCGAGCTGCTCGCCGGCCACATCGACCGCTCCGAGGCTGACGAGATCATCGCCACCACCAATACGTTCGCGATCGAGGACCGGCTCGCGTCCTACGAGCGGCTCGCGGAGCTGGCGGGTTTGGCGTTGCCGACGCGGTAGTGGATGTGGGTGGCGTGCGGTGAGGCGATCACGTCCAGCGGCTCCAGGCCCGGATCCGCGACGCCGTCAAACAGCCACTCCCCGGCGCCGAGCAGCACCGGAGCGACGTCCAGCGTGAGCTCGTCGAGCACGCCGGCCGCCAGCGCCTGACGGACGGTCGAGGCGCCGCCCGCGATCGCGACCTCGTCGTCGCCGGCCGTCTCGCACGCCTGCCGGTGGGCCGACTCGAACCCGTCGGTGACGAAGTGAAAGACCGTTCCCCCCTCCATCTCGATCGAATCGCGGGCGTGGTGGGTGAGCACGAACACCGGCGCGTGGTACGGCGGCTCGTCGCCCCACCAGCCGCGCCACTCCTCGTCCCAGGCGCCGCGGGTCGGGCTGAACATGTTGCGGCCCATCACGTACGCGCCCCGCTGCCTGAGCAGGTCCTGCTCGGCGGGGATGTCGGCCTCGTGCCGCGGCTCGGTCAAATGCCAGGTGTGCAGCCGGATGCCGCCGATGCCGAGCCCGTTATCACGGCTTTGCTCTGGCCCGGCGACGAACCCGTCGAGCGAGATGGAGATGTGGCAGGTGGTTTTCGTCATGCCCCCACTGACTGGAGAGCTTCGCAGAACTCATCGGCCGCGACCCGTCACAATCCGTCTCGTGAGCGATTCACCGCACGGCGGCCGTGCCGGCAGCGCGGCCTGGCATCGGCCGCTGCACCACACCGCGCACGGCGAGCTCGACGGCGATACCGCCCAGACCCCCGGGATGCGCCGGTTCGAGGCGCTGTCGGCGCGGCACGGCGGGACCCAGCGGATCTGGATGGGCGAGAACCACGTCGGGCCGGAGATGAACTCCGGCGATCACCACCACGGCGAGGCGGAGACCGGCATCTACGTCGTCTCCGGCCACCCGGAGTTCGTGTTCCTCGACGACGAGCGCAACGAGACGCGTATTCAGACCGGGCCCGGCGACTACGTGTTCGTGCCGCCTTGGGTCCCGCACCGTGAGGAGAATCCGCACGCCGAACCGGCGGTCGTCGTGCTGGCGCGCTCCACCCAGGACGGGATCGTCGTCAATCTCCCGAGCCTGTGGGCCGAGGTCGATGTGCCCGAGACCGAGTCCGAGGGCGCGCCGTGACCCCGGTGCCGGACATTCGCGACTCGATCCTGGACACGATCGGGCACACGCCGATGGTCAGGCTGTCACGGATCGGCGCCGGTCTGCGCTGTCAGCTGGTGGCCAAGCTGGAGGTGTTCAACCCGGGCGGCTCGATCAAGGACCGCGTTGCGGTCGCGATGATCGAGGCGGCCGAGCGTGAGGGAAAGCTCAAGCCGGGGGGCACGATCGTCGAGCCGACGTCGGGCAACACCGGGACCGGCCTGGCGATCGCCGCGCGCCTGAAGGGCTACCGGGTGATGGCGGTGATGCCCGACAAGATGTCGCGTGAGAAGATCGATCTGCTGCGCGCCTACGGTGCCGAGGTGGTCGTGGCGCCGACCGACGTGCCGGCCGACTCGCCGCGTTCCTACTACCGCGTCGCCGACCGGCTCACGGCCGAGATACCGGGCGCGTTTCAACCCAACCAGTACGCCAACGAAGCGAACCCCCAGGCCCACTACGACACCACCGGCCCCGAGATCTGGGAGCAGACCGCCGGGCAGATCACGCATCTGGTCGTCGGCGTCGGAACCGGTGGCACCGTGACCGGTACGGTCCGCTACCTGCGCGAGCGCAAGCCCGACCTGGTCGTCGTCGGCGCCGATCCCGAGGGCTCGATCTACTCCGGTGGCGAGGGCAACATCCGGCCGTACCTGGTCGAAGGGGTCGGCGAGGATTTCTGGCCGGCGACGTTCGACCCGGCCGCGGTCGACCGCTGGGTGACCGTGTCCGACCGAGACTCGTTTTTGACGACCCGACGGCTGGCACAGGCCGAGGGGATCCTTGCCGGTGGCTCCTGTGGAACCGCGCTGCACGCCGCGCTCCAGGTCGGCGCCGAGATCGGCGACCCGGAGGCGATGGTCGTGGTGATCCTGCCCGACGGCGGCCGCTCGTACCTGTCGAAGATCTTCTCCGACAGCTGGATGCGCCAGTACGGCTTCCTGGCACGCGACGCGCATCTGACCGTCGGCGACGTCCTGCGTCGCAAGCGCGCCGCCGGCGAGTTCCCGTCGCTGGTGACGGTGCAGCCGCACTACAAGGTTCGGGAGGCGGTGTCGCTGCTGCACGAGTACCGCGTCTCGCAGCTGCCGGTGGTGGCCGCCGACGACACGACGAACGTCGTCGGCGCGATCGGCGAGCGTGGTCTGCTCCGGCACGCCGCGTCCGATCCCGGCCTGCTCGACGCCGAGATCTCCGCGGTGATGGAGCCGCCGTTCCCGTCGGTCGACGCCGAGGATCCGGTGCGCGAGGCGGTCGAGGTGCTGTCCGGCGACCAGCAGGCGTTGCTCGTCGTCGAGAACGGCCGGGCCGAGGGCCTGGTCACGCGGACCGACCTGCTCGAGGCGCTGGCATCGTGAGCGGCTCGCCGGAGCGGGGGGTCGCGTCGTGAGCGGTTCAGCCGAGCGGGGTTTCGGGACGCGGGCGGTGCACGCCGGGCTGACCCCGGATCCGTCGTTCAAGTCGGTGATCCCGGCGATCCACCAGACCTCGACCTACGCTCAGGCCGCGCCGGGCGAGTTCGTCGGCGACTACGACTATTCGCGCTCGGCGAATCCGACCCGGGCCGCGCTGGAGACCGCGCTCGGCGAGCTCGAGGGCGGGATGGCGGTCGCGTTCTCCTCCGGCCTGGCCGCCGAGCACGCGCTGATCACCGTCGTCTGCGCGGCCGGTTCGCACATCGTCATGCCGAACGACCTCTACGGCGGCACCTTCCGGCTGGTCGACAAGGTCTTCAGCCGCTGGGGGCTCGTCCACGACCTCGTCGCTCAGACCAACCTGGACGAGGTCGCGGCTGCGGTCCGCGACGAGACCCGGCTGATCTGGGTCGAGACGCCGACCAACCCGCTGCTCAACGTGGTCGACATCGCCGGCGTCGTGGCACGGCGCGGCAATGCCCTGGTGGCGGTCGACAACACGTTCGCGACGCCGGTCAACCAGCGACCGCTGGAGCTCGGCGCCGACTTCGTCGTCCACTCGACGACGAAGTACCTCGGCGGTCACTCCGACGTGGTCGGCGGAGTGGTGGTGACGCGTGACGAGGGCTGGTATGAGCAGTTGCGGTTCGTCCAGAACGCGGTCGGCGCGGTTCCCGGCCCGTTTGACTGCTTCCTCGTGCACCGTGGACTGCGCACGCTGCACCTGCGGATGGCCGCGCACGCCGCGAGCGCTCGCGCGGTGTCGGAGTTCTTGGGTGCGGTTCCCGGCGTGTCGGATGTCCGCTGGCCCGGCTTCAGCGGAATGGTGTCGTTCCGGCATCCCGACGCCACCGGGATCGCCTCACGCACCGAACTGTTCACGCTGGCTGAGTCACTCGGCGGGGTCGAGTCGCTGATCGAGGTGCCCCAGGCGATGACCCACCAATCGGTCGAGGGTTCGGCCGCCGCCGTCCCGGCCGACCTGGTGCGCTTGAGCTGTGGGATCGAGGACCCGGCGGACCTGGTCGCCGATCTGCGGCAAGCGCTCGCGGGCTGATCAGATCGGCCGGGTGCCCGCCCCGCGTTCTCCCGCGGCGTTGCACGATTGGCGGCTTTTCGTCCTCCCATTGGCAAAAGCCAGCACACGAGGCCTGGCGACCTTCACGGCACGGACGCGCAGCCGCTAGGCCCGCTCGATGTGGGCGCGAATCGCGTCGCCCTCGGGCGACAGCCACCCCTTCGAGCCGGCGTAGGCGACCATCCCGTCAAAGCTCTCCGACCACGACGTGGAATAGGCCAGATCGCCGGCCATCGCCCGTACGCCATCGAGCTTCAGCCACACGTGCTCGCCATCGCCGTCGACGCTTCCCAGCCCGCCCAGGGCATTGTCCAGCGCGCCGGCATCGCCGGAGCCAACCGTCGTCAGCTTGAAGGCTTTGAGGTCCTCGGGCTCGTGGAGCACAGGGGCGGCCGGCTCCTGTCCGAGGTCGACTTCTACGTACATGGATCCCTCCGGGGTTCGAGCGACGAGGGCGAAATCGTATACGTGGGAAACCGACGCAACCGGTCACGCGCACGCAACATGACGGTGTCAGTCCCCGCCTATGCTCGTATCCATATGGCTACCGATTCGTGGATCGAGCTCGACGGCGCCGTCAACGCCCGGGTCGTCATCCCCGGCGTGCTGCTGCGCGCTGACAACCTGCAGGCGCTGACCACTCGCGACATCGAGTTGCTGTCCGACGAGCACCGGCTGGAGGTCGTCGTGGACCTGCGCAGCGACGTCGAGGTCGCCCTCGAAGGCCCGGGGCCGCTGGTGGGATATGACGGAGTGCGGATCGAGCACCGGTCGCTGTACCCCGACTCGGGCGGCACGACCGATGTGACGCTGGCCGCTGTCCAGCCCTGGTTCTCCGATCTCGGTGACGACCACCTCGGGGAGACGCGCGTCGTGCGCGCCTACCTCGAGTATCTCGATCGTCGCCCGGACTCGATCGTCGGCTCGATCCGTACGATCGCCGCGCGCGCCGGGCGCGATCCTCGTCCACTGCGCGGCGGGCAAGGACCGAACCGGGATCGTGGTGGCGCTGGCGCTCGACGCCGCCGGCGTGTCCCGATCGGTGATCCTGGACGACTACCTGGCGACCGCCGAGCGGATGGATCTGATCATCGACCGGCTGCTGTCGTCTGATACCTACCGCACGCAGATGCTCGACGCCGACCGTGACGAGCTGACGCCGAAGCCGGCCAGCCTGGAGCGCGTGCTCGAGCTGCTCGACGAGCGTCACGGTGGTGCGGCCGGTTGGTTGCTCGCGCACGGGCTGACCGACGTCGAGCTCGATGCGCTGCGCCGTCGCGTCGGGTCGGTCGACGCCGACCTCGCGCAGCGCTGAGCGTTCGCTCACGCGCGATTGGCGCATCCGCCAGTTACACCCGGCCCCTCAGGCGCGGACGCTTACCCTGGTCGTCTCGAAACGAGGGAGAGGGTTGTGGGAACGTTCGACGGCAAGGTCGCGCTCGTCACCGGCGGGACCAGCGGCATCGGCAAGGCCACGGCGCAGCGATTCGTCGCCGAGGGCGCACGGGTTGCCATCACTGGCCGTGACCAGGCGAAGGGCAACGCGGCAGCGGCCGAAATCGGCGGCGGCACGGTCTACATCGCCGGCGACATGACCGTGCCCGAGGACGTCAGACAAAGCCTGCAGGTCACCGTCGACGCGTTCGGCGGCCTCGACATACTCGTCAACAACGCAGCGCGCTCACAGTCCACGCTCGTCGTCGATATGCCGGAGGACGAGTTCGATGCGGTGGTGCGCAGCGCCCTGTACAGCACGTTCTATGGCACCAAGTACGCCGCGCCGCTGATCGAGGCGCGCGGAGGCGGCTCGATCATCAATATCGGAGCTGGGTCGAGCATCCGTCCCGACCGAGTTGCTCGGCGCCTACTCGGCGGCAAAGGCGGGCGTGATGAGCTTCACCCGCACCTGTGCACTGGAACTGCGCGACGAAGGCATCCGCGTGAACCTGGTGTCGCCAGGATGGATCTATACGCCGATCATCGAGACGGTCCGGGCCGACTTCGACCGAGAAGCTCGGTATGCCGCTTGACGATTTCGTGGTCAAAGTCCAGGGCCGGTGGGGTACCCCGGAGGAGGTCGCCGACGGCATCCTCCATCTGTGCTCCGACCAGGCACGGTTTGTGACCGGCGTGCTGCACCCGGTCGATAACGGACTCACCGCCCGGCTGTTCTGAGCCGCGGGTTCAGCGCGCGGTATAGCCGCCGTCGACGAACTGGACGCTGCCGGTGATGAACGACGCCGCCGGCGAGGCGAGGAACGTCACCAGCGCCGCAACCTCGTCGACCGTGGCGATCCGGTTGAGCGCGTGGCGCGACGCGATCTCCGCCATCTGCTCGGCGGTTCGCCCCTCCAGCATTGGCGTCTGCACGTAACCCGGGGCGACCGCATTGACGCGGATGCCGTCGGCGGCATGGTCGAGCGCCGCCGTCTTGGTCAGCCCGACGACGCCGTGCTTGGAGGCGACGTAACCGGCGCCTCCGGGGATCGCGACCGTGCCCATCACCGAGGCGATGTTGACGATCGAGCCGCCGCGGTCACCGCCGCGCATCGCGCGGATCTCGGCCTGCATCGAGAGGAAGACCCCGTCCAGGTTGACCGACAGCAGCCGGCGCCACTGCGCGAACGGCAGGTCGGCGATCGGCGACCTGTCGGTGTTGGCGAGGCCGGCGTTGTTGACGGCCACGTCAAGCGAGCCGAAGCGGCTCACCGCGGCGTCGACCATCGCCGCCATGTCGGACTCGCTGGTGACGTCGCCGGTGAACGGGGCCGCCGCGGCTCCGATCTCCGCCGCCACCGCGCCAGCCGCGTCGCCCGCTCGGTCGACGACCAGCACCTGCGCGCCCGCGGCGGCCAGCGCGTGCACGCAGGCGGCGCCGATCCCCGACCCGCCACCGGTGACCAGCGCCACGCGACCGTCGAGGGCGCCGCTCATGCGACCCGCGCGACGTCGTCGAGGAACCGCTCGGTTGCCTCGTTGTTGATCCCGGGGTATGAGAGCACCGGCCCGCCCGGAATCGTGATCGTCGCCTTTTCCACCGCTACCTCCCTGGTCCACTTGAGCGGCGGCGCGTCCGAGCTGGTCGACACCCGGGCGCCGTCAAGTCCCCCCAGGATATGCATTTCTCTCTACCATATGTTTGGTTGTTCGGCCGCCTCCGGCTCGACGGCCGCGACCATCAACCAGACAGGGAGAGGCCAGCGTGAAGTTCATCCCCGACGACAAGAAGATGAAGTTCGGCATGTTCATGGGGCCGTACCACAAGCCCGGCTTGAACCCGACCGTCGCCTTCCAGCAGGACATGAACACGATCGAGAACCTCGACAAGTGGGGTTACGACGAGATCTGGATCGGCGAGCACCATTCCGGGGGGATCGAGACGATCGGCACTCCGGAGCTCTTCATCGCGGCCGCCGCCGAGCGCACCCGGCGCATCAAGCTCGGTACCGGCGTCGCCTCGTTGCCGTACCACCATCCGTTCATGAGCGCTGACCGGATCGCGCAGCTCAGCCACATGACGATGGGTCGTGTGATGCTCGGCGTCGGCCCCGGCCAGCTGCTCAAGGACGCCCGGATGATGGGGCTCGATCCGATGACGATGCGCCCGCGGCTGCACGAGGCGCTCGACGCCGTCCTGCGGCTGCTGCGCGGCGAGACCGTGAACGTCGAGACCGACTGGTTCACGCTCGACGACGCGGTCCTGCAGATGCGGCCGTACAACGACTTCGATGTCGCCGTGGTGAGCGTCATCTCGCCCTCCGGACCGCTGATCGCGGGCAAGTACGGCACCGGTCTGATCTCGGTCGCGGCCACGGACCCGGTCGGCATCACCAAGCTCGCCGGTCATTGGGAGATCGTCGAGGAGGAGTCGGCCAAGCACGGCAACGTCGCCGACCGCGCGTCGTGGCGGATGATGGGTCCGATGCACCTGGCCGAGACGTTCGAGCAGGCCAAGGAGGACGTCCGTCACGGGCTGTCGCTGCTCGAGGATTACCGGGCCCACATCAATCCCGCGCCCGACGTCGACTTCTTCGATCTCGACACGATCGTCGACCTGTTCAACGAGTCCGGCGCCGCCGTGATCGGCACCCCGGAGATGGCGCGCGCCCAGATCAACCGGCTGATCGACAAGTCGGGCGGGTTCGGCACCTACCTGCTGATGGGCGTCGACTGGGCCAACTATCCGGCCACCGAGCGCAGCCACCAGCTGTTCGCCGAAGAGGTCATCCCGCACTTCAACGGCCAGAGCGAGCCGATGGATGCCTCGTTCGCGGATGTCATGGGCACCGGTTACCTGGGTGCGAAGACGACCGCCGCCGCTCAGGAATCCTTCCGTACCGAGTACGACAAGACGCGCGAAGGAGAAAAGGTCGGCGCCTAGCCGTGGGCGATACCGCGACATTCACCGAGACGGTCGATTTCGACCCGTGGTCGGCCGAGGTCCTGGCCGATCCGTATCCGTACTACGCGCGGTTGCGCGCGCACGCCCCGTGCGCGCGCATGCCGGCGGGCGCCGAGGACACGTGGGCGGTCACCCGCTACGAGGATGTGCGGACTCTGCTGACCGACTACCGCCGGTTCAGCGTGAGCGAGGGCCTCGGTGTTCGCCATGAGCGGACGGTGCGAAATCCGCTCACGACCACGGACCCGCCCGCGCACACGGCCAACCGTCGCAGCATCCAGCCGCACTTCCTGCCGCGTCGGCTGACCGGCTGGGCGGAACGGGCCGACGCCGTCGCCGAGGAACTGGCGGAGACGTTCGTCGCCGCCGGCGGAGGTGAGTTCAAGCGCGAATTCGCGATGCCGCTCGTACTGCGGATCACGACGGAGATGATGGGGCTCCCCGATGACCCGGAAATGCTCGCCGCCTACCCGCGGTGGTCGCGCCGGAGCATGGAGGACATGGACCGGCGTGTCGGCGATCCGGACCTGCCGCAGCTGCGAGCCGATCTGACGGAGGCCAAAGCATGGTTCACGGACTACATCCGCGCGCGTCGCGCGGAACGGCGGGATGAGCCCCAGGACTTGATTGACGTGATCCTGGCGACCCGGGAGGCCGCCGATCGTGAGGCGGAGGCTGCCCAACTCGCCCTCACCCTGCTGGCGGCCGGCAATCAGAACACCGCCGACACGATCGCCCACGCCGTCGCGCAACTCGCTCAGAACCCCGATCAGTGGGAGCTGTTGGTCGGTGACCCCGACCGGCTTGCCGGAGCGGCGGTGGAGGAGGCGGTCCGCTACGGATCGGCCGCCCAAGCCGTCTTCCGCCTGATGCTCGAGGACGGCGAGATCGCCGGTCAGACCGTGCCCAAAGGGGCGCGGCTGATGGTCCTGTTCGGATCCGCCAATCATGATGAGCGCATGTTCGACGACCCCGAGCGCTTCGATATCGAGCGCCGCAGCAAGGTCGAGCATCTCGGCTTCGGGATGGGCGTCCACAAGTGCATCGGCATGCCGGTCGCCCGCCTGGAGGGCACCGCGGCGCTCCGGGCGCTGGCGAAACGGGTCAGCCGGCTCGAGCTGGATGGGTCCTATACCGCCTATAACACCAGCGTCGTGCGGGGGTTCGAACAGCTGCCGGTCAAGGTCGCGGTGTGACGATGGCGCGTCTGCCCTACGTCGATCTCGACCACGCTTCAGAGCCGGTGCGCAGCACGCTCGCCGGAATGCCGCCGCTCGGCATCTTCCGGATGCTGGCCCACGCCGAGACCGCGTTTGACCCAGTGCTGATGCTCGGCGGCGCAATCCTCGCCGAGCTCGAGCTCGACCCGCGGCTGCGCGAGCTGGCGGTGCTGCAGGTGGCACGCAACGCCGACTGCGAATACGAGTGGGTGCAGCACGTCGCGGTCGGCCGCGACGTCGGTCTGTCCGAGGCGCAGATCGCGGCGGTGGCCGAGGGCAAGTTCGAGCACCCCGCGCTGGACGAGCTCCAGCGAGCGGTGCTCCGCTTCACCTCCGAGGTGGTGCTCCGCACGCGCGTCAGCGACGAGATCTTCGGCGCGGTGAGCGCTCATCTGAGTCCGCGTGAGATCGTCGAGCTGCTGCTGACGATCGGCGACTACCTGATGATCGCGCGGCTGATGACGACGCTCGAGCTCGATCTCGACGATGCCGCGGCTCCGGACGCCGTGACGAGCGCAACGCGAGCGCGCCTGCACGGTTCCAGCTGAGGCGGGCAGCCGAAGCGACATCTGCGCAACGGTGCCGGAAGTGGCGCCGTTCTACGACGGCGCGAGAGCGTTGCGCCGACGTTCGACTGATTGCACTCATTGCCGGTCCCGTGGGTCGAGCCGGTGGACATCTCCAACGCGCTGTTGTTTCTCGCCTCCGACGAGGCCCGCTACGTCACCGGCCTGCAGCTCACGGTCGACGCCGGATTCAGCACGAAGTAAGCGGCCGGGCTCAGCCCGCCCCGGTGCCGGACAGTGTCAGCGCCATCGCCGTGTCCAGCGCGGTCCAGTCGTCCTGGCGACCGTAGTGGTACGGCAAAAACTGCGAGGCGGGTACGGTCGCGACCGGGGTGCACTGCGGGGTCGAATCGTCCTGGGCGTAGTCGACGGCCCGGACCTCGAGCACCTCGATCTCGTCGAGTGGATCGTGAGGGCCGTGGCCCAGGACGACCGTGCCGGTCCCTGAGTGCCGGCTGTGGGTCTGGACCGAGAAGTGGGCGCGGGTGAGGATCGCGTCCTCCTCCAGACCGCGTCCGCCGGCTGCGGTCCGCGCCTTGTAGTTGTAGGTATAGCGGTCGCTCACCGAAGGACCGAGGTCCTCGCCGATCTGCGCCTCCAGCGCGATCAGTGTCACGCCGTGGCGGCGGATCCAGCCCTGGACGAGGTCGCCGTTGCGAAACAGGCCAGTGGTCGCCGACTTCTTGGGCTCGCCGAACAGCTCGCGACCAAACACGGTGGCGGGCTCCGAGTCCATGTAGATCGCCAGCAGGTAGCTGCCCGCGACTCCTTCGTAGCTGGCGGCGAAGTTGAGCACCCCGCCGGAGAAGAAGCCGAGACAGCTGCTCTGCCAGCGCCCGACGCTGGCGGTCGCCAGCGGCTCGGGCGCTGGCTCGAGCGGCGGCGGCAGCAGCGCGCGGACCGTCTCCTCGCTGGTCAGGAACTGCACCGCGAGCCGCTCGCCGCTCCAGCGGGCGCTCGACAGCGCGTCCTCGATCCGGTCGATTTCCTCAGGGGTCTTGACGAATCCCATCTGCTCTCACTCTCTGGTGACGGTTTGCACCCTAAGGGGCGGCTGGCGTCCCGGCGGCCGACCCGCTGACCGCCGGATCCTGCTTGATCCCCGGCATGTCGATCGTGTCGTAGTAGCCGTCGGATCCCAGCGACGCGCACGCCTCGAAGAAGCCCGACTGCGTGTTGAGCTCCCCGATCAGCTCCGGCTCGAGGACCATGCTCTGGCGGCGGTAGTTCCACCGCTCAGGACTGAGCCGCACGGCTTCGGTGAAGTGTTCCTCGGAGCCGGCGTTGTCACCGCGGCCGAGCAGCAGATGTCCGATCCTCGCGTGGAGCGCAGCGCGGGCGTCGGCTTCGGTCGGTCGCCGCTGTCGCTGCAGGACCTCGTCAGGTGAGTAGGCAAACTCGCTGCCGGAGCCCTTGTCGACCCAGTCGCGGATCGCGTTCCAGTACGCCTGCCGGTTGGCGCTCAGCCGCTGCACCTCGTCTTCGGGAAGATCGAATGTGTCGGGATCGAGCTGGCGGAAGTTGTCGGTAGCGCCCGCCGGCTCGCTGGGGCGCACGATCTGGCCCTCCTCGTCGACCCACACCGCCTCCGGCACGTTCTTGATCCCGAACAGGTCGGACACGACATGGTCCTCGTCGATCAGGCAGGTGTAGCTCGGCGGCGCCGCCTTGGCCCAGGCATCCTCGGGCCACCCCATCAAAGTACGCAGGACGTCCGGGCGCTCTTTGACGTCCTCGGCGCGAATCGACGGCTCGACCGCGGCTTTGCCGCCGGCGTCGAGCGCCACCGCCACGATCTCGAAATCCTGGTCGCGAAGCTCGTCGTACAGCACCTGCCAGACCGGGAGGTCAAAGCGGCATCCGCAGTAGGAACCCCACGTCATCATCAGGACCTTGCGCCCGCGGAACTCCGAGAGCGAGTGGAGGTTCCCGTCGACGTCGGGCAGGTTGAAGTCGGGCGCCTGCACCGAGTTCATCCGCTGGCGGACGTTCTCGCTGGGCTCGCCGAATGCCCACAGCCCGCGCTCGTGGTCGTGCACGAGCGGTCGATCGAACTTCGCCGCAAACGCCGTCACGTCGACGCGTCCCTGATCGTCGACCTCGCCATCCCGCAGCGGGACGCACGCCTCTTCGCGACAGAGTCCCTCGGGCTTGAGCTTCCACCCGGTGGCGGACAGCATGTCGTCGGGCGAAAGCCACAACCGGTCGTCCTGCTCGTGGGCATCGTTGGTCTCGAATACTCGATCCTCGTAGAGCACCGTCGTCGCCATGCTCACTCCTCCCATTCTCTTTTCACTTGCGGCACCGCATCAGCCGTGGTCTGTTGCGCCTACCCGGCGCGGGAGACGAAATATCCCTCTCGCGGCAGGTGGACATGCACTGCGCCGATCGACGGCTCCCGCCACTCCAGGACGTAGCGCTCGACGTCGATCGAAACCAGGGTCCCGGTGATCGGGTCACGTGCCGAGTCGTCGGCGATCACCGTGATCAACTCGCCTGGAGTCATACCCGCGGGATCGTGCGGATCATGGGGCGGCGCCGGCGCCGGCTCGTTGGCCGCCGCGAGTTCGAGCGCCTGCTCGGCGGTCATCGGCAGGGGCCGGCCCATGCCGATGGCGGTCACCCGATCGCGCCACGCCCGCACTCCATCAAGCCCGTCCAGCAGCCGCTCCAGTGGATCCGCGGATCGATCGGTCACCGGGGTCGCCGGGGTGTCACACGGCTCCCGGGGCGACCGCATTGCGGCGGCGAGGAACTCGCGATGATCGAACATCCAGAACGGGATGGCGGCAGCCGCGTCGGCGATCACCGGGGTCGGCCCCGTCAGGAAGTCGCCCCCGGACGTCGCCAGCGCGGTGTCCAGCCAGGCGGCTTGCGCCCGCCACTGACCGCGCATGATCCCCGCGGCGCCCTTGAGCGCGTCCAGATCGAATGCCGGACCGAACAGCTCCAGTCTGTCGGCGAGAAACTCGCCCTCCAGAGCGTCCGCGATCTCGGCAATGGCCACGGCGAACGTCGCCGGTGTGAAGTACCGATCGACCCAGGCGTTGACCGGCTGATCGAGCCCGGACGCGGCGCGCGGCTCCGGAAAGCGCCGCTCGATCTCGGTCATCGCCAGGCGGCTGTCGCAGTAGAGGTCGGCGCCGATTTGCAGCACGGGAACCCGCTGATAGCCGCCGGTCAGTCGCGTGTACTCCGGCCGGGGCGCGATCAGCGGCTGGATCACCGAGTGCCAGGACAGTCCCTTGATACCCAGCAACGCGCGCAGCTTCTGCGAGTAATACGACGTGAAGTGGTGATGCACGACCACTGGGCTACGCCCGGTTTCCATCTAACCCCCTCCGCTGGGTGAGAGCGGGAGCGTAACTGGACTGAGGAGCCAAGCCGACTAGCGGAACTATCAGTTGCCTAATGCTCGGGTGCTCTAGATATTGGACTTGAGGCTGGAGAAGGTCAACCGGGCGAGGAGGGGACTGCCCCCGATGAGTGACGGGAACCAGAAAATCATCACGGTGGACCTGGACCGTTGTGAGGGCCACGGTCGCTGTTATGCCGTCGCGCCGAAGATGATGCGGCCTTGCGACGACTACGGGCACGCGGAGTTCTACGGGCAGCTCATCGACCCGTCCGACCTCGACCTCATGGCGCTCGCCAAGCAGACCGTCAACAGCTGTCCCGAAGAGGCGCTCGCCTTTGCCGAGGGGTCGGCCGGGTCATTGAAACCAACCGCGCATACGACGGACGGAGACCGATGAGCCTGTACACCGACTTCGATCATTACAACTCGCCGATCGGCCCCGACGGGACGCCGTATCAGTTCTTCGAAGCCCTGCGCGACGAGGCGATCGAGACCGGGACCCCGATCGGGTGGAGCGAGGTGTACGGCGGGTTCTGGGTTGTGACCGGCTGGGAGGAGGCGCGCGACATCATGCATAAGCCTGATGTCTTCTCTAACCGGGAGGTCACCTTCCCGAGCTACGGCGTTCCCGACGAGGAGGCTGAACGCTCTTACCAGATGATGTTGGCCGGCCAGGATGAGCCCGATCACAAGAAGTACCGCGCGCTCGTGCAAGGACCATTCTCGCCGCGGGCAGCCGGCAACATCGCAGAGCCACTGCGGGAGACTACCAACGACCTGATCGACCAGTTCATCGAGTCCGGTCGGGTCGACATCGTCGAGGCATTGACCAACGAGGTCCCGGCGCGGCTCACCGCGATCATCCTCGGGTTGCCACCCGAGGACGGAGCGCTCTATCGCTCGTGGACCCATGCGATGGCGCAGGGGATCCACACCGATCCGGAGGGGGCGCGCCGCAAGCTGGGCGAGCTCGACGAGTACTTCGCGCAGATGCTCGCTGATCGCCGGGGGAACCTCGGCGACGACGTTCTGTCGTTGGTGATCCAATCCGAGATCGACGGAGTCGGACTGACCGATCAGGAGATCAAGGACTTCTGGGTGGTCCTGCTGCTGGGCGGCATTGACAACACGACCAAGCTCTTGGGGTCGATGTTCTGGCGGCTGGCCTGGGATCGCGAGCTGCGGCGGCGCCACGTCGATCATCCCGAGCTGCTCGACACCTCGATCGATGAATTCCTGCGGTATTACTCCCCGGGGATCTCCTGCCGGATCGTGAAGCAGGACCACACCCTCCGCGGCATCGACTTCAAGGCCGGTCAGCACATCGTGCTCGAGCAGCCCATCGTGAATCGGGATCCGCGGCAGTTCGCCCACCCCGACGTGTTTGACCCCGAGCGCACGCCCAACCGGCACATGGGGCTCGGCCTCGGCATCCACCGCTGCCTGGGAGCCCATCTGGTTCGCGTTGAGGCGAAGGTCGCCTGCGAGGAGTTCTTCAAACGGATACCGGTCTGGGAGCTCGACCCCGAGCGACGCTGCAAATGGATCCCGGGACAGGTAGCCGGCATGGAAACGGTTCCCATCGTCTTCCCTGAGGGCGGGGGCTATCCGCAGCCCGAATGGACCCCGGGCCGCCCGTTGCAATTGGCCTGAGTCGACGGACCAGAGGAGAGACAGTGGGGAGATTGGACGGGAAGGTCACGCTCATCACCGGGGGCGCGCGTGGGATGGGAGCGTCGCATGCCGTTGTGCTCGCCCAGGAGGGCTCGGACGTCATCCTGCTGGATGCGCCGTCGTCGATCCCGACTGCCGATTACGGGATGTCGACGCGCGCGGAGCTCGAGCAGACGGTCACGGCCGTCGAGCAGTGCGATCGCCGAGCGATCGCGGTCGAGGGCGACGTTCGTTCGCAGGCGGATCTGGACCGCGCGGTCGCTCGCGGGATCGAGGAGCTCGGCAAGATCGATTTCCTCGTAGCCAATGCGGGGATCTGGGGTCAGCTGGCCCCGATCGTCGACATGAGCGAGGAGCAGTGGCAGGAAACGCTCGACATCAATCTCACGGGCGAGTGGCGAGCGGTCAAAGCCGTCGCTCCGCACATGATCGACCGCCGGGAGGGCGCGATCGTCTTGATCTCCTCGATCAGTGGCCTCGAGGGACAGGCGCTGTCGGCCAACTACTCATCGGCAAAGCACGGGGTGATCGGCCTGATGCGCAGTACCGCGCTCGAGCTCGGGCCGCACAACATCCGCTGCAACGCCATCTGCCCGGGCTTCATCAACACTCCCATCCATCACTGGCAGGGCGCCTACGACCTCTTGGCCGGTCATCCCGGCGGCACCGCCGAGGACCGTGACGCCGCCGCTCGGTACTACGGCATTCTCGCGGGGCGCGGTCCGCTCGATCCGGCGCACGTCAGTCGCTCGGTGCTTTACCTGTTGTCCGATGATTCATCAGAGATCACCGGCCTTGAGTTGCCGGTCGATGCGGGGCACATGGTGCTTCCACATTTCAATCCGGCGCCGGTCTGATTGCCGCTATCGGCACGGACGTATTGAATCAGTATGAGCGGTTGACAACAGGGATCTCGGTATCAATGGAATTAAAACGTACGTTTGGTTGACACGGCCTGGTCGAATTGCTTGGATCGCCCAGCACGTAGCCATCGCGAGAATCCGGGATGGCGAAAAGGCACACCGGGGACGGCGTGCTCATTCAAAGGGAGACGAGGGTGAGAGATTCGCGAAGGGATTGGTGGCGCATGGTGCGCCGAGGCCTGCTGGTCTGCGGGATCGTGGCGAGTGCCATCGCGGTTGCCGCCTGTGGCAGCAGTAGCAGCAGTGGAGGGAGCGGGGGGAGCGGCGCCAGCGGCAGTGGCGCCAGCGGGGCCAGCGGTGGCAGTAGCGGCAGCTCGAACTCCAGCGGGCCGATTGAGTTCACGCAGATTGAGGGCGCAGCCGCCGAGGGTGCGGCCGACTTTGCCAAAGGCGTCGCGATCGCGGTCAACCAGATCAATGCCGCCGGCGGCATCAACGGCCGCAAGCTGGTGCTCAAGACCGTTCAGGGCGGCCTCACCGCCGACTCCGAAGTCGCGGCCTACCGGAGCGTCGGTGCCGACTCCAGCAGCCTGAACGCCTACTTGGAAGGCACCACCGGGGTCGACGCGGTCGCCGCTCAGGCACCACGGGTGCAGGTGCCGATCCAGCAGCAGGCCGGCAATGCCGCGCTGGTGAATCCCGCCCAGCCCTACGTGTATTCGATGAGCTTCGATCACGAATATCCAGACAGCGTCATCAAGTACGCCATGCAATACGACCACGCCAAGAAGTTTGCGATCCTGCACTACACCGACGACTACTCGAGCGGCATCACCGCGTCGGTGCAGGCCTTCTGCAAGGTTGCCGGCTGCACGGTCGTCGACTCGGAGTCGGCGGCGGCCACGGCGTCAGTCAGCCAGCTGACCGCGGCGCTGGAGAAGATGAAGAACAGTGGGGCGGACGCGTACTACATCGAGACGCTCGATCCGAACGCACCGAAGGCGGCCCGCCAGCTGGGGATGTTCGACAAGCCGGTCATCTCCGAGCAGTGGCTCAGCGTGCCGGCGATCGCCGCAGCGACCGGATCGGCCGGTGAGGACATCACATTCGCGGCCCAGACCTGTCTGGACCCGTCGTTGGCCTCTCCGTCCAATCCGATCCAGGCGCTCTGCAAGAACTACATAGCCGCGTGGAACAAGGCATACCCAGGCCAGGCATACGCGCTGTTCAGCATCTATGGACACGACGCGGTCGAGTGCTTCGTGCAGGCCGTCAAACAGGTCCTGGCGGCCAAACAGCCGCTGACCCGCGCGAACGTCAACGAGCAGTTGCAGTCAATCAAGGGGACGATCACGACCAGCCAGGGCAAGGTCGAGACCAGTCCCACCCAGCACCACCTCACCGGCTCGTTCGGCGACGGTGGGTACCTGCTCTACAACCTGCACGCCAACGGGTCGAAGATCACGTACACGCTGGCGCCGCACGCCTCTCCGGACGGAGCGACCGCGACGCCATAGACGACAGAGGCCGGACCGGGCGCGGTGACGCGTCCCGGTCGGGCCCGTCATCTCAATCAGAGCACGGGACAGGTCAGCGATGTCAGCCTTCATGCAGTACCTCTTCTCCGGTCTTGCCACCGGATGTATCTATGCCTTCGTCGCGTTGGCGCTCGTGCTCGTCGCGAACGTGACGGGCGTCTTCAACTTCGCGACCGGGGACTACATCATGGTCGGCGGGATGGTTACCGCCGTCACCCAGACGGCGGGATGGTCGACCTGGCTCGCGGTCGTCACGGCGGTGGCCGCGGTCACACTCGTCGCCGTGGCGCAGGAGCGCATCACGGTCGCACCGGTCCGCGGCAAGGTGAGCTCGCTGGGGCTGGTCATCGCCAGCCTCGGCGCCGGCGTGGTGATCAGGGGTGGCGCTCTGCTGATCTGGGGACAGAACCCGAAAGCCGCCACCGGCTTTCAGGGCGGGTTCTTCAAGCTGTTCGGCGCGAGCCTTCAGGACCAGGTCAAGTGGATCTTCCTGGCCACCGCCGTTTCGCTGGCGCTTGTGACGTTCCTGTTCGCGAGGACCGACGTCGGGCGGGCGATGCGCGCCAGCGCGATCAATCCCATCGCGGCTCGACTGACGGGGATCCGGATCGGGACGATGTCGATCATCGCGTTCGCGATCGCCGGAGCGATGTGCGGTCTGATCGCCGCCGTCAGCGCCTCGACCCAGACGGTGGAATGGGATTCAGGGATCACGATCGGTCTCGTGGGCTTCATCGCCGCGGCGGTCGCGGGCTTCGAAAGTCCGACGCGCGCAGTGATCGCGGGCCTGCTCTTGGGCGTGATCGAATCGGTTGCCGCCGGGGAGATCTCGACCGCTTACAACGAGGCGATCGTCTACGGGACGCTGATCGTGTACGTCCTGGTCCGTGACCTCTACGGCGGTGACGGCGTCATCTCACGCATGGTCAAGGCGCGGCGCGCGTCCGCGGGCAGGTCCGAGGACGCTCCCGAACTGCGTGATCAGATCCGCGCGCGCGTCCACGACGTCGAGGATCACGTCCGGATCCAGGTCGGGCTTCGCGCCGACGCCGGACTGAACCGGTTGGCCGCGCTGCGCAGATGGCGTCCCTCGCCGATGGTGGTGCTGCCGACCGTGTTGTTCATCATCGCCATTTTCGTCCCGGAGATGACGAGCAGCTCGCAGACGCTCGACACCGCGGTCTTCATCATCCTGGCCGCGATGGCGGCGGCAGGTCTGTCGCTGGTGCTCGGACTCGCGGGTCAGTTCAGCCTGGGGTCAGGCGTGTTCATCCTCGTATCGGGCTATCTGTCGGCGATCCTCACCGCCTCCCACGGCTGGGGGCCGTTCCCCGCGTTCGTCGTGGCGATCGCGGCCTCTCTGCTGCTCGGCCTGCTGGTCGGATTGCTGACGCTCCGGTTGGAGGGCCTGACGTTGGCGCTGACAACGCTGGCGATCCTCGAGGTCGCACTGGTGTTCGCCAACCAGGACACGAGTCTCACCGGCGGGGTTTCAGGGGTCAACGGCGTGCCGATTCTGTCGATCTTCGGGCAGAGCTTCGGCGCACCCGCCCCGTACTACCGCCTGGTCCTCGCGGTTCTGGCGGTGATGGTCATCATTGTCCGGAACATCTGGAGATCACGGACCGGTCGAACGCTGCGGGCGATCGGCATCGACCAGGAAGCCGCTGAGAGCGTCGGTCTTGATGCCTCGCGGCTGAAGCTCAAAGTGCTCGTCCTCGCCGCGGGCATGGGCGGCGTCGCCGGCGTGCTCTGGACCTACTTCCTCGGCTTTGCCTCTCCGGATACCTGGGACGTGAATCTGACGATCGCGCTCGTCACCTACGTCGTCGTCGGCGGTGTCACGTCCCCGTTCGGAGGGGTCGTCGGCGCGGTCGTCGTCGGCGTCATCGACTACGAGGTCCAGCAGCACATCGGGTCGGCCACCACCGGCAGCTCCTCGACACTGCAGATCCTCATCTCCGGAGCGTTGCTGATCGTGTTCGTGCTGTTCTTCCGTCAAGGGCTGACGGCGCTTCCACGCCAGCTCGCCGACTGGGTCCGGCAACGCCGTGGTGTACCCGAGGAGGTGCCACCCCAGCCTGTCGTCGCCGACGCGACGAACGGCACGGCGGTGACGCAACCCGCCGTGGTCGAGCGCAGCGAGGCGGCACCGCTGCGTGCGGAGACTGAGCTGGTCGCCGTCGAGGGTCTCACCAAGCGCTTTGGCAGTCTGGCGGCCGTCAACGACGTCTCGTTCTCGTTGCGGCCCGGTTACGTCACCGCGATGATCGGCCCGAACGGCGCCGGTAAGTCGACCGTGATCAACATGCTGTCGGGAACGCTGGTGCCAACCGAGGGGACGGTCGGCATCATGGGCCGGCCCGCCGTCGGTCTCCGACCGCAACACATCGCCGCTCTCGGTCTGTCACGGACGTTCCAGACGCCCCGGCTGTTCGAGGGAATGACGTTGCTGGAGACGGTGATGCTGGCACGTGACCGTTACGGCAGTCGCTCGTGGCTGTGGGGGGTCGCCTTCCGCTCACCGCGCGCGTTGCGCGATGAGCGCGATGCCCGTGACCAGGCGCTCGCGTGGCTGGCCTACATCGGCTTGGCCGACGACGCCAACGAGTTGGCGTCGTCACTGACCACCGGCAAGCAGCGGCTCGCCGAGCTCGCCCGGGCGCTCGCCTGCGAGCCGACCGTGCTGCTGCTCGACGAGCCGGCCGCCGGACTCGACGGCGGCGAGACACGGACGCTGGCGGAGGTCATCCGGTCCCTCGCCGACGCCGGCATCGCGGTCCTGCTCGTCGAGCACGACATGAGCATGGTCATGTCGATCGCCGATCACGTGGTGGTGCTCGAGGAGGGCCGCAAGATCGCCGAGGGGACGGCCGCCGAGATCGCCTCCAACCAGTCGGTGATCGACGCCTACCTGGGAGTCGTGCAAGCATGAGTGCAACGAGCGCCACGTCATCGCTGCGGATCAGCGATCTGATCAGCGGCTACGGCTCGGTGACGGTCCTGCGTGACGTGAGCATCGACGTCGCCGAGGGCGAGATCGTCGCGATCCTCGGCGCTAACGGTGCGGGGAAGAGCACCCTGCTGAAGACGATCGTCGGGCTGTTGCATCCGACGAACGGTGCGATCGAGGCCCATGGCGTCGACATCACCGGTCAGCGGCCTGAGGCGATCACCAATCAGCGTGTCGTGCTCGTCCCCGAAGGCCGCCAGCTGTTCGACAGCATGACGGTCCGGGAGAACCTGACCCTCGGCGGCTACACGCAGCCGCGCTCCAATCGGGCACAGGACATGCAACGCGTGTTCGAGCTGTTTCCGATCCTCAAGGAGCGACTCTCGCAGAAGGCGTCCAACCTGAGTGGCGGTCAGCGCCAGATGGTCGCGCTCGGACGGGCACTGATGGCGCGCCCGAAGCTGCTGCTGCTCGACGAGCCATCCCTCGGCCTCGCGCCGCTGGTCATCCAGGAGACGTTCGACACCTTGGCCAAGCTGCGCGACGACGGCGTCACGATCCTGATCGTCGAGCAGAACGCGATGATGACCCTCAAGTTGGCCGACCGCGCCTACGTGCTCACGCGCGGCCGGGTGACGATGTCGGGTTCGGCCGAATCGCTGGCGCGAGATCCACGTGTCCAGCAGGCCTACCTCGGGCTGGCGGCGGCCGGCTCCAACGGTGGGCAGGCCGAAGCGACCCGCCCGGGTCCGGACCGGTAGCGATGCCAGACCTGAGCCTCGACGGCCGGGTTGCGGCAATCACCGGTGCTGGGCGTGGGTTGGGCCGAGCCTATGCGGAGCTGCTCGCCGCCCGTGGCGCCCGCGTGGTCGTCAACAACCGCATTCGACCCGGGACCGGGGATCAGCGGCCCGTGGCCGAAGAGGCGGTCGCAGCGATCCGCGCCGCCGGCGGGGAGGCGACCGCCAACACCGCCGACATCGGAACCCAAGCGGGCGCGGAGTCGGTCGTCCAGTCCGCGCTCGATGCCTTCGGACAGATCGACATCGTCGTCAACAACGCGGGCATCGTCCACTTCCACAAGTTCGACGCCTACCCCGACGACGAGTTCGCGGAGATGCTCGACATCCAGTTGCGCGCGGCATGGTTCATCAACAAGGCGGCCTGGCCGCATCTCGCTGCACAGGGCTACGGCCGGATCATCAACACCGTGTCTCGGGGCGCGTTCTTCGGGGACCCTCAAGGGGCGGCCTACGCCGCGTCCAAGGGCGCGATCTATGGCTTGACGCGAGCGCTCGCGGTTGAGGGGCGGCCGCTCGGCATCCTCGTCAATGCGATCTCGCCGACGGCCTGGACGCCGTTGTACGCTCGCGCCCCCGACGTCAGCGCTGAGCGGCGCGCGATGATGCAGGAGCGGTTCACGACCGATCTGGTGGCCCCGGTCGTGCTCGCGCTGGCCCACGACTCGCTCGAGGTGACCGGCGAGATCTTCGGCGCGGCCGGCGGCCACGTCAGCCGAATGTTCATGGCCCAGACCGCGGGCATCCAGGTACAGGAGGGATTCACGGCGACCGAGTTCTACGACCGGCTGCCCGAGATCTGGAGCGAGATCGGCTCCCAGCCGATGGGCCTGGTCGACCCGTCAGAGCGTCAGCAGGGGACGCCTGTCACCGTGGCTCCGCCGCAGGCGCAGCCGCGGTCTCGCGACTGAACGCGCCCGTCAGCGGTGCGGGTCCAACCAATCGCGGCGCCGCTCGAGCGGCTGCGACAGGTACTCGCGCATCGGGATCTGAATATCCGGTGACTGCTTGAGCCGAAACGACGATTCCACCTCGAGCGTGAGTGCGAGGTCGAGGGGAACGTCGTCGACCTGGTAGATCGCTTTCTTGGCCATCGCCACGACGATCGGCGTCATCGCCGCATAACGGGTCGCCAGCTCACGCGCGGCGGCCAATGCGTCATCGGCGAGCGCGGCGACGAGGCCCTCCGCCAGCGCCTCTTCCGGGGTCAGCACCTTGGCGCCCACGATCAGCTCGAACGCCTTGGCGACGCCCACCAGCTTGGTCATGCGGGTGAGACCCGAGCCGGCGGGCGTCAAACCGAGCCGGACTTCGGGCAGCCCCAGGCGGAAGTCGCCGCGCTGCGCGATCCGCACGTCGCTGGCCAGCGCCAGTTCGAATCCGGCGCCCATCGCGTCGCCGTTGAGCGCCGCGATCACCGGTTGTGAGAGATGGTTGAGCCGACGCAGGACGCTCTGCGACCGGCGGCTGCGCGCCGGCGCCTCGAAGATCGTGTCGGGCTGCTCCTGGTTGGCCAGGATCTGGTCGACGTCGAAGTGCGTGATGAACCGACCGGGGACGCCGCCGGTGAGAATGATCGCGCGGATCTCCTCGTTGCTCGCCCAGCCGTCGATCAATTGGTTGAGCTGTTCCAGTGCAGCGTCGGTGTGGTAATTCATCGGCGGAGCGCTGTACGTCGCGGTCGCAATCGCGTCCGTGATGGCTTCATTCCACATCGGCGGCCTCTCTCTTCGATCGTCGTTCGGTGTCAATCTCCGGCGCCGCTCGTGCGCCACGCGGGCGCAAGCAGGCCGCGGACATATCCGGAGATCTCGCGTGCGTCCCGCGGCTTCAAGCCGCGGATGATCTCGTCGCAGTCATAACCCACCAGCCGCAGCCGCCGGCCGCCGCCCTCGGGCTCGACGTGCTGCAAGCTGTCGAGCGGATGGGAGAACACCGCGCGGTAGCTGTGGCGTTCGACCAACTGGAAGAAGACGATCCGGTCGTCGGTGATCACGAGGTATCCCTGGCGCGTCGTGACGTGGGCCGGGAGCCAGAACCGGACCGTTTCGCCGGGTGCGAGCTCGACGCCCCATTCGGCGAGTAGGTCGAACGGCGTCTCGGCGCCCGCCGGACGGCGAAAGACGTTGAGCAGCGACGTCAGGACGTTTGGCCGCTCGGCGCTGCGGCGTATGTCGAATCGATAGCCGCAGTACCGACACTTCATCGCCTCGCTACGGACCATCTCGGCGCAGTCCGGGCATTGCTTGAGATCGGGATCTTCCGCCATCAGCGCGCCGGCCGTCGCGCGGGCTCCAGCGTGAGCGGGAGCTCGTCGCGCCGGGTCGTCGATCAGCCGGCCACCGAAGCGCTCTTCTCCGCGTCGTGCTCACGCTGAGCCTTGTCCTGAGCGGCGCTGAACGCCGACTTGGCCTCGGCGGCGGTATCCATCAGCCAGCGGTAGTTGCCCAGGCGCGGACGCAACGAGCCGTCGAAGTGTGGCATCACGTGTTGTGAGAAGAGCTCGAACGACCGATAGGTCGCCGCCGGATTGGCCCAGTCATGCGCCTGGATCAGGAATGTGCCCAGGCCGCCGGTCTGCTCGAGCAGGCTCTCGATCTTCTCGATCGCCATGTCTGGAGTGCCGATCACGGCCAAGCCGGTCGTCTTGGTCAGCTCCTCGATCGCGTCGGGGATGTTGTCGGCCTCGGCGCCGATCGGCAGCGGCACTGTCTTCTTGAAGTAGTGCAGCCAGTCGCCCATGCCGTACTCGACATCTTTATGGGCCTGCTCGACGGTGTCGGCCAAGTGGACCGGAGCGACCACGCCCCAGTTCGCACGATCGACGGTGCGGCCGAATTCCTCGGCGCGCTCCTCGGCGATGCCCCAGGCGCCCTTGAGCGCCTCGAAGCCCTGTGGGACCGTCGCCGCCACCGAGATCATGCCGATCCCGAACCTGCCGGCCGCGCGCGGACCCGATGGGGACACCATCGCCGCGACGCGGAGATCGAACTCGTCACGGAACGGCAGCAACTGCAGCCGTGCGTCGCGCAGCGTGAACGTGTCGGTCTCCATCGTGACCGGCTCCTTGCCTTCCAGCAGCGCCACGATCGCCTCGAGCGAGACCTCCATCACCTTCCGGTTCTCCAGCGGGTCGAGACCCATCTGCCAGGAATCCGTCGGCAGCGAGCCGGGTCCGGCGCCGAACATCGCCCGCCCGCGCGTCAGGTGGCTGAGCAGCACCCAGCGGTCCGCCAGGATGAACGGATGGTGGTACGGGAGCGAGTTGACGCCGGTGCCCAGCCTGATGCGGCTGGTGCGCTCGGCGGCGGCGGCGATGAATACCTCGGGCGAGGCGATGATCTCTGAACCACCGGAGTGGTGCTCGCCGATCCACGCCTCGTCGAACCCGAGCTTGTCGAGATGGACGATCAGGTCGAGATCGTCGTGGATCTGCTGGGTGGGGCTGAAACCGACCCGGTGATGAGGCGCCAGGAAGATCCCGAACTTGACGGACATGGATGAGTCTCCTCGTTCTCGTTGACCCGCCGGAGTCCGGCGGACAATCGTCGCATCGCCGTCCCGCCCGGACAAGTCCGCACCCGACCGATCGAACGGGGACTAGCCGTTGCGCTAGCCAAGAGCGGTGCGACGTGTCACCAGGTGCTTCCCTCCTGCTGGGCCGCCCAATCGCGGTAATCGGCCGAGATCGCGATCGTCTTGGTCAGCCCGCCGTCGGCGGTGATCACCTCGCCGGTGACGTATCGCGCCTCGTCCGAGGCCAGAAACGCGACCACCGGGGCGATATCGGCGGGCTTGCCGACGTACGGAATCGCGTTGTGGCGTACGTACATCTCGCGGACCGGCTCGGGCATCCCCAGCCCCGCGGGGGAGAGGGTCAAGCCCGGTGCCACGGCGTTGCAGCGGATGCCGTCGTGGCCGTACTGCAGGGCAACCTCCTGCGTGAGCTGCACCACCCCTGCCTTGGCAACCGGATAGGCGGTCATGTAGTACTCGGCGCGCAGGCCCGACACCGATGCGGTGTTGACAATGCTCCCGCCGCCGGTCTCGATCATCGCCGGAATCGCGTACTTGCAGCCGAGCATCGGCCCGGTGAGGTCGGTCCGCAGCGACTTCTCCCAGTTCGCCAGGTCGATGTCGACGACGCGCAGGTCGCCACCGACGAGCTCGATGCCGGCGGCGTTGTTGTGGAGGATGTCGAGGCGTCCGAAGTGTGACACGGTCGTGGTGACCATGTTCTCGACCTGGTCGGGCTCGCAGACGTCGGTTCGGACCGCGAGCGCCCGCCCATCGGCGGCGGTGATCTCAGCGACGCGTTCCTCAGCGCCGGCCTGGTTGATGTCGGCGATCACGACCGCGGCGCCGAGTTCCGCCAGCAACCGCGACGTGGCGGCGCCGATACCTGACGCTCCTCCGGTGACAATGGCGACCTTGCCGCTGAGATCGATCACGAGTTCAGTTCCTGTAGCTCGACGATGTTGCCCTCGGGGTCACGGGCGTAGACGAACCGCACGTCACCGACTCCCTGCACCGTGGCTGAGACGATCTCTCCGAGACGCTCACCTCCGGCCGCCAGCAGTCGTGCCAGACGTTCGTCGACGTCGTCGACCTCGAACGCCATGTGCATCAACCCGGGACGATCTTGGACCGGACGCTCGCCCTCCGTGAGCTCGGGCATGCGAAAGATCTCGATCGTCGGTCCGACCTCTCCGTCGCCGGTGCCGGGCAGCCGGACGTGGATCACCTTCAGGCTGGTCCCGGGTAACCCCATACCCTGACCCAACCACGCTTCATTCAGCTCACGCTCCGCCGAGCGATGGCAATCCAATACATCGGAATAGAATTGCGCGAGCCGCTCGGGATCACGCGCAACGATGTTCGTATGCGTATACCTGGTACTCACGGCTCTCCTCCGCGTCCGTTCCCCGGCACTCAACATTTGACCTCGACGGCGGCACTGTCTCTGATTAGACTACCGATTTTCACCGACCGATTGTTTGGCAACTACCCGAGGAGAGGTGCCAGATGGATGTAGCGATGTTCCAAACCCCGCTCCAACCTCCGGAGCGGACAGCGCGGCAGACCTTCGATTGGGCGGTCTCGCAGGCGATCGCCGCCGACCAGGCAGGCTTTACCGAGTATTGGGTCGGTGAGCACGCGACGCTGAACTGGGAATCGATCCCGAGCCCCGAGCTTGTCATCGCGGCGTGCGCGCGGGAAACCCAGACGATCAAGTTCGGTCCCGGGGCGCACCTGCTGCCCTATTACCATCCCGCGACGCTCGCGATCCAGGTCGCCTGGCTGAGCCGCGTGCTCGAGGGCCGTTACATGCTCGGCGTCGGCGCCGGCGCCTATCCCTCCGATGCGGCGCTGCGCGGGTTCACCGATCTGTCGAAAAATCACGAGATGCTGTTCGAGGCAATCGACATCATGCACATGATGTGGGAGGCCAAGGAGGAGTTCCACTACGAAGGCCAGTTCTGGAACGCCGGCTACCCTGCCAGCGAAGGCGGGGCCCACGGCGAGGGATGGCGCGACATCTCCCCCTACGGCGGCAAGGTCGACATCGGAGTCACCGCGCTGAGTGAGAACTCTCCCTCGATCAAGATGGCCGGCGAGCGCGGCTTCATCCCGCTTTCGGTCTACGCCGGTGATCACTTCCTGAAATGCCATTGGCGTGATTACGAGGCGGCGGCGACCGCTAATGGGCTGACCGCTCATCGCTCGATCCATCACGTCCTGCGCGACGTGTTCGTCGGCGAGACCGACGCACAGGCCAAGCGCGACGCCATCGAGGGCGGCCTCGGTAAAGCCTGGGGGGAGTATCTGCTTCCGACCTACAAGCGGTTCGGCATCCTCCATGGCCTCGTCAACGACGACTCGGTCGACCTCGACTCGATCGACCTGGAATATCTGGCCGAGCACGTGTGGATCGTCGGATCGGTCGAGACAGTCACCCAGAAGTTCAACGCGTGGCAGGACGAGATCGGGGGCTTCGGGACGATCATGATTTACTCGCAGGACTACAGCCAGAATCCGGAGCCGTGGCTGCAGTCGATGAATTTGCTGGCCAAGGAAGTCGCTCCGAACGTCAAGTCGCCCGTCGCGGTCGCGGCCTGAGGCGGTCATGGCAGTGCAGCGCCCAGTCGGTCTGAGCGTTATCGACAACGATCTGAGTGCCTGCGTCGGCCACGGTAAGTGCTACGGGGTCGCGCCGGAGCTGATGGAGCCGTTCGACGACGAAGGACACGCTGCGTTCCACGCCGATCCGATCGACCCGGGCGACCGCGCCCGCGTCGATCGGGCGGTCAAAGCGATCGAGAGCTGTCCTGAGGCAGCGCTCTCCTGGCGAGCGGTCGACCCCGACTGAATCGAACGCAGGGATGATGCGGCGGATCTGAGTTCCACCTGACGTGACCGGGAGAAGACGTCACCATTCGAGGAGAGGCGTGAGATGGACTACTTTGGCGACTACTACCACTACGACACCCCGATCGGGCCCGACGGGACCCCGTACGCGTACTACGAGTCGTTCCGGGACTACGTCGTGGAGAACGACCTGCAGATGGGATGGTGTGAGAAGGAGGGAGGCTTCTGGCTGGTGGTCGGTTATGAGGCGGCCAAGGAGGTCTATAAGAACACCTCCCTGTTCACCAACCGGCAGTCGACGTTTCCCGTCTACGGCACGCCGGATGGGCGGCCGCTGATGCTTGCCGCTTACGACGAGCCCGCTCACTCCAAGTACCGCAAGCTTGTGTCGGGTCCGTTCTCGCCCCGGTCGGCGGCCAACCTCGCCGACCAGCTGCGCGCGACCACGAATGACCTGATCGACCATTGGATCGACGACGGCCGGGCGGAGCTGGTCTCCGGTTTGGCCAACGAGGTGCCGGCCCGCGCCACTGCGATCATCATGGGGCTGCCGGCAGAGCAGGGAGACGTGTACCGCAGTTGGACACATGCAATGGCCCAGCAGCAGCACACCGACCCGGAGGGCGCGGCCCGCAAGATGCAGGAGATGGACGACTGGTTCGCCGATCTGCTGGCCGAGCGGCGGGCGCACCCGGGCGACGACGTGCTGTCTGGCGTGATCGCCGCCGAGGTCGACGGCGAGCGGTTGACCGATCAGGAGGTTCACGACTTCTTCGTGATCCTGCTGCTGGGCGGGATCGACAACACGACGAAGCTGCTGTCGAACTTTGCGTGGAGACTTGCCTGGGACCGGGAGTTGCGTCGGCGGCTGATCCGTCAGCCCGAGCTCATGCCGACGGCGGTCGACGAATGCCTGCGGTATTACTCGCCCGCAATGACGGTGCGAGTCGTGGGCGACGAGCCGGGCAGCGTCTACGGCTGCGACGTCGAGCCCGGACAGTTCGTCGTCAAGATGCTGCCGATCATCAACCGCGATCCGCGCGAGTTCGAGAACCCCGACGTGTTCATCCCGGATCGCTCTCCCAATCGCCACCTCGGTCTCGGGCTGGGAATCCACCGCTGCCTCGGCGCGCACCTGCTGAAGATCGAAGCCAAGATCGCGATGGAGGAATTGCTGCGGCGCGTCCCCGAGTTCGAGCTCGACCAGGCTCGCCCGACGTCGTGGATGCTCGGGCAGGTCGGTGGGATCGAGACCCTGCCGGTCGTCTTTGAACCCGGGGGCTCCGGTGCGGCGGCGGCGCCGTCGGCGGTCGGAGCAGAGGCATAGCCATGGCCGGGCTGCGGCTGCGTTGCCCGTGCGGCGAGCTTCTCGAGGCCGACGACGAGGATGACCTCGTCGCCAAGGCTAACGCACATCTCGCCGCTGAGCACCCCGACTTGGCCGGCGCGTACACGCGCGACGACATCCTGTTCATGGCGTACTAGGAGCGCGACGGGTAAACGGAGAGCGACCGGTCTCAGACCGCGTCGGGGTCAGAAGAGGAGACACCATGGGAATGGTTGACGGAAAGGTGGCGGTGATCACCGGAGCGGCCAGGGGCCAGGGCCGCTCGCACGCCGTTGGATTGGCCCGGGAGGGCGCTGACATCATCGCGATCGATATCTGCGGCGGGCCGATCGACGCGATGACCGGTTCCTACCCGATGTCCAGTCAAGACGACCTGCAGGAGACCGCGCGGCTCGTCGAGGAGCTCGATCGCCGCTGCGTGACGGGGATCGCCGATGTCCGAGACCAGGCGGGGCTGCGTGCGGTCGTCGACGACGCCACCGCCACGCTCGGCGGATTGGACATCGTCCTTGCCAACGCCGGCATCTGGGCCGTCAGCCTGGAGGAGCCCACCGACCCGGACCGCCGCGAGACGGTCTGGCAGGACACGATTGCGATCAACCTGACCGGGGCATGGAACACGCTCGAGGTCACGCTCCCGATCATGGTGCAGGCGGGCCGCGGTGGGGCCGTGGTGCTGACCTCGTCGACCCAAGGTCTCAAGGGCGCCGCCAACAACGACATCAGCCTCACCGCCTACACCGCGGCCAAGCACGGCGTCGTCGGCCTGATGCGGGCGGCCGCGATCGACATGGCGCCGCACTCGATACGCGTCAACTCGATACATCCCACGGGGGTCCTCACTCCGATGGTCGACAACGACGTCGTCGCCACCTATGCCGAGCGTAACCCACGCTTCGGAGAGGTCACGGCAAACCTGCTGCCGGTCCCGGTGGTCGAACCCGTGGACATCACGAACGCGATCCTCTATCTCGTATCCGACCACGGGCGTTACACGACCGGCGTCACCCTGCCGGTCGACGCCGGCTACCTGACCGGGTAGGACTGGCCGTTCCGGGTCGCTAGCCGAGCGCGGCGTCGAACTCGGCGGCGCTGTCGAGCGCCAACCAGTTGTCGCTGCGGCCATGATGAAACGCCAGGAACTGTTCGGCGGGCACCGACGCGGCCGCCTCGCACCGGGCGACGATGTCGTGTCGCTGATACTCAGCGCGGATCACCGAGACGACCTCGATGTCGTCGAGCGGGTCGTGCACCGTGGCGGTGAAGGCGATTGCGCCACGACCTTCATGACGGCTCTTGATCGTGGTGCGAAACGTTGCTCGGGTCATTGTGGCCGGCCCCTCGAGGCCGATCCCATCGGGGGCCGATCGTGAGCGGTAGTTGAACGCATACCGGGTGACCTCGTCGGGTCCGAGATCGTCGCCCAGCTCAGCGCGAAGATCGACGAGACGCACGCCGCGGCGCTCGATCCACGCGTGGGCCCGCCCGCCGTCGTAGAACAGCGCGCTGGTGGCCAGCTTCTTCGGTTCGCCAAAGATGTCCCGGCCCATCGTCACCGCCGGCTCGCTGTCCATCCACATCCCGATGGCGCAACCCCCGATGACGCCGTCGTGCTCGGCCACGAGGCTCACGCTTCCGCCGCGGTAGGTGCCCACGCCGTTGCTCTCCCAGCGGCCAATCCCGGCGACGGCAAGCGGCTCGGACACCGCGCGCAGGGGCGGCGGCAGCAACCGGGCCACCGTTTGCGGGGTCGTCAGAAACTCGACCGTGAGGCGCTCGCCGTGGACGAAGCGCGGGGCGTTGAGCACCGCTTCGATGGCGCTGATTTCGTCGTCGGTCTTGACGTAACCCACGAGCACGCTCCTCACCTTGGTTCGCTCTGCCGCCGCCGGCAGCGACGGGTGCTCTCGTGGGCGCGATGGTAACCACGGCTCGCGCGGACACGAGACAGATTCCTACAGACCGACGAAACCGTTAGCCACTCAAACGGTTGGTTGACCTGCGCTGTGGGGTGTGAAAGCATCCCGCAAGCCGTCTGAGAGGAGAGCACGACGTGGCTGATACTGACCCGATCGCGGTGGCTAACCGCTGGATCAAGGCCTATAACGAGAAGGACTACGACACGCTCAAGAGCGTGATCCACGACGACATCACGATGCAGCACCATCAGCGAACGCCCGTGCTGCACGGACCCGACGCGGTGCTGAAGATCTGCCAGGACTTTGACGGGCTCACGTCGGTCAAGCGGTTCCATCCCCCGACGCGCCAGTTCGCGACCGGTGACGTCGTCGTGACCGAGCACACATGGGAGGCGAAGGCGACAGTCGATATCCCCGGCTTTGTCGCTGAGGGTGAGACCCTCAAGCTCGAACTGTGCGGCGTATGGAAGGTCAAGGACGGGCAGGTCGTCCAGTACGACGACTACGGATAGGAAACGAGTCCGTGTCCGTTGCATCCGGGACGGCCGACGAACGGGCCACGGAGCCGACCACCATCGTCAAGCAATTCCTGCAGGCGTACAACGCCAAAGACTTCGAGACGATCGGATCACTGATCGGAGCCGACATCGTGATGCAGCATTACGGGCGCGGCGTCGATCTGCGCGGTCGCGCCGCGGTGCTGTCAAACATGACGGGTTCGGCCGCGGGTGCGTTCCCGGATCGTCGCTTCACCTCGCCGCGGCGCTGGACGGTCGACGGGACGCGGGTGGCCGTCGAGCACACTTGGTCGGCAACGGCCGTTGTCGACGTGGCCGGCTTCGCGTTGGCGGGCGAGCGCGTAGAGATGGAGCTGTGCACGATCTTCACGATCCGCGACGAGCAGATCGTCGAGTACATCGAGTACGGGTAGAGCCGAGAGACGGTCTGTAGCGGACGCGCCGACGGTGTGGTTCTGCGCGGAACGAGAGGAGACAGAGATGGGACGCATGGACGGCAAGGTCGCCCTGATCACCGGCGCGGCCCGTGGCCAGGGCCGGTCGCACGCTGTGCGGCTGGCCCAGGAAGGCGCGGACATCATTGCCGTCGACATCTGCGAGCAGATGGAGACGGTGCCCTACCCGATGGCCCGGCCCGACGATCTGTCGGAGACGGTCCGCCTGATCGAGCAGCTCGACCGCCGGATCGTCTCGCGTCAGGCCGACGTCCGTGACTTCGACGCTCTTGCCAACGCGGTCGAGGTCGGCATCGCTGAACTGGGTCGCCTCGACGTGGTGTGCGCCAACGCGGGGATCTCCACGATGGGGCTGACCTGGGAGCTGACCGAACAGCAGTGGGACGAGATGATCGACACCAACCTGGGCGGGGTCTGGCGAACGGTCAAGGCCACAGTGCCCAAGTTGATCGAGCAGGGGGAGGGTGGCAGCCTCATCCTGACCGGCTCGACGGCGTCGTTGAAAGGATTCGGTGGCGTCCCGCATTACTCAGCGGCCAAGCACGGAGTGCTCGGCCTGATGCGTGCGCTCGTCAACGAGGTCTCTCAGTACAACATCCGCGTCAACGTGGTCGTGCCGACCTCCACCAACACGCCGATGATTCAGAACGACATGATGCGTGCTCTGTTTCAGACCGCCCCGGACGCGCCGATCGAGCAGTACGCGGCGGCGTTTCAGTCGATGCACACGCTGCCGGTTCCGTGGGCCGAGCCCGTCGACATCTCCAACGCCGTTCTGTTCCTCGCCTCCGACGAGGCACGTTATGTCACTGGCGACATCGTTCAGGTCGATGCCGGCTTTCACGCAAAGGTGGGGTGAAGATGTCCATTCAGGATCGCGATCAGTTCACTGGCAAGGTCGCGCTGGTCACTGGTGCGGCACGTGGGCAGGGGCGCTCGCACGCGCTGCGGCTGGCGGAAGAGGGCGTCGACATCGTGATGTGCGACGCGTGCGCGCCGATTACGTCCGCCAGATACGAGATGCCATCGCTGGCTGATCTGGAGCAGACGGCCCAGCTGATCACCGACCTCGACCGGCGTGTCGTCGTCCGGCAAGCTGACGTTCGCGACCTCGACGCGCTCGACGGTTTGGTGGCCGAGGCCAAGGATCAGTTCGGACGGATCGACTTCATCGTCGCCAACGCCGGGATCGCCTCTTACGGCGGCGCCCTCGAGCTCGACCCCGATACCTGGCGAGAAGTCGTCGACGTCAACATGACCGGCGTCTGGCAGACGGTGCGCGCCGCCACCCCGCTGATGATCGACGGCGGACGCGGGGGGTCGATCGTGCTCACCAGCTCGGCTGCCGGCTCGATCGGGCTTCCCGGTCTGTCGCATTACGTCGCGGCCAAGCACGGCGTTGTCGGTCTGACCAAGGCGCTGGCGAATGAGTTTGGCCAGCACAACATCCGCGTCAACTCGGTATTGCCGGGGACGGTCAACACCGACATGGCCGCCAACGATTCGACCTACGCGCTGTTTCGCCCCGACCTCGAGCATCCCACGATGGAGGACTGCGCCGAGATCATGAGCGGGCTCAACCTCCTGCCGATCCAGTGGGTGGAGGCGATCGACATCAGCAACGCCGTTGTCTGGCTGTGCTCCGAGCAGGCCCGGTTCGTCACCGGGGTGGCGCTACCGGTTGACGCCGGCTACGTGACCAAGACGTTCTGAAGGGGGCGGGCATGACCGATCAGCTGCGTCTCGACGGCCGGGCCGTGTTGGTCACCGGGGCCGGGCGGGGTCTGGGGCGCGCGTACGCCCGCCTGCTCGGGCAGCGGGGCGCGTCGGTGGTGGTCAACAACCGGATCCGGCCGGGCCTGGAGGCCGAGCCGGCCGTCGCCGAGGAGGTCGTGCGGGAGATCCGGGATGCCGGCGGCAGCGCGGCGGCCAGCCTCGACGACATCAGCAGCGCCGACGGGGCGAGCAATGCGGTGGCGACGGCCGTCGAGGTGTTCGGCCGTTTGGATGCGGTCGTCAACAACGCCGGGATCGCCCAGAGCCAGACGTTCGCCGACTACCCACGCACGGACTTCGAGACGCTGTTGGGAATTCATCTCAATGGCACCTGGAGCATCTGCCAGGCGGCCTGGCCGCATCTCGTGCGAGCCGGCCAGGGGCGGATCGTCAACACCGTCTCACGGGGCGCCTACCTGGGGGATCCGCAGGGCGCGGCGTATGCGACGGCCAAGGGGGCGACGCACGGCCTGACCCGGGCATTGGCGGTGGAGGGCGCCGCGGTCGGCATCCGGGTCAACGCGATCTGCCCGGCCGCCTGGACACCGCTCTACGAGCGTGCCGCCACCGATATCGGCGCCGAGCAGCGCGCCGCCCTGCAGGCAAACTTCAAGACCGATTACGTTGCCCCCGTGATCGTCGCGCTCGTGCACGAGCGCTGTCCGTGTACCGGTGAGGTGCTGACCGCGATGGGCGGTCTGGTCAACCGGTACTTCGTCGGTCAGACGGCGGGGATCCAGGTCGGCGATGACTTCACGCCCGAGGAGTTCCTGGAGCGGCTCGCCGACGTCTGGGACGCGGAGGATTACTCGGAGATCGGGCTGGCGATGCCGGGCCGGCGGGGCGGGGCGACCCCGGTCGCCGAGGTCCCCCCAGCCGCGCGCCGCTGAACGCCTTGCCAAGACTGGTAAGGTTGCCAACCTACCGGTTGGTCAGCGGCGGTAGCGAGAGGAGCGAGGATGGCACCCGATTTCAGCGCGGTGGAGGAAGCGGTCTCGGCGGTTGCGGCTGGCCGGATGGTGATCGTCGTCGACTCTCCCGACCGGGAGAACGAGGGAGATCTGATCATGGCCGCGGACGCGGTCACGCCCGAGGCGATCAACTTCATGGCCACCGAGGCCCGAGGTCTGATCTGCGTCTCGGTCGGTCGCGAGCGGCTCGAGCAGCTCGGGATCGGCCCGATGGTCGCGCGAAACACCGACCCCAAGCGGACGGCCTTCCACGTCAGCGTCGATCTCGCGGTCGGCACCACTACCGGAATCTCGGCCCGTGACCGGGCGAAGACGATCGCCGGGCTCGTCGACCCGGCCGCGCAGCCCGGGGATTTCAATCGACCCGGGCACGTGTTCCCGCTCGCCGCCCAACCGGGGGGCGTACTGGCTCGCGCCGGCCACACCGAGGCCGCCTCCGATCTCAGCCGGCTTGCCGGGCGAGCACCGTCGGGCGTTCTGTGCGAGATCGCCGACGCCGATGGCGAGATGGCACGGCTTCCGCGCCTACGTGAATTCGCCGCCGCGCACGCCTTGCCGATCGTCGCGGTCAGCGAGCTGATCGCCTACCGGCGCCACACTGAGGGCGCGGTCGCGCGCGCCGGGCAGGCACGGGTTCCGCTCTCGGCAGGCGAATTCACCGCAGTCGGATATCGCGAACTCGACAGCGACCGTGAACACGTCGCCTTTGTGATTGGCGATCTCGCGGGCGATCCGGCGCCGTTGGTCCGGGTCCACTCCGAATGCCTGACCGGCGACGTGTTCGGCTCTCAGCGCTGCGATTGCGGCAAGCAACTCGAGCAGGCGCTGCGCATGATCGCGCGAGAGGGCCGCGGAGCGGTGGTCTATCTCCGTGGCCACGAGGGCCGCGGTATCGGTCTCCTGGCCAAGCTCGACGCCTACGGTCTACAGGACGGTCAGGGCTTGGACACGGTCGAGGCCAACCTGGCGCTCGGGCTGCCCGCCGACCTGCGGGACTACGGAGTCGGGGCGCACATCCTGCGTGACCTCGGCGCCTCCAGCGTCCGTCTGCTGACCAATAACCCGGCCAAATGCGCGGGCTTGGAGGGCTACGGGATGCCCGTCGCCGAGCGGGTCGCGCTCGTCACCACCCCGACCCGGGACAACCTGGCGTATCTCGACGCCAAGCGTCGCCGGATGGGTCACATGTTCGAGACCGTCCCGATCGACGTTCCCGTCGGCGCCTCGGGCTGACCTGACCCGGGGCCGACGCTGGGACCCGGGCAGCGTCCTACCGCCGCTGGCCACGTGGCGGGCAGTTCCCCGTCATTGACCAAGGTCGGAACCCTGGTTGAGAGCACGGCCGATGCGGAAGGCCGAAGCGGATTCGGCCCGCCGCGCGGACTTGGCCTGCCTGGCAGCCGCATGTGGCCGCGGACGCGCCGGGGAATTTTGGCCCGGCCCGGAGCAGTCGGACCAGGCCGCAGCGTCCGCCGTCAGTCCGGCGAGCGTTCGGCCAGCAGCGGCCGCGGCGCCTTGGTCGTCTCCGACGGCGCCCGGAACTGAAACTCGGCCGACCGTAGCCGCGCCGTCCGTCCTCGAGCTGGCAGCGGAACACGGTGCGATCGTTCCACAGCATTCCGCGTTCGCCGGCGGCGTTGCGGTACGGGAACAGGAGCGGCGCGACGCAGATCATCTCCCCGCGCCCGCGGATCCGGTGGCCGGCCGAGATCACCTCGAACTCCCAGCTCTCGGGGCGGTCGGCCCGCGGCCGCGGCGCGAAGTTGACCGACTCGGCATACGAGGTGATCTTCTCGGCATTGCCGTCGGTGTAGATCGCGCCGTCGTCGAGCCAGCGCTGACCGTCGAAGGTGGCCCGCCACAGCGTGAGCTCGGGGCCTTCCTCGAACAGCATGTCGACCCACCGCCAGCCGCGCGGCTTGCCCCAGTCACGCACCCCCCACGAGTGGTCCTTGGAGAAGCGCCCATCGATCTCGATTCGCTCGCCGCCGATCGACAGGTGACCGCGAGCGGTGCCCACCTCGTCGATGTGACCGTCGAACAGCCCGTCCCACTCCGGGTTCTCGTCATACAGATAGGCCGGCTTGTCGCGGTCGAAGACGAGCTCGTAGGTAACCGGGACGCTCGTGCCCTGAAAGGATTCGGCGGCGACGACGGCCTCGACCGGCAGCGCCGGATCCGTGCCGGCGTCGTTCAGCGCTCCGTCGAAGCGGATCCGCCAGGTCTGCAGCGGCTCGATGATCTCCCACTGAAATCCGCCCACCGGATGGACCTGGTCGTGGGTCGTGTACGTGCCCTTCTCGGTCGCCACGAGCGTCGGGCGATCAAGTCCCCAGAGCAGGTGCAGCACGCCGGTGTAGCCCTTGACCGGTCGGTAGCCGGGACCGTGGTAGCCGCCGAGCCGGTGCTTGAAGTCGACGAACTGGAAGTAGTAGCTCTCGCGCCAGCGCTCGCGGCCGGGGTCGGGCGTGTGGACGTAGTCGTGCTGCGGGTCGAAGTCGGTTGGGCTCATGCTCCCCTCCCAGGGATCGTGATGTCGGCGGTCACCGTCCGGATGTCCCCGAGGGGGAGGACACCGCGTCCTGCACCATCGCCTTGAGCTCGGCCCGCGCCACGCGGTTCATCGCCGTGCGCGGCAGCGCGTCGACGAACGACACCGAACGCGGCACCTTGTAGCTGGCCAGTCCTGCGCTCAGATACTCGATCAGCTCCGCCTCGGTCGCCTCGGCGCCCGGGCGCAGCGCGACCACGAGATGCACGTCCTCGCCGAGCACGGGGTTGGGGCGCGGCACCGCGGCCGCCTCCTCGACGGCGGGATGCTCGGCGGCCAGCCCCTCGACTTCGACCGACGAGATGTTCATCCCTCCACGCCGGATCATCAGGCTGTCACGATCGACGAAGAAGACGAAGCCGGCGTCGTCGCGCATGACCATGTCACGGGTGTGCAGCCAGCCGTCGCGCAGCGCCTCCGCGGTCGCCTCCGGGTTGCCGACGTAGCGCGACATGACGCTGGGTGCACGCAGCAGCAGTTGACCGACCTCGCCGTCGGCGATGTCGTTGTCTTCCGCGTCGACGATGCGGTACTGGATCCAGTCACACCACGGCCGGTCACCCATCGCCAGGCCGTACGGTCCCACGCGCTCGACCGCCTCGGCGTGGCGCTCGGCCGGGAACGTCAGGCCCGAGGTGCCGCCCTCGGTCAGCCCGTAGACGCCGGCGATGCCGATTCCGCGTTCGACCGCGAGCAACTGGTGCAGGCGCTCGTGAAACGCCTTGGGCATCACCTGGCCGCCGATGTTGATGTGCCGCAGCCGGCCCAGCTCGAGCGACGGCAGTCGCCCGTCGTCGAGTTGCCGGAAGATCATCGCGGCGATCGGCGTGAGCAGGAACATGTGGGTCGTCCCGCAGCGCACGACCCGGTCGAGGATCGCCGGAATGTCAACCTCGGGATCGACGACCTCGGTGCAGCGTGCCGCCAGGCAGGCCAGCTGGTTGGTGTGGCAGCCGGTGCTGGTGAAGAACGGCCCGGCGTTCTGGTAGACGCTCGTCCCGTCGATGTCCCACAGGTGGACCGCCTCGTAGCCGCAGGCGACCGCCGCCCCGTGGGTGAACTCGACCGCCTTGGGGTGGCCGGTGGTGCCCGAGGTGAAGATCCAGTCGGCGACGTCGTGCTCGGTCAGCGGCGCCTGCTCGGCCGGCTCGTGCTCGCCGGCGAGCGCCGCGGCGAGCGATTCGCCGCCGTCGGCAGGCTCGCCGCAGATCAGCAGGGCCGGGTCGCAGCCGTCGGGCAGCCCCGCCCGCACCATCTCGACAAACGCCGGCTCGACGACGATCGCGGCCGGCCGCGCGAACTCCAGGACGTAGGCGAGCTCGCGGCCGACGTAGAGCGTGTTGACCGGCACCGCGATCGCGCCCAGGCGGTGCGCGGCGTGATAGGCCAGGTGCGCCTCGACCGAGCCACTGTTGCGCAGCATGATGACGACGCGGTCACCTCGGTCGACGCCCCGCCGGCGCAGCGTGCCGGCCAGTGCGCAGGCCTGCTGGGCCAGTTCGGCGTAGGTGAGCCGCACCTCGTGACCGTCGGCGAGCAGGCTGGCCCCAATCAGGGCGTCCCGCGACGGGACCTCGGACACAGCGGCGGCCAGCAGCTGTGGAACGGTGCGCTCGGCAACCGAGTCGGGGAGTGGCATCAGTGACATCTGCGAAACCTCCCTCGATCCGCGTCGGTCAGCGACCCTGCCAGACCGGCTTGCGCTTCTCCCGGAAGGCGCGCGGTCCCTCCTGTCCGTCCTCGGACAGGTAGACGTGCTCCCAGAGTTCGTCGGCGCGGTCATAGCCCTCCTGGATCCCCAGGTCGGCCGACTGGTAGACCATCTTCTTGCCGGCGCGGACCGACAGCGGCGCGTTGGCGACGATCGCCTTCGCCATCGCCTCGGCCGCCGGCACGAGCTCGTCGTAGGGGACGACGCGGTTGACGAAGCCGAGGTCGTACATGCGCTGCGCGGTCAACGGCTGCGCGGTGATCAGCAGTTCCAGCGCGATCCGCGGCCCGACGATCCAGGCCAGCGGAGAGGCCCACGGCGCGCCGCGTCCGACCTTGGGCTCAGAGATCGCGTAGGTGGCGTGGTCGGATGAGATCACGAGGTCGACCATCTGGGCGATCCGAAAGCCGCCCGCGAACGCATGGCCGTTGACCGCGGCGATCGTGGGCTTGTCGGTATCGAGATCGCGGACGAAGTCGAGGAACAGATTTCGCGGCGGGATCGCCATCTGCGTGTTCGCCATCTCCTTGAGGTCAGCACCGGCGCAGAACGCCTTGTCGCCGGCCCCGGTGACGATCAGCACGAGCGCCTCCGGATCGGCGACGAACGATTCCGCTGCCTCGCGGAACGCGTCGCGGGCGACCTTGTTGAGGGCATTGCGGGCCTCGGGCCGGTTGATCGTCAGCCAGGCGATGCCGTCACGGACCTCGTAGATGATCTCGTCAGCCATCTCTCTCCTTCGCTGTCTCGTCGGTCAGATTCTCAGGACGCCGCCGGGGGTCCGTTCAAACGGTGCGTTGAGCGCCGCCGAGAGCGCCATCCCCAGCGTGTTCCGGGTATCGACCGGGTCGATCAGCCCGTCATCGCGCAGCTCGGAGGTGAGGTGGTACGGATGCGACGTGCGCTCGTAGTACTCGCCGACCTCCGCCTGGATCTTCTCCAGCTCGGCCGGCGTCGGCTCGCGGTCCTCCTCGCGCCGGAGGTTCGCCACCCGCACCTCGGTGAGCGTCTTGACCGCCTGCTCGGCGCCCATGATCGAGGACCGCGAGTTGGGCCACGCGAACAGAAAGCGCGGATCCCACGCCGGGCCGGTCATCGCGTAGTTGCCCGCCCCCTGGGAGGCATGGCAGTAGACCGACAGCTTGGGCACGGTGACGTTCGCCTGGACCATCAGCATCTTGGCCCCGTCCTTGGTGATCCCGTTGCGCTCGTATTCTTTGCCGACCATGAAGCCGGTGATGTTGTGCAGGAAGATCAGCGGCGTCCCGTCGCGGTCGCACAACTGCATGAACTGCGTCGCCTTGTTAGCCGCCTCGGAGAACAGGATGCCGTTGTTGCCGAGGATGCCGACCTTGATGCCGTGCAGGTAGGCCCAGCCGGTGACCATCGTCTCGCCGTAGTTGGGCTTGAACTCGGTGAACAGGCTGGCGTCGACCATCCGCGCGATCACCTCGCGGATGTCGAACTGCTTCTTGATGTCGTCGGGAATGATCCCGTAGAGCTCGTCGGGGTCGTAATACGGCGGCTCCGGGTCACGCCGGTCGACTTCCGCCTTGTGCGGCCGGGCCCAGGTGCCGACGATCTCCCGGCAGAGCTCCAGCCCCTCCTCCTCGTTGTCGACCGCGTAGTCGGCGGTGCCCGAGACGGAGGTGTGCATGTCGGCGCCGCCGAGCTCGTCGGCGGTGACGTCCTCGCCGGTGGCGGCCTTGACCAGCGGTGGCCCGCCGAGGAACACGAAGCCGGTGCCGCGGACGATGATCGATTGATCGCACAGGGTGGGGAGGTAGGCGCCGCCCGCGGTCGACGGGCCCATCACGAGCGCCAGCTGTGGGATGCCGCGGCCGCTCATCAGGCACTGGGCGCGATAGGTGTAGCCGCCAAGCGCGTAGATCTCGTCGCCGAGTGGCAGAAACGCGCCGCCGGAATCCACGAGGTTGATCACCGGGAGGTGGTTCTGGAGCGCGATCTCCTGGGCACGGACGATCTTCTTGGTCGACAGCGGGTACCAGGAGCCGCCCTTCAGCGAGCTGTCGCCGGCGGTGATCATCACCTCGCGGCCGGCGACGACGCCGACGCCGGTGACCATCAACGCCTGCGGCGCGTCGCCGTCGTAGGCGTGCATCGCCGCCAGCGCCGACAGCTCCAAAAACGGCGAGCCGGGATCGAGCAGCAGCTCGAGCCGGCGGCGGACGAACAGCTTGTTGCGCTGCACCAGGCGGGCCATCGAGCGGGCCGGCCGGTCATACCGGGCCTTGTGCACCTGGGCGCGGAGATCCTCGGCGAGCGCCAGGTTGTGCTCACGGTTGCGCCGGTAGCTCTCCGACGCGGTGTCGATATGGGAGACGATCCGCTTCACGCCGCTGCTTCCTCTTCCTCGTCGAGCGGCACGAGCGCGACCAGACCGGCGCCGCGGTCGAAGTTGTCGCCGACCCCGACCTGAACGCGATCGACGACGCCATCGCGCCAGGCGACGATCTCTGACTGCATCTTCATGCTCTCGATCACCAGCAGCGACTGACCGGTGATGACCGTCTCACCGGGCGCCACCGAGATCGTGATCACGACCCCCGGCATCGGGGCGGCGGCGAGGTCGTCGGCGTCACCCTCGAGCGCCGAGCGAATTGCCGGATCGGTGATCTCGGTGCGCCACCCGCGCCCGAAGGCGTGGACGAACACCTCGTCGCGGTGGACGGCGATGTAGATCTTCTCGGTGCGGTCGTCGAGGCGTGATCTCCCAGGCGTCGCCGATCGGCTTTCAGCTGCCCGCGGTGGCGGCGGCCGTCGATCAGGATGATCGCCGAATCATTCTCGATCCGGGTCACGGCAACGGCGCGAGGCGTCGCCTCGTCGATACTGATCTCCAGGCTCATCGGTTATGGCCTCCAGTCGCCGATCGAGCCGATCGGCTCCAGCAACGTCGAACGCCGGTCATAGCGAGGGCTGGCCAGCGCGCCCGCCGCCAGCAGCAGCCGCGCGTCGTCGGCGCTCAGGGCCGGGCTGGCCAGCTCGTCGGCGTGCTCGGTGAGAAATCCGGTGTGGGTGTCCCCGGCGGCGAACGCCGGATGCGCCACCACTCGCTCCAGGAAGGCGGTGTTGGTGATCGTCCCGAGCAGCACGGTCTCGCGCAGCGCCTGGCGCGTTCGCTCGATCGCCACGTCGCGGTCTGCGCCGTAGCCGATCACCTTGGCGATCATCGGATCGAACGCCGTGGTGACGGGTTCGCCCTGGGTCACGCCCGAATCGACCCGGATCCCCTCGCCTGACGGAAAGCGCACCAGGTGCAGCGGCCCGGTGGCGGGAATGAAGTCGGCCTCGGCGTCCTCGGCGTACACGCGGCACTCGATCGCGTGCCCGCTCAGCTGCACGTCGTCCTGGGTGATCGACAGCTTGTCGCCGCCGGCGATGCGCAGCTGTTCGGCGACGATGTCGATCCCGGTGACCAGCTCGGTGACGGGATGCTCGACCTGGAGCCGCGTGTTCATCTCCAGGAAGTAGAAGTTGCGGTCCGCATCGGCCACCATCTCGACTGTGCCGGCCGACTTGTAGTTGACGGCGTGGGCGAGGGCGACCGCGCGCTCGCCCATCTCGGCGCGGGTAGCGGGATCGATGAACGGCGAGGGCGCCTCCTCGATCACCTTCTGGTAGCGACGTTGAATCGAGCATTCGCGCTCGCCGAGATACAGCGTCGTGCCCTGACCGTCGGCGAGTACCTGGACTTCGATGTGCCGAGGGCGGTCGATGTAGCGCTCGATGAACACCCGCCCGTCGCCGAACGCGGCCTCGGCCTCCCGCGAGGCCTGCTCGAACGCGACTCGGCAGGCCTGCGTGTCGCGAGCGATCCGCATGCCCTTGCCACCCCCGCCCGCGCTCGCCTTGAGCAGGACCGGATAGCCGATTCGCTCGGCTTCTGAGAGCGCCTCCTCGGTGCTCTGCAGCGCGCCCTCGGAGCCGGGCAGGGTCGGAACGCCGGCGGCCTTGGCAAGCCGCTTGGACTCGATCTTGTCGCCCATCGCCCGGATCGCGTCCGGCTCGGGTCCGACGAACGTGAGGCCCGCGTCGAGCACGGCCTGGGCGAAGTCGGCGTTCTCGGCGAGGAAGCCGAAGCCGGGATGCACCGCCTCGGCCTCGGTGCGGGCGCACGCCTCGATGATCTGCGCGGCGTCGAGATACGCCGCCACCGGAGGGTCGCCGAGCAGCTGCACCGATTCGTCGGCCTCGCGCACGGCGCGGCTGCGCGCATCGACGTCGTGGTAGACGACGACGCTGCCGATGCCGAGCTCGCGCAGCGTGCGAATGATCCGCACCGCGATCTCACCGCGATTGGCGATGAGAACCTTGCCCGGCAGGCTCACGCAAGCGCCTCGACGGCGAGCAGACCCCTGGTGATCCCACTCGCTCGGAACGACCACGGGCAGGGTCAACAGCATCGCGGCGTACGACTTACCCTGGGGGTCGTAGCGCAGCGTCGAAGTGCCGCCGGCGCCGCCGAGCACGTCGTCGATCAGGAAGTTGAACGCATGCAGGCCGGGAAGCGCCCAGCGCGTCACCTCCCCCGGCGAGTAATGGGCGAAGAACGCCGACACGCGCTCGGGCGTGACCTGCTCGCGGATGACCGCCTCGAACTCGGGGCGGCGGGCCATCAGTCCGATGTTGGCCTTGTTTCCCTTGTCGCCCGAGCGCCCGAAGGCGAGCCGTCGCAGCGGCACGGTGACGCCGGTCCACCGGCGTGCCGCCGTTCGGCGGGCCGGCGGCGAGCGCCGGCGTCGAGATCTGCGGGTCGGCGACGCCGGCCGCGACCTCGATCGGCGTGACCTGATCGCCGATCCGGACCGTGATCTCGACGTCGGCCTTCTCGTGCGAGCAGGTGGTAGACCCGGAACACCGGAGCCACGCGCGGGCGCCCCGCGAACACGCCGGTCATCCCCTGGGCGACCAGGCCGAGCGGCGCGAACTCGGAGGCGAAGATCTGCAGCGCCTCCTTCACGGGATGGCGCACGCCCACCTTCAGCACCGCCTCGGTGGCGGCATCGGTGCGACGCTCGGCGCCGAACGTGTCGCCGGCGCCGATGACCTCGACCGAGGACTCGCTGAGCGGCTCGAACCCGTCCTCGGCCAGCAGCATCTCGGTGCGGCTGACGAGCGCCTCGCCGGCTCGTCGTGCCCTCGCGGCCGCGTCGATGCCGGCGAACATCGCGGTCGTCATCGCGCGAAAGCCGTCCTGGTACGTGGCGGTCACCTTGTAGCTACGGGTGGCGGCCGTGCCCTTGGCGCCGGAAACGGCGACCTGGTCGGGTCCGACCTGCTCGAGCGTCACCTCGCGCCAGTCGCAGACGACGTCGGGCATGATGTAGGCGCCCGGATCGCCGATCTCGTAGAGGATCTGCTCGCCCACGGTCCCGGGCGTGACCAGGCCGCCGGTCGAGGGCGGCTTGGAGATCACGGCTGTCCCGTCGGCTTTGACGTCGGCGATCGGATAGCCCATGTCGTCCCAGCCGGGAACCGCGAACCAATCGGTGTGGATACCGCCGACCGACTGCGGGCCGCACTCGATGATGTGCCCGACGAGCGAGCCGGCCGACAGCAGGTCGTAATCGTCGTCGGACCAGCCGAACTCGTGCATCAGCGGGCCGAGCACGACCGCCGCGTCAGCGCAGCGTCCGGTCACGACGATGTCGGCGCCGGCGTCGAGCGCCCGTGCGATCGGGCGCGCGCCGAGGTACGCGTTCATCGAGCTGATCCCCGCCGGAATTGCCTCGCCGGTGAACATGTCTCGTCGGTCCGGAGGTCATCAGCGCGTCGATTCCCGGCAGCAGGTCGTCGCCGCGCACGGCGGCGACCTTCAGCGGCACCCCGGCTTCCTCGGCGGCCTGCGCGAGCGCAGTGGCGCAGGCGTCAGCGTTGAGCGCGCCGCAGTTGGTCACGGCCTTGATCCCGCGCTCGTGGAGCTCCGGCATGATCGCGGCGAGCGTGGCGACGGCGTCGGCGACGTATCCCGTCTCGGGATCCTTCGCTCGAGCGCGCGCCAGCAGCGCCATCGTGATCTCGGCCAGATAGTCCGAGATCAGGTAGTCGAGGTCGTCGGTGCGAAGCACCTGGCGCGCAGCGCGCGGGGTGTCGCCCCAGAACGCCGCCCACGCGCCGAAACGGATCGTGTCCTTCATGAGCCGAGGGTGATGGATATTGGCTTGCGCATTGTCAACTCTTCCCTACCGAACGTTTGGTAAATCCAGGCGCGAAGTATACCGATCACCATCCCATCAGGACCGCTAACTCCTGCCTCATCCCCGGCAGGCCGAACCGCGCCCAGGCCCGCCGGAAGTCGGTGTTGCGGCCGTCGACGTAGCGCCGCAGGCCGGTGTAGGTCATCGCCATCAGCGAGGCCAGACCGAGCGCTGAAAAGGCCCGAATCGCCTCGCGGTCCAGGGGCGCTCCGGTGAGGCGCTCGTATTCGGCGAAGAACCACTCGCGCTCGGCCACCGCTCCCATCAGCTGGCTCTTCGGGCGCAGGTGCTTACCGCCCATGTAGTCAGTGGCCATGTAGCCGAGATCGAACCGGGGGTCGCCCATGTAGGCGAGCTCCCAGTCGAGGATCGCGCTGACGCGGGCGTCCTTGACGAGCATGTTGCCGATCCGGTAGTCGCCGTGGACGAGCGCGGTCGGCACCGGCGAGGGCTCGTTGGCCAGCATCCACGTGAAACGATTCCTCGAGGACGGGATCGCGATTGAACCCCGATTCCTCGTACTCACGCTGCCAGCGACGAACCTGGTCGGCGAACGCGATCGTCGGCAGTCCCTCCGGCGCGTGGTCGGCGCCGATCGCGTGGATCCCGGCGGCGTAGGCGACGATGTCCGAGGCGATGCCGCGCGGCCCATCCCAGTCGGCCTGCAGCCACGTGTGGTCGCCCGCACGCCAGACGTTGGCCGAGTGGCCGTCGAGGAACTCCATCACGAACAGCTCGCCGCCGAATGGGTTGTCGGGCTCGGTGTGCAGGCCGAAGACCCGGGGGGTCGGGAGGTCGAGCTCCTCCAGTCCCTTATAGACGTTGTACTCGGCGACGAGATCGGTGTCGAACAGGCCGTGGGGCGCCTTCACGCGGACCACGTAGCGCCGGGTCTGGCCGTCGCTACCGGCGATCTCGGCGAGGTGCGACCAGCGTGACCAGCCGCCCTCCATCTGGGTCAGGACGGCGACCCGCTCACCGTCCGAGAGCTCCCCGGCCCCCGTCAGCAGCTCGGTGAGCAGCGCGGTCCGTTGGGTGATCACGTCGGCGTCGCTCATACGGCCACCGGAGCACAGTGCTCGGTCAGCAGGGCGAGATTCTCGGACACCCGCGCCTCGGTGACCTGGAAGCTCGGCGGGAACAGCACCACCCGCTGCGCGAGCGCGTCGTAGCGGGGCAGGCGGTCGTTGACCTGGGCGGGCGTCCCGGCGACGGCGAAGGTGTCGATCATCTCGTCGCTGACCGCGGCGATCATCGCGTCGGTGTCGCGGGCCCGGAACGCCGTCCGGATCGCCTCGGCCTGGGCCTCGAAGCCGGACGTCTGAAACACCTTGGCGTACGTCTTCACCGACCCGTAGAAGGCGATCATCGCCGCCGCGTCACGCCGGGCGAGTTCCTCGTCGTCGGAGATCGACGTGAGCACGAACGCGGTGAAGCCGATTTCGGCGGCGTCGCGTCCGGCATGATCGGCCCCGCGGGCGATCGCCGGCAACGCCACCTCCTCGATGTATTGCGGACTGAACAGCGTGTGGCCGAGCAGGCCGTCGGCGACCCGGCCGGCGGACTCCATCATCCGCGGGTTGACACCCGCAGTCCACACCGGGATGTCACGCACCGGCGGCTCGGTCAGCTGGTCCAGCGCCGCGATGCGCGTCTGGTAGAAGCGGCCGTGGTGGTCCACCGGCCCCTCGTTCAACCGCCACAGCCTCCTCAGCAGGGGCACCAGCTCCTCGATCCGGGTGGCGGGACCCTCGGGATCCTGGCCATGCCAGTCGGAGATCATCCGGCGCGTGCCGTTACCGAGCCCCAAGATGAACCGTCCCTCCGACACCTCGTCGAGGTCACGGGCCTCGGCCGCGAGCATCACCGGGCTGCGACCGACCGCATACATGATCCCCGAACCCAGCGTGCACGTGCGGGTGCGCTGCGCCAGTACCGCGAGCGTGACGGTCGCCGAGCGGTTGTAGAGCTCCGACGTCCAGACCGACTCAAAGCCGGCGGCATCCGCTGCCTGCGCAGCGGCCGCCATCGTCTCCAAGGAGGCGGCGAACACCGCGAGGCCGCGCGCGGCGGGCGTCATCGCCGTGGGGCCTCGATGACATCGGCCAGCAGGGCCACCTCGCGGTCAGAGAGGGCACGCACCGCGTTCTGCACGGCGGTGCGCAGCGCGACCGCGTCGGGGTCGGTTGCCGTTCGCAGGTCTGCGAGCGAGGCCGCGATCAGATCACCGATTGGCGCCGCCTGCACGGTCCGGCGCAACTCGGCTGCGCGCAGCGCGAAGCGGTCTGTATCGACCGAGGCCGGAGCCTGTTCAAATCGCTGCGCCATCTGGTCGGCGAACGTCCGCAGCTCGGGTTCGAACTCGGCCAGCTCCACCGACAGGTGGCGGCTCGCGCTGTAGGCCGACATCAGCTGGCCACGGGAGAAGTCTGAGGCGGGCTCCTGGCTGCGTCCGGCGGTGCGGGCCGCCCCACCGAGTGCGGTCACGACCTCCGCGGGTGTCATCGGGTTGAACATGCGCTCACGCCAGCTGGCTTCCGTAATGGTGGTTGCGGGCGATCGCCGACTCCACGACGCCGATCCCCTCCGCCTCCCAGGCACCGGTCACCTGGCAGCGCGCGCCCTGGTCCATCGTGCCGCGGCCCGTACGGCGAGCCACGTCGGGATCGCTCAGGTCGTAGCTGTCGCCCTGGGCGCCAGAGCCGCGCGCCCCCTGGGAATCGTCGTATCCGGCACCGGCCAATCGCATCGCCCGGCCGACCCGCTCGTACTCCAGCTTCAGTGGGCCGGCATCGCCGCTGAACTCCCAGTGGGCACGGTTGACCTCACGGGTCTGCGGGTCGTAGGTGACGTCGTGGCCGGTGATCGTCAGCTGACCGACCTGACCGTCGGCGCCGACGAAGCCGGCCTCGGAATGCAGCCGGGTGCCGTCGGCGAGCTCCTGATGGATCAGCGTCAGAACCGTCCCGCCGGCCCAGAACACGCACCAGTTGTGCCAGCGGACGCGGCGGGTACGGACACCCCAGGTCCGGTCGCGGACGCCGATCAGGTCGTCGCGGTGCGCCAGCGGCCCGGCCGAGGAGATGTCCCAGCGGCCGACCGCGATGAAGTGGCGGAACAGGTCGTACTCGCCGCCGGGCTCCGAGGCGGGGACGTCGACCGGCTCATACAGATACGGGTCGGCCAGTCCGGAGAAGCGCCCGGCGATCGGCGAGTCTCCGGCGTCGACTGACAGCGACCAGTCGCGCAGCGGCGTCTCGCAGCGCAGTGCGAACGGGCCGGCGGCGATCTCGGCGCCAGGTGTGGGCAGCGGATCGACCGTCCGTAGGTTGTGCTGCCGGTCGCCGTCGAGGTGGCACAGGTACGCCTCGCTGATCCCGCGCTGGGGGTAGACGCCGGCGCCCATGATCGCGGCGATCTCGCCGGTCGGCCGCAGCATGTTGAAGTAGAAGCGCTCCGACCACCCTGGCTTGTCGGGGGTGACGCCGGAGAGCAGCGCGGCCGACTGGTGCACCGGGTAGTCGTCCCAGGCGCCGAGGCGCTCGCCCGCCGCGGCCGGTCGGGTGAGCGCGTCAGCCACCGTTGATCGATCCATGTCGCCTCCTGTTCTGGGCGCTGAGCTCGCGCAGCCGAGCGAGCGTGGCCTGCTCGGTATCGGTCAACGGCGCGCGTGTGGTCACGTCGTCGGCGACGCGCAACGGAAAGCCGGTCTGCGCGGCGACGTCGTCGACGCTGACCCCCGCGACCGTCTCGGTCAGCACGAGGCCCTCGTCTGAGGGCTCGAACCGGGCCAATGGGGTCAGCACCGCCTGCAGCGCGTCGGCGGTGAGACCCAGCTCGGCGCGCCGCGGCGGATGTCCGACCACCGAGATCCGCGAGCACTCCCGCACGAGGAAACGCGGATCGTGCGCCGGAATCATGATGTAGAAGCGATCGGCCAGCGCGGTCAGCGACGGCAGTCCCGCGCTGCCGGGACCGCGCAACTTCCACCCCGAGCCGTCGTGGATTCCCGCCAGGTTGGCGTTGCCGACGGCGTCGACCTGCAGCCCGCCGGCGAACACGAGCGGCGCGCGGAGCGCGTCATCGAACGCGTGGGCCTGCCAGAACGTGCTGTCGCGGCCGGTGACGAGCACCGAGTCCAGCGTGCTGCGTCCGACGCGCAGATCGTCCTGGCTGGGATCGACGTTGGCCATATTGGAGGCCCAGAACTTCAGATGCGGGGCCCACAGGCGCCGGGCGAGATATGCCGCCAGCGCGACGTCGATCTGGTTGGCGCCGACGAACAAGCGGTCGCCGTCGTGCAACTCACGCGCCAGCGCGGCGATGAACAGGTCCTCGCTCACGAGCTGGGGGTGTGCTCGGTGACGAAGGCGCCGATCTGGTCGATCGCCTCGCGGCCTTCAACCAGCAGATGGGCGAACAGCGGGTAGATGTGCAACATGTCGGGGGCGATCACGAGCTCGGCCTGGCCGCCCGCGGCACGGACCTTGTCGACGAACCGGGTCGAGTCGTCGCGCAGCGACTCGGCATCACCGGCGAACACGAGCAGCGGCGGCAGGTCGTGGACCTCGGCATAGAGCGGCGATCCGAGCGGCGTCGACTTGGGATCGCGCCCCTCGCCCAGATAGACGATGCCCATGCCGATCGCCAGCTCCCGATTGACGATCGGGTCACGCTCGACGTTCTCGTCGTACGAGCCGCCCTCGGCCGCCAGGTCGGTCAGCGGCGAGATCGCCACCGCCGCCACCGGAAGCTCGTCACCGGCGTCGCGCAGGGCGACCAGCAGGGCCAGGTTCAACCCGCCGCCGGCCGAGTCGCCGGTGGTCACGATCCTGGCCGGTGGCACCCGCGCCGCGAGCCAGCGGTAGACGGTCAGCGCGTCCTCGACGGGCGCGGGATACGGGTGGTCGGGGGCCAGCCGATAGTCGGGAACGAGCACGCGCGCGTCAGCAGCGCGAGAGAGCCGATAGGCAAACTCGCGGTAGCCGGTGGACGAGCCCATCACATAGCCGCCGCTGTGGAAGTGCAGCAGCACGCGGTCGTCGGAGACGCCGGGAGCGGCGACCCACAGCGCGGGCACGCCGCCGGCGTTGACCGGCTCGGTCTCGATGTCGTCGGGCAGCGGGAACTTCGCGCACAGGCTCTCGAACTCGGCCCGCCAGTGTTCGGGGGTGGCCGCCTCGTGCAGTGGGATCGCGTCCTTCCACATCACGATCACGCGCTCGAGCGCAGGGTTGACCGTCATCGTCCCGCTCCCCCGATCTCCCAGCTCCGCCATCAGACCATCAGCTCCAGCAACCGGGACATGCCGACCTTCTCGAGGTACGCGGCCTCGCCGTCGAGCGCCGTGATCCACTCGGTGATGAAGGCGCGCAACTGCTCCGGGTCGCCGGCCTTGCGCGCGCCGCTCACCGCGCCCGCGTAGGCCTTCAGCCAGAGATCGTCGACGGCCAGGGCGGTGCTGCCGAACGGATGCGTCGACAGCGGGGCGCGCACCACGATTTCAGCCGCCCACGGCATCACCCGGTCCGGATACTGCGACAGCACGGCGGTCGGGACGATCCGCTCCACCTGAGCGATTCGCAGGTCGGCAGCGTTGCGCACCCACTCGTCGCCCATGTCGGGACCCCACAGCAGCAGGTTGCCGTCCTCGTCGGCCGCCTCCGCCCAGACCAGCCCGGCGTCGACGGTGAGGGGGCGAACCTTCAGGTAGGGCTTGCCGGTCGGCTCGTCGACGGCCTCCTCGACGTACGGATGGGAGGTCGGCGCGGTGCCGAGCGTGCCCGACCAGGTCGCGTAGGGCAGCTTCAATGCCCGTGCCCGGAGCATCGCCAGATGGATCCCCTCGTCGCACTCCCAGACGTCGAGGCGATCCTCTTCGGCGGCCCAGCGGATCGCGGGCGGTAGGCCGACGATCTCCTCGGCGCCCACGTAGGCAGCGGACAGGACGCGGGCGCAGCCGGCGGCGACCAGCAGGTCGAGCTCCAGACCGTTGGTCAGTCCGGCGAGTGTCAGGTCGCGCCGCTCGGCGCGGATCAGCGCCCGGATCACGGCCATCGGGTGGCCGGCGTTGATCGAGCCGCCGACGGCGATGCATGCGCCGTCGGCGATCTCCGCGGCCGCCTGCGCCGGGGTGGCGATCACCGCCATCGCACGACCCGTGGCCGATCGGGCACCCGGCGACGCGTCATCGCGCCGGAGCGTTCGTCTGAGCCGCGCGCTGGTCGGCGCCGGCGTCCCACGTGGTGTCGGGATCGATCAGGGACGCCGCGCCGACCCGATCGATCTTGCCGTTGCCGAGCCGCGGCAGGGACTCGTCGCGTACGAGGATGTAGCGCGGCAGCTTCCAGCGCACCAGCCGCTCGCCGCACAGCTCGCGCAGGGCCTCGGGGTCGACCTGCTGGCCGGCTTTCTGGACGACGACCGCTCCGACCTCCTCGGTTCGGAGGCGATCGGGAACCGCGACGACGGCCACCTCGGACACCGCCGGGTCGGCGAGGATCGCCGCCTCGACCTCTTCGGAGCTGACGTTCTCGCCCGAACGCTTGATCATCGCCTTGTAGCGGCCAGCGAAGAAGGCGCGCCCCGAGTGATCGACGTAACCCCGGTCGCCGGAGCGGATCCAGCCATCGCGCAGCGTCTTCGCCGTCGCCTCCGGGTCCTTCAGGTAGCCGATCATCACCTGGGGATGGCGCAGGCACAGCTCGCCGTATTGGTACGGGCCGAGACGGTTGAACTCCTCGTCGAAGATCCCGACTTCGCCGCCGCCGAACGCATGTCCGACGTATCCGGTCCCCATCTCACCCGCGTACCCCGGATCTGACCCAACACAGATCAGCGTCTCCGACATTCCCCAGATCGTTGCCAGCGCGACGCCGAAGCGGTCGCGGAACGCCGGCGTGTCGGCGTGGGTGACGATGAACCGCATCGTCGACGTGCCCTTGGCGACCGAGCCGTCGTCGGCTTCGAGCAGCAAGTTGAGATGAGCGGGGAACAGGACCGAGATCGTCGAACCGCTGTCGGCCACCTGCTGCCAGAACCGGGACGGACGAAAGCGCTCGGCGAGCGCGACCGCGCCGCCGGTCACCATCGGGACCCCGAGTCCGCAGATCGACGCCAGCGAGTGACCGAACGTCATCGGGTTGAAGTACACGTCGTCTCCGTGGAACGCGTACAGGTCCGCGTAGCCGAGACCGCAGTTGTGCCAGGACCCGGCTTTGAGCATGACGCCCTTGGGGCGTCCGGTGCTGCCCGACGTGTAGACGATGTGCGAGGGCTCCTGAACGCCGTCTCCCGGCAGCGGCGCATGAGCCAGCGGCTCGCGCGCCGCCAGATCCTCGAACCGCTCCAGACCGGCCTGATCGGGCGGCGGTTGCACGCCGAGGACGACGAGCGTCCGGACCACGGGGGCGCGGTCGCGACCGTCGATCATCAGCGACGCGATCGGGTCGTCGGCCACCATGAACTCGGCCTCGGAGTGCTCAATCGGGAACAGCAGCTCATCGAACGGCATGCCGGCGACCAGTTGCACGATCACGGCGCCGAGTAGCTGCAGCGCGATGTGGGTCTGGACGACCTCGTGCCGAGTGCTCATTCCGACGAGCACGCGGGTTCCCTTCCCGATCCCGAGCTCACTCAGGCCGTTGGCCAGCCGGCGCACCTCCGTGTCGAACTGGGCATAGGTCCACCACTGACCGTCGTCCCACAGCCAACGACGATCCGGCGTGCGGTCCACCCTCCAGGCCCACAGCTCGCGGTTGGTGAGCTCGTGCGGCGGTTGCAGCTCGTGAACCTCTGTGACCCTGTCGCGCACATCGCGCATCATCGCGCGTTAGCGGCTGGCGAAACCGTCAGTGCTGACCCCCCGGCAGCGGCGTCGATCAGCAGGTCGGCCAGCACCGTCGGGGCCTCGAGCGGCGGCAGGTGACCGACGTCTGACAGCTCGACGAGCCGGGCATCGGTGATCAACTCGGCTAACCGCCGGCCGTTGGCCGGGTCGACCATCGTGTCGGCGTCGCCGTGCACGACCGTGGTCGGGGCGACGATCGCGCGCAGGCGATCGGCGTGACCCCAGCCGCTGACCGCGCGCAGCTGGTGGGTGATCATCTGCCGTGAGGTCGGCCGTGAGACGATCTGCGCGACCAGCTCGGCGATCAGCTCCGGCTCGCGCGCGGCAAACCCGGGAGCGGTGGCGGAGGACCACAGCCTGGTGAAGTACTGGTCAAGGGGCTCGCCGCGGTGCGGTGGCTCGAGAAATTCCAGGCTGCCACTTGACCCCGGGGGAGTCACGTATGCGGGCGTCGGCGGTCGGGTCGAGATCAGCACCAGCGCGTGCAGGCGATCCGGGTGGCGCAGCGCGAACTCCTGGGCGACCATGCCGCCCATCGACAGACCGGCCACGGTCGCGCGATCGTGCCCGGTGGCGTCGAGCACCGCCGCCACGTCGTCGGCCATGTCGGCCATCGTGAACGGTGTCGGCACGTGTCGCGAGTAGCCGCTGCCGCGATTGTCGATCCGGATCAGGCGTACGTGCTGCTCGAGCTCACGGACCCAGTCGTGCGGCCAGGCGAGGCCCGACGCGCTCCACCCGTTCAGCAGAACGAGGGCCGGTCCGCGGCCGCTCTCGCGCCAATAGACCTCCGGTCGCGGGTTGCGTCGCGGCATCAGGCCTGCACTTCGAACTCTGCGTCGAGACCGAGCACGTCCAGCGTCGAGGCGCCGGCGCCGACGTCGTGGGAGAGCAGGACGAGGTCACGGAGGTTGCCCTCGCGGTCACGGATGTGATCGCGCAGCAGCGCCTCGGGATCGAATCCGATCGAGGTGAACATCGAAATGTCGCCCTCCTTGTCGGCGGCGACTTCGACGACGATCTTGCTCAGTCCCAGGCGGACGGCCTCGGCCAATCCGAACCGCGCCAGCTGGCGGCCGAAGCCCATGCGCCGGTAACTGCCGCCGACGACGAGCCGCAACTCGCCCACGTGCGCACTCCACAGCGTGCCCGGGACGAGGCTGAGCAGGGCCCGCACGCCGCCGTCGTCGCCGACAACCACCCACCTGGCCACCCGCTCGGGGTCAGAAGCGACCACGTCGGCGCTGATGTCCTCCTTCAGGAACGTGCGGTCGCCCTCCGGAAGGTCGGCGACGAACTGTTCGAGCAGCGCGCCGTCCTCGACGGTGACGCGGCGAATCTCGGTCAACTGCTGTGGGCGTTCAGCCATTCGACAATCCTTGGGACGGTTTTACGTTTCGCATCCCGGCCTGCCGCCAAGCCGATATGGCCAGCGGGAATCAGCAGGTCGGTCACGTCGGTGGCTCCGACAAGTTCGGAGAAGACCCGGGATGCCGAGGGGGGGACCATGTGGTCGTGCTCGGCCATCACGTTGAGCACGGGGCAGACGATGTCGGCCAGGTAGATCGTCCGTCCGCTGAGCTCGAGCTCGCCGGTCACGAGCTGGTTGTCGCGCACGAACCAATCGACGAGCTGGCGCGCGAGCGCACCCGGAAGCGGCGTCTGATCGCGGATCCAGGCAGCCATCGCCTGGTAGCCCTCGACGAACTCGTCGTTCCAGAGCCGTTCCCAGAGCGTCGCGTATTTGAAGATGTCGGTCGTCGGACGGAGCGACGCGAAGCCGCGATAGACCGCGTCGGCGGGCACGTTGCCGGTCTCGTCGTACATGTCCTCGACCTGCAGCGACCCCTTGCGAAAGAGCTTGATCAGTCCTTCCACCGGACGCAGGTCGAAGGGGGCGGCCATCACGCCCAGCGCGTTGACGGGGAAGTCGGGGTAGCCGGCTGTGGCCAGCGCCGACAAGACCCCGCCGAAGCAGTAACCGAGGAGGTCGATTTCGCCGCTGTCGGAGACTTCCAGCGCACGTTCGAGCGCCCGCGGCATGTAGTTGTCGACGTAGAGCTCAAGGCCGTTGCCGGCGTCGACGTTGTCGGCGACGCCCCAGTCGAGCATGAACACGTCGATCCCTTCGCCGAGCAGCTGCTCGATGAAGCTGTGGCCCGGCCGCAGGTCGAGGATGTAGGACTGACTGACGACGCTCCAGACGATCACCAGCGGCGGCTGCCGGGTGCGAAGGTCTGAGCGATAGCGGACCAGGCGGGCCTTCCCGCGTCGCCAGACGACGTCGGCCGGTGTGGCGCCGATCGTCGGCTGGCGCAAACCGGTCAGCAGACCGATGCCGTTACGCGCCCGGAACAGCGATCGCTGCGCTTCCCGACGGATCGAGTCCAGTCGGTCGGTCGACTCCGACGCTTCCATTGGCTAGGAGCCGGAGGACGAGGCTTTCGAGCTGGTGCGCCGCTTGGCAGCCCGGGCCGGCGCCGGCGCAGCGGCAGCCGCGACCGTCCGCCGGGTCGTGCGCCCGCCGTTGGCCGCCTCGCGGGCGGCACGGGCTTCGCGCTCGGCATCCTCCATGCGTTCGGACATGTCGCGCAGGCGGGCTTCGACCGCCGCCAGCTGCGCGCGCATCTTGCGGATGTCATTCGCGGCGGGAAGGTTGTACTGGTGCAGCAGCCACGTGCTCTGGCGTTCGATCCGTCGCCGCAGCCGAACCTCGACCCGCGTCACGACCGCGACCGAGTCAGCGAACAGGTTGGTCCGCACCAGGCGATTGGCCGGTGGAGTGACCCGCTTGTCGATGCCGTCGACCAGAGGTCGCCACCAGGGTCGGCCGGGCTTGCGTGAGGTGGTGCTCATCTCGATCACTGCTTTCCGTTGGTCGCCTGAGATCGGCTCGACGTCGCGGCCTCGAGCTCTCGGCGGATCACCTTCCCCGTGGCCGTTCGGGGCAACTGTGGGACGAACACGATCTCCCGCGGTGTCTTGAATCGGGCAAGGCGCTCGTGGACGTATTGCTTGAGCTCGTCGGCGCTGACCGTGGCACCCGGAACGGCCACCACGTACGCGCTCAGGCGCTGGCCGAACTCGGCGTCGGGCACACCGATCACCGCCGCCTCGCCGACCGCAGGATGCGCGGCGAGCACTTCTTCGACCTCCTGAGGAAAGACGTTCTCTCCACCGGAGATGATCATGTCATCTTCGCGACCATCGATAAAGAGCCGCCCGGAACGATCGAGGTGACCGAGGTCTCCGGTGACGACGAGATTGTCAACGATCTCCTTACCGCCGCCGCCCGTGTATCCCTCCATCCGCAACCCGCTGCCGACGAGCACTCGCCCGGTCTCGCCCGGTGGCATCGCGCGGCCCTCGGCGTCGGCGATCCGGACCACAACGCCAGGCGTCGCCCGGCCCGCGGTCCCGGGCGCATTGCGAAGGTCGGCCGGACTGGCCACCGTCGCAAAGCCCGACTCGGTCGAGCCGTAGACGTTGTAGAGGACATCGCCGAAGCGGTCCATGAAGGCGATCGCCAGTTCTGACGAGAGCGCGGCGCCGCCGCACAGCACGACTCGCAGCGAGGAGACGTCGTAGCAATCGGTGATCCGCTTGGGGAGCGCCACCATGCGTTGCAGCATCACCGGGACGGCGACGAGTGCCGCGGCGCGATTGTCGGCCAGGTCGGCCAGTGTCCGCTCGGGATCGAATCTGCGCCGCAACACGACCGGCGATCCGAGCGCGAGCGCCAGGTTGGCCCCGAACAGGCCGAAGCCGTGAAACAGGGGTGCGGCGATCACGGTCATGTCGCCGGACATCACCGGTAGGCTGGCGAGCACGGCGGCCCCGTCCATCGGAGACCCGGTGCCCCTTCGGACCGCGCCCTTGGGGTGTCCGGTGGTGCCGGACGTCAGCACGACGATCCGGCCGGGCCGCTCCGGTGGGGTGATCGGCGCGCGGTCCTCGGACGCGACGTCGCGGCGCAGATCGGCCTCGGTGACGACCAACCGTGGCCGTGCCTCGGCGGCCGCGCCGGCAAGCTCGTCGTCGTGGACGAGCACGTCGATGCCCTCGTGCTCCACGACCGAGGCCACCTGGGGCGCGGAGAAGGCGCCGTTGAGGTACACGAGGCCGGCCCCGAGCTTCTGGGCTGCGATCGAGGCGTCGAAGAACAGGCGGCCGTCGCGAACGAGCAGGCCGACGGTGTCCCCGGGGCCGATGCCGAGCCCCTGCCAGGCCCGCGCCAGTGCCGAACTGCGTTGCTCCATCTCGGCGAAGGTGATCGAGCCCTCGTCGTCGATGATCGCGGTGCGCCGGGGGTAACGAGCCGAGGCGGCGATCAGGGCGCCGACCGGGTGGGCCTTCCAGCGCAGATAGACCGGCAGCGTTCGGACGATCCCCATCGGCGCGTCCGGGATCGGCGGATTGGCCAGCAACAGCGCCGCGGCCGCCTCACATTGGGCGATCAGACGCCGAGGATTGGTGGCGCGGAGGTAGTCGCGAGCAGGCCGCATCGAGGACGGGGAATCACGTAGAGAGCTCATAGATGGATCCTTCCAGCGCCCGATTGGTTCGTTCCAGCGCCCACTCCTCACCTCCGGGGGCACGCTGAATATAACACTAAACCAAACGCTTGTTCGATAGCGACGACCCAAACGCGTGTTCGGGGAGCGACGAACCGTCGCGTCGCCGCGACTAGACCGAGTCGAACACCGCCTTCCAATCCTCCATCATCTCCTCATGGCCGGGCGTGATCCCGACCACGACCTCGTCATAGCCCGCTGCGGCGACCTGACCCAGCCGCTCACGGATCTCGTCTGCAGGACCGGTCAGGGTGGTGGCCCGGATCAGGTCGCCGGTGACGAACTGGTCCTCGTCGTCTCGGACGTAGAGCAGGTGGCCGCGGTGAAGCTCCAGGTAGCGGCTGTCGGCCGGCTCATACCGCTCGTACATCGCGCGGTACTCGCCGGCCAGCCTGGCGATCGGTGACTCGTCGGCGGCCGCGGCATCGTCGATCCCGCCGCTCGCGTCGGCGCCACGGTCGATCGTCTCCATCACGGCGTGCAGCACCTGGGCGGCGAACGGTCCCGCCTGCGCCCTGACCCGCGGGCTGTCGTAGCTCTCGCCGTCGCGCAGGACCGAGCCCCACACGAAGATGGTCTTGCGTTTGGTCGACGGATCGCGGCCGGCCGCGCGGTAGCTGTCGTCCATGTCGGTGGCCGCCGCGGCGGCGTTGGCGAACCCGTCGGAGAAGTCGACGTTGATCCAGTGGGCGTCCAGGTCGGCGGCGAGCCGGCGCCCGCGCGGACCCAACGCCGAGATGTAGACGGGCATCGGGTCCTCGATGTTGATCAGGCCGGCCTCGGGATTCAGGAACCGCACCCGGCGCTGCACGCCTTCCAATTCCATCTCCGCGGTCTCGCCGGCGAGCATCGTCTGCATGACGCGGACGTATTCGCCCATCTCACCGATCCGCTGCGGCGCCAGACCCATGGTCAGCCGACCAGTGAAGCCGGTGCCGACGCCGATTCCAATCCGTCCGGGTGCGAGCGCGTTGAGTGTGGCAAACCCGTTTGCCGCCACGGGGGCAAGCCGATTGGACGCGATCAGCACGCCACTGTTGAGACGGATCCGCTCGGTCATGACGGCGGCCGCGCCCATCGCCGCGAACAGGTCGGCGCTCAGTACCTGGGTGTCATAGAACCAGGCGCTGTCGTATTGCAGCGCCTCGGCGCGCTGGGCCGATTTGTACGCGTCAGCGGGCGTGGCCAGGGCCACTCCAAAATCCATGGTCAACCCATCTCCTCTCCCTCTGTTCTCACGACTGCCCCTTGCTCTAGCGGGGCATCGGCGGGTAGCCTAACCACCAACCGATCGTTTGACACCTGTCGGTTCTGTGCAACAGAGCTTCCGGCAGACTCAAGGAGGCAGGATGAGGCTTTCGTACAACCCGCTCTGGCAGAACTGGAGCCAACAGCGTCCCGCCCACCAGTTCGTCCGGGAGGAGATGGACCTGCTGCTGCAGGCTGAGGAGTTGGGTTTCGACATCATCCTCTGCCCCGAACACCACTTCGACCAGGACTACTCGGCCTGTCCCGACAACTTCCTGGCGCTGACCTACGTCGCGGCCCGCACCGAGCGGATCCAGCTCGGCCTCGGCGCCGTGATCATTCCCTGGAACGACCCGCTGCGCGTTGTCGAGAAGTTCTCGATGCTCGACCATCTCTCCGACGGTCGTTGTCAGATCGGATTCGGTCGCGGCCTGTCAAAGCTCGAGTACGGCCTCTTCGGATTGCCCATGGGCGACTCGCGCGACATGTTCAACGAGGGCTATCGGATGATCATGGACGGTCTCCGGACGGGTTTCGTAGAGGGCGATGGGCCGTTCTTCAAGCAGAAGCGGACGGCGGTGGTGCCCGAGCCGCGTCCCGGGCTGGTCGACTGCGTGATCAACGTCGGCATGTCACCCGACTCGGCGGTTAACGCCGGAACCTTCGGCGGCGAGCTGCTGATGTTCATGACGAGTGACATCGACAGCACGATGCCGCTGATCCAGAGCTATTACGACTCCTACACCGAGACGACCGGTGGCCAGCCGCCCGCCCCGACGACGACGGACTTCGTCTACTGCCACGAGAACGCCGACGAGGCACGTCGCGGCGGCGAGCTCTACGCCGGTCGCTATTACGAGTCGGTGGTGCGCCACTACTCGTTCGACGGCGACCACTTCGCCACGACCAAGGGGTATGAGGCGTACGCGGCCGGCGCGCAGGCGATCAAGGACGCGGGCATGGCGGCGGCCACACGGGCGTACATCGACGCCCAGGCCGGGATCGGCACGCCGGAGCAGATCATCGAGAAGTACCGCCACCGGATGTCGGTGATGGGGCCCTGCCACCCGGCCGGAGCGTTCTTCTATGGCGGGATGAGCACCAAGGAGGCCGATCGCAGCACACGCCTGTTCGCCTCCGAGGTCGTTCCCGAGCTGCGCAAGCTGTTCGACGAGGCCACCGTTGCACGGTCGCCCGAGCCTGCCCAGGCTCGATAGCCGACCCGCGGCGGCCGCGCCGAGATGAACCCGACGACGATGCTCGGCGCCGAGCGCGCCGAGTTTCTCGACGGCGTCCGCGAGGTCGCTCGCGGCGTCGTCGCCCGCTATGACCGCGCGTACTTCCTGGAGGAGGCGCTCGCGGGGCGGCGCGCCGACGAGCTCTACCAGGAGATGGCCGACCACGATCTGCTCGCGGTCGGGGTCGATGAGGAGCTCGGCGGGGTCGGCGGCGGGGTCACGGCAGCGGTGACGATCATGGAGACGATGGCGGGCGCGGGGGTGCCGCCGATGACCTACTCGATGCTCGCCTTCGCGCGGGAGTCGCTGCTGCGACACGGGAGCCCCGAGCAGGTTCAGCGTCACATCGGGCCGCTGATCCGCGGCGAGCAGAAGATCTGTCTGGGGGTGACCGAACCGACCTCGGGCACCAACGCGTTCGCGATGCGCACCCGCGCCCGTCTGACCGACGCCGGGACGTTCGTGATCAATGGCGAGAAGGTGTTCATCTCCGGCGCCGACCAGTGCGACTACATGCTGCTCGTCGCGCGTGACGACGGCGCCGACGAGGGTTCGAACGGCTCCCGCCGCCGTGGGTTCTCGTTGTTCATGCTGGATCTGGCGCGCCAGGGGGTCGACCGGCGGCCGCTCGATATCCGCTGGTTCGCACCCGAGGGTCAGTGCACGGTGTCGATGCTGGACGTCGAGCTGCCCGCCGAGGCGCTGGTCGGCGAGCGCGGTCGCGGCTTCGATCAGTTGCTGGATTCGTTGAACACCGAACGCCTGATCTGGGCGGCGGGGATGCTGGGAATCGGCGAGTACGCGCTGGCGCGGACCGTCGCGTATGTCAAGGAGCGCTCACCGTTCGGCGCGCCGATCGGCAGCTATCAGGCGGTCCAGCATCCATTGGCGCTCGCCAAGATGCACCTGGAGGCTGCGCGCCACGTCACCTACGCGGCGGCGATCGATTACGAGGAGGGCCGTCCCGCCGGCGATGCGGCGACGATGGCCAACTTCCTGGCCAAGCGCGCCGCGCTGGAGGCGGTGGAGGCCGCAATCCAGTCCCACGGCGGTCACGCGTTCGTCGTCGAGACCGACATCGTGACCCTGTGGCCGCTCGTCCGGGTGATGCAGATCGCGCCCCTCAACAACGAGAGCATCCTCAACCACGTTGCCCAGCACGTGCTGGGCCTGCCCAAGAGCTATTGACACGCGCCTGCCGAATCCGGCTCGACCAGACTGTGTAATCCGCCAGGTACTCAATCGGTCGTCATCGAGTATCCCTGTACGAGACCACCTGGTGCTGAGATACGAGAGGAACCGATGTGAGCGTGGAGACGCAGTCGTTGGCGATGCCCGACGAGGTTGCCGCGGCGATCATCAAGCCCGAGTCCTACGTGCGACTCGAGGACGTCGTCTTACCGGCCTGCGATTGGCTGTTGGAGAACCTGCCGGTCGGGCGAGCCTCGATCGCGGGCTGGGATCCGATGTGGGTGTTCTCCACGCACGCTGATTGCCTGGAGATCACCAGCAACCAAGAGGTCTTTCACAACGGGGATTTTCCTCACCTCCCGACCCAGGAGTACGTCGAGTTCTACGAGAAGGCCGCCGCGACATCCCGATCATTCGACTATCCGAGTTTCATGGACGTGCCGGAGCACACCAAGTTTCGCGCTTCGATCATGCCGCAGTTCCAGCCGCGTGAGGTACGTCGGCGCTACGAGTCGCTCGCCCGCGGCCTGGCCAAACAGGCCGTCGACGGGCTGATGGAGTTCGACGGCGAATGCGATTTCGTCAACGACTTCGCGCGGGCCTATCCGCTCCGCGTCATCCTCGGCGTCCTCGGCGTCGATGAGGATCAGATCCCGCGCGTGCTCCAGTTGACCAGAGAGTTCTTCGGTCTGCATGACCCGGCCAACCTGCGCCCGGAATTCAGGGGTCTGGCCGACGGGCCAGCTCGCCAATACGCCACCACGGTCACCGAACTACAGGAGTGGTTTGGCGAGTTACGCGCCGACCGCCGCCGCCATCCCGCCGAGGACCTCACGACCTCGATCAACGAACTGCGCGTCGACGGAGAGCCCTGGCCCGACCGCTACGCCAACTCCTTCCTGGCGGGAGTCGCCCCGGCCGGTCATGACACGACGTCGTCGACGGTGGCTGGCGGAATGCTCGGCCTGATCCGTTTTCCCGAACAGTTCGAGAAAGTCAAACGGGATCCGAAGCTGATTCCGGGTCTGGTCGAGGAGAGCCTGCGGTACACCACGCCGGCCAAGCACTTCATGCGCGAGGCGGTTGAGGACATCCAGGTGCATGGCGTCGACGTGCCTGCGGGGGAACGCGTGATGATGCTGTTCACCGCGGCCAACCGCGATCCGGAGGTCTTTCGCGATCCGAAGACCTTCGACGTCACCCGACGACCGAACCCTCACGTGACCTTCAGTCACGGTCCCCACATCTGCACCGGGCTGCACCTCGCTCGCCTGGAGATGCGCTGCCTGTGGGAGGAACTGATTCCGAGGCTGGCGACGGTCGAGCTCGCCACCGACCATCTGGAGTGGGAACGGGCCAACCTGGTGAGCGGACTCACCTCTCTGCCGGTCCGTTTCACCAAGGAGTAGTTGCGTCCATGGAGCCCGTGGTGCTCAGCTGTGCGGTGTCGGGCGGCACTGCAACCGGTAATCCGAACCAGCCCGCGACCCGGGACGAGGTGGTCGACGCCGTCGTGGCCGCGGCGGCCGCGGGCGCCAGCATCGCGCACGTCCACGCCCGGTCAGTCGATGGGGAGATCACGCAGTCAGCGGAGGTCTATGCCGACATCTTCGAGCGGGTTCGGGCCACCGGCTGCGACGTCGTTTTGAACTTCACGACCGGTGGCGCGCTGGGAATGTCGTTCGACGAGCGTCGTCAATCGTTGCGCGCCGGCCCCGAGGTCGCCTCGCTGAACGCGGGCAGCATCAACTTCGGACCCCAGGGCGACATCTACCCCAACCCGCGTTGGTACATCGACGAACTCGCCGAGGAGATGGCGCAGCGCGGGATCATGCCCGAGTACGAGTGCTTCGATCTCGGGATGGCCGTCACGGCCGCGGGACTGTCGACTGCGGCGGCATCGCCGGGGATGATGCACATGGTCCTCGGCGTGACCGGCGGGGCTCCGGCCACCGTCGAAATGGTGTGCCAGTTCGCGGCGATGGTCCCAGATGGGACGCCCTGGATGGCCACCGCCGTCGGCCGTCACAACTACCCGATCATGGCCGCCACTCTGGCCCGGGGCGGGCACGTGCGGACGGGCCTCGAGGATGTGGTGTGGACGGCTCGGGGTCGATATGCGACCTCGAACGCCGAGCTCGTCGCGCGGGCCGTCACGCTCTGCGAGGCCGTGGGCCGGCCGGTCGCCACACCTGCACAGGCGCGGGAGCTGCTCCAGATCGGCGGCTGAGTTCAGCAGGATCTTCGTCGTGTGAACCCGAACATTCGTGACCGGCGCACGGTTGGCCGATTTTGCCGATGGGAGGACGAAAAAACGCCAACCGGACGCGCCCCCAGACGACGACGCGGCCCCTTAGCACTTTGGGGAGTGGCCACCGGGCGGGCGGTGCAGTGGAATGACACCGGATGAGCCCGACAGCCATCGGTGAACTGCAGGAGCTTGATCCGAACGCCTTCGAGATCCATCGCGCGCGGGTGCGCGACGACGTGGAGCTCGCCTACGTCCGCGAGGGGATCGGCGGAGTTCCGCTCGTCCTGATCCACGGTTGGCCGTCGACCAAACGGATCTTCTGGCGCAATGTGAAGCCGTTGGCCGAAGCGGGCTTCGAGGTGATCGTGCCCGATCAGCGCGGTTTCGGCGATTCGCCGAAACCCTCGACGGTTGTCGACATCGCTGCCAGCGCCCGTGACATCCACGCGCTGATGACCGGTCTCGGACACAAGCGCGTGATCGCGGGCGGGGGAGACTTCGGCAGCGGCGTCGTGCAGGACATGAGCAACCGCTTTCCTGGGTTCGTCGAGCGACAGATCATCTGGAACGGCATCCCGCCGTCGGTCCCCGAGGCGTATGAGGCGGCGGGCGTCGGCGGCAATCTCCTCCAGGAAGTGGCCGATCTCTCCTCGCACATGGAGGAGCACGCCGTCGACCCCGACGGGTTCGTGCAGAATTTCCCCACCGTCGCGGATCGCATTGCCTACATCCGCAGCTATCACCAGGAGGGCGGCAAGCGCGTCTGGCGCCCCGGACACGAACCGATCCAGTACACCTCGCCGGGCGCGTTCGGAGAGGAGGCGTCGATCTTCATGTCCGAGCCGTTCGGAGACGCCGATTCGTTCCGCGCGTCGCTCGGCTTCTACGAGGGTGCGCTGGGCTTTCTCAAGGAGAACCCGCCCGAGGAGGTGGTCGAGGAGCCTCTGCTCGCCCAGCCGAACACGATCGAGACGATGATCCTCTACGGACAGCTCGACCAGATCGTGGGCAGCAAGTACGCGCGCCGGGCCGAGGCCGGCTCGGAGCGGCCCGTCGGCCCGTTTCTGATCGAGGGCAGCGGACACTTTGTGCAGTTCGAACGCGCACGGGTGTTCAACACCGCGCTCACCGTGTTCTGCCGCGACCTGCTGGCGAACGGGCTGGGCTGAGTCACTCGTGCCTGTCAGTGGGGTGTCGCGACCTTGATGCAGATCCCCGCATCGACGGTCATCGTCAGCCCCGTGATGTAGCGGGCCTCGTCGGAGACGAGGAAGAGCGCCGCATTGGCGATATCGAGTGGCTCGACCCAGGGGATCGGCAGCCCGTTCATCTTCGTCGAGAGCTCGACGATGTCCTCTCGGCCTGGCGACTCGAGTTCCGGACGGAACAGCCGGTAGGTCTCATCGTTCTGGATCATCGGGGTGTCGACCTGGGTGGGATGGAGGCTGTTGGCCCGGATCATCGCCGGCGCCAACTCGTTGGCGAGGCTGCGCATCAGCCCGACCAGGCCGTGCTTGGCCGCGTTGTAGTGGCCGAGGTTGTTCGGTGCGATCAGCCCGGCGCCGGAACTGGTGATCACGATCGATCCACCCCCTCGGGCTCGGAGGTGGGGGATACCGGGCTTGATCGACTTCCAGACGCCGGTCAGGTTGATGTCGATCATCGTTTCCCACGTCTCGTCGCTGAGCTCGTCGATCGGGCCGAACGTGGTGATCCCCGCGTTCGCCATCACGATGTCGAGACCACCGAACTGATCCACCCCTTCCTCGACCACGGCCTTGACCGCCGCGGAGTCCCGGACGTCCGCTTCACGGGCGACGATGCGTCGATCGAGCGCCTCGACCTGGCGTACCGTCTCAGCCAAGTCGTCTGGCGTTGCTCCGGGATAGCCGACCCCGGCGACGTCTGCGCAGATATCGAGCGCGATGATCTCGGCGCCCTCTTGCGCGAAGCGAACGGCCTCCGCGCGACCTTGACCGCGCGCTGCGCCGGTGACGAACGCGACCTTTCCCTCTAGCCGTCCCATCCAATGCCTCCTTGATCGACCATCCGTTCAACCCGCGGTGCGCAGGAGATCGCGGCAGAACGTGGTCAGCGCTCGGTTGAACACCGTCGATTTTTCGAATTGCACGAAATGGCCGCTGCCGTCGATGAGGAACGGACCGACCAGGTTCCGGAATCCGACCGCGGCCCGTCGGGCGAAGTTGATCCCGACGATGTTGTCCTGGACGCCAAACAGCACCAGCGTCTCGACGTCGTGATCCCCGCTCAGCAGCGGCACCTCGGTGGGGCGCCGCACGCCTTCGTCTTCCAGGAACAGCGCGACCGATCCCTCATAGAAACCCAACGACGAACGGAACGAGTCCGCGTTCCCGAACGGTTCGGACATGAAGGTCGTGGCCGCCTCGTCGAACGCGCCCGGGCTCGTGAGCCGAATCGGGTCGTGACCTTCCCGCCAGACCCGGGCGCCGCCGACCGCGTACCAGGTACGCACGTAGGCAAGGCGCTTCTCCTCGGTGTCGAGTTGCGCGGCGAAGCGATCGGCATGGAGGCCATGCTCCTGAAAGCCCGACCAGAGGTCGGAGACCTCCTGCAGGAGGTTCCCTCCGACGCCGGCTGCCTCATAGACCTCCGGCGGCGCGGCCGGCGGAATCCCGTTCCAGATGGCCTGGCGTTGCACGAACCCGGGGAAGCGGTTGGTCAAGTCCTGCACGACCCCGCTGCCGAAGTCACCGCCGGCCGCGATCACCTGGTCGTGGCCGAGGCCGGTCACCAGGGCGTGGATGTCACGCGCGCTTGCGGCGATATCGACGTACGTCGAGGGCTTTGGCGAGTCTCCAAACCCGCGTTGGTCGGGGACGATGACCTCGAACCCGGCCTCCGCCAGCGGCCTGATGTTGCGCCAGAAAAGCCGCTTGGTCGACGGCCAGCCATGTATGAGCACGAGCGGCAGGCCGCCGACGCCCTCGCGGACGAACGCCAACTCGACGTCGTCGCGGACCGTCATCCGATGGATCGCGAACGCCTCGGGATCGAGCTGTGTGGTCGAGCGTGGCTCTGCGTGGCTCATCGGGTGACTCCTTTCCGAGGCGGGTCGCGCCTCAACGTGCGCTGAGATAGTCGGTGGCCGACAGATCGACGCCGAGCACGTCCTGCAATGCCAGCAGGGTGTCGACCGGATCGGTGTGGTGGACGACGGTCATGCCGACCGCCTCGGCGCCGACGAGATGGCCAGCCGTGTCGTCGACGAACACGCAATCCGGGGGTGCGACGCCGATCGTCGCAGCGGCGTGCAGGAAGATGTCGCGGTTGGGTTTGCGCATCCCGACCTCCTCGGAGATGACGACCCCGTCGAACACCGAGGCGATCAGGTCCCGCGGGTAGACCGACACCCCCCACGAGTTCGACACCAGGCAGGTGCGCACGCCCTGGCGTCGGATCTCGGCGACCGTGTCGAACATCGCCGTGTCCGGTTCGAGCCCGTTCAGCATCGTGCCCAATTGCGCCTCGGTGATGCCCAGGCCGGCAGCGAACCGCGGCATGAACACCGCCTCCGAGATCTGCCCGAGCTCGTAGGCCTCGAAATCCGCTTGGAGTGCGCTCTGCGGCCCCATCGCCACCACGATCGCGTCGGGAGCCAGCCCGTGTGTGCGGCAGAACGTCTCCAACAAGGGATAGAGGGCGTTGGTGAGGACGCCGCCGTAGTCGATCAGCAGCGCGGTCGCTCGCGGCGTCCCCGAGCTCATGCTGGACTGAGCACCGCGGACAGCAGCTCGCCGGAGCGCGAATCATCGGATACCACGAGGCCGCGCACGGTCCCGGAGAACCGCGTGTCTGCGGCTCGGAGCCAGGCGGCGGAGATCCGCAACACCGGTGGCGGCCCGTGATGGCCGGCGAGCGCCCGCGCGACCGTCGCCGGAACCAGCGCGTCGGGGTCGAGGAGGTCGAGCACGACCGCGTTGTCGCTCTCCGCGAGCGCCTGCACGGTGTCGACCACCGGCAACTTGGCGATGTCGGCCTCCGTCAGATGCGGAACCCGGCCACGCTCTGAGCACCACTCCAGCAACGTCAGGACGGTCGGCGTGCTGGCTGGCGCGTCAAGTTCAGGCGAGCCGCGGAGCAGCAGACCGCGATCGCCGTCGACCGCCACCGAGTCGCCCTCACGCAGCAGCGTGTCGGTCAGCGCGGCCGACCTCCGATCGCTGCTGATCGTGATCATGCCGACCCCGCAGACCGCCGGGCGCTGCATGCCGCGCGCGACGACGGCCGCATGGCTGGTTCGCCCGCCTCGACCGGTGACGATGCCTCGGGCGGCGATGAACCCGGCCACATCGCTTGGAGCCGTCGTCGGTCGCATCAGGATCACCTCGGCACCATTGGCGGCCAGCTCGGTCGCGCGCGCGGCGTCGAACACGACGCGCCCCACCGCGGCCCCCGGCGAAGCGGCCAGCCCGCGTTCGATGATCTCCTCGGCGGTCGGCTCAGACGCGAATCCGGGAGCCGCCGCCGCCTCCAGCTGTGCCGGCGTGACCCGGGCGATCGCCTCCTCCTCGGAGATGCGTCCCTCGGCCACGAGGTCGACGGCGACGCGCACCGCGGCCCGCCCACTGCGCAGTCCCACGCGCGTCTGCAGGATCCACAACGCGCCCTCCTCGATCGTGAACTCGACCTCGCACAGGTCGCCGATATCGGACTCGATCAGGCTCAGTGCGTGCTTGAGGGTCGTGTAGACGTCGGGCAGCCGCTTGGCGAGCGCGCTGAGCGGCTCGGCATCGCGTTCACCCGCGACGACGTCCTCGCCCTGGGCGTCGAACAGGATGTCGCCGAACGCCTCCGGTGTCCCCGACGACGGGTCTCGCGTGAACGCCACCCCGCTCGCCGATGTCGGACCACGATTGCCGAACACCATCGCCTGGACGGTGGCGGCCGTGCAGAGCCCGTCGTCGATGCCGCGGAACCGCCGGTAGGTCTTGGCGCGCGGGCTGTCCCAGGACCGATAGACCGCTCCGATCGCCTCGAGGATCTGGTCACGCGGATCCGATGGGAGCGGCACCCCGTCTTCACTCTCGATCAGCTCGAGCAACGCCTCGGTCGTGCGGCGCGCCGTGTGCCCGCCGGCGCCATCGAGATCGAGCAGACACTCCTCGATCGCTCCGCCGCTGATGCCACGCACGATGCGCGCATAGGACTCGACGAACCGCTCGTAGGAGCCCCACGCGAACGCCTCTCCGCCGGTCTGACGAGCGAGCGCGAGCACCGTTTCGGCATCGAGTCCGACGTTGAGGATCGTGTCCATCATGCCCGGCATCGATACTGGAGCGCCCGATCGGACCGAGACCAGCAGCGGCGCCGCGGGGTCGCCGAGCTGCCGGCCGATAGCTGCCTCCAACCTGTCCAGGTGGGTCAGGATCTCGTCGCGCGCGGTCAGCGGAAGCTCACCGGCGGCGAGGAACTCGAGTCCGGCCCGGCAGCTGACGGTGAATCCCGGCGGCACCGGAAGACCGAGGCGCGTCATGTGGGCGAGACCCGCGCCCTTGCCGCCGAGGATCGCCGCGTCCGCGCCCGAGCCTTCGGCGAAGTCGAAGACGAAGCGCCGATCCGCTGAGCTGGCGGCCACGGACCTCGGCTGGGAGGAAGCCATGTCAGTAGCTGCCTTCCGTCTCTCGGTCTCGGCCGAGGGTGGTCAGGTAGTCCTCGTGGCATTCGAACCAGATCGAATGAATCGAATCGACCCTGGGGTCGGTGATGAAGCGCTCGTCGCCGGCACGAGCTTCGTCGAGCGCGGACTGCAGACGACCCTCATACCTGCCGAAGCGCGGGACCACGGTGCCCGCGCGGCGCAGTGAGGGCAGCGCTCGGTCGATCGGCTCCGCCAGGTCCTCGACGACCATGAACAGCGCTTCCGGTTCGTCGCGTTGCGCCTGCCAGCCGGCGCAGATCTCCTTGACGCTCTGGTTGACCGCCAGAAAGCGGTCGTAGGCGCGAGCCAGCGCGTCCAGATCGAGCTGCTGACGTGACTGTGCCAGGAGCTCCTCGTGGCGCTGCAGGCCCTCCGAGGTCAGCATGCAGCCGTGTTCGGCGATGAGCAACAGCGACTGCTGTTGGAGCGCGGCCGCGTCGGGCACCTGCTCGACCGGGACCAGCCCACGGATCCGCAGCTGGTGCAGGCTCTCGAAGGCTGGGTCCACCGCCGCGTCCGTGCTCGATCGACTCGCTCAGCCCGCCGCGCGCGCTGGAATTCGGGCCGGCGTGGCCAGGCGCTGCATGTACTCCTGCTCGCGCAGATAGTCGATGTACGGCTTCTGCCACTGCATCTCCAGATGGCCGACTCCGGGCACGCCTTCGATCTCCAGGGCGACCGATCCCTCGTTGTTGTGTGACATCGGGTGCGGGGTCATCAGGTACCGCGCGAACACATCACCGTGCAGCGTGGTGTCACGGCCCAACTCGTCGTGGACGACCGCGTCGAAGTGGTGGTGGAAGAAATTTTCGTCGAACTCGTAGCTGATCTGCAGGTCGGTGATCTCGGCCATCTGCTCGTCGCGATAGACATACCCGCGGAAGATCCGGTCGCCCATCATCTGCAGTTCCATGAAGTGCACGGCAAGGTCGGGTCCGGCCTGGGATTCGAACCACTTCCAGTGCTGGGCGATGCCCCAGTGCCGAGTACCCCACGAATGGTCGCGATGACCCATGCCGTCGAACGTGATCTCCTTACCGCCGAAGCTGATCACGCCGCTGATGTGCCCGGCCTGCTCGTGGCGATCATCGGCGATGAACTGTGGACTGCCCTCGGGATGATTGCTGTAGAGGTACGCCGGGCTGGTGGCCTCGAAGTGGTACTCGACGTGAACGTCCTCATCGTCGAAGGCCAGATCCGCCCGCTCTGAGTCAGCGTGGTGATGGACGTGCAGACCGCCCACCTGCCAGTCGTCAAAGTCCTGGTCAATGGGCATCTCCACGCCGTTGACGAGGAACTCGATCGGCTCATCGCCGACGGCCGGACCGTAGAGGAACAGCGCCGACCCGGCGACGCTTTCGCCGTTGACCCAGGTGTAGAGGTAACCGGCGATCTGCTCGTCAGGCAGCTGAAACAAGTATGCGATCGACTCACGAGCAAGGGGTTCGCGCCGCAGACGGTGGCGGTCATGGTGCTTGAGGTCCATCGGCTTGTAACTCATCGGGCAGACAACTCCTTGAGAGGTCGATAGGCCAGGCCTTTGACAAACAGTGGCGCCAGGACGGTCGCCGCCCGGCCGTCAGTGAGCTGCGGCCAACCGGCGAGCGTCAACTCGGTCAATTCGTCGATCCGCGGTTTGAACTGGTCCCACAGTCCGGCCTCACGGGCCATCGGCCGGATGTGGTCGGTGGCATACACGTTGATGCCGTCCTTGATCTTCTGATCGCGACTCTTGTCCGCCAGGGTCGTGTACAGCTGTGGCATCGCGGTCACGCAGGCAGCGGTGATCCGGCGCATCTCCTCGTCGCCGATCAGCCGCAACTCGGACGTCGGCGTGTCCTCGGTCTCCTTGATGTAGACCGCGGCGCTGGACAGATGCTTGAGATAGTCCGCCGGGCGCGTGAACGTTGAACCGATGTCGTTGAGGGCGACCTCCATCGGGATGTCGGGACGGAAGACCATCGCCTGCACGACGCAGTACGGCAGGCCTTCGGTTGGCGTCGCCCACGGGTATGCGGCCTCATGCAGCCAGTGGTCGCGGACGATCATGAAACCGCCACCGGGCACCGGGTACGGTCCGGTGTCCGAGGTGCCGAACCGGCAGTCGTAATGCAGCAGGTAGCCGAGCAGTTCGGTCGTCGCGCTGAATCGGCGAAACAGTTGCCGCTGGTCGGGGTCGTCGAGTGCGTGCTGGTCGGCGAGCAGCCGCTCGACGATCTGGCCGTCGAGGATAGGGATCTTGTAGCCACGGCCGGACATGAAGCCGGGCCCTTCCCCCCAGGTGCCGTACATCAGCCGCCGGCTGAACTGGATGACTGCCTCCAGGTCGTTGACGCGACCGTTCTCCTCCTCCAGACCCAGCTGGATCGCGATCGCTCGACCGAGGTTGCAGCAGTTGGCCGGCGACCAGTTGCGCGTGTGGTTGTTCTTGGTCCCGAGCGTATGGCGCTTGGTTTCCCCGAGTGCGATGACGCCCTCGATGCCGATTGCCTCCGTGATCTCTCGGAACATCTCCGGGTACAGAGACCAGATCTGCAGGAACGAGGTGGTCTCGTACTCCTGACGCGGGATCAGCCCCGACTCCCCCTCGGTCGAGCGCAGTGCCAGCACGTCCCACAGGCTCCAGCCCATGTACGCCCGCCAGGCGTTGATCTCCTCGACCGTCAAGTCATCGCGGAGCACGTCGGCCTCGGTCATATCCATGAACGGGATCGGGATGCGGCGGCGCATCTCGGTGGCCCCCGCGACCCCCGACGGAACCTCGGCTTGGTAGCGCTCGATATATCGCTGAAAGTCGTCGTCGCTCACGATGCGCCGTCCAGGAGCAGGACCCGGCCCTCAGGGGTCGAGGAGACGTCGAGGCGGACGAGGGTGCCGTCGGCCGGGATCGTCTCCCCCCGGGACGTCTGCACGCCGTCGCTGAACGAGACCGACATCACGCAGGGGATGCCAAACTCACGAGAGAGGATTCCGAGGTGGCTCTCCGGCGAGCCCTGCAGCGTGATCAAGCCGCGCACCCCGGCGGCGAGCGCCGGCGCCATGAACGTCGTCGTCCCACCGCGTGAGATGACGATCGTCGAGTCGACCGCGTCGCCGGCAACGAACTGCAGGACCTCCTGGGGGGAGTCGAGGAACAGGATCCGCCCGTCGACCACCGCGTCGCTCTCCATGACGTTCGTGCCATGGCCGATCTCCCGCGCAGCACTCACCGAGTCCTCCTTCGTGTCACCCTCCACAACCAAGCCAACTCCCTTGCGGGTCAGTGTTGATGTGTGGGCCAGCATCGTCAACTGGCTTAATCGTCAACGCCGGTGGTAGCTCTCGGCGAGGTCCTCGGGGCCTGCTGTAGCGGTTTCGTCAGTTGGCGGTCAGCGGGCGTTCTCCAACAATGTGCGATCGGATGAGAGGACGCTATTGATGGACGTAGCTGGACGCCAGATCGACGTCAGGGCCAGAAGGGCGCCGGCGCCGTGAGCGTTCCGGTTCTCGACCCGGTCCATTACGGGCGCCATAACCTGGGGACTCACTACGCGGCCCGGGAATCGCTGTCCTACATGCTGCAACTGCCAGAGGAGGGTTTGGCAGGCTTTGTCTATACCTGGGTCAATGGCGAGAGCGAAGCCGGTGCGGCTCTGTGTCTATACGGGCCCGCGGTTGGGACAACACCGCTATTTGAGGCGGTCGACGGAATCGTCGTCGACCGCGAACGATCGTTCGAGGATTGGCAAGTGGGCGGGCTCGAGTTGCGCCACGGGGCCGAGACGTCAGCTCGGTTCGTCGGCGAGGATGCGTCGATCGAATTCACCTTCGAGGGGACACATCCCGCTTACAGCTACGCCTCGCATCCCGACGGCGGACTGCCATGGATGGCCGACGATCGTTATGAGCAGAGCGGGCGCTGGCGCGGCGTCCTGACCCTGGGGGGTCGTGAAATCGCATTCGACACGATCTCGCACCGCGACCAATCGTGGGGGATCCGTGATTGGGGGATGTGTCAGCACTACCGCTGGCTGCAAGCCAACGCCGGCCCGGACGTGTCGATCAACTTCACGCAGGACCTGGTGCTCGGGCACGTCAACCTGCGCGGGTATGTCTATCGCGACGGCGAGATGGCGCAGATCACCGCGCTCGACGTTGACTACGAGCTCACCCCCGAGATGGTGCATACCACGCTCGACGCGGTGATCGAGGACGACCTGGGGCGAGAGACGGTGATGCTCGGTCGCACCTACGCGACCATGGAGTTCCCGTTCCCTCCAACGACGGCCCTCGTCGTCTGCTCGGACACCGTCGAGATCGACGGTCGCCCGGGTACCGCTCAGTTCGACCTGCTGTGGAGCAGCCAGTACCTGGAGTACGTGCGTGAGCATGGGCTGCCGAAGCTACCCCCGCACCGACGATGACCACGGTTGAGCTCGTCGTTCGCCCCGACGCGGTCGATGCGCAGTGGCTGACCGAGACGCTCCGGCGCGCCGGAGTGCTGTCGGCGGCGCGCGTGACCTCATTCGAACGCTCGGTCTGCGGCACCGGTCAGCTGGCCGACTCGTACCGTTTCGCGCTGACCTACGATCCGCCGGGGGCGGGCCCGGCGACGGTCGTCGGCAAGTTCTCCTCCGACGATCCGATCAGTCGCGCCTGGGGCCAGGGATCGGGGCAATATCGCAACGAGATCCGCTTCTACCAAGAGCTGGCCACACGGCTGGAGTGCAACGTACCGACGCCGATCCATGCCGAGTTGGCGGCCAACGAGACCGACTTCGTGCTGCTCATGGAGGATCTGGGCCCCGCCCGGATCGTTGATCAGCTGGACGGCTGCACGGTCGACGAGGCAGCCCTGGTGATCGAGCAGATGGCGATTCTGCACGCGGGGTCCTGGCACGACGCGGCGCTCGCCGAGACCGAATGGCTGAAGGTCAACATCGCCGCCTGGCGGACGGTCACCGACGAGTTCGCGGCGGCGCTGGCAGCGGTGCCGGAGAGCTTCGCGGAGCTGGTATCCGAGGCCGACCTCGCCCAGGCCAGCCGGCTGATGGCCCACCAGGCAACGTGGAAACGGATCATGTCCGAGCCGCGCTGTCTGTGGCACAACGATCTCCGCGCCGACAACGTCATGTTCGACGCTCAGGGCGGGGACATCCCGGCTGCGCTCGTTGACTGGCAAGGAGCGACGTACGCGTGCGGCACGCTTGACCTGGCGTACTTCGTCGGCACCAGCCTCACGACCGAGCTACGGCGCGCGCACGAGCGCGATCTGGTCGCTGACTACCACGCCGGACTGGTCGCCCACGGCGTGTCCGGCTACACGCTGGAGGATTGCTGGAATGACTACCGGCTGCTGGCCATCCACCCGTTGCAGACCGGGATATTCGGTATCGGAGCCGTCAAGCGCAGCGAGCGCGGTGACCGGATGTGGCGCAACTGGGTGGAGCGCTCGGCACAGATGACGCGTGACCTCGACAGCTTCACGGTGCTGGCCGAGCGCTGAGAGCCGCCGCTGCCGGCCGACACGAAGGTTGGCGAATGTCTTCCGCCTAGCCGGCCGTGGCAGCGACTCCGGCCGCCTTCTCCTGTGCATAGGCGGCGGCCGCCGTAGCCTGCGCGGCCTCCACCGTCGCGCCCCAGTCGCCCCCGGCCTGCATGCGGCGAAAGCTCTCGTCCTGGCGCGAGGTGTTGCTCTGGAAATGGGGCGCGACGTCGCGCATCAACAGCTCGTGAGAGTGCATCGTCGCCTCGCGGTCGGCGGCCTCCCAGCCGAAGCTGAGGTAGCAGCCGAAGCCGCCGGTGTCACGCTGGAGCTTGGCGAGCTGCTCGACCATCATCTCGGGCGAGCCGATCAGCATCAGGCCCGACGCGTTGAGTTCGTCGATCGTCGTGTCCAGATTGGTCGGGTCTGACAGCATCCGCAGCAGGTTGCCCGAGGTGGTGCCGAGGTACTCGAGGAAACGGAGCAGGCCGTACTTGCAGTCCGCACGCGCCTGGGCCTCGGTGTCGGCAATGTGAAACCAATTGACCAGCCGCCAGTTGGCGCGGTCGACGGACTTGCCGGCGGCCTGGGCCTCCTCCTCGACGATCTCCCAGGTCCGGTTGAGCACGTCGGTGCCCTGCGCGCTGGAGGCACCGATCGTCAGCAACGAGGTGCCCAGGCGGCCGGCGAGCTTGGGGCCGGTGGGAGACACCGTCGAGGCGGCGGTGACCTCCAGGCGCGGATAGGTATAAGGCCGCAGGTGCAGTTGGGCCTCGCGCAGGCTGAACCAGTCGGTCTCCATCGTGATCGGCTCATCGGTCTCGAGCAGGCGCATGATCACTTCGAGCGACTCGGCATAGCGAGCCCGGCTCTTGGCGTAGTCCAGGCCGAGGTAGTACGCGTCCGACGGCAACGACCCCGGACCGGTCCCGAGGATCACGCGCCCGCGGGTCATGTGGTCCAGGAGGACCATCCGCTCGGCGACGAGGAACGGATGGTGATACGGCAGCGACGTCACTCCGGTGCCAAACCGCAGGTGCTTGGTTCGCTCTGCGGCGGCGGCGATGAAGATCTCCGGTGACCCGATCAGCTCCCAGCCGCCGTTGTGATGCTCGCCGAAGAACATCTCCTGATAGCCGATGCGCTCGCACCATTCGACGAGTTCCATCTGACGTTGCAACGCCCACGTCGGATGCTGGTTTGGCTGAGTGATCGGTGCCGTGAACGTGCCAAAGCGCATGGGGGGTGTCACGGCAAAGGTCCCTTTCCGGATCGATGGTCGGGCTCGCAATACGGCGAATGTCTCAAGAGCTCCGCCGCGCCAAGTTCCGGCGCCGATCGTATACCGGCGTTGCCCGTGGTCGGTTGACGCAAGTGACAGTTTGAGGCCGAGGCGACTGTCGTCAATGACGGTCAGCGCCACGATGCCGGTGCGCACCTTGACCAACCGATTGGTCTATCGCTATGTTGGCTGCTCGAGCAGTGGCCCGGAGGCCACGCGCGTCCGCGCTCCGCGCGGCGCAGCGAGAACGAGAAAGAGGAGCCCACGTTGGCCGTCACCGATGTCTCCACCGAGCTCACGGTCCCGGACGAGATCGCGCGTGCGATCATCTTCCCCGACTCCTACGCCGACCTCGAGGGGACGGTCCTCCCGGCCGGGCAATGGCTCCGGGACAACCTGCCGATCGGCCACGCCCAGGTCCCCGGCTACGACCCGGTCTGGCTGCTGTCCAAGTACGACGACATCAAAGCCGTCTCCGCGGACAACACGCTGTACCACAACGGCGATGCCAACCCGCTGTTCAACAGCCAGGCCGACGACGCGTTCGCGCGTGGTCTGACCGGCGGCACGACGCGGACGCTGGACTCGATGAGCTACATGGACCCGCCGGAGCACCCGCCCTATCGCAACGCGGTCAACGATGCCTTTCAGCCCAGGGTGATCCGGGAGAAGTACGAGCCCATGTTCGCCGAGCTGGCTGAGGAGATGGTGCAGGAGCTGATGGCGTTCGACGGCGAGTGCGACTTCGTCCAGGACTTTGCCGCTCACTATCCGACGCGGATCACGATGGCCGTGCTCGGCGTCCCGCGCGAAGATCACGGGCGGATGCTGACGTTGACCAAGGAGTTCTTTGGCGGCGCTGACCCGGCGATGCAGCGCGAGGAGTTCAAAGGCCTCGACGACGCCCAGGCCCGCCAGTGGCACGCCACCACCCAGGACTTCTACGGCTTCTTCGAGGAGCTGCGCGCGCAGCGACGCGCGCACCCCGAGGAGGACCTCACCACGCTCGTCAACGGTCTGACGGCCAACGGTGAGCCGTGGCCGTCGCACATCATGAACGGCTTCTTGGCCACGGTCGCTCCCGCGGGAATCGACACCACCTCGGGGGCGATCACCGGGGCGATCATCGCGTTCACGAAATACCCCGAGCAGTTCCGGATGGTCAAGGAGGACCCGTCGCTGATCCCCGGTCTCGTCGACGAGGCGATCCGCTGGACGACTCCGACCAAGAACTTCATGCGCAACGCCACCCAGGACACCGAACTGAAGGGGATCCCGATCAAGGCCGGCGACCGCATGTGCATGATGCTGTTCTCGGGCAATCGCGACGAGGATCAGTACCCGCACCCCCACGACTTCGACGTCACCCGTCGGCCGAACCGCCACCTCTCGTTCTCCAACGGCCCGCACGTCTGCCTCGGCCAGCACATTGCCAAGCTGGAGATGCGGCTGCTGTTCGCAGAGTTGCTGCCACGGCTGAAGTCGATCGAGATCGCCGGGGAGCCCGAGCGTGAGCTCTCCAACCTCGTCAGCAACTGGCGGCGCCTGCCGGTGCGCTTCACCAAGGAGTAGGCGTGAAGCTAGTCGTCGGCCTGGCGCCGGTAGACGAGCGTGTCGACCTCGAAGCGAATGATCAGGTCGTCAGTCGCCTGGTCGAACAGCTGGTTGGTGACGACCACCACGCCGCGGCCGTCATCGCGCAGTCGCTGCTCGATGATGTCGATCTGCCCGCGCAGGGTCATCCCGGGACGCACCGGGTTGCGCAGCTTCATCTCACGGATCCCGCGTCCGGCCATCAGCGCGACGTCGGCCCAGAAATTGATGTAGGCGAGCTTGATCGCGATCGCCATCGTGTGCATCCCGCTAGCGATCAGTCCGCCGAACGGACTGGCCGCCGCGACCGCCTCGTCGAGGTGAATCGGCACCGGATCCCATTGACGAGCAAAGGACATGATGTCCTCGGTGGTCACGTCGTACGTGCCCGTCGGGTAGATCTGACCGACGGTCAGATCCTCGGCGTAGTGCATGGTCACAGCTCCGCGGTCGACGATGGGGACACCAGAGCATGAACGAGACGAACCGGCGGGACGCGGGCGACCCGCCGACTTCGCCGACCGCCCGCCGGATGGCGCAGGAGCTGGGCGTCGATCTGAGCTCGGTGCAGGGGACCGGGCCGCGCGGACGGATCGTCCGCGCCGACGTGGAAGCCGCCGCCGCGCGCACCGGCGGCTCGGCAAGCACTACGCCTGTCGCGCCGGCGACCGTAGCCGGCTCGGGGACCGACGAGGTCGTCGCTCCCAGCCGACTGCAGCGTGCGATCGCTCGGCGGATGGTGGAGGCCAAGACCACGGCACCCGACTTCGTTCTGACCGCCGAGATCGAGATGGAGGCCACGATCGCGCTGCGAGTCGAGCTCAAGTCGCTGATCGGAGCCGAGGCGCCGTCGCTCAACGACATCGTTGTCAAGGCGTGCGCCCACGCGTTGCGCGAATTCCCCTACGCGAATGGATCGTGGTCCGAAGACGGCTTCGTCCTGCACGAGCGCGTCAATGTCGGGGTCGCGGTCGCCTCCGAGCAGGCGCTGGTGGTGCCGGTCGTCGCCGATGCCGACCGCCGGTCGCTGCGGGAGATCGCCGCCACCACCCGCACGCTCGCCCAGCGGGTCCGTGACGGCGCGATCACCAACGCGGAGCTCCAGGACGCAACCTTCACCGTCTCCAACCTGGGCATGTACGGCATCCGCCGGTTCACGGCGGTCCTCAACCCACCGCAGGCGGCGATCCTGGCCGTCGGCGCGGCGGTACCGCGGATGCGGCTGCACGACGGCGCGCCGGCGATGCGGCACGTCTGCGATCTCAGCCTCACCTGTGATCATCGAATCCTCTACGGCGCCGGTGCGGCGCAGTTCCTCGGACGCATCCGCCAGCTACTCGAGAGCCCCGCGGGCCTGTTGGCCGGCTGAGGCGTCGACCAGGGCAGGCACCCCGAGCGCACACGTATGGATGCCCTGCAGCGCGGTCAGCTCGAGGACCTCCATCAGCTCAGCCGCGGTCGCGCCGTGCGCGATCGCGTTGCGGATGTGGATCCGGAGTCCGGGCACGTAGAGGTGGGTGGTCGCGGCGTCGATCGCGGTGTAGATGAACTCACGGACCTTCGGGGCCAGCGTGCCGTGCTGAAACGGCACCGCGGAGAAGCGGAAATACGCCTCGAAGAAGTCGGGGTCGAGCGCGAGCACACCGTCCCACAGCTCTGACCAGTAGCCCCGCACGCGGATGAACTCGTCCTTGAGCGCGCGCTCGCGCGGGGGCCAGTCGTCGACCGGCACCGCGACTTCCTGGCCGGCGGCCGCCAGCTCCTCCAGCAGGATCGGGACGCCGATATTGCAGGTGTGGATACCGAGCACCGAGCAGAGCTCGAGGACCTCCATCACCTCGGCCTCGGTGGCGCCGTGCTCGAGCGCGGCTCGGAGGTGCTCGCGGACCCCCGCGGCGTGCAGATGTGTGGTGGATGCGTCCAGCGCCAGCAGGACCAGCTCGCGGACCTTCGGCTCGAGCGTTCCCGAGCGCAGGGGCACATCGGCGAGGCCTTGGTAGGCCTGCGCGAACGCCGGATCCCGGGCGGCGATCTGACGCCACGTCTTATCGGGCAGGTTCGGGACGGCGGGGTTCACGCGATCGGCGGTGTCGGTCATCGTCACGCCACCTCGAAGTCGGCGAGCGGCTCGCCGACCGCCACCTCGACGCCCTCGTCGGCGTGGACGGCCGTCAGCGTTCCGCTCACCGGGGCCTCGAGCTCGGACGTCGCCTTGTCGGTTTCGATCACGACCACCGGATCGCCCTGCGAGACCGTCTCGCCGATCCCGATCATCCATTCCTCGACGATCGCCGAGTCGACGCCGTTGCCCAGTTGGGGCAGGCTCCACGTCAACGTGCTGTCGCTCACCGGCTGTTCACCTCGTTGTCGGTTGTCATGACACGGCGGTCCGCTGCAGCGTGCGCAGCGCGGCTTGAGCGATGCCCGCGGGCTGCGGGAAGTACGCGGCCTCCAGCTGCGGCGGAAATGGGACGGGCGCAAACGGCGCGGTGACCCGCTGCACCGGCGCGCGCAGATGGGCGAACCCCTCACCGGCCGCGATCGCCGCCACTTCGGCGCCGACGCCGTATGGGCCGACCGCGTCGTGGACGACGACCAGGCGGCCGGTCTTGGCCAGCGAGCCGAGGATCGTCGCCGTGTCCAGCGGGGTGAGCGTCCGCAGGTCGACGACCTCGGCCGAAACCTGCTGCTCAGCCGCCAACGCGTCGGCGGCGGCGAGCGCTCGCGGCACCGCGCCGCCGTGGGCGACGATCGTCACGTCGTCGCCGGGGCGGGCGATCGCCGCCCGGCCGATCTCGACCAGATGGTCGCCATCGGGCACCTCGCCGCGGCTCGCCCACAACGCCAGGCTCTCGATCACGACGACCGGGTTCGGATCGCGGATCGCCGCCTTCAGCAACCCCTTCATGTCGGCCGGGGTCGATGGCCAGACGACTTTGAGCCCCGGGACGTGGGCGATCCATGCCTCCAGGCTCTGGCCGTGCTGAGGACCGGTGTTGCGCCCGGCGCCGCACATCGTGCGCATCACCATCGGCACCGAGAACGCGCCCCCGGAGACCGACGAAACCTTTGCCGCGTGGTTGACGAGCTGGTCGGCGGCCAGCCCGAGGAAGTCGAAGAACATCAACTCGACGATCGGTCGCAGCCCGGTCATCGCCGCGCCCGTCGCGAGCCCGATCAGCGCGGCCTCGCTGATCGGGGTGTCACGTACGCGGTGGGCCCCGAAGCGGTCGTAGAGACCCTTGCTGGCGATGTAGGTGCCGCCGGACTTGCCGACGTCCTCGCCGAACAGCACGACGCGCGTGTCGCGTTCCATCTCCTCGGCCATCGCCTCGTTGATCGCTCGCCAGTACTTGATCGGGGCCATCGTCACTGCTCCTGGGCGTAGACGTCGTCCATCAGGATCTCCGGCGGGGCAGGCGTCCCCTGCTCGGCGGCGTCCGCCGCGGCCTCGATCTCGGCCAGCGCCTGCCCGCGGATCTGGTCGAGGCGCTCAGCGCCGACCGCCTCGGCGAGCTGGCTCGCCAACCGCAGGATCGGGTCGCGTCCGCGCCACTCCGTGACCTCCTCGGGGGTCCGGTAGCGCTCCGGATCTCCGACGTAGTGGCCGCTGTAGCGATAAGTCAGACACTCCAGGAGCGTCGGGCCTTCGCCGGAGCGCGCTCGTGCCACGGCGCGTCGGGCGGCGTCGGTGACCGCCAGGACGTCGTTGCCGTCGACGGTCTCGCCGACCATCGCGTGCGCGGTCGCGAAGCCGGTGATCTCGCCGCTGATGTGGTCGCTGACGTGTGTCAGCTCGGCGTACTGATTGTTCTCACAGCAGAAGATCATCGGCAGCTTCCAGAGCGCCGCGAGGTTGAGCGCCTCGTGTAGCGAGCCCTCGGCCGAGGCGCCCTCCCCGAAGAACGCGACCGACACGCGATCGAGGCCGAGCGTCTGGGCCGAGAAGGCCGCGCCGAGTGCCATCCCGAAGCTGCCGCCGACGATCGCGGTCGCACCGAGAATGCCGCTGGCCGGGTCGGCGATGTGCATCGAGCCCGCCCGCCCCTTGCAGTATCCGTCGATATGTCCGAACAGCTCGGCGAACATCCGCTCCGGGTCGCCGCCCTTGGCGAGGCAGTGGCCGTGTCCGCGGTGGGTGGTGGCGATGTGGTCATCGACGCGCAACGCGCCACACATCCCGGCTGCGGATGCCTCCTGGCCGGTGGACAGGTGCAGGTTGCCGGCCAGCCGCCCGCCGCGCACGAGCCGCTCGCCGGTGTCCTCGAACGCCCGGATCCGGCACATGCTCGTGAACAGTTCCAGTTGGTCGTCGGTGCTGAGCGTCACCGGTCACCCCCGTCTCCGAAGCGGACGGTCGCCCACCCGCGGATGCAGAGCTCGCCGCGCTGGTTGTGCTCCTCCAGCGACAGCCCGATCTCGGTGCCGTCGGGTCCCGGGGTGACCTCGGTGACCTCGCCGGTCACGGTCAGCTGGTCGCCCGGCACCGCGGTCCCTCGGTTCTGCCACCCGAGACGAGCAATCACCGGTTCTGGGCCGTAGGCGGCGCGAATCGCCTGCGAGAGAAAGCAGGCGAACAGCGGTGACTGAACCAGCACGTCGGGATACCCCTCGCGCGTGCGCGCGTACTCCGCGTCGTAATGGATCAGATGCGTGTTCCAGGTCGCCGCGCTGAAGGCGAACAGCTGCAGCGACGTTGGCGCCACCGAGAGCGTCGGAAGCGGATCGCCGACCCGCGGGATCTGTCCGCTCGCGCTCATCGGGCGATCAGCGTCTCACGACAGGTCAGCAGCGCGATGCCGGCCGTCGACTCGAACTCGGTGGCGATCACCAGCAGCAGCAGCGGTCCACTGCTGCCCTCGCGCAGCGTCGTCGAGTCGAGCGCCGGCCGGACGACGAACTCGGTCCCGGCGGTCGCCGGGGCATGAAAGACGAGGTCCTGGCCGCCGCCCATCAGGCGGTATCCGTCCAACGGGAGCCAGTTCTCCTTTCCGACGCCCGTGCCGTCGTCGCGCAGCGTCGACAGCGCCGGGCCGGCGTCCCACTCGATCACGCTCGACAGCATCAGCGGCGGCGCGGGGATCGCGTCGTAGCCGGCGGCGACCGCGGCCTCGGTGCTGAAGTAGACCGGGTCGGTCTCGCCGGTGGCGACGGCGAAGCGGCGGATGTCACGCGCGGTGATCGTGGCCTGGGCCTCGGGTCCCCGACGGCCGAGCATCCCGCTCAGCGCGCGGTGCAGCGCGGGAATGTCGGCGGACACGCTCACACCGGCCTCGGTTCGCCGACGAGCGCGCGTAGCTGGCGCTTCTCGACCTTGCCGATCGAGGTCAGCGGCAGCTCGTCGCGAAACTCGATGACGGTCGGCACCTTGAACGGAGCAAGCCGCTCGGCGCAATGGGCGACGACCTGCTCCTCGGTCAGCGTCGTCCCGGCATGGGTGACGATGAACGCCGCCACGGCCTCGTCGCGGAACGCGTCGGGGATCCCGATGACCGCTGCCAGCGCGACCGCTGGGTGGGCGGCCAGAGTCAGCTCGACCTCAGACGCCGACACGTTCTCTCCGGCACGCTTGATCACGTCTTTGCCGCGATCGAAGAAATAGAGGTATCCGGCCTCGTCAAAGTAGCCGTTGTCCCCCGTGTGCAGCCAGCCGTCGACGATCGTCTGCGCGGTGGCTTCAGGGTCCTTGTAGTACTCCTGCATGATCGTGCGACCGGGAACGCCTCGGACCGTGATCTCGCCGACCTCTCCGGTCGGAACCTCCACTCCGGACGCGTCGACGAGGCGCACCTCGCGCCCGAACGCCGGCTGGCCGATCGACGGCCAGCGCCGCGGGCCGAACACCGGGCAGACGGTGACCTCGGTCATCGCCTCAGACAGTCCGTAGCCGTTGAGCAGTTCGACGCCGAAGCGCTGTTCGAACGCCTCCTTCTCCGGCGTCGAGACGTTGATCGCGTAGTTGACCCGACGCAGCTGGTGATCGCGGTCGGCTGCCGTCGCGGGCTGCGCCAGCAGCGTCCGCACGACGACCGCGACGAGGCTCACGCAGGTCGCCCGGTGGTGGCGCAGCTGCCCGGTGAAGCGGGACGCCGAGTACTGCTCCAGGAAGATCGCGGTCGCGCCGACCGTCAACGAGGCCATCAGCGTGAACGTCTGGGCGTTGACGTGAAACAGCGGTAGCGCCGAGCAGAGCCGGTCCTCGGGTTCGATCCGCAGCCAGTGGGTGGCGCGCTCGCCCGACCACAGCCAATTGGCGTGCGTGAGCACCACGCCCTTGGGCGCCGAGGTCGTCCCCGAGGTGAACAGGATCTCGAGCGGAGCCTCCGAGTCGACAGCGGCCGGTTCGGTGAGCGGCGCCGAAGCCGCGAGCTCGGAGAAGCCAGATTCCGCACCGCCCACGATGATCAATGAGCGCAGCGCCGGTAGCTGATCCCGGACGACGTCGAAGCGATCGGCGAACTCTGGGGTGGTGATCGCCATCACGCGCATCCGACCAGCCGGCGACGTGGGCGATCTCGGTCGCGGTCAAGGCGGTGTTGGAGGGCACGGCGACCGCGCCGAGTCGCGCCAGCGCCAGGATCGTGATCACGAACTCGGGGCGGTTGGTCAGGTGCAGCACGACCTTGTCGCCGGCGCCGATGCCCAGCCCGGCGAGACCGCCGGCGACGCGCGCAGCGGCGTCGGCGAGCTCGGCGTAGGTGTAATCCTGGGTCGCGCCCGTCCGGTCCTCGAAGACGAGCGCGACGCGCTCGGGGCTGGCGGCCACCCGGTCGGCCAGCAGGCTCGTCAGCGTGCGCGGCCCGATGTGGTCAACGGTCATCGCCCGGTCAATCCCCGGAGGTGAGGCCCAGCATGTCGCGGGCGATCATCCAGCGGTGGATCTCCGAGGTGCCGTGGCCGATGCGCCACAGTCGTGCCTGGCGGAAGAGGCTCTGGATCGGGCTCTCCCGCAGATAGCCGAGGCCGCCCTGGATCTGCATGCAGCGGTCGGTGACCCGCTGGGCCATCTCGGTCGCATACAGCTTGGCGACGAACGCCTCGGTGCGGATGAACGCTCCGGTGTCGGCCATCCACGCCGCTTTGTGGACGAGCAGCCGCGCGGCCTGGAGCTCGACCTCTGAGTCGGCGAGCATCCACTGGATGCTCTGGCGGCTGGCCAGCGGCTTGCCCCACGTCGTGCGCTCCTTGGCGTGCTCGACCGCGATCTCGATCGCCCGCGCGGCCAGGCCCAGCTGCAGCGCGGCGATCTTCAGCCGCCCGTGGGTGAGCTGGTCCGACGCGATCACGAAGCCGCCGTTGAGCTTGCCCAGGAGATTCTCGGCGGGCACGCGGCAATCGGTGAACGACAGCTCGAACGGCGCCCACTGGTCGCCCATCGTCGGCAGCGACCGGACGATCTCGAAGCCGGGCGTCTCCTTGTCGACGAGAAAGCAGCTGACCCCGCGCGTCCCGGCGGCGGGATCGGTCTTGGCGAACACCATCAGGAAGTCGGCGAAATCGACCCAGCCGATGAACTTCTTGGTCCCGTTGAGCACGAACGCGTCGCCATCGCGCACCGCCACGGTCTCGATTGCGGCGATGTCGGAACCGGTGCCCGGCTCGGTGAACGCGTAGGCGCTGTGCTTCTCACCCCGCAGGATCGGATAGAAGTAGCGCTCCTTCTGCTCCTCGTTGCACAGGTACAGCGCGGGCTCGGGGCTGCCGCCGAACATGTCGCCGGGCAGTGGCCCGAACATGATCGGGCTCTTGTAGAGCTCCTCGGCGACGACCGCCAGCGCGACCTGTCCATACCCGCAGCCGCCGACCTCGGTCGGCGCCTCCAGCGCCCACAGCCCGCGGTCTCGCGCCGTTGGCCTCGAGCACCCGTCGCTCGTCCCAGCCGAGCCGTCCCTCGAGCAGGAACTGCTGCTCGAGCGGCGCCAGCTCCTCCTGCACGAACGCGCGGGTGCGCTGTCCGAGCTCGACCAGCGCCGGCGGAATCGCGAAGCTGAGCGGCGGTGGATCGACTAGCTCCACTGGCCGTCCCGTGAGTACCAATCGCCGGCGACGCGGTCGAACACCGCCGCGACTCGCGGTGACGGAGCGCCCAGGGTGCCGGACGCCAGTTGGCCGCCGTCGACGTTGAGGTTGGCCCCCGTGATCGACGACGCCTCGTCGCTGGATAGGAATAACGCGGCCTCGACGACCTCCTCGGGGGCAACGAGCCGGTCTGACAGCAGCGTCTCGGTCGCCACCCCGTAGGTGTCGCTCCCCGGATCGCCCGCCAGGTTCAGCGTCGGCGGCGTCGACACCCACGCCGGCGAGATGATGTTGACGCGGATGCCGTGCTGGAACAGCTCGACCGCCAGGCAGTTGGCGAAGCGGTTGAGTCCCGCCTTGGCGGTCGCGTAGGCGAAGATGATCGGGCTGTTGCCCGGAAAGCCCGAGCCGATGTTCTGGCCCGTCACCGAGGAGATGAATAGGATCGAGCCTCCACCGCGGCGGCGGAGGTGCGGGACGGCGTGCTTGGACGCGATGAAGTGGATCGTCAGCGTGTTGGTGAGCGTGAAGTTGAAGTCCTCGAGCGTCATCTCCAGCGGCGAGCCGAGCTTCAACGCCATCGCGTTGTTGTAGAGGATGTCGATTCCGCCGTAGGTCTTAGCGGCGTGGGCCATCGCGGCGTGGGTCGCGGACTCGTCGGCCAGTTCGGCGGTGATGTGCTCGATCTCGCCGCCGGCCGCGCGCACGCCGGCCGCCGTCTCCTCTCCTGTGTCCTGGTCGTGATCGATGCCGACCACGCGTGCGCCCTCGGCCGCGAACCGGTGGGCGGCGACGCGTCCCATGCCGCTGCCGCTTCCGGTGATGACCGCGACCTTGCCGTCCAGCCGTGTGCCCATTCTGCGCCGCTCCTCGGGGTCAGACCGTCAAACGTCCTCGGCGATCACCGTACTGGCGCGACCGTCGTGCAATCCGTGTCTTCGCCTGTCATTAGCGCAAATGTCAGGTGCCAGCCTGACGCCGCGGATGCCACAGTCGACGCGCTGTCGCCGCCGACCGGAGGTCGCGCAGCCGGTGCACGAAAACGTCATCACAAGGGAGCAGCGATGAGGCCAGATCGGTTTGAGGGCAAGGTCGCGTTCGTGACCGGTGCCGCGCGCGGCCAGGGCCGTAACCACGCCGTGTCGTTGGCCCGTGAGGGGGCCGACGTGATCATCGTCGACATCTGCGACCAGATCGAGACCCAGAAGTTCGCGATGTCGACGCCCGAGGGCCTCGTCGAGACGGTGCGGCTGATCGAGGAGCTGGACCGCCGGGTGGTCGCCCATCAGGCCGATGTTCGTGACGCCGCGGGGTTGCGGGCCGCGGTCGATGACGGCGTCGCGCAGCTCGGTCGGCTGGACATCGTCTGTGCCAACGCCGGCATGTTCGTGATGAACAACGCCGTCGACTTCACCGATGACGAATGGCAGGACACGATCGACACCTGCCTGACCGGCGTGTGGAACACCTGCCGGGTGTCGGTGCCCCACATCCGGGCGGGCGGGCGCGGCGGCGCGATGGTCCTGACCAGCTCGGTCTGCGGGCTGATGGCGGTACCCGGCCTCGGCGCCTACAACGCTGCCAAGCACGGCGTCGTCGGGCTGATGAAGACGCTGGCGATCGAGCTGGGGCCGGAGCGCATCCGCGTCAACTGCGTCAACCCGGGCAACGTCGACACGCCGATGATCCAGAACGACTTCATCTACAAGCTGTTCTACGGCGAGGAGACCACCGCCACCCGTGAGGACGCTGAGCAGCCCGGGTCGCCGTTCTACCAGCCACACCCGCTGCCGGTCCCCTGGACCCAGCCCGACGACATCACCAACGCGGTCATGTACCTGGCGTCTGACGAGGGCCGCTACGTCACCGGCGTGGCGCTCCCGGTCGATATGGGTTACATGGTGGGCCGCTGGTGACGTTCCCCGCAGTCTCGCGGCGGCGGTGGAGCGTCTCCCGGAGCCATGCCCGGCTCAGCCGGCCGGCACGCCTTGCTTGGCTTCCTGCTCGGCGGCGTGGTCGGCCATCGCCTTCTGCACGCTGCGCATCTGGGCGGCGCCGAGCTCGTCGCGCTTCTCGCTGGCCCACCGCTCGCTGGACAACAGAGGAGCCAGCGAATCCCGCTGGTAGCGGGGCATCACGTACTCGGCGAACAGCTCGTAGCTGCGCAGCGTCTGGTTCCAGTCGGCCCACTCGTGGGTCATGAACAGGTACGCGCCGAAGCCGCCGTCGGATTGAGCGACGAGGTGATCGAGCTGATTGATCGCGTCCTCGGGGGTGCCGATCACGCCGAGCCCTGATTCGATCACCCAGTCGATCCGCTCGTCGGTCGTGCTCCCTGCGACATCGAAGTGCGTCGCCGACTGTGTGTTCTGGAAATAGTCGAACCACGCGTCGATACCGTGGCGGACCTGCTCACGTGCCTGCTCGCGCGTTTCGGCGATGTGCATTGGGCCGACCAGGCGCCAGCCCGAGCGGTCGGGCTGATGGCCGAACTCGGCACAGCGCTCCTCGTAGACGTTCCACATGAGTGCCAGCACGTCGACCGCGTCGGGCGCGTGCGCGGCCATCGTCGCCCCGATCGTCAGCAGCCCGGCGCCGTATTTGCCGGCGATCCGCGGGCCGGTGGGGGAGGCCGTGCCGGCGACGGCGATTTCGAAGTCCGAATACGGCTTGTTCTGCAGCCGAGCCTCGACGAGCTTGTAACGATCGGTCTCGATCGACACCGGCTCATCGGACCATAGGAGCGCCATCAACACGTCGACATCCTCGACGAGCGCGTCGCGCTGCGTCTCGGGATCGAGGCCGATCATGTACGCATCGGTCGTCAGCGCGCCGGGCCCGAGACCGAGCTTGACGCGCCCGCGGGTGAGGTGGTCGACGAGCGTGATCCGGTCAGCCACCCACAGGGGGTTGTGGTACGGGAGCGAGAGGACGCCGGTGCACAGTGCGATGCGCTCGGTCTGGGGCGCCAGATACGCGCAGAACATGAGCGGTTCGGTGATCAGCTCGCAGCCGCACGAATGGTGTTCGCCGATCCACGCCTCGTCGTAACCGAGCCGATCGAGGTGCTGGACGAACTCGACGTCGCGTCGCAGTAACAGCTGCGGATTGCGGCCGGTGGGCAGGTGGTACGGCGCGTGGAACACGCCGAATCGCAAACCTTTGGACATACGAGCTCTCCTCTGCCGCGCACCAAGCGACGTTGTTTCACTAGAGCGTAAGGCCGCCTAAGCCGGACGCAAAGGCCCACCGGTCGGCTTAAACGACAGTGAATCCGTCGGCGTACCGGTGGTACGTTGACGCGCCGGCGACCGCCGGCGGGCGCGCGGTGTGTCTCGTGAGCGGTCTGAGGGGGTCATACGCAAGCGAGGAGAGGAACGTCATGTCGGGCTATTCCCTGGGCGTCGGAGAACGCCTCGTCGATCTCGGCGGCAAGGTCGCGATCGTCACCGGCGCCGCTTCGTATCACGGCGACGATGATCTGAGCCGGCCGGGCCAGGGCTCAGAGAGCGCGCAGACGCTTGCGAGGCTGGGGGCGGCGGTCGTGCTCGCCGACATCAACGGCGACGCCGCCGAGCACCGGGCCGAGCAGATCCGCGCCGACGGGGGCGACGCGATCGCCGTGACGACCGACGTCACCGACGAGGCGCAGGTCAGGCGGATGGTCCAGGCCGCCGTCGATGAGTTCGGCCGCCTCGACATCCTCCACAACAACGCCGCGAACCTGTACGCGCTATTTGATCCCGGTGACCCCGACATCACTCAGATGGAGGTCGCCGCGTGGGATCTGCTGATGCGCAATCTGCTGCTGGCGTACATGCTCGGCTGCAAGCACGCGATCCCCGCCATGGTGGCGAGCGGTGGTGGCAGCATCATCTGCATGTCGTCGATCTCCGGGATGGTCGGCGAGCCGAACCTGACGATCTACGGGGTCGCCAAGGCAGGCATCAATCAGCTCGTCCGTGCCGTCTCGGCCCAGTGGGGCAAACAGGGCATACGCTGCAACGCCGTGGCGCCGGGACTGATCCTCAGTCCGCCGTCGCTGGGCCTCGGCGAGGAGCTGATCGGTGAGTACACCCGACAGTCGGACACGCCGTATGTCGGCCAGCCGCTCGACACCGCCAAGGTGGTCGCGTTTCTGGCCTCCGACGCGGCGCGTTACATCACCGGCCAGGTGATCCCCGTTGACGGCGGATTGATCGAGCACTCGCCGTTGGTCGCGTTTCAACGCGACGCCGCAAACGACCCGCGCGGGGAGCCGACGGGCTCAAACTGACACGGGCGTTTGGATGGCTATCACTTTTGTCAGGCGAATGGCAATGACCCGGCAAGTATGGTGCGGGGCCGGAGTAGAGGTGTTCGGCTGAGGTCGCACGCATCGCTGTGGGCGCGTATGTGCGGTGACCGTGCCGGGTTATCTGTCATTCGTGCGCAGGCCCCAATCGTCTGCGCAAAAGAGCCATTGTCGTTTTTCGAGGAGACAAAGATGAAGGTGCGCAAGTACATGGTCGGTCCGATGCTCGCGGGCATCCTGGGCTTGGCGCTGCTCGTGTCGGCTTGCGGCAGCTCGTCCAGTAACTCCAGTAGCTCCGGTAGCGCGGCGGCGACGACCGCCGCCAGTGGCGGCAGCAGCAGCGCGACCAGCAGCAGTTCCGGCAGTTCGTCGTCGAGCGCCGGCATCAACGTCGGCGTCGGAACGATCAAGCCCGGCACCAGCAAGGACATCGCGGTGTTCGATCAGTCCAGCCCGGCGTACTCGTATGGAGTCGCGCTCGCCAAGGGTGCTCAGGCCGAGGCGTCAAAGCTCGGGTATCACATCGATCTGCATTACGACAACCTCAACGCCGCCACTGAACTCTCGGGCTTCCAACAGGCAATTGAGAGCGGCAAATACTCGGGGATCCTGATCGAGCCGTTCAACACCCAGCTCTGCGTGCCGCTGAAGACCGAGGCGATCAAGTACAAGGTGCTCGTCGAGGTTGTCGGTACGCCGATCTGCGACGACGGCACGGGCGTCGGCGACGCTCTATGGGCGCCAGGGACGATCTCGTACGTCGGTGGTCAGAACGGCGTACCGGGCATCAATCAGGTGCTGGCCTCCGCCGCCAAGATCCAAAAGGGCCCGCAGAATGTTGGGTTCATCTTTGGACCGAACGGCTACGCGTCCGATACCGCGTGGCAGGTGGCTTTCAAGAACTTCCAGAAGACACACCCAACCTGGAACCTGACGGCGACGTCGTACGGTGACTTCACCACCCCGACCTCGTTCCAGCTCGCCCAGAACATGTTGAGCGGCCATTCCGACATCACGGTCATGTTCACCCCGTACATCGACGCCACGGTGGGCGTGGCGAAGGCGATCGCCTCCGCCGGTGACACCGGCAAGGTCGCCCTCTACGAGAACGGTGGAGGCAGCACCGTGGCCAAGAAGCTGATCCAGCAAGGCGAGCTCACCGGCGACCTGCCGGTGTATCCCGAGAGCCTGGGGACCACCGGTATCAAGGATCTCGTGGCCGCGTTGCATGGCACGCAGCCGCCGAAGTTCGTGTCCGGCGACGGCAACCCGACCGCCGACAAGATCGGCGTGATCACCAAGTCCACCGTGAGCTCGTTCACCCCCCAGTGGTGAGCGGCTGACGAGCTCCATGTCGTCGACACAAGCATCGGTCCTGGTCAGCGCGCTCCCTCGGGGCGCGGTGGCCGGGTCCGCTTGCGGCGGCGGCGATCATGACCTGACGCTCCACGACCGGATCTGACATGACGTCTGAGACCCTTCCCGCTCCGACCGCGTCCGACGAGCCGATGCCGGGGTCGTTCGTCCGGCTCGTCGACGCGGTGCGCGTGTTCGGCAGTACCCGGGCGCTGAAGGGAGTCACCCTCGACGTCGCCGTCCGCGGCAAGATCCACGCCTTGGTCGGCGAGAACGGCGCCGGCAAGTCGACGTGTCTCGGTCTGGTCTCCGGCCGCGTCGCTCCGTCCAGCGGGCACGTGCTCGCTGACGGGGTCGAGCTGGAGCACGGATCGCCGCGCGCCTCCAAGGCCGCCGGGATTCACACGATCTACCAGGAGCTGACGATCATTCCGGCGCTGACGCCGGAGGCGAACCTGTTCCTGGGCCAGAACATCGCCAGCTCGGGCTGGCTCAACGAGCGTGCGATGCACAAGGCCTACGTCGACATGGCGACGAGCCTCGGAATCAAACCGGTCAAGACACGGCAGAGCGGGACGCTGTCGGTCGCCGACCAGCAGATGCTCGAGATCATGCGAGCGCTCGTGTCGACCGCGCAGGCGATCCTGCTCGACGAGCCGACGGCCTCGCTGGCCCAGAGCGAGCGCGACTCCCTGTTCGCCACGCTCCATCGGCTCCGTGAGCAGGACATGGCGTTGACGTTGGTGAGCCACAACCTCGACGAGGTGCTGACCCACTCAGACATCGTCACGGTGTTTCGCGACGGCAGCGTCGTCGCGCAGCGGCCGACGGCTGAGTGGAACAAGCGCGACCTGGTCTCAGCGATGCTCGGCAGCTCCGACCGCGGCGCGGCGATCGCCGCCGGGCGCCACCGTGCCCACCGCACCGCCGCAGACACGCAAGGCGCCCCACGGATGCGAGTGCATGGGTTGTCCTCGCCCGGGATCCTGGAGGACATCGGCTTCGACCTGCAGCCCGGGGAGGTCCTCGGCATCGCCGGACTGGTCGGCTCCGGCCGGACGTCGCTGCTGCGAGCGCTGGCCGGCCTTGATCCGGCGGCGACCGCCGAGCTGGAGATCGACGGCAAGACAGTGCGCCTGCCCAGGTCGGTGCGGGAGGCGCGCCGGCGCGGGATCGCGCTCCTGCCCGAGGACCGCAAGGATCAGGGACTGGTCGCGCAGCGGACGGCGGCCGACAACGTCATGCTCGGGGAGTGGGGTGGCCTCTCCCGCCTGACGATGGTGCGCGAACGTCAGCTGCGACGGGTGGCGGGCGACGCCGCTGAGTCAGTGGGCTTTGACCGCCGCCGGATCGCCGAGCCCGCCGCGCAGTTCTCCGGTGGCAATCAGCAGAAGCTGATGATCGCGCGGTGGGTGCATGCCGACCATCCGATCCTGCTCGCCGACGAGCCGACGCGCGGCGTCGACGTCGGTGCCAAGGCCGAGATCCTGGTGAAGCTGGAACAGATCGTGGCCGATGGTCGCTCGATGGTGATCGTCTCCTCCGAGTTGGAGGAGGTCGTGGGATTGAGCGACCGCGTGCTCGTGCTGTCGGAGGGACGCACGGTCACGCTCCTGGATGCGGCCGAAGAGGAGATCACGGTCGAGAGGGTCCTCCGATTGATATTCGATGCCATCGCAGAACCGGCAACGGCGAGGAAATAACGTGTCAAACACCACGCAAGCAGTAGTCACGGGAGACGGTCCGGAGCTCGCCGACCAGTCGCGGTCGGCCCGGTTCTCACCACAGCGGCTGGGAACGACGTTGATCTTCGATTACCCGATGGTGATCGCGTTGGGGATCCTGCTGATCGTCACCAGCATCATCTATCCCGGTTTCTGGGCGACCAACAACCTCCAGAATCTCTTGCAGCAGAACGTCGGGCTGATGATGTGCTCGATCGGAATGACGTTCGTCATCCTCGCCGGCGGTTTTGACCTGTCGGTCGGGTCGGTGTACGCCGCCGGCGCCATGTTCTACATCCACTTTCTCGGCAAGACGCCCGCCCCGATCGGGATTCTGCTGGCGATCCTGCTCGGCATCCTGTTCGGTGCCACCAACGGCGTCATCATCAACGTTCTGCGCGTCAACCCGTTCGTCGCCACGCTCGGAACGTCGTCGATCTTCATCGGCCTGATCACGATCTACGCGGGCGCCAACGCCAGCTTCGCGTCTTCGACGTCCTATCTGTGGCTGGGCAACACGAAGGTGCTCGGAATCCCTCTGGACGGGCTGATCGGCCTGATCATCATGCTCATCTCGGGGATCGTCTTATGGCGGTCGACGTTCGGCCGCTCGGTCTACGCCTTAGGCGGCAACCGGGAAGCCGCGCGCCTCAGCGGGCTCCGCGTCCGTTGGGTGAGCGCGGCCACGTTCATCCTGATCGGCGCGATGGCCGCGTTCGGGGGGGTGTGCACCGCCAGCCAGCTGGGCACGGCCACCCCGGACTTCGTCGGCAACATCACGCTGCAGACGATTGCGGTGGTCATCATCGGCGGGACGGCGCTGACCGGCGGCGAGGGCGCGATGTGGCGCTCGCTCGTCGGGTTGGCGATTCTGGCGGTGATCACGAACCTGTTCACGGCCAAGAACCTCAGCCCGAACCTCCAGACCGTGTTCGAGGGCGTGATCGTGATCCTCGCGGTCACGATGGACGTCTGGATCCGACACCATCGCGCGTCTTGACACGGGGCTGACTGGCCCGAAAGATAGACTGGCGCATGATGGCGACCTCGACTCCCGCTCCGAAGCGCGCGAAGCCGGCGCCCAAGCAGTCGGTTCGGCGGACCAATCGCCAGACCGAGGTGACCGCGGCCGCCAGCGAGATCTTCTACCTGAAGGGGTATCGCGCCGCGTCGATCCAGGACGTCGCGGACAAGGTCGGGGTGCTGAAGGGGAGCCTCTACTACTACATCGATTCCAAGGAGGATCTCCTCTGGCGGATCGTCGAGGACGTGCACGCGCAGTCGTCGGCGATCCTCGAGGAGGCGTTGGCGTTGGACGTCTCGGCGATCGAACGGATCCGGATCTTCATCGTCCGTCATGTCGAGTGGTATCTGGCCAACGTGCAGGAGGTCAGCGTGTTCTTTCGTGAGTGGCGGCATCTGACCGGCGAGCGCTTTCAGATCGCGCGGGAGCGTCGTCGGGGGTATGAGCGGGTGATCCGGGATCTGTTCGCGGCCGCTCAGGATGCCGGCGATGTCTCGTCGGAGTTGGACCTGCATTACGCGGGCCGGTACGTGCTGGCGGCGGTCAACGCGGCACCGGACTGGTATCGCCCGACCGGTCCTGATTCGCCGGAGCACATTGCTCAGAGCTACGCCGATATGACGATCGGTCTGCTGACCGGTACTCCGCGCCCGTCGCGGAAGCGTGCGCGCCGCAAGCCGGCCTGACTCACCCTTCGCTGAGCCGGCGGCAGCGCTGCCGGTATGCCGTCGTCACGCCGTTGTCATATGCTGACGGGCTGACGACCGACCGTATGGTAGGTAGCGGACGGTCAGAGCTACCGGCGAGAGATTGGAGAGAGCATGCCTGAGGTGCGTGAAGCCGTGATCGTGGACAGCGTCCGCACCCCGATCGGTCGGGCGGGTAAAGGCTCGCTACGCGAGCTGCGGCCCGATGAGACCGCCGCGTTCATCATCGACGCGTTGCTGGAACGGACCCCGGCGCTCGATCCCGCCGCGGTCGAGGAGGTCTACCTCGGCTGCGGGCTGCCTCAGGGACTGCAGGCCAACAACATCGCGCGGATCGCCGTGCTGCTCTCCCAGCACCTCGGCATTGCGACCGGAGGCGTGACCATCAACCGCTACTGCGCATCGTCGCTGCAGGCGATCCGGGTCGCGGCCAACAACGTGGTCGCCGGTCAGGGCGACGTCTACGTCGCCGGCGGGGTGGAATTCGTCTCCAGCTACAACGAGGCGGCTGAGGGCGCCCGTCCCCAGGACCAGAATGTCCATCTCCACGGCGACGAGCCGCCGCTGCCCGACGCCTACATCGCGATGGGCCTGACCGCCGAGAACGTCGCCGAGAAGTACGGCGTCACGCGTGAGCAGCAGGACGAGTACGCCAAGCTCTCCCAGGACCGCGCGGTCGCCGCCCAACAGGCCGGCGTCTTCGATGCCGAGATCGTGCCCGTGACGCTTCCCGATGGGACCGTCGTGTCCCACGACGACGGGCCGCGGCCAGGCACCACGGTTGAGAAGCTGGCGACGCTCAAGCCGGTGTTCAAGGAGGGCGGCACCGTCACCGCCGGCAACGCGTGCCCGCTGAACGACGGCGCCGCGGCGACCCTGATCATGAGCGCGGCCAAGGCCGCCGAGCTGGGCCTCACGCCCCGGGCACGAATCATCACCGGGGCCACCGCCGGCAACGAGCCCGAGCTGATGGGGGTGGCGCCGATTGATGCGGTCCGCAAGGTCCTGGCCCGCGCGGGGATGACGATCGAGGACGTCGACGTCTACGAGCTCAACGAGGCGTTCGCGGCGCAGGTGCTGCCGATCGCCGACGCAGTCGGCTTTGACATGGACAAGCTCAACCCGCACGGGGGTGCGATCGCCCTCGGGCACCCGTTCGGGATGACCGGTGCACGGATCCTGACCACGCTGCTCAACGATCTGGAGACGCGTGACGGCGCGATCGGGCTCGAGACGATGTGCGTCGCCCAGGGGCAGGGCGAGGCGATGTTGATCGAGCGGTTGTAGATGATTCCTCAACCAAACATTCGGTTGGACAAGGCCGGTTGCCGAGATTAGACTCGCGCAATGTCCGTGATGGATCGGTTCAGGCTCGACGATCGAGTGGCGATCGTCACTGGCGCGTCGTCGGGACTCGGCGTCACGATCGCTCAGGCGCTCGCTGAAGCCGGCGCCGACGTCGTGCTTGGAGCGCGGCGGATCGATCGTCTTCGGAAGACGGTGACGCTCGTCGAGCAGACCGGGCGCCGTGGCATCGCGATACAGGCGGATGTTTCGAACCCAGAAGACTGCGAACGGCTGGCGGCGGCGGCGCATGATGAGTTTGGCCGTCTCGACATCCTGATCAACAACGCCGGGATCGGCAAGCCGGTCACCGCGCTCAAGCAGAGCCCCGACGACTTCCGCAAGGTGATCGATGTCAATCTGCTCGGAGCGCACTGGATGTCGTGCGCGGCGGCGCGGACGATGGAGGGCAAGGGCGCGATCGTCAACGTCGCGAGCATGATGGCGCTGGTCACCGGAGGCACGCCGCAGGCGGGTTACATCGCCAGCAAGGCGGGCATGCTCGGCCTCACGCGTGACCTGGCCCAGGAATGGACCGCACGCCGCGGGATCCGGGTCAACGCCGTCGCCCCGGGTTATTTCCACACCGAGCTGACCGCGGAATACGGCGAGGCGATGAACGCATCGGCGTTGCGCACGATGACCCAGCGGGTCGGCGAGCCGGAGGAACTGGCGGCCGCGATCGTGTTTCTGGCGAGTGACGCGTCGAGCTATGTGACCGGAGAAACGCTGCTGGTCGACGGCGGATTCGTGGTGGGATAGCGAGCGCGGCGCCGGCACCGCGCGCCGGTTGAAAGCGAGATGGCACGGGTACTCAGACCTTGGAGGAGAGATGTCCCTGACAGAGCAAAGCCGGGCGGTGGGAACAGGACCCCACGTGACGCTGGACCATTTCCCGTCTCGCGCAGAGGCGGTGATCGCTGACATCTTGGAGGCACGTGCCGAGCGCGCGCCGGACAGCACCGTGGCCGTGTTCGAGAACGAGACCTGGACATCGGCGCAGGCCGCCTCCCGGGCCTGGACGCTGGCCAACGGTCTGATCGCCGAAGGGGTCGTCCCCGGCGAAACCGTCTCGGTGTGGGGCCCCACGATGCCCGAGATCATCCAGGCGTGGTGGGGGATCAACGCCGCGGGAGCGATCTACGCGCCGCTCAACCTCGCGGCTCGCGGATCGTTTCTCGAGCACGCGCTCAACATCGCGACGCCGCGGATCCTGATCGCGCACGCGGGTCTCCTGGAGCGCCTGGCCGACGTCGATGTCCCCACGCTGGAGCTCGTCGTCTCGATCGGCCCCGCCCCGGAGGTCGACCTCCCCTACCGCGTCATCAGCTTGGACGAGATGGTCGACGGCGCCGCTGCGACCCGCCCCGAACTGGACGTCCCGCGGGAGCCGTGGGATGACTTCGCGCTCGTCTACACCTCTGGCACCACCGGGCCATCGAAGGGCGTGCGCCTCTCCTACGCGAGTCATCGGCTCTACGCCGACAACCTCGTCTGGGCGGACCTCGGCGAGAACGACCGCTTCATGATCGCGCTCCCGCTGTCGCACGTTGCCGGCACCTCGATCACCTACGGGATGTTGCAGCGCGGCGGGACCGTCGTTCTGCCGGCGGCGTTCAACGCCAAGAGCTTCTGGGACGACATCCGGGGATACGGAGCGACGGCGACGTTCATCATCCACGGGATGGTGTCGTTTCTGCTGGCGCAGCCGCCGTCAGAGCGCGATCGGGACAACCCGCTGCGGTTCGTCTACATGGGTCCGCTCACGCGCGTGCAGGAGTTCTGTGAGCGGTTCGACGTTCGCATCTACACCGGGTTCGGGATGACCGAGCTTCCGCTGGCGCTGCGCTCTGACCTGGACCCGACCCACGAGGCGACCGTCGGACGGCCGTTCAACCCCGACTACGAGTGTCGCCTCGTGGACGAGCACGACCTGCCGGTCCCCGACGGGACCCCCGGCGAGCTGATCGTCCGTCACCGGTGGCCGTGGGTGATCAACTCCGGGTATCGGGGCATGCCCGAGGCGACCGCCGAGGCTTGGAAGAACGGCTGGTTTCACACCGGCGACCAGCTCGTCGTCGATGCCGCGGGGGAGTGGGTGTTCGTGGACCGCGCCAAGGACGCGATCCGCCGTCGCGGGGAGAACATCTCCTCCTACGAGGTCGAGGCTGAGGTCCTCACCTTCGCAGACGTCGACCAGGTCGCCGCGGTTGCGGTCGTGAACCCTGACATCGAGGGCACAGCCGGCGACGAGGAGGTCAAGGTCGTCGTCGTCCCGGTGGCCGGCCGGACGGTCGACCCCGAGCAGCTGATCAGGTACCTGATCCCGCGGATGCCGCGGCACATGGTGCCCCGGTACGTCGAGGTGGCGGAGGCACTGCCCCGGTCCCCGTCGTTCAAGATCAAGAAGGCCGAGTTGCGTGCCGCCGGCGTGACGGCCGCCACCTGGGACCGCGAACAGGCCGGCATCAAACTCAAGCGCGAGCAGTTGTCGTAGCGTCGATGGCTGAGCTCGAACATCCCCAGGTGACGCGGACCATGCGGCCGGCGACCGGCGCGCCGGGGCCGGTGCGGCTGCTGGTCGTCGACGATCACGAGGTCGTCCGCGAGGGCCTCGCCGCCGCGCTCGGCTCCGACGGTCAGTTCGAAATCGTGGCCGCCGTCTCGACAGCGGCCGACGCGCTGGCGGTCGCCGTCCGCAAACGTCCTCAGGTCGCGCTGATCGACCTCCGTCTTCCCGACATGATGGGCGACCGCCTGTGCCGTGAGCTGCGCGCCCGCGTACCGACGTGTGCCGTGGTCATCCTCAGCTCGTACCGCAGCGAGGACACCGTGCGGATGGCGATGGAGGCCGGTGCCTCCGCCTACATCGCCAAGGCGGCCGGCCTGACCGAGTTGCGCAAGGCGCTGGCCGCCGTGACGCTTCCCGAGCTCGATCGCGCCACACCGCAGATCGTCGGACAACTGCACGATCTGGTGTCCCAGCGCACCGGATCGTCTCGGCTGACCCCACAGCAGGAACGCGTGCTCGAACTCTCGGCCGAGGGTCTCACCTATCGGGAGATCGGTGCTCGCCTGTACATCTCCGAGTCGACGGTGCGGTTCCACATGCAGAAGCTCAAGGCGAAGTTCGGAACACGCACCAAGGCTGAGCTGATCGCTCGGGCAATTCGTACCGGTGCCCTGGCGCCCGCCAACGAGGACTCAGGCGCAAGCCGTTGATGAGACTCGTTGAGGCGCCCGCGGTCGAGGAGGTCTCCGCGGAGATCAACCTGGCGACGGTCGGTCGTTGGGCTCTGGGCGCCGACGCGGTCCTGCTCGTCGACCTCAGCCACGAACGCGGCGCCGCCGTCCTGGCCAGCGATGGGCTTGACGCCGTCGAGACCCAGACCGTGCTCGACGCGGTCGCACAGGTCGCCTTGACCGGCGCCGCCCAGCCCGCGATCCCGGAGTTCTCTGACTCGATCTACTGCGAACAGCGGGTACCGGGAATCGGCGTCGCCGCCGTGTGGGCACTGAAGCGCTCGTCCGCCGGCTTTGAGAACGTCGAGTGCGCGTCGATCTTCGCCGCGCACGCGGCCGTCGCCTGCGCGGCACGGCGCCTCGTGCAGCAACCGGATGGTTTGGGTGGATCGCGGACGTCTGCGGACCCTGCCGGCTGGATTCTGGACAGCGTCGGCTACGAAGAGCTCAACCATGCGATCGCCCACGAGATCGCACTCGCCACCGGGGGCGCGCTCACCGGGGTGCTGCTGTGGGACGAGGAACGCAGCCTGCTGTGTCCGGTCCCGGGAGCGTTCGGCTCCGATCACGAATCGCTCCCGGCGGCCCATGCTGCGCACGACTGGGGATCGAGTGCCGCTCGGGTGTTCGCGACCGGCCAGCCGTACCTGACCAACCGTGCGACTGCCGACCCCGGGGTCCTGCAGGACTTCGCCGAGGCGTTTGGCTTCATTCGTTTGATGACGCTGCCGATCACCGTCGGCGAGCGACGCGTCGGTGTTCTGCAGGTTGCCAATAAGGCGACTGATTTCACGCTCGACGATCTCGCCGCCGCGATGGCCCTCGGCGGACGGATCGCAATCGGGGTGGAGGTGGCCCAGATCCGCAACCGGTTGATGCGTGCCCAGCGTCTGGAGGAGGTGTTCTCCACGATGGCGGTCCAGATCGCCTCGGGGCGGGATCTGCACGAGTTCCTTGCCGAGGCGATGGACAACCTCTGTGCGATCGTGCGCGGATCGCTGGTCGCGCTCGTGCCGTTCGAGGGAGACCCGGTGCTGCGGCGTCGCCGTCGTGACACCGGCGCCCACCTCGAACGAACGCTGCTCTCCCAGGCGCGGGGCGCCACCAGCCTGCGCGTCTATGGCGTTGGCTCGCGACGCGCCGTCGAGCCCGGATGGTCGGTCGTCCACGTGCCGGTCATGCTCGATGGCGATCAGGCGGCGACCGTGTCGGTGATGCGCCGTGGGGGCAACTTCTTCGATGCCGTGGAGTGCCAGGCGTTCTCGCGACTGGCCAATCTGATCGCACTCGCCTGGAGTACGGAGCGCTACCAGCGCCACCTTGCCGATTCCGCGTGCGTGGCCGAGCGCCAGCGGATCGCCGACGAGCTGCACGACCACGTTGCGCAGTTGCTGTTCGGCGCACGGCTGAGCCTCGAGTTCGCGTCCGAACTGACCGACGTCCCGGATGTCGTGGCGGACGGCATTCGCCGCAGCCACGACCTGCTGCTGCGCGCCGACGTTGCCACGCGGAAGATCATGGAGCAGAACTCCCACCCCGACGACGAGCCGTTGTCCGAGCGCTTGGCGGCAACGATCGGCAGCCTCGAGGGGGAGTTCGGCCGGCCGGTCGCCCTCGATATCTCAGACGAAGCGGTCGCGGAGTCATCGCTGCTGAGCCGGTCGGCGCTCAAGCTGCTGTGCCGGGCAGTGCGTGAGGCGCTCATCAATGCGATCAAACACGCCGGGCCGTGCCAGCTATCAGTCCGGGTCACGGTGACGCGGCGCCACCGGATCCTGGTCACGATCACCGACAGCGGGATCGGCGTGACCGACCGGCGCGGTGACGGCTATGGCACCGCCGCGCTCAGGCGCTCGGTCCGCTTGCACGGCGGTCAGCTGCGTGTGGCCGAGACCGCGACGGGCGGGACCAAGGTCGCGGTGAGCCTCCCGCTCTAGCCCATCTGTCGGGTCGAGCACGGCAACTGGTGCGCGCGGCCTCCGTTCGTGTCATAATGACCAAACGGTCGGTCGGTAGAGGAGAGGGAACCGATGAGCTGGAGGAGAAGATGACACGAGCGCAACCGGTGTTCGATCACCTGCGCTCCCAGCAGGTAATCGAGATCGCGACGGAGCTGTTCGACGAGCTCGGTTACCACGGGACGACAGTGCGTGAGATCGCCGCGGGCGCTGGACTGAGCCTGCCGCTGCTCTACGAGCTGTTTCCCGCCAAGCAGTCGATCCTCCGGGAGATCGTCGACGTGACCTACGGCGGCGCGGTCGCCCAGACCGAGGCGGCGGTGGCCGACGCCGACGGGGACCCAGCCGCCGCACTGGAGGCTGCAGTGTGGGCCCAGTGCGACTTCTACATCCGCTGCCGGCGCGCCTGCCGCGTCGCCGAACGCGAGCTCGTCAATCTGGCGCCCGAGGATCGTCTTCGTGCTGAGGCGCGTCGCGTCGCGCTCGGCGAAGTCCTTCGAGAGATCATCGCCGACGGTGTCCACGCCGGCGTCTTCGACGTCTCCGAGCCGGCGGCCACCAGCCGTGCGCTGGCGTCGATGTGCGTCGCCATCGGCTCGTGGTACGAACCGGGCGGACACGATGTTCCGCGTCAGATCGCGCAGACCTATTGCGACCTCGCCCAGAAGATGGCGGGCGTGCGGATCCGTGCCGTCGACTGGCGTGAGCGCCGGCGTGGCCTGACCGCGGTCGCGATGCCGACTCCGGTCGCGCTGCCGGTCACCGCCTGAGCCCGATACGCCCTGAGCTCAAGCCTGGGCGGCCTCGATGTCGGCTCGGGTCAGGGCGACGTTCTTGGGCAGCTTGGGCCACTGGACCGGGTCGTGCGTGAACACGAGCAGGTCGGTTCCGAGATCGTGCTGATAGCGCTTCAGTCGCTCGATCGAGCGCACATACGCGGGCCCGTCGAGATACGAGCCGGCGAACTCGCGGTTCTCGTAGTGCTCGATCGAGTACGCCGCGTCGCTGGGGAGGACCACGGGTCCGATGCCGTCGAGCTCGAGCAGCATCGACATCACGCCTTTGGCGTGTCCGGGTGAGTACAGCGTGCGCACGGTGCCGTCGCCGAACAGGTCGAACTCCGGTGCGTCCTCGGTCGAATCGACGGTGACCCAGTCGATCGGCCGGTCCAGGTCGCCCTTCTGATACCCCAGCGACGCGAACCAATCAGGATTGCGCGCGTAGGCGAGCTCGGTGCCATGGACCCGGTAGGTGGCATTCGGGAAGTGCCCGATCGCACCGGCATGGTCCATGTGGAGGTGCGACATGACCACGTGTTCGATCCCGTCGGGGTCGACGTCTGAGAGCTTGACGCGCTCACGGACGTGCTGCTCGGGCGTGAAGTTGAAGGTGAAGTCGAGCAGGCCGTCGTAATACGAGCGCACGTCGCCCGCGACCTGCGTCTGAAAGCCACCCTCGAAGACCACGTCGCCCTTGGGGTGGCGGATCAGGAAGCCCGGACACGGCACGGTGACGAGTTCGTCACCGCCCCACCCGTAGCAGTACTTCCGCGGGCAGGTCAGCGACCCGGTGTCCAGGGCGTGCAGCGATACGCCGTTGCTCATGTCTGTCTCCTCATCGTCATGTTCGGTTCGTCAGGGCGTCAGGACAACCTTGCCCGACAGCGTCCGGTCCTCGATGGCACGGTGGATCTCAGGAGCGCGCTCCAGCTCCACCGTGACGTAGCGGGGGTGCAGCTTGCCTGCACGGGTGAGGTCGCACAGCTCGGTCAGCGTCCGCGTCGGCTCCTGGGGATCGGCCGCCGCGATGTGGTGCAGGATGTAGCCGACGACCGTCTGGTTGCGCGGGAGCAGGCGGCGAGCGTCGAACATCGCCGGCGTCTGGCTGGCCGAACCGGCGATCACGTAGCGCCCGCAGAAGGCCAGCGCGCGCAGCGACGGGTCAAACAGCGGGCCACCGACACCGTCGATCACGACGTCACAGCCATGCTGGTCGGTCGCCTCGCGGACGGCGGCGGTCAGCGAGTCGGGGTCGGCGCTGTCAAGCGCCAGGTCGGCGCCTTCGGCGAGCGCATCGGCACGTTTGCTGTCGCTGGAGGCGGTGGCGATCACGCGGGCACCGGCGAGCGCGGACAGCTGTACCGACAGGCCGCCGACCGCGCCGGCGGCACCGTGGACGAGCACCCAATCGTCTGGCTGCACGTGGCCGTAGCGGTGGACGCCGTAGTAGGCGGTCGTGCCCGCCAAAAACAGCGTGCAGATCGCGCCCGCGGGGAGGTCCTCGGCGACCGGATAGGCGCGATGGGCCGGAAGCGTGACCTGGTTGGCGTACGCCCCGCCCTGCTCGATCCACGCCGCCACTCGGCTGCCGATGGCGGTGTCCACGCCGTCGCCGCGCGCGATCACGTGACCGACCGCCTCGCATCCCGGCGCCATCGACAGCGGCTGGTTGCGCAGGTATTCGCCCCGGCGAATCATCGTGTCCCCGAAGTTCACCCCCGCGGCCTCGACCTCGATCACGATCTCCCCGTCCTGCGGCCATGGGGTCTCACGCTCGGTCAGCCACAGCACCTCCGGACCACCGTGAGCCGAGAGCACGAACCCACGAGTCTGCGGAAGCTGAGCAACGTCAGACACAGGTACACCTCGCTGAAACGAAAACGATGTCACGCGGGCGCGCGAATCTTGCTGAGCGTAGTTGCGCCGGTGGTCCGACGTGCCTGGCGGAAGTGCCAATTGCGCTGCGCCGGCTCGTCGGACAGGATGAGCCCAATGAGCTCCGAGCACGCCTTATTGACGTCGGAAACACGGGTGCGTGACGGCCGGGTGCAGATCAGCAAGTCCGATGGTGTCGCGCTGATACGCCTCAACCGTCCCGAGAAGCGCAACGCGTTCGACGCCCAGCAGATCGCCGCCCTGGAGTCCGCGATGCAGTGGTTCCTGACCGAGCCCGACGTCGTCGCCGGGGTGCTCACCGGCGCCGGCGGCGCTTTCTCCGCCGGCGGCGACATCACGACGTTCGACGCGATCGACGTCGAGGCCGGCTACCCCTACACGCGGCGTGGCTACGACATCCTGCGTCCGGTCGAGGTGGGGGAGAAGCCGCTGATCGCGGCGGTGGACGGCTACTGCCTGGCCGGCGGACTGGAGTGCGCGCTCGCGTGCGATTTCATCATCGCCGGCCGCGACGCCAAGTTCGGCTTCGGCGAGCTGGACCTCGGGCTGATTCCGGCCTACGGCGGTACGGTCCGCCTGACTCGCGCGATCTCGCCCCGGATGGCCCGTCAGATCATCCTCACCAGTCAGCGGATCGACGCCGAAACCGCCCTGAGTCTGGGGCTGGCCAACGAGCTCACCGAAGTGGGCGAAGCCTGTGCGCGGGCGCTGACGCTGGCCGACGCGATCGCCGCCCAGCCGCCGATCGCCGTCCGCATCGCGAAGACGGTCACCCGCCTGGTGGCCGACGGCGCCGACGTGGAGGCGGCGCTGGCCGCCGAGCGGATCGGCGGGGCGCTGCTGTTCGGGACCGAGGACGTCCACCGCCAGGTCCGCAAGTGGTCTGACAAGGCGGCCGGCCGGGCCTCGTAGTTTCCCCGAGGAGGACACTTTCGCTCCCGCCTCTCACGCAACCGCATCGAGCACGTGATGGTCTACTACGCGGTGGCCCGGCTGGGAGCCATCCTGAGCCCGATCAACTTCTGGTTTCGGACCGCGGAGATTCGCTGGACGCTCGATCCGGCCAAGCCCAAGGTGTTCGTGCTCTCCGCCGAATGGCTCGACATGCTCGACGAGCGCGTCCGGGGGTTCAGGCGGTGCTGCTCGATACCCCAGCTGCTTGAGCTCCTCGATGGCCCACCGATGTCGGTCGACGAGCTGACGGCGTGGAAGGACCGCCGGCTCGACCTCGGCGAGCGGTCGCGCGCCTAGCCGGACTCGACCGGTCGTGACGAGAAGGAGCGCACCTCGGCGGTCACCAGCTCACGCGGGATGAGCGCCGAGCTCATCCCGATCACCGGCCGCACCCGCTCGCCGAGCGTGCCCCACTTGCCGGTCGCGGCCGGGCCGGTGACGGCCATCGGAGCGACCGCGACCGACAACTTGTCGATCTCGACTCGGTCACGGGTCCGGGCCGCGACACGCAGCGCCACTTCGTACGGCGGCTCACCGACGAGCGGCGGGGTCGCCTCCCGGTGAACGGCATTCATGCCGATCAGGTCAAAGCGGAGTTCGTCGGCGCGCAGGTCGGCCTGGCGCAGCCGGGCGCGCAGAATCGACTCGGCCAGCTGGGCTCGGGCGAGCGCGCCGGGACCGGCGAAGATCATCACCTCTTCTGAGGCAAAGCCCTCGCGGAGGCCGATCAGAGCCTTCAGCGGCGGCGGCGGCGGTGCGCCGCGTCCACCACGGACGGCGACGCGGTCAGGCCCGACCTGCTCGAGCGCGACGGTCGTGAAGTCCGCGGTCACGTCGGGGTTGAGGTACCGAGCCGGATCGCCGACCTCGTAGAGCAGCTGGGCCTTGCAGGTGGACTCCGAAACGAGGCCGCCGGTGCCTTCTGGTTTGGTGATGATCGCGCTGGCGTCGTCGACGTCGCCGATTGATGGCCGAGGTCGTCGAGCCCGTCGACGTCGCAGTAGCCCGGGTCGGCGAAGTTGCCGCCGGTGATGTGGGCGCTGCACTCGAGCAGGTGCCCGATGATGACGCCGCGGGCGAGTTGGTCCCAGTCCTCGCGTCCCCACCCGAGCTCGTGGATCAGCGGTCCCAGAACGAGGCTGGCGTCGGTGACCCGGGAGGTAAGCACGATGTCGGCCCCGTCTCGCAGTGCCTCGACGATCTCCCAGGCACCGAGGTAGGCCTCGGCGGAGATGATCTCGTCGCGGTGATCGGCGACCAGCGCGCCGGTGTCCTGGAAGCGCAGGCCGGGCCGGTCGAGGCTGGGTAGGAGCTCGTCGGTCACGACCGCCGCGACCTTCAGTCCGGCGATCCCCTCTTCGTGGGCGATCTCGGTCACGTGCTGGGCCGCGCCGGCGGGATCCAGCCAGCCTTGGTTTGAGATGATCCGCACGCCCTGCTCGTGACAGGCGCGGAGTACCGGGCGCAGACGCCGATCGAGGTAGGGGTCCCAACCGGGGAGCGATCTGTCCTGGGCGAGCTTGATCTGCGCCAGGCTCATCGTCGTCTCCGACATCGCCTCGAAGAACAGGTAGTCGAGCTGCCCGCGCTCGACGAGCACCTCGGCGGGTTCGAAGCGGTCGCCCGACCAAGCCGTCGCGCAGCCGATCCGGACACCCATCAGGGCGCTCCCGCGCGGACGCGCTCGCTGCGCGTGACGTAGCCGGCGGGCACCTCGATCGACAGACCCAGCATCCGTGATGAGAGTGCCTTGCCGGACTCCTCGAACGCGAGGTTGCGCGAGCGTCCGCCGCCCAGCCCGCCGCCCAGCGCGAAGTTCAGCGCGCCGATCAGCGGCGCCTCATAGCGGTTGACCCCGCCGGTGAGAATCGGGGCGAACGCCTCCTGTACCGCGGCGACGGTGACCTGCTCGAGCAACAACGGGTAGTCGGCGATGTCGTGAGCGATCACCGACACGTACAGATCAGGCCCCTTCTCTCCCGCGCGTGAGAACGCAACTTCACGCAGGGCGACCTGCGTCATCAGTCGGGCGGCGGGAGCGCGACCGTCGCGGCGCCGACCACGGTCGTCCCACGCGGCCCCTCGATCCAGAGGTCAAGGTCCGCGACGTCGTCCGTGAAGGCGGTGACCCGGCCATGCGCGGCGATCTCGTCGCCGGTGACGTTGAACGACTTCATCGAGAACTCGATCATCCGGATCCGCGCATCCAGGCCGCCCCAGGTTCGCAGTGCCGCCTCGAACAGGGTCTCGATGAACGTCGTATTGGCGTACGGTCCGGCAGCGCCGGAATCGCGCGCCGCCTGCGGGTCGAAATGGATCGGCGCGAAATCGCGATTGGCGCCGGCCTCGAACACCAGACGCTGCAGCGTGAGCTTGACGACGTAGGGTTCGATCTCCTGCCCGACCTCGATACCTGAGGGTGCGCGGGTCGGATCGGCGGCGCTCATGACCCCTCGCGTGTCTGCTGGTAGCGCAGCAGAGTCACGGTCTCGACCGAGACGGTCTCATCGCGCTGGTTGGTGTACGTCGTCTGGATCGTGATGAAGGCCCCGGGGCCGAGTCGTGTTTGCTTTTCCGACACGGCCGTCAGCACGGCCGTGGAGCGGATTCGGTCGCCGGGATAGATCGGCGTGTGATGCTCGGTGCGGGCATTGGTGGCGATCAGGGTGTCACCGACGCCGGGCACGTCCGAGCCGGCGATCGGCGTGCTCATCGCCTCGTCGCCAATCCGCGGAGTCCCAGGGGCCCAGTAGGCGGGCATCGCCCAGACGCGAGCCATCGACACCGGGCTGACGACGTCGTCATACCCGTGCGCGCGCGCGACCTTCGCATCAGTGTGCAGCGGGCAGTCCCAGCCGATCACCTCGAGTTTTCTGCGCATGTCGCCGGCGGTCACGGCGTCGACGCCGTCGATCACCGCCAGCGTCTTGCCGATCAGCGCGCGGGCATCGTCCCAGCTGCCGTGCTTGAGGTTGGAGACCTCGGCCATCGCCGCCATCCTCGCACTCCGTTTCCGGGTGAGCCACTGACACAAGGGCCAGTCCCCGGCTTCGTCTCGGGAGATCGAATCAGCGATGCCACTCACCGTCGGCGCTAGCGGTTGCGCTAGCCGCCGTCACAGGTCCGCGCAACCGCCGGTGTGCGCTGCCATGCTGGCCTTCTCACCCGAAATCGGATCCGAGGAGACCCGCATTGAGCTTGAAATTCGGCGTTCAGATCTTCCCGTACCACAAGCCGTGGATCGACCCGACGGCTCAGTTCGAGGACGATCTCGCTCTGATCGAGCTGCTCGATCGACTCGGCTATGACCAGGTGTGGATCGGTGAGCATCACTCCACCGGCTGGCAGAACGTCGGTGCCCCCGAGCTGCTGATTGCCGCCGCCTCGCAGCGCACGCGCAGCATCACGTTTGGAACCGGCGTCAGCTCGCTGCCCTATCACCACCCGTTCATCCTCGCCGATCGCATCGTGTTGCTCAGTCACCTGCTGAAAGGCCGCTTCATCTGGGGGGTTGGCTCAGGTTCACTGGCCCAGGATGCGCAGATCCTCGGGATCGACCCCCTGGAGCAGCGGCGGATGACCGACGAGGGGCTCGAGGCGATCATGGCGCTATTGCGCTACGACGGCCCGGTTACGCGCAAGACCGACTGGTTTGAGATGAACGACGCCGAACTGCATCTGCGTCCGTACAACGGCGAGCTCGATATCCGCGTCGCGTCGATGCTGTCGCCCTCGGGTCCGCGTCTCGCCGGCAAGTACGGGACGGGCATCTTCCAGTTCGGCGTGATCGGCACAGCCGAGGACAACCCGATCGCTCAGACGTGGGGGATCGCCGAGGAGTCAGCGGCCCAACACGGTCAGACGGTTAGCCGAGACCGTTGGTCAGCGCTGCACATGTTCCACATTGCCGAGACCGAAGAGCAGGCGCGCGCGGAGGCGCGCTGGGGCCTGCAGGACTGGGTCCGGTATCTCAAGGGCGTGATTCCCATAGCGGAGACCGATCCCGATGACTTCGATGGGTTGGTGGAGGAACTCAACCAGTCCGTGTTCGTGATCGGAACTCCGGCGATGGCGCGCGAGCGTATCCAAGCGATCGTTGACGCCTCCGGCGGCATCGGCACGCTGGTCGTGGGTCACTGCGAGATCGGCGACCCGGCGGCGCAGCGTCGGTCGTTTGAGCTGATCGCGCGCGAGGTGATGCCGTATTTCAACGGGCAGGTGCAGGCTCGGATGAACGGCGTCGAGTCGATGTCGCGATTCGGAGTCAGTCGTGAGCGATTGGCCGCAGCGCAGGATAAGGCGCGTCAGGAATACGAGGCCGACCGCGTCGCCGAAAGCGCGAAGAGCGCCTGAAGCGGGTCGCTTCGCATTGGTGAGTGCCACCGTGTTAGGCGAATGTTGGCTATCGCTTTCGACCGTGTTGTGGAGTCGACCGGCGGGTTTATGATCCGCCGACCAATCGGCCGTTTGTCGATGCCGGGCTTCGGCGTCGGCCGTAAAGATCAAGGAGAGGGCTTAGGTGCGCAGCTTCAAGAAATGGCTGGGCCTGTTCGCAGTCATCGCCACCGCACTCGCGTTGGCCGCCTGCGGCAGTAGCAGCAGCAACAGCAGTTCAAGCTCGTCAGGTGGAGGATCCACCGGGACGTCAGCTTCAACCGGCTCCTCCGGTGGTGGAAAGATTGATCCGGGCGACCATACGATCGGCATCATCCCGAGCACGTCCTCCTCGGAGAACCTCGCGGTGTGGATCGCCCAGACGAAGGCAGCCGCCTCCGTGTTCGGCTGGAAGACCGTCGTCTGCAACGGCAACGGCGTCCCGGCGACGATGGAGCAATGCGTGCAGTCCTTCGTGACGCAGAAGGTCTCAGCGATCGTCACCATGGCGCTTGGCGGACCTGAGATCCCACAGGGGTTCACCCAGGCCAAGTCGGCCAACATCCCGGTGATCGCCGAGGGCACGAGCGTGTACCCGCAGTACACGAAGACCTTCAGCGCCGTGTTCGGCGATGACATCGTCAACGCCGGCCACATCACCGCCGACTACATTGCGGCCCACTTGAGCAAGCAGCCGATCACCGGCGAGGAGATCACCGCCAACTACGGCGGCCAGGGTTACATCATCGGCGTCAAGGCGGGTCTGGCTTCGCACGGGCTGAAGTACACCGACCTGCGTGACACCGACCTCGCGAACATCGTCAACTCGATGGAGACGACCGCGCAGCAGATCGCCACGGCGAACCCCGGTCCGATCACGTTCGTGACGTTCAACGACATCGATGCGTCACTGGACGAGCCGGAGTTCACTCGCGCCGGACGCAATCACAACATCACGATGATCACCCGTTATGACGACCCGTCGACGGTCAAGCTGATGCGCGCCGGCGACAACATCCTCGTCAACAACACCAAGGACTGGCAGCACGTCTTCGACATGCTGACCGCGCTGGCGGCCTACTGGACGAAGAAGACCCCGCTGCCTCCGCCGTCGCAGACGGTCAACAACCCGGGTGGCGGCGTCTACAGCATCAAGGACTTCCCCCCGCCACCGGCCACTCGGCAGTTCCCGTTTGAGCCGGCATTGAAGAAGCAGGAGGCAATCTGGGCGAAGACCTACAAGATCCAGTCGCCGACGTCGACCGCGCCGTAGATCATGGCGACGGCAGATCGACAGGAGCAAGTGAAGACGAACGAGGCCGCCGGTACCACCGGCGGCCTCGGCCCGCGGTCGGGGTCGAGACTGTCGGGTCATGCCATCCAGAACATCCGTCAGATCGTCATCGTCACCAGCTTCGTGGTCATGGTGATCGTGTTCTGGCTGGCCAAGTCCGACACGTTCCTCACCTCCCAGAACATTCAGAACCTGATCAACGGGATGCCGATCCTGACCATGCTGGCGCTCGCCGTCACCGTGGTCTTGATCCTCGGCGAGTTTGACCTGTCGGTTCCCAACATCGCGGCACTGGGCACGATCATCATCGCGATCCTCGCCACGCAGACGAGTTACGGAATTGTGGTGGCACTGATCCTGGGCGGCTTCATCGTGCCGATGCTCGCCGGATCGGTGAACGGTGTCGCGGTCGGTTACGGCAAGGCGCCGGCGTTCGTCGTCACCCTGGCCGTCGGCTCGATCTGCGCCGGCATTGAACTGTACGCGCAGACGAAGATCTCGCTCGGACAGACGGCGATCGGCGTCTCATCGCTGCCGACATCGATCCAGACGCTCACGACCACGACCATCGGCGGGTTCCAGCTCGCGGTGTTCGTGCTGCTGTTCGTGGCGATCGTGCTGGGGATCATCATGGTGTTCACGCCGTGGGGCCGCCACGTGCAGGCGATTGGCGGCAACGAGACGGCGGCACGCCTCGCAGGCGTGCCGGTGCGCAGGACCAAAGTGATGGCGTTCACCCTGACGGGGCTGTTGGCCGGCTTCGCCGGGATCCTGTTCACCTCGAGCAACGGCTACTTCGCCAACGCCTTGCCGCCCTACCTGCTGCCGGCGTATGCCGCGGCGTTCTTCGGCGCCGCCGGCGTCGGGCGTCGCGGGTTCTCGATTCCCGCCACGATCTTCGGCGCCTTGTACCTGCAGGTCCTGTCCAATGGTCTCACCGTGCTGAACGAGCCACAGTGGGTCATCTCGACCGTGCAGGGCGTCGTGCTGTTCGTGGCCGTGCTGCTCGCCCGCGTCGGCGGAGGCGGCCGATGAGCGTGACCGGTGGTGAAGCGGCGGTGAGCGTCACCGCCGACGACTCCCCGCTGCTGGAGGTCAAGCACGTCAGCAAGCGCTACGGCGGCATCCAGGCGGTCGCCGATGGCAGTCTGTTCGTCGGCCGTGGCGAGATGGTCGGCTTGGTTGGACCCAATGGGTGCGGCAAGTCGACGATGCTCAACATGGTCTCCGGGCTGGTCAAGTCCGACGGCGGCGAGATCCTCTTCCAAGGGGAGCCGTTGCCGTCGGGCAACTACCAGAAGACGCAGGCGATGGGGGTGCTCCTGGTTCCTCAGGAACTGGCGCTGGCTCCGCGTGACACCGTCTGGGAGAGCATCGTCCTGGGGTCCGAGCCCACCTCGGGGGGCATGATCAGCCGCCGTCGTGCCCGCAAGATGGCGGCGGAGGCATTGGCGCTGCTCGGACACGGTGACGAGTTTCCGCTCAACACCGAGGTCGACGACCTGTCGCCGGTCCAACGACGCCTGATCACGATCGCGCGCGGGGCGGTGCACCCGCACATCCGCCTGTTGATCCTTGACGAGCCGACGGCCGGCCTGCCCCACGAGGAGGCAGTACGGGTGATCGAGGCGATGAAAAACCTCGTCGCCTCCGACCGGTCTCTGATCCTCGTTTCCCACCACATCGACGACATCGTCGCGGCCTGCCGCAACGTGACGCTGATGCGCGATGGTCGCACGGTCCGAACGCTCCACGGCGAAGAGGTCAACAAAGAGCTGATCGTCAGCCTGCTGTTGGCCGGCGCTTCTGACATCCCGACGGGCGAGACGCTGCAGCGCAACACGCAAGCCCTCGGCGACGAGGTCGTCAAGGCGACCAATGTCAGCGGCGAGTTTCTCAGCGACGTGAGCTTCTCGGTCCAGCGCGGCGAGGTCGTCGGGTTGGCCGGCATCCTTGGCTCGGGCGCGACCGAGATGGTGCAGATGCTCACCGGGCAGCGACAGCCGACGACCGGCGACCTGAAGATCGGCAAGAAGGCGGTGACCCCGTCCAACCCGCACAAGGCGCTGCGCAACGGCGTCGGATTCGTCTCCGGCGATCGGGCGAACCTGGTGATCAAGACGATGACCGTCTCGGAGCATGTCGCGCTCCCGGCGCTCGAGCGGTTGACCTCGGCGCGGCTGATGTCGCGCCGGCAGGAGAAAGCGTGGGTGACCAAGTCACTCGATTCGCTGTCGGTCAAGGGCGACGCGACGGCGCCGATGACGTCGCTATCGGGCGGCAACCAGCAGCGGGCGCTGATGTCGCGCTGGGTGGGGCTGCCGGTCGACGTCCTGGTCGTCGATCAGCCGACCGTCGGCGTCGATCTGGCCGGCCGCGCGCAACTGCTGGGCGTCATCCGCCAGATGGCCGACGAACGCGGAATCGTGCTCGCCGCCGAGCCCGACGAACTGGCTGCGACCTGTGATCGCGTCCTCTGTCTCCGCAGAGGCCGGATCGCGCTCGAATTGACCGGCGACGACATCTCCGAGGACCGGATCCTCAGCTCGATCGCCTGACGGTCGGATCTCGTCGGATGCTCGAAGCGGGGAGGGTTTCCGCCCTGTCCAGGGCGGAAAGCTCCCCGTCTCCGCACCGCTAGGCCGCGGCCCCGGCTCCCACCTTGCCCAGGTAGTCCAACACCCGTCGCCACGCATCGGCCGATGCTTCGGCGTGCTCGTCGAAGGAGCGGTCGAAGAACGAGTGCGGCGCTCCGGGATAGCTGTGGATCTCGTGCGGCACACCGTTCGCGGTGAGCGCAGCGTCGAACGCGTCGATGTCCTCGGGCGGGATCAGCGGGTCGGCGCCGCCGTACATCGCCAGCACCGGGGTGACGATCTTGTCGGCGCTGCGCAGCGGCGCCGGGAAGTCCGGAGAGTCGAGGCCCGCGCGCTCCGGGTTCAGCATTCCGTAGAAGCTGATGACGGCGTCGAGGCCGAGGTCCGGGTTGGCGCCGGCGAGGTCGGACTGGGCGCCGCCGAAGCAGAAGCCGACGGTGACGAAGCTCGTCGCCCCGGTGCGGTCGGCCAGCGCGTCGCGGGCGGCGGCGATGTCCGCCTGGACGCGGGCGGGCGACGTCTCGAAGACGTGCGGCATGCAGTCAAACTCGTCGTCGCGTTCCTCGACGCCGGCCGTCCGCCCGAAGTAGTCGATCGACAGTGCGTGATAGCCCGCCGTGACGAAACGCTCGGCGAGGTCAACGTAGAAGCTGTACAGACCACGGACGTCGGGGAGGATGATCACCGCGGGCCCGCCGACCGGATCCGGGCACTCCGCGAGCGCCGCGATGAACGGCGTCCCGTCGGCGCTCGTCAGCGTCAGCCGTTCCGCGGCGGCGCCACCGGCAAGCGCCGGGATCACTCGATCCTCGGGGACTCGGGGTGGCAGGGCGTCAGGGGCAAAACACATCGTTGACTCTCCTTCAGGCGATGGCGTTCACATGTTCAGACATTCAGGCGATCAGGTCCGCGCCGGCGTCGACCGGCAGCGGCACGCCGGTGATGTAGCGGCCCTCGTCGGAAGCGAGGAACACGAGCGCGTTCGAGATGTCGACGGCCTCGACCCACGGGATCGGCAGGGTGTGCATCGCCTGGGAGACGACGGCGAGGTCCTCTTTGCCGGGGTTTTCCTTGTCGGGCACGAACAGCGGGAAGATCGCATCATTGATCAGCATCGGCGTGTTGACCTGCGTCGGGTGAATGCTGTTCACCCGGATCCGCTCCGGGCCCAGCTCCACCGCCAGCACCCGCATCAGACCGACCAGACCGTGCTTGGCCGAGGCATAGTGGGCGAGGTTCCCGAACGCGTGCAGACCCGCCGCCGAGCTGGTGATGATGATCGAGCCGCCCTCGCCGTGAGTGCGGATGTGAGGGACGGTCGCCTTGCATGTCAGCCATACGCCGGTCTGGTCGACGGCGATCACATCGTCCCACTCCTGCTGGGTGATGTCGATGACGCTGCCAAAGCCCGAGATCCCGGCGTTGCAGGCGACGATGTCGAGGCGTCCGAGTTCGGCGACGCCGGCGTCGACGGCGCTCTTGAGCTGATCGAAGTCGCGAACGTCGGCCGTGCTGGCGATGATCCGCCGATCCTCGGCCTCGACCAGGCGCACCGTTTCGGCCAGATCCTCCTCGGTGCCCATCGCGAACGGCACCGTCTCGATCTGCGCGCAGATGTCGACCGCGATGATGTCGCAGCCCTCCTGGGCGAGGCGGACGGCGTGGCTGCGGCCCTGACCGCGCGCGGCGCCGGTGATGAACGCGACCTTGTTCTCCAGACGACCCATGCTCTCTCCTTGACCGTCGCCCTCAGCCGAGAGCGACCTTGTTGACGATGCCGGCGTCCACCGGCAGGGTGGTGCCGGTGATGTAGCGAGCCTCGTCGGAGGCCAGGAACAGCACGGCGTTGGACACGTCACGCGGCTCCACCCACGGCACCGGGATGATGTTCATTCCCGCCGAAACGTCGACGATGTCCTCCTTGGTCGGATTGTCCAGGTCGGGACGGAACATCCGGTAGATCTCCTCGTGCATGATCATTGGCGTGTCGACCTGGGTGGGAGCGACCGCGTTGACTCGGATCATCGAGCCGCCCAGCTCGTTCGAGAACGCCTTCATCAGGCCGACGGCGCCGTGCTTGGCCGCGACGTAATGAGCGAGCCCCGGCGCACCGACCAATCCGGCGGCTGAGGCGCAGACCACAATCGAACCCGAGCGCTGGGCGAGCAGGTGGGGGACGGCCGCCTTGAGCGTGTGCCAGACGCCTTTGAGATCGATGTCGATCATCTCGTCGAACGAGGCCTCTTCGATCTCGTGGCCGGCCGCGTAGGACGCGATCCCGGCGTTGGCGACGACGATGTCGAGCCCGCCGAGTTCCTCGCGGCCCGCGTCCAGCACCGATTTGATCCGGTCGAAGTCCCGGACATCGGCAGCCGCGGTGACGACGCGGCGGTCCAGCGCCTCGACCAGTTGCGCGGTCTCAGCGAGATCAGCCTCGGATGACATCGGGTAGGTGACGCTCGCCACCGGCGCGCAGATGTCGACCGCGATGATGTCGGCGCCCTCCTCGGCCAGGCGCACCGCGTGACTGCGGCCCTGGCCGCGGCCGGCGCCCGTCACGAACGCCACCTTGCCCTCAACCCGTCCAGCCATGTCGTTCCTCTCCTCGTATCAGTTCGACGGCCAGCGGCGGCGAGCCTACCAGACGTTTGGCGGGTCCAAGACGTCGCCACAGCACCGCGTTTCAGCCCTCCCGCGCGGCGTCGGCAAACCGGCGCTGCAGCTCGTGTCGCTGGATCTTTCCGGTACCGCTGCGCGGCAGTTCGTCGTCGGTCAGGATGCGCACCAGCCGGGGGGTCTTGAACCCGGCGAGGCGCTCGCGGCACCAGGCGACGATCTCGTGCTCGGTCACCGATGCGCCGTCGTCGAGCACGACGACGGCCAGGATCGTCTCGCCCCACCGATCGTGGGGGACGCTGATCGCACTCGCCTCCCGGATAGCGGGGTGCGCTACCAGCACCTGCTCGATCTCGGCCGGATAGACGTTCTCGCCGCCGGTCTTGATCAGATACTTGAGCCGGTCGACGTAGGTCAGGGTGTTGTCCTCGTTGCGCACCAGCACGTCGCCCGTATGCAGCCACCCGCCCCGGAACACCTCGGCGCTCGCCTCCGGGTTCTCGACGTAGCCGGACATCACCGAGGGCCCGCGGACGACGCACTCGCCGGGTGTGCCGACCGGCAGCTCGTTCAGATCCTGATCGACGATCCGGATGTCGAGCAGCGGCGTCGGGCGCTTACGCAACGAAGGCGTCTGGCCGGGGGACACCGCATCAAGCGCCAGCACGAAGCTGCTCTCGGTCTGACCGAAGCAATCCCAGAAGACCGCGTCGAACGTCGACGTGAACTCCTCCACGACGCTCGGCATCATGTTCGCGTAGCCGAAGCCGATGCGGAGACTGGAGAGGTCGTACTCCGAGCGCCGCGGGTGGTGCAGGAAGTCGGTGAGGACGCCGGGCAACATCGCCGCCCAGGTCAGGCGATGACGCGCGATTGCGGCATACATCGTCTCGACGTCCGCGCGCTCCAACGTCGCGAACAGTCCGCCGGTGACCAGCGAGGCCTTCACGCACTCGTCGCCGCCGGTGTGGAACATCGGGATCCAGCCGACCATCCCGTCGTCTGGGCCCAGACCAAACCAGTTCGCGCAGCGGAACGCTCGGGTCACCGACGCGCGTTCGGAGATCATCGCGCCCTTGGGCAGTCCGGTCGTGCCGCTGGTGAACAGCACACAGTGGATGTCCTCGGGATCGTGGTCGACCTCGGGGGGCGCGCCGGTCGCCGTCGTCATGCGGCGTTCCCAGTCGCTGTCCGGGTCACCGATGCGTTCGGGCAGCCACCAGGTGGGCGCGTCGACCCCACCCAGCCCCGTGATCGCCTCGGCGAAGTCGGGGCCGGCGACGAGCAGTCGCGGCCGGGTCAGGGCCACACAGTGCGCAAGTTCGTCGGGGTGTGAGCGGATGTTCAGCCCGACGATCGTCGCTCCCAGCTTGCCGGCCGCAAGGTAGAGCTCGATGAACTCCGGACGGGTCCGCGCCATCACTGCGACCCGGTCCGCGCGCCCGATGCCGGCATCGGCGAGGGCTCGGGCCAAGCGGCCGGTGCGCTCGTCGACCTGGGCGTAGGTCAGCTCCAGCTCATCGCACGTGATCGCCACCCGGTCAGCGAACAACCGCGCGCTCCGCCGCCAGAGGTCCGCGACCGTGAATTGGGCCGCCTGCGCGGCCAGCGCGGTCGCCGTCGCACCGTCAATGCCCACGGCGCTCATCGTCTGCCGGTCGACGGGTGCTCCGCAGCCTGGGTCATCGACACCGCAGTCTCGCACCGCCGGGCCACCACCGCACTGGCTCTTGCGTCAGTCGTCAATCGCGGGGCCGTCTGGGAGCCTGAGACGGAACCCTTGGCGGTGGAGAGGACGTGCGCGCGGGTGGCTGAGGTCGAGGTCGAGCCGGAAGTCCGGCTGTTTTATCGAGATATCGGCACCGGCCGACCGCTGGTGCTGCTGCACGGCTGGACGATGACCCATCAGGTCTGGGACCGCCAGGTGCAAGAGCTCGGCGGCGAGTACCGGCTGATCCTGCCTGACCTCCGTGGACACGGGGACTCCGACAAACCGCTCGGCAACTATCGGCCGGAGCGCCTCGCCGCCGACATCGGCGTGCTGATGGATCACCTCGAGCTGCGTGAGGCGACGCTCGTCGGCTGGTCGTTCGGCGGCATGACGGCGCTGGCGACGGCGGCCCAATACGGGACGCGCCTGGCCCAACTGGTGCTCGTCAACGCCGCGGGACCGAAGTATCTGGCCACCGACGACTTTCCCCAAGGTGGGCACACCGAGGACGAGCTGCGCGAATGGCTCGGCCGGGAGCGTGACGACCTGCCCGCCTGGCGGCGCTATTGCATGGAGGCGATGCCGCGCGAGCCCTACGACGAGCTGTGGTTGCAGTGGCTGTGGATCCAGTCGATGCGGGCCCCGTCGTGGGCGATGGCGCCGATGCTCGACGCCTACGCCCGCGCCGATCTGCGCTCGGCGCTCCAGCGGATCGACGTCCCGACGCTGATCCTCCACGGTCAGCACGACGTGTTCTGTGCTCCGGAGGCGGCGCGGGCCGTCGCTGCCGGCATCGCGGGCGCCGAGCTGCACGAGTTCCCCGATTGCGGGCACAGCCCCCAGTGGGAGGATCCAGCCCGGTTTCACGAGCTGCTGCGCGCGTTCCTGGCACGATGAGCCCGGTCAGCGGACCGGTCGACCTGACCGGCAAGGTGGCGATCGTCACCGGCGCCGCGCGTGGGACCGGCCTGGCGGTCGCCGGCGCGCTGGCGCGGGAGGGCGCCGATGTCACGGTCAGCGATGTGCTCGAGCTCGAGCAGGCCCACGCGGCGGTGACCGCCCACGGGCGTCGCGCGCTCGCGATCCCCGTGGACGTCAGCCGTGAGGCCGAGGTCCGGGGGCTCGTACAAAGCACCGAGCAGGAGCTGGGCGGCGTCGACATCCTGGTCTGCTGCGCCGGCGTCTACGGGGAGGGCGACTTCGCGACCGTCGACGTCGACGAGTTCGAGCGCGTGATCGGCGTCAACCTGCTCGGTCCGTTCCTCTGCATGCAGGCCGCCTTCCCGGCGATGCGGCGACGCGGCGGCGGCACCGTGGTGACCGTCAGCTCAGTCGCGGGTGAGACCGGCGGCTACGCCTCGGGCCCCCAGTACGCGGCGAGCAAGGGCGGGCTGCACGCGATGAGTCGCTGGGCGGCGAAGCACGGTGCGCCCGACATCCGCGTCAACATCATCGCTCCGGGTGCGCTGGACACCGAGATGATCGCCGGCCGCGGCTACCCGCAGGACATCTCGCCGATGCGCCGCCAGGGCCAGCCCGCGGACGTCGCGGAGGCAACGGTCTTCCTGGCCTCGGCCGCATCGAACTACACGACCGGATCGGTCATCCACGTCGACGGGGGGTATCACATCCAATGAACGGGCTGAACGACAAGGTGGCGGCGCTGACCGGCGCTGCCTCGGGCATCGCCCAGGCCTCGGCGCTACGGCTGGCGCAAGAGGGCGCGCGGGTGGCGATCCTCGACCGCGAGGCCGATGCCGCGGCGGCGGCCGCGCGTGAGATCGACGAAGCGGTCGGGCGGTCGTGCGCGATCGCGGTGACGATGGACGCCACCGACGCCGGGCAGGTCCAGACGGCGCTCGACCGCGTCGAGGCCGAGCTCGGGCGCTTGGACATCCTCGTCAATTCGGTCGTCTACGCGCCGCGCAAGAACATCTTCGACCTGCAGATCGACGAGTGGTACCAGACGATCGACGGCTCGTTGCACAGCTACTTCCTCCCGATCAAGCTCGCGCTGCCGGCGCTGATCCGCACCGGCGCGGGGAAGATCGTCAACATCTGCTCGATCGCCGCGCACGTCGGCTACGGCACGCCCGCCTACACCGCAGCGAAGGGGGCGATCCTGTCGTTGACCCGGGAGCTGGCCGCCGAGCTGGCGCCGCATCGGATCAACATCAACTCGGTCAGCCCGGGCGTGATCGCCACCGGACTCAACCGCGACACGCTCGGCGACCCGGAGATCCGTGGCGCCACCGTCCAGCTGACCCCGTGGGGCCGGATCGGCCGGCCCGAGGACATCGCCGCACCGGTGGCGTTCCTGGCCTCGGCCGACGCGGACTACATCACCGGGACCGATCTCGTCGTCGACGGGGCGATGAGCTGCACCGTCGCCTGGGGCTCGGTCAATGACCGCTTCAAATCGTTCCACGCGCGCGCGCAGGAGTCCGAGTCTGGCTGACCCGCCAGGGGGTGATGCAGATTGGGTCCGCATGTGGCACACAACTCCACACACCCCCCGGCGTCGGGTCTCAGCCCTGGGGCAGGAACACGGCCACGAACGCTCGGGCGATGCCCTCGACGTCCTGGGCACCGGTGTCCTGGTACCAGAACACCGTCCAGTTGAGCATCCCGAGCAGCGCCAGGCGGACGAGCTTGGTCTCGACCCCCGGCCACAGCCCGTCGGCCGTCTGGACGTCGGCGATCGCCCGATCGATGATCTGGTCATACTCGTCACGCAGGCGCACCACATCGGCCCGCTCCTCCGGCGAGAGCGCCCGCAGCTCGGTCAGGGCGGTGGCGTGCTTGCTCTGATCGCTGAGCAGGGCGTGGACGTGGCCGTCGATCGTCGCCCGCAATCGGGGCAGTGGCGTCGTCTCGCTGATTGCTTCGGCGGCGTCGATCATGTGCCGCATGCTCTGGGTCGAGAGCTCGTAGAGCAGGCTCTCCTTGGTGCGGACGTGGTGGTAGAGCGATGCCTTCTGGATGCCGACTTCGGCCGCGACCTCGCTCATCGCGGTCGCGCTGTACCCCTTGGCCCAGAACAGCTGGGCGGCGATCGAGAGGATCTCCTCCCGTCGCGTCTGTGTGGGCGCCACAGCGCTGCGCTCCATCTCGTCCACCTCAAGCCCTCCCCGCGCCGGCCCGGCGGGCGACGCGTCGAAACCTCCGCGGACGACAGAGGTTACCTGCCGGTCGGAAGGTTGAAATAACGCTATCGCTATCGCACGCTTTGGCCAGCGGTACAGGTAACTCTGTGTGATAGCGTCGCCGTAACCGACCGAACGGTAGGTGGAACGTGAGAGGGATGGTCGTGGAGAGTGAACTGGCGGTAAGCGTGCGACGCTCGCATGATTCGACGATGAGCAGCGCGATCGGTGTGTGTGACCGTGGCTGACGACACGACGCTGCTGGCGAGCCGGACGATCATCACCGGGGTGGTCGGGGACGACATCCACGTGATGGGGATCCGCTTGGTCGAGCACGCGCTCAAGAGCGCCGGCGCCAACGTCGTCTCGCTCGGGGTCATGACCCCGGTCAACGAGTTCGTCGAGGCGGCGATCGAGACCGCGGCCGACGCCGTCGTGATCTCGTCGTCCAACGGTCACGCCGCGATCTCGTGCGACGGCATCGGGGACGCGTTCGCCGAGGCGGGCCTCGCCGAGCTGCCGCTCTACATCGGCGGCAACCTCCGTGTCGGGTCGCGGTCGGGCAGCTTCGAGGACGTCTCCGAGCAGTTCCGGGCCCTTGGCTTCACCCGCGTATTCGAGCCCAACGCCGAACTGACGTCATCCCTGCAACTGATCGCCGCGGACCTCGAGGCCCGCGAGGAGGAGAAGGCCGATGACCGCGCTGGCCACATCTAACGCGATGCTCTCGGACGCGGAGTTCGACGAGCTCCGCGCCGAGGCCTACGCCCAGTCCCCGACGACCGAAGTGGTCGACCTCGACGAGGCGTTCCGCTGGTGTCGCGACAACATGCTCGACCGCAACGCGCCGGCGCTGATGACCAAGGCCAAGAACGAGGGGCGGACGCTCGTCCAGCCCCGTGCCGGGGTGGCCAACCTGGAGGGCCAGCGGCGTCTGAACCGCGCGCTTGAAGCGGCCGGCGCCGACATCATCCCGATCACGATCGACAGCATGACCCGCACCGGCCGCTTCGATGCGGCCGCCAAGGCAGCGGAGGCGAGCACGCCCGAGCGTTCGATGCTCAACGGCTATCCGATCGTCTACCACGGAGTCGAGAACACGCGCGCGCTGGTGAACGAGTGCGATCGACCCGTCCACCTGCGCCCCAACGCCACCGACCTGCGCTTGATCACCGAGATCGGCTTTGCCTCGGGCATGAGCGGAATGGTCTCCGGCCCGATCTACTCGTGCGTCCAGTACTCCAAGACGACGCCGCTGGCCGAGTCGATCCGCAACTGGCAGTTCATCTACCGGCTGATGGGCAAGTACACCGAGGCCGGGGTCCCGATCATGGATGACGCGCTCGGCCTGACCCAGAGCGCGTCGTGCTCGGTGCCCGCGCTGATGCACGCCGGCGTCGTCCTGGAGGCGCTGATCATGGCCGGCCAGGGGGTCAAGCACACGCTCGCCTACGCGATCTCCCAAGGCACGATCGCCCAGGACATCGCGGCGCTGCTCGCCGTCCAGCAGCTGACCGAGGAGTACCTGGCACGGCTCGGCTTCGACGACGTCACCGTCTACATGACCTCCAACCATTGGGCGGCCGCGTTCCCGCCCGACGAGGCCGCCGCCTACAGCCTGATCGCCGCTAACACGTTCGCGACCGCGATGGCCAAGGCCACGCTGCTGTACGTCAAATCGGTCGAGGAGGGGTTCGGCGTCCCCACCGCCGAGGGCAACGCGGCGAGCGTGCGAGCGACCCGCTACATGCTGCACCTGCTCAAAGGTCAGGACTTCGCGATCCATTCCGATGAGGTCGAGTTCGAGCTGGCGCTCAACCTGATGCAGGGACGGGCGATCCTCGACGCGGCGCTCGACCTCGGCGACGGCGACCCGGTGCAGGCGGCGGTACGCGGCTTCGAGGCCGGCGTGCTCGACGAGCCCGCCGCGCCGAGCCGGACGGCTCATGGCGACATCCTGGTCGTGCGCGACAGCCACAACGCGGTCCGCTTCCTCGACTACGGCAACGTGCCGATCCCGGAGGAGGCGCGGGCGATGGAGCGCGCCCGCCTGGATCAGCGAGCGGCGGAAAAGGGATCGGCTCTGGGTTACGACGACATCGTCGCCGACCTCAACCACATGGTTGGGAGCGGAGTGCTTTGAGCGCACGCTGGGCCTGGCTGTTCGACATCGGCTCGACGTTCACCAAGCTGACGGTCGTCGACCTCGATGACCCGGCGCACCGCCTGCGCGGGCAGTCGCCGACGACGGTCGCCACCGACGTGCAGGTCGGATTCCGCGCCGCGATCGCCGACGTCGAACGCGCGGGAGGGCCAGACGGCCCGCGGTTTGCCGACGCCGGCTACCGCGCCGCGAGCTCCAGCGCAGCGGGTGGTCTGGCGATGGTCGTCTCCGGGTTGGTGCCGCGGCTGAGCGCCGAGGCGGGCCGGATCGCCGCGCTCGGTGCCGGCGCCAAACTGGTCGGGTTCGCATCTGGCCGACTGACGGCTGCTGACGTCGACGGGCTGGCCGACCGCCGGCCAGACATCGTCCTGCTGTGCGGCGGCACCGACGGGGGCGACAAGACGACGATCATCCGTAACGCCGAGACGTTGGCCGGCTGGCCGGAATGTCCGACCGTGATCGTCGCCGGGAACCGCGAAGTGGCCGACGATGCCGCGCAGATCCTCGCCGACGCCGGGGTCGCGAACCACACGGTGCCGAACATCCTCCCGGAGCTCGACGTGCTCAACGTCGAGCCCGCCCGCGCAGCGATCCGGGAGGAGTTCCTGACCAACATCATCGCAGGCCAAGGGCATCGCCGCGGTCGCCGAGCACCTCGATGCGGCGATCCTGCCGACGCCCGCGGTCGTCCTCGCCGGCGTCGACCTGCTGGCGCGCACCCTGTTCCCGCAGGGCCTGATGGCGATCGAGATCGGCGGCGCCACCACCAACGTCCACTCCTGTTCGTCCTCGCGCGCCGAGGACGGCGTCGTCCAGCGCGGGCTCGTCGAGCCGGAGCTCAAGCGGACCGTCGAGGGTGATCTCGGCGTCCGCTGGAACGCAGCGACGATCCTCGAGCAGGCCGGCGACGCCTGGTTTGCGGAGCGCGGTGTGGCCGACGTCGCCGATCTGCACCGCTACGTCGAGGCGGTCGGCGCGCGTCCCGAGACGCTGCCGGACGGCCCGGCCGAACGCGGGTACGACGCGCTGTTGGCGACGTTTGCCGCCACCACCGCAGTCGCCCGCCACTGCGGCCGTCAGCGTGAGGTCATCCTGGCCACCGGGCCCGTGCTGGTGCAGGAGGGCAAGGACCTGCGACCGATCGACGCGGTGGTCGGCACCGGCGGATCGTTGATCGCCGCCGCCGATCCGATGGCGATCCTCAAGCCCGCGATCACCGGCGACGATCCGTTCGCGCTGTTGCCGTCGGCGGCGCGCTGCCTGATCGACCGCGACTACATCCTGTACACGACCGGTCTGCTCGCCGATGGACACGGCGAGGTCGGCGTCGAGCTGGCCCGCCAGTCGCTCGGCCTGGTGCCGGTCACCGCCTGAAGGGAGACGCGCGCAGCATGGCCAAGCGACCGACGCTGGAGTCCTGGCGTACCGGGATCACGCTGATCAAACCGGGTGAGATCCATTACCGCGGGATCGGCATCGAGGAGATCATGGACTCCTGGAGCTTCCCCGCCACCGTGTGGCTGTTGCTCGCCGGCGCGCCTCCGGACCCTGGTCAGGAGGATGCGATCCGCCGGGTGCTGGTGGCCGCGTGCGACCACGGGCTGGCGGCGCCGTCGATCGCTGCGGCGCGGACGGTGGCGTCGACTCGCGGCGCCCCGGGCGTCGCGATCGCGGCGGGCCTGCTCGCCTTCGCCGGCCCGGCCCACGGCGGCGCGGCCGGGGCGTGCGCGTCGATCCTCGACGAGATCCGCGCCGAGTCCAAGGTCTGGCCGGTCCCCCACGAGCAGGCACGGGCGGCCGTGCGGTCGCGTCTGCAAACCGGCGAGCGGATGCCCGGTTTCGGCCACCCCTATCACCCGCGCGACCCGCGCGTGCCCGGGTTGATGTCGGCCGACCTCCCGGCCGATGGCTACCGCCGGCTCGTCCGCGCGATGGAAGCCGAGCTGATCAGCGCCAAGGGCGAGCGGCTCGCGATGAACGCCGACTCGGCCGTGGCCGCGCTGCTGATGGATGCACAGCTGCCGGCCGGCTCGATCGACCTCGTGACGTCGATCGGGCGCTGCGTCGGGCTCGCCGCCCACGTCCACGAGGAAACATCCCAGGAGGCGCCGTTCCGGGCGCCCTCGCTGTCGGCCGTGGAGTACATCGGACCCGGATCGGAGAACCACACATGAGACTGATCGAGGCGTCGAGCAAAGAGCTGCTCGCGCGCTACGGACTGCAGGCGCCTGAGGCCCGGCTGTGCGAGACCGCGGACGCGGCGCGGGCGGCGGCCCAGGAGATCGGCGGCCCCGTGTACGTCAAGGCGCAGATCCCGTACGGCGACCGGGCAAGTCTCGGTCTGGTCGTCCGCGCCGAGGACCCCGACACCGTTGCCACCGAGGCCGCGGCGATGATCGGCCGCTCCGTAGACGGGCTGACGATCTCGGCGGTGCTGATCGAGGCCGCGGTCGACCCGGTGCAGAGCGTCTACATCAGCGCCCACGTCGATGGCGAGCTGGGCGCGCGGATCCTGCGGATCGGGCTCGGCGGCGGCGCCGGCTATGACCCGCGGACCGCCGAGGTCCAGGAGCCGATCCCGCTGCACGGGCTCGAGACGTTCCAGGTCCGCACGCTGCTCGCCCGGGCGGGACTGTCGGGCAAGCCGCTGGAGGCGGTCACCCGCGCGGCGGCCGCGGTGACGCGCGCCGCCAGCCGACTGGCACGCCTACACGATCGAGGTCAACCCGCTGTTTCTCACCGCCGACGGTGCGGTCGTGATCGACGCCAAGGCCGAGCTCGACGACTACAGCCTGACCACCGTGCCGGATCGGTCATTGCTGCCCGACGACACCGATTCGCCGCGGGAGCGGGAAGCCCGCGCCTTTCAGGAGCAGGATCACCGCGGATCCTTCAAGTTCGTCCAGCTGGTGGAGGAGGGCGAAGAGGATGACGACCCGCGCGCGCTCGTCGGCTCGCACTCGGTCGGAGGTGGCGAGTCGATGGTCGTGTTCGACGCGCTGGACTCGGTGGGGTTGCGTCCCGCGAACTACTGCGACACGTCCGGGGCGCCGTCGCGGGAGAAGGTCGCGTTCGCCGCGCAGCTGATTGCCTCGCAGCCGGGCATCGCCGGCTTCTTCTTCTCATCCTGCATCGCCAACCAGCCGCTGTCGGTCACCGCCGGCGGTCTGGTCGACGGCTTTGAGCAGGCCAACTGGCGCGGCCCGACGGTCGTCCGGATCGCCGGCAACGAGGAGGCCCAAGCGCGGGAGATGGTCCAGGAATGGGCCGATCGCACCGGCGTGCCGGCAAAGGTCGTCGGACGTGAGATCGACGAGTGGGATGCCGCGCAGCTGCTGGCCGACGTGCTCGCCGGCGAGACCGAGACCGCAGGGAGTCGCTGAGATGGCCTTCCTGATCGACTCCGAGACCAAGATCGTCGTCCAGGGACTGACCGGCGCGACCGGCCGGATGGCCGCCGGGATGATGCACGCCGGCGGGTCGAACATCGTTGCCGGCGTGACGCCGGGACGCAGTGGCGCCGAGGTCGACGGCATCCCCGTGTTCGACACCGTGCTGGAGGCCAAGCAGGCGGGCGGCACCGCCTCGATCCTGTTCGTCCCCGCCGGACTGCTGCGCGACGCGGCGCTGGAGGCGATGTACGCCGGTATGGACCCGATCGTGCTGATGGTCGACGGCGTGCCGCTCGACCTCTCGCTGGAGCTCGTGGCAACCGCGCGGGAGTGCGGGGTGACGCTGATCGGGCCCAACAGCCCCGGGATCATCTCGCCCGGCAAGTCGCTGCTGGGAGCACTGCGCGCTGACTTCTACTCGCCCGGCGACACGGCGCTGATCTCTCGCAGCGGAGGGATGATGACGACGATCGCCTACCAGCTGACACAGTCCGGGCACGGGCAGAGCACGTGCATCGGCGTCGGCGGCGACGCGGTCATCGGGATCGACGTGCCCGCGGCGGCTCGACTGGCCGAGGCCGATCCGGAGACCGAGCGCCTGCTGATCTTCGGCGAGGTCGGGACCGGGCAGGAGGAGCGGCTGGCCAAGCTCGTGCAGGCCGGAGAGATCACCAAGCCGGTCTTTGCCTACATCGCGGGCGCGACCGCTCCCGCGGGCAAGCGCTACTCCCACGCCGGCGCCTCGGCGGATGAGAGCGGCGGTGGCGCCGAGGGCAAGCGCCGGGTGCTGCGCGACGCTGGCATCACCGTGCTTGACCGCTACATCGACGCTCGCGAGATCTGAACACCGAGCTCCGGGCCCGACCCACAAGAGAACACAGAAAGAGGACAAGCGATATGGCAGGTGACCTTCAGGACCGCGTCGCGATCATCACGGCGGCCGGTTCGGGGATGGGACTCGAGGCGGCGAAGCTGTTCGGCGCCGAGGGCGCTCACGTCGTGGCCGCCGACATCAACGGCGACGCGGTTGCCGCGGTCGTCGATGAGATCGTGTCGGCCGGCGGCAGCGCCGAGGCCCAGACCGTCGACATGACCGACCTGGACCAGGTCGAGGCGCTCGCCACCGGCGTCGGCGACCGGCACGGCTACATCGACGTGCTGTGGAACCACGCCGGGGTCGAGGGGCCGCGCGGCTTCGAGTTCGACGCCGACGTGTGGGACTTTCAGGTCAATCTCAACCTGCGTTCGTCGATCTTTCTGACGAAGTTCGCGCTGCCCTACATGGGCAAGGGCCGACCGGGATCGATCCTGTTCACGGAGTCGATCTCGGCCGTCATCGCCTCGCGCAACAGCCCCGTCTACGCGACGCTCAAGGCCGGGCTCGGCGGGTACATGCGTTGCATCGCGGCGATTGGAGGGCCCGACAACATCCGCGCGAACTCGATCCTCCCCGGCGGCACCGAGACCCCGATGCTGGCCAAGTTCTTCGCCGCCCCCGGCGAGAGCGAGGAGGTGCTGGCGGATCGACTCAAGGCCTTCACCGCGGCCATCCCGATGGGCCGCTACTGCAAGCCCGAGGAGGTCGCCCAGCTCGGCCTGTTCCTGGCCAGCGACAAATCCAGCTTCATCACCGGCGTCGAGATCCCCATCGACGGCGGCTACGTTGCCCTCTAGAGACCAAGGAGACTGACGATGGCCACATCCACCATCGAGGCACCCACCACACTGGACGGCCGGGAAGCCACGCAGAGCTGTTACATCGACGGCGCCTGGGTCCAGGGCGAAAGCGACGCGGTGACCAACGTCATCGACCCGTCGACCGAGGAGTCGCTGGTCCGCCTGCGCTACGCGAGCGTCGAGCAGGTCCGCGGCGCGGTCGCGGCCGCCAAGCGCGCGTTCGAGGACGGCCCGTGGGGGTCGGTATCCCCGCGTGACCGCAGCCTGCTGCTGCATCGTCTCGACCGACCTGTTCGAGTCCCGCCGCGAGGAGTACGAGGACCTGATCATGTCCGAGGTCGGCTCGCCGCCGCCGTTGGCCAAGGCCGGCCAGGTCGGTGCCGCGATCGACACCTTCCGCTGGTTCGCCGACGCGGCGGCTCGCGGCCCGCTCGGCGGCTACGAGCGCGGCCTGCCGCTGCACTACGTCCCTGTCACCAGCGCCAGCCTGCTGCGTGAGGAGCCCGTCGGGGTCGTCGCCGGCATCACCGCCTACAACTTCCCGCTGTTCCTGCTGGCCCGGAAGCTGGGCGGCATCCTCGCGTCGGGTTGCACCGGCGTGATCATGCCCTCCGAGCGGGCGCCGATGACGACCTGGACGTTCTTTCAGATGCTGGAGGAGGTCGACTACCCGGCCGGCGTCGCCAACCTGATCATCGGCTCCAAGGAGGCGGGCGTCGAGCTCAGCTCCAACCCCGATGTCGACATGGTGAGCTTCACCGGCTCGGTCGCCGTCGGGGCCAGCGTGATGGCGCAGGCCGCGGCGACGACCAAGAAGGTCGTGCTGGAGCTCGGCGGCAAGTCGCCGACGATCGTGCTCCCGGGCGCCGACCTCGGCACGATTACGGCGCCGACAATCCTGCGGATGACGACCGCCACCGGTCAGGCGTGCGGCTGCACCACCCGCACGTTCCTGCCCGAGGACGCCTACGACGAGTACATCGAGTCGGCCAGCTCGTTCATCGGCACCCTGAAACCGGGCAACCCGCGCGCCGAGGGCACGGTGCTCGGTCCGCTGATCCGGTCCGAGCAGCGGGACTCCGTCGAGGGTTACGTGTCCCGCGCGCTGGAGGCGGGCGGCGAGATCGTCGCCGGCGGCGGGCGTCCGGACGAGAAGGTCGGGTTCTTCATGAACGCGGCCCTCATCTCCGGGCTCGGCAACGACTCGGAGATCGCGCAGAACGAACTGTTCGGGCCGGTCGGCGTGGTCATGAAGTACACGTCGCTCGACGATGCGATTCGTCAGGCCAACGCATCGCGCTACGGCCTCAACGCGGCCGTCTGGGGTCCGACCGACGAGGCGATGCGGGTCGCGCAGAAGCTGCGCTCCGGCTCGGTCGCGATCAATGGTGGCGGCGGGCCTCGACCCGACGCTCCGTGGGGTGGTCCGCGGGAGTCCGGCACCGGCCGCGAGGGCGGCGAGGACGGCTTCCGGGACTTCTTCGAGGTCAAGCACATCCAGTGGCCGGTCGAACCTCCGCACGCGCGCTGACCGCGTGATCCGCAACAGGAGCAGGAGCAGGAGCAGACGATGAGCGCGACGGGCACCGGACGTGTCGGCCAGGTGGGATTCCCGTGGCATCGGGAGTACCGCGAGATCCGTGAGGCGATCGCACAGCTGTGCGCCGGCTTCGGCCCGGAGTATTGGGACGAGCACGAGCGTGACAGCGTGTTTCCGGAGGAGTTCTTCCGGGCGTTCGCCGAGGGCGGATGGCTGGGCGCCACGGTGCCCGAGCAGTACGACGGCTCGGGTCTGCCGCTCACTGCGATGGCCGCGATCCTCGAGGAGGTCGCGGCCTCGGGCGGCGCCCTGGATGCCTGCAGCGCGTTGCACATCCCGATGCTGGTACTGCCGATCCTGTTGCGCTCGGCATCAGAGGAGCAGCGCCAGCGGTTCATCCCCTCGATCATCGCCGGAGAGACCTACACCTCGTTCGGCGTGACCGAGCCCAACGCCGGCACGGACACGACGCGGATCGAAACATTCGCGACACGTCAGGATGACGGCAGCTACGTGATCAGCGGGCAGAAGGTGTGGAACAGCGGGGCGCTGCGCGCCGACCGAGTGATCCTGATCGCGCGCACGTCGCCGAGGACCGAGGAGAAGCCCGCGCGGGGGATGAGCCTGTTCATGGTCGATCTGCGCACGCCTGGGATCACGATCCGGAAGATCCCGAAGATCTCCCGCAACGCCGTCGCCTCGACCGAGGTCTTCTTCGACTCGGTCGCGGTGCCGGTCGAGGATCTGATCGGGACCGAGGGCCAGGGCTTCTACCACCTGCTGGCTGGTCTCAACGGCGAGCGGCTCCTGGTCGCCGCCGAGTGTCTGGGGATGGGTCGGTGGGCGGTGCAGAGCGCGACCGCCTACGCCAAGGAGCGGGTGGTGTTCGGCCGCCCGATCGGCAAGAACCAGAGCGTCCAGCATCCGATCGCCGACTCCTACATGCAGCTGCTTGGCGGCGTCGCACGTCGTCGCGGCCGGGCTGGAGGCGTTCGACGGCGACGGCACGCCGGAGGAGCAGGGGACGCTGGCCAACGCCGCCAAGTACCTCGCCTCCGAGGCCGGCTTCGGCGCGACCGACCGCGCGATGCAGGTGTTCGGCGGCTTCGGGTTCGCCCGCGAATACCACGTCGGCCGTCACTGGATCGAGTCGCGCCTGCCACGGATCGCGCCGGTGTCCAACCAGATGGTGCTCAACTACATCGCCGAGCGCGCCCTCGGGCTGCCTCGTAGCTACTAGTGCCGACGGCGACGACAACGCGTTCTCCGCTCGCCGTCGAGCGCCGCGGTGCGGTCCTGTGGCTGACGCTCGACCGCGCGCAGGTGCGCAACGCGCTCAACCCCGAGCTGCTCGACGCGCTCACCGACGCAATCCGGCAGGCGCCGGCCGATCCGGAGGTCCGCGCGATCGTGCTCACCGGCGCCGGTGACCGCGCGTTCTGCGCGGGCGGCGATCTCTCACCGGGCGCCGCGACGTTCGCCCCGGACCCGACCCGCACCGCCAGCCCTTACGCGGAGCTGCTCGCCGCCGCCCGCGCCTGTCCGCTCCCGCTCGTGGCGCGGGTCAACGGGCATGCGCTCGCCGGGGGGCTCGGGCTGGTGGGGATGTGCGATCTGGCGGTGGCCGTCGACACCGCCAAGCTCGGCCTGCCCGAGGTCAAGATCGGGATGTTCCCGATGATGGCCTCGGCGGTGCTGTGCCGGGTGATGGGGCCCCGTGCCCTCGCCGAGCTGGCGCTGACCGGCGAACCGATCACCGCCGCCGACGCGCAGGTCGCCGGGCTCGTCAACTACGTCGTCGCCGCCGAGGAGCTCGACGCCAAGGTCCAGTGGCTGCTCGATCGCCTCACCGACAAGTCCCCGACCGCCCAGCGGCGGGGCAAGCTCGCACTGGAGGCGATCGGTGCGATGACGCTGGCCGAGTCGCTGGCATTCATGGACGGACAGCTGGGAACGCTCGCGAACACCGAGGACTCGGCCGAGGGGCGCCGCGCGTTCAACGAGAAGCGCGCGCCGGTGTGGACCGGCCGCTGATGCGCGGGGTGACGTCCGCCGATCTGCCGGCATCGGTGACCGTCGGGGAGGAGGCCCCGCGCGAGGGCATCCAGTCAGAGCCCCCGGGGATCGCCACCGCCGACAAAGTCGCGCTGATCGAGCAGCTGGCCGATGCCGGCTTGCCGGAGATCTGCTGCGGGTCGTTCGTCAGCCCGAAACGGTTGCCCCAGATGGCCGACATCGACGAGATCGCGGCCACCGTGCACCGTCGCCCCGGCGTCCGCTACACCGGCCTGTGGCTCAACGAGCGCGGCTTCGCGCGGGCCCGGACGAGCGGCCTCGATCTCAATGCGACGATCTCGATCAGCGCCGTGGACTCGTTCGCCGTGCGGAACACGGGGGTGACACGGGAGCAATCGCGTGCGCTCGCGTCCCGGATGGTCGAGCTCTACCGCGAGGCGCAACTGGATCCCGGTCCGGCCTACGTCTTCTGCGCGTTCGGCTCAAATCAGGAGGCCGACGTCCCGATCGACGACGTGCTCACGTGTGTGGCCCAGCTGCACGAACCATGGGCCAGCTTCCGCCTGACGCCGTCGGCGGTATATCTGTGCGACACCGTCGGCGCGGCCAACCCGCTGCTGGTCTCCCGGACGGTCACAGCGGTGCGCGAACGGTGGCCCGAGCTCCCACTGGGGCTGCACCTGCACGACACCCGCGGCCTGGGGCTGGCTAACGCGCTGGCCGGACTGACGCTCGGCGTGACGCGCTTCGAGGCATCGGTCGGCGGCCTCGGCGGCTGCCCGTTCGCGGGCAATCCGGCGGCGGCCGGCAACATCGCCACCGAGGATCTCGTCCTGCTCTGTGACGAGATGGGGATCGAGACCGGGATCGATCTGGAGCGGTTGATCGAGGCCGGGCGGTTCGCCGAGCGGATCGTCGGTCACCCGGTGCCGGGTCGCACGACCGCGGCCGGTTCGGTGGCGCGCCTGCGCGCCCGACATCTCACAGAGGTGGTTATCTGATGGACGCGCTGGACGGAATCAGGGTGCTGGACTTCAGCTCGGTGCTCGCTGGGCCGCTCTGCACCCAGTATCTGTCGGACCTGGGCGCCGAGGTGCTCAAGGTCGAGTCGACCACTGCTGGGGACGAGATGCGCTGGTGGAAGCCGCTGCGAGGCGAGCTCAGCTCGGCGTTCCTGTCGGTCAACCGCAACAAACGCTCGTTGGCGGTCGACCTCAAGAGCGAGGCGGGCCGCGCGATCGTCCACCGTCTGGCCGAGTCCGCAGACGTTGTCGTGGAGAGCGCCAGCCGCGGCGTCTCGCAGCGTCTCGGGATCGACTACGCGACGCTGTCGGCGATCAACCCGAGGATCGTCTACTGCGAGATCTCCGGCTACGGCCGGACCGGCCCGAAGGCCGACGACCGCGGCTACGACATGGTCGTGCAGGCGTTCAGCGGGATGATGTCGCTGTCGGGAGAACCCGACGGGGGACCGGTGCGCAGCGCGTTCTCGCCGATCGACCAGACGACCGGACTGAACGCGGTGATCGGGATCCTCGCCGGGTTGCTGCGCCGCGGCGTGACCGGAAAGGGCACGACCTTCGAGGTGTCGCTGTTCGAAACCGCGATCGGATTGCTCGGCTGGAACCTGCAGAAGTACTGGGAGACCGGCGAGCTGCCGGCCCGGGCGGGCTCCGGTCATGAGTCGCTGTGCCCGTACCAGGCGTTTGACACCGCCGACGAGCCGGTGCTGCTCGGCGTCGCCAACGACGCGATCTGGCAGCGCTTCTGCGTCGCCGCCGGCGCGCCGGAGCTGGCCGAGGATCCGCGTTTCGCCACCAATCCGCTGCGGGTCGACAACCGCACCGCGTGCGTGGCGGCAGTCACCGCCATCCTCGCCGCCGACACGCGCGAGTCGTGGGTGACGCGGATGGCCGCGGCCGGCGTGCCCTGCTCGCCGGTCAACAACCTCGAGGACCTCGACCGCGGCGAGCAGACCGCCGCGCGCGGGATGCTCCTGGAGTACGAGCATCCCGAGCTCGGCACGATCGGGGGCGTCGCGCTGCCGATCCAGTTCGAGTCCGAGACGCGCGGGATGCACTCGCCGCCGCCGTTCCTGGGCGAGCACACCGACGAGGTGCTCGGCGAGCTCGGCTACTCCGCAGCAGAGATCGTCGACCTGGCCGGCTCCGGCGTCGTGCGCCGCCGCGTCGGCAACGATGCGCGCGTGTAAGACATGGCGATCACCCTGTCCAACGCCGAGGTGCGCGAGTTCCTGCAGAGCTCGATGACCGGCATCCTCACGACGCTACGTCGTGACGGCTGGCCGGTGTCGCTGCCACTCTGGTACGCCCTCGACGGCGACTCGATCGTGATGACGACCCCGCGCGGATCACGCAAGATCGGTCGGATCGAGCACGATCCCCGCGCCTGCTTTCTGGTCGAGGCCGGAGAGAGGTGGACGTCGCTGCACGCGGTGATGCTCTACGGCACGTGCGAGGTAATCGTCGATCGCGACGAGATTGATCGGATGGACGTCCTGATCGACGCGCGCTACCCGGCCGAGGTGCGCGTGCCCGTGGATCGGCTGCCGAAGCGCACGACCGAGCTCTATGACAGCAAGGTCGGGGTCCGGTTCACGCGGCAGGGCCACCGGATCTCCTGGGACAACCGCAAGATCCGGCTGCGGACGGTTTCGTGAAGACGATCAGGGTGGGCTCAGGAGCCGGATTCTCCGACGACCGGATCGAGCCGGCGATTGAGCTCGCCGAGCACGGGCGCCTGGACTACCTGGTGTTCGAGTGTTTGGCGGAGCGGACGATCGCGTTGGCACAGCAGGCCCGCCTGACGAACCCGGCGGGCGGCTACGACCCATACCTGCGCGCGAGGATGGAGGCGGTCCTCGAGCTCTGCCTGCGTGACCGACGGATCCGGATCATCACGAACATGGGGGCGGCCAACCCGCTCGCCGCCGCCGAGGTGATCGCCGAGGTCGCCCGCGAACGTGGGCTGAGGGTGCGGATCGCGACGGTCACCGGCGACGACGTGCTCGAGCAGGTCCGCGAGCGTGACCTGCCGCTGCACGAGCTCGGTCAAACCGTGAGCTCGCTCGGCGATCGCGTCGTCTCGGCCAACGCCTACCTGGGCTGTGAGCCCGTCGTCGAGGCGCTGGACGCCGGCGCCGACGTGGTCGTGACCGGACGGATCGCCGATCCGTCGCTGTACGTGGCGCCGCTGGTGCACGAGTTCGGCTGGTCGGTGCACGACCCCGATCGGATCGGAACCGCGATCGCGGTTGGCCACCTGCTCGAATGCTCGGGGCAGGTGACCGGCGGTTACTTCGCCGATCCGGGCGTCAAGGACGTGCCGGAGCTCGCGCGGTTGGGGTTCCCGCTCGCGGAGGTCGCGCAGGATGGCCGGTTTCAGATCACCAAGGTTCCGGGGAGCGGCGGGCGGGTCACGGTCGCGACCTGCACCGAACAGATCCTCTACGAGGTGCACGATCCGGCGCGGTATATGTCCGCCGACGCGGTGGCGGACTTCTCGCAGATCCATCTGGAGCAGGTCTCAGCGGACGCCGTCAGCGTCTCCGGCGCCACCGGCACCGAGCGGCCGCAGACGCTGAAGGTCTCGGTCGGCTACCGGGACGGCGCGATCGGCGGCGGCGAGGTCTCCTACACCGGTCCCAACGCCGTGGCACGCGGCCGGCTGGCCGCCGACATCGTCGCCGAGCGGCTCGAGCTCACTGGGGTGCAGACCAGTGAGCTGCGCTTCGATCTGGTCGGCGTCGACGCGGTGCATCGGGGAGCCGGACCGACCGCCGCGGGCGAGCCGGCCGAGGTGCGGCTCCGAGTGGCGGGGCGCGCCGACTCGGAGGCGGAGGCCGCGCGCGTCGCCCACGAGGTGTTCACGCTCGGGGTCAGCGGCCCGGCGGCGGGAGGCGGACTGACTCGCTTCACCCGCCCGGTCGTCGCGGTGGCGTCGACGCTGCTGGCGCGCAACGCCGTCTCCCCGCAGGTCACGGTGGTGCAGAGCTGACGATGCGCTTGTACGACCTCGCACACGCGCGCGCGGGCGACAAAGGCGATACCAGCGACATCTCGGTGATCGCTCGCCGGCCCCATGACTACCTGCTGCTGCGCGACGTCGTCACCGCCGAACGCGTGCGCGAACACTTCGCCGACATCGTCGGCGGTTCCGTGGAGCGCTACGAGGTGCCACAGCTGTACGCGCTGAAGTTCGTGTTGCATGGCGCTCTGGGCGGCGGCGTCACCCGCACGCTCAACCTCGATCCGCACGGCAAGAGCCTGAGTTCGTCATTGTTGGAGATGGAACTCGACGCCGGAGCCCCGGAGTCCGGAACCTAGGAGAGGAACGACCATGCAGTACCGCTTTCTGGGCCGCACCGGCCTCCGCGTCTCGACGTTGTCGTTCGGCACGGCCACGTTCGGTGGCTCGCCGGTGGTCGGCGAGACCGACGTCGCGCAGGCGCGTGAGCAGGTGGCGATCTGCCGTGACGCCGGCATCAACCTGTTCGACACCGCCGACGCCTATTCCGACGGCCGCTCCGAGGAGATCCTGGGGGAGGCGCTCGGCGCGCGGCGGTCCGAGGTGCTGGTGGCGACGAAGCTCAACGGGCGCACCGGCTCCGATCCGAATGCGGTCGGCCAGTCGCGCCACCACATCGTCGAAGCAGTGCACGGCAGCCTGCGACGGTTGGGTACCGACTGGATCGACATCCTCCAGGTGCACGGCGTCGATGTGTGGACCGACATGGACGCATCGCTGCGCGCACTGGATGACCTCGTCCGGGCCGGCACCGTCCGCTACCTCGGCTGTTCGAACTACAGCGCCTGGCACCTGATGAAGGCGCTCGGGATCGCCGAGCACCGCGGCTGGGAGCGGTTCTGCGTCACCCAGGTGCACTACTCGCTGATCGCCCGTGAGGTCGAACACGAGCTCGTGCCCCTGTGCCTGGACCAGAACGTCGGGATCGTCGCCTGGTCGCCGCTGTCCAGTGGCCTGCTTTCAGGGCGCTACCGCGCCGGCGCGCCGGCGCCGCCCGACGGCCGCTTCACCCACACTTCGGATCCGCCCGTTGACGACCTCGACCGCGCCTACCGGATCATCGACGTGGTGGTGGCGATCGCCGAGGAACGTGGCGCCTCGCCCGCCCAGGTGGCGTTGGCCTGGCTGCTGACTCGTCCGGCGGTCACCGCGGTGACGATCGGCGCCCGAAGCCTGGCGCAGCTAGAGGACAATCTCGGCGCCGCTGAGCTGGGGCTGACCGCCGAGGAGGCCGCGCGGCTCGAGGCGGTCTCGGATCGGACGCTGCCCTACCCGTACTGGCACCAGCGTAAGTACAACGCAGAGAGGTCGCAGCACAATGGTTGACTCATCTGACACCAAGCCGTTCTCGCTGGGGGTCGACGTCGGCGGCACCCACACCGATCTGATCCTGTCCGGGCCCGATGGTCTCGTGCGCAGCAAGGCGTTCACGACCCACGGCAACTACAGCGACGGGATCTTCGACGCCCTCGATGTGGCCGCCGCGCAGCTGGGGGTCGCCACCGACGAGGTGATCAGCGGATGTCGCGCGTTCGTCAACGGTTCGACGATCGTCACCAACGCGATCACCGAATTGCGCGGCGCCAAGGTCGGGGTGCTGATCACCCGCGGCTTCCGCGACACGTTCCGACTCGCCGGCGGCGCTCGCAGCGCTGATTACGACGACCACGTCCAGGTGACCCCGCCCGAGGTGGTCGCGCGCGACTGCATCGAGGAGATCTCCGAACGGGTGACCAGTGACGGCGCGATCGTCGTCGCGCTCGACGAGGACGAGGTCCGGGCCGCGGTCCGCCGCCTGCACGACCGCGGCGTCGAGGCGATCGCGGTCTGCTACCTGTGGTCGTTCCGCGAGCCGGCGCACGAGCGCCGATCGCGGGAGATCATCGAGCAGGAACTGCCGGGGACGTTCGTGACCGCCTCCAGTGATCTGCACCCGGTCATCCGCGAGTTCCCGCGGTTCATGACGGCCGTGTTCAACTGCCTGTCGCACCGGGCCACCACGCGCTACGTGCACCAGCTCCAGCAACGCCTCCAGGACGCCGGGTTCTCCGGAGCGCTGTCGTTCTTTCAGGGCATCGGCGGGTCGGTCGGCGCCGACGTCGTCGAGGCCGAGCCGATCACCTTGATGCAGTCCGGTCCCGCGGGCGGGGTGATGGGTGCGCGCTACGTCGCCGAGCAGCTCGGTCTGAGCAACATCCTCGTCGGGGACATGGGCGGCACGAGCTTCGACACCGCGGTGCTGCCGCGGCTGGAGCCGACGGTCGCCAAGCAGGCGACGTTCGGTCCGTTCCACACCGGGGTCAACATCCTCGACGTCGTCTCGGTCGGCGCCGGCGGCGGCTCGATCGCATGGCTGGACGTGCGCGGCGTGCCCCAGGTCGGGCCGCGCAGCGCCGGCTCGGAGCCGGGCCCGCCTGCTACGGGCGCGGCGGCAGCGAGCCGACGGTCACCGACGCCAACGTCGTGCTCGGGCTGATCGATCCCGGCAACTACCTGCAGGGCCGCCACCAGCTCGACGTCGGCGCGGCCCGGGCGGTGGTCGCGCAGCGGATCGGCGAGCCGCTCGGGTGGAGCGTCGAGCACGCCGCGGCCGCGATCTACGACCTCGCGGTGATCGAGATGGCCAACGCACTGCGCGTCGTCAGCGTCGAGCGCGGCCACGACCCCCGTGAGTTCACCTTCTTCTCCTATGGCGGCGGCCTGGGGCTGTTCGCGGCCGAGATCTGCCGCCGCCTCGGGTGCCCCACGATCACGATCCCCGACAACGCGTCGGCGTTCTCGGCCTACGGGGTGATGATCGCCGACTACGTGCGCCAGTACGACCAGACCGTCAACTGGATGCTGTCGGACCCGGATCGGGCCGACGAGGTCAACGACGTCGTCGCCGCGATGATCGACCAGGCGGTGGCCGACGCCGCCGCCGAGGGGATCACGCGGGACGACCTGCGGATCGAGCGCAGTGGCGATATGCGTTTCATGGGCCAGGTCTACGAGGTGACGGTGCCCCTGCCCGACCGGGATTTCGGGACCGGCGACGCCGCCGAGATGGAGGCCGACTTCCCGGGGGTCTACGAGGCGAGCTACGGCGAGGGCACCGCCTGGGTGGGATCGCCGGTGGTGCTGCTGAACCTGTCGATCAAGGTCACGCATCGACGGGCGAAGCCGGTGGGACGCGAGGCTGAGTTGTCACCCGGGACTCCGGCGCCGTCGGCCCACCGCCAGGTGTTCCTCCCGGTCGAGCGCCGGCCGGCGTCGCTGGCGGTCTACCCCGAGAGTGAGCTGCCACCCGGCACGTCGGTCACCGGCCCGTGCATCATCGACGTCGGCGACACGACGATCTATGTACCGGAGCGCGCGACCGCCGCGCGCGATCGGTACTTCAACTACACGCTGACCGTCTGAGCCCCGGGGGGGAGCGACATGTACGACACCATCGCGAACTTCGACCTGATCGACATCGAGGTGCATCAGAAGTCGGTGCGCAACATCGCCAACGAGATGGCGATCACGTTGATGCGCACGTCCGGCTCGCCGGTGGTCACCGACGCCAAGGACTTCTCGACCTGCCTGATGGACGCCAAGGTCGAGCAGATCGCCTTTTCGGGGTTCGTCACCTTCCACATCTCGACCGCGGTGCTCGGGGTCCAGGCGGTGTTGCGCAACCACCCGATCGAAACGATCGCGCCCGGCGATGCCTTCATCTGCAACGACCCGCACACGTCGGGGGCGATTCACCAGGGCGACGTCGGCATCGTGATGCCGTTCTTCTTCGAGGAGGCGCTCGTCGCCTGGGGCTACGTCAACGAACACGTGCTCGACATCGGTGGGTCGGCCGTGTCCGGGTTCGCGCTGGGTGCCTATGACTCGTTCTCGGAGACGTTGGCGTTCCCCGGGACGCGGATCGTGCGCGACGGCCGGATCGACGCCGGCTGGGAGCGATTCATCGCCACCAACGTCCGCCTCGCACCAACGGTGCTCAACGACATCCGCTCGATGATCGCGGCCAACAACGCCGGCCGCCGGCGGTTGGAGAGCATGCTCTCCGAGATCGGCGTCGCGCGGTTCGACGCCCTCAACGATGAGGCCAAGCGGCTGTCAGAGCAGGCGGTCCGGACGCGGATCTCGCTGCTGCGGGATGGAACTTACGACAGCACCGACTGGGTCGAGTTCGACGCCCGCGGGGTCGAGGAGCTGCACGAGGTGACGACGCGGCTGATCGTCGACGGCGACGAGTTGACGCTCCAGTTCCGCGGCGGCCCACAGACCGACTGCTTCATCAACGGCGCGGTTCCGGCGATGCTCGGCCAGTCCTGGACGACGATGCTGGCGCAGCTGTTCTACGACATCCCCGTCAACGCCGGTATCTGGCGACCGGTTCATTTCGACCTCGGACCCGAGGGCACGATCGTCAACGCGGTCGCTCCGGCGCCGGTTTCGATGTCGCACATCCAGACCGGGATGCGCGTCAACAAGATGCTCAACGACGTCTTCTCACAGGCGTGCAGCCTGTCGAGCGATCCATTGGTCGCTTCGCGCGTGGAGGGCCAGCCGGCACAGAATCAGACGTACTTCACCGCGTTCGGGATCGATCGCCGCAGCGGCGCCCCGACGGTCGCGTTCCCGATGTCGGTCGGCATGGCCGCGGGCGGTCCGGCGCAGACGACGAGCGACGGGCTGGAGGTCTACGCCGCGACCTGTATGAACGGCTGCGACATGCCCGACGTCGAGGTCGAGGAGACCAGCCAGCCGGGGATGATCCTGTGGCGGCGGATCGCGCCTGACACCGGCGGCGCCGGGCTCTACCGCGGCGGCCTCGGCGTCTCGACCTGCCTGGCGATCCTGCATTGTGACCGGATGGCGGGCGGCGCCTACACGAACACCAGCTACGTTCCCCCGCGCGGTGCGGCGGGCGGCTACCCGGGTGCCGCCGGCAAGGCGGTGCTCCTGCGCGACACGAACATCGTCGATCTCCTCGAGCGTGGCGAATACCCGACCGAGGAGGCCGTCCAGGGCCGCGACGAGGGGGGTCCGGCGCAGACCGCGTCGCTGATCTTCCAGCGCGGAGACGTCTACACCGTCGTCCACGGCGGCGGCGGCGGGGTCGGCGATCCGCTGCGCCGCGATCCCGAGCTCGTGCGCGCCGACGTCGAGGCCGGCGCGGTGAGCGCGCCGGCCGCGCGCGACATCTACGGCGTGGTGGTCGTCGACGGGCTCGTCGATCGTCCGGGCACCGAGCAGCGCCGTCGCGAGGGCCGCGCCGCCCGGCTGGGCCACGCGCCGGAGCGAACGGTGCGTGACGATGCCACGCCGTTCGCGCCTCTGGCCGGCGTGGACGGGCGCTGGCAGTGCACGGCCTGCGGGTACGACCTCGGCGTCGTGGAGGGCAACTGGCGAGGGGCGGCGAGGACCCGCGAGGCGGAGATCTCCGAGCGGTTCGCGCAGCTGCACCTCAACGTTCGCAAGCGCGTCCAGGGCGAGCCGGTCGTCCTGCGGGAGAACCTGTGTCCGGGGTGCGGCAGCTCGCTCGCGGTCGATGTCGCGCTTGAGGGATCGGATCCGGTTGCCGCCAGCCGCCCCGACGTCCAGGCGCCCCGGCCGCCCGCCTGACGCGTTACGGCGTCCCCGCTTTCAGTCCAGGAAGAAGTCCTGGATCAGATCCTCTTCGCTGGCATCGCCGTAGCGGTACCGGGCCAGGTCGGTGACGCCCTCCTCGCGCAGGACGTCGTCGTCGATGAAGGTGTTGCCCGTGCACGACCGGCTGTCGCGGGTGAGGATCGCGTGCGCGGCGTCTCCCATCACCTCGGGCCGTCGTGAGCGCGCCAACGCCTGATCGCCGCCGAGCACGTTGCGGACCGCCACGGTGGCCACGTAGGTCCGTGGCCAGAGCGCGTTGAAGGCGACGCCCCGGTCGGCGAACTCCTCGGACATCCCGAGCACCCACATGGTCATCGAGTACTTGGCGACGGTGTTGGCGACATGGTTCTTCAGCCACGGACCGGTGAAGTTCAGCGGCGGGGACAGCATCAGCACGTGCGGGTTGTCGGCCTCCAGCAGGTGGGGCAGGCAGGTCTGGGTCAACAGGAAGCTGCCCCGGACGTTGATGTCCTGCATCAGGTCGTAGCCCTTCATCGGCAGGTCGAGCGTCGGGGCGAGGTTGATCGCGCTCGCATTGTTGACGCAGATGTCCACCCCGCCGAAGCGCTCCACGCAACTGCTCACGGCGCGCGCGACGTCCTCGTCACGGCGGACGTCACCGACGATCGGCAGCGCCTGGCCGCCGACGGCCTCGATCTCCGCCGCCGCGGTGTGGATCGTGCCGTCCAGACGCGGGTCGGGAGCGGCCGTCTTGGCCAGGATGCAGATGTTCGCGCCATCCCGGGCCGCCGCCAGGGCGATCGCCAGGCCGACGCCGCGACTGGCGCCGGACACGATCATCGTCTTGCCCGCGAGCGTCCGGGCGGTCATCAGCGGGTCCACGGCGGCCGCGCCACGCCGTGAGGACGCTCACAGAACGAACGTGTGTTCCGGACTAGCGTAAACGCCAGCGAATGTCCCCGGAAGCACGGGAGGCAGAGGCAGGAAGCCGACGCTGAGGGAGGGTGCAGGCCCGACATATCAAGTAAAGGAGCACCCCTCAAATGAGCGTTTCCCAGATTCATATTCGCCCGGCCCTGCGCCGGCTTGCCGATGGTCTTGAGGCCAGTGCAGCCCGCCGCTCTGAACGCCGTCAGCACGATCTGGTGATGGCGGACCCGGCGATGGCCGCCGAGCACAGCATCCAGATCGGCCGCGGCCTCGGAACCTGCCCGTACTGTCGTTAACGCCGAGCACCGAGCGGGCGACTCGACGTACCGTAGGGACCTCACCCGCCGGCGGTCAACCGCCGCCGGGTGAGGCTGGCGCAAGTGGTAGTGGTGACGGCGCCGGCGAACACGCGCAACGGGAGACGAGCGATGAGAGCCGGAGTCTTTACAGGGATCGGTCAGATCGAGTTGGCCGACGTGCCGGAGCCCGTTGTGGCGCCAGGCGGGATCGTCGTCGACGTCCGCACGTGCGGGATCTGCGGCTCGGATTTACACGGTTTCAACGCCGGCCTGTTTACCGAACCGGGCCAGATCATGGGTCATGAGTTCGCCGGGGACGTGGTCGAGGTCGGCTCTGATGTCACTGGGATCGTCGTTGGCGACCGGGTCTCGGCGATGCCGATGATGCCGTGCAGGCAGTGTCCGGCGTGCCAAGCGGGCGAGATCCAGCGCTGCCTGACCGGTTTCGCCCCGGGCGTCGGCATCGGCGGGGGACCGGGAGCGTTCGCCGAGCGTGTCCACGTACCCGATGCGCGACGCGACGCGACCGTCTTCACCCTCCCGACCGACTTCAGTTATGACGACGGAGCGTTGCTCGAGCCACTGGCGGTCGCCCTGCACGCCGTCCGGCGCAGCGGCGTCGGTCCCTCCGACGTCGTTGTCGTCACCGGCCTGGGACCGATCGGCCAGCTTGTCGGGCGGGTGTTGCTGGCCCGCGGGGTGGGCACGGTCGTCGGCGTGGACCTGGCGCCGCCACGGCGTGCGCGGGCGGAGCTTGCGGGCATGCTCGTCGCGGATGGTGCGGATGGTCTGCTGGCGGCTGTGGCCTCCGTGCTCGGCGACCAGCCGCACGTCGACGCGGTGATCGAGACCGCGGGGGCACCGTCGCTGCCTCAGCAGGCGGTCGAGCTGGTGGTGCGGGGCGGATCGGTGACGATCGTCGCGCTCTACGAGCGCGCGGCGCCGCTCGACGTCGCGGCGTTCGCGGTCTCGGAGGTCAGCGTGCGGGCCACACTCGCCTACCAATCCCGGGACTTCGCCGAGGCGATCGAGCTGATCGGGAACGGCTCCGTGCGGGCCTCGGAAATCGTCACGGGTCACGCCGGCCTGTCGGAGCTGCAGGGTGCTTTCGAGAAACTCGCAACCGGCGGCGACTCGATCAAGATCCTGATCGATCCAGGCCCCGCGTGATCGGACCCGATACCGAGGTCCGCTTTGTGACCGTCGAGGACACGACGTTTCGCGTCGGCCTGCACGGCGAGGGGCCGCCGCTGCTGATGATGTCGGGCATCGGCGGCAATATCGAGATGTGGGAACCGCTGATCGAGCGCCTGCCCGGCCGGCGGCTGATCATGTTCGACGCGCCGGGCGCGGGCCGAACCGATCCGCTTGACCACCCGGCGCGGATGAGCGAGCTGGCGGAGCTCGTGGCCGGCTTGTTGCACGCCGTGGACTGCGACCGCGTGGACGTGCTCGGCCACTCCTTCGGAGGTACGCTCGCTCAGGAGTTCGCGCATCAGTACCCGCGCTCGGTCCGGCGGCTGGTCCTCGCGGCAACGATCCCCGGTCTTGGCGGCTTGCAGAATCCGGCACGCCCGGTGCAACTGCTGAGCATGGTCGCTACGCGCGAGCCCGAGCGGCGGCGCGCACGGATGGCGCGCCTGCTCGGGGGACGCTCGGGACGAGATCCCGAAGTCCTGGCGATCTACGAGCGCAACCGGGAGGCCAATCCGGCGTCGCTGGGCGGCTACCGCCACCAGTTGCGCACGATCTCCGGCTGGTCGAGCCTGCCGTTTTTGGGCTCGCTGAAGATGCCGACGCTGATCCTGGCGGGCGGTCGGGACCCGATGGCGCCACCTGTCAATGCGCGGCTGTTCTGCTGGTTGATGCCCGATGCGAGGCGCTACGTGCTGTCGGACGCCGGCCATCTGCTGCTGCTCGACCAGCCTGAGGACGTCGCCCCGCTGATCGATCGGTTCCTGTCGGAGCCGGCGAACGGGCGCCAGTGACGGCGGCCTGAAGCCGGCTGGCGCTTGTGGGAGTAGTACCCGGGCGCCCGAGCCGGTGAAATGCGGTCATGGCCGACCCGCCCGCTGCCGAGCGGCCGCTGCTCAGCGCTGACTTTCACGTCGTCATGGCCGACGTCGACATGGCGCACATCCTCTATTACGCGACGCCGCTGCGGTGGGCTGAGCGCGTCCTCACCCGCTGGCGGCGGGAGATCGGGCTCCCAGTGTCCGCGATGCTCACCTCCGGCAAGGGTTCACCGGTCGTCGAGACGCGGATCACGTATGCCCGGCCGCTGCGGATGGACGACGCGGTGCAGGCGCGCCTGTGGTTGGACTCCCGGGGACGCCGCGCCTACACGTTGCGCTGCGACTTCCACGCCGGCGCGGATGGGCCGATCGCCAACCAGGTATGGATCACCCAGGTTCCGGTGGAGCTCGGCGAGAATGGCTCGATGCGCGCCTGCGACCTGCCGCCCGAGATGGCCGAGGCGCTCGATCGTGCCGCATGACGCTCGGGAAGAGCGTCGGCGGGCCAACGACGTTGACCGGCGATCCCGTGATTGAGTAACGTGCAAACAAGCGATTGGTCAAGACACCGGGGCCAGGAGAGGCGACGATGTTCAATCAGTTGACGCCCGCCGAGGTGGTGACTGCGATCGGCACGACGCTGCGCGGTGCGGCGCGCAGCGACGACCAGGCCTCGGACTTCGAACGCGACCAGCTGATGTCCGCATACAGCGCGACCCGCCACCTCAGCGTCGAGCTCGCCTCCTACCCGCGCGAGTTGGCCCGGTTCCGGGCTGCGTTGTCCGAACTGCTCAGCGCGCACCCCGGCGTGACCGGTGAGGTCCGGGGTCGCGCCGAGGCCGTGATCGCGGCGCGCGGGATCGCCGAACTTGGTGACGCGCTCTGCGAGCTGCTGGCGCAACTGCGATCGCAGGACTCCGACGACGCCCGATCGCTGCGCGTCGAGCTCCGCGTGCGTCTGCGGGAGTTGGCCGATCGTGAGACGGAGTTGATGGCCGATGGCCTCAGCTGAGGCATCGCCCGCCGTCGGCGAGCGGGCGGCGCTGCTGACCTCGATCCTGCGCGGCGCCGGGCAGCTGACGGACGAGCAGCAGGTGACCGACGTCAGCCAGCTGTCAGGCGGCTGGTCACGCCACGCGTTCATCGCGAAGGCGGGCGATCAGCAGTTCATCGTCCGCGCCGAGGCGCCCGGCGGTGTGCTGGAGACCGACATCCTCGCCGAGTACGAGCTCTACCGCGCACTTGACGACGAGCCCGCGATCGCCACTCCGGCGGTCTACGGCTTTGCCGGATCCGCCGACAATCCGTTCGGCAACCGCTTCATCGTGATGGAGCTCGTACAGGGCGAGGCCCCCAACGCCTACCGTCGCCCGGACCGCGAGCTGCTGGCGGCCGACTGGGCCGGCGAGCAGACGATCGCTCGCGACATGGTGCAGAACCTGGCGCGTTTGCACGCCCTTCCGGCGTCGCGGCTGGCCGGCGGCTCGGTGCCGACGCTCGGGTACCTCGATGTCGTGACGCGGTGGCAGGCGGTCTACGAAGAGCGCCGCCTGGTCCGCGACCCAGTCACGGAGGAGGCGTTCGTGTGGCTGCGCGAGCGTGAGCCCGCCGACACCTGGGAGGGGATCGTCCACGGCGACTACCGCACCGGCAACTGCCTGTTCGTAGACGGTCACGTGACCGCGATCCTCGACTGGGAGCTCGCCTACATCGGCGACGTCCGTTTCGATCTCGGCTACATCGCGCTCGAGCGTCTCGCCGGCAAGCATCTGCGCCCGGTCACCGGGCTGATGAACGCGTTCACCGACCGCGACTGGTTCTTCGCCGAGTACGAACGTCTCACCGGTCGTACTGTCGACCCCGAGGTGGTGCGGACGTTTTCGGTGCTCGCCATCATGATGCTGCTGTCCACCCACTACATGGGCATCTGGATGTACACCCACGGGGAGTCCACTGACTTCCGTCTGCTCTGGAACCGTTTCGGAGTGATCGGGCTGCGCCAGGACCTGGTCGGGCTGATGGAGTGGTGAGCACGATGTACCGCGCCCCGGCGACTGACCGTTTCATCACCTGACCTCGCAAGGAGAGCTCATGGCCACCGTACTGCCCCTTCCCGACCGCTCGGCGGCACCCAACCTGGTCGACTACGCAGCGGCGCGTGAGTCCTACTTCCCCGAGGTGCCGGAGGTCTACAACCCCACGATCGACATCGTCGAGCGCTGGGCCCAGGAGCGGCCCGAGGACCTGGCCCTGGTGTCACTCGACGGCAACGGCGACGTGGTCGCCGAGCAGACCGCGGCCGATCTGGCGCGAGACGCGCGCCAGGCGGCGCGGGCGCTGCTGGAGTTGGGCGTCAAGAAGGGCGACCCGGTGTTCATCATGATCCCGCGCGTCCCGGCGTGGTACGCAGCGATGCTCGGCGTGATCCGGATCGGCGCGATCGCGATGCCGGGGACCAACCAGCTGACCTCTAAGGACATCGCCTACCGGATCCGGAGCGCCCGCGCGACGGCGGCCATCACCGATGCGGCGGGCGCGGAGAAGATCGATGCGATCACCGAGGAGCTGCCGTCGCTGCAGCATCGGATCGGCCTCGGCGTCGGCGACCGCCCCGGGTGGGTCGATTTCGAGCAGATCATGGAGACGGCGGGCGACGGCCCGACGCCCGAGGCGCCGACCCGTCGCGAGGATCCGGTTCTGCTGTTCTTCACGTCGGGAACGGTCAGCTACGCGAAGATGGTCCTCCATCAGGCGTCCTATGGCGCCGGCCACATCTCGACCGCGCGCTTCTGGCACGACCTGCGTCCCGGGGACCGTCACTGGACGGTGTCTGATACCGGCTGGGCGAAGGCGGCTTGGGGCGGGCTCTACGGACAGTTCGCCGAACGGGCGACGGTCGTGCAGGTCGCGCTCGGCAAGCCCACCGCCGACGGCGTGCTCGACATCATCTCCAAGGCGAAGATCACCTCGTTCTGCGCGCCGCCGACGTTGTACCGGATGCTCGTCCAGGGCGACTTCTCCAAGCACGACCTGTCGTCGCTGCGTCATTGCACGAGCGCGGGAGAGCCGCTGAACCCCGAGGTGATCCGCGCCTGGAAGGACGGCGTCGACAACCTCACGGTCTACGACGGGTACGGGCAGTCCGAGACGTGTGTGGTTGTCGCCAACTACCGCTCGGTTCCCGTCCGACCCGGTTCGATGGGCAAGCCGGTTCCGGGCTGGGACGTCGAGGTGGTCGACGAGGACGGGGACGCCGTCGCCAACGACACTGTCGGCAACATCGCGATCCGGGTCGACGGGCGCCGCCCGATCGGTCTGTTCGAGGAGTACTACGGGGATGCTGACGCCAACGCCAAGTCGTTTCGGGGGCCGTGGTACTTCACCGGTGACAAGGCGTGGCGCGACGCGGACGGTTACCTGTGGTTTGAGGGGCGCGATGACGACGTGATCACGTCCTCTGCATACCGGATCGGGCCGTTCGAGGTCGAATCGGCGCTGATCGAGCACCCCGCGGTTGCCGAAGCCGCGGTTGTCGGCAAAGACGATCCCGAGCGCACCCAGATCGTCACCGCGTTCTGCATCCTCACCGCGGGCAATGAGCCCAGCGACGAGCTGGCCCGCGAGCTGCAGGATTTCACGCGCAAGCTCACGGCGCCGTACAAGTATCCGCGGGAGATCCACTTCGTCGCTGAGCTGCCGAAGACGGTCAGCGGCAAGATCCGCCGCTCCGAGCTGCGCGAGGAGCTGCGCGCGGGCAAGTACGACAGTTGATGGCGTTGCCCACACCGAAGTCAGGAGGCTGTCTGTGAAGTTCTACGTTGACGCGCGATTCACCCCGGGCTCTGATCCGGGACCGACCATGGAGGCTGAAGTCCGGCGCGTCGCGGAGATGCGCGAACAGGGCTTCATCGAGCTCCTCTACAAACGGACCGACGGGACCGGCGCCTATCTGGTCGTCAACGATGACAGTCGTGCCGGGGCGGAGGCTCAGCTTGACACGTTGCCGTTCGTGCAAGAGGGAACCATGAGCATTGCGATCGACGAGATCGAGCAGTTGTGACCGGTGCAGAAGCGAAGCGGTAAGGAGAGGCCGCCCGTGGAGACCAAACCGAATTTCACGATGCAGGAGCTGGAAGAGATGGCGCTCGAGGGGCGCCGGGACGACGGCCCCGGAACCCCGGGGTGGAAGCCCGAGGGTTCGGCGTTTCAGACGTTCAATGCCGCTTTTATCGAGGAGTTCCGCCGCAACGGGGGAAAGATCGACAGTGAGATCGGCATCTTTGACTTCGCGTTGATCAACTGCACTGGCGCCAAGAGCGGTCAGCCACGGACGATCCCGGTCGCCTATTACATCGTTGACGAGCGTTTGGTGATCATCGCGTCGATGGGCGGTTCAGACCGCAACCCGCCCTGGTTCTACAACGTCGCCGCCAATCCTGAGGTCACGGTGGAGATCGGCACCGAGACCTTTCCGGCCACGGCCGTGATCCATGAGGGAGCTGAACGCGAAACGCTGTTTGACGGTATCTGCGCCCAGCAGGCGATCTACCGCGAGTATCAGTCGCAGACGGAGCGCCCGATCCCGATCATCGAACTCAAGCGGCACGACTGAGACCGCGGGTCTGCAGACGATGTGCGAATCGGCCAGGACCTCCCGGCTCGATTTGGCGAACAGCGGACCCGCAGTGTCGGGCCGCGTCCCCCGGACCATCCGGGCCTGGATCAAAACCCCGGCGCGTCCGCGCCCACCGGGGTGCAAGCCGGATTCGGCCCGGTGATCGGGCTCAACCCGCGCTGGACCTGCGCTCCCGTACACGCGCCGTGGTTTTGACCCAGGCACGTTGTCGCAGCCACAGGACTCCGGCCGGAGTCGACTGGAGCGAACGCTGATCCGGCACTGCCGGACGCAGACCGCCCCGCGGCGAGCCGAGGCTCCGTGATCAGGTGGCGGGCAGTGCGCTGACCTGCTCGACGCCGGTTCGCGCCAGCGAGGTCGACAGGTCACGCCAGGCGTCGATCTCGGCGTGGCGTTTGGCCAGCTCCTGCTCGCTGAGCGTGACGGCGTCGGTGCCGGCGACGAACCGCAGCGGCGGTTGGTCCTGCTCAGCGAGCAGGAGCAGCGCGGCGGCGAGCTTGGCCGGGTCGCCCTCCTGCTCATGGTTCTTGGCGTCGTGCCAGGCGCGGAATTCGACGGAGCGGGTCGCGTAGTCGTCCACGGCCACGTCACCAAAGGCGACCGAGCTGCTGTCCAGGAAGTCGGTGTTGAAGAAGCCGGGCTCGACGACGGTCACGTTGATGCCCATTGACGGGAGTTCCTGGTGCAGGCACTCCATCCAGCCTTCGACGGCGAACTTCGACGCGCAGTATGCCGACGCGCCACCGGCGCCGACCAGGCCCGACATCGAAGAGATCGTGATGATGTGCCCGCTGCCCTGCGCGCGCATCACCGGCAGCACGGCGCGGGTGACGTTCATCGTGCCCTTCACGTTGGTGGCGAACTGCTGGTCGATCTGTGCCGGCGAGAGCTCTTCGAAGAACCCGAGCTGGCCGTAACCGGCGTTGTTGACCAGGACGTCGATGCGCCCGAACCGCCGCAGCGCCGCGTGCACCGCGGTCTCGGCGTCCTCGGCGCGCGTGACATCCAACGCGGCCACGAGCAGCTCGTCGGCTTCGCCGAGCGCCTGCGTGACCGCTTCGGGTCTGCGACCCGTCGCCACGACGCTGTGCCCAGCGCTCAATGCTGCCTTGGCGATCTCAGCGCCGATGCCGCGTCCGGACCCGGTGATGACCCACACCTTCTGGTCGCTCATGGCTACAGCTCGCCTCCGACCTGCTCGATCGCCTCGCGGGCGTCCTGTTTGACCGCTTCGGCGTGCTCGTAGAGGATCTGCCGAGCGCGGTCTGAGTCACCTGTCCGGCAAGCGTCGACCAGCTCGCCCAGGTAGGTGGCGTTCGTGCGCCCGAAGTGCGACAGGTCGGGCGCCGCTCGCAACCAGATTCCGCGAAGGTCCAAGCGGGCAAAGAATCCGGTGAGCGCATCGTTGTCGAGCAGTCCGACGAAGTGAGCGTGGAAGTCCTGGCCGGAGCGCACCAGGGTGGGAATGTCGGGCGGGGATGCGGTCGCCGCCGCTTGCGTAGCCGCGGCGAGTCCACTCAGCGTCTCGATGTCGGCCTCGGCGAGGCGACCGCTGACCTTGTCGACGACGGCGATCTCGATCGCGCAACGCGCGTCGATCGCCTCGTGAGCGGTCGGCACGTCGAGCGGGCGGACCCGCATCGCGCTGTCGGCGCCCTGCTCGAGCAGGCCGTCGGCGGCAAGCTTGGTCATCGCGACCATGACGTGCTCAGGGTCGGTGTCGAGCTGCCGGCTCAGCTGCTCAGGATCCAAGGTCTCGCCATGGCCGAGCTCCCGGCTGACCACGAGGTCACGAAGCTCGCGGTAGGCGACGTCCCCGACCATGTCCGCGAAGCGCCCGAAGCGACCCCGGTAGTAGGTCAGCGGCGGATCATCGGTGCCCTCCGCGTGGATGACCTCGCCGAGAAAGACGGTGTGGGTGCCGCCGACCGCCGTCTCGGTGACGACGCATTCCAGTTGGGCGAGAGAGCCTGGGATCAGCGGCATCCCGTTGGGGCCGCGATCGACCTGGGCCTGCGCGAACTTGTCCGGGGACTTCTTGGCAAAGGCAAAGGCCAGGTCGGCTTGACCCTCGCTGAGGATGTTCACCGCGAACCGTTGGGACTGGGTGATCGCCTCTCGGGTCTCGCTGGTCTTGTTGAGGCAGATGAGCAGCATCGGCGGATCCATCGACAGCGAGGACACCGCGCTGGCGGTCGTGCCGAAGTCCCTGTCGGCGACCGTCGTGGTGATCACCGTGACGCCACTGGCAAAGCGTCCGATCACGTCGCGGAAGAGTGTCTGATCCAGCGATCCGGCGGCCGTATCGCTTTCGCGCATGCTCACTGTGCTCCTCCTCCTTGGTCTCCGTTTTGCGATTCTACCTACCGTTAGGATGCCGGGACCGTGGAAACCATCCTTGACCGCTTCCGGCTCGACGGCCGGGTGGCGATCGTCACCGGCGCGTCGTCGGGATTCGGTGTCGCGATCGCCGAGGCCTTTGCCCAGGCGGGCGCATCGGTGGCGCTCGCCGCCCGCCGGGTCGACCGGCTCGCCGAGACCCGGCAACTCGTCGAGGCGGCCGGTGCGCGAGCGATCGTCGTGCCCACCGACGTCGCCGACCCCGATGCCTGCCAAGCACTGGTCGACGCGACCGTCCGCGAGCTCGGCGGCGTCGACATCCTGGTCAACAACGCCGGCGTCGGTGCCGCCGTACCCGCCCTGCGCGAATCGCCGGAGGCGTTCCGGGCGGTGATCGACGTCAATCTCAACGGCTCCTACTGGATGGCCCAGGCGGCCGCCCGGGCGATGCAGCCGGGGGCCGCGATCGTCAACGTGTCGAGCCTGGCGGCGATGATCACGATGGGGTTGCCGCAGGCCGCCTATTCAGCGAGCAAGGGGGCGATCCTGTCATTGACCCGTGACCTGGCTCAGCAGTGGACCGGTCGCCGGGGGATTCGCGTCAATGCGGTGATCCCGGGGATCTTCGAGACCGAGCTGACCGCGGACTTCTTCGAGTCGTCGAAGATCGATGACCATCTGCCGCGGATCCCGCTGGGTCGCGGCGGGCGCCCTGACGAGCTCGCCGCCGTGGTCCTGTTCCTGGCCAGTGAGGCGGCCTCCTATCTGACCGGCGAGGCGATCGTCGTCGACGGGGGCCGGAGGATCTACTGATGACGACCTTTGACCCGTGGTCGCCCGAGGTCCAGGCCAACCCGTACCCGGTCTACGCCGAGCTGCGTCGACAATCCCCTGTTTGCCAGATTCCGGCGCCTGACAGCTGGGCCATTACCCGTTACGACGATGTGCGGACGGTGACCAACGATTTCAAGCGGTTCAGCGTTCGCGAGGGACTGAGCGTGCGCCGCGCCGACCACGCGGGTGGCAACGTGCTGGTGCAGAACGATCCGCCGGCGCACACGAGATCGCGCCGGGCGCTGCAGCCGATGTTCACGCCGAAGGCGTTGGCGCACTGGCAGGGGCGCGCGCAGGAGATCGCCGACGAGCTGGTGGGGGACGTGCTGGAGCAGGGCGCCGCGGAGATGAAGACGCAAGTCGCCGACCCGCTGGTTACGCGTCTCATGATCGAGCTGCTGGGACTGCCCGACGACCCTGAGCTGCTCGAGCTCTATCCGTTGTGGTCCAAGCGGATCATGGAGGACCTCGACCGCCGGCCCGGCGACCCGGACATCGAGCCGTTGCACGAGACGCTCGCCGATGCGTACCTCTGGTTCAGCGAGCTGCTCGACGAGCGCCGGCGTCACCCGCGCGCCGAGCCCCGGGACCTGATCGACGCGATCCTTGAGACCAGTGACCTGCACTCCGAGGAGCAGATCAACCAGATCGCGCTGACCGTGCTCGCCGCTGGGTTGGCCAACACCGCCGAGATGCTGTGCTTCGGCACCCTCGGCCTGTCCGAGAACCCCGACCAATGGGCGCTGCTGCGCGCGGACCCGATCAATCTGGCCAGAGCGACCGTCGAGGAGAGCGTGCGCTGGGGCTCACCCGCGCACTGCGTGTACCGGCTTGCGCTTGAGGATGTCGAGCTCTCCGGAACGGTCATCCCCGGCAACGCACGGGTGATGACGCTCTGGGGCTCGGCAAACCACGACGAGACCGTCTTCACCGACCCCGAGCGTTTCGATATCGGTCGTGATCCCAGCATCAAGCACCTCGGCTGGGGAGTGGGTGTGCACCGTTGCATTGGCGAGCCGCTCGCGCAGCTCGAGGGCATCGCGCTGTTTCGCGCACTCGGCCGCAAGGTGGCGACGCTCGAGCTCAGCGGGCCGTACGAGCCCTATACGACCTCAGCCGTGCGCGGGTTCACAAGTCTCGGAGTCCGCGTCACTGCTGCCTGACACCATTTGCGGCCCCGGGAAAACTGGCACGCAGTTATGACGTTCGCGACCTCAAATGTGACGGGCTGGCGCAGCCGGTCGCCGCCCGGCGACGACCTCCGTGCCGCCGACGGCCTGACCCAGAGCTCGGCGATGCGGATGCTGATCGAGCTTGCGGCGTACGAGACTCCCGAGGAGCTCAACCGTCTGATCACGGCTGCGGGGCGCAAGCGACTCCTCGACCCAGACCGGATCGGGCAGACGCTCGCGCGCCGCGTCCGAGAGCCCGGGATCGTGGCGTTGCGGGCGGCGTTGGCTGTGCTGGTGGGGCGTTTTGACCCTCCGACGACGGCGATCCGTACGTCAGCCCTCCAACACGGATGCGATCGGTCCCCACCCGCCGCGGCGCGGCCACGGCGCGGCACGGCACGGCACGGCACGGCACGGGCCCCCCCGAGCGGGGGAGAGAAGCCCGCTGGGGGAGTCCGGGCCACGCGCAGGGGGCGCAGTTGCGCTCCTGGCGCGCGGCCGGCCAGCCGGAGCTCGGTCCCGGCTGTGCCGTCTGTGGACTCAGAGCGAAACGAGGACCTTCCCGATGTTCTGTCCGCTGAGCAGTGCGCGCATGCCCTCCGGCGCCGACTCGAGGCCCTCGAACCTGTGCTCGGGGTAGGTGATCTTGCCCTCGGCCAGCCAGCCGCGCATGTCACGACGAAAGTCGTCCATCCGCTCGGCGTACATCCGTGACAGGAAGCCGCGCAGCGTCAGGCCCTTGGCCACCGCCTGGAACAGGTTGGACGGGCCGGGCACGGGCTCGGTGGCGTTGTACGTGGAGATCGCGCCGCACATCGCCACCCGGCCATGCAGTCTCAAGCTGTCGAGCGCGGCTTGGAGGTGGTCGCCGCCGACGTTGTCGAAATAGACGTCGATGCCGTCGGGGGCGGCCGCCCGCAGTTGCTCGCCGACATCGCCGTCGCGGTAGTTGAACACGGCGTCGGCGCCGAGCTGACGGAGATAGTCAAGCTTCTCCGGCGACCCGGCACTGGCGATGACGCGATGGCCGCGCAGCTTGGCGATCTGCACCGCCAGGTTGCCCACCGCGCCGGCGGCGGCCGAGATGAAGACGACGTCACCGTCACGCAGCTCGGCGACGTCGAGCAGCCCGACGTAGGAGGTCAGCCCGACCCAGCTGAGCGGTCCCAGATACAGCCGCGGCGAGATCGACTCGTCGGTGTCGATCTTGACCGGGGCGCGGCGCCCGGGTCCGTCGACCGAGAGCACGGCGATCTCACGCCACCCCAGCGGATGCAGCACGTGCTCACCGACGTCGAACCCGTCAGCACGGCTGGAGACGACCTCGCCGACCGCCCAACTCTCGATTGGCTCTCCCAGCTCGAAGCGCGGTAGATAGTCGGACTCGGCCTCGTGCATCCGGATCCGCAGAGAGGGGTCAAGGGACATCCACAGGTTGCGGACGATCAGCTCGCCCTCGGCTGGCTCAGGCGTCGGTACCTCGACGATCTCGAAGTCCGTGTCCTGGGGCATTCCGACCGGGCGCGCCACCAGCAGGATCTGCCGGTGCGTGCCGGAGCCACCGCGGTCGGCGCCTCCGGGCGGGTAAACGGCTCGAGCTTCGGACATCTCTCTCCCTTGACGCACGTCTTGAGCCGACGATTCGACCATACGGTAGGTTGGCTGTCAAGCTCGCCTTCTACCCCGACGGCCATTCACCGAGGGCGGGCGCAACTCAAGCCGAGAGGAGAGTCGGGATGGCGAGACGAGCCGAGACGGTCACAACCGCAGCGGGAATCGGAAGGCGCTACTGATGCGCGCCACCGTGATCTATGGCGCCGGCGACGTCCGCGTTCAAGACGTCCCCGACGCGTCGATGCAGGAGCCCACCGACGCGCTCGTGCGCATCACCCGCTCGTGCGTCTGCGGCAGCGATCTGTGGCCGTACAAGAACATGGCACCGAGCGAAACCGGACGGCGGATGGGCCACGAGTTCATCGGCGTCGTCGAGGAGACCGGCTCCGAGGTGACCACCCTGAAGCGCGGCGACGTGGTGATCGCGCCGTTCGTGATCTCCGACGGCACCTGCGAGTTCTGCGCGCAGGGTCTGCACACCTCGTGCCGACAGCGTCTGGATTGGGGCACCAGCAGCGCTGATGCCGGCCAGGGTGAGGCGGTCCGCGTCCCGTTCGCCGACGGCACACTGGTTGCCGTCGATGTCGCCGAAGACGACGCGCTGATGCCATCGCTGCTCACCCTGTCCGACGTGTTCTGCACCGGACACCACGCCGCCGTGCACGGTCAGGTCGCGCCCGGCGACACGGTCGCGGTGATCGGCGACGGCGCCGTCGGCCTGTGCGCGGTGCTGGCGGCCAAACGGCTTGGGGCCGAGCGAATCCTGATCCTCGGTCGCCACCGTGACCGCACCGACCTGGCGCTCGAGTTCGGCGCCACCGACGTCGTGGCGGAGCGAGGCGAGGCGGCGGTGCAGCGGGTCCGCGAGCTGACCGGTGACGGCCCCGCCTCGGTGCTCGAGTGCGTCGGGCTCGAGGAGTCGTTCATCACCGCCCTGGAGATCGCCCGGCCCGGGGGCACGGTCAGCCGCGCCGGCGTCCCTCAGTTCCCCGAGGTGCCGCAGGCGCGCACATCGTGGGTCAAGAACGTCGCGCTGGCAGGAGGGATCACGCCGGCTCGGGCCTACATCGACGAGCTGCTGCCCGATGTACTGGAGGGCCGGCTGCAGCCGGGGCGGGTGTTCGACCGCACGATCGGCTTGGAGGACGTACCCGAGGGTTACCGGCTGATGAACGACCGCGAGTCGATCAAGGTGATGGTCCGCAACTGACCGCTAGGCCGGCAGGACGCCGCCGGGCAGCGAGCCGATCTCCCGCTCGGCAGTGGATTGGGCGGCCAGAACGAACTTCCTGACCGCGGCACGGTCGTCGCCACGTCGTGCCATCAAAACGATCAGCGACGGTGACGCACCGTGCAGCGGGACCACCTTCACCACCGGGTTGACCGCCAGCCGCCCGATCGAGGCGGGCGAGCTGATCACGACGTCGTGTGACGCGATCGCGAACTGAGCCTCCGGGACGGTGCTCACCGCGTCGACGTCGGGGGCGCAGTTCGGTCGCCCCCGTACGTCGTCGAGCTGCCAGAACGACGACCACTCGCTCCGTGACTGCAGCGGCAGCGTCGGGAATCCGAGGGCGTCCTCGACGTCGATCGACGCCTCCTGCGCCAGCTCATGGACCGCGCTGAGCATCAGCACCCGTGGCTCGAGCGCGATCGGGGTGAGCTCCAGGTCGGGGTGGGTGATCGGAGCCCGCGCGATCGCCACGTCGACCGCACCGTCGACGAGGGCCGTGGTCTGGTCTGAGAAGCTGAGCTCGGTCAGATGCAGCGCCACCTCCGGACAGGCGCTGCGAAAGCCGTCGAGGATCGGGGCCAGGAGCTCCCCGGCGCTCAGCACCCCGGCGAGGACGCCGACCCGCAGCCGCGAGATACGGTGCTCGGCGACCTGGTGCAGCGCCGTCCGCGCCAACTCGACACGGTCGAGGATCTCCCGCCCGTGGCGCAGCAGCTCGTCGCCTTCCGGCGTCAGCTCGATTCCGGCGGCGCTCCGGCGCATCAGCTGCACGCCGAGCTCGGCTTCAAGGCGACGCACCGCCTGGGAGATCTGGGGTTGTGAGATGCCCAACCGCCGGGCGGCGGCGCGGACGCCACCTTCGTCGCCCACGGCGACAAAGAATCTGAGTTGTCGCAGGTCCACGGAACGCCTCTCCACCGGCGCGGTTCTCCAACGACCGTCGATGCGAGCGTACCGCGCAGTGATAGCGATCTGGTCTCACCCGTGACACATCTGCGGTCTAGTTATCGCAACCGGCAGTGACTACGGTCGCGTGATCGTCGTCGGCCTGCGGGGGCGGCGACCCGAGTTTCAGTGAGCGACGAGGAGATGAGATGGCCCACGGCCACGGTGTGATCATCGGCGGCAGCATCGCCGGACTGACGGCAGCGCGTGCGCTGAGCGAGAGCTTCGAGCGCGTCACCGTCGTCGAGCGCGACGCGCTGCCCGATGCGGTCGAGAACCGCCCCGGGGTTCCCCAGGGCAAGCAGCTGCACGTGCTGCTGCCACTCGGCACGCAGGTGATGAACGAGTTCTTCGACGGGTTCACCGACGAGCTTGCCGAGCTCGGCTGTCCGACCTTCGACGAGGTCAAGGACACCCCGTGGTTCGGCATCCAGGGTTGGCGGGCGCGCAGTGACTCCGACGTCAAGCTGATCGGGTTTCGGCGACCGCTGCTCGAACAGGTCGTCCGCCGCCGGGTCCGCGCGCTGCCCAACGTCGAGATCGTCCAGGGGACGGTCACCGGCCTGCTCGCCGACGAGGACCGCGATCGGATCGTGGGCGTGTCGATGACCGCCGGCGACGCGACGCGGGAACTTGACGCCGAACTGGTCGTCGACGCGAGCGGTCGCGGCTCGTTCAGCCCGCGCTGGCTGGCGGCGCTCGGGTACGACAAACCCGAGGAACAGCACGTCCGCGCCTATTACGGCTACGCCAGCCGGTTCGTGCGCGTCAACGAGGATGATCTGCCCGACGGGCTGCGGGGCGTGATCACGATGCCGTTTCCAGGCCGGACCCGCGGCGGCTGCTTCCTGCCGTCCGACAACGGGCTGTGGACGTGCTGCGCGATGGGCGCGATGAAGGACTATCCGCCTGACGACGAGGAGGGCTACATGGCGTTCCTGCGCGACGCCCCGACGCCGCTGCTGGCGCAGATGGCCGAGCTATCCGAGCCCGTCACCGAGATCAACACCTATCGCCATCCCGGCAATCAGCGGCGATTGTGGGAACGGCTGACGCGCCGACCGAGAGGGTTCATCCCGATCGGCGACGTGGTCGCGTCGTTCAACCCGATCTACGGCCAGGGGATGACCGTCGCGGCGCTGGAGGCGAGCAAGCTGCGTGACCGCATCGTCCTGCTCGGCGACGACCTCGACACGCTCCCGGACGCGTTCATGGAAGATCTCGTCGCGGCCGCCGAGTTTCCGTTCTCGATCGCGTCAGGCTCTGACGCGAACTATCCCGGCACGGCGTTCGTCAACTTCGAGCCGCCGCCCCCCGAGCAGGCCCAATTCTTCGCCGCCGCCGAGGCGGTCGCCACCGAGGACCCGACGGTGGCTCGCGACATCTTGCACGCCACCGGGTGGTTCCAGCCCGAGTTGCTGGCGTCAGACGCGCTCGTTGGCAAGGTCCAAGACTGGGTGCGGGCGGGCGCCGAGGTCACCAACAACGATCCCCAGCTGGTGCGTGAGCCCGTCACGCCCGCCGCCTGAGAGGAGAGACGATGCACTGCACAGTCAACGGAATCGAGCTCAACGTCGTCGACGAGGGCGCCGGCGCCCCCGTGCTGATGCTGCACGGGTTCCCCGACGGCTCCCGGGCGTGGCGCCATCAGATCCCGGCGTTGACCGCGGCCGGCTTTCGCTGCATTGCCCCGGACCTGCGCGGGTTCGGGCTCAGCGAGGCCCCCGAAGAGGTCACGGCCTACGCGATTCCTGAGATGGAGAAGGATCTGCTCGAGCTGCTCGATCAGCTCGGCCTGGAACGCGTCGAGCTCGTCGCTCACGACTGGGGAGCCGCCCTCGGGTGGTACTTTGCCGGCCTGCACCCCGACCGCGTCGAACGGTTCGCCACGCTCGAGGTCGGCCACGGCGCCAACCACTTCGCGGGCCGGGAGGAATCGCGGCAGCGGTCCTGGTACATCCTCTTCTTCCTGCTGACCGGTACCGCCGAGGAGGCGCTGCAGGCCAACGACTGGCGGATGTTCCGTGAGTGGATGGACACCTATCCCGACGCCGAGCAGGCGATCGCCGACTTCTCGCGGCCGGGCCGGCTGACCGCCGGACTGAACTGGTACCGGGCCAACTTCGACCCGGCGGCGTTCGTCGGCGACGCCCCGTATCAGGTGCCGTCGGTCCAGTGCCCGACGATGGGCATCTGGAGCCCCGGGGAGAAGTTCCTGACCGAGCATCAGATGATCGCCTCGCCGCAGTACGTCGACAACACCTGGCGCTACGAGCGGATCCTCGATGCCAGCCACTGGGTCCAGCTCGACAAGCCCGACGAGGTGAACGCGCTGCTGCTCGACTTCCTCGACCCGCACGCGCTCACCGAGAGCGGGGCACTGCGCGAAGCCTCGGTCGTCTGAGCTGCGTCTGATACCCGCCTGAACCGCCGGTCGCGATCCCGGCTATCGACTAGCGATCTCACCAGTGTCGCCGCAGCCCGTCCGTGGAACACTGACCGTGCGGAAATAGACCAAACGTTGGGACGAACATGATCGAAAGCGCGACGACTCAGCCGGCGGCTACGGCTCGCGAAGAGGTGCTGGCTGACATCCGGGAAGCGGTGGCGGGCGTCTTGGCGCGCTTCGATCGCGCCTACTTCATCGCGAAGGCGCGCAGCGACGGCTCGATCGATGAGCTCTGGCAGGACATGGCCGAGAAGGGCCTGATGGCCGTCGGAGTCCCCACGGAACTGGGTGGTCTCGGTGGAGGCGTGAGCGGGGTGGCAACCGTCGTGGAGACGATGTCGGCGGCGGGCGTACCGCCGATTCTCTATCTGCTGACGATGTTCTCTCGGGAGGCGATCCTGCGCCACGGGTCCGAGCAGCAGATCACCGATCATGTGATGCCGACGCTGACCGGCGACCGAAAGATCTGCTTCGGCGTCACCGAGCCCGACGCGGGCACCAACTCATTCGCCATGCGCACCAGCGCCAAGGCGATCGGCGACGGCCGCTACGTGATCAACGGCCAGAAGGCGTTCATCACCGGTGCCGACGAGGCCGATCACATCCTCGTGATCGCCCGCACCGCGCCCCCAGGCGAGAAGGTCGGCCGCCGCCACGGCTTCTCGCTGTTCATCGTCGACATCGAGACGGCCGGCCTCGAGCGTCAGCGGATGCAGGTCGAGTACCACGCGCCCGAGCGTCAGTTCGAGATCTTCTTCAGCGACATGGAGGTCGGGCCCGAGGCGCTCGTCGGTGAAGAGGGCCACGGGTTCGAGTACCTGTTCGACTCGCTGAACGCCGAGCGCCTGCTGATCGCCGCCTGGGCATGCGGGCTCGGCAGCTACGCGCTGGATCGTGGCGTCGCCTACGCCAAGGAGCGCGCTCCGTTCGGCGCGCCGATCGGCAGCTACCAGGCGGTCCAGCATCCGCTGGCGCTCGCCAAGGCCCATCTCGAGGGCGCGCATGTCCTGATCGACGTCGCGACCGCCGACTATGACGCCGGCCGCGACGCCGGTCCCCGCGCCAACATCGCCAAGCTGCTGGCCTCCCGGGCCGCTGGGGACGCGATCGAAGCGACGATTCAGGCCCACGGCGGACACGCGTTCGTGATCGACTCCGACGTCTCGACGCTGTGGCCGATGATCCGCTCGTTTCAGGTGGCCCCGATCAACAACCAGAGCTTGCTCAACTACATCGGTGAGCATGTGCTCGGGCTGCCCCGCAGCTTCTAGAAGACGTCGCGATCCGGACCGTCAACGACTCAAGGAAGGAGCCTGATGACAACTCTCACCTCTGATCTCACCGTGCCTGAGGAGATCGCGCGCGCGTGCATCCTCCCGGCGTCCTACGCGGACCTTGAGGGCACGGTCTACCCGGCGTGGCACTGGCTGCGCCACAACCTGCCGCTGGGCAAGGCGACGATCGAGGGCTATGACCCGATCTGGCTGGCGTCCAAGCACAAGACCGTCGCCGAGGTGACCAGCAACGCCGAGCTGTTCCACAACGCCGGCGCCAACATCATGCTTCAGCCCCAGGCGGGCGACGAGTACCTGAAGGGCATCCTCGGCGGTCACACCCGCGTGATGGACAACCTCTCCTACCTGGAGCCGCCCGTCCACAACGACTATCGGATGGCCCAGGCCCGTCACTTTCTCCCCAACCAGATTCGGAAGTTCGAGCCCCGGTTCAAAGAGATCGCGAAGACCGCGGTCGACAACTTCCTCGAGCAGCCCGACGGCCCGGTCGACGCGGTCAGCTCGCTGTCGGCGCGGTATCCGCTCAACGCGGTCCTCGAGATGCTGGGGGTCCCGGCGTCGGACTACGAGATGATGCTGAAGATCACCCAGGACACGTTCGGCGGCGACGACCCCGACTGGAAGCGCGACGACGTGCCGCCCACGCCGGAGGCGATGGCCAAGCAGTGGCAGATCGCGGTCGCCGAGGCCGAGGCGTATTTCGACGTGATCCGCCGTGACCGCCACGCCCATCCGCGGGACGACCTCGCCACGGCGATCGTCACCTCGAAACTGTCCGACGGCAGCTACATGTCTGACCGCATCCAGAACCAGATGGCGCTGTCGATCGCCGTTGCCGGCCACGACACGACCAACTCGGCGATCAGCGCCGGGCTCGAGGGCCTCGCGCGGTTCCCCGATCAGCTCGCGCTCGCCAAGGAGAACCCGAAGCTGGTCCCCGGGCTGGTCGAGGAGTCGCTGCGCTGGGCGACGCCGGCCAAGCACTTCACGCGTGACTGCACCGCGGACACCGAAGTCGACGGCGTCCCGATCAAGCAGGGCGATCGGGTCATGTGCGCGTTCGTCTCGGCCGACTTCGACGAGGACGTGTTCCCCGATCCCACATCGCTTTGACATCACCCGCCGCCCCAATCCGCACATGGCGTTCAGCCACGGTCCGCATATCTGCCTCGGCCAGCACATCGCCAAGATCGAGATGCGCGCGCTGTTCAACGAACTGCTGCCGCGGATCGCGACGCTGGAGATGGCGGGCGAGCCGGTGCTGAAGGTGTCCAACTTCGTCAGCGGCTTCAAGTCGCTGCCGGTGAGCTTCACGAGGGCTTAGTCATCATGGTTGAACGTCCCGCAATGATGGATGTGGTGGTCCCGGCTGAGGGCCATGGCCGGCTGACGGGGAAGGTGGCGGTCGTCTCCGGTGCCGCGCGCGGCCAGGGCCGCGCCCACGCGGTGGCACTCGCACGGGAGGGGGCGACGATCGTCGCCTTCGATATCTGTGAGCCGCTGAGAACGCCGATGCACCCCGGAGCCTCGCTCGAGGACCTCGAGGAGACGGCGCGGCTCGTCGAGGCCGAGGACCAGCGCTGCCTGATGGCGAAGGTTGACGCCCGCGACCTGGCCGGGCTGCACGGCCTGGCCGATCAGGCGATGGGCGAGTTCGGCCGGATCGACGTGCTCGCTGTCAACCACGGGATCTGGGCGATCAGCGAGAACTCATGGACGCTGCCCGAGGAGGACTGGCAGGAGAGCATCGATGTGCTGCTGACCGGTGCCTGGAAGGTCACCTCGGCCTTCATCCCGAAGATCATCGAGGGGGGACGGGGCGGCTCCATCGTGCTCACGGCGTCGGTCATGGGACAGCACGCGCAGCCCTCCTCAGTCGCGTACACCGTCGGCAAACACGGCGTGCTCGGCTTGATGCGCACGCTGTCGTGGGAGCTTGGCGACCACATGATCCGCGTCAACGCGGTGCTTCCGGGGTCGGTGTCATCGCGGATGACCCAGGAGGGCGGGACCGTCGACCAATCGGCCGAGTGGCAGCCGCGATTCTTCGGCACCGACCGGGCGCTGCTGCGCTACGGGTGGATGCCGCCCGAGGTGATCTCCAAGGCGGTGGTGTTCCTCGCCTCCGACGAGGCGGTGGCGATCACCGGCGTCGCGATGCCGGTCGACGCCGGTTGGAGCAACTTCTGATGCCCGACGAGCCGCAACGCGCCGAGCCGGAGAAGACCGAGCTGATCTGCCCATGCGGGGCCTGGTTGGAAGGCGCCGACGAGGACGATCTCGTCGAGCAGGCACGCCAACACCTGCGCGAGTCCCACGGCGGCCGCGAGTACAGCCGGGACGAGATCCTCTTCCTGGCTCACTGAGTCGCCGCCGATGCCGACCGCGAGCCCTGACCTGCTCGAGGGCGTGTCGGTGCTCGAGATATCAGGACGGATCGCCGGCCGCTACTGCGGACGCCTGCTGGGCGGTCTCGGCGCCCAGGTGACGCGCGTGCGGATGCCGCTCGCGGCGTATGCCGTCGACGGCGTTGCGCCGGCGCTCGGGGCCGCGTTCGCTCTCGGCAAGCGCGAGGTGGGGCCGGACGACGCCGAGGCCGCGGAGTTGGCGCGCACCGTCGATCTCGTGATCGTCGACGTGCTCCACGAAGACGCCCACGACGGCGGGGCGACGACGATCGCGCGGCGCCTGCTGGCGGCGCGGTCGCCGACGGACCCGGTGATCGAGATCACCCAGTTCTCGGCTGCGGACGGCGGCGTCACCCGACCGGGCGCCCCACTGCTCTCGAGCGCCGCATCGGGTGCGAGCTGGTCGATCGGCGCGCCGGACCGGGAGCCCCTGTCGCTGCCCTTCGACCTTCCCGACGCGATGGCGGGCGCCGAGGCCGCCGCGGCCGCCGTGGTCACGCAGATCCATCGCGACGCCGGTTCTGATCAGTGCGCCCGGATCCAGGTCGCCGTCGCCGATGTCGTCGCGTACTACGTGGGTCAGATCGTGGCGAACTTCGCCCCGGTCGGACGACCGTGGCACCGCGACGGTCCGGGAGCGTCGCAGTCGGGCGGGTCCTACCCGGCGGCGATCTTCACCTGCACCGACGGCGCCGTCGCGATCATGTGCCGGCAGAGCAGCGAGTGGGTCGCGCTGATCAACGCGATGGGCAACCCGCCATGGTCCGAGCGGGCCGAGATCCGGGATTCTCGCTTGGTGGCGCGGTTCCATGCCGCCGAAGTCGACCCGCATGTGCGGGCATGGATCGGCGGATTCACGCGCGATGAGATGATCGCGCTGGGGCGGCAGTTCGACTTTCCGATCGCGCCCGTCCGCGATGTCGCCGAGTCGCTGGCCGATCCCCAGTACCACCACCGACATTTCTTCCGTGAACTCCCTACGGCGTCGTCTGAACCCGCGCGTGTACCGGGGACCCCGTTCCGCCTGGCGGCCCATGGAAAGCCGGGCAACCCGAGCACCCGCTCGCTCGGCGCGTCGCAGCGCCCGCTCGCCGGTCTCCGCGTGCTCGAGTTCAGCTGGGTCTGGTCGGGCCCCGCGCTCGCTGCCGCGCTCGGCGACCTCGGTGCTGACGTGCTCAAAGTGGAGCACGAGTCACGCCCGGACTCCGCCCGCGCCCGCGGTGCTGCCACCTTTCCCGGACAGACCGCGGTCGGTCCGCCGCTGGAACGCACGAGCTATTTCCCCAACGTCAACCGCGGCAAGCGCAGCGTCGGGATCAACCTCACCAGTGAGGCGGCCCGCGATCTGATCCTGCGGCTGGTGCAGGAGTGCGACATCGTCGTCGAGAACATGCGCCCCGGCGCCCTGTCCCGGCGCGGTCTCGGCTACGCGGAGTTGTCGCACGTCAATCCAGCGCTGGTGATGGTCTCGATGTCCGTCGGCGGCCAGGACGGTCCGATCGGCAACGTGTCTGGCTACGCCCCGGTGATGTCGGGGCTCGCCGGACTGGAGGGTCTCGTCGGCTACCGGGACGGCGAGCCGATGGGACTGTTCAACCTCGCGCTGTCGGACCCCAATGCCGCCAGCCATGGACTCGCGGCGGTGCTCGCGGCGGTGCGCCGTCAGCGCCTGACCGGACAGGGCGCGTGGATCGACCTGTCGCAGATGGAGTGCGTCAGCAGCCTGTTGACCGAGCCGCTGCTGGAGGCGCAGCTCACCGGCGGCGCGCACGTGCCGGCCAACGGCCACAGCTCGTTTTGGCCACACGGTCACTTCCGCTGCTTCGGAGACGACGCGTGGTTGGCGGTGGCGGTGCGGACGGAGGCCGAACGTGACCGGCTGGTCGAGCTGCTCGGTTTCGGCGGCGACGATGCGCCCGCGTTGACCACGGCGCTCTCGGCCTGGGTCGGGCAGCGAACCCGGGAGGATGCGGCGCAGCTCCTGACCGATGCCGGATTACCGGCGGCGCCCGTGCGCACCTACGAGGATCTCCAGCTGATCCGCCGGACCTCGGCCACGGTCCTCACCCATCCGTATTCGCCCGAGCAGATCGTCGGCGCGATCCCGTGGCGGATCGGCGACACCGAGCTGTTACCGCTGATGCGAGGACCGCTGTTGGGAGAGCACACCGATGAGGTGCTCCGCGACCTGGTCGGGATCGACGACACCGAGATCGAGGCCCTGCGCCGGGACGGCGTGCTCTCGCCGGCGCCGGTCGCTTCGGCTGCACCCCAAACGAGTCGCTGAACTCGGCTCGGTCGATAGTCTCACGGCACCTCGGTGGGCAGTGGGGCATGAATCGCCGCCCCGGCGCAAACGCGAGGTATCGACAAGTTTCCGGAGTTTCGTGTAGCTTATGCCGCTGCTCTCGCCGAGGCAGGCCCCGGCGGGCGATTCTCTTGGAACTGCGGGGCAGTGAGGAATGTCGATGTACGGCGGGATGCATGCGCGTGGGGCGCGCCGGTTGACGTACGGGGCCTTGGTCGCGGCGTGCGCGTTGACGCTGCTGCTGGCGAGCGCTGTGGTCGCGGGCGCGATGGACGGCGGTGGGATGAAGATGATGGCCGCCAAGGTCTCCTACGCCCCGGTGGTCGTTCCCGAGGACTCCACTGCGCATGCCAGCACGTCGGTGACGGGCCATCCCGCGGTCGAGGTACTCGCGCTGAAGGGGCGGGGTTGGTGGCAGAGTCGTGCCGGCGCGCGCGGGCCGCAGTCGCTGACGATCGCGCTCGGTGGCACCGTGCGGATCTCGGGGCTGACCTATGTCCCGCGCCTGGGCCACCGGCCGGTTGGCGTGATCGGCCGGTTCCGCGTGTCGGTCAGCACCGACGGCCGTCATTTCCGGCGGGTCGCGCATGGACGCTGGCGCGACGTGACGGCCGCCAAGACCGTCGGCTTCACGGTGCGAAGCGCCCGCTACGTGCGGCTGACCGCGCTCTCCCACGCCGGAGGTCCGAGCAAGGCCGCCTATGCCGCGCACGCGATCAAGCTGTTGGGGGTGCCGTCGCCGCGCGTGATCGCGTCTCAGTCTCCCGGCACGCCCGCGACCTCCGGCACGTTGGCGAACGCGCAGGCGACGCCATTCACCGCGCCCAAGCTCACCACCGATCCATCGGTGGTCGGTCGCTGGGGACAGACGATCGGGCTGCCGCTGATTCCGGTCGCGGTCGCGCCGCTGCCGAACGACAAGCTGCTGATGTGGTCGGCGGACCAGGACGACGCGTTCTCGCCTCAGGACACCCCGGGGCAGAACTTCACGCGGTGGGCGATCCTCGATCTGACCACGGGTCAGGTTTCGGCCTCGACGGTGACGTCGACCAACTACGACATGTTCTGTCCCGGGGTCGCGGTTCTGCCCAACGGCGACATCCTGGTCGCCGGCGGCACAACGTCCGCGCAGTCGAGCATCTATGACTGGCACACGAACACCTGGACGTCGGCCGGTCAGCTCAACATCCCGCGCGGATACAACGGGATGACGGCCTTGCCCGACGGGCAGGCGATCACTTACGGCGGTTCATGGTCGAACCTCGCCCCGGCCAACGGCAAGACCGCCGAGATCTGGTCTCAGACCGGCGGGTGGCGGGTGCTGCCCGGGGTGCCCGATGGCGCGATCGACACTCAGGACCCCAACCCCTACGCCCGTGATTACTACCCGTGGATGATCGATGCCTCGAAGGGGCGGTTGCTGCAGATCGGCCCGTCCTCGGAGATGCACTGGATCACGACGGACGGGGCGGGCTCGATCACCGACGCCGGGCCGCGCGCCGACGCGCCCGACCAAACCGAGGGGAACGCCGTCTACTACGACATCGACAAGGTGCTCGTGACCGGCGGCGCGGTCGGCTACGACGCCACCTTCGGGGGCTCCGCGACGGCCTACGACGCGACCAACAAGGCGTATGTCGTCGACATGAGCGGCAGCACGCCGAGGGTGACGCAGACAGGCTCGATGACGTATGCGCGTTCGTACGCCAACGGCGTGGTGCTGCCAACCGGTCAAGTGATCGAGTTCGGTGGGGCGACCTACGCGATGAACTTCACCGACGACGACGCCGTCCTCAACCCGGAGATGTGGGATCCGCGCACCGGTCAGTGGACGCTGCTGGCCCCGGCCGCGGTCCCGCGTAACTATCACTCGACCGCGGTGCTGCTCCCCGACGGGACGATCTTCTCCGGGGGCGGCGGCCTGGACGGGCCCGCGTGTGACTGTGACCATCTCGACGGTCAGATCTACACGCCGCCGTATCTCCTGAACGCCGACGGTTCGCTGAAGGTCCGCCCGACGATTCAGTCAGCTCCGACGGCCGCGTCCGACGGTCAGACGGTCTCGGTCACGACCGGGACCGCCTCGGGCGGCGCCCCGGTGCAGAGCTTCGCGCTCGTCCGCTACGGCGAGGCCACACACGCCGTCGACGTCGACCAGCGGCGGATTCCGCTGCAGGTCGTCTCGCAGACCGCCAACGCCGACGGCAGCACCACTTGGCAGCTGGCAATCCCATCCGATCCTGGTGTAGCGGTCCCGGGCGAGTACATGCTGTTCGCGATCGACTCCGCGGGCACGCCGAGCGTCTCGGCGATGGTGGTGGTGTCCGGCCCGGCGCCCGCGGTGCCCGCGGACGCCTACGGCACGGCCGTACTGTCGGACTCCCCGTCGATCTACTGGCCGCTGCAGGACAGCTCTGGTCAGTCCGCGGCGGACCTCAGCGGCAACCGTGAGACCGGGATCTATTCGACCGGCGGCATCGACTACGGGACGTCAAGTCCGGTCGAGAGCTCGGGCGGCACGGGTGTGACGCTCGATGGTTCGAGTGGGTCGTTGTTCGCCTCCCAGGCGATCGCGGCCCCGGCGAGTTATTCAGAGGCGATGTGGATCAACACGACCACCACGCAGGGTGGCTATCTGATGGGTTTTGGCTCGAGCGCCTCGGGCACCACCAACACCGACGCCGACCGTCAGGTGTGGATGGGCGACGACGGCACGCTGCACTTCGGCAGCGACGCCGCTGGGTCCACGCCGGTCACGATCGACTCGTCCGATGCGTACAACGACGGCGGCTGGCATTTCGTGGTCGCGACCCAGGGTGCGGACGGGATGCATCTGTACGTCGACGGCAAGCAGGTCGCGTGCAACTCGTCGCCGACCGCCCGGGGCTACCTCGGCTACTGGCGGGTCGGTGGCACGTCGCTGACGGGCTGGGCTCCGACGCCGACGAGCGACTTCTTCGGCGGCTCGATCTCCGACGTGTCGTTCTACAACTCGGAGTTGAGCGCATCGCAGATCTCGGGTCAGTACGCGGCGTCCGCGACCGCACCAGGCGGCCCCTGACCGACTGTCGGTCTTAGGAGTATTCGGCGACGTGCACGACGATCCCGTCGAGCTCGTCGGTCACGATCAGCTGACAGCTGAGCCGCGAGTTGTCCTGCTTGTGCTCGATGAACTCGAGCAGGTCGTCCTCCTCGTACTCGGGCTCGGGGAGCAGGCCCGCCCACGGTTGGTCGATGTAGACGTGGCAGGTGCCGCACGAGCACATGCCGCCGCACTCGGCGACGATTCCCGGCAGGTTGTTGGAGATCGATCCCTCCATCAGGCTCGAGCCCGCCGGGATCTGGATCGAGTGCATCGAGCCGTCGGTCTGGATGAAGGTGGCCCGCGGGCGGCCCGGCTCGCCGGCGGGGCCGGGCGGGGACTCGGGAACGGCGTCGGCCGTGTCCGCCGCGTCGGCCGTCGTCTCGAACACGTTGGTCGCCTGCGACGGATCCTCGGTCTCGAGCGCGCTGGCGGCATCGGGCGTGCCGAGTGGCGGGACCGTCACCTGATCGAGCGGCACCGAACCGTCGGCTAGCGCCTCCAGGTCGAGCTCCAGGTGGTCGCGGATCATCTGCCGCGCGGCCGTGAACTCGGCGCCGGCGTTGACACCCTCCAGCGCGACCAGGTAGCCGTCGCGCGAGTGGAACATCGCACGTTTCCGGTGGCTGGGATCGGCGCGCACCGTGACCGTGTCGGCGCCGGCGATCAGCCCGGCGATCCGCAGCTTGAGGTCGTACTGATCCGACCAGAACCACGGAACCTCGGGACTTGGCGGGGGCGCGCCGAGAATCGCCGCGACCGTCTGGCGGGCCTGCTCGACGGTGCTGGGAATGCTCTCCAGGCGGTAGAGGTCCGGAAGGCCCGCCAGTGGTCGCCGGGTCGCGTCGCCGACCGCGAAGATCGCCGGATCGTCGGTGTGTGATGCGTAGTCGACGATCACGCCGTCGGCGCAGGCCAGGCCGCACGCGCTCGCCAGCCCGTCCTCGGCGACCGCGCCCACGCCGACCAGCACGTGGTCGGCCTCGATCTCGGTGCCGTCGGCCAGGACCACCGCCCGCACAGCATCGCCGGTCCCCGGCGCCAGCGCCTGCACCGTCGCGCCGGTGACGATCGTGACCCCGCGGTCACGGTGATAGTCGGTAAGAAAGGTCGAGAGATCTGTTCCGGCCACCCGCGCCAGCAGTCGCTGCTCGCGCTCGAGCACCGTGACCGCCACCCCGGCGTCGCGGGCCGAAGCGGCGACCTCCAAGCCGATCCAGCCACCGCCGACGATCGCCAGCTGGGCCCCGGGCGCCAGCACCTCGGCGAGCACCTCAGCATGGACGACGGTGCGCAGCTCGTAGACGTTGCGCAGATCGATTCCGGGGATCGGCAACTGTCGCGCCCGCGCGCCGGTGGCCAGCACGAGCACGTCGTAGGAGACGGTCTCGCCGTCAGCCAGGGTGACGTTTCGCGACGCCCGGTCGATCGCGGTGACCAACGTCTCGGTGCGCAGCTCGATCCGGTTGTCGGCGTAGAACGTCTCCGGCGCGAGCGGCAGGCGGAAGTCACCTTTCAGCAGATTCTTGGACAGCGGCGGGCGATGGTACGGCCCAGTCGGCTCGGTCCCGATCAGTACGACCTCGCCGTCGAAGCCTCGCTGGCGCAGCAGCGACGCGACGGTTCCGCCACCGTGGCCGGCGCCGACGATGACGATCTTCTCCGGATGTCCCGCAGATGCCTCCATGCCTTCTCCTCACTGCCCAACCAATCGGTCGGTGGAGGATACCGGCAACGGGTCACCGGTGGGGGGTGCCTGACACCGATCCGATAGCCCGTCAACCGTTTGTTTGATACGAATTAGGAGGAACCGTCGGCTCGGCGTTCGCCGGCATCGATTGAGGAGAGGCAGACATGGGACGGATGGATGGGAAAGTCGTGGTCATCTCGGGCGCTGCCCGTGGCCAGGGACGCTCGCACGCGGTCACGCTGGCACGTGAGGGCGCCACGATCGTCGGCTTCGACATCTGCGAGAAGATCGGGTTTCCGCTGACCCCCGGCGCGACGATGGAGGATCTGCAGGAGACCGTTCGCCTCGTCGAAGAGCAGGATCAGCGAATGCTTGCCGAGAAGCTCGACGCACGTGATCTCGCCGGCCTGCAGGGTCTCGCCGACCGTGCGATGGAGGAGTTCGGAAGGGTCGATGTGCTCTGCGTCAACCACGGCATCTGGACGGTCGCCAAGAACTCCTGGGAGCTCGAGGAAGAGGTCTGGCAGGAGACGATCGACCACATGCTGACCGGAGCCTGGAAGGTCTGCAAGGCGTTCATCCCCAAGATCATCGAAGGCGAGCGCGGCGGATCGGTGGTCATCACGTCGTCGGCCAACGGTGTCAATCCCCAGCCGGGCGCAGTCGTCTACTGCGCGGCCAAGGGCGGCGAGATCATGATGATGAAGGTCCTCTCCAAGGAGTGCGGCCCGTACAACATCCGCGTCAACACGATCAATCCGGGCGGCATCGCCACGCCGATGCTGCTCGAGGGTGGCACGGTCGAACGAGCGGCCGAACTGCACCCGGAGTACATCACCAACAATCGCAACTCGCTCCCGGTCGAGTGGCAGCCGCCGGAGAGCATCTCAAACGCGGTCCTGTTCCTCGCCTCCGATGATTCCGCCTACGTCACCGGCGTTCAGCTGCCGGTCGACTCCGGCTGGAACAACTACTGAAGTAGGCTGACGGCGAGTGGCTGCAGAACCGACTTCGGCGGTGGATCAGAACGGCATCCCGGCGGTCCGCGATCGAGTAGCTGCTCAGCTCGTCGGCCGTGAGCGTGAGCTCGAGCTGCTGCTGGCCGCGGTGGCCGCCGGCCGCGACATCGTGCTGGAGGGAGCCCCCGGCACCAGCAAGACGACGATGCTCAAGGCGATCACCGCGGAGTGGGGGATCCCGCTCGTGCTGGTCGAGGGCAACGCCGAGCTGACGCCGGTCAAGCTGATCGGCCACCACCATCCCGCGCGGGTGCTGCGGGAGGACTACAGCGCCGACAACTTCGTCCCCGGTCCGCTCGTGACCGCGATGCGCGACGGCGGGTTTCTCTACATCGAGGAGTTCAACCGGGCGCCGGAGGACACGCTCAACACGCTGCTGATGGCGATCGGCGAGCGGACGATCGCGATCCCGCGGGTCGGTGTGGTGCAGGCCGAGCCGACCTTCCGGGTGGTCGCGTCGATGAATCCGTTCGACAACGTCGGCACGACGCGCCTGTCGAGCAGCGTGCACGACCGCCTCTGCCGGCTCGCGGTCGGGTACCAGGACGCTGCGGCCGAGCGCGGAATCGTGACGTTGCGCGCCGAGCTCAGTGACGTGCCGGGGCTGGCCGAGCGACTGGTCGCCGATGCCGTGTCCGTGACCCGGGCCACGCGCGACCATCCCGACGTTCGCCAGGGTTCGAGCGTCCGCGGCGCGATCGACGTCGCGCTGATGGGTGCCCAGCTGGCGCGCTTGCGCGGCATCGCCACCCCCGCGGACAGCCGTTACGACGACATGCTGTTCGACGCGATGATCGTCGCCCTGTCGGGGCGGATCCAGGTCGACGAGGTATCAGACGCCACGCCCGAGCAGGTCCTCCATGACATCTGGCAGAACCTGATCCTCAGCCGGGCGAGCTCCGCGGCGCCCGGTTGAAGAGATCTCCCGCCCGAGCTCATCGACGAGCTCCCGCGGGTCCGGCGCGAGCCCGACCGCCCGCCGCTGCGACGTAAACCCAAGCAGCTGACCGCTGATCCATCGGTGTTCGAGGCGATCGGCGGCGCCGGCGGCGGCATCGTGCTGGCGCCGACCGACAACCCGGCGGCACGCCAGACCGGACGACGGGGCCAGGGCGCGACCGTGATCACCGCCGAGGACTCGGCGCTGGTCGCCGCCGAGCAGCTCGTCGAGGTCGACGCCGCGGTCCGCGCCGCCGCCCGGGAGATCGCCGCGCGCCTGTGGATCCGCCGACCCGCACCGGATGACGCAAGCCATCGCGGACTGGGAACGCTGCGCAGCGTGCCCTACCGGGCGGGACTGGACGACATCGATCTCGATCGCACGCTGGAGGTGCTCGCCGAGCGACCGGTGCTCGAGGACGAGGACATCATCGTCCGCGAACGGATCCAGACCCAGCGCTCGGTCGTGCTCGTCGTCGACATCTCGGGATCGATGCGCGACGAGCGCGTGCGGACCGCGGCCGCCGCGGTGGGCGCGCTCGCCGCCGAACTGCCGCGGGGCGATCTCGCCGTGCTGACGTTCTGGTCAGACGCCGCCTGGCTGGCGCACTTCGGCGCCGTCGCCGATCCGTTTCGGCTGCTCGACATGCTCGTCGCGATGCCGACCAAAGGCCTGACGAACGTCGCGCTCCCGCTCGACCTGGCCGCCCGTGAGCTCGGCTCGCGGCCGGTCAAGGACGCACGGGTGATCCTGCTGTCTGACTGCGTCCATAACGCGGGCCCCGACCCGCGCCCCGCGGCCGCTCGCCTGCCTCGGCTCGACGTGCTGCTCGACGAGATGGGCGAGAAGGACCTTGACCTCGGCCGCCAACTCGCCCGCCTGGGCCGCGGACGGCTGCGTCGCGTCCGCGGTCACCGTGACGTGGCCGCCGCGCTGAGTGGGATCTTCGCGCCATGAGCGACGCGCGCTATCAGCCGTTTCGCAACGCCGACGGGTACCCGGGTGCCGACCTCGGCGCCGAGCGCGTCGAACAGATCCGCCGGCTGGAGATCCCCGTCGACGAGATCACCGTCGACGACATCGTCCACAGCGTCAGCCGCAACGGCAGCGGCACCTTCTTCCTGCTGATGTTGCTGATCGCCCAGACCGCCGGTCAGCCGACCGCCGACGAGATCGCCGAGCAGTTCGGCTACGTCGTTGGTCAGACCAACTACCGCAAGATGCAGCGGCGCTTCGGCGTCACGACGCTCGGCCCCGAGCGCCTGTCGATGTACGAGGACACCGTGCACCGTCTCAGCGGCAGCGACATGGCCTACTGCTTCAGCGACTACGACGACGACACGTGCGTGGTCCGGCGCACGCGGTGCGCGTTTCACACCGGAGCGCCCGACGGCACCCGGCATCTGTGTCCGCTGGTCAACCGCGGCTTCGCGCGCGCCTATCAGGAGTGCGATCCGCTGCTGGAGGCGGAGTACACGCAGTCATTGGCATGGGGAGACGACGAGTGCCGACACGTGTTCCGTTACCGGCGCGAAGACGACCTCTAGCGGATCTGTGAGTCGACACGGGCCGGCTGCGGCGACGAGAATCGGACCGGCGATGGGAGGAGAGACGCGATGGTGAAGCTGGTGTTCGTCTGCTACCGGCGGCCCGATCTCACCCACGAGCAGTTCTGCACGCACTGGCGAGACGTCCACGCGCCGCTGATCCATGGCATGCACGAGCAGATCGGCTTGCGCAAGTACATCCAGAACCACCCCTTGTCGGCGGAGGTCAATGCCGCCTATGCCGCGTCGCGCGGGATGACCTTGGAGGACCTGCCCGACGGGGTCGCCGAGGCGTGGTGGGACAGCCCTGAGGAGATGGATGCCACCTTCGCGACCGAGGCCGGCCAGGAGCTGGCCGCGCTGATGCTCGAGGACGAGGCCAAGTTCGTCGACTACTCGCGGTCGCGCGCCCTGTTCGTCGAGGAGCACCCGGTCGTCGAAGGACCGGCGTGACCCGCGGTCGCGGCGGACGTCGCTGACGATGGGACTGCGTCAGCTCTCGGTCGGGTTGCGGGCTCCGTCGCGGATCCAGAACATCGCCGACCTCCGTCTCGCGGCCCGTCGCCGGCTCCCGCGGCCGGTGTTCGACTTCGTCGATGGCGCCGCCGGTGACGAGATCACCGCCCGGCGCAACCAGGAGGCGTTCTCCGAGCTCGAGCTGCGGCCGCGCGTCCTCTGCGACGTCTCGCACATCTCGCTGGCCACGACCGTGCTCGGCCAGCCGGTCGCTTTGCCCTTGCTGGGCGCCCCGCACGGCGCCGGGCTGCTGATGCACCCCGATGCCGAGACCGGCGTCGCGCGGGCGCTTCACGAGGCCGGAACGATCTACGCGGTGTCGTCGATGGCGTCGCAGAGCATCGAGCAGCTGGCGGCCGCCGACTCCGGACGCCTGTGGATCCAGATGTACATCTGGCGCGACCGCGGGCTGACCCGCGAGCTGATCGAGCGGGCGCGCGCCACTGGCCGCTACAGCGCGATGGTGGTGACGGTCGACACCGCGCGCGTCGGTCAGCGTGACCGTGATCGCCGCAACGGCTTCACCCTGCCTCCCCAGCTGACGCCGCGCACGCTGCTCTCGGGCCTGACCCATCCGGGGTGGTCGGCGGGGTTCCTGCGAACCCCGGAGATCGGCTTGGCCAACTTGGCGACCCGCCGTGACGGCTCCCGCGTCGATCTGTCGGAGTACGCGCTGACCGCCTTCGACGCGGCGCTGACCTGGGACGACGTCGCCTGGTTGCGTGAGCATGTGGCCGGGGCCGATCGCGCTGAAGGGGATCCTCACCGGCGCAGACGCGGCGCAGGCCGCCCGGGTCGGCGTCGACGCGGTGATCGTCTCCAACCACGGCGGCCGTCAGCTTGACCATGCGCCCGCCAGCATCCGCGCCCTGCCGGCGGTCGTCGACGCGGCCGGCGGCGAGCTGGAGGTTCTGTTGGACGGTGGGATCCGGCGCGGCTCGGACATCGTCAAGGCGCTCGCGCTGGGTGCCCGGGCGTGCCTGACCGCCCGGCCATTCCTGTACGGGCTCGCCGTCGGCGGTCAGGCGGGGGTGGCCCAGGCGATTGCGATGCTCCGCGCCGAGCTCGAGCTGACGCTGGCGCTGACTGGCTACGCGGACGTCACCGACCTGGACGGCGCTGCCGTGTCGCTGGTCTCGGCGGTCCACGCAGGCGATCTGACCGGGAGGTCGATGTGAGGGACGTGTGGGCGGCGATGGAGGCGGGGGAGGTGGTGGTCGGCCACTGGGTGGCGTCCGGCAGCCCGACGATGGTCGAGCTGATGGCCGGCAGCGGCGCCGACCTGATCGCGATCGACTGCGAGCACGGCCCGGTGACGCCCTATGGAGCAGAGCTGGACAACTGCCTGCGGGCCGCCTACGCCGCCGACGTGACCGCGCTGGTGCGGGTCTCCGGCGGCGATCCGCACCAGGTGTCCCGGGCCGCCGATCTGGGCGCCGCCGGCGTGATCGTGCCGCACGTCAACACCGCCGCGCAGCTGCGCGAGCTGATCGCCCACGTCAAGTTCCCGCCGCTCGGCAACCGCGGCTGCGCGCCCACCGTACGGGCGGCGCGGTGGGGCTGGACCGGGGTCGGCGAGTTCATCGAACAGGCCAACGCGACGGCGGAGCTCGTGCCGCTGCTCGAAGAACCCGAGGCGTTTGCCAACCTCGACGAGCTGCTCGACGTCGACGGTCTGCGGGCGGTCGCGATCGGCCCGCTGGACCTGGCGATACGGCTCGGCGGCGCCGGCGACGCGGGTGCCCAGGAGCGCGTCCGTGAGTTGCTCGGCGAGCTGCTGGACGCGGCCACGCCGCGCGGCATCTCGGTGATCGACGGCGCCTGGGACCTGGAGACGTTCACCCGCAAAGTGCAGGCGGGCGCCCGGGGGATCATGTACTCCGGGGACGTGTCGCTGCTCGTCGGTGCGCTGCGTGAGCAGATGGGCGCCGTCTTCTCCTACCTGGCCGGGATGGCGCCGCCGTGAACGGCGTCTTCCGCGTCGGCGTCACGCGCGACCTCCGGGGGGCCGACGGCCGCCCGGTGTTCGACCTCGGGCTTGACCGGCTCAATGAGCAGCCAGGGGTCAGCTGGGAGTTTCTCGCCGCGCACGAGCCGGTGCTGAAGCCGGACACCGTCGCGGCCTACGACGCGCTGATGATCTGGGAGCCGGGGGCGGTCACGGCCGAGAGCCTCCAGGACGCCGAGCGACTGGCGATCATCGCCCGGTTCGGGATGGGCCTGGACGCGATCGATCTGGAGGCCTGCAGCGCTCACGGTGTGCCGGTCACGACCGCACCCGATGCCGTGCGGGACGCCGTGCCGACCGGGGCGATCGCGTTGCTGTTGTCGCTCGCCCACGGCCTCCCGGCGAAGGATCGGCTCGTGCGTGAGGGTCGCTGGGACGACCGCTTCGACCACATCGGACCCGGCACCAACGGTCGGGTACTGGGGATCATCGGACTGGGCAACGTCGGCGACAGCGTCGCCTACCGTGCTGCCCCGCTGGGCCTGCGCTGCCTGGCCTTCGATCCCTACACCGATCCCGCGTCGGTGCGCGACGGGGTCGAACTGGTCGATCTCGACACGCTGCTGGCCGCCGCCGACTACGTCTGCGTCACCTGTCCACTGACCCCCGAGACCCACCACCTGCTCGACGGTCCACGCCTGGCGATGATGCGACCCGGCGGCTACGTGATCAACGTTGCGCGCGGTCCGATCGTCGACACCGACGCGCTCGTGCAAGCCCTGGCCGGCGGCCACCTGGCCGGGGCGGGGCTCGACGTCTTCGACCCCGAGCCGATCGGGCCCGGCCACCCGCTGCTGGCCCTCGACAACGTGATCGTCACCCCCCACGCCGTCGCCTATACGACGGCCGCGTTCGAGGGCCTGGGGCGAACGGCGATCGCCGCCGTGCTGGCGGCGCACCGTGGCGAGGTTCCCGCGCACGTCGCCAATCCCGCGGCGCTCGCGCACGACGCGTCAAGGGCGTCGCGTTGAGTAGTCTGACCCCGCTGCTGGATTCGGTCTCACTCGACGATCGCTACACGCTCGAGCAGGGCGTGGCGGTGATGAGCGGCCTGCAGGCGCTCGTCCGGCTACCGATGGCGCAGCGGCGCGCCGACCGAGCGGCGGGACTGAACACGGGCTTTTTGATCTCCGGGTACGAGGGCTCCCCGCTCGGCGGCTATGACCTGGAGCTCAGCCGCCGCCGCGCGGAACTCGATGAGCTGGGCATCGTGTTCCGGCCCGCGCTCAACGAGGAGGCGGGCGCCACCGCGGTGATGGGCAGCCAGCAGGCGTACCGCCAGCCGGGCGCGCTCTATCAGGGCGTAGCCGGGCTCTGGTACGGCAAAGCGCCCGGACTGGACCGTGCCGCCGACGCGATCCGCCACGCCAACCTGATGGGCACCCATCGCTACGGGGGGGCGCTCGCCTGTGTCGGTGACGATGCGATGGCGAAATCCTCGACGGTCCCCTCCGCCTCCGAGCTCGCGCTGATGGACCTGGGGTTGCCGGTGCTCGTGCCCGCCGATCCCCACGAGGTGCTGGAGCTGGGCCTGCACGGCCTGGCGCTGTCACGGGTCAGCGGGCTGTGGGCCGGGTTGAAGATCGCGACGCCGGTCGCCGACGGTTTCGAGACGGTGACGCTGCGGCCGGAGCGGGGCGCCGTCGTCGAGCCCGATCTGGTCATCGACGGCCACGTGTACCGCCACGAGGTGTCGGCGCACATGCTCGGTGAGCCGCTGCTGGCGCTTGAACGCTCGATGGTCGGCCCGCGGTTGGAACTGGCCCGTCGCTACGGCGTTGCCAACCAGCTCAACGAAGTCGTCGCCGACCACGGCGACCGCGATCGGGTGGGGCTGGTCGCCGCCGGTAAGGCGTGGCGTGACCTGCTCGAGGCGCTGGCCCGCCTCGGGGTCGACGAGGCCGGCCTCGAGCGTCGCGGGATCCGCCTGCTCAAGCTCGGCATGCCGTACCCGTTGGACCGACAGACCGTGCGCGGTTTCGCCCGGGGCCTCGACCGGGTCGTCGTCGTCGAGGAGAAGCGGTCGTTCATCGAGATGCTGCTGCGCGACGCCCTGTACGGGATGGCGCGCCCGCCGCAGGTGCTCGGCAAGCGCGACGGCGATGACCGCCCGTTGCTGCCGGCCAACGGAGAACTGACGCCCGAGATGGTGGTCGCCGCGCTGGCACCCATGCTGCTCGAGCCCGATGAGGTCGCGGCGATCGTGCCCGACCCGGTGCCGGTGGCGGTGGGGCTGCCGGTGCGCACGCCGTATTTCTGCTCGGGGTGTCCGCACAGCACCGCCAGCAAGGTGCCCGCTGGCGCTCAGGTCTCGGCGGGCATCGGCTGCCACGGCCTGGCCCTGGTGATGTCCGACGCGCAGGTGGGCGAGGTCACGGGGATCTGTCAGATGGGTGGCGAGGGGGCGGGGTGGATCGGGATGTCGCCGTTCGTGTCCACCGACCACCTGATCCAGAACATCGGCGACGGCACCTTCCACCACTCGGGCTCGCTGGGCGTTCGCGCCGCCGTGGCCGCCGGGGTCAACATCACGTTCAAGCTGCTGTTCAACTCGGCGGTGGCGATGACCGGCGGTCAACCGGTCGTCGGCGGTCGCTCGGTGCCGGAGCTGACCCGCCTGCTGGCGGCCGAGGGCGTGGCCCGGACGCTGGTCACCACCGACGATCCGTCGGACTATGACGACCTCGAGCTCGCCCCCGGGGTCGAGGTCTGGGACCGGGCGCGGATCGTCGAGGCCCAGCAGCAGCTCGCTCGGATCCCCGGGGTGACGGTTCTGATCCATGATCAGCAGTGCGCCACCGAGCTGCGGCGTCAGCGCAAGCGGGGCACGGCGCCGGTGCCCGCGACCCGCGCGTTCATCAACGAGCGCGTCTGCGAGGGCTGCGGGGACTGCGGCACGAAGTCCAACTGCCTGTCGGTGCACCCGGTCGAGACCGAGTTCGGTCGCAAGACGACGATCCACCAGAGCTCCTGCAACCAGGATCTCTCGTGCCTGCAGGGCGACTGTCCCTCGTTCCTGGTCGTCACCCCGGGCGATGCCCGTCCGGCCAGCGCGCCGGAGCTCGCGATCGACGGGCTGCCCGCGCCGCCCGCCGGGCCGCGTCCGGATCATTTCGCGATGCGGCTGACCGGTGTCGGTGGCACCGGCGTCGTCACCGTCGCCCAGGTGCTGGCGATGGCGGCCCGGCTCGAGGGCCGCCACGTCGCCGGGTACGACCAGGTCGGAATGGCCCAGAAGTACGGGGCAGTCGTCTCCGATCTGCAGATCGGGGCCGGACCGGTGACGGGCGCGCCGCGGCTGGCCGCCGGCAGCTGCGACCTGTATCTCGCCTGTGATCTGGTCGCTGCCGCCCAGACGGCGAACCTGACCGCGCTTGACCCGGCCGGGTCGGTGGCGGTGATCTCCACGACGGTGGCGCCGACCGCCGACCAGGTGGTGTCGGTCACCGCCCCGTCGACCGACGTCGACGCGCTCGCACGGCGGATCGAGCAGCGCACCTCTTCCGGTTTCCGGCTTCCCGCCCAAGAGATCGCGCTCACGTTGCTGGGCTCAGACCAGGTGGCCAACATGGTGCTGGTGGGCGCCGCGCTGCAGCTGGGCGCGCTGCCGCTGGGGCTCGAGGCGCTGGACCGCGCGATCGAGCTCAACGGCGTTGCCGTGCAGACCAACCGCCAAGCGATCGCTCGCGGCCGTCAAGCGGTGAGCGACCCAGACGGCCTGGCGCGGGCACTGGAGGCCGCTCGGACGCACGCGCCCGGCGCGGCGTCGCCGACCGCGGCGCAGGCCCGGCTGATCGACGCGAGCGGTGCGCCCGCCGGGGGTGAGCTGCACCGTCTGCTGACGATCCGCATACCCGATCTCGTCGCCTACCAGGACCTGGCCTACGCTCGCCGCTACGCCGAGACGGTGGGCCGGGTGCGCGAAGCCGAGGAAGCGGTCACCGGCGAATCCGACGGGCCGCTGGCGCGCGCGGTCGCCCATCACCTGCACCGGCTGATGGCCTACAAGGACGAGTACGAGGTCGCCCGGCTGCATCTCGACCCCGCGCTGCGGGCCGCGGTGACGGCACAGTTCGGCGATGGGGCCCGGTACAGCTGGCAGCTGCAGCCGCCGGTGCTGCGCTCACTCGGCGTCGGCAAGATCACCGTCGGCCCGTGGTTCGCGCCCGTATTCGGGGGCCTGCGGCGGATGCGCCGGCTGCGCGGAACCCGGCTGGACCCCTTCGGACACGCGCGCGTTCGCCAGACCGAGCGGGAACTGATCGGCGAGTACGAGCGGACGGTCGCGCAGCTGCTGGCGGCGCTGAGCCTCGGAAACCATGAGCGCGCGGTGGCGATCGCCGAGCTCCCGGACCAGATCCGGGGCTACGAAGAGATCAAGCTCGCCAACGTCGAGCGTTACCGCGCCGCCACGGGTGCGGCGCTCACCGGCTATGAGGCGGACCGGCGGGTCTCGCTGGCGGGAAGGAGCTGACGTGATGGATCCGCAGTTTCGGCCGTTGTTCACGGTGGAGTTCACGACCACGCCGCAGATCGTGGGCGACGTTCCCGCCGGATACTTCCGGCGCGCCGGCATCATCACCGGCGGCAGCTTCACCGGCGACCGTCTGGCCGGCCGGGTGCTGTCGGGTGGCAGCGACTGGGTCCTGACGCGGCCCGACGGGGTCACCCAGCTCGATGTCCGGGCGATCCTCGAGACCGACGCCGGTCAGACGATCAGCCTGACCTACGGAGGTCGGCTGCGCTACCTCGGCGACAGCGAGCAGCGACTGGCCGCCGGCGAGCCTGTGCCCGAGGAGGACCTGTACTTCCGAACGCTCGTGCAATTCGAGACGGCAGCCGAGGATCTCCATTGGTTGAACGACATCGTCGCGGTGGGCATCGGGCGCCGGCGCCCGGAGGGACCGTCATACCGCCTGTTCGAGCTGCTGTGAGACGGCTCAGATGAACCTCGACCTCGAAGGTCGGCGTGCGATCGTCACCGGCGGCAGCCGGGGGATCGGCCGTGCGGTCGTCCAGAGGTTGGCCGACGAGGGTTGCGCGGTCGCGTTCTGTGCCCGTGGCGCCGAGGGAGTGCAGGCGGCCGTCGAGGCGTCACGTGATGCCCGCGCCCCCGTCACCGGCGCCGCGGTCGACGTTGGCGATGCCGACGCGTTCCGCGCCTGGCTGGCCGAGTCCGTCGAGGCGCTCGGCGGGCTGGACATCCTGATCAGCAACACCACCGGCTACGCGCTGCCCGGCGAGGAAGGATGGCGCTCGACCTTGGAGGTCGACGTGCTCGGGCTCGTCCGCGGCGTCGAGGTGACGCTGCCGGCGCTCGAGGCCTCGGGGCAGGGCAGCATCGTGGTGCTCGGCTCGAGCACCGCGGTCGACATCTTCTTGCCGGGCGGTGAAGCCTACGGCGCGATGAAAGCCGCCACGATCCACCATTCGAGCGTGCTCGCCAAAGCGCACGGCGGCCGCGGGATCCGGTGTAACACGGTCTCGCCGGGACCGATCGAATTCGAGGGCAACATCTGGCGCCGGCGCCACGACGAGGGCAACGAGACCTACGAGAAGCTGCGGGCCAGCAGCCCGTTCGGCCGGATGGGCACCGCCGAGGAGGTCGCCAACGCGGTCGTCTTCCTCGCCAGCCCGGCGGCGAGTTGGATCACCGGGACGAACCTGATCGTCGACGGTGGCATGACCACACGCGTCAACTTCTGAAACGGAGCAGCACGTTGCCGAACCGGCCGGGGGTGTCCAGACGCGCGTAGGCGGCGGCGTGGTCGGCGATCTCGAAGATCGAGTCGATCATCGAACCGCCGTCGAGACTGAGCAGCGCGTCGAGCGCATTGGTCATATCCGCGCGATGGCAGCCGTGGCTTCCCCGAATGTCCTGCTCACGCGTGAACAGGCGCCACAGGTCGAGCGTCACCTCGCGCCCGGCGTGGGCGCCGACGGTGACCAGACGGCCGCCGGTGCGCAGCGTCCGGTGCATGAACGGCAGCGTCGGAGCACCGACGGCGTCGACGGCGAGGTCGGCGCGGGGTGGCCGGCCGCCGCCGTCGGTCGCAGCCGTCTGCTCCAGCCACGCCGGACGGCGGTCGACCTGCTCCAGGGTTGCCTGCCGCGCGAGGCCGATGACGGTCGCTCCCAGGTGGTCGGCAAGCGCGCCGCAGCACACGCCCAGACCGGACGAGATCGACGAGATCGCCACCGTCTCGCCCGCCTGCAGCTGGCCACGGCAGACCAGCACGTGCCAGGCCACGGCGAGCGTGGGCGCCAGCACGGCCGCCTCAGCAGTGACCGGCGCCGGCACCGCGAAGGCGTCTCGCGCGGCGGCGGTGAACTGAGACTGACAGCACCCCGGGGAGTTGACGCCGTCCAGCCGGGCGCTTGCGCACAGCGTCTCGTTTCCCGAGGCACACGCGGCGCAGGCGCCGCAGCCGCCGTACGGGTAGAGCGCGACGGTGTCACCGACGGCGACGCCGTCCACCCCCGCGCCGATTGCCGTCACCCGGCCGGCCCCCTGTCCCCCGAGCACGTGCTGTCCCTCGAGCCGGGCCACGAGCCCATCGGCAAGCAGGCGGTCGATCCGGTTCAGACCCGCGAGCTGGATGTCGACCGTGACCTGGTCGCGCCCCGGGGGCGCGATCGGCACCGGATCATCGACGAGGCTTGGCGCGTCCGCCGACCCCTCCAGCACCAGTCGCATCAGCCGTTCGGCGCGCGCAGCCGCTCGCGCAAGCTCGGTTTGTGGATCTTGCCGACCGGCGTGCGGGGAAGGCTGTCCTCGATCCGGACCTGTCGCGGCGTCTTGTAACGCGCCAGGTGATCGCCGGTCCAGGCGATCAGCCCGTCACCGGTCAAGCCGGCCCCGGGCCGCAGGACGACGAACGCGACCACTTCCTCGCCCAGACGCGGGTGCGGTCCGCCGACCACCGCCGCCTCGAGCACGTCGGGGTGGGCCAGCAGCGTGTTCTCGACGTCGCGAGCGTAGATGTTCTCGGCGCCGGAGATGATCATGTCCTTGGCCCGATCAAAGATCGACAGGTACCCGTCCTCGTCGAGCGCGCCGATGTCGCCGGTCAACAACCAGCCGTCGTCCCGCAGGACCTCGGCCGTCGCCTCCGGGTTGCGCCAGTAGCCGTCCATCACCGACGGGCAGCGAACCCGGATCTCGCCGAGCTCGTCCGGTCCGAGTCGGTTGCCCGCGTCGTCGAAGATGGCCAGCTCGGCTCCGGGCATCGCGTAGCCCGCGGAGGCGAGGCGGGCGCTTCGCCGTCGTGGATCGGCGGCGGGATCGTGATCCTCGGGCGGCAGGTACGTAACGCCTCCGCCGGCCTCGGTCGAGCCGTAGTTCTGATGCAGCGCGTTGCCGAACCGCCGGCAGACCCGTTCGATCACCGCCGGCGCGATCGGCGACCCTCCGTATTGCAACGTCCGCAGTGGCGGCAGCTCGATCTCCCGTTCGTCCAGGTACTCGACGAGATCGACGAGCGCGGCCTGGACCAGCGTCGTGTGGGTGACCCCGCGGTGCTGGATCGCTTCGGCGACCTCCGCCGGTCGCACCCGCTCGCGCAGGATCGTCGGGACGCCGACGTAGAACGTCGACAGGAAGTGGACGAACGAGACGTGGAACAGCGGGATACACATGTAGCTGATGTCACGCCGGGTCAGGCGCAGCGCCCAGGCGCCGTCACGACTCGCGTGGACCCAGCCGCGGTGTGAAAGCACCGTGCCCTTGGGTGTCCCGGTCGTGCCGCCGGTGTACAGCAGCGCTGCCACCGGCGTCGGGTCGGCCGGCGCGACGTAGTCGGCGGGATCGTCGAGTCCCGCCGTCCCGTCTCCCCAATCGTGGTCGTTGCCGCCGTCGCCCAACACCGCCAGGGTGCGTAGCCCGCTCCGTCGCCGCGCATGATCGGCGAGCGCCGGAAACGCCGCCCCGTCGACGATCACGGCTGCCGGAGACGAGTCGTCGAACAGGTTCGTGACCTCGCTCTCCGACAGCCGGAAGTTGATCGGCTGAAAGATGAAGCCGCCCAGGAACGCGGCGAACGCGGCGGTGATGAACTCGATCCGGTTCGGCGAGATCACCGCCACCCGGTCGCCGGGACTGACCCCGCGGCGGTGCAGGCTGGTGACCAGCGCCCGGCTCTCCGCCAACAGCTGCTGGTAATCGACCTGTCGCCGGGAATCGATCAGCGCGACGCGGCGCGGCATGTTGGCCGCGTTGCGCAGCAGATAGTCCTCCAGGCGCATGTCCGGCGTCCGGGCGTCGACTCAGCCGTTGGCCACCTCGGCCAGGCTCTGCGAGCGCTCGATCGTGTGGACACGTACGTCGGGCTCGCCGGCCAGCAGATCCGGCAACGCCTGCCCGAGCTCGGCCAGATGCTCACTGGTGGTGTGTTGACGCAGCGCGTCGATGTCCTGCCATTCCTCGACGAACACGAAGTCATTCTCCGAGCCCGTGTCCTGGTACATCGCGTAGCTGATGCACCCGGGCTCCTCCCGGACCCCCTTGATCGCCTTCTGCGCGGCGGCGATGAGTTCGGCTTGCTTGCCGGGCTTTCCCTGCAGGCGTGCGACGACAACGATCAACGGCATGTGCTCCTCCTTTTGGTTGCTCTCATTGACGGCATGCTCGTGTGGGGCGCAGCTGAACCTTCAGCGAGGCCGACGCGTCCCGCTGGACGGCGAACGCCTTACCGACTTCGTTCAGCGCAAACGTGTGCGACACGAATTGATCAGAGCGCAGCGCTCCTTCGGCCAGCAGATCGACGACCGCCCCGAACTCGTCCCGGTAGGCGACCGACCCCTGCATCCGCACCTCCTTCTCCACGATCCGGTCGAGGTGGACGCTGACGCGGCCGCCGAAGATCCCCGACAGCATGATCCGGCCGCCCTGGCGGACGCTCTTCAGCGCCGCTGCCAGCGCCGTCTCCGAGCCGGCACATTCGAAGACCGCGTCGACCCGGGCGCCGAGACCGTAGCCCCCCGGCCCGGTGATCGCCTGCATCGCCTTGGTCACGTCCTCCTGCGCCGGGTCGATGACGACGTCGGCGCCGAGCGCGCGCGCCTGCTCACGTCGCCGCGGCGACATCTCGGCGACGGCCACCGTCCGCGCCCCCGCACGACGCACCAGCTGCGTCACCGCCAGGCCGATCGTTCCCGCCCCGATGACCAACACCACGTCGTCGGGGTCGATCGCCGCGAGGTTGACGACATGGAGCGCGACCGCCAGCGGCTCGACCAGCGCGCCGGCGGCGTCGTCGACGTGGTCAGGCAGGCGGAACAGCGTCTCGCCGAGGACCGCTTTGGGAACGAGAACGAGCTCGGCCATCGCGCCCGGCGATCCATAGCCGATGTCGTGTCCGTGGACGCCCTCGCACAGCTGCAGCTCGCCCTCGCGGCACCGCGCGCACGCCCCGCACGGGATCAGGGGGCGGACGGCGACCCGATCGCCCGGGCTGACGCCCTCCACGCCCGGCGCGCTCACGATCTCGCCGCAGAACTCGTGCCCCAGAACCTGGCCCGGCGCGACCGCCAAGCCGGTCTCGAAGCTGTGCAGATCGGATCCGCAGATGCCGACGGCCGAGACCTGGACGACCGCCTCGCCACCGGCCGGCGACGGTGCGTCGCGCTCGACGATCTCGATCACCCGGGACGCGGTCCACGCCGCGGCGCGCATGCTCAGAACTCGGGATCCGCCAGCCAGGGAAACCCGGCGGGCATGTCTGCGCTGACCGTCATCGAAAACTGCGGCGCGCGCTTCTCCAGGAACGCCGCGACGCCCTCGTCAGTGTCGGCGGTTCCCGCCCGCGCCACGATGTTGTGCGATTCGATCCGATGCGCCTCCATCGGATGGTTGGCCCCGAGCATCCGCCACAGCATTTGCCGGGTCACCGCGACCGACACCGGCGCCGATGACTCCACCAAGGAGCGCGCCAGCTCATAGGCGGCGGGCAGCAGATCTTCGGCCGGATGCACGGATCGCAGATAGCCACCGGCGAGCGCCTCGTTGGCGTCGAAGAACCGGCCGGAGATCATCCATTCCAACGCCTGGCTGATCCCCACCAGACGCGGCAGGAACCAGCTGGAGGCCGCGTCGGGGCCCATGCCCACCCGGGTGAACACCATTTTGATTCGCGCCTGCTCGGCGCCGAGGCGAAAGTCCATCGCCAGCGGGATCGTCGAGCCGGCGCCGACCGCAGGGCCGTTGATCGCGCCGATCACCGGCTTCAGGCTGGCGAAGATCCGCAGCGCCATCATGCCGCCGCCGTCACGCGGGACCTCCCCGACCGCTTCGGTCCCGCGCTCACGAGCGCGGCGCATGACGTCAAAGCCCGCGCCGCCGGGGGTGAGATCGGCGCCGGAAGAGAACGCCCGGCCCCGACCGGTGACGATCACCGCCCGGACCGCGTCGTCCGCATCGAGCGCGTCGAACGCCTCCAGGAACTCCCGCTCCATCAGCGGGTCGATCGCGTTCAGCGCGTCGGGCCGATCGAGCCACAGCGTCGCCAGGCCGTCGCCATCGACATCACAGCTCAGCGTGGCGAGGCGGCCGATCGCCTCGGCTGCGGACGGGGATCCCATGAGCGGCGATCATACGTTCACCCGAGACCCGATCGTGACTGACGAAATCGCCAGTAGCCCTGGGGCTTTGGTGCGATGACAATCGCGGGCCGCAGTTACCAATCGGGAGGCGGAGACGTGGTCGACAAGCCTGAGCTCAACTGGGACCAGTTGAACAACCTCACCGCGGAGGTGCTGACCGAAGACGGTCCCGGCACCGACGGCTGGAAAGCCGAGGGATCACACACCCAGGCGTTCAACCAGCACTTCATCGAGGTGTTCCGGGCGAACCACGGCCAGATGCCGGGCGAGCTCGGCGAGGTTCCGATGCTGCTGCTGACGGCGAGGGGCGCCAAGTCCGGCGTCGAGCGCACGACGCCGCTCTCCTACCACGTCTTCGGTGACCGCACCGTCGTCGTGGCCTCGATGGGGGGCGCGGTCAGGAACCCACCGTGGCTGCACAACGTCAAGGCCAACCCGGACGTCACCGTCGAGATCGGCGACGAGACCTTCGCCGCGACCGCGGTCATCACCGAAGGTGCGGATCGCGACGAGCTGTACGCGGGCATCTGCTCACGGATGCCGGTCTTCGGGGAGTACCAGGAGCGCACCGAGCGACTGATCCCGGTGGTCGAGCTCAAACGCAAGGCCTAGCCTCGGCTCAGAGCCGGTTGGCGGCCAGGAGCCGCGCCAGAAACCGCTGGGTGTCGGGTTGCGTCGGGGCGGTGAACATCTGCTCGGGCAGCCCGCGCTCGACGATCCGGCCGTCCTGGAGGTAGCAGACAAGGTCTGAGACCTCGCGGGCAAAGCTCATCTCGTGGGTGGCGATCAGCATCGTCATCCCCTCCTGCTTGAGCTCACGGATCACCGTCAGCACCTCGCCGACGAGCTCGGGATCGAGCGCCGAGGTGACCTCGTCGAGCAGCAGCGCCCGGGGCCGGGTCATCAGCGCCCGGGCGATCGCGACCCGCTGCTGCTGGCCACCGGACAGGCGGTCGGGGAACTCGCGCCAGCGGTCGGCGAGGCCGAACCGCTGAAGCATCGCGCGGCCCTCGTCCTTGGCCTCCGCGGTCGGTACCCCCTGGGCGCGGACAGCGCCCATGATCACGTTGTCGATCACGTTGCGATGCGGGAACAGGTTGAAGGCCTGGAAGACGAGCCCGAGCCGCCGGCGGATCGGGACCGGGTTCATCCCCGGCACGGTGATCGGCTCGCCGTCGAGGTAGATGTCGCCATCGTCGATCTCCTCGAGCAGGTCGATACAGCGCAGCATCGTCGACTTGCCCGAGCCGGAGCCGCCGATCAGGGCCACCGCCTGATGCTCGAGCAGCTCGAGATCGATCCCGCGCAGCACCTGCTGGTCCCCGTAGGACTTGGTCACGCCGCGCAGCTGCAGGACGGCCGTCAATGCGGTCCCAGCGCCAGCGCGCCACCCTGGGCACGGAGCTGGCGCGCCTGCAGGCGGTCGACATAACGCGTCAACGGGATCGTCACGCACAGGTAGAGCAGCGCAGCGGCGATCAGCGGCGTGTAGTTGAAGTCGCTGGCGGCGAAGATCTGCGCCGAGCGGAACGCCTCCGAGGCGCCGCCGAGGATCGAGATCAGCGCCACGTCCTTCTGCAGCGAGATGAAGTCGTTGAGCAGCGGCGGGAGCACGCGCCGGATCGCCTGGGGCAGGATCACGTAGCGCAGCGCCTGTGGTCGGGTCAGCCCGAGCGCCAGCGCCGCGCCCCCCTGGCTGGGGTGCACGGACATGATCCCGGCGCGGTAGACCTCGGACACATACGCGGTGTAACAGAGCGTCAGCGCGATCCCGCCGAGCACGACCGCGCTGGTCGGAACGCCGCTCAGCTCCAGTGCCGGGACCCCGAAGCCGACCAGGTAGACGACCATGATCGACGGTATGCCGCGAAACAGATCGGCCCAGACGATCGCCAGCAGCTTCAGCGGCAGCAGCACCGGAGCGGTGAGCGTCCGGATCAGCGCGAGCACGAGACCGAGCACGAGTACGACTGCCTCGACGACCATGAACACCTTGACGTCGAGCCAGAAGCCCCGGAGGACGCTGCCGAACGAGCGCTGAAACCACGTCCACGAGAAGAACGTGACCCGGACGTTGTGCCATCCGGGACTGGTCAGTACCAGCGCGGTCAGGCCGCCGAGCACGATGATCGTCGACGCCGACGAGATCAGCAGCGAGCGGCGGTTGCGCCGCCGCCGCGCCTCGTCGCGGTCCGCGCGAGTGGTCAGGGGCTGCTCTGTGGCCATCGGACGGCTGAAGCGGTGGCTGACCCGCCGGGTCAGTGCAGCTCCGTCACGCTGTTCGCCGAGGCGATCCAGCGCTTGTCCAGCGCGGTCAGCGTTCCGGCGCTGCGCAGCGAGTTGACCGCGCGATCGACGCAGCTGGTCAGCGGCGAGCCCTTGCTCATCAGCAGTCCCCAGTTGTCGCCGCCGGGCGCCGAGAACTGACCGGCGATCGTCGTGTGCGACAGCTCGGAGGTCAGCTCGAAGGCGGTCGCCAGGTCGACCACGATCGCGTTGACGCGGCCGATCTTGAACGCCTCGACGACATCGTTGGAGGTGTTGAACACCTGCGGCGCCTTGTTCGGCTTGATCAGCGACGTCGCGGCCGACAGGCTGGTCGTCCCGATCTGCACGCCGATGTTGGCGCTCTTGAAGGCCGCCAGCGAGGTGGCGTGGGCGAGCGGCGAGTCCGACGCGACGATGATCCCCTGGGGGTTGGTGTAGTACGGGGTCGAGAACTGCACGACCTTCGCGCGCGGCGGCGTGATCGAGATCTCGTTGATGTCGAAGTCAAACGACTTGGGGCCCGGCGCGTACGACGCGTCGAACGGCTCGACCACCCACTTGACCTGGCTGCGCGCGTAGCCGAGCTTGGCCGCGACCGCGTACGCAACCGCGCTTTCGAAGCCCTGGCCGTTCGCCGGCTTGTTGTGCTCGAAGTACGGCGGATACGCGGGTGAGTCGGTCGCGACGGTCAGGGTTCCCTTCGTGTGCGTCTGCAGCTTCGCGGGCGTGCACGTCGCCGCCGACGCAGCGGCGGTCTGGGTCGAGACCTTCTTCGGGCTGCCACAGGCAGCGACCAGCAACGCGGAGAGCGCCGCGAGACAGACCAGCACAATCCGAGAGCGCGTCGGCAAGGCGCACAATCTACACGGGTCCGCTGCACAAGCTCAGCCTTTCCCGAGCACTACCCTGGCTGCTCGTGGCCCGCGATACCCAACGACCGTTTGTCCTGCCCGACGGCGCGGTCGAGGTACTGCTCGCGCGCCACGGCTCAGTCGAGCACCGGCCGGAGGATCGGCTCGACGAGGCGACCGGCGTGATCGGCGGTCACAGTAACCCGGATCTGAGCGAGCTGGGACGCCGGCAGGCGGTCGCGCTGAGCGAGCGCCTGCGCGGGGTGAGGATGCGTGCTCTGTTCGTGACGCCGCTGGCGCGCACGCAGCAGACGGCCGCGCCGTTGGCGGCCGAACGAGGGCTCGAGCCGATGGTCGAGCCCGATCTGCGTGAGGTCTACCTGGGTGACTGGGAGGGTCAATACGAGCGTCGTTCCGACCAGGCGGACGTGGTCCGCCAGATGCTCAAGCTCGGTCGCTGGGACGTGATTCCCAACGCCGAGTCGATGGAGGCGCTCGCGGAGCGTGTACGGGGCGGCCTGGAGCGGGTCGCCGCCGCGGGTGCCGGCGGCGGCACGGTCGTGGCGGTCGTGCACGGCGGGATCGTCGCCGAGGCCTGCCGGCAGGTGACGGGCAGCCGTCCGTTCGCGTTCCTGCATGCCGAGAACGCCTCGATCACCCGTCTGGTGCGGGTGGTCGGTGGCCGCTGGGAGCTGCACGGCTTCAACGACGTGTCGCACCTGGTCGACGTCGCGCTGCCCACCTAGCCGCTCTCGGGCGTCAGTGTTGGGCGAGCACCCGCGCCGGCGACACGTGCGCCGCTCGCCAGGCGGGATACAGCCCGCCGAGCACGCCGATGAGGACGCCGATCAGCAGCGCCCGCCCGAGCGCCCACGGCGTGATGTGCGGCGTTACGAACTCCGAGGCGCCGAGGATCTTGACCAGGTAGTGGGCGCCGATCACGCCGAGTAACAGCCCGAGGATCGCCCCCAGGAACGTCGTCACGATCCCCTCGATCAGCACCCGCCAGGCGATCTGGCGCCCGCTCCAGCCGACCGCCGAGAGAATCGCGAACTCCGAGCGGCGCTCGATCACCGCCATCAGCTCGGTGTTCATCACGCCGATGCCGCCGATCACGAGGGCCAGCACCGCGATCACCAGCGCTGCCTTGGACACCAGGTCCCCGTTGGCGCCGAGCCGGATCGACTCCTCGCCGTCGGCGATGATCGCGACCCCGGGATAGCGCTTGGCCAGCAGGCGCTTGATCGTTGACGGGCGCGTGCCGACCGACAGCTCGATCGGGATCGTCGTCACCTCGCTCTGGCGCCCCGCCACCGACTGGGCGACCGGCAGCGGGATGAACGCGCCGGTGTCCTGGAAGGCGACGCCAAGGTGGTAGACCCCGACGATCCTCAGCTTGTGGCCCTTGACGTGGAGCGTGTCACCGACGCCGAGGTGCAGTTGCTTGGCGGTCTCATTGCCGATCACGGCCTCGTGCGTGCCGGAGAACATGTGACCGGCCGAGAACACCATCCGGTTGACCTCGAAGTTGGACGGCGTCGAGCCGAACACGACCACGCCCGGGTTGTGCGGGACGTCGGAGACGAGCAGCACGAACCCGGTGGCGGACTGGATCCCCGGGGTCTTTCGCAGCTGCTTGATCAAGTTCTGGGGCAGCACCGATGTCGTCGGGTCGGCCGCGTCCTTCTGAAACAGGCCGAGGTCCGAGGCGCCGAGGTGAAAGAACTGCCCGGCACTGCGCTGGGCGCCGGCCCCGACCGCCAGCAGCGCGACGATCGTGGCGATCCCGAGCGCGGTCCCGAGCGCGGTCAGGAACGTTCGACCGGGCCGGTGGCGGATCGAGGACAGCGTCTGCAGCAGCGAGGTCATACGGCGTCGCGGATCGTCGTGGACTCCTCGGCTTCGGCGGCACTGACCAGGCGACCGTCGGCGATGTGCAGCGCGCGGTCGGAGTGCTCGGCCAGCGACGGGTCGTGCGACGCCACGATCACCGTGGTCCCGCGGCTCTCCCGAACCGAGTTGAGCAGCTCCCAGACGTTGCGCGCCGAGGTCGAGTCAAGCGATCCAGTCGGCTCGTCGGCGAGGATCAGCCGCGGCCGGCCGGCGAGCGCCCGGGCGATCGCGACACGCTGGCGCTCGCCACCTGACAGGTCGGAGGGGAGGGCCTTCGGACGGTCGCCGAGACCGACCTCTTCCAGCAGTTCGTGCGAGCGCTGCGTGCGCTCAACGCGGCTCACACCGCCGGCGACCAGCGGCAGCTCGACGTTCTGCTGGGCGCTCAGCGACGGCAGCAGGTGGTGCAGCTGGAACACGAAGCCGACGACCTCACGGCGATAGTGGGCGGGGTTGTGCAGCTGCTCGACCGCGATGTCGTCGACGCGGATCGTCCCGCGTGTCGGTTTGTCGAGGCTGCCGATCAGCTGCAGCAACGTGGTCTTGCCCGAACCAGACCGGCCAGACAGCGCCACCAACTCGCCCGGCTCGACTGCGAACCCGACGTCGTCGAGCACCAGGGCATCGCCATAGCGACGGCTGACGTGCTCGACGACGACGCGGGCTCCGGGCATCGGCTTACTGCTTGGTCGTCAGCAGCCAGGGGACCTTGACGGTTCCCGCGCTGGTCTTGATCACGACCACCAGCGTCAACTGATGACCGACGGCCTCGCCCGGGAACTTCAGCGTGTCGCGACCCTTGCCGTTCCTGAACGAGACCCCGGGCTCGGTGCGCACCGGGCTGCCCGAGGTCGATCTGCCGATGAAGAACTGGTAGCTGTCAGAGCCGCTCAGCTTGCTGCGACCCTTCGTCGCCGTCCACGTGATCACCCAGGTCTTGCCGGCGATGGGGTTGTGGTTGGGGAAGTGGACTTTCGCCGAGAAGGCGGCGGCCGACGCGGTGCCCGGAACGAGCAACGCGAACGCGGCGACGAGGCCGGCGAACGCGATCGAGACACGGCGGACCCGGGAAACGACGGTGGAGGGGGACGGACGCTGCATGGCACCTCCTGGTTACGCGGTTCCGCTCAGACCAAGGACGACAAGGATTCGGCTAAAGCGGAAAAATGATTTGGTGTGGGTCAAGGATATACCGCGGTTAAACTAAACCCCGATGAGCCTCTCGTCCGAGACGGAATTGGTGCCCGTGCCGTCGCAGGCCTCGGTCCTGATCGCACGCGTGGCGCGCGTGATCCGCCACCGCTTCGAGCAGGTGCTGATGCCGCTGGGCCTGAGCCAGCGTGACGTGATCGCGCTCAGCTACCTGCGCGGTCACGGTCCCACCCCGCAGCAGTTGCTCGCCGAACGGCTGCGCCTCGACGGATCGAGCATGGTCTGTCTGCTCAATGACCTCGAGGAGTCAGAGCTTGTCGTCCGTCGCCGCGACCGCGCCGATCGGCGTCGCGCGATCGTCCAGCTGTCGGACAAGGGCGAACGGACCCTGTGCGAGGTCGATCGCGCCGTCGACGTGGTCGAACAGGAGATGCTCACCGGACTGGATTCCGATGAGCGCTCCACGCTGCACCGGCTGCTGGCCCGGCTGCATTTCGGTGTCACCGACTACTGGACCGCCGACGACGTCACCTGAGTGACGGCCTGACTCTCAGACCGCGGTACCGGCCCGCAGGGTTTCGACCAACGCCAGCGTGGCGCCTCGAAGCAGCGCCGCGTCGCTGCTGACCCCGAACACCTGATAGCCCAACTCGCGGAACTTCGCCACCCCCGCCGCACTCACCGCGTGGGCCATCGCCGGGATCCCCGCCCCGGCGCAGCCGCGCGCGATCGTCTGCAGTGCGCTGGCGTGCGGGCCGGGCAGCGGATCCGGCTGCGGTCCGACACCGAGGTCGATGCCGAGATCGCTCGGACCGACGAGGATCGCGTCGATCCCCGGCACCGCGAGGATCTCGTCGAGGTTCTCCAGGCCCTCGCGGGACTCCACCATCACGATGCACAGCACGGCGTCGTCGGCCCGCGCCGTGTGGTAGGCGGGATCGGAGAGCGCGAGCCGCGCCGGCCCCCAGCTGCGGCGGCCGGCGGGCGGGTAGCGGCACATCGCGACCGCCTCGGCAGCCTGCTGGGGCGTGTCGATCGTCGGGAAGATCACCCCGCGGGCGCCCGCATCGAGCACGCGGTGGACGATCCGGCTGTCTCGGTACTCGATCCGGACGAGCACCGGGGTGTCGGTGCGTTCGGCCGTCTGGACGAACCCGAGCAGGTCGCCGAGCACGTGAAAGCCGTGCTGGAGGTCGAGGCACAGCCAGTCGAAACCGGATCGGCAGACGATCTCGGTGACGTAGGTGCCCGGCACCGTGCACCACACCCCGAACGGTCCCAGAGGCCAATCGCGACCGGCGCGTTCGGTCGGCTCGGGCGTCATCACCGCAGCGTAACGGTGGCCGTTGGGTCGCGCTCGAGAAAGCGATGCTCGTTGAAGGAGATCAGCGACAGGCCCGAGCGTCCCGACGCGATCAGCGTGATCGCCCCGTTGACGGCGACGCGGTTGAGCACGACGAGCGTCTCTGAGGGGATCTCCAGAATCGACACGCACAGCGCGGCGATCACACCGGCTGACGTGAATGCCAGCCCCGCCGTCCCCGATGGCAGGCCCGCCGCAAGCTCGATGATCCCGGCGCGCGTGCGCGCGGCGAACTGCGGCCATGTCTCAGCCGCCGCGCCGCCTGCGCCGGCCGCGATCCAGTTGCGCATCCCCACCTCGAGCGTTTTCTGGAATTCGCTGCTCGAGACCTGCGCCGTGCCCGGCTGCGTATGCGTCCGCACCGGGGATTCGGAGTGGCTTGAGAGGATGTCATCCATGTCGTATTCGTCGAAGCGGGGGTCGACCTCGACCGATAGATCCCGCATCGACGCTGTCGGTGCCGCCGTCTCACGCTGACGGCGCATCGAGCCGCTGACGACCCGGTGCACCGGCCGACCGTCGAGGGCGAGCTCCCGGGCAACCGCCGCCGCCTGTGCGTGCCCGGCGGGCGACAACGCGTCGTAATCCGCGGCGCCGAACGACGCCTGGCCGTGGCGGATGAGCACGATCGACGGCATCTGGCCCGGGAAGATAGGCGAGTTGCGCGGCGGTCGCCCGACGGCTCAGAGCAGCGGCATGATCCGGCTCGGGTCAGCGACGCCCGAGTCGAGCGCGGCTTGACGCACGGCGGCGGAGACGGTGTCGTGGACGTGGCGGTCGAGCACCTCGGGGACGAGCTCAGCCTCGACCGTCAGTCCGGCCAGCGCCCAGGCGGCGGCGCGCTTCATCTCCAGGTTGATCGCCGACGCGCCAGCGAGCAGTGCACCGCGGAAGATCCCCGGGTAGCCGAGCACGTTGTTGACGCTGGTTCCGTCGGCGGCGAAGGCCGCGCCCGCGGCCAGCGCGATGTTCGGCTCGATCTCCGGGACCGGGTTGGTCAACGCCAGGATCACCTGGCCGGGATGGACCATCTCCGGCGTGATCAGCCCGGGTACGCCACTGGTGGCGACGACGACGTCGGCCTCGCGCATCACCGTCACGTAATCGGCGATCTCGATCCCGTGTGAGGCGGCTAGCGCCTGCGCCTGCTCGTTCGGGTCGGAGGCGATCACGCGCACGCCGGCGTCATGGACGAGCGCGGCGATCCCGAACCCGGCGGCGCCGAGTCCGATCTGGCCGACGACCGCTTGGTCGAGTTGGATGCCGACCTGACGGCAGGCGGCGATCGCCGCCGCCATCGTGACCACCGCGGTGCCGTGCACGTCGTCGTGCATGACCGGGATCGGCAGCGCCTCGATCAATCGCCGCTCGATCTCAAAGCAGGCCGGAGTCGAGATGTCCTCCAGGTGGATGCCGCCGAAGCCGGGGCTGATCCGCACGACGGTCTCGACGAACTCGTCGATGTCGTTGGTGTCGACCAGGATCGGCACCGCCGTGATGTCGACGAGCTGGGCGTAGAACAGCGCCTTGCCCTCCATCACCGGCATCGCCGGGACCGGGCCGATGTCCCCCAGCCCGAGCACGCGGCTGCCGTTCGTGCAGATCGCGACTGAGCGCCCGATCATCGTGAAGCGCCCGGCGAGCTGTGGGTGCTCGGAGATCGCGCTTGCCACCCGGGCGACACCCGGGGTGTACACATCGCGAACATCCTGGTTGGTGTTGATCGGATGGCGGCCGACCATCTTGATCTTGCCGCCGTCGTGGGCGGCGAACGCGCGATCGTGGAACCCCACGACGGTGACGCCCTCGAGCTCGCCGAGCCCGACCGCCAGCGCGTCGGCATGCTCCTTGTCGCGCAGCTCGATCGTGATCTCGCGGATGGCCTCATGCCGCGCGATCGCGATCGTCGAGACGTCGCCGATCAATCCGCCGTACTCGCAGATGCGGGTCGCCACCTTGGCCAGCTGGCCGGCCACGTGTGGGATGCGCAGCCGGTATGTGCAGTCCATCGCCATCTCGGCAGGATGCCGTTATACGAGTCCGCTGGTCTCGCCCGGCCGCATGAACACGATCTCCGGGATCGTGCAGCCACGCGACAGCCGCAGGACGAAGCGCACGCCCTCGGCGATGTCCTGCGGTCGGATCATCTCGTCGGCCGGGAGCTGCTCCTTGACGAACTCGGTCATGTCGGTGTCGACGAACCCGGGACAGAACGCCGTCGACTTGATGCCCACCGAGGACAGCTCCTTGCTCATCGCCTCCGTGTAGCCGACGACGGCAGCCTTGGTCGCCGAATACACCGACAGCCACGGCTGGCCGCTCTTGCCGCTGATCGACGAGAGGTTGATCACGTGCGACTGCCCCGTCTCCTCCGCGGCCGCCTTCAGCAGCGCGAGCGCCTCGCGGTAGAAGAGGACGATCGCGCGAACGTTGACTGCCAGCTGCATGTCGACGAACTTCGTCTGGTGTTCGTCGGCGGCGGCGCCGATGCCGACGCCGGCGTTGTTGACCAGCACATCGAGCCGGCCGAACCGTTCGGCATGCTGCTTGACGATCTCGGCCGGCGCGTCCGGATCGGCGTGGTTGAGCGCGACCCCGTGGACGTCGGCTCCGGCCGCCTGCAGTTCGCTGACGGCCTGCTCCACTCCCTCCGGCCGGCGACCGGTGATCGTCAGCGAATAGCCGTCCTGGGCGAGCGCGCCCGCGATCGCGCGGCCGATCCCGCGGCTCGAACCGGTGACGATGGCGCTGCGTTCGGGCATCGGGTCAGGCTCCTTGTCGACGTCGGCTGACGGGCACGGCGGCAGTGTATGCCCGCACGTCGGCTTGGGTCGGGTCGGCGCGGTCGGGTCGCCGGGACGGCGGGTGCGCGGCCCGGGGGCGCGGGTCGGCTACACGCGGGTCGGCTACAGGATCACGCAGGCGGTGTCGCCGGTCGCGATCAGCTTCCCCGTGCTCTGTACGAACAGGCGCCCCTCGGCGGTCGCCTGTCGGCGGCCGGCGTGCACCACCTTGCCCTCGGCGAGCACCGGGCCCGTCTCGGTGGTCATCGCACGCAGGTAGCGGATGTGCAGATCCCCGGTCGTATAACCGCTGCCGGGCGTCAGCACCGTGTGCACCGCGCAGCCCATGCACGAATCCAACAGCGTCGCGGCGATCCCGCCGTGCACCGAACCGATCGGGTTGAACATCCACTCGGCGGGCGTCAGCGCAAACACCACCCGGCCCTCGTCGGCCTCGACGATCGAGCCCTCGAGCATCGCGATGATCGGCGGTGGCGGCAGCTCCCCAGCGGCGAACTTGCGCATCAGCTCCAGCCCGCTCAGGCCGGCGCCGGCACGCGCCAGCTCGGCCGGGTCCGCCCAGCTGTAGGTCCTGGTCCGGCTCGTGTCGGTGGCGGTCATCCGATGCTCCTATGTGCCGGGATCGTTGATGAGGGCGACGATACACACGCTGGTTGCTTGATGCAACTCACTGGCGTATGCTCGGTCGACGGTGCCGCTTCAGCGCAGCTACGCGAACCAGGAATGCAGCGTCGCAGCAACGCTGGAGCTGGTCGGCGAGCGCTGGACGCTGCTGATCGTCCGCGAGTTGCTACTCGGCGTGCACCGCTTCTCCGAGCTGCAGGCCGACCTCGGGATCGCGCGCAACGTCCTGCAGGCCCGGCTCGAGCGTCTCGTCGAGTGCGGGATCGTCGAGCGTCGCCGCTACCAGCAGCACCCGCCCCGTGACGATTACCACCTGACCGAGGCCGGCCTCGATCTGTGGCCGACGGTCGTCTCCCTGATGGCCTGGGGCGACCGACACGTGCCGCAGCCCGCGGGGCCGCCGGTGAGGATCACCCATCGCGGTTGTGGTGGTGAGATGGACGAGCACCGTCTGTGCTCGCGCTGCGGCTCGCGGCTCGGGCCGCGAGACGTGTGGGCGGCGCCGGGGCCGGCGGCTGGGCCCGAGCACCCGCTGCGCCGGCGGCGGGCCACCGCCGGTCGCTGAGGCGCCGTGTCGGTGGGCCGCTGCCGCGCGCTGAGTCGCTGCCCCGCCGCGGCCCGCTGCCCCACGCTGGCGCGCTGACTCACGCACCGCCACACCACCCGCCTCGCCGTGCCGTGCCGCGCCGCGCCGCGCATCGCATCGCACCGCCGCCGCGCATCGCCGCGCCGCTCCGCGCATCGCGCCGCCGCGCCACGTCGCGTCGAAAACCGCGCGCGGAACCGCCCCGGCACGGGCCCGCGCCCACGAGGCACGTCGCCGAGGCGGCCTGAACCTTGGCGAATTGGTGCGGATATGCCGTAGCAACTCGCCAAGGTTCCGGCGATTCCCGACGTAGCGCAGGCTCGGTCAGAGGCGAGCGCGAAGGTTGGCGATTTGCCCCACATATCCGGGGTCGATTCGCCAACCTTCGGCCGAAGCCGACACCGGCTCGGCCCGGGGCGATCTGGCTGAGCACGTTCGGCGCGTGGCGGCGTTCTATTCAGGCCGGTGGGGCGCGATCTTCGCCGAGCGGTTGGCCGCTAGCGTCGACGACGAGCATGGGCAGGAATACTTCCGCCGCTACTTCCTCGACGCTCGGCGCGACAACATGCGCGCGATGTGGGCCCGCGCGCAGGCCAGTGGCGAAGCGCGGCCGGAGATCGACGCCGAGATCGCGCAGGACGTCCTGGTCGGTCCGCTCATCTTCCGGCTGCTGACCGGACACGGTCCGATCGACGCCGTGGCGGCGCGACAGATCGCGGACGCGGCGCTGGACGGGCTGATGCGCTGAATGCGCGAAGTCGGGGCTGCGCGCCCGCCCCGGCGTGAATCGTTCTGCTCCGGTTGCGGGTCTCAACACATATGCGAGCGCCGACCACCGGCGCGCGGCACGACAGAGGAGCTTTGAATGCGCAAGATGAACGAGAACGAGCGGCTGGCGACTTTCGCGGCGGGCTGCTTCTGGGGCGTGGAGGCGAGCTTCCGCGCGCTCGACGGGGTGCTCGACACCCGTGTCGGGTACACCGGCGGCACCACCCGCAACCCCACCTACGAGCAGGTCTGCGGCCATGGCACTGGGCATGCCGAGGCGATCGAGGTCACCTTCGACCCGCGCCAGATCAGTTACGAGCAGCTGCTCGCCGCCTTCTGGCGGATGCACGACCCGACGACACCGAACCGTCAGGGCTGGGATTTCGGCGACCAGTACCGCTCCGCGATCTTCGTCCACGACCAGCAGCAGCGCGACGCCGCGCGTGCCTCACGTGACCATGAGCAGCTGTCGCTGGTGCGCCAGATCGTGACCGAGATCACCGACGCCGGACCGTTCTACGCCGCCGAGGAGTATCACCAGCGCTACTTCGAGCGCAGTGGTGCGGGCTGCGGCATCCGGATCGAGCTGCCCGAGGAGTACGTCGCCTCGACCCAGAGCTAGCGAGCTGCCGGGCGCTCAGCCCGCCGCCCACGCACCGGGGCGAGAATCGGGCCAAATAGGCCCGTTCCCGGCCCCGGTCCGGCTGACTTCGCCGCCGGGGCCAGCGGTGTCAACGCGCGGGATCGAGATAGGGCGCCAGCAGCGGGCGCAGGGCGAGCCGGCCGCGATGCAGCCGGCTCTTGAAGGCCGCCGGTCGCACGCCGGCGACGGCAGCCGCCTCGTCGGTGCTCAACCCGTCGAGGTCGCGCAGGATCACGGCGGTGCGCAGCGCGGGGGGCAGCTGCGCCAATGCGGTGTCCACGGCCTCGCCGAGCTCACGCCCGAGTGCCTGGGCGTCGGGTTCGTGGTCGGGGCTGTCGGGAATCGCCGCGATCAGATCCGGGCTGTCGGGGCCGACCGACACAGCGGATGGGCGACGCCGGCTCAGGCGCCGCTGAGCCTCGTTGAACGCAATTCGGTACAGCCAGGTCGACAGCTGCGAGCGGCCCTCGAAGCGGTCAAGGCCCCGCCAGGCGCGCAGGAACACCTCCTGGGCCACGTCACCGGCCTCGTCGGCATCGAGTCCGAACCGCCGTAACGCGCGGTAGACCCGATCGGAGTGGATCTCGACGAGCTCGCCGAACGCTTGCTGGTCACCGGCTCGGGCGCGGGTCAGCAGCTGGGCTTCGTCGGGGCCTGCCACAGCGCTCAGCCGGGCTCGTCGAGCCGCGCCAGGACCGCGGCGGCGAGCGGCGGCACCGGCTCAACGGCGTCGGCCGTCGCCGCGCCTCGCAGCGCGACCAGCAGCTGCCGCAACGACGCGAGCAGTTCGCGGCACTCGTGGCACTCAGAGAGATGATGGGTGACGCGCTGACGGACGGCGCGCCCGAGCTCCTCGTCGATGTAGTCCGACATACGGGCGCCCGACAGCCGATGCTCGAGCCGGAAGCGAATTGAAGTCAACGCTCCCGTCACGGGTTCTTCCGCATGGCGACGATCTGGGCGACGCCGGCGTGGCCGGCGGTCAGCGCCGCGAACAGATTGAGGCCCATCTCCCCGAAGCGGTCGCCCATCACGACCTGCAGTCCGAGCGGCGACGCCGCGACGCCGTCGTTCGCCGCCGCCCGCGCGGCGCGCCCCTGCTCGGCGAACCAGTCGAGCGACCAAGGGGTCCGATCGACGGCCTCGACGACCTCGAACCCCACCTCGTTCAGCACGGCGATCGTCTCGAACATCGTCAGCAGATGGCTGCTCGTGGCAGCCGTCGACCACGGCAGCGGATAGTTCAGCGGTTCGCCGTCGGTCGCGACGACGTCGAGGATCGCCAGCCGGCCACCGGCTCTGAGCACCCGTCGCGCTTCGGCGTAGAAGCCGGCGCGATCGGCGATGTTCATCGCGACATGGATCGTGACCGCGTGGTCGAAGCTTGCGTCGGCGAACGGCAGCGCGGTCACGTCGCCGGTGCGGAAATGGACGCGTTCCTCGAGTCCCGTCAGCGAGGTCAGCGTCGATGCCACGGCGACGAACTCGTCGCTGAGGTCGACGCCGGTGACCTCACAGCTGCACTCAGCGGCGAACAGGCGCGCCGGGCCGCCCAGCCCGGACCCGAGGTCGAGCACGCTCGCCCCGGGCTCCGGCGCCAGCGCCAGCGTCAGTTCCCGCGTCGCCGCAAGCCCGCCCACGTGGAACTCGTCGAGCGGCGCGAACGCCTCCAACGAGACTCCAGGCCGATCGAGGCCCGCGGCCGCCAGCGCCGCCCGCACCCGGGGGCCCAGCGGCCCGGAGCTGTAGTGCTCTGAGACCGTATCCCGGGTCATCGGGCGTGAACCTACTCTGCCTGCTCGGCGGGGTCCAGCTTCAGTGACACCGAGTTGATGCAGTAGCGGTCGCAGCCGTTCGGGCCGTCCGGGAACACGTGGCCAAGGTGGCCGCCGCAGTTCGCGCAGGTGACCTCGGTGCGGCGCATGAACAGGCTGTTGTCCTCATGCAACTGCACGTTCTCGGCGACGGCCGGGTCGGTGAAGCTCGGCCAGCCGGTGCCCGAGTCGAACTTCGTGTCCGATGAGAACAACTCGCTGCCGCAGGCGGCACAGCGGTAGATACCGTCGTCCTTGGTGTGGACGTACTCGCCGGTGAACGGGCGCTCGGTGCCCTTCTCGCGCAGCACCTTGTACTGCTCATCGGACAGCTGCTCGCGCCAGCGGGCGTCGTCCGGGTTGTTCTCGGTCTTCTGCTTGAACAAACTCATCTGTTTCGCGTCCTTTCGTGGCTTACTGCGAGTTTGACCCGCCGCGGCGCAAAAGGGTTCAGCCGTGGTGATGGGGCGGCGGCGGCACGTCGAGCGCCGGGTTGCGATCGAAGAAGCCGAACGGCTTGAGCCAGAAGGAGACGACGTCGACCGGCATCACCGGCCAGTCCTCGGGACGCGGGACGTGGTTGATCCCGAACACGTACCAGAGCACGATGTCGGCGTCCTGGATCGAGCGATCCTGGGCGGTCCACACCGGCAGGCCGAGGTCGTCGAGCGACTGGTTGGGGAACTCACCGCACGGCCAGCGCTCGTCGGGCGCGTAGGGGGTGACCCAGAGGTCGTGCTCGATCGCGCGGGCACGCTGGAGCACCGGCGAGTCGTGCGGCAGCAACGACGGGATCGTCGCTCCCGGCTCGAGCTTGTAGGACACGGGGCTGCCGAGCCGATTCGTCGACGACTCGTTGATCACCTTCCATGCCCGCTGGCGGTTCCAGTCGTAGTCCTGGACCCCGTCTGACTCGAATCGCAGTGGCGTCGCGCGCTGGGTCAGTGCCAACCCGTGAGGGTTCTGATCGGACACCGGCAGCGGCTCTGACTCGGTGCACACAACCGTGTTGTGACCGGCGCCGTCGACATCGAGATCAAGCCGGGCGACGATGAAGTGCTGGTGAAACGGGGCGTAGGTATCGGTGTCGACGAGCGTTCCATACGGTGGCTGGGAGCCGCTGAACGGGGTGGTGATCATGATTCCGGTGGCGCGCACCTCGCACTGGATCGATCCGTCCTGATGAAAGCGCCAATAGACGAGATATTCGTAGTTGGCGACCGTCGCGTGAAACGAGATCACGAGCCGGCGCGTTCGCCGGGTGTCGGCGCCGAGCACGTGGTCCACGTGCTTCCACAGGACGCCGTCGTCCTCTTCGTGGATGCAGACCGCGTGCTTGATCTCGACCGGCTCTCCGATCGCGTTGAACAGCGTCGCGTCGAGATACGCGATCTCGCCCAGGCAGTCGCAGCCGAGCGCCAGCGACGTGGTCATGTGACCCAGGCCCCACTCGCCGATGTCGAAGGCGGTCCGCCGATAGTGGTCGCGAGTCGGATCGCGATACGGGACGACCATCTCGGCAAACGACATCCGGTGTGCGACCGGGCGCACAGTGTCGGCGTCCTCGTAGCCGACCAGGTGCAGGACGAGCCCCTCGCGGTAGTTGAAACCGAGCCGCATCGACCACTTCTGCCAGTGCAACTCGTTGCCATCGAGTGTGAATGAGGGACCGTCCGGCTGGCTGATCTCCAGCGGCGCGACATCATCGCGCAGCTTCAGGCCGGGGACGAGCTGCGGCGCGTATTCGCCCATCACCTGCGGAGCCGGGCCGCCGTCCCAATCGTCCTGGAGCTCGAGCAGTTCCATCGTGTTGAGATCGACGATCGGGTGCAGGCCGGCCACCGGGTTGGCGTATGGATTGCCGTCAGCGGTGGAGCGGTGCCAGACGTCCGCCCAGCCGATTCGCCGGTGCGCGTACTCCGGCGGCGCCACCGCCGCCCCGAAAGCCCAGACATCGATCAGCACGAGGCCCATGTCGGTCAGGCCGCGCTGGGCCAGCGCCGCGATCACCGCCGGATGCCGGCGCAGCACCTCGTTGGCTTCGCTGAAGTCGGCGTCGGTCATCGACGGATGCTCGCCGGGCGCCAGCTCGTCCCAGGATGCGACGCGGTCCTCGGCCAACGCGACGGTCCCCTTGAAAGCGCGGCCGTCCTCCCGGTTCCAGCAGACGATGTCGGCTACGCGCGGCGGATCCGCGATCAGCTCGTCCTTGGCGGGCTCGTGCAGATCGATCACCGCGAAGCGCCAGCCGTCGGTGGTGGCACGGTCGCGTCGCACCGCCGCGGCCGCGGCCCGGATCTCCTGCGCCGATAGCGGATCGAGCGGGTGGGGGACGCCGGCGGGCATGGGCGGATCTTAGGCCTCGCCCTCTTAGATCTCGCTTACGAATCTCCGACAGGTTTGACAGATCCGCGCCCGATGGTGTTCTCGGTGATGTCACCCTGCAGCACGGCCCGATCTGAGATCGGCCAAGATCTGATCCCTCGATGCGGATCCTGGTAATCGACGACGACGACTCGGTCCGATCGGCGGTCCGGCGCGCCCTGCTGCTCGCGGGCTACGAGGTGCTGGCCGCGGCGAACGGGGAGGAGGGTCTGTTGATGACCGGCACCGAGCTGCCGGACGCGATCGTGCTCGACCTCGGCCTCCCGGACATCGATGGCATGGAGGTCTGCCGACGCCTGCGGGCGCTCGGCAACCGCACCCCGATCCTGATGCTGACCGCGCGCGTCGCGGTGGAGGACCGGATCGACGGCTTGGAGGCCGGCGCCGACGATTATCTGATCAAGCCGTACGACGTCCGGGAGCTGCAGGCGCGGTTGCGCGCGATCATGCGCCGGCACCTGGAGGGCATCGACGGCCGCTCGCTGCGATTCGGCGAGCTCGAGCTCGATGCCGACGCGCATGGCGCCCGTATCGGCGACCGCGAGGTCGAGCTGACCCGGACCGAGTACCAGCTGCTGGAGCTGCTGATGCTCAATCCCCGGCGGGTGCTCTCCTCGGACTTGATCTACGACCGGATCTGGGGATACGACTTCGGTCCGGGCGGCAACGCGCTGCGCGTCTACGTCGGCTATCTGCGCCGCAAGCTCGAGGCCCAGGGAGAGCCGCGGCTGATCCAGACGGTGCACGGCGTCGGCTATGTCCTGCGTGAGCCATGAGCCTGCGGCGTCGGATCGCCGCGGCAGCGACGCTGGCCGCGGCCGCGGTCGCCATCGCGGTCGGCGCCACCGGCTATCTCAGCACTCGTTCGCACCTGCTTGGACAGCTGCGCCAAGAGCTGCGGGGGCGTGCCGCGCCCTACCAGCACGGCCATCCGCCCGGTGACCGACGGCCCGGCGGGGGCGGTTCTGGCGCTGGGCAGCCGGCGCGCTCCCGGATCGGGGTGCCGCAGGCGCCGGCGCTGGGCGGTGCGCCCGGGTACTTCCAATCGGTCTCGGTCAACGGCACAGCGCTGGCCGGCGACGGCGGGAAACCGGAGCTGCCCGTCGGCGCCCGGGTCAAGCAGATCGCGCGGGACGGCGAGGGCAGCTTCTATCGATCGGCGACGGTGCGCGGGATCCACGTCGAGATCCTGACGGTCGCCAACCGCGTCAACCACACGGCGGTCGAGGTCGCGCTGCCGCTGACCGAGGTCGATTCGGCGCTGAGCTCGCTGCTGGAGACCTACGCCCTACTGGTCGGCGGCGGGGTCCTGCTCGCCGGTCTGCTGGGAACCTTGATCGCCCGCTCGGCGCTGGCTCCGATCACCCGCTTCTCCGAACAGACCGAGCAGGTCGCGAACACGCTCTCGAGCCCGCAACGGCTCCAGGAGACCGGCGCAATCGAACTGCGCCGCTTGGCGACCAGCTTCAACCGGACACTTGACGCGTTGGAGCGGTCGCTTCAGGCCCAGCAGCACCTGATCGCGGACGCGTCGCACGAGTTGCGCACACCGATGGCGGCGCTGCGAAGCAATATCCAGATCTTCCTGGATTCCCACCGGCTGCCCGCGGACGAGCGGGCGGGGCTCCAGCAGGCGATCCTCGACGAGCTCGACGAGCTCACTCAGCTGGTTGCCGACGTCGTCGAGCTGGCTCGCGGGTCGGCGCCCAATGAGCACACCGAGCCGGTCGCGCTCGACGAGATCGTCGACAAGGCCGTCGAGCGCGCCCGACGTCGCTCCCCCGAGATCGAGTTCGACCTGCAGCTCGAGCCGACCGTGATCGTCAACGTCGCCGAGCGGGTCGCCCGGGCGGTCACCAACGTGATCGACAACGCCCGGAAGTGGAGTCCCGCTGATGGCGTCGTCGAGATCGGTCTGCGCGACGGTGTGCTGACCGTCCGCGACCACGGACCGGGGTTCGCGCCGACCGACCTTCCGTACGTGTTCGACCGCTTCTATCGCTCTGACGGAGCGCGGCGAATGCCGGGCTCAGGCCTGGGGCTGGCGATCGTCAAGCACGCCGCCGAGGCGCACGGCGGCTCGGTGGCGGCTGCCAACGCCCCGGGCGGCGGGGCCCAACTGGAGGTCTCGTTCGGTCCGCTGGCCGACCTCGGCGAGACGCGCGCGTCGCCGCTCGGATCGCGGCCGGCGTCGGGTTGAGGTGCGCTGCTTCAAATCTCTTAGAGCGTCCTCACTGGCTTGCGAGAAGTGGTCTCGAAACTGATCGGCACCCGCTTTCACCGACACAAAGGGTCACCGATGAGAACGTTTATCGATTCACCATCTGAGCAGTCCGAGCGCCGCCGAGCCGTGCCGGCCGCATGCGATGCCCCGGCCGATCTCGACATCGTCATTCCCGTTCACAACGAGCAGGAGACCCTCGAGCGATCCATTCGCCGCCTGTACGGCTTCCTGACCGCGGAGGCGCGGTTCACGTGGCGGATCGTGATCGCCGACAACGCCAGCACCGACGAGACGCCGGAGATCGCACGAGCGATGGTCGCCGAGCTGCCACACGTGTCATGGTTGCGGCTCCTGGACAAGGGCCGCGGCCGAGCCCTTCGAGCGGCGTGGTCAGCCAGCGACGCGACCGTGGTCAGCTACATGGACGCAGACCTCTCGACCGGCCTGCATTGCCTGCCGGCACTCGTCGCGCCGTTGCTCAGCGGACACGCCGAAGTGGCGATCGGGACCCGACTGGCCGCCGGCGCGAACGTCACGCGCGGAATCAAGCGAGAGCTGATCTCCCGTTCGTACAACCGCCTGCTGCGCTTCGTCCTGCACGCCGGGTTCACCGATGCGCAGTGCGGATTCAAAGCCGTGCGCCGCGACGTCTCACACGAGCTGCTGGCCGCCACGTGTGACCAGGGCTGGTTCTTCGACACCGAGCTGCTGGTCGCCGCCGAGCGCCGCGGCCTGCGGATCCACGAGGTGGCGGTCGATTGGGTCGACGACTCGGACTCGAGCGTCGCGATCGTGTCGACAGCACTGACGGATCTGCGCGGCGTCGCCCGCCTCGTCCGTGACCACCACGGTGACGGGCGGTCTCACGTGCGCCGACGGGCGGTCGGTTCGGTCGCCCAGGTCGGACCGTCGGAGCCCCGTCGATGAGCACCACCACCGTCAGCCCCCCGCGGCCGCTGCCGGCGGCCTCGGGACGCATCCGTGCGTTCGTTCGTGGCGACGCGAGGGACGCCGCCTGGGCGCGGCCCGCTCTGATCGCGTTGCTGGCGATCACCGCGATTGCGTACCTCTGGGATCTGACCGCCTCGGGCACCGCCAACAGCTTCTACGCCGCAGCCGTCCAGGCCGGGACCAGGAGCTGGAAGGCGTTCTTCTTCGGCTCGCTGGACTCATCGAACTTCATCACGGTCGACAAGCCGCCGGCGTCGCTCTGGGTGATGGAGCTGTCAGGCCGGATCTTCGGCTTCAGCAGCGCCAGCATGCTGATCCCCTCCGTGGTCGAAGGGGTCGCAGCGGTCGCGCTCGTGCACGCGGCGGTCAAGCGCTGGTTCGGCGCCGGCGCCGGGCTGCTGGCGGGGCTGATGCTCGCCGTCACCCCGGTGGCGGCGTTGATGTTCCGGTTCAACAACCCCGACGCGCTGCTCGTGATGCTGATGGTGGCGGGCGCGTATTGCGTCGTGCGCGCCGTCGAGCAGGGATCGACGCGGTGGCTGGTAGCCGCGGGAACGATGATCGGCTTCGCGTTCCTGGCGAAGATGATGCAGGCGTTTCTCGTGCTGCCGGCGTTCACGCTCGTGTACCTGGTGGCGGCACCGACCACGGTCAGGCGTCGCCTTGTCCAGTCGCTGGCGGCGGGGTTGGCGGTCGTCGTCAGCGCCGGTTGGTGGGTGGCGATCGTGGCCCTCTGGCCGGCCGGGTCACGGCCGATGATCGATGGCTCGCCCGACAACAACATCTTCAACCTGATCACCGGCTACAACGGCCTCGGCCGAATCTTTGGCGCGAGCGCCGGCGCCGGTGGTGGCGGCGGTGGCAACTTCAGCGGCGCCACCGGGCCGCTGCGGCTGTTCAACAGCCTGATGGGCGGCCAGGCTTCCTGGCTGCTGCCGGCCGCCCTGATCTGTCTGGTGGCCGGTCTGTGGATCAGCCGCCGCGCGCCGCGCACCGACCGGACCCGCGCCGCGTTGCTGCTGTGGGGCGGTTGGCTGGTCGTCACCGGGCTGGTCTTCAGCTACGGCAGCGGTGTCATCCACACCTACTACACGGTCGCGCTGGCGCCCGCGATTGCGGCGCTGGTGGCGATCGGCGCCGCGCTGCTGTGGCGTGCCCGCGACGGCATCGCCGCCCGCGTGACGATGGCGGCGCTCGTCGCGATCACCGCCGGCTGGGCCTCGGCGCTGCTGAACCGAACGCCGAGCTGGGAGCCGTGGCTGCGATGGCTCGTCGTCGCCGCCGCGGTAGCGGCGGTGGCCGGTCTGCTGGCGGCGCCGTGGTTGCGCCGGTTCGGGCGCCGCGTCCTGCCGGCCGTCGCGGTGGTCGCGGTCGTCGCGTGCCTGGCGGGGCCGGTCGCCTACTCCGCGCAGACCCTGACGACCGCGCACACCGGGTCGGTTCCCTCCGCCGGGCCGAGCTCGGGCTCGGGCTTCGGCGGCGCGGGTGGCCCACCCGGGGCTACGGCGGGCGGGTCGCTGACCCCCAGCCCGGCCGGAGGCGCAGCGCTCGCGCGCGGCACCACGGCGGGGGACTCGGCAGCGGGCGGTTCAGCAGCGAGTGGTTCGGCCGCGGGCGGTTCAGCCGCCGGCGGCGGGACGACGGCTCACGGGGCGGCTGCTGGCGCCGGTTCGGCCGCCGCCGGCGGGACGGCGGGCGGGATGGGCGCCGGCGGGCAGACGCAGACGAGCGCCGCACTGGTCAAGGCGCTCGAGGCCGGGGCGGGGAGCTACCGCTGGGTGGCGGCCGTATCCGGCTCCCAGTCGGCGGCATCGCTTGAGCTGGCCACCGGCGGCGATCCGGTGATGGCGATCGGCGGCTTCAGCGGCGAGGGCGGACACCTCAGCCTGGCGCAGTTCACGCGTGACGTCGCTGCGGGCGAGATCCACTACTACATCGCCTCCGCCGTGGGCGGCGCGGGCACGGGTGGCGTGCCAGGCGCCGCGGGTGGCGCCGCGGGCGCCAGCGGGCCGCCGACGAGCGCCGGCCCGGGCTCCGATGGCTCCGCCTCCACCACGGCGGGCACCCGGCCTGGCGGCGCCGGATCCCCCACGGGGGCCGCGCGTTCAGGCGCGGCCGCGGGCGGACCTGGCGGCTACAGCGTCAGCTCGATCACGAGCTGGGTCAAGGCCCACTACAAGAGCGTGACGATCGGTGGTCAGACGGTCTACGACCTGAGTACGCCGAAGTGAGCGCGGAAAGGCCGGCGAACCGCGGTAAATCAGTCCGGGCTATCCGGAGTGATTCGCCACGGTTCGTCCGGGACCCACGAAGTCCGTCCAAGCCAAGGATGTCTGAGTTCGAGCGTTCGCCGATCACCCACCGCGCGGCGTTGTCGGTGTTGGGCACCACCCCCGCCGGCGCGGTCGTCGCCGTGACCACGAGCGCGGCCGCGGCCGACGGCTGACGGCTGGCTGACGGCACGAGCCGAACGGCGGCCACGAGCCGGCTGAAAGCGCGACCTCTAGAGCAGTTTGTCCAAAGTGATCGGCAGGTCGCGGACGCGGCGGCCAGTCGCGTTGTAGATCGCGTTGGCGATGGCGGCGGCGACGCCGGTGATGCCGATCTCGCCGATCCCCCGCGCGCCCGCGGGAGCGTGCGGGTCGGGAATGTCGGTCCAGATCACCTCGATGTTGGGCACGTCCATGTGGACCGGCACGTGGTATTCGGCGAGGCTCGGGTTCATGATCCGCGCGGTGCGCTCATCGAACTCGGTGTCCTCCATCAGGGCGAGGCCGATCCCCATGATGATCCCGCCACGGAACTGGCTGATCGCGGTCTTGGGGTTGATGATGCGCCCGCAGTCATAGGAGCCGAGCACGCGATCGACGCGAGTCTCGCCGGTGACGGCGTTGACGCGGACCTCGCAGAAGACCGCGCCGAAGGAGTGCATCGAGTACATCTGCGCCTCCTCGGGTTTGGCCGCCGAGGCGACGACGGTCAGATCGTCACAACCGGCCTGCTCCAGGATCTTCGCGTAACTCTGCCAGCGGGTCGGGTCGGTCAGCTCGCACAGCCCCTCGTCGCGCCCGCCGACCTCATCGGCGGTCAGGCCGGCCAACGGCGAGTCGTCGTCGGTCAACGACAGCAGTTGCTCGACCAGCGCCCGTTGGGCGGCGATGACCGCGCCGCCGATGGACGCTGTCTGGGACGAGCCGCCGGCGAGGAAGCTGCCGGGAAATGAGGAGTCGCCGTGGGCGACGGTCACCCGCTCCAACGGCAGCCCGAGCCGTTCGGCGGTGATGATCGTCTGGGTCGTGGAGGTTCCCATGCCCATGTCGTTGCCGGGAACCTCGACGGTGGCGTGGCCGGTCTTGTCGATCGTGATCCGCGCGCCGCCGCCGGGGAACCGCTGGTACGGGTAGGTCGCGCTCGCGCAGCCGGTGCCGATCAGCCATTCGCCTTCTCGGCGGGTGGCCGGCGAGGTGCGCTTCCAGCTGAACCGCTCGGCGCCGGCGCGCCACGCCTCGACGAGGTGCCGGGCGGAGAACGTCAGGCCTGAGCTGGGGTCGGTGTCGGGTTCGTTGCGGATCCGCAGCTCGATCGGGTCGACGTCAAGCTCGAGTGCGAGCTCGTCGATCGCCGACTCCAGCGCGAACGTTCCGACCGACTCCCCGGGCGCACGCATGAACGAGTTGGCGAGCATGTCCATGTCGACGACCTGCTGATCGGTCTTCAACGTTTCGGTCGCGTACATGTGCCGCGCGGGAAATGTGAACTGCTCGGCCATTGCGTTGTGGGCGGTCATCGCGGAGATGCCGGTGTGGATCAGCGCGGTGAAACGACCGTCGTCATCGGCGCCGATCGCGACTCGCTGCTCGGTGTTCGTGCGACCCCCGACCAGCCGGTAGACGCCTTCGCGTGAGAGCGTGACCCGCACCGGACGTCCGGCCAGCTTCGAGGCAGCCGCCCCCAACAGGTGGTGAGACCACACGGTCTTGCCGCCGAAGCCGCCGCCCACGTAGGGCGAGGTGAGGTGCACCTGGCTCTCGTCGAGCCCGAACACCTGTGCGAACGTCCAGGCGTGCAGTTTCACGCCCTGGCTGGAGTCGTGGACGATCAGATCCTCGCCGTCCCACGCGAGCGTCACGGCGTGCGGTTCGATCGCGTTGTGATTGTGGCGCGGCGTGGAGTACGTGAGGTCGATCGAGTGGGGCGCGTCCTCGAGTGCCGCCTCGGCGTCTCCGATCATCACCTCGACCGGCTGACCGACCAGGCTTTCGGGGGTGCGCGGGTGCGTGCGAGCCCTTGCGAACGTGCGCGGGGTCGAGGACGTGTAGGCGACCTCGATCAGCGACGCGGCGTGGTCGGCCTGCTCCTGCGTCTCGGCGAGGACGACCGCGATCGGCTCGCCGTTCCAATGAATGCTGTCGTCCTGCATGACGGGGAGGTCGCTGCCCCCGGCCGCCTTGGGCGCGGTCAAGAACAGCGGCGGCGGTTGCATCCGCGGGGCGTTGCGGTGGGTCATGACCAATGCGACGCCGGGCGCTGCCTCAGCGGCGCTCGCGTCCAGTGAGGTGATCTGGCCGCGCGCGATCGTGCTGTAGCGCAGCGCGGCGTAGAGCATGCCCTCCATCACGTACTCGGCGGCGAACGGCGCCTCGCCGCGGACCTTCTGCGGACCGTCGAGGCGTGAGACCTGCGCGCCGATGAGACCGCGCCGCGCCCGAACCAGAGGATCGGGGCTGTCCTTCGGCGCCCAGTCTTTGGGAGCGGTGGGGACTGCGTCTCGGGATTCAGTGGCGCTCATCGGCGAGCTTCCTCGGTCAGCTGTTGCAGGACGGCAGTCAGTGTGCGGCGGGTGAGGTCGACCTTGAACGCATTGCCCGCCAGTGGATGGGCTCCGGCAAGCTCGGCGTCGGCGGCGTCGAGGAAGGCTGTCCCGGTCGTCGGTTGGCCGCGTAACGCCTGTTCGGCTCGCCAGGCGCGCCACGGCTTGGGCGCGACGCCACCGAGCGCGATGCGCGCGTCGGCGATCAGGTCGCCGTCGAGTTCGATCGCGGCGGCAACCGAGACCAGCGCGAACGCGTAGCTCGAGCGGTCCCGGACCTTGCGGTAGGTCTGCGTGGCGAACGTGGGCGGCGGCAGCTCGATCGCGGTGATCAGCTCGCCGGGCTCGAGCACCGTCTCCAGATCCGGACGATCCTCGGGCAGCCGGTGCAGATCGCAGAGCGCGACGACGCGCTCTCCCGCTTCGCCGCGGAGGTGGACGACCGCGTCAAGCGCGACGAGCGCGACGCACATGTCCGACGGGTGGGTGGCCACGCACGCGGCAGACGCACCGAGAATCGCGTGATTGCGGTTGAAACCGTCGATCGCGTCGCAGCCCTGGCCTACGGACCGCTTGTTGCAGCGCGAGCCCTCGGTGTCGTAGAAGTAGGTGCAGCGGGTTCGTTGCAGCAGGTTGCCGCCGACGGTCGCCATGTTGCGGATCTGCGCCGAGGCGCCGGCGACGATCGCGCGTGTGAGCATCGGGTAGCGCGTTCGGATCGCGGCGTGCTCGGCTACTGCGGTGTTGCGGGCGGCGGCCCCGATGATCAGGCCGCCATCGTCGGCTTCCTCGATCTCGGCCGACAGGCCCGTGACATCGACCAGGGTCGCGGGGACCTCGATGGTCTCCCGCATCAGGTCCACGAGGTTGGTGCCGCCGCCCAGGTACTTCGTGTTCCCGCCCTGCGCGCGGCGGACCGCGTCGGTGGGGTCGGTCGCGCGTGCGTAGGTGAGTTCGATCACGCGTGCGTCCCCGCGTAGACATCGGCAATCGCATCGGCGATCCCGTTGTGGGCGCCGCAGCGGCACAAGTTGCCGCTCATCCGCTCGCGCAGCTCATCGTGGTCAAGCGCGATCTCGGTGGCCGTGGGGTCGGCGGTGACGTGGCTGGGTACCCCGCGCGCGATCTCCCCACTCATACCGACGGCCGAGCAGATCTGGCCCGGCGTGCAGTAGCCGCACTGGAATCCGTCGTGGTCGATGAACGCCTGTTGCAAGGGGTGCAGGGCGCCGTCGTCGGCGAGTCCCTCGATCGTTGTCACCTCGCGTCCGTCGTACTGGACGGCAAGGGCCAGGCAGGACAGGATCCGCTCCCCGTCGGCGAGCACCGTGCAGGCACCGCACGCGCCCTGGTTGCATCCCTTCTTCGTGCCGTGCAGCTCGAGATGCTCGCGCACGAAGTCAAGGAGCGAGACACGGGCGTCGGCGGGAACCGGCACCTCGTGGCCATTGATGATGATCGGCACGAGAGAACCTCTTTTCAGCAACATTCGGACGCCGGGCTGCTACCCGCTGGGCCCACGCCAAAACGCCGCGGGGGAGCGGCCCAGGCTTCACACCGGGAGAGCTGAACCTGGTATCCAGCCAGTGGGTAGGGCAGGCGGAATCACGGGATAGTCGTCAACGAGTCTTCGGGCGTGCGCCGCGGCCGGCCGATCGGCGACGAGCTGACGGAGGTCGCTCATGGCCAGCAGCATCCGAACCGACGGAGCGATCTGAAAGTCCGCGGCGTTCAGCGTGTCGCCGCCGATCACTCCCTCGGCGATGAGCCGATCCACCTGATCCAAGAGGCCGGGGAGTCGACTGAGGTCCCGCCGGACCTGGGCGTCGTTGGCGCCGGCGATCCTCGCGAAGGCGGGAACGATCGGCGTCAGCAGTGCGCCGGCGAGTCGCGGGGCGGGGAGAGGGGTGGCAACGCGAGCGAACCATTGACGCTGACGGAGATGCCGGCGCATTTCCCATCGGACGAGCCGTCGCGGGATCGGCTGAAGCACCGCCTCCCCCCAGCCCTCGGCGTCGGTCACGGCCGTCCGGGCGCCGGCGCCGGCCGGATACAACGACGGTGACGGAGCCAGTTGCTCGAGCGCGTGCGCGATCGCGACCGACCCCTGCACGCGCCGGCCGTCCGGAAGCATGACGGCCGGAACCGTCGCCCCGCGAAAGCCAAGCGCCCGCAGCAGCGGAGGATGAGCACCAGCCAGGAACTCGACATACCGATAGGTCAAGCCCTTGAACTCGAGCATCCCCCGTACCGTGAGCACCGGGTGTGAAAGCGGGATTCCGTACAGCCGGATGACACCATCAGACACGGTGGTGGGCCTCACCTGCAAGCCCTACTGACGTCGTCGTGTCCAGTCCCGGCGCGGTGAGCGCCCGGCCGATGATCAGCGGTTGGACGATCGGCGGCATGGCCCGCCATGCGGCCGGACCGACCTCGAGCGCGAAACCGGCATCACCGATGGCTTCGGCGGTCGCGCGGTTGCAGCGACAGCCGTCTGCGAAATGCCGCCACGGCGTAGCCAGGCGATCCTGCCAGCGCGCGAGCGCGTGGGAACCGGAACGTACATGCTCAATCAGCAGTAGCTGGCCGTCGGGGGTCAGTACGCGTTTGATCTCACGTAGAGCTGACTGGACGTCGTCGACCGTGCACAGCACGAACGTGGTCACCACGGTGTCGATCGTCGCGTTCTCCAGAGGCAGCTGTTCGGCGGCTGCTGGGATCACCCGTGCGCGACTGCCGGCCCGTCGCACCGCCTGCTCGAGTCGTCCGCGCATCGCGGGGTCGGGCTCGGCCAGGATCAGTTCCTCGAGATCGCGGGGGTAGTGGACGAGGTTCAGTCCGGTCCCGGCTCCGATCTCCAGGCTCCGCCCGCGCGCACGGGCGAGGAGGTCCTGGCGGTGGCGGCGCATGCCGGCGCGCTCGGCCGCGGCCAGGAACGGGTCGTAGGCGGCGGCGAACACGCGGCCATAGGCACGAGGAGCCACGGGGTCAGGCTCCCTGGCCAACCGGGACGACGCGGCGGCGCGGCGCAGATCTTCGATATGGGCATCCGCCAGCAATTTTGTGAGGTACGGAGAGTTGGACAGCATGTGTCACCGTGTGGTCGCTTTCTGTGCTTGAGCGTTGGGTACGTGCGCGTCGCAACGTAACGGCGACCCGGGTGGGGTGACAATCGGGATCGAACCCGGGATTTTGCGTCGTGCGACCCTGGAACGATCATCACCGCCGACGATGTCTCGACTTCAGGGGCGTCGGCACCAAAGATCAGGGTTGATTCCCGCTTGTTGGCGCGGCGACGGCGGCGGAGACTGCCAGGCACTTTCCGTCCAGAACAAGGAGAACATCGTGGATCTGTATGTCATTCTGCGCCGCAACGGCTGGTCGAACGCTGAGGATTTCGCCACGGCGGGCGAGCGTTCCGCGCACGTACTCAACGAGGAGATGGCCGACGACGTCCGTTGGGTCCGCAGCTATGTGTTGGATGAAGGCGATGGCGCGGTCGGCACCGTCTGCGTCTATGAGGCCAGCAGTCAGGAGGCGATTCGCAGGCACGCATCGTGCGCGGGCCTACCGGCCGACGAGATCATTCCGATCGCCGACACGGTGGTGATCGCCCCTGATCCTGCCAGCGGCGTTCAGGGACGCTGATCTGCCGACGATCGCAGCGCGTCAACGAGCGCTTCCCGCGTTTCGACGCCAAGCTTCTCGTATGCGGCGGCGAGATGGGTCTCCACCGTCTTGACGCTCAGAAACAGCTGCTGGGCGATCGCGCGATTGGCTGTTCCGGAGGCCGCAAGCTCACACACCTGCCGCTGCCGGGGCGTGAGCGCGGCCACCCCCTCGGTCTGGGCGCGCCGCGGTCGCAGACCGGTGGCGACCAACTCACGGCGGGCTCGCTCGGCCAGCAGCGTGGCGCCGGCGTGATCGGCGTCCGCCAGTGCCAGCTGCAGCGGGTCGCGCGCTTGGACCCGGCGTCCCAGCCTGGTGAGGGCGTGGCCGAGCTCGAGCCGTATCCGTGACAGTTCGAGCACCGGATAACCCGCGCCGACGCGAGCGAGCGCGGTTTCGCAGAGCTCCAGCCGGCTCGGCGTCGTCGGGCTCGGCAACCGCCGCGGCGTGCGAAGCGGTGAGGATCGCGGCCGGCAGCCCCGAAGTGCTCGGCGAGGGTCAGCTCCTCGAGCGGCGAGCGCGGCGGCGTCTGATCGGCGCCCCTGGTGGGCAAGCGCCAGCGACGCGGTGGCTCGCCACGGCGTCCACACCGGGTTGGGCCGTCCCTGGGCGATGCGGAGCCTGCCCGCGTCGAACCGCCTGGTCATACGCGCCGGGAAAGTCACCCTCGGCGAGCGCGAGCACAGCCCGGGAATGGAGAATCCCGATCTCCCAGATCTGTCTGCCGAGTTCGTCCGCCAGGCCGTGCTCTTCGAGCACGACGTGAGCCTCGACGAACGCGCCCCGCTCAGCCAGCGCCCACACGAGGATCTCGATCGCGCCCCCGGTGAACAGGTTGACGTCGTCGGGAGTGAGGTCGAGCGCAAGTCGTGCCTCGTTCTCGGCGTCGGCGATCCGGCCGGTGCGCTGAGCGAGCTCGGCCGCGTACCAGGCGGCCCCAGCCTGCAGCCGGAGCGAGCCTCGGACCGTGGGATCCTCACGCATCGCGCTGATCGCGGCGTCCGCCTCGGCGAACTGATCGGTGAAGATCAACGCTCGCACACAGCAGTGAAAGCCCGCCCGGCTGCCCGCCTCGGCCAGCAGCAGATCGCCGTCCAGCGCGCGGCGGGCGAACGCGGCGCAGGTGGCGGCATCGGGGGTACCGAGCTCGGTGGCCAGCCACGCGCGATGGGCCATCACGGCGCGTTGCAGGATCGGGTCGGCGCGGTCGTCGTCGGTCAGCGCGGCGAGGCGGGCGGCTCGCTCCGGATGACGGTCGGGGACCATGATCAGCATCTCCAGTGCAGCGACCTCCAGCGCCAGACGGGTATCGGGACCGTGGTCGGCGGCGACCTCGCGAGCGAGGAGCGCGGAGAGCTCGTCGTCGCCGGCGTCGAGGACGTACCACGTCGCGAGGCGGGTCAGGAGCTCGACCCGGCTGGCGTGATCGTCGACCTGGGCCAGTGCCTCGCGGAGGCGATCGCGCGCTCCGGGCAGACCCGCGTCGAAGGTCGCCACCGCGAGCGCCGCCAGCAGCTGACCCCGATCGTCGCCGGGCGCTCGCTCCTCGAGCGCGCGCTGCAGGTAGGCCGCGGCGGCGTGAGGCGCGCCACGTCGACTGGCGTCGGTCGCCGCGTCTTGCAGGACCGCCGCGGCGACGCGGTCGCCATGCGGCGCGCACTGGAGCAGGTGCCCGGCAACGACGTCGCGTTCGGCCCCGTCCGCGAGCAGCGCGCGGGCCGCCTCGCGATGCAGCCGTTCGGACTCGGCCGGTGGAAGGTTCTCCACGATCGCGGCGGCGATCAGCGCGTGGGCAAGCCCGTCGGCGTCGGCGCTCAGCAGGCCGGCCGACGCGAGGGCGTCCCGCGCCGCCGTCGACCTGATCGAGCGACATCCCGGCGACCGCCGCGACGACATGAGGCGGCTGACGTTCGCCGAGCACCGCGAGTGCCGCGCTGACGGCACGATCCGCCGGGGAGAGCGTGGCCAGGCGGCGGGTGATGACGTCTCGCGCCACGGCCCGGACGGGAGTTCCTGACCCGGTCGGAAAGCTCAGCGAACTCGGGCCGTAGGACGCGACTTGATGTCCAAGCTCGCCGACGAGCCAAGGATTTCCGTGGGCGGCGTGATGACATCGCTCACACACATCCATCCCGACCTCCGGCGCGGACCGACGGATGAGCTCCGCCGAGCCACCGACGGTGAGGGGGCGCAGGACGAGCGACTGCGTGAAGCGGCCGTCGCCGATCAGCGACAGCAGGTCCGAAGCGGCATCGGGCACATCGGGCCTGAAGGCGAGGACGATCAGCAGCGGGACGTCGCACACCCGCCGGGCCAGGTAGCTGATCACCTCCAGCGACGCCCGGTCCGCCCAGTGCCCGTCATCGATCACGAGCATCAGCGGCGCGCTTTCGTCGGTCAGCGCTGCGCATAGCCAGAGGATGCTGTGCGCGATGCTCGTCGTCGCGTCCGGCCCGGGCACGGTCCCGCCGAGGAGGAGGTCTCCGGCTTGTGCGGCCGCTCCGTCGAGTAGCCGGGCGCGCTCGGTTTCGTCGGCGTCGCGCAGCGGCGATTCCAGCAGCGTGCGGACCACGCCATAGGCGAAGTGACGCTCCTGGGGCCCCGGAGCGGCGCTGCGGACCCGGAAGCCGGCCTCGGTTGCGCGGGCGGCGAATCGATCCACCAGCGTCGTCTTCCCGAACCCGGCTGGCGCCGTGACCGCGACCACCCCACCGGCACGCTCCTCCAATCTGGCGAGGGCTCCGGCGAGCGCGTCCAGTTCACCGTCGCGTTCGATCAGATCAGCCTCGGCGGGTCGCGCACCGAAGCGCACTCTGGTGTCACTACTGAGCGCCGCCCCCGGTCCGATCCCCTCCACGGTGCCAGTTTAGACCCGGCGCTCGGTCACGGATCGGCCATCGTCAATGAGGTGTTCCCCGAGCAAAGTCCAGGGTCGGGTCCCGATTGTGGAGCTCCGGGCTGATGTCACAGACTGAGCGGCATGTGGACCGCCAAACCCGGGATACGCCGACGGATGCGCAGCCAGCCAACGCCCACGTTCGTGTTCGTCGACCTCGCCGGGTACACGACACTGACTGAAATGCAGGGCGACCAAGCGGCCGCCTCCGTCGCCGGTGAGTTTCAGCGCGCGATGGGCGGGTTGTGTCGCGAGCACGGTGCCTGGAAAGTCAAGTCGATGGGTGACGGTGTGATGATCTGGGCGCCGGATGCCGCCCGGGCGTTGGCGCTCGCCGCCGATACCTTGGAGGCGGTCGGGACCCGCGTGGACCTGTTGCCGGTTCGCATCGGTGTGCACACGGGCCCGGCGGTGATGCGCGGCTGGGACTGGTACGGCAGCACGGTCAACGTTGCCGCCCGCCTCACCCGCGAAGCGGGCCCCAATGAAGCGCTCGTCAGTGCGACGGCGCGCGCTGCGGTCGGCGGCGATCTGCCCCGCTCGCTGGGGAGTCGCCGCCAGCTTCGCCTTCGTGGCGTCGACCGTCCGGTGGTGGCCTGGTGTCTGAAATAGCGGCGCGGCCAAGGAGCACTGTCATGAGTCACGAGCAACGTATACACAGAGCCGAAGCCGACCTGTTCCATACCGTCGGTGCCGAGATCGATGAGTCCTTTGTCACACTCGCCAGCACGGATGGGCGGGTCAGGCTGCTCTCCCACGGCAGCGGCCCGCCACTGGTCCTGCTCCACGGTGTGTCGCTCAGTGCCGCCGCGTGGGCGCCGCTATTCACGGCGCTCCCGGACTGGAGAGTGCTGGCGGTCGACCTTCCCGGCCATGGGCTGTCTGACCCCGACAGCTATCGACGCGGCCAGGTCCGTCACCGCGCCTGGCAGCTGATCGACGACATCTTCGATGCGCTCAAACTCGACGCGGCGCCGGTCGTCGGCCACTCATTGGGCGGCATGCTGGCGCTCTGGTCCGCGGCGGCCGGCACCAACCGGATCTCCCGGCTGGTCGCGATCGGAGAGCCCGCGGTCGCGCTCCCCGGGGTCCGCGTACGCATGCCGCTGTCGCTGCTGACGGTCCGTGGCGTCGGCCTCGGAGTCTTGCGCGCACCCAGCCCCCGCCTTGTGTATCGACGTCTCCTCGCCCAGGGTCTCGGTCAGGCGGAGGTGGCCGCCATGCCGGATGCTCTGATCGACGCGCTGCGCCTGTCCGCCCGTCGACCGGGGAACGCGCGAACGGTGAGCTCGCTGATGCGCGCGATCGACCACTTTCGCAGGCCGCGTCGCGAGAGCGTCCTCACGCTTCCGGAGCTCCGTGGGATCACGATTCCGACGATGTTCATCTGGGGTGCGAGCGCCCCGTACCTCAGCGCCGCGCTCGCCCGGCCGTCGATTCACCAGATGCCGCAGGCGACACTGTGCGAAGTGCCAGGCGGACACGGCCCCTGGCTGGTTGACACCCCAGGCTGTGCCGAGCTCATCCACAGCCATCTCAGCGAATCGGTGTTCTTCGTCTAGGCGGCCGCGACTTCGACCAGGGTGTCGGAGAACGTGGGTGCGTTGCCGAGGTCGGCGAACCGGGTCGAGTTGACCGCAGCGAGCGTGTTGCCGGCGTGAGCGTGTTTGCGCCACCCGCCAAAGCTCGAGACGACGACGCCGGGCTGAACCGCCGCGTCGATCTTGGCGACCACGGTGAACTCGCCCCGATCGTTGAACACCCGGACCGGAGTGCCGTCGACCAGGCCGCGCGCGGCGGCATCGTCAGGGTGGATCACGACGCTCGGCTCGTGCTGGACCTTGCGGTGGTGCTCGGAGTTGGCAAAGCAGGAGTTCAGGTAGGCGTGCGACTTGGGCGTCAGCAGGTTGAGCGGAAAGCGGGCGGCCAATGCGGGATTGGTGTGCTCAGACTCCTGCGGCGGGATGTAGTGCGGCAGCGGGTCGACTGTCTGTCCGGGCTGATGGTCATTCGACCCCTGCCGAAACAGCGGGACGACGAAGTTCCCGGCGGCCGCGGCCGACGCCACGAACTCGGTCTTGCCCGACGGGGTTCGGAAGTTGCCCTCGGCGTGCGGCGCGTAGGTGTCGGCGGGTGGCACGTTGAGGCGCTGCCAGCCGTGCTCCTTGAGCGACTCAACGGTGATCCCCTCCATCGCGGGGTGAGACCAGTCAAACGCTTCGGCGATCATCTCCTCGTCGGTGCGGTGAAACAGCGGGTCGTCGAATTCCATGCGCGCGGCGAGACGCCGGAACATCTCAGTGTTGGGGACGGCTTCGCCGAGCGCTTGGATCGCCCGGTGGTTGTAGGTCACGTAGAGGTGGCCCCAGGAGAACATGATGTCGTCCTGCTCGAGCTGGGTGGTGGCCGGCAGGACGATGTCGGCGTACTCGGCGGTGTCGGTCATGAACTGCTCGCTGACGACCGTGAACAGATCGTCTCGCATGAGCCCTTCGATCAGCTTCTCCTGATCGGGGCAGACCACCACCGGATTTGAGTTGTAGACCATCAGGCCCTTGAGCGGTGGGTCCAGTTCGAGGCCCCCGGTGAGCGCTTCGCCGAGGAGGAACTGGTTGACGACGCGTTTGCCCGGGGTGAGCAGCTCAGGATGCATGAACGCGCCCCAGTTGACCGGGAACGCCCACAGCGGAAGCTGCAGGATCCCGCCGCCGGGCTGGCGCCACGCGCCGACCAGGGCGGGGAGGAGCGAAAGCGCCCGCACGGTCTGGCCACCGCCGGCGTGACGCTCGACCGCGACGCCAATTCGGATCACCGACGGCTGTGCGGCGGCGTACTCACGAGCCAGTTCCCGGATCGTCTGCGCCGGCACGCCGGTTTCGATCGCCGCCCACTCCGGGCTGTACTGCTCGACGCGGTCGGCAAACTCGTCGTAGCCTACGCAATAGTTCTCGACGTAATCCTGGTCGGTGAGCCCTTCGGCAATGATGACGTGCGCCATTGCCAGAGCCAGTGCGCCGTCGGTGCCGGGACGAATCGCGATGTGCTGATCGGCTGAGGCGGCGGTCTGGGTCCGGACCGGATCGACGACGACGACCTTGGCGCCCCGTTTGCGGGCCTCGGTGATGATGGGCCACAGGTGCAGGTTGGTGCTGACGATGTTGCACGCCCACACGAGGATGAACTTCGAGTGCACGAGGCTCTCGGGGTCGACGCCGGCGGTGTCGCCGATCGTCATCGTGTACGCGGTGCATGATCCGGAGTCGCAGTAGGTGCGCTCGGAGATCGTCGCGCCGAGCTTGGCGAAGAACGGGTCGCCCACGTTGAGGCCGTTGAGGATTCCCTGCGTGCCCAGGTAGCTGACGGGCATGATCGCCTCGCCGCCATGCTCGTCCACGATCGAACTGAACCGCGAGCCGATCTCCTCGACCGCGTCGTCCCAGGTGATCCGCTCGAACTGCCCGCTGCCCTTCGGGCCGGTGCGCCGCAGCGGGTACAGGACACGATTGGGGTCGTACACCCGATCGACATAGCGGCTCACCTTCACGCACAGCCCGCCGTTGGTGTACGGGTGCTCAGGGTCGCCGCGCAGCTTGACCGCTGTGCCGTCCTCGACGGTGACGAGCATCGCGCACGTATCGGGACAGTCATGCGGGCACGCAGCCCGGACGGTCGTGGTGTCGGGGGATTCGGTGATCGCGCTCATGAGACTCCTCGCACACATTCGCCGGACTTGTCTAAGACCCAGTCCGTACGTTCGTGGTCTTCGATCCCTCCTGAATCAAAGCCAGGATGAGCGGGCGCGTCGTTGGCCGTCCGGACAAAGATCCGCGCGTTGCGGACGCACGCGCGTACCGGCTGGACTCAGCTCGGACCGAAGCGTTCGGTCCGAATCCGAGCAGGCCCGTAGCCGGACTGCATCAGCAGACCGGTCGCGGTCTCGACGAACCCGTTGGGTCCGCAGACGTAGGCGCGGCCCTCTGGCCATGCCAGCGACGCGACGAGCTCGGCAGTGATCCGCCCTGTCGCCCCGGTCCACCCTTCCGACGTCCTGCGGGTGTAGGTCAGCGTCGTCTGGTCGCCGAGTTCTGAGCGGTAGAAGACGTCGTCGGGCGAGCGCACCGAGTAGAGCAAGCGGACCGGCACCTGAGGGAACGCTCGACGTTGGTGGCGCAACATGCACATCAACGGGACGACCCCAGAACCGCCGCCGATCAGCAGCAGCGGCGAGCTGCCCTGCCAGGTGAAGTACTCGGTCAACGGGCCGCGGACCTCGAGCTCGTCACCGACCTCGACGACGTCGTGGATGAACGGCGAGACCTCACCGTCCATCAGGCAGTCGACGGTCAGCTCGATCTCACCCTCGTCCAGCGGGCTGGAAGCGATCGAGTAGGAGCGGATCGCCTGATAGCCGTCGGGGGCGGTCAGCCGGAGCGTGTAGTACTGGCCCGGCAGGTGCGCGCGCCACTCGGGCAGCCTGAGTCGCAACGACTTCGCGCGTGGCGTCTCCGGCCAGATCGAGGTGACCGTGCCGGTCTGCCAGGGGATCGGCTGTGCGGCGGGAGGGGCAGAAGAGGGAAGAGGAGGCATCGCCGTCAGTCGCCTTTGAAGCGCTGTTCCTTCCACGGGTCGCCGTAGTCGTGGTAGCCGTACTGCTCCCAGAACCCCGGCTCGTTGTGGTCCAGCAGCCGTAGACCCTTGATCCACTTGGCGGACTTCCAGAAATACAGGTGGGGAACGAGCAGCCGAGCCGGGCCACCGTGCTCGGTGGGCAGCGGACCGCCCTCATGATCCCAGGCGATCCACGCCTGGCCGCCGCGCACATCGGCCAGCGGCAGGTTGGTCGTGTACCCGCCGTAACAGAACGCCAGCACGTGGGTGGCGGTCGGCGCGACGTCGACCATGTCCAGCAGCGTGTCGAGCGACACCCCGGCGAAGCGCGTACCGAGCTTTGACCAGCGCGTCACGCAGTGGATGTCCCCATCAAACGTCGATGGCTCCAGCGCGTGCGCCTGCTCCCAGCTCCAGGTTCGCGGCTCGTCCACCAGCCCCTCGACCGTGAAACTCCAGTCGTCGGTCGACACCTGCGGCGTCGGGCCGGCGGTCAGGACCGGGAAGCCCTTCTCCAGGTACTGCCCGGGCGGCAGACGCTCCGCCATCGCCGATGGTGCGCGCTGCCTGCCGAAGAACCCGCGGGTCGCCATCGCCGGAACGGTCGCACACCGCGATCGATACGGCAACACTCGAGGGCCGAGTCAGCCTTGCGACGGCACGTAGGGCGGGGCGACACCCCAACCCCACCGCGGCACCGGAGCGTGCGCAACCGTCTCCGCGCCCGGTTGCGAGTTATGCACGGCCAGCCGCGTGCCCCATTCCGCGTAGCCCATGATCGCGGCCCGGAACTCAGGATCGTCGGGAAGCCCGGCGTCGTCGGCGGCTCGGCTGAGGAGTGTCACGAAGGCCAGGCGCTGCTGCGCCGTGATCGCGAGATCGTGGTGATGGGCGAGCATCTGCTCATAGCCTCCGCGATGTTCGGTGTAGGCGGGCGGGCCGCCCATCACCTCCACCCACCAGTCGGTGACGTGCACGCGATGCTCCTCGCTGACCCGCCCGCCGAACATCGCGGCGATGTCGGGAGCTTCGTGCTCGACGAGGTCGTAGAACCGGTTCAGCCAGCGAGCGAACGCCTCTCGCCCGCCGCCCCATTCGTAGATCGTCGGGGATGGCTCAGCCATGGTCGGGGAAGCTAGCTGAACTGTGACACGGACCCGGGCCGCTGACGGGCTCACGCGTTCGTGGTCAGCGCGGTCAGCTCGCGCAGCAACGCGTCCATGCCCGCCAGTTCGTGCATCCGCCGTTGGCGCCCGGCGCCGCCGTGGCGTTCCAGCAGCCGCGGAAGCTCCTCGAGCTCGGCTTCGCAGCCGAGCTCGGCGGCGTGTCGGGACGCGATCTGCACCGCGTCTGAGAGCAGTTCCGGCACCGCTCGCAGATGGCCGTCCGGGCCTGGCAGGCTGGCCTCGACGCCGAATCGCGCGGCGCGGAACATGCCCTCCTCGATCAGCTCCGGCGGCATCGAATCGGTGGCGGGGTGCTCGGCCGCGTCGCGGGCCAGACAGTGGGTCAGCGCGATGATCGCACCCGCGTCCCGTAGCGATCCCTGCGCGTCCAGCGCGCGGATCTCGACGGTGCCCAGACGCGGATGTGGGCGGAGCTTCCACCAAAACCACGTGTAGTCCTCGACATCGGCGGCCGTGGCCAGCAGCGCCGAGAGCTCGCAGAAGTCGTCGAAGTCGCGCAGCGCGCGCGGGACCCCGGAGCGCGGCCAAGTGCGCATCGAGATCTCCCGGGCGGAGGCCAGACCGGTATCACGCCCGTGGCGAAAGGGCGAGTTGGCAGCGAGCGCCTGCAGCAATGGCAAGTGCTCGCGCAACGCGTTGAAGGCGCCGATCGCCGTCGCCGCGTCCGGCATGCCGACGTGGACATGCAGGCCGGCGACCGGCGTCACGATCGCGTCGCCGAGCAGAAATTGGATCCGCTCGTACCGTTCCTTGTCGGTGATGTCCGCGTCGCCCTCGACCGCAGATGGATGCGTGCCTGAGCCGAGCAGTCCGGCGCCGATCTCGCCTACCGACCGGCGCATCGACGCCAGCGAGCCGATCGCGTCGCCGACCGTCCGGTGCACGTCGGTGATCAGCTCCAGCTGGCAGGCGTGCAACTCCTGGGCGACGGAGCCGCTCAGCTCGCCCAGCCTCTCGATCACCGCCGCCGCCGAATTGGCCTGGCGACCGGTGAGCGGGTCGACGGTGAACAGTTCCTCCTCCACGCCGAGCGAGAACGGCTGGCCGTCGCCGAAGCGAACCTCGGCTCCGGCGTCTGTGTCGTCGTCGCTCACGCTCGAGCGACAGTACCCGGATCAGGCCCGATCAAACGACGCCGGCTCGGGAGCGAGCCGGAAACGATGGCGAGCAGCGGCGGGCAGGTCGGCGCCGTTCCCCGTGCCTCGGGGTGTCCGGTTCGGCGTCGGCGGCCGCCCGTCGGGCGCGCCCTTCAACTCCGCCGCCAGCTTGCGCAGCGTCGCTGTGAACAGGCGGCGCATCCATTGCCGCCCGCCGATGGCCAGCAGCAGCCGATCGCGGTATCCGACCGGACCGAGCACCGCCGTCAGCTCGACGAGCGTGGTCCCATCGGACTGACCGCGCAGCGTCCATGAGATGTGCGCGGCGGTGCCCGAGTCGGCGAGCGCACTGCCGGCCAGTCGGGTTGGCGGCTGGCGCAGCGCGACCCGCGTGCGGACTGCTCGCTGCAGTCCGAGCGGGCCGCGCAGCAGAACCGCGCCCCCGTTGAATATCTCCTCCGCGTCGGTCGCGTCGAGGGACAGGAGGGTGAGCCCGGGTCCCTGCAGCCGCCGGTGGGTGGCGGGGGTCATCAGGAATGCGAACGCTTCCGCCTCGCCGGCCGGCACTCGGCGCTGGGCCGAGATCGTGATCGTGTCCTCGTGAGCGGTCATCAATCGATGCAGACGCCGCCGCGCGGGGGATCCTTCCCGCGGCTCATCGTCAAGAGGTTGTGAAGCGGTTTGCGTTTCGACAGTCCGCGACTACGATCGCGCGGATGAACGGGACCGATGCCGAAAACCAACGTCTTGCCGACCCCGCGTGGCGCCAGTGGGGGCCATACGTTTCCGAGCGCGCGTGGGGGACGGTGCGCGAGGACTACAGCCCCGATGGAGAGGCGTGGACGTCCTTCCCGCACGACCACGCGCGGTCACGGACGTACCGTTGGAGCGAGGACGGCCTCGGAGGGATCTGCGACGACCAACAGCTGCTGTGCTTCGCGTTCGCGTTCTGGAACGGCCAGGACCCGATCCTCAAGGAGCGGATCTTTGGGTTGACCGGCGACCAGGCCAACCACGGCGAGGATCCCAAGGAGTACTGGTGGTATCTGGACTCGACCCCCAGCCACTCGTGGATGCGTTGGCGTTACGCCTACCCGCAGGCCGCGTTTCCCTACGAGGACCTGATCGAGGTCAACGGGCGGCGTTCACGGACCGAGCCCGAGTACGAGCTGCTCGACACCGGCGTGTTCGCCCACGGCTGGTGGGATATCGAGGCCCAGTACGCCAAGGCCGACGCCGGCGACATCTGCATCAACGTGAGCGTGCGCAATGCCGGGTCGCAGACGGCGACCTTGCACCTGCTGCCGACGCTGTGGTTTCGCAACACCTGGTCCTGGGACGTGGGCACGACCAAGCCCGTGATCACCTCGGTCGACGGCGGCAGCCTCCGGGCCGAGCATGCGCAGCTCGGGACGGTCGTGCTGGCCGGCGACGGAACGCCCGAGCCGCTGTTCTGCGACAACGAGACCAACACCCAGCGGCTGTGGAGCGCCGACGGGCCCGCCTATCCCAAGGATGGGATCAACGACCATCTGCTCACCGGGGCGCCGACCGTGAACCTCGAGCGGACGGGCACGAAGGCGGCGCTGCATTACCAGCTGACGGTGGCCGCCGGCCAGACCGCGGAGATCAAGCTCCGGCTCGCCCCGGACGCCCGCGATCTGGCCGCCGAGCACGCGGCGACGCTTGCCGCCCGCTCGGACGAGGCCGACGCGTTCTACGGCTCGATCGCCCCCGCCGCGACCGCCGATGAGCGGCACGTGATGCGCCAGGCGTTCGCGGGAATGCTGTGGTGCAAGCAGTTCTACCACTACGACGTGCAGCGCTGGCTGGATGGGGACCCGACCCAGATCCCGCCACCGGCGAGCCGCCGGAACGGTCGCAACAGCCACTGGGCGCACGTCGACAACCGCGACGTGATCTCGATGCCCGACAAGTGGGAGTACCCGTGGTTCGCGGCGTGGGACCTCGCCTTTCACACGATCACGCTGAGCCACGTCGATCCCGAGTTCGCCAAGGCGCAGCTGCGGCTGATCACGCGCGAGTGGTACATGAATCCGAACGGCCAGCTGCCCGCCTACGAATGGGACTTCGGCGACGTCAATCCGCCGGTACACGCGTTCGCGGCGTTGCAGGTGTTCCTCAACGACGGCGCGACCGATTACACCTGGCTGGAGCGGATCTTCCACAAGATGCTGCTCGGGTTCACGTGGTGGGCGAACGTCAAGGACCCGACCGGCGACCATCTGTTCGGCGGCGGGTTCCTCGGGATGGACAACGTCGGTCCATTCGATCGCTCGGCGCCGCAGCCGCCGGGGCTGACGCTCGAGCAGGCCGACGGAACCGGCTGGATGGCGCTGTACTGCCTGAGCATGCTGGCGATCTCCCTCGTGCTGGCCGAGCACGATGAGGCCTACGAGGACGTCGCGGTCAAGTTCTTCGAGCACTACACGCTGATCGTCAAGGCGATCAACGAGCAGGGCCTGTGGGATGAGTCCGACGGCTTCTACTACGACCAGGTTCGCCGGATCTCCGACGGCACCGCCTATCCGGTCCGGGTGCGGTCGATGACCGGGCTACTGCCGCTCTGCGCGGTCGCCAGCGCGCGCCGCGAACGGGTCGCCGCGCTGGGGGAGTTCGCCACCCAGATCAGAACATTCATCGAACTGCACCCGGAGTACGCGGCGGCGTTTCAGCCCGCGACCGGAAACGAGGAGATGGTGACGCTCGCGTTGGTCGATCCCGATCGGCTCCCGCGAGTGCTGCAGCGACTCGCCGATGAGGGCGAGTTTCTCTCCAAGCACGGGATCCGTGCGCTGTCGGCCGCGTACCGCAACACCCCGTTCGAGCTCTGGCAGGACGGTCACGTGATCGCCTCGGTCGACTACGAGCCGGCGGAGTCGACGACGGCGCTGTTCGGCGGTAACTCCAACTGGCGCGGCCCGATCTGGTTCCCGGTCAACTATCTCGTGATCTCGGCGATCGACCAGTACGCGCGGCGCTACGGGGACGAGCTGACGATCGACTACCCGCACGGATCGGGCCAGCAGCGAACGCTGGCCTGGATCGCCGCCGACCTCCGTGAGCGGCTCGTGTCGATCTTCCTGCCCGGCGAGGATGGGGTTCGGCCGGTGTTTGCCGGGCGTGAGACCCCGGACGCCACGTGGTCGGATTCGCTCCAGTTTCATGAGTACTTCCACGGCGACGACGGCCGCGGACTCGGCGCGTCGCACCAGACCGGATGGACCGGACTGGTGGCCGACCTCGTGATCCGGCTGGCGAGCGATCGCGAGGCACAGCGATGACGCTCCCGGCGCTGGGTGCCCATTGCGACGAGTCCGGTGCCACGTTCGCGGTCTTCTCGAGCGTCGCCGACGCCGTTGAGGTGTGCGTGTTCGACCCCGACGGCACCGAGACGCGTCATGCGCTGGAGCTCGACGAGGGCTTCATCTGGCGCGGTCGCGTCGATGGGCTGCGGCCCGGGGTGCGTTACGGATACCGGGTCCACGGACCGTATGACCCGGCGTCGGGCGCTCGCTGCAACCCGAACAAGCTGCTGCTCGACCCTTACGCGCGGGCGATCTCCGGCGCGGTGCAGTGGAACGACGCGGTCAACGGCGACAACGATTCGGACTCGGCGCCCTACGTGCCGCGCTCGGTCATCTGCCGCGACGCGTTTGACTGGAGCGGTGAGAGCCGGCCCGACACCGCGTTCGTCGACTCGGTGATCTACGAACTGCACGTCAAGGGCCACACGATGCGCCATCCGGACGTGCCCCGGGAGCTGCGCGGCACCTACCGCGGACTGGCGGAGCCGGCGGTCACCGACCACCTGCTCGGGCTGGGCGTGACCGCCGTCGAGCTGCTGCCCGTGCATCAGTTCGTCCACGACCGGTTCCTGGCCGACCGGGGCCTGCGCAATTACTGGGGCTATCAGTCGATCGGTTACTTCGCGCCCCATAACGAGTACGGCTCGGCCGACGACGGCGGCGGCCAGATCGAGGACTTCAAGGCGATGGTCTTCGGCCTGCACGCAGCGGGCCTGCAGGTGATCCTCGACGTCGTCTACAACCACACCGCCGAGGGCGGTAACGGCGGGCCGACGCTGTGCTTCCGTGGCCTCGACAACGCCGCCTACTACCGCCTGGCCCAGGACCGCAGCCAGTACGTCGACGACACCGGGACCGGCAACACGGTGGATTCCCACAACCCGCAGGCGCTACGGCTGATCATGGACTCGTTGCGCTACTGGGTGCAGGAGATGCACGTCGACGGTTTCCGCTTCGACCTGGCGGCGACGCTCGGCCGCGGCGCGTCGGACTTCGACACCCACTCCGCGTTCCTGGAGGCCGTCGGCCAGGACCCGGTGCTCGCCGGAGTCAAGCTGATCGCCGAACCGTGGGACATCGGCTACGGCGGCTATGAGGTCGGCGACTTCCCCCCGGGCTGGAGCGAATGGAACGGTCGGTACCGGGATACCGTGCGTGACTTCTGGAGGGCGACGGAGTCGACCCTCGGTGACTTCGCGACCCGGCTGACCGGGTCGGCCGACCTCTACGCCCACGGCCGTCGGCCGACCGCCTCGATCAACCTGATCACCGTCCACGACGGCTTCACGATGACCGACCTGGTCAGCTACGACGCAAAGCACAACGAGGCCAACGGCGAGAACAACCGCGATGGCACCGACGACAACCGCAGCTGGAACTGCGGCGTCGAGGGGCCGACCGACGACCCGCAGATCAATGCGCTGCGCGGCCAACAGCGTCGCAACCTGCTGGCGACGCTGTTCTTGTCAGAGGGCGTTCCGCTGCTGCTCGGCGGCGACGAGCTCGGCCGCACGCAGAACGGCAACAACAACGCCTACTGCCAGGACAACGAGCTCAACTGGACCGACTGGTCGCTGGCCGGGACCGAGACCGACTTGAGCGCGTTCGTGGCCACGATGGCGAAGGTGCGCCGGATCAGTCCGGCGCTCGCCCGCGGGCGGTTCCCGGGCGCCGGGGAGATCGTCTGGTTCGCGCCCGACGGGAACGCCATGGAGCCCGCCGATTGGTCAGAGCCGTATGCGCGCGCGGTCGGTCTGGCGACCGCCGACGGGCGCGCGGGCCTGCTGATCAACGCCTGGTGGGAGCCGCTGCAGTTCACGCTGCCCGAGCTGATGCGTGAGCCGCTGCCGTGGCTGGTGATCGACACGACCGACGTCGTCATCGGCGAACCGCAGCCGCTCACCTCGGAACTCGTGACGGTCGGTCCGCGCTCGCTGGTCGCGCTCGGTCGAGATCCACGGCACGTTCAAGGAGCATCGTGAATACACGTGAACGCGACCTGATCCACGCCTATTGGCGGGCCGCCAATTATCTGTCGGTGGGGCAGATCTACCTGCTCGAGAACCCGTTGCTGCGCGAGCCGCTGACGGCCGAGCAGATCAAGCCGCGGCTGCTCGGCCACTGGGGCACGACGCCGGGCCTGAACCTGATCTACGCGCACATGAACCGGCAGATCCGGCAGCGTGACGTGAACGCGATCTACGTCACCGGACCGGGCCACGGCGGTCCGGGGCTGGTCGCCAACGCCTACCTGGAGGGGACCTACAGCGAGGTCTATCCGCACATCGGCCGCGACGAGACGGGGCTGCGGCGCCTGTTTCGACAGTTCTCGTTCCCCGGCGGCATCCCCAGCCACGTCGCGCCCGAAACGCCGGGATCGATCCACGAGGGCGGCGAACTGGGCTACGGCCTGCTGCACGCGTACGGCGCCGCGTTCGACAATCCGGAGCTGCTGGTGTGCTGCGTCGTCGGCGACGGTGAGGCGGAGACCGGTCCGTTGGCGGCCAGCTGGCATTCCAACAAGTTCCTGAACCCGGCGCGCGATGGCGCGGTGCTGCCGATCCTGCATCTGAACGGGTACAAGATCGCCAACCCGACGGTGCTGGCGAGGATCGGGACCGACGAGCTCGAGGCGCTGCTGCGCGGCTACGGCCACGAGCCGCTGATCGTCAGTACCGACGACCCGCTCGCCGTCCACGAACTGCTGGCCGGCACGCTCGATCGTGCTCTCGATCAGATCGCCGAGATCCAGTCCGCGGCCCGTGCGGGTCGCGGGCGGGGACGGCCGCGCTGGCCGATGATCGTGCTGCGCACACCGAAGGGGTGGACTGGCCCCAAGTTCGTCGACGGCCTGCCGACCGAGGGCAACTGGCGCTCGCACCAGGTGCCGCTGGCCAACGTCCGCAACAACCCGGAGCACCTCGTGCAGCTGGAGGAGTGGATGCGCTCCTACCGGCCCGAGGAGCTGTTCGACGAGGCCGGCGCGTTGCGCGCCGAGCTGGCGGCGCTGCCCCCGCGCGGGACGAGCCGGATGAGCGCCAACCCGCACGCCAACGGCGGGCTGCTGCTGACCGACCTGGAGCTGCCCGACTTCCGTGACTACGCGGTCACCGTCGACGCTCCCGGTACCGGCGCGACCGAGGCGACGAAGGTGCTCGGCGAGATGCTGCGCGACACCATCAAGCTGAATCCCGATCGCTTCCGGCTGATGGGCCCTGATGAGACCGCCTCCAACCGCCTGCAGGCGGTGTTCGAGACGACCGATCGTGCCTGGGACGCCGAGACGGTCGAGTCAGACGTTCACCTGGCGCCTGATGGCCGCGTGATGGAGGTGCTGTCCGAGCACCTCTGCCAGGGGTGGCTCGAGGGCTACCTGCTGACCGGCCGCCACGGCCTGTTCAACTGCTACGAGGCGTTCATCCACATCATCGACGCGATGTTCAACCAGCACGCCAAGTGGCTGAAGGTCACGCGTCAGATCCCGTGGCGGCGGCCGATCGCGTCGCTCAACTACCTGCTCTCCTCGCACGTCTGGCGCCAGGACAACAACGGCTTCTCCCACCAGGATCCGGGGTTCATCGATCACGTCGTCAACAAGAAGGCCGAGATCGTCCGCGTCTACCTGCCGCCGGACGCCAATACGCTGCTGTCCGTCGCCGATCACTGCCTGCGCTCGCGCGACTACGTCAACGTGATCGTCGCCGGCAAGCAGCCGGCCCTGAACTACCTGAGCATGGAGGACGCGGTCGCCCACTGCACCCGCGGCCTCGGGATCTGGGAGTTCGCGTCGACTGACGACGGCGCCGAGCCCGACGTCGTACTCGCGTGCGCCGGAGACATCCCGACGCTGGAAACGGTCGCCGCTGCGGCGCTGCTGCGCGAGCACCTGCCGGAGCTGCGGGTGCGGGTGATCAACGTCGTCGACCTGATGCGCCTCCAGCCCGAATCCGAGCATCCCCATGGCCTGCCCGACCTCGAGTTCGACGCGCTGTTCACCACGTCGCGGCACGTGATCTTCGCGTACCACGGGTATCCCACGCTGATCCACCGCCTCACCTACCGCCGCACCAACCACGCCAACTTCCACGTCCGCGGCTACAAGGAAGAGGGCACAACCACGACCCCGTTCGACATGGTGATGCTCAATGACCTGGACCGCTTTCACCTGGTGATGGACGTGATCGATCGTGTGCCCGATCTCGGGGAGCGCGCCGCCGGCCTGCGTCAACAGATGCAGGACGCGCGGCTGCACGCCCGCGCGCATACCCGCGAGTTCGGCGAGGACCCGGCCGAGATCCGCAACTGGACGTGGACCGGGGCACCACCTCCGCCGGCGTCCGAGGTCAGCTGACGCCGCCGGGGATGGCGATCCTGGCCGTCAACGCCGGCTCGAGCTCGCTCAAGCTCAGCCTGGTCGCCACCGACGACCGGATCGTGGCTGAACGTGAGCTCGAGGCGCCGGGTGCCCAGGTCGATCCTGACGAGCTCGACGCTGCGCTGAGCGACGGTCTCGATCACGCCGAGGCGGTCGTGCACCGGATCGTCCACGGCGGTGAGCGATTCACAGGACCGGTACTGATCGACGACGAGGTCACTGAAGCGCTGGAGGACCTCACCGACCTGGCGCCGCTGCACCAGCCGAAGTCGCTGGCGGCGCTCCGGGCGGTCTCGGAGCGGCTCCCGGATGTACCGGCGATCGCCTGCTTCGACACCGCTTTCCATCAGACGCTGTCGCCGGCGGCGAGCACCTACCCACTGCCGGCCCGCTGGCGCGAGCGCTGGGGCCTGCGCAAGTACGGCTTTCACGGGCTGTCCCACGGCTGGATCGCTCGCCGGGTGCCGGAGCTGTGTCCCGAGCTGCCGGGCACCGCGCGGATCGTCTCCTGCCACCTGGGCGCGGGCGCGTCGCTGTGTGCCATCTCCGGTCGTCGGTCGGTCGACACGACGATGGGATTCACTCCGCTTGACGGGTTGGTGATGGCGACCCGCTCGGGCAGCGTCGACCCCGGGATGCTGCTGTGGCTGCTGGAGCGGGGGCAGCTGACCGAGCGAGAGCTGTCGCAGTCGCTCGAGCACGAGTCTGGGCTCGCCGGGATCGCCGGTACCGGCGACATGCGGGAGATCGTCCGCCGTGCCGCCGACGGCGACGACACGACTCGGCTCGCCCTTGATGTCTATATCCACCGGCTGCGAGCCCTGATCGCGGCAATGGCAGCGGCGATCGGCGGGATCGACGTGCTCACGTTCACCGGCGGCGTCGGTGAGCACGCCGCCGAGGTCCGGTCGATGGCGGTCGACGGACTCGGGTTTCTCGGCGTCGCGCTCGACGCCGACCGCAACGCCGATGTCTCTCCCGACGCCGAGATCGGGGCGGGCACGGCGCCGGTTCGGACGTTCGTGCTGACCGCGCGTGAGGATCTGGAGATGGCACGCCAAGCGCGGCCGCTGCTGTGAGACGACCGGTCGCCGAGCGCCTGTGCGACGATCTCCACCATGAGCATCGTCAAGATCAACGCCATCACCGTCGACCGCGACCGGTTCGACGAGTTCGCCGAGCGGTTCGCCACCCGCGCCGGCCGGGTCTCGGCCGCCGAAGGATTCGAGTCCTTCCAGCTGCTGCGACCGACCGACGACCGCAACGTCTGCCTGGTGATCACGCAGTGGCGCTCGGAGGAGGACTTCCTGGCCTGGGTACGCGGACCCGATTTCGCCGCCGGCCACGCCCAGCACCGTCAGGAAGGGCCGGTCGGTACCGCCTCGGAGATCTGGTCGTTCGAGGTGTTGGAGACCGAGGTCGCGACACCGAGCGGGGTGTGAGCCATGCCAACCTTGGAAGTTCCGCAGCCGATTGAGCCGCCGACGCCGATCGACCCCAGTCCGGGCCCGGCGACTCCCGCGCCCGAGCCGAGCCCGCCGACGCCCGCGCCCGATCCGACTCCGGCGCCCGATCCGGCCCCGACACCTGATCCGATGCCGGACCCGGCGCCCGAGCCGGTGCCGACGCCCGATCCGGTCCCAGAGCCCCAGCCGATCTAGTCCGGCGCGGTGCCGGCCGCCGCTCCGCCGGCGCGCTCGGCCTGCTCGATCATCGCGACGATTCGCTCGGGTGTGGCCGGCAGCTCCCGGGTGCGCACCCCGAACGGCGCCAACGCGTCGTCGATCGCCCCCGCGATCGCCGCGGGCGCCATCATCCGTCCGCCCTCGCCGCCGCCCTTGATCCCGTGCGGCGTCCATGGCGACGGCGTCTCGACGTGGCCGATGACGAACTCCGGGGCCTCCATCGCCGTCGGGATCAGGTAGTCCAGGTAGCTCTGGGTCAGCATGTTGCCGTCGTCGTCGTAGACGTACTCCTCGAACAGCGCCGTGCCGATCCCCTGGACGGTGCCGCCGGTGATGTGGCCGGCGAGCGAGCGCGGGTTGACCAGCGTGCCGCAGTCGTGGACGGCGATGTACTTGATGAACGTCACGTGGCCGGTCTCGATGTCCACCTCGATGATCGGGATGTGGCAGGCGTGGCCCATGATCGGGTAGAAGACGCCGAGGTTCTTGCGGTCGGCTGACGGCATCGTCGTGTAAGGGTGGTCATAGACCTTCGAGGCCTCCAGCCCGGACTCGATCTCCTCCGGCAGCGAGTGCTTGAACAGATGCGTCTGGATCGCGATGTCGCCGAGCGACGCCCGGCTGTCGGGCGAGCCCTTCACCTGGAAGCCGCCGTCGACCCACTCGAGGTCGTCGGCGGAGGCTTCGAGCATGTGCTCGGCGACGATCCGCGCCTTGTCCTTGATCCGTATCGCTGCGCCTTCGACGGCGCCGGCGAGCATCACGGTCAGGCGGCTGCCACCCGGGCCGGTGGCCGGAAGGCCGTTGCGGGTGCCGGCGTAGGTGACGGTGACCGAATGCGGGTCGACGTCGAATTCCTCGGCCAGCAGCTGCGCGGTCATCGTCTCGGGCGAGTTGCCCCACGACGCGCACGAATACAGGGTGGCGGTCAGGTCGCCGGTCGGGCCGACGCGGACCGTGATCGATTCCGGCATCGAGGTGACCGGCGCCGCCGGCTCGTCGAACCAGAACCAGAACTCGGTCGCCGAGAACACGCTGCGCTCCTGGCAGGTCGCCATCCCGATCCCGATGTAGCGGCCCTCCGCGCGCAGTCGCTGCTGCTCGGCGCGCCAGTGCTCGTACTCGGCCAGCCCGAGCGCCTTGTCGAGCACCTCCTCGTACTCGCCGGAGTCGTATACGTTGCCGGTTGGGATGTAGTACGGGAACTGATCGGGCGCGATGAAGTTCCGCCGTCGCAGCTCCGCCGGTTCCATCTGCAGCTCGCGCGCGGCGAGGTCGACCATCCGCTCGAGCATCCAGTTGTTGACCTCGGAGCCGAACCCGCGGTAGGCGCCCTGCTGGCATTTGTTGGTGACGACGGCCGTGAGGTCGTACTCGACGCTGCCGATGCGGTACGGGCCGGTCACCTGGGCCAGCGCGTTTCCGTGATGGCCGACGCCGAAGTGCATGTAGGCGCCGTAGTCCTCGATCGTGCGGATCCGGATCGACTTCATCTCTCCGTCGCGGGTCAGCGCCAGATCGCAGTAGTAGATCCGGTCAGAGCCGTGGTGGTCGCAGTTGGACATGTTGTCGATCCGGTCCTCGACGTACTTGACCGGCCGTCCGACCGCCTTGGAGAGCATCCCCGCGGTCGCCGACACCTTCACCGCCCAGAGCTTCGAGCCGAAGCTGCCGCCGGCCGGGTGCGGCGTGATATCAAGCCGGTTCTCGGGGATCTTGAGCGTCATCGCCATCATGAACAGGTAGCTGGTGAAGCTCAGCGAGTTGGCGTGGATGTCCATCATCCCGGTGCCGTGGTCATAGCTCGCGATGGCGCCGACCGTCTCCAGCGGCTGGGCGCCGGAACGGTGCCAGTGCAAACGGTCGGAGACGACGACGTCGGCGGCCGCGAAATCCGCGTCGACGTCGCCGAACTGAAACACACGCTGGTAGCCGACGTTGGACTCGAGTGCGTCGTGGACCAGCGGCGCCCCGTCCTTGAGCGCTTCCTCGGGATCGCGCAGGACCGGCAGCGGCTCGTACTCGACCTCGACCAGGTCGCTTGCGTCCTCGGCGATGTAGCGGCTGGTGGCGACGATCGCCGCGACGCCCTCGCCGACGTAGCGGACCTTGTCGGCGGCCAGCAGACGCCATACGTGCTTGTCGGGGGCAGGCCCGAAATCGGGCAGGGGGTCGGCCAACTCGACCGCCTCGGCGCCGGTGATCACCGCCACGACGCCTTCCAGCGCCCGTGCCGCGGTGACGTCGATCGAGACGATCTTGGCGTGAGCGTGCGGGCTGCGAACGATCGCCGCGTGCAGCATCCCGTCGACGTGCAGATCGTCGACGTAGTTGCCGCGGCCACGCAGGAACTTCGGGTCCTCGAGCCGGCGGATCGACTTGCCGACCCAGGTGCGCTCGGCGGCGTGCTCGCGGACGGGTGGCTCCTGGGTGGCGCTCATGAACTGACCTCCGTGGCCTCTGCGGGGGCGCCGCCGCCGGCCGCGTACAGGACCGCCTCGATGATGTTCGTGTAGCCCGTGCAGCGGCACAGGTTCGAGGAGATCCGTTCGCGGACCTCGTCGGCGGTGATCGGTGGACCGTCTGCTCGTTCGCGCAGAAACTCCTCGGCGATCAGCAACATCCCGGGCGTGCAGTAACCGCACTGCAGCCCCTGCTTCTCCCAGAACGCCTCCTGCAGGGGGTGCAGCTGCGCGCCGGTCGCCAGCGACTCGGCCGTGGTCAGCTGGGCGCCGTCGGCCTGGACGGCAAACGTGATGCACGAGCGCACGCACTTGCCGTCGAGCTGGATCGTGCAGGTGCCGCAGACGCCCTGCTCGCAGCCGATGTGGACGCTGCTCAGGTTCAGGCGCTCACGCAGCAGATCGACCAGCAGCGTGCGGGGTTCGACCTCACCGGCGAACCGCTCGCCGTTGACGGTCATCTCGATCGGGACGCTCACCGTTGCTCTCCTCTCGCCTGGATCAGCGCGCGCTGCACGCACGCTCTCGCCACTCGTCGGCGGTAGCCGGGGCCGCCGTGGATGTCGCCGAGCACCGCCAGCTCGGACACCGCCGCCTCGGCGACCGCGCGAGCGTCGGCCGAGGGGTCGTCGGCCAGGATCCGCTCGGCCGCCGCGGCGCGGACCGGTGTGCCACCGACGCCAAACAGCGAGATCGCCGCGCGCGCCGCTGTCCCGTTCTGTGGACGCAGCGTCACGACGCTGCCCGCGACCGCGAAGTCGGCGTGTCGCCGGGTGTACTCGACCAGCGCGTGACCGCCCGTCGAGGCGCCGACCGGGAACCGCGCCTCGACGATCAGCTCGCCGGGGGCGAGCGTCGTCACCAGCGGCCCCGCAAACAGCTCGGCGGCCGGGATCCGGCGCTCGCCGGTGGCGCCGCGAGCGACGACCGAGCCATCGAGCGCCAGCAGCAGGGCCGGCAGTTCGGCGGCCGGGTCGGCATGGGCGATGCTGCCGACGACCGTGCCTCGATTGCGCACGGGGAGATGGGCCACCGATCGCAGCGTCTGCGCCAGCTCCGGAAGCAGGCGGGTGACGTCGTCCGAGTGCTCGGCTTCGGCCTGGCGGACGCCGGCGCCGATCACCAGCTCGCGGTCGTCAGCGTCTGAGCGGATGTAGCGCAGCTCGTCGATGAAGTTGATGTCGACCAAGCGGTCGGGGAGCGCCACCCGGAAGTTCATCAGCGGGATCAGGCTCTGACCGCCGGCGAGCACGCGCACGTCGTCGTCCGCGTCGGCGAGCATCGAGAGCGCCTCGTCGATGGTGGCCGGGCGCAGATATCCGAACGCGGGCGGCTTCACGGGCAGCCCGCCGGGTTGTCGTGGGACCGGTGCATGGATCTCTCCTCCGTTGCAGGGACGACCGCAACAACATTACGACCACGATCCAGGCGGCCGCGGTTGTGGTCGTGATCGCTGACCACAAGTGGTCTCCGGGCCCCGCATGACTGAAAGCTATGGCTGGGTCCAACCGCCGGAAGGAGAGCGTATGCCGAAGATCATCGACCTGTCGCAGGAGATCTACGACGGAATGCCGGTCTACAAGGGGCACCTCGAGACCAAGGTCTGGCAGCACCACACGCACGAGCAGACCGCACCGAACTTCGAATCGGACTTCTCGTATCAGAGCCTCGGGATCACGTTCTGTGACCACGGGCCGACCCACGTGGACGCGTTCAGCCATCTCGACACCGCGCCGGACGCGCCGACGATCGACCAGATGTCGCTCGACATGTTCTGGGGGGAGGGGATCTGCCTCGACGTCTCAGACGTCCGTGCCCCGGACTACATCACCGCCGAGCATCTCGAGCGGGCGCACGCGGATTCGGCCGTTGCGTTGCGGGAGGGTGATGTCCTGCTGATCCGCACCGGCTCGCCCGAGCGCTACGGCGGCACCGCCGAGTACACGACCACGTATCCGGGCCTCGATCAATCGGCCGCCGATTGGCTCTCAGACCACAAGCCGAAGGTCTTCGGGATCGACTCGCCGAGCCCCGACAACCCGATCGACAAGATCTACCCCGTCCACCTCTACTCGCGCCGGGAACGCGTGACGCACTACGAGAACCTCGCGAACCTGGAGCAGCTGATCGGGCGGCGCTTCACCTTCTACGGCTTCCCGTTGCGCGTCCGCGGGGGGCACGGCTCACCCGTCCGGGCGCTGGCCATGGTCGATGAGTGAGCGTTCAGACGTCGTCGTCGTGACCGGGGCCGGCCGGGGGATCGGCCGTGTGATCGCCTTGCGGTTCGCGCGCGAGGGCGCGCGGCTGGTGCTCGCCGCGCGGTCGATCTCAGAGCTCGAGGACACGCGCACGCTGGCGGTCGGCCTGGGAGCCGAGGCGATCGTCGTACCCACCGACGTCACCGACGCGGGGCAGACGGAGGCGATGGCGCGGGCGGCGCTGCAGCAGTTCGGCGCACTCGATGTGCTCGTCTGCAACAGCGGCATCGCCGGGCCAACGGCGCCGCTGTGGGAGATCGAGCCCGCGGAGTGGCGCGACACGTTCGCGGTCAACGTCGAGGGCGTCTATCTCTGCTGCCGGGCGGCGCTGCCCGCGATGCTCGAGCGCCGGGCCGGCAGCGTGATCGTGATCGGCTCCATGACCGGCAAGCGCGCGCTCCACGGTCGCACGCCGTACGCCGCCTCCAAGACGGCGCTGATCGGGCTGGTGCGGACGCTCGCCTGGGAGGTGGGTGAGTCGGGGATCCGCGTCAACCTCGTCTCGCCCGGAGCCGTCGACGGCCCGCGGATCGAGGGGGTGATCGCCGCCCAAGCTCAGGCGCTCTCCATCACCGAACCGGAGGCCCGGGCGCGCTTCACGTCCGCGTCGCCGCTGGGGCGCTTGATCGAGGCCGACGACGTCGCCGAGACCGTCCATTTCCTCGCGTCCCCGGCGGCGGCCGGGGTCACCGGTGAGGATGTCAACGTCTCGGCCGGCGCCGTGATGTACTGATTTCAGTTGTGACCGGAGCCACCCCGTCGCCAGCGCCACCGGCAGGATTCGAGCACCGGCTCGTGGAGGCCGAAGGGGTACGCCTGCACGCCGTCGTCGGTGGCGACGGGCTGCCGGTGCTGCTGATCTGCGGCTGGCCACAGACCTGGTACGCGTGGCGGTTGGTGATGCCGGCGTTAGCGCGTGACTACCACGTCGTCGCGGTCGACCCGCGCGGCGTCGGGGATTCGGACAAACCGACGGGCGGTTACGACACGGGGACCCTGGCGGGCGACCTGGTGGCGCTGATGGCGGCGCTGGGACACGACCGGTTCTCGGTTGTCGGCCACGACGTCGGCCTCTGGATCGGTTACGCGATCGCGGCCGATCACCCCGACCGCGTGGCGCGGCTCGCCGTCGCCGAGGCCGTGCTGCCGGGCGTCTCGCCGTCGCCTCCGCTGCTCGGACCGGGCGCGGGCAACGCGCGGCTGTGGCACTTCGCCTTCAACCGACTCGACCACCTCAACGAGCAGCTCGTCGTCGGTCGTGAGCACCTCTACTTCGGATTCCAGTTCTCGTCCAAGGCGGTAGTGCCGCTCGCCCCCCACGCGGTTGACCACTACATCGCCGCGCTCTGCTCGCCAGACGCGCTGCGGTGCTCGTTCTCGTTCTACCGCGCGCTCGACGAGACCATGGCGCAGAACGCCGCGCGCGCCGAACGCCGGCTGTCGCTGCCGGTCCTCGCCATCGCGGGCGGTGGCTGGCTCGGAGATGTCGTTGGCGAGACGATGGGGCTCGTCGCCGATGACGTCACCAGCGTCGTCATCCCTGGGTGCGGCCACTACCCGGCCGAGGAGGCGCCGGAAGCGGTCGGCGAGGTGCTGGGACGATTCCTTGCGGCGTGAGTCAGCGGTTCGCTCAGTATTCGCCGAGGTTCAGCTGACGCCGACGAGCACGTCGACCTCGTACGTCTTGCTGGGGCGACCCGGACCGTCAGGCGTGACCGAGACGCGCGCGCGGCCGGTCGTCACCAGATACTCCAGGTAGCGACGGGCGGTGACCCGGGAGACCCCAACCGCGGCGGCGACATCGACCGCGGTCGCCGGCGCGCCGAACGACCGCAACGCGCGCTGGATCTCGGCCAGCCGGCCCTCGGCGAGATCCCGCGGCAACCAGCGACGGGCATTGGGACCGTCAGAGCAGATCCGGTCGACCTCGTCCTGCGCGAGGCTGATCGGCGACAGCATCGCCATCCGGCGGCGAAACAGCGCCAGCGACTGGCGCAGACGCTCCTGGTCAAACGGCTTGACGAGATAGTCGACGACACCGAGGTGCACGGTCGCGCGGACCACCTGGGCGGAGGTCGACGCGGTGACGACGATCGCCTCGGTCGTGCAACCGCCGGCCCGCAGGCGGCGCAGCAGGGCGATGCCGCTCTCGTCCGGCAGCCCCAGATCGAGCAGTACGAGGTCCGGCTTCAGCGTCGCGATCATCTGCTCGGCCTGCGCCGCGGTGGTGGCGATGCCGACCACGGTGAACCCCGACATGCCCGCGACGAAGCGGCAGTGCAGCCGTGCCACCATCCGGTCGTCCTCCACGACCATGACCCTCCATTCGGTCATGCCGGGATTGTCGCGCGAAACGTCGTCGTGCCGTCGCCATCCAGCGCTTGCACCGCTCCGAGCGCCGCGCGCACGGTCTCGGCGACGAGCGACAGGCCAATGCCCTGGTGGCCGCGCTTGCCGGTCACGCCGTTGTCGAAGATCTCCGCGCCCACGCCGTCGGGCAACCCGACGCCCGAGTCGGTCACCTCGATCACCAGCGTCCGGTCGCGATCGTCGAGGCGCAGCATCACCTCGCGCTGACCGGCGGGCGCGTTGGCCACCGCGTCGAACGCGTTGTCGAGCAGATTCCCGACGATCGTCACGAGTTGGGTCTCGGTCAGCGCCGGCGGCAGCGCCCGCAGGCAGCTGTCGGGCGCCAGCGTCAGGTGGATGTCACGTTGGCCGGCGATCACGGCCTCAGCGAGGACCAGCCCGGCGACGGTCGGCACGTGGATACGCGCGTCGAGCGCGGTCCGGATCTCGGTCTGTGAGGTCTCGATCACATCCAGGAACTGCTTGGCCTCATCGATCTCGCCGAGCGCGAGCAGGCCGCCGATCGCGTGTAGGCGGTTGGCGTGTTCGTGCGTCTGCTGACGCAACGTGCGCACGATCCGTCGCAGCGCGCCGAGCTGCTGATTGCGCTGGTCGAGCAACTGCGCGGTCTCCACCGCTCCGGCGGCGTGCTCGGCGAAGAACGTCAGCACCTCGACCTGTGACGCCGACCATCGACCGGGAGCGGTGCGATACACGTTCAGCGTTCCGACGATCGACCCCGAGGCGCGCAGCGGCAGCGACACGATCGCCCGGTAGCGCTCTTCACGCGCGATCTCCTGACCGACCCAGGCCGCCATTCGCGGGTCGTCGGCGATGTCGGCGATGACGACGGGCGCCCCGGTCGTGTAGGCGATACCGGACGGTCCCTGCCCGGGCGTCAGCTTCGCCTGGCCGGTGGCCAGCGAGCGCCGGTAGGTGTCGCTGAGCCCGTGGCTCGCGGCCAGACGGAAGCGATGCTCCGAGCCCTCGATCACGATGATGCTGGAGCGGTCAGCGCCCTCCACGACGCCGGCCGCTTCGGCGGCGATCCGGTCCAGCAGCTCGTGCAGCGGGCCACCCTGCGCGACCGCGCGGCTGACGGTCAGCATCGCGCGCAACTCCGGCCGCGAGCCGATCCCGGCGGCGTTCATGCAGGCGAGCCTACTCGTTGGGCGTCCTCGCTTTCTGGTCGCGACGCGTGTGCGCAAAGCCGCGCCGACAACCATCGGGACCTAGCCTCCCGAGATCGACAGGCACGAGCTCAGGAGAGACTGATGGCCGACTACCTCAAGCACACGCCGATGTACAGCCGGCAGGTGACCGACGCGGTCCGCGCGACCGTGTCCGAGATGCTCGAGCGGATCGAGCGCGAGGGCGAGGACGCGATTCGCCACTACTCGCGGGAGCTCGATGGCTGGGATCCGCCGTCGTTCGTCGTCGACGCCGACGACGTCGCAGCGGCGAGCGGCTCGCTGACGCCGGAGCTGCGCGACCACATCGCGTTCGCCCAGGAGCAGGTGCGGACGTTCGCCGCCGCCCAGCGCGCGTCGATGACCGACATCGAGATCGAGACCCGTCCCGGCGTCGTGCTCGGACATCGCCACATCCCCGTCGCGGCGGTCGGCTCCTACGTACCCGGCGGGCGCTATCCGATGCTCGCCTCAGCGTTCATGACGGTCGTCGTCCCGAAGGTGGCCGGCGTCGAACGGGTCGTCGCAGTCGCCCCGCCGCGCGGGGGCGAGGGCGTCCATCCGGGAATGCTGCATGCGATGGCGACCAGCGGCGCGGACCAGATCGTCTGTCTCGGTGGCGTCCAGGCGCTGGCCGCGCTCGCCTTCGGGATCGACGGCCTCGAGCCCGTCGCGATGATCGTCGGCGCCGGCAACGCGTACGTCGCCGAGGCCAAGCGCCAGCTGTTCGGCCGGGTCGGGATCGACCTGCTCGCCGGTCCGACCGAGATCCTGGTGATCGCCGACCAGCACGCCGACCCGGAGCTGGTCGCCGCTGACCTGCTCGGACAGGCCGAGCACGGGCCGACCTCTCCGGCGATCCTGATCACGACCAGCCGGGCGCTCGGCGAGGCGGTGATCGAGCAGGTCGATCGGCTACTCGAGACCTGGCCGACGGCGGCGGTCGCCGGCGAGGCGTGGCGTGAACACGGATCGGTCGCGGTCGTGGCCGACGACACGGAGGCGATCGAACTCGCCGACGAATACGCTCCCGAACACCTGGAGGTCCAGGTGCAGGCCGGTCGTCTCGGGCACTACCTCGACAACCTGCGCAACTACGGTTCGCTGTTCCTCGGCGACCAGGCGACCGTCGTCTACGGCGACAAGGCGGTCGGCACCAACCATGTGTTGCCGACGATGGGCGCCGCGCGGTACACGGGCGGGCTGTGGGTCGGCAAATTCCTCAAGACCTGCACCTACCAGCGACTGACGCCCGAGGGCACCCGCGCGGTCGCTCCCGCAGCCGCGGCGATCTCCCATGCCGAGAACTTCGCCGGCCACGCGATCACCGCCGAAATGCGGCTCGAGCGAGCCGGGAGCGATCGCTGAGCCCTGGCGATGACCTCGGCGGGCGATGGTTTGAGTCAGAACCGGCATCATTGGTGCTCGGTCACACGCTTCAGGAGATCAGATCATGAGCGACCAACCCCAACAGCGCAGCGGCTGGCGACGGCCTCACCGGCCAGCCCCGGCGGCGCCGCTCCCGCGGGCGAAGGAGGGTTGGCAGGTCGCGCCCGCGCCGGACGGCCGGGGGACGCCTGACGCGCACAAGCCGGTGCCGCCGCATCGGCTGCGGGGGTTCTGGATGTTCCTGGTGGCGTTGCTGGTGGTCAACTGGCTGTTGGTGCTGCTGTTCGCGTCATCTGGTCAGCCGCGCGTGAAGGTGCCGTTCAGCCCGTATTTCATCCAGCAGGTCCAGGCGGGCAAGGTGGAGTCGATCTCGTCGAAGGGCGACACGATCAAGGGCACGTTCACGGCGAAGGTGCGCTACCCGGCCGGGGACTCCAAGGCGACCCCGACGACGTTGTTCTCGACCGAGGTGCCGACGTTCTGGAACCACACGTCGCTGACCGCGCTGCTGCAATCGAAGGACGTTCAGGTGAACGCCTCGTCGCCGTCTTCGGGGACGTCGGTGCTGGCGGAGATCCTGTTGGGGTTCGGGCCGACCTTGTTGCTGGTCGGGTTGTTCGTGCTGCTGGCGCGCCGTGCCCAGTCGGGTGGGGGCGGGCTCGGCGGGTTGGGCAACTTCGGGCGCACTCAGGCCAGACGGGTGGATCCGGAGACGATCCGGGTGACGTTCGCGGATGTCGCCGGAATCGATGAGGCGAAAGCCGAGCTCACCGAGATCGTCGACTTTCTGAAAACCCCCGAGCGTTACCAGCGGCTCGGGGGGCGGATTCCACACGGCGTGTTGCTGTCGGGCCCGCCGGGGACCGGTAAGACGTTGCTGGCTCGGGCGGTGGCGGGGGAGGCGCACGCGGCGTTCTTCTCGATCGCGGCGTCGGAGTTCATCGAGGCGATCGTCGGGGTCGGCGCCTCCCGGGTCCGTGACCTGTTCGCCAAGGCCAAGCAGGCAGCGCCGTCGATCATCTTCATCGACGAGCTCGACGCGATCGGGCGGTCGCGCTCCGGGTCGGCGGCGATCAGTGGCGCCAACGACGAGCGTGAGCAGACGCTCGATCAGATCCTGACCGAGATGGACGGGTTCGAGAGCAACCTCGCGGTGGTGGTACTCGGCGCGACCAATCGGCCGGAGATCCTCGACCAGGCGCTGCTGCGCGCCGGTCGGTTCGATCGCCGGGTCGCCGTTCAACCGCCTGACCGGGCGGGGCGCGAGAAGATCCTGGAGGTCCACACGAGGTCGATCCCGCTTGCCGACGACGTTGATCTGGGAGCGATCGCCGCGTCGACGCCGGGGATGGTCGGTGCAGACCTGGCGAACCTCTGCAACGAAGCGGCTCTGCTCGGGACCCGGCGTGACCACGACAAGGTGACGATGGCTGACTTCACCGACTCGCTGGAGAAGGTGACGCTCGGCTCGCCGCGCGGAACGGTGCTCAGCCCGGAGGACCGCGAACGGACCGCCTACCACGAATCCGGCCACGCCCTGGTCGGGATGCTGACCCCCGCGGCTGACCCGGTCCGCAAGATCTCGATCATCCCGCGCGGGATGGCCCTGGGCGTCACCCTGTCGGCTCCCGATGCCGACCGTGTCTCGTACTCCCGAGACGACCTGGACGCCAAGATCCGTGTCGCACTGGGCGGCCGGGTCGCCGAAGAGGTCGTCTACGGCAAGATCACGACCGGCGCCGAGTCAGATATTCAACAGCTCACCCAGATCGCCCGGCAGATGGTCGGACGCTGGGGGATGTCCGACAGGATCGGACCGATCGCCGTTCTCCCCAGCGAGGCCTCGAGTCCGTTTCTGCCGGGAGCCAGCGAAACCTCGGCCGACACCCAGAAGCTGATCGATGACGAGGTGCGGCGGATCGTCGATGAGGGACACGCCGAGGTCACCCGGCTGCTGACCGATCACCGACAGCAGCTCGACGCGCTCGCGCACGCGCTGCTCGAAACCGAGACGCTTGACGCGCCCGAGGCCTACGCCGCCGCCGGAGTTCCGATGCGGTCGGCACCGGCGCAACTGGAGATGGAGCTCGCGTGAGCGCAACGGGTGATGGACCGAGGCTCGCCTCACTGCTCGACGGTGGCGGGTTCTTCGAGTCGCCTCGATGGCACGAGGGTCGCTGGTGGATCTCGGACTTCTACCGGCAGGCCGTCTACACGGTCACCACCGACGGGCGTGAACAGCTGGTGGTCGAGGTCGAGCATCAGCCGTCAGGCCTCGGGTGGCTGCCTGACCGCTCGCTGTTGATCGTCTCGATGAAGGACCGACACCTTCTGCGACGAGATCCTGACGGCGGGGTGAGTGTCCACGCCGACCTCAGCTCGTTCACCGATAGCCCGCTCAACGACATGGTGGTCGACGCTCGTGGTCGGGCCTGGGTGGGCTGCTTCGGCTTTGACCTGATGTCGTTCGCCGACCCGCGCCTGGCGCCGTTGATGCGGGTCGATCCGGACGGGACGGCAACTCTGGCCGCCGACGATCTGATGTTTCCCAACGGGTCGGTCATCACGCCCGACGGCACGACGCTGATCGTCGGGGAGACGGCGGCCTGCCGGTACACGGCCTTCACGATCGGCGGCGACGGGTCGCTGACCGATCGGCGCGTGTGGGCGCAACTGGCGCCGGCGCCCGCGCTGGGGCCGCTGCAGGACATGCTCCCGAAGATCGCCATCGGTCCCGACGGTTGCACGCTGGATGCCGAGGGGCACATCTGGGCGGCCGACGAAGCCGGTGGCCGGTGCATCCGTGTCGCCCCGGGCGGAGCGATCATCGACGAGATCCCGGTCCCCGAGGGACTCGGCTGCTTCGCGTGTGCGCTCGGTGGCGATGATGGCCGAACCTTGCTGGTGTGCGCGGCGCCGGACTTCCTTGAGCACAATCGCCGCCAGGCGCGCGAAGCGGTGCTCCTCACCGCCACGGTTGCGGTGCCCCACGCTGGCCTGCCGTAGCTACTGCCAGTAACGCTCGACGGTCTCGGCCGCCCGCTCGTCGGCGAGGTTCGGATCCTGGCCGGCGTCACGCAGCGCCCGTCGCTGGCGCAGCAGGTCCCACAGACGATCGAGGTCGACCCGGATCGTCTCCAGCCGGTCGGCGTCCGCCGCACGCGACGGATCGTCGCCTGCCTCGCGCTTGAACAGCGATTCACGCTCGTGCTCGAGCTGTTCGATCTGGGCGGAAATCTGCTCGTCTGAAGGCATCGTCTGAGGGGAAGAGAGGTGGAGGGAGGCTGCAGCTTATCGGTGCGCGTCGGTGCGGCCACCAGCGGTCGCAGTTACCGCAGCTCGTTGCTGGGAACGAGATCCGTCGGGGCGAGGATGAACACCTCGCACATCATGTCGGGATCCTGCTGGTTGCCGCTCATGAAGCCGATCACCCGCCGGCCCGTGGCCCGTTGGATGACGGCTTCGAAGCGCTCACGCATCAGTTCCTGGAATTCCACCCGCTGCTGGACGACGATCGCGCCACGCCCCCCCTGCAACAGTGTCTGTTCCACCCGCGAGAAACCTCCGCGCAACACGCACACAACCAGGTCGTCCTCGTAATAGGACTTCGCCTGGGTGGGACCCCGGCCGTAGAACTCTTTCAGCAACGCGACCAGACCGTCGGAGATCGCGGTCAATACATCGCCGTGCGCGCGGGAGGTGGTTTTCGTGTCGTCCTGGGTCACATTCCTGGCATTGGTGGCCACCGGGTGGGGCCACTCACGTGTAATAGTAGAATGAAACTCGCAGTCCGCACGTCGGGTCACGCCCTTCACCTCGCGCGCGCCCCAATCCGGAGGACGAGAGAGAACGCGTTCATGTCAGCGCCTCCCGTTCCGCTGATCGGAGACGAACTATTGGCGGCGGTCACCTCGGAAATGGTCGTGTTCCACGAGCGCTACCACCACCGGATTCCGGTCACCGCCAAGACGCTGCTGCTCGGTGATGACGTACTGATCTGCGTGCTTGCGGGGATCTACAGCGACGTTGAGAAGACGATGATCGAGGTGCAGCGTGGAACCCTCGTGCGGCAGGTACGCAGTGCATTTCAGGTCGCAATGCAGGGTAGGTTCATCGCCACGGTCGAGCGTCTCTCCGGCCGCGAGGTGCTGGCATTCATCTCAGATCAGCACGTCGGACCCGACATCGAGATCGAGCTGTTCATGCTGAAACCGGCTGGGGCCGCCATCTCCTGACCAGGCGCAGCACACACGTCGCGCACGCACATGGCACCTCCAGGTCTGTCACTCCTGCACGACACTGCGGAAGGCACATCGCAATGCCGACACCACCACGGCCGCTACGTCTCCGGCGTGCGCGGCGGGGTGGATCCGTCGGCACGCACTCGGTCCCGGTGGGCGGCGAGAAAATCGCCGTCGGCTCGGTCGACGAGGTCCATTGCCGAGTCGCCTTCGGCGAGCTCGGCAAAGCCGACAGTGATCGCTGCGCCCGGCTGATCGTCACCGAGCTGGTTGGCGATGTCGTCAAACCGCCGGCGGACGTCGTCAATCCCGGCGTCCGAGAGCGCGCAGATGAACTCGTCGCCACCCACCCGCACGACCAACTCGTATGGACGCAGGTTGGAGCGCAGCACTTCGACGACGTGAGCGAGCATGACATCGCCGGCACCATGTCCGTGTGTGTCGTTGACCGCCTTCAGCCCGTTGACGTCCACATAGGCGACAACGAGCTGGCCGCTTCCGCGTCTGGCTCGGCTGATCTCGTGCTCGAGCTCGCGCAGGCCCGGCCCGCGGCTCCACGCCCCGGTCAGGGAATCGGTGGCACTCACGCGGCGCTCCAGCGCTGCCTCGGCTCGGTCACGCGCAGCCGACTCGCGGTCGCGGGCCGCCTGCTGGCGGTCGTGGGCCGCCTGTGCCCGGTGGACCGCGGCGCGCTCTCGATCGGCCTGAGCATGATGACGATCACGGATCGCTCGCGAGATGATCTCCTCACCGGACGGAGCCGGCTGGCGGTCGTCCTCCGCGAACCGGCGGCTCAACTCAGCGTCGCGCTCGGCCGCCTCCCGGTCGCGTGTGGCCGCCGCGGCATCCCGCGCTTCGGCGGCGAGGTCACGGGCGTGGGCGGAGGCATCGCGGTCGACCGCAGTGTCGTGTCGCTCGCGGGCCGTGCCGCGCCGCTCACGGGTGGTGTCGCGTCGCGTCCGGGTCGTCCGCGTCCGAGTCAGCTCGCTGTCGCCACGACCCCGCTCGTGGATGCCGGCCGCCAGCTCTCGGTCGCTCGCGGCCTGATCGGCGTCCGCCGCCAGCTGATCGCGGTCGGCGGCGATCTGGTCGCGGTCGGCGCTGCTCTGGTCACGATCAGATCCCGTCTGCTCGCGGTCTGCCTGTGTCTGCTCAAGGTCAGCCCGCGTCTGGTCGACGTCCGACTCGGTTTGCCCGCCGTACGGAGTCGCGTCGTCAGCAGCCATGTGTGCACCCCGATCGGCTCCCGTCTGATCCGGCGCGGCGTGTACGTGCCAGATTCGGTCGCAGCGTGATGCGGTTCATGTGGGCTCCGGGCAGCTGAGGGCAGTCTCGATCGTTTGAATCGACACTTTCTATTGCCGGCCAAGCGATTGGAGCCGGAACGACGGGACCCGCCGGGGTTTGAAGCGTGTCCGGTTGCAATGTTACTCCCGTTTGTCGTGCAGCTTCCGCGCGCTACGCTGACTCTGTCTGACGCGGGAGGACACAAACGATTCCCCCGCCGTGCACCGGAAAGGCTCCATATGCCAGCGACGGTCCGCAGCACATCGGTGCCGGGGCGGGTGCCTGAGTCCGGCGCCGTGACGCTGTTCACGATTCCGATCGTCTCCGCGATGACCGATCGGGATGTGTCATCGCTCGTGCTTTCGCTCGAATTCGACACGCAGGCGGTCGCGGCAGGCTCGCCACCCGAGGCGCGGCTCGTTTCCGCGCGTCTCAGCCACGACTCCGGCCTCTACCTGAAGGCGGGCGACGGTGAAGGGCAGTGGGTGCTTGAAGCGCGGACCTGGGGCCATCCTGACCCCTCGAGTGTGCACCGCTGGCACGTCTGGGCAGCTACCGCCGCCCGGCGGATCGATCCGACCGTCGCGCTTCCGCCGCGCTTGCCGGGTGAGGCGCCCGCGGTCTCCGTGGGTCACGTAGGGCGCGTCGAGAACACGCGTTTCGCCGGACTGCGCCGCCGGATCACCGGCGGCTGAGCGCGCCGCCCGGGGTTTCTCCGGACGCTGTGTCCACGACGTAACTGTCAACACGCGGGTGAGCGAGAGGCCGCCGCGTGGGGCGGCTCAGGGCCGGCAAACCCAACCGCCCTCGGGGGCGCTCATTTCCCCCGCCTCGGACATTGATGCCCGTCTAATTGTTGTTGGCGTAGACGACGTAGTCGATCGTGGTACCTGTCGGGGCGGCGGGATCGGAGAAGCTGACCGTCCGGCCGCTGTGCGCCACGCTCACCCCTGGGTAGGCCGAGCTTTCTGAGCTGGCGACTGCCGAGTCGGCGACGTTGTACCCCACTGGCATGTTGAACCCGCACCCTTTGTACTGATCTGTCACGCAGGTTCCGATGAAGACCGTCTCGCCAGTCACGGTCGCGCTGTCGTTGAGGACAACGGTGCTGGTCCCGGCCGGACCAGTCGGGCCGGTGGACCCCTGGCCGGTGGCGCCGGTCGTGCCAGTGCTACCCGTGGGCCCTCTTGACCCAGTAGTCCCGGTAATCCCGGTAATCCCGGTACTGCGCCGGTTGCGCCGGTTGCGCCGGTCGTGCCGGTCGTGCCGGTTGGTCCCGTGGCACCGGTGACGCCGCTGGTTCCGGTGACGCCGCTGGTTCCGGTGCTGCCGGTCCCGGTCAGACCCGTGAGGCCTGTGAGGCCGGTGAGGCCGGTGGAGCCGGTGGATCCGGTGGAGCCGGTCGAGCCGGTGGATCCGGTGGAGCCGGTCGAGCCGGTGATCCCAGTCAGACCCGTGTTGCCGGTGTTGCCGGTCACTCCGGTGGCTCCGGTGCTGCCCGTCGCTCCGGTGCTGCCGGTCGCGCCGGTCGCGCCGGTGCTGCCAGTGGTGCCGGTGACCCCGGTCAGACCCTGGTTGCCGGTGTTGCCGGTGTTGCCGGTGTTGCCGGTGTTGCCGGTGTTGCCGGTGGCGCCGGTCGCGCCGGTGCTGCCGGTGGTGCCGGTGACCCCGGTCAGACCCTGGTTGCCGGTGTTGCCGGTGCTGCCGGTCGGGCCGGTCGCGCCGGTCTGACCCACTGCTCCGGTCGCCCCGGTCTGCCCGGTCTGTCCGCCTTGGGCCAGCAGCGTCCAGTGCGCCGTGTCGCTCGGCGGCAAGTTGTTCTGGTTGCCGTTCGCAGTCGACGCATACGAAGACCCGTTATTACAACCCGTCGGCCCGTTCAAAGGACAACTGACCGCCCAACCGGTCTGATACACCGTGACCGCGCTCCACGCCCCCTTAAACGTGATCGGCGGCCCCTGAGCGCCCGTCGCTCCCGTCAGCCCGATCGGACCCGTCGCCCCCGCAGACCCGGTCGACCCGGTGGAGCCCTGGATCCCCTGGCCACCATCAGAACCATCAGCACCCGCGCTGCCCTGCACACCCGTCGCCCCCGTCACACCCGTCTGACCACCCTCAGCCAACAACGTCCAATCGGCCGTATCGGTCTGCGGCGTGTGGTTCTGATTGGCGTCGATCGTCGACGCATACGAAGACCCATCCTCACACCCCGCGATCCCACTATCAGACGGACAGCTCACCGCATCCCCCATCGCATACACCGTGATCGCATCCCACGCCCCCGCAAACACGATCGGCGGACCCTGCGCACCGGTCACCCCCTGCACACCCTGCGCACCATCTGAACCATTCGTCCCATCCACACCATTGGTCCCGTCAACACCATTGGTCCCGTCAACACCATTGGTCCCGTCAACCCCGTTGGTGCCATCCGCACCGGTCGCGCCCGTCACACCCGTATCACCCGTCGCGCCCGTCGCGCCCGTATCCCCGACCGCGCCCGTGTCCCCGGTCACGCTCTCACCCGTCGCGCCCGTCACACCAACATCGCCCGTCGCGCCCGTATCACCCTGCTCACCCGTCGCGCCCGTCGCGCCCGTGTCCCCGGTCACGCTCTCACCGGTCGCGCCCGTCACACCAATATCGCCCGTCGCCCCCGTCACACCCGACGCGCCCGTCGCCCCGGCCACACCCGCACCCGTCACCCCCGTCGCACCCGTCTGCCCAGCCACACCCTGTCCACCCGGAGCACCCGGAGCGCCCGTCGGACCCGCCGCCCCCACCGAACCGGTCACCCCCACCACACCCTGCACACCCTGCGCACCCTGCGAGCCCGTCGCCCCCAACGAACCCTTCGCACCCTTCGACCCCTTGGGCCCCGTCACACCCGCCGGCCCCCGCTTACCCGGATGCTGAGACCAACTCACCATATGAAAACCCGCCGGACAGGTCGCCTTCGCACCCACCAAAGCCCCCACACCCGTCACATTGTTCACACACGCATGAAACTTCTTCTGAGATTTGGCACCTGCCGCGGCGGCAAACACCAACACCGTCAACAACGCAGCCGCCAGCAGCCCTAGCGACAAACCCTTCGCCTTGAGCAAGCCAACGCACGAACCTACGCGACGACGAAAAAACACGATGCCACACTCCGGGTTGAGCTGGGTGAACCCAACCGGTGGGACCGCGCTCTGGTCACGCCATCGGGGAATCCGATAAAAACTTCGACACTTCTTACTTCACGCGCACCGTACACCTAATTCCAGGCTGATCCAACAACGTGCACTCAACTGGACGTTTGTACGACGCCGTCACGCTCCAGAGTTTCACTCCATCGGGCAAATGACCAAGGATGGGTAATGAAGTGAACTTTGCTCGTCGGGTTTTACACACACTCAAAGGCTCTCGCTTACCGGTTGGAGTGCGTCTGGGAGCTGGGTGCGCGAGCGGATGCCGAGCTTGCCGTACACGTTGCCGAGATGCAGTTCCACGGTTTTGCGCGTGACAAACAGCGTCTCGGCGATCTCACGGTTGCTCAGCCCGGCGGCGGCGTGGTCGGCGACGCGTCGCTCGCTGGGGGTCAGCGACTCGACGCCGGTGCTGAATCGCGATCGCGGACGGCCGCCCGCAATGATCAGTTCCTCGTGTGCGCGCTCAGCGAGCGAACGGAGATCGACGCCGGACGCGATCTCGTGGCTCTCGCGCAGCCAGCGACGGGCGTCGGAAGCATGACCGGCGCGCCGCAGCGCGGCGCCGTACTCCAGGCGGGCTCGGGCGGCGATGATCGGCACGCACGCCCCAGACGGTGTGGTCGCGGCGTGCTCGAGCGCGGCGAGACCCTCCGTCCCCGGGAGGGCCAGTCCGAGCGCCGTCAGGCTGCCGGCGCGCAGACTGGGGCGATCCGCCCGGTCGGCGACATCGAGATCCTCGCGCGCGACAGCCCGCGCCTCGTCGAGCTCGCCGGCCGCGATCAGCGCGAACGCCAGCTGTAGGCCGCAGTGGCCCCAGAACCGACGTTGTCCCAGCGCATCCGCGATCTGCTGGACCTCACGGAGGTCGTTGACGGCCACTCCGGGACGGCGCCGGGCCAGCCCGACCCGTGCGCGGGCGATGAGCATCGTGGCCCGAGTGAACGGCACTTCCTCGTGGGCGCACAGCGCCAGCTGGTGCTCGGCCTCGGCCAGCTCCCCACGGAGGGCGAGTGCTCCAGCGAGCTGGCTGATCGACGTCATCGCGACGCGTTCGAAGCCCAGTGCCCGCCACAGCTCGATCGACTCCCGCGCGGTGGCCTCAGCGAGGGCGACCGCACCGGCGTGCATCGCATAGAAGCTGCGGTTGGTCTGCACCCAGGCGCGCCCGAGGCGCGACCCGTGGCGGCGGGCGGTCTCCTCCGCGGTGGTGAGCGCCAGATTGGCCGCCTCGAACGCGTCGATCAGGTACAGCGCGCTGTTCGGCCACCACGCGTGCGCGCTCTCGACTTCGCGCAGCCGATCAAATGGCGCCGCGGCGATGCTCGCCTCGGCCAGTGAGCGAACTTCGTCGGCGGGCATGTCGCCGCACGCGCCGTCGAACGCTCGCAGCCCGATCAGCACCGGCAGCTGAGACGCTTGCCCGGCTTCAACCACTGCGCGGCGTTCGGTCAACAGTGATCGGTTGAGCGTCGACGCGCTGACCAGGGCGCCCATCAGCGCGTCGCGGAGTTCGAGCGGTCCGCTCGGCCCGAGCCGGTCAATCGTCACACGCAGCCGAGTCCCAACCGCGGTTGCGTCAAAGTCCTCGGACAGGCTCTGGGCCTGGACGATCGACATCACGGCCCGGGCCGATATGACTGGGTCCTCAGCGCGCGCCGCGACCGTCAGGCCCGCGATCCCCGCTGGGTCACCTGCGCGCAGCAGGGCCTCTCCGAGCTCAAGGGCGAGCTCAGGTTGTTCATCATCTCCGGTCTCCTCGATCGCGCGCGCCAGGCGCCGGGCCGCAGAATCCGGAACGCCCTCGGCCAGCGAGCGACGCGCGCCTTCGCGCAGCACGTCGCGCGCCCATGCCGCCCCGACTGGGGGCCCCGCGAGCAGATGGACGATCACCTCTTCCGGATCGTGTCCGCGTTCGTGCAGCGCCTGCGCGGTCGCGGCATGCCACCGATGGCGTTCTCCGGCCCCGACTCCGTCGGCTACCGCCTGACGGACGAGCGGGTGGGCAAACGCCGATCCTTCCGGCGACACCAGGTCGCAGTCGCGCAACTGCTCCAACGCCTCGGAGATCACCGTCGGCGGCAGCGACGTCGCCACCGCCAGCAGCTCCGAGCTGACGCGGTCGCCGAGTACGGCCAGCGCCCGGGCGACGCGCCGCGTGTCCTCGGGAAGCCGGGCGAGGCGCCGCTGGACCGAACGCGACACCGACGAGGGGACAACCGCCTCGACGGCGTCGGCCGTCACGACGCCATCGCCCTCGGCGAGCGCGCGGGCGAGTTCGGAGAGCAGCAGTGGATTCCCGCGGGTCGCCGCGAAGGCCGCATCGGCGACGTCACCCGTGGCCCGATCGCCGAGCCGGGAGCTGACCAGCTCCTGCGTGCCGGCGGCCGAAAGCGGCCGCGGCCGCACGCCGATCGCGTCGTCGGCGTCCGCGATTGCGTCGAGCAGGCCACCTTCGGCGCCCCGCTCGCCTGATCGGACGCCCAGTGCGACCAGGACCGGAAGCTCGCTCACGCGCCGGGCCAGAAAGTCCACGAACCGCAGCGACGCGGCGTCTGACCAGTGCGCATCATCGAGCACGAGCAGCAGCGGGCTCGCCTCCGACAGGTTGACGACCAGCCAGTAGCAGCCGTGCAGCGTCGCGAACGAGCTGTCCTGCCCGGAGTCGGTACCGAGGGTGGCCGCGCCGAGAACCCGCCCGGCGAGAGCCGAGGCGCCAGACAGCAGCGCCGCTTGCCGCTCATCGTCGGCGGTGAGCACCTCGGCCTCCAGGAGTTGGCGGACCATGCCGAACGGGTACTCGCGCTCGAGCTCTGAGCCTGACGCGGTCAGTACGCGAGCCCCCGCGTTCCGGCCGCGCGCGGCCAGTTCGCGCAGCAGCGCCGTCTTACCGACGCCGGCCGGCCCTTCGACGAAGACGACGCCGCCGCGGCCCTCGCTCGCCGCCGCGAGCGCAGCCGAGAGCGTGGCGAGCTCGCCCCCGCGCTCGAGCAGTCCTGGTCCTGGACCCACGGCGGGAAACCCTAACGGCCTCGGCCGCGACGCCCACCCCAGGTGGTCCCCTGGGGTCCCGCTCGAGCAAGGACTGGGGTACGGGCTGGGGTGGGACCCCATTTCGGGGACGCGGCGTGAGGCGCAGAGTGGCCGCCATGAACACACGACGCCTCATTGCAACCCTCGTCGCCACGGCCGTGGTCAGCGGCGCGGCGGCCGGAGCGGCTTCGGCCGACTCGATCGCCTACATCAAGGGCGGGAACGTCTGGTTGACGACCGGGGACGCCTCCCGCGAGTTTCAGGTCACGACCACCGGCGGCTACAGCGCCGTCTCGCAGGCCGACGACGGCACGCTGCTGGCGACCGCCGGCGGTGACCTGCGCCGGCTCGATCGCATGGGCACGGTGCTGTCGGACATCAAGACGCCGGTCTCCGACGATCCCGGCACCGGACTGTCGATCTTCTACGGCCCGTTCAACGCCGACATCTCGCCCGACGGCAAAACCGCAGCCTACGGCTACGACCATTCCGGGTGGACGAGCGGCTCGGATGGCTACACCGACTTCGAGCAGACGAACGGAGCCGGGTTCACCAGTTCGACCGCGCTCACCGGTTTCACCGATGCGGGCTACAAGTACTCCGAGGACTGGGACGCGCCCGAATTCATCGACAACAGCACCGTCGTCGTCTCTGACGGCCCGGGCTACCCCAGCGACCCGATCGCGGTGGAGACCGTCGGCTCGGGCGATCCGCAGGGCTGGTTCACCGACCCCGACAATCCGCATCCGCTCGATGCCACGGTATCGCGCAACAAGCGGCTGATCGCCGACGTCGTCGGACCCGACCGGCAGGCCCTGGCGGTCTACCGCGACCAGGACGCGCAGCCGCTCGGCACGGTGAGCAAGTGCTTCACCTACACCGACACCGGCACGTACAAGTTCGAGTCCCCGACGTTCAACGCCGACGGCACCACGCTCTACTGGTCCAACGGCGCACAGCTCGAGATCGCTCCGATCGGCGACATGAGCACCACCTGCGCCGGGGGCCAGAACGCTCACGCCGCAATCCCCGGCGCGACGTCCCCCGACTGGGGGCCCGCTGACGTGCCGACGGGGCGTCCGGCCCCGACCCCGACTCCGGGCCCGGGACCGATCAAGCCCAATCCTCCGGTCAAGACCCAGCCCAACCCGGCGGGGGGCAAGTTGGCTCTCGTGGCGCTGCCCAAGGCCAGCCTCGCCAGCGCGCTGCGCCGCGGCCTCGCCGTGCGGGTCGCCACCACGGCGGTTGGAACGGTCAACGTGACCGCCCGCGCGGGGAAGGCCACGGTCGCTCGCGGCCACGTCAAAGCCACCCACTCCGGCCGGGTGGTCGTGCACCTGAGCTTCACCAAGCCGGCCCGACGGCATTACCGCCGTGCGCACCGGCTGACGCTCGCGCTGACCGTCACGCAGGCCGGCCGCCACACGATGGGGACGCTGCGGCTGCATTAGCGGTCCGCTCGGACCTACGACCAAACACCCTTGACCACCAGGAGACCATCATGAGCCTCACCGCCGACCTGTTCACCTCGCCGTCCAACGATCTCGCCGGCCTGATACACGGCAAGATCCTGCCTGCCACGCACGCCGGGTACGACGACGCCCGCCGCGCGTGGAACCTGTCGATCGATCAGCGACCGTCGGCGGTCGTGCAGCCGACCAGCGCGCAGGACGTCGCCGCCGCGGTCCTGTTCGCGCGTCAGCATGGACAGCGAATCGCGCCGCAGGCCACCGGCCACGGCGCGTGGCCGATCGGTTCGCTGCGCGACACGATCTTGCTCAGAACCGACCGGATGCACGCCGTGCGTGTCGATCCCGTGAGCCGGACGGCTCGTCTCGAACCCGGCGCGGTGTGGCGCGACGTGGTCCGGGCGGCCGCCGAACACGGGCTCGCGGCCGTCGCCGGCGCGCCTGATGTGGGCGTCGCCGGCTACACGCTGGGCGGCGGCCTGAGCTTTCTCTCACGCCGGTACGGGTTGGCCTGCAACACGATCGTCGCGCTCGAGCTCGTCACCGCGGACGGGCGCTGGCAGCGCGTGGACGCCGACAACGATCCCGAGCTGTTCTGGGCGGTCCGCGGGGGTGGGGGCAACTTCGGCGTCGTCACGGCGATCGAGATCGCGTTGTTCGAGCTGACCGAGGTGTACGCCGGGGCGCTCTGGTTCGACATTGATCGTGCCCCAGACGTTCTGAGTGCGTTCGCGCAGCTCACGGGTTCGGGACTGCCGGACGAGCTGACGCTGGTCGGACGGCTGCTCAAGTTCCCGCCGATCCCGGAGATCCCAGAGCCGATGCGTGGCCGGTCGTTCGCGGTCGTCGAGGCGTTTCACGCCGGAGATCCGCGCGAAGCCGACACGCTGCTCGCTCCCCTGCGGGCGATGGTTCCGTCGATGGACACGGTCAGGACGATGCCGATCACCGAACTGGCGAGCGTCCACATGGACCCCGAGCAGCCGACCCCGGTCCACGGCGACGGACTGATGCTGGGAGATCTGCCCGAGGATGCGCTGGCGACGGTCGTCCGTGAGGCGGGGGCGCAGGCGCCGTTCCCGCTGCTGTCGGTCGAGTTTCGTCACCTCGAGGGCGAGGTCGGACGACGGCGCCCGGGGTACGGGGCGCTCGGCTCGATCGACGCGCGCTACGCGATGTACACGGTGACGGTAACCCCCGTCCGCGAGCTGGAGGTGGCGGCCGCCCACGCGATCGCCTCGTTGAAGCAGGCGCTGCGCCCGTGGGCCGCTCCGCAGCTGTACCTGAACTTCAGCGAGGACGGCGATGACCCCAGCACGTTCTGGGCGCCCGAGGACTACGCGCGGCTCCGTGCCGTGAAAGCGTCGGTTGACCCCGACGGGCTGATCCGCGCCAATCACAGCATCCCGCCCGCCGAATAACCGACGGCACGTCGGGCCGCAGGCCAGGGGATCACCCCGGTAGCCTGCGGCCCGGTGTCCCGCCTGCTGGAGCGAGACCGCGAACTGGCGACCCTGCGGACCCGTCTCGCCGAGGCGCGTGACGGACGGGGCGGTCTCGTCATGGTCGAGGGGCCGGCCGGTACCGGGAAGTCGTCACTGATCCTGGCCTTGCGCGACGAGGCGCGGTCCAACGGCGTCCAGGTTTGCGTCGCGGTCGGGGGCGAGCTGGAACGTGAGTTCCCGTTCGGGCTGGTGCGCCAGCTGCTGGAACCCGTAATGCTCGGACGCAGCGAGCCCGAGCGGGCGACGTTGCAGGCCGGAGCGGCCGCCGCCGCGGCCGCCGTGCTCGGGTCGGGTTCGGCGACCGAGACCGGTGCCGACAACCCGTTCACGATCCTCCACGGTCTGTCCTGGTTCGTCGCCAACCTGGCCGACGAGGGGCCGATCGTGCTGCTCGTCGACGACGCGCACTGGGGTGACGAGTCGTCGTTGAGGTTCCTCGAGTTCCTCGCTCGGCGGGCCCCGGAGATGGCCGTGCTGATCGTCGTCGCCGCTCGGAGCGCCGAGCCCGGCGCCCCTCAGGATCTCCTCGATGCGCTGTCTGAGTCCGCCGGAGCCGACATCGTGCGCCCCGGTGCGTTGAGCCCCGACGCGGTGCGGGCGTTCGTCGTCGACGGTCTCGGCTCCGACCCCGGTGCCGCCGTCGTCGACGCCGCCGCCGCGGCGACCGGTGGCAACCCGCTGCTGCTGCGCGAGCTGATTCGCGACCTCGCTCGCGAGGATCGGAGCCCGACGGCCCAGGCCGTGCGCGACGCCGTCCCCTCGACCGTGGTGCGCTCGGTGGGGCGGCGGCTGGACCGGCTTGGACCCGCCGACCGCCGGATCGCCACAGCGCTGGCGCTGATGGGCCGCCACGCTGAGCCGGCGCTGCTGGCAGCGGTCACGGAGCTGGACCCAGGGAGCGTGGTCGCCGGCTTGGAGGCGCTGCGCGACCTCGAGCTCGTCGAGGGTGACCCTGTTGGCTACGTCCATCCGCTGGTGCGCGCGGCTGTCGTCGAGAGCATCGCGGCGCCGGAGCGGATCGCGCTGCACCTGGCGGCGATCGCCAGCTTGCGCACGCGCGCTTTGGATTCAGACGTGCTGCTCGGCCACGTGCTCGCGGTGCCGTCGGTGGGCGATCCGTGGGTCGTCGACGCGTTGCGCGCCGGTGCCCGCCGGGCGCTCGGCGAAGGTGCCCCGGCTGCCGCGGTGCAGCGACTGCGTCGCGCGCACGCCGAGGCCAGCGCGCTCGGCCTTGCCAGTGACGAGATCGAACTCGAGCTCGGGGCGACGCTGCTCAGTGAGGGCGACGCGGAGGCGCTCGCCCATTTGGAGGCGGCGGCCGAGTCGTCCGACGACACGATCGCGGCCGAGGCGCTGCGGATTGTGCTCGGATCAGGCCACCACGATGACCTCAGGATCCTGACTCCGCTGGTCGACCGCGCCGAAGCGGTGGCCGCGCGGCTGGAGGCCGACGGCCGCACCTCGCCCGCCGACCGGCTCGAGAGTCAGATCTACGCGATGCTCGTCCAGACGCCGGCGCTCACCGCTCGGCGTTTGCAGCTCCTGGCAGTCCAGCCTGCGGATCCGCCGCCGGACATGGCGGCATTGCTCGCGTTCGAGGTCTGCAACCGGGGCGGCACACGCGACGAGGTCGCGCAGTGGACGGATCGCGTCCTTGCCGCCGAGCCGATCTCGACGCTCGAGCAGCTCGAGCAGCCGCTCGCCTTCTATGCGATGGAACCCGCATTGGCGATCGATCGGCTCGACGGCTGGGAAGACCGGTTCGCGGCCGGTGAGGCGATCGTGCGCCGCACCGGCTCGCGGCTTGCCGCCGCGTTCTTGAACTTCATGACCGCCGACTGGGCCCTCACCACCGGCTCGGTGGCGTCGGCGCAGGCGCGAGCACGGCTGGCGATCGATCATTTCGCCGGCTACGGCGAAACGACGTTGCTCGCTGCCCTGCGCGGCACGCTGATCAGCGCGCTGGTCCGACTCGGGAGGATCGACGAGGCCGACGTGTTCGCGGCGCAGATGCCCGAAGACGACGAGCTCTCCTCGCTGTACTCGGGACTGTTCGCGTTCAATCGGCGGGCGGAGCTGCGCCTGGCCCAGCGTCGGCCGGGGGATGCGGTGGCCGAGCTGCGCCGGCTCGAGACGCTGGTCTCGGATTTCGGCTGGGAGCGCTTCTGCCAGGGCTACCCTCGCCAGTTGCTGGCGCGCGCGCTCGTCCTCGACGGACAGCGGGAGGAGGGATTGGCCGTTGCGGAATCTGAGGTGACGCGCGGCCGGGAGCGCGCGATTCCCGGCGCCCAGGCGCAGGCGCTGATCTCGCTCGGCCATGCGCTGGATGGAAACGCCTCCCTGGAGGCGTTCGTCGCCGCGCACGAGACGGCGCTCACCGGAGCGACGACGTGGGTCCGGGCACTCTCCGCCTACGAGCTCGGCGCCGCTTCGCGTCGTGCCGGCTTTCGCACTGACGCTCGACGCCACCTCACCGCCGCCCGCGATCTCGCCGGTCGGATCGATGCCACGCTGCTCGCCGAGCGAGCCTTCGAGGAGCTGCTCGTCGCTGGGGGACGACCCCGACGCGTGCGATCGACCGGCGTCGACTCGCTGACGCCCTCCGAGCGCCGCGTCGCCGAGCACGCGGCCACGGGGATGAGCAACCGCGAGATCGCCGAGACGCTGTTCGTCACGCGCAAGACCGTCGAGCTGCATCTCGGCAACGCGTTCGGCAAGCTCGGCATCCGCTCGCGCACACAACTCGCCGGAGTCCTCGGCGGCAGCGACGCCGGCGGGACAAGCGGACTTGGCCCACCGGTCGGGATCGCCTGATCGATGACTAGGCCAGGTTCAGTGAGTGACGTTGCGATCCGTAGAGGACGTTGAGCTGTCGGTTGCCCGTGGATCAACCGCGCGCAGCGAACAACGGAGAGGGGGGGATTCGAACCCCCGATGGACGGAAACGCCCATACCGGTTTTCGAGACCGGCGCATTCAACCGCTCTGCCACCTCTCCGGGTGGGGCGCGTACAACGGTAGCTAAATGGCTCCCCACCGCGGCGAGCAGGCCGACGCGGTGCTGAGCGGCGGGGCGCCGCGAACGCGGTCGATGGCCTTCGACCCTCGCGAAGGCGATCGACAGAGTTCGCTCCCCGGCGTCTTGACTTCGGCTCAGCGCCGGGCGGCGAAGAAGGCGCGCAGCAACGCGCCGCACTCGTCGGCCAGCAGGCCGGAGCGGACCCGCGGACGGTGGTTGAGCTCGGGCTGCGCGAGCACGTTCAAGACGCTGCCGGCGGCGCCCGCCTTGGGGTCGCGAGCGCCGAACACGACGCGTGGCACCCGCGCCAGGACGATCGCGCCCGCGCACATCGCACACGGCTCGAGCGTCACGTACAGCACGGAGTCGAGCACCCGCCAGTTGCCGAGGGCCCGGGCGGCCTCACGGAGGGCGATCGTCTCGGCGTGGGCGGTCGGGTCGCCGCGCAGCTCGCGCTCGTTGTGACCGGTCGCGATCACCTGGTCGTCGTGGACGATGACGGCGCCAACCGGCGTGTCGCCGTGGTCGGTCGCGGCGCGCGCCTCGGTCAGCGCCAAGCGCATGAATCGCTCGTCGGCGGCCGAGAAGTCGCCGTCGGCGCGTTCGTCGGCAGAATCGGTCAAGCTCACTCGGGCAACTCTGCCACTGCGGCGGGGTTACTCGTCGCGGACCCCGGGGTCGGCACGACGTCGCCGCAATCCGGCTGCGTCATATGACCGAGACCAATCGCCCTCCTCGCCCCAGCCGGTTTCCGACCCGCGGCATGGCCAGACGGCCGTGCGCCGTCGTGCTGGCCGGCGCGGCGCTGCTGTCGGCTTCCCTGCTCGGCTGGGGCTGGCCGGGCGCCGCGGGGGCGCACGCCGCGACGTGGCTGCGTCACCGCGTGATCGTCGGTTACCTGCCGGCCGCCGAGCAGAGGGGCGCCGGACATCACGTGGTCAGCGCCGAAGCCGCGGGTGCACGGGGCGAGGTCCGAACGGTCGTCAAGCGGCTCGCCCGCGGTCGGTCGGTCGGCGGCGCGCTCCACGCCCTCCGGCACCAGGCCGACGTCGCCTACGCCTATCCCGACTACGACGCGCGCAGCGCCGGTTCGTTCTATCCCGACGACCCGGGCAACTCACGGACGCGCCGCGGCTGGGAGCGGATGCAGTGGAACATGCTGGCCGGCACCGGCGTCGACGCGCCCCTCGCCTGGTCGAACCTGCTCGCCGATCAGCGTGCCGGGGGCAAGGGCGTCGTCGTCGCGGTGCTGGATACCGGCGTCGCGTATCGCGACTGGGGTCAGTTCCGGATCTCGCCGGACTTTCGTGGCACCCGGTTCGTCGCCCCCTACGACTTCGTCAGGCACAACCGCTACCCGTTGGATCGGTCGGGCCACGGGACGTTCGTCGCCGGTGTGGTCGGCGAGCGCACCAACAATGGGGTCGGCCTCACCGGCGTCGCCTATGGCAGCTCGATCATGCCGGTCAGGGTCCTGAACCAGAGCGGCGAGGGCGCTGAGTCGACGATCGCCGACGGCATTCGCTACGCCGTCGGACACGGCGCCAAGGTGATCAATCTGAGCCTCGAGTTCCCGCTCGGACGCGTCCGCTCGGCCTCACAGATCCCGTTGATCGTTCAGGCCGTCAACTTCGCCTTGCGCCGCCGGGTCGTGGTCGTCGCCGCGGCCGGGAACGACAACGCGCCACGGATCGCCTTCCCGGCGGCGATCCCCGGCGTGATCTCGGTGGCAGCGACGACCAAGGACGGCTGTGTCGCCTCGTACACGAACTCCGGACCTGACCTGGACCTGGTGGCGCCGGGTGGTGGCGACGATGCGGTGATGTCGTCTGATCCGGCCTGTCACCCCAATCGGGTGCTGCCGCCCGTGTATCAGATGACGCTGTCAGACCCGCCCTACGCCGGCCTGCCGGGCAGCTTCAGCCGGTTCGGCTACCCCGGCGTATACGTCGGGACGTCGATGTCCGCCCCGGAGGTGTCCGGGGCCGCGGCACTCGTGATCGCCAGCCGTGTGCTTGGACCCGATCCGACGCCGACGCAAGTGCTGGGTCGTCTGGAGCGGACCGCAACGCCGTTGCCGGTCGGGGCCGCCGTGCCGAACCTCCGCTATGGCTTCGGGCTGGTCGACGCCGGGGCGGCGACCGCCCGGACCCCGGCGGTGGCGGCGCCGGCGGGGTAGCGGGCGCTCACCCGGTCCGGACGATCAAGACCGAGCAGGGCGCGTATTGCGAGACCTTGCTCGGCACGGAGCCCAGCAGGAAACGCGTCGTGCCGGTCAGGCCCGTATGGCCGACGACGATCAGCTCGCAGCGCTGCTCCTCGGCGATGTCGAGGATCGCGTCGGCGCCGTCGCCCACGCGCGCGAAGGTCTCGACCTCGTCGATTCCCTGTTCGCGTGCGTCGCGCTCGACCGCCCGCAGCAGTTCCAGCGTCTCATCGCGTGCGCTGATCGCCCAGCGTGACTCGGCGGCCAGGTCATCTCCGGCCGTGGGACCGGGTTTCGTCGGTCCCGGCGCGTACGCCGAGACGATCAACAGCCGACATCCGAAGGCGCTCGCCAGTTGCACCCCGCGCTGTACCGCGGCTCCGGCCGCGCTTGAACCGTCGGTCCCGACGAGGATCGAACCGCTCACGCCAGCCTCGTGATCGCGATCACGATCCCGGCGATCACGAACACGAAGATCAGCACCGTCGTCCAGTACCAGAGCCTGGGCATGCGCCGAGGCTAGCGGTCGACGGGACAGCGGTGACGCATCACACCTATGTAAGTCAATTGAGTTACTGGAGAAATCTTCTATCCTGACGACCCCGGATGTCGACCGATCTCGAGACAGAGCCGCCGCAGAACCCGGCGGCGGTCATGAGGCTGAGACGGCCGATTCTGCGCTCCTCGGGGAAGGACGTCGCCGCGTTCGTCCTGCGGGAGGCCGCGACTGACGACATGCCCGCACCCACGCCGGTCATGATCCGGTCGACCGGATGTGCCACGACATCGGCAACGACATGTTGAGCGGCGAGCTGTCGCCCAACCACGGCCGGCCGTGATGGCGGGCAGCGTCGAGCAACACACCGGGGAGTCCGCCGCGACCGTGTCGGCCGCGGAACTGCGTCGCGCGCTCGGCCACCTCCCGACCGGGGTGACCGTCGTCACGTCGTTGCGCGCCGACGGCGCGCCGGTCGGTACGACCGTCAGTGCGGTCTGCTCGGTGTCGGCTGAGCCGGCTTTGCTGCTGGTCTGCCTGGCACGCTCCTCGGAGACGTTGCAGGCGGTGCTCGAGCACCGGCAGTTCGCGGTCAACGTGCTCGCCGACGGGCAGCACGTGCTGTCCAACAACTTCGCGCGTGGTGGTGCGGACGCCAGTTGGGACGGCGTCGACCACGGGCCGCTGCACACCGGCCTGCCACGGCTGACGGGTACGCTCGCCGCGTTTGACTGCGTCGTGCACGACGTGTTCGACGGCGGCGACCACCTGATCGTGGTCGGCCGCGTGCGTCACGTTTCCATCGAAGAGGACGGTGAGCCCCCGTTGCTGCATTTCCGTGGTCGTTACGTGCGGCTGGTGGAGCCATGAGCAGCCCTGCGTTGCAGACGGCCGCCGGCGCGCTGGCCGCCGGCGAGGTCGTGCTCGTCGCGGGGACCGATGGCAGCGGAGCGACGGTCGCGGCCGCCGCGACGCTGATCGGCGCTGCTGGCCTGGCCAGCGTCTATGAGCTCGGCGGCGACCTGGCCGTGCTGGCGGTCGGCCCCGATCACGCCGCGCGCCTGGGATTGGCCGAGCTGCCGCAGGCCACCCGGCCACGCGCCGGGATCGTCCCCGCGTCCTCGATCGACGTGGCCGAGGGCCTCGCCGATGCCTGGTCGCCAGCCGGCCGCGCGCACACGATCCGGGTCGCCGCCGATCCGGAGTGCGCCGCTGCCTCGTTGATCTCTCCCGGCCACGTGCAAGCGGCGATCGTGCGTGAGGGCACGTGCGCGGCGCCCTCGCTGGCGCTGGAGCTCGCTCGGGCCGCCGGATGCCCGCCGGCGATGGTGCTGTCCCCGGTGGTCGACCGCGACGGCCGTCATCTGTCGCTGGCCGAGGCCCTGCGTGACCCACGTCTGGCGCGGCTGGCCTCGGCGCCGGCGCTCGAGTTGCGGGCCTTGTCGGTCGCCCGTGAGCTCCAGCGCGACGCGGTCGACTGCAACCTGCCGACGCGGCTCGGGATGTTCACCGCGGTCGCCCACGCGGCCGGCTCTGACGGGGAGACGGTGCTTGCGCTCGTGCACGGCGATCCGGGCCGCGATCCGGCGGCCGCACTCGTGCACACGCACGTCGCGTGTCTGCTCGGCGACACATTCGGCTCGCAGCTGTGTGACTGTCACGACCGGCTGGACCGCGCGGCCCGCACGATCGTCGCGGCGGGCGCGGGCGTGATCATCTACGTCAAGCCCCGCCTCGCGGACCCGTTTGCCTGTCCGGCCGGGAGACCGGTCGACCCGGCGCTGGCGCTTGGCGTGCTCGGACGGGCAGGCCTGACCGGAGAGCAGGTGGCCGCATGAGCGCCGGGGAGGAGGCTGCGCCGAAGGTGCTGGCGGTGATCGGGAACCCGCGCCCGGAGTCACGCACGCACGGTCTCGCCCGGACGCTGGTCTCCGAGATCGCCGGGGCGCTGGACGGCACCGTGCTGGAGGAGGCGGACCTGGCAGTGCTCGGCGCCGCCGTCCTGGACTGGGGAGACGCCAAGGCCGGGGCGGCCGTCAAGCGCGTGCTCGCCGCCGACGTCCTGGTGCTGTCGAGCCCCACCTACAAGGGGTCGTACTCGGGGCTGCTGAAGGCGTTCCTGGACCGCGTCGGAGGCGGGGCGCTGGCCGGCGCAGCGGCGATTCCCATCCTGCTCGGCGGCGCGCCGAACCACTCGATGGCGGTCAGCGTTCACTTCGCGCCGCTGCTGGTCGAGCTGGGCGCCGTCGTGCCCGGCGGTCTGTTCGTGCTGGAGTCAGATGTCGAGGCGTTCCCGTCGTTCGCGGCCGGCTGGGTGGCGCAGCGTCGCGCGCTGCTGGCCGGGGCCGTCGCCTCGCACCAAGCCGCCGTCGCGGCTGCTGCCGCCGCCGACGCCTGAGTTCTCGCGGAGGCGGTCCCGGGCTCCGCCCGCCGGGGGGCCGAGGTCGAGCGCCGCATCGGCCGGCGCGTCGCATTGGCCGGCGCGTCGCATCGGCCGGCGCGTCGCATCGGCCGGCGCGTCGCATGGCGCGGCCGCGTTGGCGCGTCGCAGACTTGGCGTCTTTTCACGGCCTGATGGGCAAAATCCGCCATCTCTGCGCCGCACATGGCCGGGCCTGGGTCCGAGTCCGAGCGCTGTCCCAGCCCTGGGAAGCCCGGGCGCTCGCCCGGACCTGAGTCGGAGCCGGTTTGCGTATCGTCTGAGGGCATGCAGGAGCCGATCAGCCCCGCGCTCCGGGCGGTGTCGGACGCGGTGCTCGCCGTCGCCGCCGAGTCGTCGGTCGACGAGGTCCTGCAGCGGCTGGTGGATTCGGCTCGTGAGCTGGCCGGCGCGCGTTACGCGGCGCTCGGGATCCCCGATGACAGCGGCGGCTTTCGCACGTTCCTGGTGTCCGGGATGAGCGACGAGCTGGTCGCGTCGATGGGCCCGCTCCCGCGTACGCACGGAATGCTCGGCGCGATGCTGCAGATGCGGGAGCCGTACCTGACCGATGACCTCCACGCCGACCCTCGGTTCAGCGGCTGGTGGCCGTCCCAGCATCCGGACATGCGTTCGTTCTTGGGCGTCCCGATCGCCGCGCGGGAAGGCGTGATCGGCGCCTTCTACCTGACCGAGAAGCTCGACCGGCGGCAGTTCGACGACGGCGACCGGGAGCTGATCGAGCTGCTGGCTGCGCATGCGGCGATCGCGATCACGAACGCGCGGCTGTACGAGCGCAGCCGTGAGCTGTCGATCCTGTCGGAGCGCAACCGGCTGGCGCTGGAGCTGCACGACGTCGTCAGCCAGAAGCTGTTCAGCCTCAACCTTGCGGCCGACACGGCGGCGACATTGCTCGAGCGAGACCCGGTGCAGGCGGCGGCGCAGCTGCAGCGCGTCCGTCAGCTCACGCGCGAGTCGCTGGCTGAACTACGTGCGCTGATCATGGGGCTGCGGCCGGCCGATTTGGCGCGTGACGGCCTGACCGGCGCGCTGTCGAAGGAGATCGAGATGCTCCGCCAGGTCCACGCGATCGAGATCGAGCTCGAGATCGGCCACGCGCCCGAGCTCGGTCCGGCACACAGCATCGACCCGGCACACAGCGTCGACCCGGGACGCGGCATCGACCCGGGACGCGGCATCAGCCCCGCGCCACCGCCCCGGATCGACGCTGACCGTGACGCCGCGGTCCTGCGGATTGCCCAGGAGGCGCTGCACAACGCGGTCAGGCACGCCGCCGCGCGGCGCGTGACCGTGGAGTTGACCGCGTGCGACGGCGAGCCGACGCTGACGATCGCCGATGACGGCGTCGGCTTCGATCCGGCGGATCCGGCACTGCGCTCCCGCCGGCTCGGACTGACCTCGATGGAGGAGCGCGCCCGGGAGCTCGGGGGCCGGCTGACGGTGCGCTCGGCGGTGGGCGCCGGCACGACCGTCACGTTGACCCTGCCCGCCCAACCAGGGACGCTCGTGCCCACCGCCGCAGCGCCGCGATGATCGCGGCCCCGATCTCTGTTCTGATCGTCGATGACCATGCGGTCGTGCGCGAAGGGCTGCGTACCTTCCTCGGGCTCCAGGACGGGATCGAGGTCGTCGGTGAGGCCGCGGACGGACGTGAGGCGTTGGCCGCCGAGGCCCGGCTGTCACCCGACGTGATCCTGATGGACCTGGTGATGCCGGTGCTCGACGGGGTCGCAGCGATGTGCGCTCTGCACGAGCGCGGGTCTCGCAGCCAGGTGATCGTGCTGACGAGCTTCCTCGACGACGAGCGGATTCTGCCCGCGATCCGTGCCGGTGCGGCCGGCTACCTGCTCAAGGACGTCGAGCCCGCGGAGCTGGCAGCAGCCGTGCGCGGCGCCACCGGCGAGCGGGCCACGATCGACCCCACGGTCGCGGCGCGGCTGCTGCACCAGCTGTCGGAGCCGACGGCCAGCGACGCTGCGCTGCCTCGGAACGTCGACGAGTTGACGCGGCGCGAGCGCGAGGTGCTGGCCCTGATCGCCGCCGGGCGCTCCAACAAGCGGATCGCGCTCGAGCTCGGCATTGCCGAGAAGACCGTCAAGACCCACGTCGGTCACGTGCTGGCCAAGCTGGGGGTCGCCGACCGCACGCAGGCGGCGCTGCTGGCCGTCCGCGCCGGTCTCGCGGACTAGTACCGCACAAGTCCTAGGACCAATTACCCCTGGCAACCGGGACCCGGCCGGGCGTAGCGTCGCGGCCATGTCAACCGCAATCATCACCGGAGCCTCACGCGGTCTCGGTCTCGCGCTTGCCCGGGCGCTCGCGCAGCGTGGCTGGACCCTCGTCATCGATGCGCGCGGCGAACGCGAGCTCACGCTCGCGGGGGCCGAGCTGTCGCAGCTGACTGACGTCTCCGCCGTCGCCGGGGACGTCAGCGATCCCGCTCATCGCGACGTCCTGCTCGCCCGGGCCGGGACCTCGATCGACCTGCTCGTCAACAACGCGTCGCTGCTGAAGGGTCCGACGCCCGACCCGGATGCTCCACAACCCGAACTCGCCCGCTACCCGATCACGGCGCTACGGCGGCTCTATGAGGTCAACGTGCTGGCACCGCTCGCCCTGATTCAGTCGGCGATCCCGTCGATGCGGGACGGCGCCGCCGTGATCAACGTCACCTCCGACGCGGCGGTGGAGCCGTACGAGGGCTGGGGCGGCTACGGATCCTCGAAGGCCGCGCTCGACCAGATGACGGCGATCCTGGCCGCCGAGCAGCCGCGCCTACGGATCTACTCCGTCGACCCCGGCGACATGCGCACGCGGATGCACCAGGAGGCATTTCCCGGCGAGGACATCTCCGACCGGCCACCGCCCGAGCACAGCGTGCCCGGGCTGCTCGCGCTGATCGACGGTGCCCACCGCAGTGGCCGTTACTCGGCACGCGCGCTCGTGTCCGCGCCCAGCGCCGAGCAGGTGGTCTCATGAGCGCGCTCGCCTTCGAACTGCCGACTCGATTGGAGGCCACCGAACCCCCCGAGCAGCGCGGTGTGCGGCGTGACGGCGTCCGCCTGATGGTCGCCGACCGCCGCGGCGGCCCGCTGCTCAACGCTCGCTTCCACGAGCTCCCGCAACTGCTGCACCGCGACGATCTGCTGGTCGTCAACGTCTCGGCGACGCTGCCCGCCTCTGTCGCCGGGCGGCGCGCCGGGACGTGGGGCGACGAACCGGTCCGCGTGAACTTCTCGACGCCGGTGCCGGAAGTCGACGACCGCCGGTGGGTGGTCGAGGTCCGCAGCGCCGACGGGTCGAGGCCCGCGACCGGGCGCGAGGGCGAGCCGATCACGCTCGGCCGCGACCGCCCGGCGCAGCTCGACGTCGTCGCCCCCTACGCCGGCAGCGACCGGTTGTGGATCGCTGAGTTGCCGGCCCGTGACGAGACCGTGCCCGAGCTGCTGTGGCGCCTGGGCGAGCCGATCCGGTATGGCTATGTCGAGCGCCGCTGGCCGCTGGATGCCTACCAGAATGTCTACGCGACCACGCCCGGCAGCGCCGAGATGCCGTCGGCCGGCCGGCCGTTCACCGCTGAGCTGATCACGGCCCTGCGACGGAGCGGAATCAGGACCGCGGGGATCTGTCTGCACACCGGCGTCTCCTCACCCGAGCGTCACGAACCCCCATTCCCCGAGCGCTACGACGTTTCGGATGAGACCGCCCGTCTCATCGCCGCCACCCGCGCGGCCGGCGGTCGGGTGATCGCGGTCGGGACCACGGTCGTGCGGGCGCTGGAGACAGTCGTCGCCGACGACGGTGCGGTCCACGCCGGCTCGGGGTGGACGAACCTCGTGATCGAGCCCGACCGCGAGCTCGGGGCGGTCGACGGCTTGATCACCGGCTGGCACGAGCCGGAGGCGTCGCACCTGATGATGCTCGAGGCCGTCGGCGGAGCCGAGCTCCTGGAGCGCTCCTACGCGGAGGCGATCAGCCGTGGCTACCTATGGCACGAGTTCGGCGACAGCCACCTGATCCTGCGCTGACCGTCCGGTGACGCGGTCACGAGACGGCGGCGGCGGGGTTCGGGCGCCACGGCTGGGACTGACCGACGGGTGGCTCGACCGCCGGTCCGGTCAGTTCCTCGGCCGTCAGGTCGTCGAGCAAGCCCACGGCGCGCGGCTCGCAGCCGGGCTCGACGAGCACCGCGCCGCCGGGCCAGTACGGGTGCGGCGCCTGCACTCGGTCGACGAGCACCGACTCGAACACCCAGGCGCCCGTATTGAGCAGACGCGGACCGCCCGGCACCGGCTGCCAGTCGGGTTCGCCCCGTGGGCCGAGCCGGTGGACATGGCCGAACACGATCCAGTCGGCGTCGACGGCGAGCCGCTGCGCGACTTCGGCCATCGCCGGCATCGCGGCGCCGCGCATCTGCAGGTCGAGTAGCCGCGCGGTGATCGGCGCCAGCTTGGCCCGCTTCATCAGATGAGGGACCTTTGGGATCGCCCACAACCGGGTGAACCCAGCCGCGCTCTCCAGCAGGGTCGCGAGCGGCCGGTCACGCACCCGTGCGGCATAGCCGCGGCCGCGGCGGCCGCGGCGGCTGGCTGGGCGGCGACGGCGCCGCGTCGCGTTATGGCGCCGTGCCCATTCGTATTCGATCGCGCCGCCGTGAGCGCCGTGAGCGGACCCTCGGCGACCGAGTCGGCGTGCGATCGCCGACCGGCGCAGGCCAAATGCCGTCTCCGGGATCAGATGGCGATCGAGATAGTGGCCATGGGTCGCCCAGATTCGGTCTGCGACCCAGAAGCCCGGATAGCTGCACTGAACCTGGGCGGGCGCCAGCCACGACGCCACCACCGACAGCGCCGGCGTCGCTCCGAGGGGGACATCGTCGGCGACACCGAGGGACCCGCCGCGGGCCAGTACCCACGATCGGACCAGTCCCCCGTCGTGGTTGCCGGGCACGATCACGACCGTGCGGTCCGGCCCGAGCGCACGACCGATCGCGCGCAGCGTCTGCTCCGCGACCGGGGTGGGCGGCCCCGTGCTCCACGGGAAGCACTCGAGCGCGTCGCCCAACAGCACCAGGCGATCGACGTTGTTCAACGCCTCCAGCAGTCGAGCGAGTGCGGCGGGGCGGCGTAGGACGTCGATGCCCTTGCGCAGCCCGAGGTGCAGGTCAGAGACGATCAGCGTGCGCACGGCGGCGCACGATAGAGCCACATCCTTGGCCCAGGCTGAGGACCCCGGCCCCGGAGGACCGGGGCCAGGGAGCGCAGACGACTAAACCGTGACGAGCGTGTCGAAATGCAGCGCGACGCCGCGGGCGACGATCAGAACCGGCGCCGTGACGTCCTCGAGCGCGTTCTGGGCGGCGCTGGTGATCATCACGTGGCCGTCGCGTGCTTCGGCGCGCGAGCCGACGATCACCAGATCGACGTTGCGGTCGGTGTCAACCACACGGGCACCGAGGCGCGTCGCGAGCGAGTGCGCGGTCTCGATCGCCGCTTCATCGGCGGTGCGGCTGAGGATCCCGATCGTCCTGATCTCATGATCGGGGGCGTCGGCGTACCCGGCGGGTGCGATCGCGAGCGCGACCGGGCCGTTCTCCAGCAGCGTCTCGGCCGAACGGCCCAGTTCGATGTGGCCGCGCCGGGTGCGGTACTCGGATCCGAACACGATCAGGTCACCGTCCAGTTGGCCGGCGAGCCAGCCGAGGCCCTGTCCGGTCCCGGCGCTGATCACGACGTGGCGTTCGGCGTAGTTGTCGTCGAGCCAATCGGTGCCCCGCGCCAGCAGCGCCTCGGCCTCTGATTCGGCCAGCTGCTCACGGTCGGCGCGGGCCTGATGCGTGTGCCGGACGTAGGCCAGCGACAGCTTGGCGCCCGCATCGCGCAGGACGCGACCGAGCATCAGCGCGTCGTGATCGTTGGGGGTGTCGTCGTAGGAGATGATTGCGTGTGGGGCCATGTGGCTCTCCCTCGTGAAGTCGCTCTGTTGGATTGAGGCGAATATCGCAGGCGTCTGCCATTAGTTCTAATAACGTTCTCCGACCTCAGTATAAGATTTGCTAATGCTGAACTTGGCTCGCTTGCAGGTTTTATGCGAGGTCGTCGGGCTTGGGTCGTTTTCGGCGGCCGCCGAGTCGCTCTCCTACACCCAATCGGCGGTCTCGCAGTCGATCGCCCGGCTCGAAGCCGAGACCGGGGCGCCGCTGGTCGTCCGCGGTCGACGCGGTGTCTCCCCGACCGCGGCCGGCGCGACGCTCGTCTCCCACGCCGAGCGGATCTTCGAGCAGGTTCGCGAGGCCGAGGCCGAGATCGCAGCGGTGATGGGGGTGCGGTCCGGGCGACTGCGGGTCGGAACCTTCCCATCGGGGGGCGCGACGCTGATGCCGCCGGCGGTGGCACGCTTTCGCCGCTCGCACCCGGACGTCGTGCTGACCCTCGAGGAGGGCGAGCCCGAGACGATCGTTCCCCGTCTGCGGGCGGGCGAGCTCGACCTGGCGCTGCTCTACGAGTTCCCGGGGGCGCGGCCGCGCCGGCGCCGTCTCGGCGCCGGGCTGCGCTCGGTCCGCCTGCTCGAAGACCCGGTCCGGGTGGCGTTGCCCACCGATCACCCGCTGGCGGTCACGCCTGAGCTCGCGTTGACCGATCTGCGCGACGAGCCGTGGGTGCAGCCGTCGGCCTCGAGCCCGTACGCCAAGTACATCGTCTCGACCTGCTCGGCGGCCGGCTTCGAACCCACCGTCGCCTTCGAGTCAGACGACTTCGACACGATCCAGGGGCTCGTTGCGGCCGGCGTGGGTGTCGCGCTGATCCCGAGGCTGGCGCTCAACCGCGTGCACCCGGCCGTGACGGTCCGCGAGCTGCGCGGCGGCGGCCCGATCCGGCAGGTGACGGTTGCCACGGTGGCCGGCGGCGGCGTCGCCCCCGCGGCACGTTCGATGATCCAGATGCTCGGCGACGTCGCCCGGCGCTTCGAGGACCGCTCGGAGTTGTAAGCGCGGGGCGCGGTCACGCGGCGGCGGGCGTCAGCCCTCGCCGCGCCGGCTGACCTCGGCGGCGAGCTCGGACGGCCGCTGCCCGACCACGATCGGCCGGAGCGCTCGCTCCAGTGGCCGCGCCATCAACCCGACCTTCCCCGGATCGAGCGCCAGCGCATACCGCGCATGGGTCCGGCCCGGGCCGGCCTCCGACAGCTCCCAGGAGCCCTCGAGGCGGTCGACGCTGCCGGAGCCCTGCTTGGTGAACGTGAGCCGGTGGGGTGGGTCGTAGGCGACGGTCACGCGCAAGGTGAGCTTGGTGAACTTCGCGTCGACGACGATCTGACACACCGCTGCCCGGTCCTGTGCGTCGCGCTCGAGCACCTCGACCGATTCCATCCCCTGCTGCCACTGTGGCGACTGCTCGATCGCCTCGATGACGTCCCAACAGCGCTCGATCGGCGCGTCGACGTCGCCCTCGGCTGTGCCCTCCAACAAGGTCATGCGGAGCCCTTCGTGATGGTCCAGGTGAATGTGGTGTTCGCGGTCGCCCACTGGGCGTCGCGGACGCTGGCGTGTACGACGTAACGGCCGGAGCGCCGCGGACGCCCCGTGATCCGGCCGCTGGACCGGTTGAGCCTCAGGCCCGGCGGCAGGCCCGTGGCCGCCCAGCTCAGCCGCCCGCCGCGAGGATCTGAGGCGTGCAGGCGCAACGAGACCTGCTTCGCGGTCGGCGTCTGCTTGGCCGGAACGTCGCTGACCGCGATCGTGGCCGCGCACAGCGACGCGACCAGCGGAGTCGCGTTCGGCGTCCCCAGCCCGGTCGCCGGGTCATATCCCTGCTTGGCGCTGAAGCCCTGGGTGATCACGCCGAAGTCGTTGTTGCCCTGGGTGACGTCGTGGAAGTCCTTGGCGTACGCGTGGCTGGCCGCGCCGTAGAGCGCCGGGTCGGCATAGCCGATCGGCTTGCCCGCGCAGCCGGGGGAGGAGTCGGCGAGCGCCAACAGCGCGGCCCACACGGGCGCGGCTCCGCTGGTCCCGCCGAGCACCTGCCAGCCGACGGCCGCGCCGGCGACGGTCCCGCCGCCGTTCCAGTAGACGACGTAGCCGTTCGTCGGATCGGCGTTCATCGACACGTCGGGCACCTCCCGGCAATAGCCGCGTGAGCGGCCGCAGTGAGAGCCGGACGCCAGCGCCGACAGCACTCCCAGCGATTTCGCCGCGTGTAGCTGTGCCGGCGGCATCGCCCAGAACGACGAGACGCCGCCGCCGGTCGAGCCGGCCATCGTCGACGGCCCGGCCGAGTCGTGCTTGCTGTTCCAGGCGGTCTCGTAGACCTCGGGCGAATAGCCCTGCAACGTCGTACCGCCGACGCCGGTCACATACGGCTGGGCCGCCGGATCGTCGACGCTCAGCCGGTTGTAGTTCGGGCCGCTGCGGGAATTGCAGTCCTGCGCGCCGTTGTCGCCGTCGGCGGCCACGATCGACTGACCCTGGACGGTCGCCTGCGCAAACAGGGTGCTCTCGGCCCGGGCGTTGGCCCGGCCGAGTTGCAGCTCGCAGCCACCCCAGGAGACTGAGACGACCTGGGCGCGGTCCTGATTGACGATCGCCGCGAACGTGTCGTACGGGCCCGAGCCGGGCGCTCCGGTCTGCGCGTTCGGTCCCTGATAGACGAGCACTCTGGCCCCGGGCGCGAAGCCGATCAGGTTCTCGATGTCGAACGCCGCCTCGTCGGAACCGGCACCGTGTCCGGCGCCGCCGTCCACCGATATGTACGAGACCGGGGTGGTGATCCCGTAGCACGACTCGAATGCGGCGATGTCCGACGGGTTGTCGGGCTGCAGCTCGTAGATCGCGACGGTCGTCCCCGAACCGTCGTCGCCGGCTCGGTAGAGGCCGTCGAACCCGTATGCGGTCGCGAGTTGATTGTCGGTGTACCCGCCGTTCTCACCGCCGACGTCGGTCGCCTGGGTGCATGGCTGCGGCCCGGCCGTGGTGGCGGCGGTTGACGTGCCCGCCGCTGGAGTGGACGTGCCGGTCGACTGGCCGCTGGCCAGCGGCAGCGAGAGTGGGCCTTGACGGCGCGCCCGCCGCGCCAGCGGCTGCGGTGCCGCGCTGGCATCAAGCCCGACGATCGACTGCACGCCCGCCGCCGCGCCCGCGGCGATCGCCGGTGCCCGCGTCGCCGCGACGACGGTCTGACCGCTCCGGCCACGGACTCGGCGTAGCCGAACGTCGAGCCCCTGCTCGAGTGTTCCCACATCCGCCGCGAGCGGGATCGACAGCCGGCCGGCGCTGGCGACGCCGAGCGGCAGGCCGCGCCGCGCGAACGCGCCCCTGATCTTGTGCAGCTGCGCGGCCGTGGCTCCGAACCGTCGGCCGAACTGATGCGGGGTCAGGTATCGGTGATAGGAGGGCGATCCGGGCGTCGAGACCGCCTTCGCGTAGGCCGCTAGCGCCGCAGGGTCACGAGGCTTGAGGGTGACGGTCAGGTGCAGCCGACTCGCGGCTGCGAGGGCGGTTCCGGTGCTGCGGGCACGGGCGCTGAGCGCCGGGGCGATCGAGTTGTCCAGTCGCACCAGTTGATCTCGGTCCTGCCCGTGTGGAGTACCGTGCGATGCCGCCGCGGCGGTCCCGGCAAGCGCGCCGCAGACCCCGAGAACGGTGGCAACGAAGAGTGCTGCCAGCGCACGCGTCGGCATCATCAGGTGACGCATCAAGCGCCCGGTTTCACGGACGCGAGGGCAACGCACACCGGCGCGCTGACGACGACGGCACCCCAGCCGCCGCGCGCGCCGCTGGGGACAGTGTCGGGCATCGGCGTCTGTGAGGGTACCGGGCGCTCTGGTTGACTTACGCCGGTATGGCCGACGCGAGCCACCCCGACCGGCCGCGACGACTGGTGTTCGGCGAGGTCGCCGGGCTCTATGACCGTGCCCGGCCGGGCTATCCACTCGCGCTGATCGACGACCTGGTCGGCTGGGCCCAGCCCGACGCCCGCGCATTGGAGATCGGGGCCGGCACGGGCAAGGCGACCCGCCTGCTGGCCGAGCGCGGGGTCGCGGTGCTCGGGATCGAGCCGAGCGCCGAGATGGCAGCGTACGCCCGTGCGGCCACGGATCGGCTCGGCAACGTGCAGATCATCGAGTCAGACTTCGAGCGCTGGTGCCCGGACGGTGTCACGTTCCCGCTGGCCTACGCCGCGCAGGCGTGGCATTGGGTCGACCACGAGTCTGCCTACGTACGCGCGCGGGCGGCACTTGCTCCGGGTGGCCACCTGGTCGCGTTCTGGAACCGCCCCGCGTGGGGCGACACCGAACTGCGACGAGCGCTCTCGGATGCCTACCGCCGGACGGTTCCCGAGCTGGCGTTAGACGGACCGATGCATCCGGATAATCCGGGCGCGGTAGCCCCCGCGGGGGCCGTCGCCGTCGCGGGTCGTGACGGCTCGTGGACGCAGGCGGTCGCCGAGACCGATGGCCTCGCCGACCCTTCTGAGCGGGTGTATCAGTGGTCGCTGGACTACACCGCCGACGCATATGTCGAGCTGCTCGGGACGATGTCGGAGGTGCGGCTGCTCGCCGAGGCCGACCGTCAGGCGCTGCTGGAGGCGGTCGGTGAGACGATCGAGCGCCACGGAGGTCGGCTGACGATGCCGATGGCCACGCGCGCGTCGATCGCCCGGGCGGTGTGAGACTGCCGCGCCCGCCTCGGCGCGCTCAGAGCTCGAGTGACAGGAGCGCCAGCAGGTAGGCCTCGGAAAACGACGGGAACTGGGGCACGGTGTCGACCAGGACGTCATAGGGGATCCGAGCGCGGATCGCCAGGACCGCCTGGTGGATCCATTCGCTGGCCAGCGGGGCCACCGCCCAGGCCCCGACCATCGTTCGAGATCCGCGGTCGAAGACCAGCGCCATCTCGCCGCGCGGGTCGCGCTCGTAGGTGTAGGTCCGCGCGACTCCCCCCGACGGCAGGTCGAGCTTGGCGACGGCGACGTCGAGACCGGCGTCGCGCGCCTGGGCCTCCGACATGCCGACCGCGGCCACCTCGGGGTCGGTGAAGATGACCCGCGGGATCGCTCGATAGTCGGCGCTCACCGGCTGCCCGGCCATGTCCGCCATCGCGATCCGCGCCTGGTACTTGGACATGTGCGTGAACAGCATCACCCCGGTGCAGTCGCCCGCGGCCCAGACACCGTCGGCGACGCGGCAGTGCTGGTCGATCGGTACCGGACCGGGCCGCTGGGGATCGAGCGTGATCCCGATCGTCTCCAGCCCGATGTCGGTGCTGCGTGGCCGGCGCCCGGTGGCGACCACGATCCGTTCACCGCGGACCGTCGAGCCGTCGTCGAGCTCGACCACCCGCTCGTGGCCATCGACCGACACCCGCGCTGCGTGCACGTTGGTCCGGACGTCGATCCCGTCGGCGCGCAGCGCCTGTTCCAACAGCTCGGAGACGCGCTGGTCCTCGCGGTCGGCCAACCACTCGGACCCTTGGACGATCGTGACCGCGCACTCGAACCGACGCAGGAACTGGGCGAGCTCGATGCCCACCGGGCCGCCCCCGACGATCACCGCGCTGGCCGGCAGCTCGTGCAGTGCCGTCACCTCGCGGTTGGTCCAATAGCCCGACTCGACCAGCCCCGGCACCGGCGGGATCACCGGCTCGGAACCGGTCGAGATCAGGATCTGATCGGCCTCCACGAGCCGCCCGTCGATGCTGATCGCACCCTCGCCCTTCAGGCGCCCGGAGCCGCGCACGACGTCGACGCCCATCTTCGCGTAATTGGCCTCCCGCGCCGAGTCATCACCGGCCGAGGTCATGTAGTCGCGGTACTCGGAGAGATCAGGCCAGTTCAGCGACGCCTCGTGGATCCCCGCCGCGCGCCGCGATTCGCCGCGCACCTCGGTCGGGCGCAGCAGTGTCTTGGTCGGTATGCACGCCCAGTTGGTGCATTCGCCGCCGATCAGCTCGCGCTCGATCAGCGCCACCTTGCGACCCGCCGCGTGCAGCGCGTAGGCGGCGTGCTCGCCACCGGGCCCCGCTCCCAGGATCGCCACGTCATAGCGCTCAGCCATCGTTCTTCTCCGATCGGTACCGCAGCGGCCGTTCTCGAAAAACGACAGTACCCGCCATTAGGATGAGATCGCATGGGAGCTACTGCCGCCGTCGATTCTGACGACTTCGCCGTTGAACTCGACGTCCACCGCCGTGAGCTGACCGGCTACTGCTACCGGATGCTCGGCGCCGGCTCCGAGGCCGAGGACGCCGTCCAGGAGACGTTCCTGCGCGCCTGGCGCGGCCGGGACCGCTTCGCCCACCGCTCGACCCTGAAGACGTGGCTGTACAAGATCGCGACCAACGTCTGTCTCGACATGCCCCAGCGCCCGCAGCGACGCGCCCGGCCGATGGACCTCGTGTCTTCGTCGACGACGGAGACCGCCGTTCTGCACGAGCTGCCCGAGCACCGCTGGGTGCAGCCCGTCGCCGATGCCAAGGTGCTGCCCGCCGCCGGAGACCCGGCCGAGCTCGCCGCCCAGCGTGACACGGTCAGGCTGGCGTTCGTCGCGGCGCTGCAGACGCTCGCGCCGCGCCAGCGGGCGGTGCTGATCCTCCGTGAGGTGCTGCACCTGTCGGCGGCCGAGGTCGCCGAGCTGCTGGAAACGAGCGTCGCCTCGGTCAACAGCGCGTTGCAGCGCGCCCGGTCGTCGATCAACGATCAGCCGATGGTCGCTGACGAGGATCGGCTCGACCCCGACGATCGTGAGCTGCTGGCCCGGTACGTCGACACGTTCGAGCGCTACGACATCGATTCGTTGGTGACGTTGCTGCGCGATGACGCGGTCTCGGCGATGCCGCCCCACGAACTGTGGATCCAGGGGCCGGCGGAGATCCATCGCTGGATGCTCGGGCCGGGGATCAAGTGCAAGGGCGGTCGCCTGCTGGCGGCCCGGGCCAATGGCTGCCCCGCGTTCGCCAGCTACCGGGTCGACCCCGAGGGGGGCTGGGACGCGTGGTCACTGCAGGTGCTCGAGCTCAAAGGTGGCCAGATCGTCACGATCCACAACTATCTGAACACGGAGATCCTGGCGGAGTTCGGTCTCCCGTCCCGCCTCGACGCGTGAGCCGTCGCGCTGCTCGCGTGCGGCGCGAACCAGATCCCTCGACCGAAGGAATGTCGTGAAGCCGAAGCTGCTGATCATCCTTGCCAGCACCCGTCCCGGCCGCGTCGGTCTGCCGGTCGCGACCTGGTTCACCGAGTTCGCCGTCGCCGACGATCGCTTCGAGGTCGAGCTCGTCGACCTCGCGGAGCTGGCGCTGCCGCTGCTCAATGAGCCCGCGCATCCGCGTCTGCGCCAGTACACCCACGACCACACGTTCGCGTGGTCGGAGATCGTCGAGTCCGCTGATGCCGTCGTGCTGGTCACCGCCGAATACAACTACGGCTATCCGGCGGCGCTCAAGAACGCGCTGGACTACCTGCACCACGAGTGGCGCCACAAGCCGGTGGGGTTCGTCTCCTACGGTGGCGTCGCCGCTGGGACGCGCGCCGTTCAGCAGCTCAAGCAGGTGACCGGGGCGCTGCAGCTGTTCTCAACCGGCACCGCGGTCAACATCCCGTTCGTGTTCGGCATGATCGAGGACGGGGTGCTGCACGCCAACGACGTGATGGACCAAGCCGCCTCGGCGATGCTCGGCGAGCTGGAGACGCTGCACGGGGCGCTCGTCCCGCTGCGATCCAAGGCCTGAGCGACGTGGCGGCCCGGATTCGGACAACGATCGCCGCGTGCGTCGCCATCGTCGCGTCGGCGATCGCGATCATCGCGCCGGTCACCGCGCTCGCGTCAGCGCCCGCGCCGCCGCCGCAGAACCCGTTCCTGGCGGCCAACCCGTTCTCCAACCTCCACAACGACAGCTGGATGAGCAACGTCTACACGACGATCGCCGGCCCGACGGCGGGAGCGAGCGCGGCGTACGGAACCTACCCTCCGTCGGTCTGTGGGAGCCTGCTGTTCGACGCGCAGGCCCGGATCGTGTCGGTCTGCCCAGGCGCCGCTGGTCCCGAGGCCCGGATCATCGACCCGAAGACGCTCAGGGTGATCGGCACCTACCAGCTCCCCGGGGGCGCGGCCACCAGCTTCCAGGACTTCACCGGCGGCGGCTACATCTACCTCGACGAGCACGATCACCTGTGGACGACCACGCGCACGCAACACCTCGACGAGCTGGCGATCCACGGCGGTCGATTCCGGCGGATCGCCGACTACAACCTGTCGACGGTGCTGGCCCACGGCGACGGCATCACCTCGGCGCTGCCCGATTTCCGCGGCAACATCTGGTTCGTGACCAAGCCCGGCGGCGTCGTCGGGGTGATCCGGCACGGCACTCATCGGATCCGGGTGGCCCGCGCTGACTCCGAGATCGAGAACTCGTTCGCGGTCGGTGCCGACGGCGTCTACATCGACTCCGAGCGCTCGCTCTACCGCTACGGGCTCGATCGGGGTGGCCGGCCGGTCGTGACCTGGCGCGCTGTCTATCCCAACGTGCACCTCCATAAGCCTGGTCAGGTCGACGCGGGCTCGGGAACGACTCCGGCGATCCTCCCGGGCGGCTACACCGCAATCACCGACAACGCCGATCCGATGGATGTCGTCGTCTACCGGACGTCCGCGCAGCTACGACACGGCCAGCGGCGGCTGGTCTGCCGAGTCCCGGTCTTCCACAAGGGTGCGAGCGACACCGAGAACTCCCTGGTCGCCGACGGCCGCTCGCTGATCGTCGAGAACAACTACGGCTACGAGGGATACGCCGGGGCTGACGCGAACGCTCAGACGACGCCGGGCTTTGCCCGTGTCGACATCAATCGAGATGGCAGCGGATGCCACCGGGTCTGGCAGACCCAATCGCTCGCGGCCCCATCGGTCGTGCCGAAGCTGTCGCTCAAGACCGGGTTGATCTACACCTACGTGCGCGAGCCCGGCGCGGCCGCCCAATGGGCCTGGGCCGCGCTGTCGCTGCGAACCGGACGCACGGCGTTCACCGTCCCGACCGGCGCCGGCACGCTCTACAACAACAACTACGCGTCGATCTCGCTGGGGCCGACCGGCAACGCGTACCTGTCGACGATCGGCGGGCTCACCGAGCTGCGCCGGCGCTAGCGATGCGCTGAACGACATGGGCGTGCTCGAGGCGATCGCGATCTTCGCGGCGGGGGTGGCCGCGGGGACGATCAACTCCGTCGTCGGCTCGGGAACGCTGATCACGTTCCCGGTGCTGCTGGCGTTCGGCTACGCCCCGGTCATCGCCAACGTCTCCAACACGGTCGGGTTGGTGCCCGGCAACGCGTCGGGCGCGTTCGGTTACCGGCAGGAGCTCGTCGGCCAGCGAGGTCGGGCGCTGCCCCTGGCCTGCATGTCGCTGATCGGCTCGGCGATCGGAGCGACGCTGCTGCTGACGTTGCCGGCGTCGGCGTTCAAGGAGATCGTCCCGGTGTTCATCGCGGCGGCGCTGATCCTGATCGTGTTCCAGCCCCGTATCTCGAAATGGTTGGACGCCCGCGGCGGTGGCGTCACCGACCATGCCGGGCCGACGGCAACCGCCGGGGTGTTCGCCGCCGGCGTCTACGGCGGCTATTTCGGGGCGGCCCAGGGGATCCTGGTGCTGTCGATCCTGTCGCTGTCGGTCGACGATTCGCTGACCCGCCTGAACGCGCTGAAGGTCGTGCTGGTCGGGATCGCGAACCTCGTTTCCGGGCTCGTGTTCGTGTTCTTCGCCCACGTCGCCTGGGCGGCCGCCGGTCTGATCGCCGGCGGCTCGGTGATCGGTGGCCTGCTCGGGGCGCGAGTCGGGCGTCGCCTGTCCCCGAAGGTACTGCGTGGCGTCATCGTCGTCGTCGGGGTCGTCGCGATCGTGCGTCTGCTGACCTGACCCGGCGGATTACTTCACGACGTCTGAGCTGCCACGCCACTTCGCGCGGTTGCGGCGAAGCTCCTGACATTGAGCACACCCAGCGTTGTGCCGGAGGTGGCCGCAGCCCGGCACCGGCGCCCCGTGACCCGAGACGCGGCTCTTGGTCTGGAGGGCCGCGCGACGAGCGGTCGCGGCGGCGACGGAGAAGAAGATCATGCCGATCTCCTTGAACTCTCAGACGGTGAGCGAGCGCAGATCACTATCGCAGGAATGTTAGTCAGCGCGCCTCTGTCAGCTCGACGTAAGGACCGTTCGCCGATCTGGGTCATGTCGATTACGGCGCTGCTCGCGGTCGCCAGACGGCGGTGGTAAATACCTCAGACTGTTCTATTCGGTTGGGAGGTCGGATGGGAATCTCGGATCGTCTGGGGCGCAGCCGCGTGCCGGCTGCACTCGCCGTGATGGTGGCTGCGGTCGCGCTGGTCGCCGGTTGCGGCGGTAGCTCGAAGAAGTCGTCGTCGTCCGCATCGGCAACGTCCTCCGCCTCGGCGGCGTCAACGTCGTCGAGCGCATCGACGGGCGCGTCGACCGGTACGACGACGGCAACGTCGACGTCCGCTGCTGCGGGCGGTGCGACGACGAGTGGCGTGGCCGCCGGCTGGACGCAGCCAAACGGCGATCTGGCCGGCACGCGCGACGTACGGTCTTCGATCAACTCGTCCAACGTCGGCCATCTCGGCGTCGCCTGGGCGCAGCCCATCGTGGGCGGGGCGGCAGCGTTCGGCAACTTCGCGACGACGCCGGTCGTCGTCAACGGCGTCGTCTACGCCCAGGACCTCTCCTCGAACGTATACGCCGTCAACCTCAAGACCGGCAAGCTGCTTTGGCGCAAGTCGTACCACTCCGTGAACATCGGTCCCAATGGCGTCAACGTCGCCGACGGGAAGGTGTACGGGTCAACGGTGACCAACGAGTTCGCGTTGAGCGCTGCGACCGGCGAGCAGCTGTGGTCCAAGAGGCTGGTTCGCAACGGGGGGGAGGGCATCGACATGGCGCCCGCCATCAACAACGGGACCATCTACGTCTCGACCGTGCCGGGGAACAACAAGGCGTTCTACAGCGGCGACGGCGTCGCGACCCTATGGGCGATGAATGCGTCCACCGGTGCCGTGAAGTGGAAGTGGCACGAGGTGCCGGTCGGCCTCTGGGGCAACCCCAAAGTCAACTCCGGCGGGGGCCAATGGCAGCCACCGACGTTCGACTCAGCCGGCCACCTGTACCTCGAAGTCGCCAATCCGGCCCCGTTCATCGGTGACAAGTCCTACCCGGGCAAGAAGGTCTATCCGTGGGGCTCGAGCCGTCCGGGCAAGAACCTCTATACCGACTCAGTCGTCGAGCTCAATCCGGCCACCGGCAAGGTGATGTGGTACTACCAGCTGACCCCGCACGACGTTCAGGACTGGGATCTCAACAACCAGGCGCTGATCTCGACGGTCAACGGCAAGGAGGCGATCCTCTCAGACGGCAAGGCGGGGATTGCGATCGCCAATGACGCGCAGACGGGCAAGCTGCTGTGGAAGACCAAGCTCGGCAAGCGCAATGGCTTTGACAACACCAACATCCTCACGATGCACAAGCAGTACGCCAAGCTGCGCAAGCCGCCGTACACCCAGTACCCGGGGACGATGGGCGGCTCCGAAACGCCATACGCCAGCGACGGTACGACGATGTACATCGCTAACAACGAGCTCTACTCAAAGATCTCCAGCCAGGCAAAGCTGACCGAGCAGAACCCGCTCAAGGGCACCGGCGAGATGGTCGCCCTCGATCAGGACACCGGCAAGATCAAGTGGCAGCACCACTTCCCCTATTCGCCCTACGGATCGGCGACGGTGTCCAACGACCTGGTGTGGACAACGACGTTCGACGGCACCCTGTGGGCGCTGAACAAGAACACCGGCGCGGTCGTCTGGCACGCCAAGCTTCCCGCCGGCACCAACGCATCGCCGGCCATCGACGGCAACACCGTTGTCGTCGGGACGGGCTACCCGGAGAGCAAGAGCCAGAAGACCGAGATCGTGGCGTACCGGCTTGGCGCAAAGGGTTGAGCTCGAGTGATTTCCGGGCCGCTCACCTCCACGAACGGCCTGGAACAGGGGGTGGGCGCTGGGGCGCGCTCACCCCCGACGCTCTACGCCGAGTAGGTCCCGACCAGCCGCGCCTGCTCGATCACGTGGTCCTCGATCGCCTCGTGCAGGCGACGGCGGGTCAGCCCGGCCGGAAGGTCAAGCGGTGCGTCGAGCGCGTAGACCCAGAAGTAGTAGTGGTGGTTGCCGTGATCGGGCGGGGGCGCGGGGCCCATGTACTTCGCTTCGCCGGCGGTGTTGGCACCGAGGATCGCACCGTCGCCACCTTCGGGCAGCCCGTGCGCATTGCCGGGGATCCCGTACGCGACCCAGTGGGTGAAGCCATCGACCAGCGGCGCGTCGGGATCGTGGCAGACCACCGCGAACGCCTTCGTGCCCTCCGGGACACCCGTCCACTCGAGGGCCGGCGAGATGTCCTCGCCGTCGGCGGTGAACTGCTCGGGGATCCGCTTGTGGTACTCGATCGACGGGCTGCGCAGCTTCAGTTCGCCGACATTGAGTTCTTGAGCCATGCGCGGTCTGCTACCCGCGCCGACCGGGCGCGAACCGAATCAGATCGCGCAGTCGATCGACGCCGGTGTCACGCGTCGGCTGCGCGCGTCCGCAACTGCGGGCGCCGGCGATCGGGCTCCCGGCCCGGTGGCTGCGTCGGCTTGCCGCGCGGCCGCAGCCGCGGGATCTCGAGCTCGAGCTCCTCGTCGGTCGTCACCTGATATTCGGTGCCGTGGTGCTCGATTGTGAGCGGCTCGCCCGAGCGCAGCTGGTAGCGCGCGTGCTTGGCGTCGACCTCCACCTGCAGGCCGCGACCGCGGAACATCAGCCGGAAACGCAGCCGGGTCAGCGAATCGGGCAGCCGCGGGCGGAAGGTGAGCTTGCCGAAGTGGTCACGCATGCCGCCGAAGCCGGCGACAGCCACCAGCCAGGTGCCTGCCAGCGACGCGATGTGCACGCCGTCGCGGGTGTTGTGCTCGAGGTCCTCGAGGTCCATCAGGGCTGCCTCGGCGAAGTAGTCGTAGGCGAGGTCCATGTGCCCAACTTCGGCCGCGACGATCGACTGGCAGCAGGCCGATAGCGACGAGTCGCGGACGGTCAGGCGCTCGTAGTACTCGAAGTTCCGCCCCTTCTCGGAGTCGGTGAACGCGTGGCCGCACTCCCACAGCGCCATCACGAGGTCCGGCTGCTTGACGACCTGCTTGCGGTACAGGTCGAAGTAGGGGAAGTTCAGCAGCAGCGGGTACTGATCTTCACGGCAGTTCTCGAAATCCCACATCGCGTGCGACGTGAACCGCTCGGCCTGCTCGTGGACCTCGAGCAGCTCGTTGTAGGGAATCGTCATCTTCTCGGCGGCGTCGCGCCAGCCGGCGGCCTCTTCGGGATTGGCTCCGAGCTCCACCGCCCGTTGTGGATGGCGCTCGACGATCTCGGCCGCGGCCGTCAGGTTGGCCGCCGCCATCAGGTTCGTGTAGATGTTGTTGTCGGCGATCGCTGAATACTCGTCCGGGCCGGTGACCCCGTCGATCCGGAACTTGCCGGCCGCGTCGTGATGACCGAGCGAGCGCCACATTCGGGCGGTCTCGACCAACAACTCGGCGCCGGCCCCGAGCTCGAAATCCGGGTCGTCGGCCGCCCACTGATATCGGGTGACCGCGCGGGCGATGTCGGCGTTGATGTGGAATGCCGCGGTCCCGGCCGGCCAGTAGCCCGAGCATTCGTGGCCCTCGATCGTGCGCCAGGGGAAGGCGGCGCCTCTGAGACCGAGGTCCCGGGCACGCTCGCGCGCCAGCTCAAGCGTCTGCTGGCGCCAGCGCAGTGCGTCGGCGGCCGCGTGCGGCACGGTATACGTCAGCACCGGCAGCACGAACATCTCGGTGTCCCAGAAGGTGTGGCCGTCGTAGCCGGGACCGGTCAGGCCCTTGGCGGCGATCGCGCGTTGCTCGCCGCGGGCGCCGGCCTGCAACGTGTGCCAGAGCGCGAACCGTATCGCCTGCTGCAGCTCCGGGTCGCCCTCGATCTCGACGTCGGCGCGGTCCCAGTAGTCGTCGAGGTACTCGCGCTGTTCGGAGAGCAACCCCTCGAAGCCGGTGTGCTTGGCGGCCGCGAGTGCGGCCGAGACCTGGTCGCGCAGGGCCGGTCCCGAGCGCGTCCCCGACCACCCGTAGGCGATCAGCTTGAGGATCCGCAGCGGCTTGCCCGGCGCCAGGTCGGCGACGACCTCGACGCGAGCGGCGTCGGGGTACGCGCTGGTGGTCGTCGTCGTCCCCTCGGGCCCCTCGACGAGGTGGTCGATCGCCGAGGCCATCCGCAGCCCGCTGGCCTTGGTGACGTGGACCAGCACCGCGCGCATCCCCTCGGCATCGTGGCTCTCCGAGATCAGCGGCTCTGCCAGCGCGGCGGCGGCGCGCGGGTCCTTGGACATCATCGGCGTGGTCTCGTTGGCGATCAGCTCGGACTGCAGCACGACCGGGAACTCGCCCTCGACCGGCTCGATCGTGTACTCGATCAACGCCACCGCTCGCTGGGTGAACGACACCAGCCGAGTCGAACTGACCTTGATCTTGCGATCGGTGGGGGAGGTCCAGACGACCGATCTGCGCAGCACCCCGGCACGCAGGTCGAGCACGCGCTCGTGACTCTCGAGACTGCCGTAGCGGACGTCGAACGGTTCGTCCTCGACGAGCAAGCGGATCAGCTTGCCGTTGGTGACGTTGACGACCGACTGTCCGTCCTCGGGATAGCCGTACCCGGCCTCGGCGTACGGCAGCGGCCGGGTCTCGAAGAAACCGGCGAGATACGTGCCGGGGAGCCCGTAGGGCTCGCCCTCGTCGAGGTTGCCGCGCAGGCCCATATGTCCGTTGGACAGCGCAAACACCGACTCGGACTGCGCCAGCTTCTCGAGGTTCAGCTCGACCTCACGGACGGCCCACGGCTCGACCGGGAACGATGGAAGCTCGATCATGGGCTCACGCGTCCAATAGCTCGGAGAGGTCCTTGACGACGACGTCGGCGCCGTGCTGCTTGAGAGCCGCGGCGTGGTCGACGCGGTCGACGCCGACGACGAAGCCGAAGTGGCCGTCGTGGCCCGCCTGCACGCCCGCGGTCGCGTCCTCGAACACGGTTGCGTGAGCGGGCTCGACACCGAGCGCCTTCGCCCCCGCCAGGAACGTGTCGGGGTGTGGCTTGCCACGCAAGCGCTCGCGCGTCGCCACGTCGCCGTCGATGCGCACGTCGAACAGGTCGGCGATCCCGGCCGCCTCGAGCACGTCCTTGCAGTTCGCACTGGCGGACACGACCGCACGCGGCAGGCCCTCCTCGCGTGCCGCCCGCACGTAGGCGACCGAGCCGTCGTAGGGCTGGACGCCGTCGGTCTGGATCAGCCGCAGGACGAGATCGTTCTTGCGGTTGCCGATCCCGTCGATCGTCTCGGCGTCGGATGCGTCGTCCGGGGTGCCTTCGGGCAACTCGATCCCGCGAGATTTGAGGAACGTGCGCACCCCGTCGTAGCGAGGCATCCCATCGACGTACTCGTTGTAGTCGTCCTGGGTGAATTCCTGAAAGCCATCCCCATCACGCTGCTTCAGATACTCATCGAAGGTCTGCTTCCAGGCCTTGAAATGCACCTTCGCGGTCTGGGTGAGCACGCCGTCGAGATCGAACAGCAGCGCCTGGATGCCGTCAGGGAGGCCGAGCACGAGCGAAACATATCCGTCGGGGCCGGTGGACGCGGTGATTGCGGCGTGAACGACGCTCAATTTGGACGATTGCGAAACGGCCCGATGGGTACCCATTCAGTAGGCGGGCGACGAGCCCTGCCCAGACATGACCCGGAAAAAGGAGTTTCCCGACACGATGAGCGACGTACCCCCCACCACAACCGACGGCGGCGCCGCCGTCGCCTCTGACGAGCACTCGCTGACCGTCGGGCCGGGCGGCCCGATTCTGCTCCAGGACCAATATCTGATCGAGCAGATGGCGAACTTCAACCGGGAGCGGATCCCCGAGCGCCAGCCACACGCCAAGGGCTCCGGCGCCTTCGGCCACTTCCAGACGACCGAGGACGTGAGCGCGTACACGCGCGCAGCCCTGTTTCAGCCGGGCGTCACCACCGACATGCTGGCGCGCTTCTCGACCGTCGCCGGCGAGAGCGGCAGTCCCGACACGTGGCGTGACCCGCGCGGCTTCGCGTTGAAGTTCTATACGCCTGAGGGCAACTACGACATGGTCGGCAACAACACGCCGGTCTTCTTCGTCAAGGACCCGATGAAGTTCCAGCACTTCATCCGCAGTCAGAAGCGGCGCGCCGACAACGGCCTGCGCGACCACGACATGCAGTGGGACTTCTGGACGCTGTCGCCGGAGTCGGCGCATCAGGTCACGTGGCTGATGGGCGATCGCGGGATCCCCAAGACATGGCGGCACATGAACGGCTACACCAGCCACACCTACATGTGGGTCAACGCCGGGGGCGACAAGTTCTGGGTCAAGTACCACTTCAAGACCGATCAGGGGATCGAGTTCCTGACCCAGGAGGAGGCCGACAAGCTCGCCGGCGAGAGCCCCGACTATCACCGCCAGGACCTGTTCGAGGCGATCCGCGACGGCGATCATCCGACGTGGACGCTGCACGTCCAGGTGATGCCGTTCGCCGAGGCCCCGGGCTACCGCTTCAACCCGTTCGATCTGACCAAGGTCTGGCCGCACAGCGACTACCCGCTGATCAAGGTCGGCACGATGACGCTCGATCGGAACCTGACCGACTTCCACACCGAGATGGAGCAGGCGGCGTTCGAGCCCAACAACCTGGTGCCCGGGATCGGGCTGAGCCCGGACCGGATGCTGCTCGCGCGCGGGTTCTCCTACGCCGACGCGCACCGCGCCCGGCTCGGGGTCAACTACAAGCACATCCCGGTCAACGCGCCGACCGCGCCCGTGCACAGCTACAGCAAGGACGGCGTGATGCGGACGGTCAACGTCAGCGATCCGGTGTATGCGCCGAACTCGTACGGCGGCCCCGCGGCCGATCCGGCCCGAACCGACGACGCCGGCCTGTGGGCCGCCGATGGCGAGATGGTCCGCGCCGGCTACGTCGATCACCCCGAGGACGACGACTGGGGTCAGGCCGGCACGATGGTGCGCGAGGTGCTCGATGACGAGGCGCGCGAGCGGCTGGTGTCAAACGTCGCCGGTCATCTGTCAGACGGCGTCTCCGACGCCGTTCTGGCGCGTGCCTTCGAGTACTGGAAGAACATCGATCCGGACATCGGTGCCCGGATCGAGCAGGCCGTTCGGGCGCCCGTCGGCGTCTGACGTTGCGCGGGCCCGGGGACGCGGTGACGCGTCCTCGGGCCTTGCGTCAACTCCCGGCCGCGTCGGCCGCCGGAGCGATCCGCTCGAGCAACGCCTCGAGCCGCTCCAGCGGCTCGACGATGTCGGAGCGGTCGGCCTTCTGGTCGACCGCCAGCCGCACCGCCGCGATCTCACGCGCCAGATACTCGGTCTCGGCCAGCGAGCGGGCGTTCATGTCGCGGTCGCGTTCGGTTTCCTCTTTGTCGCGATCCGCTTGGCGGTTCTGGGCCAGGAGGATCAGCGGCGCGGCGTAGGCGGCCTGGGTCGAGAACGCCAGGTTCAGCAGGATGAACGGGTACGGATCGAACTTCAGCGCCACGACCGCGACGTTGAGGATGATCCAGATGATCACGATGATCGTCTGTCCGATGATGTATCGGGGGGTGCCGAAGAATCGGGCCAGCCGCTCCGCCAAGCGGCCGAACTCGTCGGGGTCATAGACCGGGCCCGCGCCGGCGGCGCCCTTGGGCTTTGAGAGGTCGTCGCCGCGGGCCATCAGCCGCTCCGCTCGCGCATCAGTCGCGCTCCGACAGCGCCAGACGCCAGTCGTTGGGCAGCACCCGGTCGAGTACATCGTCGATCGTGATCGCGCCGACCAGCCGCCCGGACTCGTCGACGACCGCCAGCGAGACGACGTCGTAGGCCGCCAACTGCGCGGCGACCTCGCGATCGGAGCTGCTGACCTCGACCGGTTCGACGTCCTCATCGATGCACCGCGCCAGAGGCTTCGAGGGCGCCTCGCGCAGCAACCGCTGAAAGCCGACGTTGCCGATGTAGCGGCCGGTCGGGGTCTCCAGCGGCGGCCGGCAGATGAACACGCCCGCCGCCAGCGGCACCGGCAGGTCCGACGCTCGGATTCGGGCCAGCGCCTGGGCGACGGTCGCGTCCGGGCCGAGGATCACGGGCTCTGAGGTCATCAACCCGCCGGCCGTGTCGGGCAGATAGGTGAGCAGCCGCCTGACCGGTTCGGCCTCCTCGGGGTCCATCTCGCGCAGCAGTTCGGCCTGGCGACCGGCGGTGAACTCGCCGAGCAGGTCCGCCGCATCGTCGGGGTCCATCTCGTCCAGCACGCGCGCCAACCGCTGGGAGTCCAGCCCCTCGACCAACCGGACCTGATCCTCCTCGTCGAGCTCCTCGAGCAGGTCGGCGAAACGTTCGTCCTCGAGCTCACGCGCCAGCACGCGGCGACGGCTGAGCGGCAGCTTGCGGAGCGCGTGGGCCATCTCGGCCGGGTGCAGGTTCCCCAGCTCGGCCGCCTGGCGATCGACCGGCCGCTCGGAGGCGAACAGCTCGCCGGCTTCTGACCAGTCGAGCACGTTGGGCGCGCGTCGCAGTCCCGGCACCCGTCGCCCGCCGGCCAGCGCGACCGTCGCGACCTCCCAGCCCTGCCCATCCGAGCTTTCGCTCAGGCCAATGTCGACGACCTTTTCGTTCTTGAAGCGCTTGCCCAGCAGCTCGCCGGCGATCAGCCGCTCGCCGGGGCGCAGCTCGAAGTTGCGGGTGTTGACCGAGCCGCGCCGCAGTCGCGCGCCGTCGACGCCGATCTCGCCGATCCGCCCGATCCCGACGAACACGCGCCGCCGCTGCATCGCAACGACGAACCCGTTGACCCGCGGGGGCTTGGAGCCGAGGTCGATGACCGCATCGTTGATCCGGGCGATCTCGGAGCCGTCGGCGCCCAGCAGCGGCAGCCGGGTCAGCCGTGAGACGTAGACGATGCGCTCTTCCATAGCTCCAATGGTAAGCCGGGCCGGGCGTTTCGCCTGGTGCCGAAGCGCGCCGGTAGGCTCCGCGACTCAGATGAGGGTCGCGATCGTCGGCGCGGGATTCAGCGGGATCGGGATGGGCGCGGCGCTGCAGCGCGCCGGCCACGAGTACACGATCTTCGAACGGGCGGCCGACCTCGGCGGCGTCTGGCAGCACAACACCTACCCGGGCGCCTGCTGCGACGTGCCGTCGTACGTCTACTCGTACTCGTGGGCGCAGCGGCGCGAGTGGTCGCGTCCGTGCTCCCCGCAGACGGAGATCCAGGACTACCTGCGCGAGGTCGCGACCGAGCAGCGGGTGATCGGCAAGATCAGCTTCTCCACCGAGGTCACCGAGGCGCGCTGGGACCCGAGGCGCCTGAAGTGGCGGCTGACGCTCGATCGCTCGGGACCCGGCAGCGGCGACGCGTATGAGGCCGACGCGCTCGTGCTCGGCTGCGGCCAGCTGAGCCGTCCATCGTGGCCGCAGATTCCGGGTGCGGCGGAGTTCGGCGGCCACGCGTTTCACTCCGCGCAGTGGGATCACGCGCACGATCTGGCCGGCGAGCGCGTGGCGGTGATCGGTACGGGCGCCTCGGCGATCCAGTTCATCCCGGAGATCGCACGGCGCGTCGGCCATCTGGCCGTCTATCAGCGCTCGGCGCCCTACCTGCTGCCGCGGCGCAACCTCGAATATCCCGAGCGCGTGCGGGCGCTGCTGCGCCAGATCCCCGGGGCCCAGCGGCTGCGTCGGTACGGGATGTGCGGTGTGATGGAGTCGATCACCTTCGGTCTGACTCGCTCGTCCGCGGCCCGCGTGCCGTTGCGCGCCTGGTCGACGGCGTTCATGCGTCTGCAGCTGCGCGGCGACCGCGAGCTACGCCGCCGCGCCTGGCCCGACTACCCGTTCGGCTGCAAACGGATCCTGTTCAGCTCGGGGTACCTGCCGGCCCTGAGGCGCAGCAACGTCGAGCTCATCTCAGACCCGATCGTTCGAATTACCGCGCACGGGATCGTGACGCGTGACGGCATCGAGCGAGCGGCCGACACGATCATCTGGGGCACCGGCTTTCAGACCGACGAGTTCGTCCTGCCGATGCGGGTGCTCGGGAGCGGCGGGACCGAGTTGCAGCACAGCTGGCGCGACGGCGCCGAGGCGCACCACGGGATCTCGGTGGCGGGCTACCCGAACCTGTTCCTGCTGTATGGGCCCAACACCAATCTCGGCGCGGGCTCGATCATCGTCATGCTCGAGGCCCAGATCCGCTACGTGACCCGTGCGCTCGAGCTGATCGGCGACGGGCGGGCGCTCGACGTGCGGCCCGACGTGCAGCGGCGCTACGCCGACGACGTGCAGCGCCGTCTACGTGACACCGTCTGGACCGGCTGCGACAGCTGGTATCGCCAGGACGGCGACGGCCGCATCGTCAACAACTGGCCCGGGTTCGTCACCGAGTACGTCCGCGAGACCCGTGCCGTCGACGTCGGCGACTACGCGGTGCTCCGCCCGCTGGTGCCGGCCGGTCCCTGAGCAGTCCGGGGGGTGAGGTGGATTTCAGTCGCCCATGGCGGGTTAGTCGACACACCCCCCAACGCGCGCCGGCGCATCAGGCGCGGTGACCGGTCCGCGCGGACCGGTCACCACACCCCGACAACTGCGATCAGGCCAGGTCGAACCGATCCAGCGTCATGACCTTGTCCCAGGCGGCAACGAAGTCGGCGACGAACTTCTCGCCGCTGTCGCTCTGGGCGTAGACCTCGGCGACCGCGCGCAACTGCGAGTTGGACCCGAACAGCAGGTCGACCGCGGAGGCCGTCCACCTCGGCGCGCCGGTGGCGCGATCGGTGCCCTGGTAGGCGTCGCCGGACGGCTTCCACTCGGTGTCCATGTCGAGCAGGTTGACGAAGAAGTCATTCGTCAACGTGCCCGGCTTGTCGGTGAACACGCCATGAACCGAGCCGCCGGCGTTGGCGCCCAGCGCTCGCAGGCCGCCGACGAGGACCGTCGTCTCCGGGATCGACAACGTCAGCAGGTTGGCCCGCTCGACCAGCCACTCGGCCGGCTTGGTGACCCCAGCCTGCAGGTAGTTGCGGAAGCCGTCGGCGCGCGGTTCCAGCGGCGCGAACGAGTCCACGTCGGTCTGCTCCTGCGTCGCGTCGGTACGACCCGGCGCGAACGGCACCGTGACCTCGTGCCCGGCGTCCTTGGCGGCCTCTTCGATCGCCGCGGCTCCGCCCAGCACGATCAGGTCGGCCAGCGACACCTGATTACCGCCGGCGCCGTTGAACTCGCCGGCGAGCTTGGTCAGCGTCTCGATCACCGGCGCCGTGCCGGCGTTGACCTCCCAGTCCTTCTGGGGCGCCAGCCGGATCCGGGCGCCGTTGGCCCCGCCGCGTTTGTCGGTGCCGCGGAACGTTGCCGCCGATGCCCACGCCGTATTGACGAGCTGGGAGATCGACAGGCCGGACGCGAGAATGCGGCGCTTGAGCTCAGCGATCTCCAGATCGTTGACCAGATCGCCCACGACGGCCGGAACGGGGTCCTGCCAGATCAGCTCCTCGTCGGGGACGAGCGGGCCGAGGTAGCGGGACACCGGCCCCATGTCACGGTGGGTGAGCTTGTACCAGGCCCGCGCGAACGCGTCGGCGAGCTGGTCGGGGTTCTCGTAGAACCGGCGCGAGATCTTCTCGTAGGCCGGATCGACCTTCAGCGCCAGGTCGCTGGTCAGCATCACCGGCGTCTGGGTCTTGGTCGCATCATGGGGATCCGGGACCGTCCCCTGCGCCTCCGGATCCTTGGCGACCCACTGGTTGGCGCCGCCCGGGCTCTTGCTCAGCTCCCACTCGTACTCGAACAGGTTGCGGAAAAAGCTGTTGTCCCACTCGATCGGCGTCTGGGTCCAGATGCCCTCCAGGCCGCTGGTCCAGGCGTCGCTGCCGACACCGGAGCCGGCGCTGTTGCTCCAGCCGAAGCCCTGCGCCTCTAGAGGCGCCGCTTCGGGATCGGGGCCGATGTGGTCGTCGGTGACCGCGCCGTGGGTCTTGCCGAACGTGTGGCCGCCGGCGATCAGCGCCACCGTCTCCTCGTCGTTCATCGCCATCCGGGCGAACGTCTCACGAATGTCACGGGCCGAAGCAGCCGGGTCCGGGTTGCCGTTGGGACCTTCCGGGTTGACGTAGATCAGGCCCATCTGCACGGCGCCGAGCGGCTCGGCGAGCTCACGGTCGCCGGTGTAGCGCTCATCCTCGAGCCAGACGTGCTCGGGACCCCAGTAGACGTCCTCGGGGGTCCACGTGTCCTCCCGTCCGCCGCCGTAGCCGAAGGTCTTGAAACCCATCGTCTCGAGCGCGACGTTGCCGGTCAGGATCATCAGGTCCGCCCACGAGATCTTGTTGCCGTACTTCTGCTTGATCGGCCACAGCAGCCGCCGCGCCTTGTCAAGCGAGACGTTGTCGGGCCAGCTGTTGAGCGGCGCGAAGCGCTGTGCGCCGGCCCCGCCGCCGCCGCGGCCGTCAGCGATCCGGTAGGTGCCCGCGCTGTGCCAGGCCATCCGGATGAACAGCGGACCGTAGTGGCCCCAGTCCGCCGGCCACCACGGCTGCGAGGAGGTCATCAGCTCTGCCAGGTCCTGTCGCAGCGCGTCGAGGTCGAGCTGCTTGAACGCCTCGGCGTAGTTGAAGTCGGCGCCGAGAGGATTGGACCCGTGCAGGACCTTCAGGTCGAGCTGGTTGGGCCACCAGTCCTCGTTTCGCCAGCCGTCGTTCGTGTGGACGACCGGGCACTTGCTCTCAGTAACTCCCACGTGTCTTTTAGCTCCGTTTCCGTTCCTGGTGTTTCGATGGTTACGTGTTCCGCGCGCGCGAAATCGGCGCGACGCGTCTGAGTGCTCAGCGGACGGCCGAGGCCGCCACGCAGTCGGGGCAGCGGCCCCAGTAGATGACTTCGGCTTCGTCGATCTCGTAGCCGGCGTCGTTGGGCGCGGTCAGGCAAGGCCTCTCGCCCACGGCGCAATCGGTGTCGACGGTCCGCCCGCAGCTGCGGCAGATCAGGTGATGATGGTTGTCGCCGACGCGATCCTCGTAACGGGCCGGTGAACCGGCCGGTTGAATGCGCCGGATCAGGCCCTTCTCGGTCAGCGTGCCGAGCGCGTCGTAGACGGCCTGCAGCGAGACCGCGCCGATCTCGTCACGCACCGCCGTATCGATCTCGGCGGCGGTGCCGTGCGGCCGCGCCGATACCGCGCGCAGCACCGCCAGGCGCTGGGCCGTCACCTGGACACCGTGCTCGCGCAGCAGCGCCTGTTCGTCGCCCGAAGATCGCATCGACGGCGCAGACCTTAGCTCTGATTCTGGAGTCGCTCAAGAGTTTGACTCACTCTGAGTCAGCTGTCGGCCCGTCGCGGTGGCGCGCGGTCAGACTGGCTGACGATCCAGCGCGTGGTGCAGCGCCGCCAGGTGCGCCGGGGTGGATCCGCAGCAGCCGCCGACGATCTGCGCTCCCTGCTCGGCGAACCCCGCTACCCGGACTGCGAACGACTCGGGATCCTCCGGGTAGACGACGCCGTCGGCGACGATCTGCGGTACGCCGGCGTTCGGCTTGATCCACAGCGGCACAGCCAGTCCGGCGTCGAGAAACTGTGTGGTGAGCTGCGCCGTGTCGTCGAGCGATCGACCGCAGTTGGCGCCGAGCGCGGCGAGCCCCAGCGGCTTGGTCGCGGCGACCACATCGGCGGCGCTGAGCCCCATCATCGTCCGGGTTCCCTGATCGAAGCTGAATGACATCACCAGCGGCAGGTCGGTGACCGCGGCGACCGCCTCGGCCGCCCACTGCGCCTCCTCGATCGCGAAGAACGTCTCCATCACCAGCAGGTCGGCGCCGCCGTCGACCAGCGCTCTCGCCTGCTCGCCGAACGCCTCGAGCGCGAGCTCGCGGCCGAGCGGTCCGAACGGCTCGATCAGCTGGCCGCTGGGGCCGATCGACCCTGCGACGAGGACGTCGTCGCCGACTGCCTCACGCGCCAGTTCGGCCGCGCGCGCATTGAGCTCCCGGGCGCGGCCCGCCAGCGGCCCGTCCTCGAGCCGGATCGGTGAGCCGCCGAAGCTGCAGGTGAGCACCAGATCGGATCCGGCCTGGGCGAAGCGCCGGTGCAGGTCGCGCACCTGGTCGGGCGCATCGAACACCCACTCCTCGGGCGCGACGCCGGGCTCGATTCCCATGTCCTGATAGTTGGTTCCGGTGGCGCCGTCGGCGAGCAGGACGCCGCGGCGCTCGAGCGTGTCGGTGAACGTGGGCACGGCCCCGCAGGCTAGCCGTCTCTCAGACGGCGACCTGGTGGCTCAACCGGTCAAAGCTCGCGCGGGCGCTCGAAGCCACCCAGTACATGTCAGCACCAGCGGGCCGCGGCGTCGCGACCTGGGCCAGGGCGTCGCGGACCTGCTGCTCAGGTCGTTGCATGATCTCGACGACCTCGGCGGTCGCCAGCGGCACCTCGGCCCAGGCCAACAGCTCGCCCACATCCTTCGGCGGCTCACGTCGGCCGGCCTCCGGGGCAAGGTTGGCGATCGCGGTCTCGTACACCTCGGCCGGGTTGAAGCCCGGCACGCTGATCGATCGTTCGCCGTCGCTCAGCTCGTAGCTGGGAGCTGTGTAGCGGCGCTGCTCACGCGGACCGCCGAGCTTGTGGTCAAGTGCTCGCGCGCCGGGGGAGGGATCGCGGGCGGCGGCGATGTCGGCGCGCAGCGCGGCCTCGGTTCCGGCGCTCGCCATCCAGTGGCGCAGGTCGCTGGGGTAGATGCCGGCCTCGGTCCCCGCCGAGCGGATCAGATGGTCGTCGTCGAGCAGGCCGCCGGTCATCGCTCGGACGCGGAGCGCGCGCAGGAGCAGCGCGGCCCCGTGCTCGCCGCAATATTCACGGACCGCCACGACCGCCCGGCACGCGGGCTCGGAGTTGAACGGGCGCTCGTACGGGCGGGGCGCGATCGGCATCCCGTAGCGTCGCTGCAGTCCGGGCGCGCCCTGTGCGAGCTTCTCGTCCTCGCCGGGCTCGAGCGTCAACACGATCATCCGCAGCCGCCACTGCAGCGCGTCGCCGTAGCGCCAGCGCAGCGCCAACCGGACCGGCTCGGCCGAGAACGCGAACGGGCAGGCGGGGTCGGTGAACTGCGTGATCTCGACGGTCTTGGCCACTCGCCGAATCCTCGCAGAACGGTAGGTTGAGGCCATGAAGATCGTCTACACCCACACCGACGAGGCTCCCGCACTCGCCACCCAGTCGCTGTTGCCCCTCGTGCGGGCGTTCGGCGGGGTCGCCGGCGTCGAGGTGGAGCTGCGCGACATCTCCCTCTCGGGACGGATCCTGGCCCAGTTCCCGGATCGGCTCGAGCCCGAGCAGCGGATCGCCGACGCGCTCGCCGAGCTCGGCGAGCTGGCGGTCACGCCGGACGCGAACATCATCAAGCTGCCCAACATCTCGGCCTCGCTGCCGCAGCTCAAGGCGGCGATCGCCGAGCTGCAGGCGGCCGGATATGCGGTTCCCGACTACCCCGACGACCCGACCACCGACGAGCTGCGCGACGTCCGCGAGCGCTATGACAGCGTCAAGGGTTCGGCCGTCAACCCGGTCCTGCGCGAGGGCAATTCCGACCGGCGGGCGCCCGCCTCGGTCAAGGCCTACGCGCGCAATCACCCGCACTCGATGGGCGCCTGGTCGCCGGACTCGAAGTCGCGGGTGGTGACGATGGACGAAGGCGACTTCAAGGCCACCGAGCAGTCGGTGACGATCGCCGCCGACGGCGCGATCCGGATCGAGCACGTCGCCCCCGACGGCACCGTGACCGTGCTCAAGCCCGATTTCCCGGTCCTGGCGGACGAGGTCGTCGACGCCGCGGTGATGCAGCGCGCCGCGCTGGACGCGTTCCTGGCCGACCAGATCGCGGCGGCCAGACGCGACGGGATCCTGTTCTCGGTGCACCTCAAGGCGACGATGATGAAGGTGTCGGATCCGATCATCTTCGGCCACGCCGTCCGGGCCTATTTCGCCGACCTGTTCGCCTCGCATGCGGACGCGCTGGCGGCTGCCGGCCTCAGCGCCGACAACGGGCTGGGGGCGCTGTTGAGCGGCCTTGACCGGCTGCCCGAGGATGAGCGCGCCGCGATCGCCACGGCGATCGATGCTGCCTACGAGTCCGGCCCGCCGCTGGCGATGGTCGACTCCGACCGCGGGATCACCAGCCTGCACGTCCCGTCCGACGTGATCATCGATGCGTCGATGCCCGCTGCGATCCGCGCCTCGGGGCAGATGTGGAACCGCGACGGCGACCAGCAGGACACGCTGTTCGTGATTCCCGACCACTCCTACGCCGCGCTGTACGCCGAGACCGTCGAGGACTGCCAGCGCAACGGCGCCTTCGATCCGCGGACGATGGGGACGACGCCGAACGTCGGGCTGATGGCGCAGAAGGCCGAGGAGTACGGCTCGCACGACAAGACGTTTCAGATCTCGCAGGCCGGCACGGTGCGGGTCGTCGACGCGGAGGGCGCGACGCTGCTCTCACACGTTGTCGCGCCGGGTGACATCTGGCGTGCGTGTCAGACCAAGCACGCCGCGGTCGTCGACTGGGTCGCGCTCGCGGTTCGCCGCGCGCGGGCGACCGGCGCGCCGGCCGTGTTCTGGCTCGACGAGACGCGCGCTCACGACGCACAGGTGCTCGCCAAGGTCAACGCGGAGCTGGCCCAGGCCGACACCGACGGCCTGACGATCGAGATCATGCCGGTCGCCGAGGCGACCCGATTCACGCTCGCCCGCGCGCGCGCCGGGCAAGCGACGATCTCGGTCACCGGCAACGTGCTGCGCGACTACCTGACCGATCTGTTCCCGATCCTCGAGCTCGGGACGAGCGCCAAGATGCTGTCGATCGTGCCCCTGATGCAGGGTGGCGGTCTGTTCGAGACCGGTGCCGGAGGCTCGGCCCCGAAGCACGTGCAGCAGTTCGAGGCGACCAACCATCTGCGGTGGGACTCGCTCGGCGAGTTCCTGGCGTTGGCGGTGTCGTTGGAGATGCTCGCCGACACCACCGACAACCCGCGGGCCCGGCTGCTCGGTGAGACCCTTGACCGGGCGACCGGCAGCGTGCTCGAGCAGGGCCGTTCTCCGTCACGCCGCGTGGGCGAGCTCGATAATCGCGGCAGCCACTTCTACCTGGCGCTCTACTGGGCTCAGGAGCTGGCGACGCAGACCGATGACGCCGAGCTCGCCGAGCGGTTTGCGCCGCTGGCGCAGCGGCTGGCCGACGCTGAGGAGCAGATCGTCACCGAGCTTGCCGAGGTTCAGGGCGGGCCGGTCGACGTCGGTGGCTACTACCGCCCCGACCCTGACCGCGTCGCCGCCGCGATGCGTCCCAGCGCGACGTTCAACGAGGCGCTCGCCAGCCTGGCGAACTGACGCTCACGCGCTCTCGCCGGGACCGTCGTCCGCGACGCCCAGCAGCTCCAGCAGATCGGCACGCCCGAACATCCGCGCGGTCGCGGTCGCAGACGGCGTCCCGGCCGCGGGATCGGCGCCGCCGTCGGCGAGTGCGCGGACGACCTCGTCCTCGCCCTTGAACACAGCTCCGGCCAGCGGGGTCTGGCCACGGTCGTTGGCGCGGTCGGGGTCGGCGCCATGCTCCAACAGCGCACGGACCGTGTCCCCGTGGCCGTGGTAGGCGGCGAGCATGACGAGCGTGTCGCCCTTCTGGTTGGCGAGGTTCGGGTCGACGCCCGCATCGAGGTACGCGGACAACTGGTCGGTTTCACCGTCGCGCGCGAGCCCGAACAGCCGTGTTGCGAACGCGATCAGCTCGTCGTCCGGCTCATCCGCCATCGCCTCAGTGTGGCATCGCTCGGCTTCCTAGAGTGCATGCCCGATGCCGCCGACGCCCCGCCACGACGTGCGCGCCGCGGTCCCCGAGCGTGCGCTGGAGACGATCGCCGCGCGGGCCCCGGAGGCGGAGGTCGTGTCGGTCAGCACCGCTGACCTGGAGACGATCGACTTCCTCGTGCCGGGCTTTGATCGGCGGCCTGAGCTGGTCGCCCAGTTGCCTGGACTCACGCGGCTCGGGGTCCTGCAGACGCTGTCGGCCGGGACCGACTGGGTCCAGGACGCGGTGCCGGCCCAGGCGACGCTGTGCAGCGCCCGGGGCGCCCGGGACGGCCCCGTCGCCGAGTGGATCGTCGGCGCCCTGCTCGGCGTCTCCGCCCGGCTGCTGGAGTTCGCCCATCGCCGCGAGTGGGAGCGGGGGCAGGAGATCGGCGATCTGGAGTCCTGGACCGTGCTGATCGTCGGCATGGGGTCGATCGGGGAACGCGTCGCCGGGCTGCTGGCTCCGTTTCACACGCGGGTGGTGGGGGTCGTCTCCCACGCCCGCGACGGCCTGCACGGGATCGACGAGCTGAGCGCGCTGTTGCCCGACGCCGATGCCGTGGTCGTGCTGACGCCGCTGAGCGATGCGACCCAAGGGCTGATCGGCGCCGCCCAGCTGGCCGCGATGCACGACGGCGCGCTGCTGATCAACGCCGCGCGCGGCCCGGTCGTCGACCACGACGCCCTGCTGGCCGAGGTCTCAGGCGGTCGCCTGTGCGCGGTGCTCGACGTCACCGACCCCGAACCGCTGCCGGCCGACGACCCGCTGTGGACCGCGGCCGGTGTGAGGTGCATCACGCCGCACTTCGCCGGCGGCTCGCCGCTGGCGAATCGGCGAGCGGCTGAGCTGGCCGGTGACCAGCTCGCACGTTGGTGTGCGGGCGAGCCGCTGCGCAACGTCGTGCGCGCCGGCGTCTAAGTCCGCTGCGAGCCGGTCGGCGATCGCGACGGGACGGCCGCTCGGCGTCGGTGCTGCCGTCCGCGGGCCGGCTGTTCACGGCCCGATAGGCAAAATCCGCCAATCGAGCGAGCGTTCCGCGCGGAGCACACCGAGGCGCAGTACGTTGCCTCGGCATGGTCAGTCGCGCGGCAGTGGTGCTTGCGGGTTTCGTCCTCGCACTTGCCGTCGCGCTGCCTGCCTGCGCCGGCGGACGTCCGGACGGGTCGCGGGCGGCCACCGCGGACAGCTCGTCACACGGGTCCACCGCCGCGGCGACGCGCCCCACCCCGGCCGTGACCAGTGCGCCCCAGGCGGCTCACGCGGCGACCACGACTCACGGGCCCAGCACGACTCACGCGCCCGCCGCGGTGACGCACTGGGTCGCAAGTTGGAGCTCGCCGCCGGATCGCCCGGGACCCTCGTCGCGCGGGATCCCGAACGAAGCCGGTACCGGCGGACTGACCGTCCGGGACGTCGTGCACACCACGCTCGGCGGAACCGAGCAACGGGTTCGGCTGTCGAACGTGTTCGGCAGCCACGCGGTCACGTTTACTGACGTGCGCCTGGCGGTGGCGACCGGACCGGCGCTGCCGACGATCGTCGCCGGCTCCAGCAGGCGTTTGCGCTTCGGGGGCTCCGAGCGGGTGACCGTCGCGCCCGGCGCTGGCGTCGCCTCCGACCCGGTTCGGCTGCCTGTCCGGGCCGGACAGGACATCGCGATCAGCATCTATGCCCCTGACCCGACCGGGACCGCGACGATCGCCGGCAGCTTCAACCACACCAACTACGTCTCCCGGCCTGGCGACGCCACCGCCGCGACCACGGCTGCCGGCTTCCCGGTCACGAGCCCGGCCTGGTACTGGATCGCCGGCATCGACGTCGCGCAGCGCGATCCCGAAGCAGGCGCGGTCGTCGCGCTCGGTGACTCGATCACCGCCGGATTCGACTCGACCGAGAACGCCGACCTCGACTGGCCGGACCGTCTCGCAGACCGCCTCCGCGCGGCCCACGCGTCGCCGCCGCGGTCGGTCCTGAACGCCGGGATCTCGGGCAACAACCTGCACGAGTCGAGCCCGTGTTTCGGCGCCAGTGGACTGGCGAGGATGCAGCGCGACGTCTTCGAGCAACCCGGCGTGCGCGACGTGATCATCGCCGAGGGGGTCAACGACATCACCCAACCCCGCGAACCGTCGTCAGCAGGAGCGTACGCGTGCCTGGCCCATCGACCGATCTCGGCGGCGGGGATGATCGCCGATTACCGGCGGGCGATCGAGCGAATCCATGCTCACAACCTGAGGGCGATCGGCGCGACGATCGCGCCGTTTGGCCGTTACCCCTTCTGGACCCCGGCGATCGAGGCCGAGCGTCAGCAGATCAACCACTGGATCCGGACCAGCCACGCGTTCGACGGGGTGATCGACTTCGACCAGGTCCTGCGTGATCGGGTCCATCCCGCCTGGATGAACCCGAGCTATGACTCGGGTGACGGGCTGCATCCGAACAACGCCGGCCACGCCGCGATGGCCGCCGCGGTCCCGCTGTCGCTGTTCACCGGATCTTGAGCAACTACACCAGGTCGGTGTGCTATGGCTGTCGGCATGGAACTCACCCGATTCGGAGTCTTCACCGGTCCTCGCCTCGTCGGGGACGCCGAGCTTCCCGAGGCCGCCAAGCTCGCTGAGCAGCTCGGCTACGGCGCCCTGTGGCGGGGCGGCTCGCCGGAGCCGGCCAAGCTCGAGCCCGTGCTCGCCGCGACCGCTGGCCTGGTCGCCGCGACCGGAATCGTCAACGTGTGGTCGACGCCGCCCGACGTGGCCGCCGCCCAGCACAACGAGCTGGTGACCGCCTACCCGGAGCGGTTCCTGCTCGGCATCGGGATCGGCCACCGCGAGGCGACGGCCGAGTACCAGCGACCGCTGGCGGTCATGAACGAGTATCTCGACGCCCTGGACGCCGCGCCGGTGCCGGTGCCCAAGGAGCAGCGCTGCATCGCGGCGCTCGGGCCGAAGATGCTCGACCTCAGTCGTGACCGGTCGCTCGGGACCCATCCCTACTTCGTCGGAGTGGAGCACACCCGCGCGGCTCGCGAGCGGCTCGGCCCGGGGCCGCTGATCGCGCTGTCGATGGCGTGCGTCGTCGATACCGACGACGAGCGCGGGCGGGCGAGCGCGCGCAGCTACGCGGCGATGTACCTGACGCTCAGCAACTACACCAACAACCTGCTTCGCCACGGGTTCACCGAGTCAGACATCGCCGACGGTGGTTCGGATCGCCTGATCGACGCGCTGATTCCGCACGGCAGCGCGGAGCACATCGCGCAAGCCGCCCACGAGCACCTCGACGCCGGCGCCGACCACGTCTGCCTGCAGGTCGTCGAATTCCAGGGTGTCCCGCGTGAGCCATGGACTCAATTGGCTCGCGCGTTGGCGCTGTGAGCACCGGCTGGGTCTGGCACGAGCGCTACGCGTGGCACGACGGTCGTGGCCTGATCGACACGATGCCGCGGGAGGCGTTGTTCGAGCCTGAGCCCAGCCTCGAGAGCGGCATCACCAAACGACGGCTGCGCAATCTCGTCGATGCCAGCGGGCTGTTGGCGCAGCTGACCGAGATCCCAGCACGGCCGGCGACCGACGACGAACTGGGTCTGCTGCACGAGCGCGACTACGTTCGGCGGCTGCGTGCCGAGAGCGCCGCCGGCGGTGGCGACGCCGGCGGCTTCACCCCGTTCGGTCGCTGGAGCTACGAAATCGCGGCGCTGGCGGCCGGCGGGTGCTTCGAGGCCGTCGACGCCGTGATGGCCGGTCACGTTCGCAACGCGTATGCGCTCGTGCGCCCGCCCGGTCACCACGCCGGGCCCGCCGGCGGCTCGGGCTACTGCCTGTTTTCGAATGTCGCGCTGAGCGTGCTGCGACTTCGACGTGAGCACGGGCTCGGGCGGGTGGCGGTCGTCGACTGGGACGTTCATCACGGCAACGGCACCCAGGACTCGTTCTGGTCGGACGGCTCGGTGCTGACGATCTCGATCCACCAGGAGGATCTGTATCCCGCCGGCAGCGGGCCCGTCGACGAGATCGGCGCGGGCGAGGGAGCGGGCACGAACATCAACGTGCCGCTTCCGGCGGGCGCGGGCCGGGCCGCCTATCTGACGACGCTCGACCGGATCGTCGGCCCGGCGCTCGAACGTTTCGCGCCGGAGTTCATCGTCGTCGCCAACGGGCTCGACGCTTCGCTCGGCGATCCGCTCGGACGGATGAACCTGACCAGCGAGTGCTTCGCGCTGATGACCGAGCGGTTGATGTCGTGGGCCGAGGAGCTCTGTGACGGCCGCCTGGTGCTCTGCCATGAAGGCGGCTACTCGAGCACCTACGTGCCGTACTGCGGGCTGGCGATCGTGGAGCAACTGGCGTCGACGCGGACCGAGGTCGTCGATCCATGGATCAGCGATGCCCGCCAGGTGCGGTGGCTGCCGCTGCGCGCGCACGAGGCGCAGGCGATCGAGCGCGCCCGCACGCTGCACCAGCTGCCAGGCGACCCGGTACAGGCGCCTGCGGCGGGCTGACGCCCGTCGACCGGTCTCGGCGCGCGCCGACCGCCGCACCGTTTAATCTGTGCAGCAGTGCCGGAGCCCGAGGCTCGATCCAGCGACACTCCGATCCGCCGCCGAGCCCGGCTGGCGCATCATGCCGCCGATGCGGCGCTCAGCTCGGTCGTGCGCCACGACGGGGGCCGGACGGTCGATCGCGTCCGGGTCGCGTTGCGGGCCTACGAGCAGCGGGCGCAGAGCCGAGCCGCGGTGCTGGCGCTGTGGCGTACCGGGTTCGCCGGCCGCCCCGCCGGATAGTGCTCGCATACGGCCCGGTCGTTCAGCGCAACCTCGAGCCGACGATCGAGGGTCGGTGCGCGCCGAGGAAGAAGATGCCAGGCAGGCCCGCGGTCTGAAAACCGTCGTTGACATTGCCCGTCAACTGACTGTCACGGATCGAGAGCGAGCCGGTGTGGTCGTCGGAGACGAAGAAGATCGCGCCGCCGCCTTCGTTGGCGTGGTTGTCGGTGAAGGTGCTGTTCCTGATCTGGAGTGTCATCCGATCGCCGTCGTTGTAGATCGCGCCACCGCTGCCGCCTCCCGGCGACCCCGAACGAGCCGGGTTGGCGCCATGACCGATCGCGCGGTTGGATGTGAAGGTGCTGCCGGTGACGGTCCAGGAGACGCCGATGCTGCTCAACGCTCCGCCGTTGCTGCAGGCGTTGTCGCGGAAGCGGCTGTCGACCACGTCGACGGGCCGCGAGCGGTATTGCGAGAGCGCGCGCACCGCGCCGCCGCCGAGGTCGGGCCCGGTCGGGTCGCAGCGGTTGCCGATGAAGGTCGAGTCGATGATCCGCAGCCGCCCGCCACGGTCGAAGATCGCCCCGCCGCCACCGCCGTCGAACAGCTGACCGGTCGAATTGCCGTCGGACAGACCGAGCCGCTCGATCGTGAGTTGCGGCGTCGCCTGGTCCTGGCAGTGCGACGTCGTCCAGATCTGTTTGGGGTCACAGGTGTCGAGATAGAGGATCCGACGGCGTCCCTGGCCACTGAGCGTCACCCGCCCGCCGCCATCGATCACGACGCGCCGGCTGGGGTTGCGCACCTTCGCGGTCGCCCGCATCGCGATCGTGACCGGGGCGGCGCCGCACGAGAAGCGGATCACGCCGCCCGCCCGTACGGCCGCCACCACCCTTGCGGAGGTACAGCTGGCCGCGGTCCCGTGCCCGACGACCTGGTCGGCGCTCGCCGGCGCCGTGCTCGCCAGGGCGAGCGCTCCGGTGCACATCGATAGCCACAACAGCGGACGTATCACCCGAGCCACCGTATCCTGCCGGGAGCCGGGATCTGTCTGTGAGAGATTCTCTGCAAGAACCCGCCGCGAGGTCAGCCCATGGATCTGAGAGAACATCTGCGCGAGGGCGCGTTCGTCGTCACCGGGGAGCTCGGTCCCCCGGTGGAACCGGACGGGGACGTGGTGCGGGCAGCCTCAACGGCGCTGGCCCCGGTCGTCGATGCCGCCAATATCACCGACAATCAAGCCGCGTCGGTCAAGATGAGCCCGATCGCCTGCGCGACGTTCATGCTCGCCGCCGGGCTCGAGCCGATCCTGCAGATCACCGGCCGAGACCGCAATCTGCTGGCACTCCAGGCCGACCTGCTCGGCGCCTGGGCGCTGGGTGTCCGAACCGTGCTGGCGCTCAGTGGGGATCCACTGCACGTCGGGGTCTACGAGGGCCGGGCGACGCACGTGCGCGACGTCGACTCGCTGGGGCTCGCACGGATGATCGGCTCGATGAACAAGGGGGAGCTGCTCGGTGGCGAGCGGCTGATTCACCCGCCGGATTTTCTGATCGCAGGGGCGGCGAATCCGCTGGTCGACTCGGTCGAGCGGCTCGAGACCAAGCTCGACGCCGGGGTACGGCTGTTACAGACGAACATCGTCTACGACGTCGACCGGTTCCGCGAGTGGTTCGCGCCGCTGGTCGCGTGCGGCATTCCGGCTCGCGCCCCCGTTCTCGTCGGCGTGACCCCGCCGCGCAGCACGAACATGCTGCGCTTCCTGCACGAGCGGATCCCCGGGGTCGAGGTCGATCAGGCGACGTTCGCGCGGATGGAGGGCCTCGACGGCGTCGACGCCAAGCAGGAGGGCATCCGGATCGCGGCCGACGTGATCGCCGCCCTGCGAGGCGTCGAGGGCGTCGCCGGAGTCCATATCATGGCCCCCGGCTGGGAGATCGAAGCCGTGCCGCAGGTCACTGCGCTGGCGCAGCTGGGCGCGGGTGCCGGCCGCGACTGAGGGTCGCCGTGGAAATGTTGGGGGTGTCGTCTGGGGGTCGCCCCGATGTGGCGCGGACGACGACGCTGGATGCTGGTCGGGGTGCCATATCTGACGATGAGGGGAAATGCGATGAGCAGAGCACGTGCGGTGTTGATGGCGGTTGGTGTAGCGGGAGCGCTCGCCGCGCTCGGAGCGTCGGACTCGATCGCCGCCTCGCTCGCCGGTGGCCCGAGGATCGCCGCCCGGGCAGCGTCGCCCGCGGCGACGGGCGATGCGTCGGCGGTGACCGGCGCGGTGCAGAGGGTGATGAGCACCGCATCGATCCCGGGCGCGATTGTCGGTCTCTGGCGTCCTGGGCAGCCCGCGTACGTGCGGGCGTTTGGCGTTCGCAACACGCGGACGGGGCAAGCGATGTCGACCGGCTTGTACATGCGGATCGGCAGCGAGACGAAGACGTTCACGGTGACTGCTGTGCTGCAGTTGGTCGATCGGCACAAGCTCGGCCTGGACGACCCGATCGGTCGCTACATCCGGGGCGTCCCCGACGGCAATGTGATCACGATCCGTGAGCTCGCCGAGATGCGCAGCGGGCTGCCGAGCTACTCCGCCAACAAGGCGTGGGTCAAACAGCTGCAGGCCGACCCGTTCCGGCCTTGGACGCCGCAACAACTGCTCAGCTATGCGTACTCGCAGAAGATGTTGTTCAAGCCCGGGACGTCGTTCAACTACTCCAACACCAACACCGTGCTGCTCGGCCTGCTCGTGCAACGGCTGAGCGGAGAGACGCTGCCGGTGTACATCACACGGCACATCCTCAAGCCGCTGCATCTGGACCACACGTCGTTCGCCACCAACGCACGCTTCCCGTCGCCGCACGCCAACGGGTACACGAACCAGACCGCGAACGGGAAGGTGGCTGACGCGACCAACTGGAACCCCACCTGGGGGTGGGCGGCCGGCGCGATGATCTCCGACCTGGGCGACATGCGCGCCTGGGCCAAGGACGTGGCCACCGGGACCCTGCTCACCCGCCGGACACAGGTTCAGCGCGAGCGGTTCCTGAAGGCGCCGGGCTTCGGCAGCGCCGGCTACGGCCTGGGGATGTTCAAAGTCGGCGGCTGGATCGGCCACAACGGATCGCTTCCCGGTTATCAGACCCTGGTGGTCTACCTGCCGTCACGCCGGGCGACGATGGTGCTCCTGATCAATTCCGACATCGCCTACAAGGGAACCCCGTTGTCGACGCTGCTGGGTGAGGCGATCACGAAGGTCATCACGCCACGCAACGTCTACTCGTTCGGCTGACGAAGGCGGCGAGATCAGCGCCCGCTGGTGATTGCAGCCAGTAGCGCCAGACGCGCCGCGGACGCGGGGTCCGCGGCGTGGTACACGGCGAGCGTTTGGCCATCGGCGTCGGAAATCGGGAACTTCTCGTACTCGAGGTGCAGTTCACCGACGAGCGGGTGCTCGATCACCGTCCGACCGCTACGCCTGACCCGCGCGTCGTGGCGGGTCCAGAGCTGGCGGAATCGCTCGCTGCGCACGGACAGTTCCCCGATCAGCGCATTGAGTTGCGGGTCGTCGACATCGGGACCGACGCGGGCGCGCAGGGCGGCGACGACTCCCTGCGCGGTCTGCTCCCAGTCCGGGAAGGCGCCGCGAAAGCGCTCCTCGAGGAACACGACGCGCAGCAGGTTGTTGCCCGTCTCGTAGTACGGCGCGACCGCGGTCGCCAGCGCGTTGGCGGCGAGCACGTCGAGATAACGGCCCTGCACGTAGGCCGGTGTATCGGCCCACGCCTGGAGCAGCCGTTGGATTCCCGGCGCGACGCGTTCGCTACGTCGGGCACGGCGGCTCGGGCGCCGCGTGGCGGTGAGGCTGTGGAGGTGCGCGGCGGCGTCCGCGTCGAGTCGCAGGACCCGCGCCAGGGCGTCGACCACCTCGGGTGAAGGGTGCTGATCGCGACCTTGCTCCAGGCGGATGTAGTAGTCGACGCTGACCCCGGCCAGCAGCGCCACTTCCTCCCGCCGCAGCCCGGGCACCCGGCGCCGCCCACCGGACGGCAGGCCGACGTCCTCCGGGGCGACGAGCGCCCTTCGAGCTCGGAGATAGTCGCCGATCACGCTTGTGCCCTCCATCAGGTCTCATCACGATAGGACTGTCTGCCGCACCTAAGGTGGCCCTCTCACCCCTAGGAATCACGCGTCTCTTGTGAGCGACGGACGGGGCCCCGACACTGAATGCATGACCACTGACACCGAACTCATCACCACGCCGTTCGGATTCGAATCGACGGCCGCCGACGTCATCGAAGGGATCGACCTCTCTGACCGCCACGCGATCGTCACGGGCGCGTCCTCCGGCATCGGCATCGAAACCGGCCGGGCGCTCGCCGGCGCCGGCGCTGCCGTGACGCTCGCTGTCCGCGACGTCCGAGCCGGAGAGAACGTCGCCGCCGACATCCGCGCCACCACCGGGAACCCATCCGTCGACGTCGGGCGGATGGATCTCGCCGATCTCGAGTCGATCAACGCGTTCGTCGCCGAGTTCGACGGTCCGCTGCACATCTTGATCAACAACGCCGGGGTGATGGCGCTCCCGGAACGCCGGCTCGGTCACGCCGGTTGGGAGCTGCAATTGGCTACGAACCACCTCGGCCACTTCGCGCTCGCGACCGGCCTGCACGACGCCCTGGCGGCGGCTGGCGGCGCCCGCATCGTGTCGCTCAGCTCCGTCGCCCATCTGCGCTCGCCGGTCGACTTCGACGATCTTGGTTACGAGCGCAGGCCGTATGACGCCGGCGAGGCCTACGGTCAGTCAAAGACGGCCAATGTCCTGTTTGCGGTCGAGGCCAACCGACGCTGGGCCGAGGACGGGATCACCGCCAACGCCGTGCACCCAGGCGCGATCCTCGAGTCGAACCTCTCCCGACATATGGACCCCGCGCTGCTCGAGCAGCTGCGCTCCTCGGGCCGCTACCGATATAAGACCCTCGCACAGGGCGCCGCAACCAGCGTGCTCGTTGCGACCTGGCCTGCACTTGACGGCCTCGGCGGCCGCTACTTCGAACACAACCAACAGGCCACCGTCGCCGACGATGCAGCCGACGCCTATGCGCACGGTCACGGAGTTGCGCGCTACGCCCTGGACCCAGACAATGCCCAAAAGCTGTGGCGATCCTCGGCGGACGCTCTCGCGTAACCGTCGGTTGGGCACACTCGTGTCGTGAACAACGAGCAGATCGCTGACCGTCTGGATACGTTCGCGATGTTGCTCGAGCTCAACGACGCGAACCCGTACACGTCGCGGGCGTATCGCCGCGCTGCCGACGGCATCCGGGCAACGCCGGCCCCGATCGCCGAGCTGGTGCGGACGGGACGCATCCGCGAACTCCGCGGCGTCGGCGCCGGGATCGAGTCGCGGCTACGCGAGCTGCTGGAGACGGGCGAGATTGCCGAACTCGCCGAGCTCGAGCGCGAACTCTCACCCGACCTGGTGGGGCTCGGACGTTATCTGGGATTGACCGCGACCCGCGCTGTTGAGCTGGCGCGCGCGCTGGACATTCGCACCGCTGAGCAGTTCCGCGAAGCGGCGGCCGCCGGACGGCTTCGCGATGTCCCGGGGATCGGCCCCAAGACCGAGGCGCGGATCCTGGTGGCGCTCGACCGAGAGGCCGATCCGCGGCCACGGCAGGGTCTCCTGCTCGACCGCGCGACGGATCTCGTACAGGGAATCGCGTCGGCGCTGGGTGGCCAGGCGGCTGGGGACGTGCGCCGCCGGCGTGATCTGTGTGAGCGACTGCGTGTCGTCTGCGCTGCGCGCGAAGCGGCCGATGTGCTCGATCGATTCGCCGCGCTACCGCAGATCGTGGCGATCATCGAGCGCGAGGATCGGCGGGCGCTCGGGGTGACCGTCGAGGGGGTTCCGGTCGAACTGGTCGTCACGACGCCGGCGCGACTCGGCACCGAGCTGGTGCGCGCCACGGGCACGGCGCGGTACGTCGACGCCCTTGGTCCGTTGCCCGAGCGGCACGACGAAATCGCGGTCTACACCGCGCTTGGGATCCCGTGGTGTCCGCCGGAACTGCGCGAGCGGCCGTTCGCCGGTGAGCCGCCGGCATTGCTCGAGCTCGACGCGATCCGCGGCGACCTGCACTGCCACTCGACGTGGTCGGATGGCAGGGCGAGCATCGAGGACATGGGTCGTGCTGCGCGTGCGCGCGGCTACGAGTACCTGGCGATCTGCGACCACACGCCGGCCGTCGGTGCCGTCCAGGGGTTGGACCCCGATGCCGTACGGCGTCAGCGGGAGGAGATTGAGGCCGCCAACGCGCTGCTGGCCCCGTTCGTCGTGCTGCGCGGAATCGAGTGCGACATCCTCGCCGATGGCCGCCTCGATCTACCCGACGACGTGCTGGCAGAGCTCGAATGGGTTCAGGTGAGCGTGCACGGTGGCCAGCGGATGCCGACGCGGCAGATGACCGACCGCGTCTGCCACGCCCTCCAGAACCCGCACGTCAGCTGCCTCAGCCATCCGACCGGGCGGTTGCTCGGCCGTCGCCCCGAGAACTCGGTCGACCTCGAGCGCGTCTACGAGGTGGCGGTGCAACAGGGAGTCGCGCTGGAGGTCAACGGGCTGGCATCACGGCTGGACCTCAGCGGCGAGCACGTGCGCGACGCGCTGCAAGCGGGTGCACGGGTCGTCTGCTCGACCGATGCGCACTCGGTCGCCGGTCTGGGCAACATGGCCCTGTCGGTGGCGACGGCACGTCGGGGCTGGGCGACCGCGGCTGACGTCGTCAACACGCGCTCACTCACCGAGCTGCGGGCGCTCCGCTCGCGCTGATCGCAGTCGGCCGATCGGGGGACGCCGGCGTCATCCACTGAATCGGACGCCCGGTCGACTGTCGAGAGGATCGTTTCGCGGGAGGCTTGTCGTGTCGGTTACGACACAACACAGACGAAACGGAGATCACGATGAGACTGCCTCGAATCAACTGGATCAAGATCGCTGAGAACATGGCCGCGGCGGATCCCTACGCTGCGGCGCTGATGGCCGACGGATCGATCCAGAGCTACGGGGGCGAGATGCTGGTCCCCGAGCCCGCATCGGCGGACCCGGCCGATCGGCAGGGGCGCTACGAGGCGTGGTGCCGGCGTGGTGGCCGCGCCGTCCATACGACCCCGGCGGCGGCTTAGGCGCGACCGAGTCGTCACTCCTCATCGCGACGAACCAGCGGCAGCACGAACCACACGCCGGTCACGAACGCCGCGGCCAGCGCTCCGATGATGACCGGAGCCGCGCCGCCGAGGACCACGTCGGAGAGCAGGATCAAGATGCCGACGAACCCCAGCGCGAGGAGCGACATCCCGGCGAGCGCGAGATCGTTGGCCGTTCGCACCAGGAACCGCTTCTCGCCGCGGCGGAACAGGATCCGATGATGGACCGGGGGCGCCATCAGCAGGAACGCGGACGTGGCGACGATCAGCAGCGTCACGACGTACACGGTCTTCTCGAAGCTGTCGACGTGCTGCCATCCGGTCTGAAACGGCACGACGAGCAGGAACGCGAACATGACCTGAATGCCGGTCCCGGCCACGCGCAACTCGTTGAGCAGCTCGATCGTGTTGCGGTCGAGCCGCTCCGCCGGCGTCTCGTCGCGCTGCCCGTCCGCGTCGGATGGGCGCTCAGCCACGGTTCACTCTGCGAACTTGTCGCCCCATCTCGACTGAGCCTCAGAACACGCGTCCGTCCAACGCCTCGTAGAGCGCAACGAACCGCTCGAAGGCCGGCTGGTAGGCGCGATGTGCGTCGGCGTCCGGTTCGAACCGACGGGTGATCGACACCGAGCGGGCCGCGGCCTCGCGACAGTCCGGATAGACACCGGCGGCCACGCCGGCGTACAGCGCCGCGCCGAGACAGCCGGTCTCCGAGGTCTGCAGCAGTTCGATCGGGCGATCGAACACGTCGGCCAGCATCTGGCACCAGAACGGCGACTTCGCGGCGCCTCCGGTGAGCCGGATCGTGCCGATCTCGATGCCGGCGGCGGCCTGGGCGGTGAGGATGTCGGCCATCTCGAAGCAGATCCCCTCGAGCACGGCCCGCGCCATGTCGGCCTTGTTGGTTCCGAGCGACATTCCGACGAACGCGCCTTTCGCGTTGCCGTTGATCCGCGCGCCCGAGGCGCCCTGCAGGAACGGCAGGAACGTCACGCCACCCGCGCCGGGAGCACCCTTGCCGATCGCCCGGGTGATCAGGTCGTACGGGTCCTCTTGCAGCGGCCGCGACGCGGCGATCTCGACGTCGGCGAACGTGTCGCGATACCACCGGAACGCCGACGCGGAGGTCGTCGAGAAGGCCTCGATCGTCCAGTTGTCGAGTCCGTGGTTCGGCTTGACCACCAGCCGGGCGTGCGGATCACGGGTCGGCCGGTCGAGCACCACGAAGCATGAACCGAACGTCCCGATCACCATCACCGTGTCGCCCGCGTCGACGGCGCCGGCCCCGTACGACGAGCAGTTCTGGTCGTGCGCGCCCAGGCACAGCAGGGTCCCTTCCGCCAGCCCGCTCTTGGTGGCGGCCTCTTTCGAGATCTCGCCGAGGACCATCGGTCCTTTCGCCAGTTTCGCGCGCTTGGACAGCGGAATGCCCAACAGGTCGTGGATCTCCTGCGACCAGACGAAGTTGTCGACGTCGGCCATGCCCTCACGGCTGGCCGACGACTGATCGGTCCACCATTCCGTGGCGCCCCACTGCCGGTTGATGAACTCCTGTTCGGTCGCGAACAGCGCCGTGTTGCTCCAGTGCTCGGGCTCGTGGTCCTTCAGCCAGGCCAGCTTGGTGATCGAGAAGACCGTGCCGAGCGGATCGCCGGTGATCTCGTAGAACCGCTCCCGGCTGATCTGCTGCTGCAGCGACTCGATGTAGGGGACGCCGCGGACGTCCTGCCAGCCGACCCACGGCCGCATCGTCTGACCGGATTCATCGAGCAGCCCGATGATCGACCCCTGGCTCGAGAGCGCGACCGCGACGATGTCGCTGGGGTCGAGGCCGGAGCGCTCAACGGCGGCACGGCAAGACGCAAACAGGGGCGGGATCAGCGTCTCAGACGTCTGCTCGACCCAACCGGGCTGCGGATAGTCGCACGGATACTCGCGGTAGTCGGTGCCGACCACGGTTCCGTCGAGATCGAAGATGCAGGTCTTGCAGCCAGTGGTCCCGGCGTCGATTCCGACCAGATATTGCGCCATCGAAGTGCCTCTCTCTCCCAGGTCAGGCGGCACGGACGGGTGCCGCGTACAGGTCTGCGTACTGACGAACGAGCGCCGCCGCGCTGCGGGTGCCCATCAGATCAACGCCAAGCTCGAGCATCCACAGGGTCGCCGCCAGCGTGAACGTCCGCGGGAGGCCGGAGACCTTCACCTTGGTGTCGGTGCCCGCGGTGTGTTCGAGCATCAGCCGCACCTGCGTCTCCTTCGGAAACGCCTCGGTGCCGGTCGCCGTCTTGACGTAGTCGATGCCGGCGGCGCTACAGATCTTGGTCAACGCCACGATCTCCTCGTCGGTCAGGAAGCCCACCTCGAAGATCAGCTTGGACAGCGCCCGCCCGGCGCATCGCTGTTGCAGTTCAGCCACCTCGGTCTCGACCAGCGTGAAGTCCTGGCCGCGGAGCGCGCCGATGTTCACGACCATGTCGACGGCCGTGGCACCGTCTTCGAGGCTGGCCTCGATCTCGGCGATCTTGACCCGTGTCGGCGCCGATCCATATGGGAAGGCGATCGCCGAGCCGACGCGGACATCGCAGCCATCGAGCACGTCGGCGACAGCTCTGACCCAATAGGAGTTGGTGTAGAACGCGGCCACTCCGGCCGCCCGCGCCTCCGCGGCGAACGAGCGGATGTCCTCCTCGGTCAGGCTCTGCAGATGGAACGCCATATCGAGATGCTTGGCGTACTGGCTGGGCTCGAGACCCAGCGCGCCCGCGAGTTCAGTCATGCGAGCAGCTGCTCGACGGGCGTGGCTGGGTGGGCAGCGTCGCGGTACGCGGGCACGAGCCCGATCGCGCGGAGCTGGTCGAGCGCGTCGATGATGCCGGGCGCGTCGCGCGTGCCGATCAGGTCAGCGCCGGCGAGCAGGAACGCGTACGCGTTCTGCGGCCGGGGGAACTTCACGCCGGCGACCTTGACCTTGGTCGATGAGCCGTTCGTCGCCTCGACCATCAGGAGGACGTGCTCCATCGACGGGCCCTCGAACTGACCCGATGATGTCTTGGCGTAGTCGATTCCCTCGTCGACCAGCAACTCGGTTGCGCGACGGATCTCGTCGTCGGTGAGGTAACAGGTCTCCAGGATGACCTTGGTGACCGCGTCGCCGGCCGCCCGCTTGAACGCTCGGGTCTCCTCACGGACGTCGTCGATGTGGCCGCTCTTCAGCGCCCCGATGTTCATCACGGTGTCGAGCGAACGGTTGCCGCGCGCGACCGCCTCCTCGGCCTCCCGTGCCTTCGCCAGCGATGTCGCGGAACCGAACGGGAATCCGACCGCCGCCGCCGGCAGGACGTCCGAGCCGGCGAGCTCCTCGAGCACCACCGGCGTCCAGTACGCGCCCGAGCAGTAGAACGCGGCGCAGTTGTAGCGGACAGCCTGCCGGCAGCCCTGCCGGATGTCGTCCTCGGTGGTCTGTTTGGGCAGCACCGACAGGTCGAAGCACTTGCCGACCTCGTGGGCGGTCAGGGTTGACAGATCGATCATCTTCATACCTCCGGGGCGGTTGCTGGCCAGCTCATCTCGACGAACCGAACCTACCCATTTCTGGGCGGCGCTACCACGCCGTGCTTCCTCGCCGCTACGACCCCGAGATCTTCTTGCACTCGGATTCGGCGGTCTTCTTCAGCGAGGCGATCGGGATGTTTCCGGCGGCGGTCACACACGCCTGCTCTGCCTTCTTCAGCGCTGCCTGCACGTTCGCGTTATCGCTGGTGAGCTTGTTGCAGGCCTGCTCCGAGGTTGAGCGGGCGGTTGCGTTTTTGATCGATTTAGTGGCATCAAGGCACTTCTGTTTGGCGGCTGCGAGACCGCTTTTGGCGGCTGACGTCGTTGTCGACGAACTGCTTGAACTGCCGCACGCGCTGAGCGCGGTCGCGGCGAGGACGACAAGGACGAGCAGGAGGGGCAGCAGTCGGCGGTAGATGATCATGCGACCATCATCGCGCATGACCGGGATAGACCGCCGTCACGCGAAGCACGAAAACGTCGAATACGACTACCATTTCGCGCTGACGCGACGCGTTGGCCGGGCGCGTGTCTGCGGATGGGGTATCCGATCGATCCAATTGGCGTGTTCGTCACGCCCGTCTTTAGGAGTTTTAGTCAATGAGTATTCGTTTGTCTCACGTCCGTCTACGGGCGCTGGCGGCCGGGAGCGTCGCGGCGGCGCTGGCAGTCGGGGTTGGGGTGGCGACGTCCGCCACAGCAGCCACGCCGGCCAAGGCGTCGTGCGCGGGGATCAGCTTTACGGTGCTGCACAACGATCAGTCAGGCGGCGTGATCCTGCCCGCCGGCAAGTACACGGTCACGAGCCCGAACCTCGGCTGCAAGCCCGCATCGAACTACTTCACGACCTTCCTGAACAAGTACAACGGGGCGATTCCGGGCTGGACGGGTAAGGCGATCGCGAAGGGTTGGGGCACCTATATGAACAACAGCGCCACGGCTCAGTTCACCGTGAAGTGGAGCAAAGCAAAGGGCAATCTCGTCAAAGACTGCCTGACCCGGAATCTGAAGGTCTCGCTCGGCCCAGCGAACGGGGCCGCGGGTACGACGTTCTACCCGCTGAAGTTCGTCAACACAGGGACGACAAGCTGCACGCTGACCGGGTATCCGGGCGTTTCAGCGGTGACGGGGGGCGGCAAGCAGATCGGCAGCCCGGCGTCGCGCAACAACACGAAGTTCCAGACCGTTACGTTGGCGCCGGGCAAGTCGCGGAGCGCGACGGTGGGAATCGTCGACACCGGGAACTTCTCGGCGACCAGCTGTGCGCCGGTTACGGCGGCCGGGCTGAAGATCATCCCGCCCAACCAGAGCGCGTCGGTGACGCTCAAGAAGAAGTTCTCGACCTGCTCGAGCACGTCAACGAGCTCGTTGACGGTCACGCCGGTCAAGTAAGCACGCCGTGCGGGTGTGCGCGACGGCCCGTCGCGCACACCCAACGCCGGCGAACGCGCCTGCCGGCGCGAACCGGCCTTGAACGCCGACCTCCATGCCCAGTAAATCCGACGAGCCCGACGCCGTCACCGATGCACCGACCCTCGGCGCCCGCGTCGAGATCGATGGGCACGCGGTGCTGTGCGGCACGTGCTCGTGGACGGATAAGACGCTGGTGCAGGAGACCGACTGGTATCCGCAGCGGACGATGAGCGCCCAGGACCGGCTGCAGTTCTACGCCGCGCAGTTCCCCATCACCGAAATCGACGCGACCTACTACGCCCCGCCGGCTGAGCAGCAGGCACGGTTGTGGGCGCAGCGGACGCCCGACGGGTTTCGCTTCGACGTCAAGGCCTACTCGCTGCTGACCGGCCACCCGACCAAACCTCAGAGCCTCTGGAAGGACCTGCGCGAAGGCCTGTCGGAGCAGGCGCGTGAGAAACGGACCCTGTATGCCTCCCATCTCGAGCCCGATGCGCTGGACGAGGCATGGCGCCGGTTCGCCGCGGCGCTGGCGCCGTTGCAGGAGGCCGGTCGACTGGGGGCCGTCCTGTTTCAGTACCCGCCGTGGTTTCACCCGAGCGCAGAGCACCGGTCTGAGATCGAGGCACTGCGCGCGCGGTTACCGGACTACGGGGTGTGCGTGGAACTGCGCTCTCCGCGCTGGGTCGGCACTGATCGCGACCGTGACCGGACGTTCGCGCTGCTACGAGACCAACGGCTCACCTACGTGTGTGTCGATGCTCCGCCGGTCTCCGAGCTGCCGCGACTGCTCGAGGTGACGACTCCTGAGCTATTCGTGATGCGGTTTCACGGCCGCGCCAACGACACCTGGAAGGGCCGAACCCGGACCGCCGCCGAGCGGTTTCGCTACCTCTACTCCGAGGATGAGCTCGAGCAACTGGCCAACGACGTCTCCGAGGTGGCTGGCGAGGTACGCGAGTCACATCTACTGATGAACAACTGCTACCGCGACTATGGGGTCAACAACGCCGCTCAGTTGCGGGAACTGCTGACGCCGTGAGGACCTGAAGGAGATCTTTTCCCAACGGCGCCCGACGACGTGAGAAGTTAGGCCGGTTCTATCTCCAGAGGAGGGTGGTATGGCCGACAGCGTGTACCGGGTAACCGAGGTCGTCGGGGTCAGCAGCGAATCCTGGGAGGCAGCCGCTCGAGTGGCGGTGGAGACCGCCGGCCGCAGCGTGCGCGATCTGCGCGTCGCCGAGGTGGTGCGCCAGGATCTGACGATCGAGAACGGATCGGTCGTCGCCTACCGGGTCCGTCTCGGCATCTCGTTCAAATACGAACCCGGCGAATGAGTACGTGATCCGACTCCGCTTCGGGTGACGCAGCCCGGAGCGGAGCCGGGCGATGCGCACGCTGTAACCGTTGGTCACACTACGGGTTAGAATCCGTGCATGGCCGCCACTGCTCCCACCGGTAGCTCCCGGGCGGTCGCCCGCCGTCACCGTCGTGAATCTCGCGAACGAGCGATCGTCGCCGCAACCCGGATGCTGTTCGACGAACGCGGACTGCAGGATGCTCGGGTCGACGACATCGCGCGCGCCGCGGGACTGAACAAGGCGCTGATCTACCGGGCGTTCTCGTCCAAGGACGAGATCTTCGCCTTGACCGCTACGAGCTACCTCGACGAGCTGCGAACGTTGACCGCCGGGGCGGAGTCGGTCCTGGACGGTCCGCAGCGGCTCCGTGAGATCCTGACCGTTTTCGCCGACTTCTGCGTGACCTATCCGGCGTTTCTCGATTGCGGGCTGTCGTTGTTGCGCCGTCCGGCGTTCGAGCTGCGTGAGACCCTGTCGGACGCGGCCTGGTTCCGGGTCTCCCGCGCCGTCGGGCGCTGTGTGGGCGTCGTGCAGCGCGCGCTCGAAGTCGGAGTGGAACAGAAGACGATCGAGGTCGACGACGCGGGCTTCCTGGCCGGCCGTCTGCTGACGCAGATGATGGGCTCGCTGCATCTCTCCCGCTCCGGCGTGTCGCTGCGCGAGCCTGTTCCCGGCGCGGTGACCGCCGTCGTGCTCGAGCCCGAGTATGTGCGCGACGCATGCGTCCGCGACGCGCTCGCCGCCGCGGGAGTGAGAGCATGAGCACCTTCGAGCATCAGACGCTCACGCTCCACGGTCATTCGATCCGCTACGTGCAGGAGGGATCGGGACCGGTCCTGTTGCTCATCCACGGGATGGCGGGTGCGTTGGATACCTGGCGTTCGGTGATCGACCCGCTCGCGCGGCACGCGACCGTGGTGGCTGTGGACCTTCCGGGGCATGGGTCGTCGAGCCCGGGCGGCGGCGACTACTCGCTCGGATCGCTGGCCACGTTTCTGCGTGACATCCTGTTGGCGCTGGGGCACGAGCGGGTGACGCTCGTCGGGCACTCACTGGGCGGGGGGATCGCGATGCAGTTCTCCTATCAGTTCCCGGAGATGACCGAGCGGCTCGTTCTCGTCTCGAGTGGGGGACTGGGGCTCGAGGTCAATCCGGCGCTGCGCGCCGCCTCGCTTCCCGGGGCCGACCTGTTCCTGTCATTGACGGCCGGGGCGACCAAGCGGGCCTCCGGGTTCACTGAACGCGTCCTGCGCGTCGGACGCGTCCGGCCGTCCCCCGGCCTCGAGGAACTGGCGCGCAGCTACTCCTCGTTGGCCGATCCGGATCGCCGCACGGCGTTCCTGGCGACGGTGAAGAGCGTCGTCGGCCTCAGCGGCCAGACGGTTGGTGCGGGAGATCGTCTGCATCTCGCCAGCGAGACGCCCGTGCTGCTGATCTGGGGGGCTGACGATCCGATCATCCCGGTCGAACATGCGCGGGCGGCGCACGAGTTACTGCCGCACTCGACCCTCGAGGTTTTCGACGGCGTGCGCCACTTTCCGCAGGTCGAGGCGCCGGAACGGTTCGTCGTGGTCCTGCAGGATTTCTGCGCCGGCACCGAGCCGGCGGTCTTCGACGCGCAGACCTGGCGAGCGCGGATGCGAGTCCCGGACCGTCTCGGCTAGGGCTAGCGGCCCGCCGCTTGGCCGCCGTCGACGTGCAGCGTCTCACCGGTCACGAACGTGGCGCGTTCGAGGTAGAGGATCGCGTCGACCACGTCGCTGACCTCGCCAACGCGACCGAGCGGGTGGAGCGCCCTGAGTTCGGCGTAGTCAGCAGGGTCGTGGCCCGGTGTCTGAATGATGCCGAGCGAGACGGCATTCACGCGGATGCCGTGCGCGGCATATTCGATCGCCAACGATCGGCTGGCCGCGACGAGCCCACCCTTGGTCAGGGCGGGCAGGGCCGAGGGTCGTTTGCTGTCCGCGTGGTCGACGAGCGAGGTCGAGACGTTCACCACGTGCCCGCGGCGCTGGCGCACCATCTGTTCGATCACGAGCTGAGTGATGTGGAAGAAGCCGGTCAGGTTGACTGCGGTGATCGCGACAAAGTCGTCGACCGTGTACTGCGTGAACGGCTTGCCGATGTACACGCCGGCATTGTTGACCAGGGTGTCGATCCGTCCGAACCGGTGACACGCCTGGTCGACGGCGTGCCGCGCGGTTTCAGCATCCGCGATGTCGCCGGCGACCGCGACCCAGTCGGGGTCGTCGCTGACCGGCAGCGACCGAGCGACGCCGACGACGGCATATCCGGCGCGACGGTAACCGTCGACCAGGCCCGCGCCGATGCCCTGCGACGCGCCGGTGATGATCGCGACCGGGTGATCGCCTATGTCTCGCTCTCCGGGATCGACTCGGCGAGCGCGGCGCGACTCGGGGCCGGGTCAAAGGGGTCGGCGAAGTACTGGGTCTCGTGCGCCACGAACCCGTCGGTGAACTCCATGATGCTCACGGAGCGAGTCGGCACCCCGTCATAGGTGATCACGCACTCGCTCACCCAGAGGTCACCGCCGCCCTGGATCCGACGGACCGCGAAATGGCGCTCGGCCGGGTGCCCACCCCGTTGCGCCTGGATGTTCGAGCGGCCCCGGAAGCGCTCGCCGGACTGTGGATAGTCCAGGATTGCGTCGACGCCATAGATCGCGTGCTCGGTGTCGGTGTCCCCGCGCTCGGAGGCATCCCAGTGTTCCTGTATCCGCGCCCGAATATCGGCGTCGCGATCGATTGGGCTGTTCACTCGTTCGTCCAAATGACCGGTGAGGGAGTCGGTGCACTGCACAATAGCCCCGTTCGCCGCTAGGCGAGGCTCGGGGAAAGTCCGACCTCCTTGGCCGCCTGGAGGCGTTCGAGTGCCCGGACCTCATGCGAGAGGTGTCGTATCTGCAGTGGGTGGGTCGCGGCGTCGACTCCCAGCGGGAGCGGATCGTGATCGATCGAACGCCGGTCGCGCCCGAGACGGAGGAGTTCCCCGGTGCCGAATCGGTTGATGCGCAGGGTCGTTCCAGCGCGGAGACGGACCCGTCGCTTCGGAGGGGCTCCGGAAACGCCGGACGGCGTGATCGCGCGAGCCGGAAGGTGGAGATCAAGTACGGCGAAATGCCGCTCGGTGGCGGGAGTCTCCAATGGCGCGAGGACGGCGCCGGAGCCCCGGTCTGCCAGTTGTCGCCAACCCATCGCAGCGAGTTTCTGACGCTGGACCTCCGCGCCGCCTTCGCGCCAGAGCTTGCGCAGCTCGTAAGCGCCGAGGAGCAGCGCAGGTACGGCCACCACGACCAGCCGGAACTCTCGGATGCTGAGGATCAGGAACAGGTAGCCGACCTCCGGGACGGAAAACTTCACCTCGTCCTGGGTGGGCCGCGGGAGCTGGAAATGCCAGACGTCGGGTGCCTTGTTCGCGTCGCCCTTCGTCTGGTAGGTGCGGACGCCATCCTTACCGACGGTGATCTTGTAGATCCGATGGGTCTCGAGACCCTGGCTGGTGAAGTCCGGCGGAGGCTTGTAGCTGATCGGATCCCCCACCTTGAGTGAGGCGGTCGGTACGGGCTTATCGAAGACGATCGATCCGCGGTTATAGGTCCCGGTCATCGAGCCGGTCAGGATGATGTAGCGGTGGTAACCCAGCAGCGACGGTCCGATCATGATCGCCGCGCATCCCAACATTGCCACGAACATCAGGTTCAGGCCGATCTTGCCGAGCACGCGGAGCACGCGCCGCGCCGGCGACAGCTCCTCGGGCTCGGACGCAGTCGTATCGACGTCGCTTTGAGAGCGAGGGCCTCCGGGGAGCCGTCTGACGGTTACTGCGTAGCCGTCCACACATAACTCGCGGTCGTGATCGCTCCACCGTAGGCATTATCGGCGCCGTTGGATCCGCCGTCCGGGAACGAGACGGTGAACGTGTATTGGTGCGTGGCGCCGGCGGCGAACGTTCCGAGCGCCTGTGTCCCCATCGATCCGAGTACCCCGGAGTACACGGTCACGGGAGCGGGACACGAGACTGTGCACGACGGATTTCCAAGGTCTGAGACCACCAGGGTGAGCTTGGATGACAGCGCTGGAGAGGCTGGGGTGTCGACCACGTTCGCCTTGGCGAGCGTGAGGGCGGCGGGAGCAGTGCCGCCGTTCTGGATGTTGACCGTGCCGGTCGTCGAGGCGCCGGGTTTGAACAGGCTGGCGCTCAAGATCGACTTCCCCGCGAGCGAATTGGTCACCACGATCGTGCCGGTTGAGATGAAATCGCCCGGGTTGGCTGAGGTGGAGTTGAAGTTCGCGCCCGAGCCGAGCGCGACCGCGCTGGCGGCGACGAGCCCACCGAGCGCGATCACCATTCGTCGGGGCGTCGCACGCAGATGCGATGTCAGAGAGCGCACGCGCACGATCTCGGCCGGGTCAGAGCGCGGTCTTCGGGAATGGCCCCGCGACGGCCGTCGTCGCTGCGGTGACCGCTGCTGCCGGCTCGGCAACGGCACCTGCACCGGCGACGATCGGTGCCTCGAACCAGGCGACGAGGTCCGGGAGCGCCAGGGGCGGACTGAAGTAATAGCCCTGGGCCATGTCGCACTCGAGCGCGACGAGCTCGCTCACCGTCTTCTGGTCCTCCACGCCCTCGGCGATGACCTTGACCTCGAGCTCGTGGGCGAGCCGGATGGTCGAGCGCACGATCGCCTCGTCGCGCGGCCGCTTGCGCAGGCCGACGACGAACGCCCGGTCGACCTTGAGCTCGGAGATCGGAAGGTCGCGCAGGACGGCGAGCGACGAGTAGCCGGTGCCATAGTCGTCGATCGCGATCCGTACGCCCATCCGATGGAGGGCTTCGAGCATCACCGCGGCCTTCTCCGGGTCGGCGACGATCGCGGTCTCGGTGACCTCGAGGCCGAGGGCTGCGGGCGGGATCCCGCACGTCGCGAGCAACTTGCCGATCTGCTCGGGCAGGTCATCGTCGATCACGTTGGAGACGGTCAGGTTGACGTTCACGGCGGCGTCGATGCCCCGGTCGCGCCACTCTCCGCAGTCGCGCAGCGCCATGCCGACGACGTGCAGCGTCAGCCGGCCGTTCAGATCGTCATCGGTCAGCGTCGGCAGGAACTCGTTCGGCGACAGCAGCCCGCGCTTGGGATGGTGCCAGCGCAGGAGCGCCTCGACGGCGACGACCCGCCCTTCGTTGAGGTCGATTGCCGGCTGATAGTGCAAGAGCAGCTCGTCGTGCTTGATCGCGTTCTCCAGCTCACGAAGCAGCGCCTGCTTCTCGGGGTCGGACTGGGTGCGAATCGCCCGTGAGGCCCGTAGCAGGCGAGGCCACAGGGCGGCGTAGAACAGCAGGGCGGCGCCGAACAGCACGATGTCAATCCGCTTGGTCTGTGTGGAGATCGCGTCGGCCACCGGCTGGTAGGGGAGGACGATCTCGGCCACGGCGGTGACCTTCGCGCCACGATGGTTGTAGATCGGCACCGCGACGTCGATCTGCTTGCCGGCTCGGTGGCCGATCGGGGATTGCATGCCCGGGCCCACCACGGTCGAGGTCTCGCCGCCGACCGCGGATTCCACCTCCGGCGGGCGGACGATTGTCTTGCCGATCAGGCGATGATCGGTCGCGTAGAGGATCTGTGAGCGGTTGTCCCAGATCCCGACTCCGACCAGGCCCGCGGCGCGGCGTGCGGCGCGGGTGGCCTGGTCAAGCGCATGCAGTTGCCCGATCTTGAGCTGGCGGGAACCGTTGAGCCGGGGCCCGTACGCCGCGGAGGCGAGCAGGTCGGCGGACGCGGTCGCGTTCGTCAGCTGGGAGCTGCGGATCTGGGTGGAGAGGATCCGGGAGACGGCAAAGGCCAGCAGACCCACGCCGATCAGCCCGGCAAGGCTGTAGCTGACCAGGAACCCGGGGCGCAGCCGGTGGCGTAGTCCGGTGAGGTTGGCATGTGCGGATCGGCTCTGCTGGGGCATCTCCGTATCCATCGGCATTTCGTCCGCCGTTAGTGAATCGGAGGATCTCGCTACTGGTTTACGGGGATCGTGCCGATATGAGGATTAACCACCACTAACCGGTCGGTTGCCTGTAGGCGATCACCGCTAAGGAGATTGCCATGACCAGGATGAAGTCGTTATGGAAAGCCTCACCACGAAAAGTGCTCTTGGCCTTCGGCGCGTTGTTGGTCGTCGCCGCGGTCGCGGTCGGGTCAGGAGCGAACTTCAACTCGACGAGTGCCAACCCCAGCAACGTGTTCACCGCCGGCACGATCTCGTCCTCGAACTCGAAGTCCAACGCGGCGATCCTGACGGCGAGCAATATCGTCCCGGGTGCCACGGCGACCGGCAGCGTCACCATCAAGAACACCGGTAGCGCGAATGGTACCTTCACCCTTTCCCCGGCGACGCCGGTGGATACGCCCGCTTCACCCGGGCTCTCGAAGAAGCTCACCCTGACGATCGTCGATACGGGCGACCCGACCTGTGTGAGCTCGTGTCCGGCGAACGTCACGCTCTATTCGGGCACGATCTTCGCGGAGCCCGCGACGATCGCGCTGGGACAGTACACGCCCAATCAGCAGCATCAGTACGTGTTCACGATGACGTTCCCCGACGGCGGCGCCAACGGCGCCGACAACGCCTACCAGGGCGCCTCGACCAGCGTCAATTACAACTTCTTCTCGACCAGCTAAAGCGTCCCGTCTGGCCTGACCGACAAATCCAGTCCCACGAAATGAAGTTCAGAAGAACACGCGAGGCTCCGGACCGCACTGCGGCCGGGGCCTCGCCCGTCGTCGGCGACGCTCGCGAGCATCGCCGCTGGGCTGGCCGGATCTCGGTCAAACTCGCCGCGACCGCCGCCGTGCTCGCCCTGTGCGCTCTGCTGACGAGCGCCGCGACATGGTCGAATCTCAACTCGACGGCAACCAACCCGTCGAACTCGTTTGCCGCCGGCACGGTCAAGATCGCCTCCAACTCCAGCAGCTCGGCAGTCCTCTCGCTCACCAACGCCAAGCCCGGCGCCATGACGACGGGGTGCATTGCGGTCACCTACTCCGGCACCCTGCCCGCCAACGTGAAGCTGTACGGCACCGGCGGTGGGACTGGTCTCAACCAGTATCTGACGCTCGTGGTCACCCGCGGGACCTTCAGCGGCAGTCCCGCGGCCGGCTCCTGCACCGGCTTCACCGCTGACACGACGAACTACATCTCCCAGGGGGCGGGCGTGGTGTACAGCGGCACACTTGCCAACTGGCCCGCCTCCGCGACCACGGCCCAGGTCGACCCCACCGGCGCGAGCCCGGAAAGCTGGACCACAGGCGAGGTACATGGGTACCAGTTTCAGGTGACGTTGGGGACCAACATCGCCGGCCAAGGTCTGACCGGAACCGAGACGTTCACGTTCGAAGCCGACAACACCTGATGAGTGCGGCGGTGGACGTGGACGTCAATTCGCCCCGCGTCGGGCCGGCACCGCGGGATCGCCTTGGCCGCACACTGCGCGCTGGTGACCGAGCCGCGGGGGGCGTGTGCATCCTTGCACTTGTCCTGATGGCGGCGCTTCTTCTCGGGATCGCGGCTGGATACCGTCCGCTGGTCGACCACTCGGGCAGCATGGCGCCGGCGATTCACACCGGTGATCTGTTGATCACACGTGCCGAGCCGGCCGGCAGCGTCCGTCGGGGTGAGATCGTTTCCTTCAAGGACCCAGCGCTCGCCGGGAAGCTCGTCACCCACCGAGTCGTCGCTGTCCATCCGGCAGGGTTGCGGCTGGACTTCACCACCAAGGGCGACGCAAACGCTGCGACTGAGAGCTGGTCGACGGCCCGGGCCGCCTCCATCGGAGTCCTGGCGTTCCGGGTCCCGGCCGTCGGCAGGACGATGGCGTGGATGGCCAACCCGGTGGCCCGGACAGCGATTCTCGCGCTGGCCGCCCTGCTGCTGAGCATCGCCCTGCTGCGGCGCATCTGGCGCGCGTGACGTTCCGTTCCCTCGCCCGCGGCAGGGACACCGGCACGAGCCGGACCCCGCGCCGCTGCGGCCGCCGTATCGTCCTGAAGCTGGTGGCGACCGGCTGCGTGATCCTGGGATGCGCGTCGCTTGCAGGTGGGGCGACGTGGTCGGCCTACAGTGCGACGACCGCCGTCGGTGCGAACACGTTCTCTGCGGCCTCCAACTACGGTCCGCCGGCGGCACCAACCGCGGTCGCGACGACCCCGGGGGACGGCAACGTGGCGGTGAGCTGGTCCGCGCCGTCGAGCATCGGGGGTTCAGCCATCTCGGGCTATACGGCGACGGCGTCGCCGAGCGGTCAGACGTGCACGACGACGGGGGGGACCTCGTGCACGATCACGGGCTTGACCAACGGGTCAACCCAGTCGATCACGGTGACCGCGACCAACTCCGATGGCAGCGGTGCCGCGTCCAGCGCCAGCAGCGCCACACCGTACCCGGCGGCGCTGTTCACGAGCGCCAACGGGTTCGCGCTGTGGTTGGACGGGGCAGACACCGGCACGTTGTACTCCGGCTCGGGCTGCTCAGGAGCGGTGACGACCGGCGGATCGATCGGCTGCTGGAAGGACAAGAGCGGGTTCGGTGAAAACTTCACGCAATCCACGTCGGGCAGCCAGCCGGTGCTGGCCACCTTGAACGGGTTGGGCGCGATCAACTTCACCAGCGTCAGCCAGGTCTTGAACTCGATTAACTCCTCAGACACCTATCAGACCGTGTTTCTCGCCACGCAACCGCAGACGACGGCGAGCGGGTGGGAGACGTTCTTCGGTCAGGCCGGCAGTGACTACAGCATCCGCCAGGCCGGCGGTCCGAGCGGCGGCCAGTTCAGCGCTCCGAACAGCAATGACTGGGCGTTTAATACCGGCGCGACGCCGTTGGATTGGACGAACGGGGTTCAGGCCACCGGCCCAACGCTGGGCGTGACGTCGATCATCACCGACCAGGCGGCTGCCCCGCACAGCTTCTCGACGAGCGTTTCCACCACCTTCGCGGCGAACGGCGCCTCGCGCGGGATGCTGGGCGAGGTTGCAGAGGTGCTCGCGTTCAGCGGCACGCTGACCGCCGCCCAGCGCCGCACCGTGGAGGCCTATCTGGCGCGTAAATGGGGAACGGCGATCGTCCCGGATCCACCCGGTACCCCGACCGTGACGGCGGGCACCACGTCGGCGAGCGTCGCCTGGGCGGCGCCCGCCTACAACGGCGGCAGCGCGATCACCGGCTACACCGTCACTGCCAGCCCCGGCGGTCAGACGTGTACGACGTCCGGAGCGACCAGTTGCACGGTGACCGGGCTCACCAGCGGGACGAGTTACTCGTTCACGGTCACCGCCGCCAACAGCGTCGGCACCGGCTCGAGCTCTCCCAGCGCGGCCGCCCCGACGGCCAGCGCTTCGGTGATCGGTCGTTCCGGCGCGTACGGCACCGGCTTCATCAAGCAGGGCGCGTCGTACTACGTCTACGCGAACGTCACCGACCCTGCCAGTGCGATCGCGTCAGTCACCGCGGATGTGCACACGATCACCTCCGGATCAACGGCGGTCGCGATGACGTCCGGCACCTACAGCGCTGCCGGCGCCGCCTACAACTACCGAAGTGCCGCGCTCACCGCGGCGACCCCGCTGGCCCAGGGCAGCGACGCCTACACGGTGACGTCGACCGACATCGCCGCCAACTCCGCCGCCCAGAGCTTCGCGACGACGATCGACAACACCGCGCCGACCGCGGTCGACGTCCAGAGCACCAACGTCAGCGGCGGCACCGTCGGGCATCTGGATAAGGGCGACACGTTCAAGCTCACCTACAGCGGAGCGATGGATCCCTACTCGATCCAGGCGGGCTGGACCGGTGCCACCACCAACGTGCAGATCGCGCTGGTCGACGGCGGCGGCACCGCGCCTGACTCCATCTACGTGTACAACACCGCGGCCACGCCCGCGCAAGTTCCTGTCGGCATCATCAGCCTGGGCAGCAGCGGCTGGGCGAACTCGGGAGCCGGGACCTACATCGTCTACGGGGCGACTGGCTCCGCCACCCCGTCGACGATGACGCTCAGCGGATCGGTCATCACCTTCGTCCTGGGCGTACCGAACGGAACCTCACTGACCAACACGACGGCGGCCGCGATGGTCTGGACTCCGAGCACATCGGCAACGGATATCGCGGGCAATGCCAACACTGCCACCGCGGCGACCCAGTCCGGCTCGGTCCACGTCAACTTCTGAGATCGCGGATCGGCGGTTGGATGATGAGGGCTGGCGGATCGCCGAGCAACAGTGACGCGCAGCCGAGGCACACGAGAGCTCGACAACCCCGCTCGGGCGGCCGCACATCGGCACGAGAGGAACGTGAATAGCGTCGGCTGAGCGAACTACGGGCCGTCGGGTGCGTCGTGGAGCAGGAACCCCGCCGCGCCGAGAACGCCGCGCTGATCGAGTCGGCGGAGGTGCTCGCCCGGCTCCGCACCTTCCTCGCGAGCCTCCCAGACCGCGACGGCCGCGGTCCCTTCGAGTTCGTGCAGTCCGCAGGCCGCGGGTCCGTCCATCGCTGCACGCAGCCAGCCAAGATCGTCGGAGATCCGCCGCGGCCTCGAGATCGGCGGCGGAGCCCATGGATCCTGATCGGCCCGGCGCTCGGGCACGCCCGGCGGCCGCGTCAACGCGACCCGCAGCCCTCGAACCCAATCGGGTTGCTCAGCCACCAGCTCAAGCGTCAACATTGAGGACTCCTCGTCTCGCCGGCCCAAAGCCGACAATTCACACGTCGGTATGACGCGCGTTTACACACCCAAAGTCGCACCGCATACCACCCGGCCGGCCAACGTGTTTGGTGATACAACCCCTCCGAGCGCACAGTAGCACCGCGGCAAGCCAACCTGTATCGGACGGGAGCACGGATGAGGCGAGTTGTATTGGTCCTAGCCACCTTTGTAGTGGCGCTTGTTCTGTCGAGCACCGCGTCTGCCTACTACCGCCCGCCACATAACTCCGCCACCGTCACGCTGCAGTTCGATTGGAAGCTCTCCAGCCCGTTCACGGCGTCCTACGTCGCCGCCTCCACGGCGAACATCATGGATAGCGACGAGTTCGAGGACGCCGCCACGCTTGGGCCGAACCACGACCCGACGTCGGCGACCGTGATCGTCCATGACATGCACGTCGCCAACAAATACGCGATCTGCTACGTCGAGGCAGGCGCTTACCAAAAAGGCTTTCCCGACGACGGCAACTTCGCCCCGGCGGACTACGGGGCGACCGGGAGCTATCCAACCCAACGTTTCAACCGGCGTTACCAGATGGCCGGCTATTCGGATGAGTACTACCTGAATATTGCGGGCTTCGCCGGCTACACGCCCGGCGCCACATTGACCGGGACCGCGGCGAACATCGCCACTGCGCTTTCTGAGCGGATCGCCGGCTGTCACGCTGAGGGCATGGACGGCGTCGAGCCCGACGATCTCGATGGTTACACCAACAACTCGGCCAGCGGGGCCCGGGGGGGTGGTTGGGGGCTGACCCAGGCCGACGCGGCCGGCTTTGAACAGTGGCTGGCGTACACCGCGCACAACGACGACCTGGCGATCTTTCAGAAGAACGACGGCGCCAACACGACGGCCGATTACCGCACGTTTGACGGAATGATCATCGAGGAGTGCAACTTCTACGATGATCCGTGCGGTGCCGGGGGTGACAACGTCCAGGACTACCTCAACCTCGGAAAGCCGGTGCTCGACGCCGAGTACACCCAGGACGGTGAGACGACGGCGAAGTTCTGCTCGGCGGATAACAGGGTCGGCATCACTGGCTCGCTGTTCAGCGTCGACCTGAACGGCAGCTTCTATCAGTCCTGTGCCAGGGGCAAGGGCTACATCTACGGCAAGTAGACGGCGGCTAGTGCCAGACGGCGGCGAGGTCTTCGATCACGGAGCCGGCGCGTGCACGACCGCTGTCGATCGCGGCGGCAAGCTGAGTGGGGTCCATGAAGTCGGTCCCAGGATCTGGGTTGGCGGCGATCAGCAGGGTCTTGGTCTGAGCCGATGTGAGCTCGTCGGCCTCCCGCCGTGCCGTCCCTGGATGCAGTCGCTCGGCGAAACCGAAGCTGCCCGTCCGCGCCGCGGCCTGTCCCGACTCGAGCGACATCATCGAGAAGATCACCGCGCGCTCCACACCTGCGAGCAGGTCCGAGTGCGTGCTTGACGTGCCGATGCCTCCGTCCATGCAGTAGCGGTCGCCGATCCATACCGGTCCGTTGACTCCGGGCAGCGAGGAGCTAGCGGCACACGCCGTGGCGATCGGGATCCCGCACTCATGATCGATGACGACGCGTTCGCCCGTGTAACAGTCGACCGCGGTGACGTGGTGGGCGGGGCTCGGCCAGTCCCCGTGACCCAGCAGCAGACGCAGCGAGCGCTCGTAGTCGTCGACGGGCGCGTTGCGGGAGGCCATCGCCGCGCGGCCGATCTCGATCACCGCCTCACGGCCGGTCGACGTCGCCTCGGCGAGCAGATTGGCCGCCCGCTGCTGGGAGGCGTGGCCGGTCGAGGTCCTGACCATGCGCGTGAGCAGCGCGGGATGAGAGGCGAGGACGCCCATCTCGGTGATGCCTCGCCAGAGTCGATGGTCGGTCAGCAACGCGCCGACGATGCTGCCGGCGGACGTCCCGATCGTGATGTCGGCGGTCCCGAGGTCGACTCCCTGGCGCTTGGCCGTGTCGAGGAAGGACAGCGTCCAGGCGACGAACCACTCGCCTCCGCCTCCGAACGCGACTCCCCGCTGCTTTCCGCGGCCGCGGGACGCCATCGGACGACCGTATCAGCGGGCTCAGCGGATGTGCGCTCCCTCCTCCGGGACCGTGACGGGCGGCGTCTTGACAAGATGTCGGTATGCAACGCGTCCTCGGGCGCCCCGTGGGGAAGCTGTTGTCGGTCAACGTCGGCTTGCCCAAGGACGTGTCCTGGCAGGGCAGGACGGTCTTCACCGGGGTCTTCAAGGATCCCGTCACCGGCTCCCGCAAGGTCGGCAGGCTCAACGTCGAGGGCGACGGCCAGGGCGATCTGGCCGGGCACGGCGGTGAGCAGCGTGCCGTGTTCGTCTACCAGATCGACTCCTATCGCTACTGGGAACGCGAACTGGGGCGAAACGACTTCGCGTACGGACAGTTCGGCGAGAACTTCACCGTCGAAGGACTCGGCGACGACGAGGTGTGCATCGGCGATCGGTACCAGATCGGCACCGCGGTCTTCGAGGTAACACAACCCCGCGTCACCTGTTACCGCGTCGGGCTCCGCATGAATGATCCTCGGATCCCCGCGTTGCTGGTCTCCCACCGCCGCCCCGGTTTCTACTTCCGCGTGCTCAGCGAGGGAGAGGTACAGGCGCAGGACGACATCTTCAAGCTCTCCTCGGGACCCGAGCAGATGCCGGTCGCCGATGTCGACGCACTGCTCTACCTCCCCGGACACACCCGCCAAGAGCTGCTCCGGGCACTGAGGATTCCCGCTCTCAGTCCGGGCTGGCAGGGCTCGTTTCAAGCTTTGCTGGATGCGGGGTCGGGCTCCGGCAACGCCGGTCTCACGGTGACCAGTCCACCGCCTGCATGGCCTGGTTTCCGTCGGCTGACCGTCACCGCAATCACGCGTGAAAGCGACTCGGCGATCTCGATCCGTCTCGAGGACCCAATGCATGTTCCGCTGCCAGCGCCCCGCCCGGGTCAGTACCTCACCCTGCGAGTCCAATCCGATGAGCGCCAGCGAGCAGTGCTGCGCAACTACTCGCTCTCGGGTCCGCCCGAGGCGGGCTACTACCGGGTCACGGTCAAACGCGAACCCGATGGCGTCGCCAGCGGCTATCTGCACACGCGACTGGCTGTCGGCGACCAACTCGAGGTCGCGGCACCACGCGGGACGTTCATCCTCGATGAGACCGATACCCCGGTGCTGCTGATCAGCGCCGGAATCGGCGCCACCCCGGTGCTCGCGATGCTGCAAGCGCTGGCGCGGGCGCGCTCTGAGCGAGAGATCTGGTGGCTGCATGGCGCCCGCAATAGCCGCGAGCACCCGTTCGCCGCTGAAGCCCGGACCCTCTTGGCGTCACTGCCCAATGCACGCGCCCGCGTGTACTACAGCCGCCCTGGCCCAACCGACCTCGCGGGCAGCGACTTCGACGCCGCGGGACGTCTCACCGCGCCGGCGCTCGCCGAACTGAACCCACCCCGCGATGCCGAGGCGTACGTGTGTGGGCCGGCGGCGTTCATGAGCGAGATCAGCGCCGGGCTGGCCGCCCTGGGATTCGACGGCGCCCACACGCACACCGAACCGTTCGGGCCGGCCGCCAGCGTGACGCCAGGAATCGCGGCGACGTCGCGGCGGGCGCCGCACCCACCCGACGGCCCGGCGGGAAACGGCCCGACGATCTCGTTCGCCCGCAGCGACCTCACGATCGCATGGCGCAGCGACTACGGCAGCTTGCTCGAGCTCGCCGAGTCCTGTGACGTACCGGTTCGCTGGTCATGCCGCACCGGCGTCTGTCAGACCTGCGAGACGACCCTGATCGCCGGCACGGTCGATTACAGCCCCGACCCGGTCGAGCCTCCGGCGGCCGGAAGCCTGCTGATCTGCTGCTCACAACCTCACGAAGACGTCGTCGTCGACCTCTGATCGGCCCTGTCGCCGCCGGAGCGGATCACCCGTGTCGGGTGAGGCCGAGCCCCGCGCGATCACTTTGAATCTGCCGTGGGTGCTGCAGGCGCTGCCTGGGGCTGAAATCACCGAGCTGACGGGGTGGCGCGATGGCCAAAGCGTTCAACGGCAAGATCAATGTCGACATCAAGGACTCGGTCGCGGACTGGGACCCGTTCATCCAGGAGGCCGCGCCGGACGGCGCGCCGAACGTTGTGTACGTGGTGCTCGACGATGTCGGGTTCGCGGCCATGGAGCCGTACGGCGGGTTGATCGAGACACCGAACATCAACCGGCTCGCCGAGCACGGCTTGAAGTACACGAACTTCCACACGACGGCGTTGTGCTCGCCGACACGCTCGTGTCTGCTGACCGGGCGCAACCACACGACCAACGGGATGGCGGGGATCACCGAGATCACCGACGGGTTCCCGAACGCCAACGGCCACATCCCGCGCGAGTGCGCGAACATCGCCGAGGTCCTGGTCGAGCGAGGCTGGAACACGTACGCGGTCGGAAAATGGCACCTGACCGCCGAGGACGAGGCGAATCTGGCGGCGTCCAAGAAGCAGTGGCCGTTGGGCCGGGGCTTCGAGCGGTTCTACGGCTTTCTCGGCGGCGAGACCAGTCAGTGGTTCCCCAATCTGATCTACGACAACCATCCCGTCGACCCGCCCAGCTCGCCAGAGGACGGCTACCACCTGTCGGTCGACCTCACCGATCGGGCCCTTCAGTTCATCCACGACGCCAAGGCGATCGCACCCGAGAAGCCGTTCTTCCTGTACTTCTGCCCGGGCGCCGCGCACGCCCCGCACCATGCGCCGAAGGAGTGGATCGAGAAGTACCGGGGCAAGTTCGACGTGGGTTACGAGGCGATCCGGGAGACGATCTTCGAACGCCAGAAGCAGCTTGGCGTGATCCCGGCCGAGGCCGAGCTCTCTCCGATCAACCCGTATGCCGACACCACTGGCCCGCACGGCCAGGCGTGGCCCGACAGCGAGATCGTGCGTCCCTGGGACTCGCTGTCTGACGACGAGCGGCGTCTCTTTGCCCGGATGGCGGAGGTGTACGCGGGCTTTCTCGCGCACGCCGACCATCAGATCGGACGCTTGCTCGATGATCTCGAGGCCAACGGCGAGCTTGAGAACACGATCGTGGTGCTGGTGTCTGACAACGGCGCATCGGGCGAGGGTGGCCCGAACGGGTCGGTGAACGAGAACAAGTTCTTCAACGGCATCCCCGACAGCATCGAGGAGAACCTGAAGTACGTCGACGATCTCGGTAGCCCCAAAACCTACAACCACTACGCGCTCGGATGGGCGTGGGCGTTCAACACGCCGTTCAAGCAGTGGAAGCGGTTCGGCAACTACCGCGGCGGCACTGCCGACCCGTTGATCGTCTCCTGGCCTGCGCGGCTCGCGGCGGGCGGCGGCGTCCGCACCCAGTACAACCACGCGATCGACATCGTCCCGACGCTGTACGAGTGGCTGGGCGTCGAATTGCCCGAGTCCGTCGACGGCCATGTCCAGAAGCCGCTGGAGGGCGTCAGCTTCGCCGCGACCGTCGATGACCCAGACGCGGTTACCGGCAAGGAGACCCAGTTCTTCTCGATGCTGGGCACGCAGAGCGATCTGGCACCAGGGGTGGAAGGCCGCCACCGCGGTACCCGCGTCCCCGAACTACTGGAGTTCGTTCGACGAGCAGCGCTGGGAGCTGTTTGACACGACCAGCGATCCCAGCGAATGCCACGACCTCGCCGAACAGCACCCCGACAAGCTCAAGGAGCTGATCGACCTGTGGTGGGCCGAGGCCGATCAGTACCAGGCGCTGCCGCTGGAGACCCGCACCGCAGTCGAGGCATTCACCACACCGCGCCCGCAGCTGTCACAGCCGCGCGACCGGTATGTCTACTACCCCGGCGGCGCGCCGGTGCCCGAGTCCGTGGCGCCCAACACGCGCGGGCGCTCGTACACGCTCGCGGTCGAAGTCGAGATCGACACTCCAGAAGCCGGCGGGGTGCTGTTCGAGCAGGGAACGCGGTTCGGTGGCCACGCCCTGTACGTCAAGGACGGAAAGCTCCATTACGTCTACAACATGGTCGGCGAGTTCGTGCAGACGGTCGTCGCGGACGAGGTGCTGCCGACCGGCCACGTCTACCTGTCGGCCAGCTTCGCCAAAGACCCGGACACGATGCCCGCCGAGGGCGCGCTGACCCTGCACGTCCGAGACCGGCGAGTCGGCGAAGGGCGCATCCGCACCCAGCCGGGCAAGTTCGACCTCGGCGGACCGGGCTTCCTGATCGGACGCTCGGGCGGTGAGCCTGTGACTGACGACTATCCCGGCGGACCGCCCAGCCCGTTCACCGGCGGGACGATCAAGCGCCTGTTGATCGACGTCAGTGGAGAGCCGTTCGCCGATCTCGCGCGCGACGCGGCCGCGGCGTACGCCCGCCAGTGACAGAGGGCGGAGGATGCACTCAGAAGTGAGGGTGACCGCCGCGGTGTGCGCCGCGGCGGTTGCCCGGCAACGCTGATCGTGAGTGGTTCAGGCGGGCTTGGTGTGGCTGACCGGGGTGCCGATCCCGGTGGCGACGGGGTCGCCCGGGTACTCGTAGAAGCGGCCCGGCTGTGACGTCTGGGTGCCGTACCCGATTCCGAGCGCCTCCAGCGCCTCGCGCCCGCTGGCAAGGGTCGGCCAGTCGAAGTTCTCGAACCCGACGTCGTTCGGAACGATGTCCTTCTGACCGATCTGGCCCTGGGCAAACCGGACAAGCGCGCGATGGACGGCCTCGGTGCCCATCGCCTCGGCGCACAGACGCGCGCCGAACTCCTCATCGCGCTGGGCGAACGCGCTGACGCCGATCAGATAGAGGCTGATCTCGATCGTCTCGACGATCTCGAGTGTCTCGAACAAGCCGATGCCGCCGGCGCCGAACGCCGCGTCGGGAAGCTGCGAGGTGGCGGCCTTGCTGAGGAAACGAACGGGGAACCACGGGGTGCGTTACTCGGTCTGCTTCGTCACATCTGTGAGCAGCGGACGTTGCGGTCGGCGGTCTGCTGGACTATCGGTCAGACGGTCGCGCTGATGTCACCAACGCTTGGTCACCTACCACGATGACGACGGTCGCCCGGTTGTTGCGGGCGGCGGTCCGGCTTGACCGGTCCAACCTGCAGCTGACCCGTGGTCTGCGCTACGCGGCCGGCGTCGGCGCGCCGCTGCTGGTTGGCGTCGCGGTCGATCGCCTGATCGAGGGCGTGGCGGTCTCGACCGGGGCTCTGCTGGTGGGCTTGACCGATTCCGGCGCTCCGTACCGCCGGCGGGTGCCGGCGATGCTCGTCGCCAGTCTCGTCGTCGCCGCAGCGACGTTCGTCGGCGAGCTGGTCGGCGCCGACGATGTCCTGAGCGTCGTGATCTTGGCGCTCGCCTCGTTTTCGACCGGCCTGTGCATCTCGGCGGGCCTGTGGACGTATCTCGTCGCGCTGATGGGACCGATCACCTTCGTCGCCGCGGCATCGGTCCCGGCCGATGGGCCGCACGCGCTCGGTCGCGCCGCACTCGTCCTCGTCGGGGGATTACTCCAGGTGGCGCTGGTGCTGGTCGCCTGGCGCGTCGATCCCGAACTCCCCGAGCGAGTTGCGGTCGCCCGGCTGTATCGATCGGTCGCTACGTGGCTGGCCCGTGGCCGGGCGGTCGATGATCGCGCTCCGGTGTTCCTCGCGGTCGCGCACGCCCGGGACGTCCTCGACGACGACAGGGCGGGCGATCGGCCCCTGCGGGAGCTGACCGCACTCGGCGACCGCATCTTCGGCGAGCTGGCGCTGCTGCACGGCAATCCCGGCTGGTGGGACGAATCCGACGTCGACCGGCGCCACGGGCCTGTCGGCGGCACAGTCGGAGAGGTGGCCGGGCGCGGCTGGGTCACTGCTGCACTGGACGCTGTCGCTGATCGAATCACGCGCCGTGGCACGCGCCACCTCTCGATGTCGCTCGCACCGGGCGATCACGGCTCGGTCACGACGGCGCAGCGGCTGGGCGGTGTGATCGCCGACGTCCAACGCGCGTGGGGGCTTGCCGGCGACCTTGGGGCTCGCCGGGGGTGGCGCACGGCGCGCGATTCCGCGCCGCGGTCGCCGGTGCCCCGGCGTCAGCGGTTGGCCGGGGCCCTGACCGCCGCATCGACCGCGAGTCGGCGGTTGCTCGCGGTGCTCGGTGCGAACCTGACGTTGCGCTCGAGCGCGTGCCGTCACGCGATCCGGCTTGCGGTCGCCGCCACGCTCGCGTCGGCGTTGGCGCGCGCGTTGCGACTGCCGCACGATTATTGGGTTCCGCTGACCGTGCTCTGGTTGTTGCGCCCCGATTTCGGTGCGACGTTCACCCGCGGCGTCCAACGCTATGCCGGCACGACCGCGGGCGCTGTGCTCGCGACCCTGTTTGCCGCGACCGTGCACCCCGGGCCGTACACGCTGTCGATCCTGGCGACCGCGCTCAGTGTCGGAATCTTCTGCTTCATGCTCGCCAACTACGGCGTGACCGGCGCCTGCACGACCGGCTGGGTCGTGTTCGTGTCCGCGCTCGCCGGCATCCCCGAGTTTCGTGCCGCCGCCGACCGCGTGCTCGACACGAGTCTCGGGGCGATCATCGCGCTCGGGGGTTACCTGCTCTGGCCGACCTGGGAACGGGGCGAGGTCAGCGACACCGCTGCAGACGTGATCGATGCCGCTCGGCGCTACGCCGCGGCGGTGCTCAGCTGCTGGCTCGATCCAGCTCAAGCTGATCGAGACACGATCGCGCGCTCTCTCTCGGATGCGCGGGTGACGCGTACGAACGGCGAGGCGATGTTGGCCCGAGCGATCGCGGAGCCGGCACGCTCCCCGGTTGGGCTCGATCCCGACATCGCGAACCGACTGTTGATGGCGATGCGCCGCTTCTGCGATGGCCCGCTCGCGCTCGAGCAGTCGCTCGACCCTCCCGGCGCACAGATCGTCAGCCCCGCCGGCCAGACGTTCGTCACCGAGCTGGACCGCGCGATGCACGCGCTCGCCGACGCGGCCCGTGCCGTCCGAGCGCGCGGAGCAACGGCGCCGCTGGAGCGGCTGCACAGCGCCCACGACGCCGTGCAACGCGAGCTTGGCTGCGACGACCCGTTGGTACTGCAGGCGGCCGTCATGGTCGCCGCGGTGGATGACGCCGCCGCGGCATTACATGACCTCCCAGCCTCCGCGTCCGTGTTAGAGCCCGTCGAGTAGACCGCGAAGCATCGCTGCGAGACCCTCGACATCCGCGACCGTGACCGTCAACTCGGGGTGACGTAGCCTGCCGGTCGGCTCGATCCCCGGCACCGGCTGATGAAACGAGATGAGCACGCCTCGGTCGCCGTTGCTGGCAAAGGTCAATCCGCGGTCCGAGAAACTCAGATGTGCCGGGCCGGCAGTCTTGAGAAACGCATACGGTCCGGTGATCTCCACGGCAGAGATATTCGCGACCGTGGTGCGCAACCGCCACGGTCCAAAACGAGCATGCAGATTGTCCGCGTCGACGTCGACCCAGGCCTTGTCGGGCCTGACTCCGAACACGAACGCCGCCCGCCGGTAGGCGGGCGCAAACCGGAAGCTGAATCGCTGCTGACTCAAGCTCGTTTGGCTGTGTTCGTCGCCCGCCATCGCACCACACCATACCCGCGGCCCTGTCGGCGGATCGGCAATCACGACCGCGCCAGTGAGCTCAGCGGGTGATCGTGAACGTCGCCGAGCGTGCCGGTGCCCCGGCTGGTGTGATCGTCAGCCGGTAGCTGCCAGGGTTCAGCGCACCGCCGCCGAGGCGGCCATGCAAGGTCAGCGAGTGAGCGCCGGCGGCGGCGGTTTCGGTGAGCTGTCCGTGGATCGCGGTCAGGCGTGTGCAGTGGGCGTGCCGGTGGTTGCGCGCGGTGACGGCGACGCAATGGTGATCGTTGATCCGCCCGGGGTGCTGGCGGGCGAGGGTGACCGTGATCGTCACCGCGGCGCTGAGCGTGTAGCGGACGTGCAGGCGGATCGGTCGCCGGCAGCTGGGATCTGGTCGGTCAGCGGCGGTGACGGCGATGCACCGCCCGTGCTGTCGGCGTCCCCCGATCGAGACTCTTGGGGGTGAGATGATCAGCCGCGAGACCCGTGGCGCGGGCGTGGACGTGGGCGTGGGCATCGGCTTGGGCGTGGGGCTGGGCGCGGTCGGAGCGGGCGCGGTGATGGCGTGGGTGATCGTCGCTTGAGGGCCGCCGTGGTCGCTGACGGTTTGGCCGGTGAAGACCTCCCTCACGGACGTGCCAGCGGTGTTGGTCACCGTCAGGCGGACGGTGTAGGTGCCGCTGGTCGCGTAGGTGTGTTGGGTGACCGGCATGGTGCTGAAGGCGATCTGTCCGTCGCCGAAGTTCCACAGGTAATGGGCGATCGACCCGACCGGGCTCGAGGACTGAGACGCGTCGAAGGTCGACGGCTGGCCGGCGGGCGCAGCGACCGTCGAGAAAGCCGCCGTCGGCGCCTGATCGGGGAGGATCGCCAGCCCTTCTGGCGTGTTTCCTACGGCGATCGGGGTCCCGGGCGTTCTGGTCGTCAGGTCGATCGGCGTCACGGAGTTGTCGGGGTTGCTGGTGACGTACGCGGTCCGGCCATCGGGGGTGATCGCCACCCCTTCCGGGTTCGGACTGACAGGGATCGGGGTCCCGGCCGTGTTGGTCTCCACGTCGATCGGCGTCACCGAGTTGCCGTTGTCGTTGGTGACGTAGACGGTGCCGCCATCCGGGCTGATCGCCACCGCGATCGGGTTCAAGCCGACGGGGATCGCGCTCCCGGGTGTGTTGGTCGCGAGGTCGATGGGGGTCACCGAGTTGTCTTGAAAGTTGGCGACGTATGCCGTGCTGCCGTTGGGGGTGATCGCGATCCCCGCCGGCTCCTTCCCGACGCCGATCGCGGTCCCCGGCGTGCCGGTCGCCAGATTGATGGGCGTCACCGAGTTGCTGCCGCCGTTGGTGACGTAGCCGATGTTGCCATCCGGGGTGATCGCCAATGTGAACGGCTGTATGCCGACGGCGATTGCTGCACCCGCCGTGTCGGTCGTCAGGTTGATCGGGGTCACCGTGTTGTCGCCGACGTTGGTGACGTAGGCGGTGGTACCACTCGGGGTGATCGCCACCCCGTACGGCTCTGTACCGACGGGGATCGCGGGGCCTGCGGTGTTGGTCGCCAAGTTGATCGGCGTCACCGACTTGCTCATCGAGTTGGCGACATAGGCGGTGCTGCCGTCCGGGGTGATCGCCACCGCCTGAGGGCCGGTGCCGACGGGGATCGCGGTGCCGAACGTGACGTTCGACGCGGTGTTGAGCTGGGTCACGATGTTGCTGGCGTAGTTGGCGACATACGCCGTCCAGCCCGGTGCCGCGTCCGCCGTTGCGGCCGGCCCCGTCAGCACGGCGATCATCACCCCGGCGACGCCCGCCAACCGCACCGCGCGACGGCCCACGTCGACCAACCGATTCACGCCGCCAGTCTAAATGTTCTCGTCCGGGACGGGTCGTGCGAGGGCGTGTGAGCCACCGCGAGCAGCGCTGAGGCGCGATCAGGGGCGAACGCGGCAGCGCATGACCCAGCGCCATTTGGCGATCCGACGATCCCGCGTGAAGCCGAGATCCTCGAACAGATTCTCTGGGCCGGTGTGAAAGTAGGCGCCTCGTTGCGGCTTGCGGCCCTCAACCTGTTCTGGGTAGGCCTCGACGAGTCCGCCACCGGCCGCCCTGATCGCCGACAGGGCACCGCTCACGGCCGCTCTGGCGACCCCGCTGCGACGATGACCCTTACCCGTGAAGATGCACGCGATCCGCCAGTCCGGCAGCTCGATCAGACCCTTGTCGTACGCCTGGGCGTTCTTGATCGTCGGAAGCTCGGCCGGGGTTCCGTATTGACACCAACCGACGCAGTCTCTGCCGTCATAGACGAGCAGCTGGTGGGCCGTTCCCCGTCGCACATGGCGGTGTTTGTTCTCGCGGTTCTGCCGCGCGCTGCTTCTGTCGAGGCCTTCGGGGTGGAAACCCATGCACCAGCAGCCACCCCAGACGCCGTTGTTCGCCTCCACAAGGGCGACGAAGTCCTCCCAGGTCTCGCCGGTGAGCAAAGCGGTCGTGTAAGCCCGCTCGGTCGTCTCCTCGAGCATCAACCGCATCCTTGCACAGCCAATGGGGCGGGGCTGGCGCCCAGCCCGCCTCATCGCCACGGTCCACCCGGCATCATCCTTGCTATTGGCGTCCCGGCCAGGCCCACTTGCGATGATCCAAGAACCTCAGTCGCGACTCTGTGAAGACGTCCGCCTCGCGGTCTATGGCGCGTTCCGGGATGACGCGCGAGCGCCGTCGGTCGGTGAGCTCGCCGAGGCTGTCGGGAGCACTCTCGCGCCCGTCCGGCAGTCACTCACTGAGCTCGACACGTCGCGAGACCTCGTGTTCGACGGGGATCGGATCCTGATGGCTCACCCGTTCACCGCCGTGCCGATGGGTTTCTCGGTGATGGGGGTCCGCCACCTCTGGTGGGGCGGCTGTGCCTGGGACTCGTTCGCGATCCCGCACCTCCTCGATGAAGAGCCCCGCGTCCTGGTCGCCAGCAGCTGCCCCGGATGTGAGGAGCCGCTGGCCTGGTGGGTTGACCGCCACGAGCCGCCCGAGGGGACGGAGGTCGCGCACTTCCTGACGCCGGTGCAGCACATCTGGGACGACGTCGTTCACGCGTGCTCTCGTCAGCGCCTGTTCTGCTCTGAGGCGTGTGTTGACCGCTGGCTGCGGCTCAACGATCAGTCACGGGGTTACAGCATGGACCTGGCGACGCTCTGGAGGCTTGCCCGTGGCTGGTATGCGGGGCGCCTTCAGCCGGGCTACCAGCGCCGAGAGCCCGCCCAAGCCGCGGACTACTTCCGGTCCGTCGGTCTGACCGGGCCGTTCTGGGGGCTTCCGGACTGAAGATCTGCGACTCGTGATCGAGCGGCGCCGCGAACGCGCCAGCGGACGGCCGAGCGCGACGATCAACGGATGTCGTATGGACGAAGCGTCCCACGGTGCCGATGCAGTTCGTGCCGCTGTCGTAGGTTTCGAGGGATCCTTGAGCATCGAGTGAAGGAGACGTAGCGCGTGGACACGCTGACATCGAGCGACGAGAAGTCGTCTACGGCTAGCCGGTAGCGCAGCGGCAGCAGTCGCAGCACGACGCTGCGACGTGCGAGTGGCAAACAACAGAGGGGGTAGCAGTGAAAAAGCTTCTGAGCATCGCGACGATCGCTGCGGCGTGCTCCGCGATTGTCCCAGCGGGGGCCTCAGCCGACGCCACCACGCATGTCTGTGGCCTGCCAGGGGGAGCCGTCACGGCCTCCGGCTACACGTCGTGTTCCTTTGCCGGTGCAATGGCGGAGACGACGCATAGCGGTGCAGCTGAGGTCTACTCGTCAAAGACTCATCAGGTATATCGAGTGACCTGCCATTATCCGCGCGGTTTCATGTCCGGCGACGAGGTGCGTTGTACTTCGTCGGGCACCGACTCGTGGGCAAAATTCTTTTGGTTCCCACGCCGCAGCCGAAACCGATACATGCCACTCAATAGTCTCGGCATGCCTGAGTGCAACTGAGCACGCAGCGAAGACGCTCACGGTCTGAAACGATCCCGCGGCAATCCGCAAGATGGGCGTTGGTCCTCCCACCCGGTCGGCAAGGCCCTCAGAGACCGCGTCGGTCGCAATGATGCCGAGGGTCTGTATCGGAGCATCTGAGCTGGCCGCGGTGCCTGAGAGCGTCGGACGTTTGCCTTTCCGGCGTCAGGTCGGTATAAGTTTGCCCCGTGAACGGACTTCTCCTCGGGGCGAGGGTGCTGCTGGCTTGTGCGCTGGTGGTCGCGGGCGGTGCGAAGCTGGCCGACTTGGGCGGCGCGTCCCGTTCGCTTGAGCAATTTGGCGTTCCTGCCCGTTTTTCAACGCCTGCCGCCGCGGTGCTGTCGCTACTGGAGCTGGCGATCGGGGTCGCCTTGATTCCGGTGGTGTCGGCATGGGGGGCGGCGCTCGCCGCCATGGTTCTGCTGTTGGTGTTCACGGCCGTGGTGGCGGTTGCTCTGGCGCGGGGCGTCGAGGCTGACTGCCATTGCTTTGGTCGGATCTCGTCTCGTCCGATCGGCGCGCCGACGCTGGCTCGGAACCTGGGATTGTTGGCGTTGGCGGGTTTTGTCGTGGTGGCCGGCTCGGATGACGCCGGCACGAGCGCGACGGCATGGGTCGCTGGGCTGTCTGCGGGGGAGGCGGTCGCGCTGGGGTGCTGTACGGTGCTGGCGGTCGCGGTTGTGTTCAACGCGGCGTTCTCGGTGCAGTTGGTCAGGCAGAACGGCCGCCTGTGGGTCGAGTTGGATGAGCTGCGGTCACTGGTCGGCCAGGGGTCTTCGAAGCGGATCTCAGGGGTGGTGGGCGAGCCGGTCCCGGCGGTGGTGCTCAACGATCTCGAAGGTGGCCAGGTCCGGCTGCACGACGTGATCGGTGACAGCGGGCAGACGCTGCTGTTCTTCACCGATCCGCGCTGCGGCGCCTGTGATCGTCTGCTTCCCGAAATCGGTCGCCGTCAGCGAGATCCGGTCGCCGATCCGCGCGTCGTGATGCTCAGCTTGGGCGATCCGGAGCTCAACCGGATCAAGGCCGCCGAGCATGGCATCGGACCTGTCCTGCTGCACGAAGGCTTCGATCTCCCCCGCTCGCTCGGGATCGCGGGCATGCCGGGAGCGGTGCTGGTCGACGGCGATGGCCGGGTGGCGCGCGAGCCCGCCGTCGGGGCCGAGGGTGTGTCAGCGCTGCTGGCCGCGGTCGGCCCGGCCGAGTTGACCGTGATCAAGGCAGGTCGTTGATGGCCGATTCGGGCGCCGCCGAGATCAAGCTCCTGCTCGACACACCGAGCGAGTCCCTCGGTCAACTGATGATGGCGGTCGCGGACGGGATGTACCAGGTGCAGCAGGACGACAACGCGACGGTGGCACCGTCGACGTTTTCAGCGATTCACTCGCTCCGCAGCCACTACCGCAATTTGGGCAACACGATTCAGTTGATCCACACCAGCTCACCGGCGAAGGGACAGATCCTGGAAGCGCTCACGCAGCTCGAAGCGAGCCTGGCGACCTTGTCGACGGCGCTGCAGGAAGGGACGGGCGCGAACGCAACCGCCGACCTGACAACCTCGCAGCAGCAGTCCACCCAAGCCAAGAAGCTGCTGGCCCAAGCAAGCGACGCGCTGAGCTGATGCACTGGTTTGACCGCCTCTCCCGTCAAATCGCGGGTGCGCCCGAGGCGCAGACGACGAGACGCGGGGTGCTGCGAGGCGTCGGCGCCGCGGCGGTGGCCGCTCCATTGGCATCACACACTGCTGTCGCTGTGGCTTCGCCGCTCGCTTCCTACACCGCGACCTACACGAAGAACACGATCAAGGCGCGCCAGGCATCCAACGGGTGCAGTAACTGCATCGTCGCCGCCTATAGGGACTACAAATCGAGCAACAAGTACATCAAGAGGCTTTTCGCTCGTAATGGCAAGGGCAAGCACGGAAAGCTGACGCTCGTGCAGGCCGCCGCCCTTCAAAGCTACTTGACGTCAAACCGGGATGCCTTCATCCAGGATGCGAACGCGTGTCTCACCGGTCCCTTGTGCACTCCTGCCGCTCCCCCAACCGTGCCCGTGACCGGCAGCACCACATGTCCGCCGGGGACCGGTCCTTGCCCAGGCGGCGGCGACACACCCGTCACCTGCTGTTACGGAGGGGACGCCTGCTGTGTCTGCGCCAACGTCAGTGGCGGCTACATCTGTTGCGCCGGCGTGATCGGTTGCACCTGCTGTTAGGCACTTTGCGACACAGCGGTCGGTTGTGGACGGGCCTGCGAGCGCTCGGCGCTGTCCTTGTGGCCCAGATGGCACTCGCTGGGGCGGCCGCGGCTTCGTTGGGCGGCACGGCCTTCGTGCTCGACGGCCCGTCGGGCGCCGTTTCGGCGTTCAGCACGGCGACCAACGCGCCGCTTCCCTCGCCCCTGACGCTCACCGCCGGGCTGCAGAACATCGCGATCGCGCCGAACGCCAGGATCGCGTTTGTCACCGTCAACAGCGCGACCCAGAGCGTGATCCCCGTCGACCTTGGCTCCGATACAACGGGCAATCCGATCAATCTCGGCACCGTTGCGGGTGGGGTGGCGGTCACGCCGGATGGAACGACCGCGTATGTCACCAACGGCCTGACGAATCAGGTGACGCCCATCAACGCGACGACGGGCGCCGTGGGAACGCCGATCCCCGTCGGCCAGCGTCCCAACGCGGTCGCGATCAGCCCGGACGGCACGACGGCCTACGTCACCAACACGCAGAGCGATTCGGTCACCCCGATCAACACGGCGACCAACACCCCGGGGTCCCCGATCTCGGTCGGCGGATTCCCGTTTGCGGTGGCGATCACACCCGACGGCAAGACCGCGTACGTCGCGAATTTCGACGACAACACCGTGACGCCGATCAACACCGCGACCAACACGTCCGGTACGCCGATCCCGGTTGGTCCGCACCCTGACGCGATCGCCGTGTCGCCGGACGGCAACCTCGCCTACGTGGCCAACTTCCAGAGCGGAACGGTGACGCCGATCAACACGGTGGCGAACACGGCGGGCGCGGCCATCACGGTCGGGCGGGGTCCGATTGCGGTGGCGTTCGGGCTCGACGGGGTGACCGCGTACGTCGTCAACGATCTCGACAACTCGGTGACGCCGATCGCGACCGCGACCAATACCCCTGGCACACCGATCCCTGCGGGCACCACCCCCGTCGGGATCGCGATCGCGCCGGCCACGGTGACCAACGTGCAACTCACCCCCGACCCGGACTCGATCGCCGGGCGCCGCCAGAACGGTCAATGTGTCGCGCCCAAACGGAGCAATCGGGGCCACCAGAGCTGCCAGCTGCCGATCGCGATCCTCGCCAGTTACCAGACGGATGCGGCGAGCGACGTCACCGTCACGCTCCAGCAGAAACTATCCGGTCGCCAGGTCAACGGGAAGTGCGTCGCCGCCACCAGGCAGAACCGCAAGCACAGGAGCTGCACCCGCCTCAACACCATCCCAGGACGGATCGTCCAAACCGCCGGTTCGGGTCCGAACACACTGCACCTCGGCGGCATCGTCGGTCACACCCATCTGGGGGCCGGCACCTACCAGCTCAGCTTCACCCCGTCCGGCGGCACGCCGGTCACCAAGACGCTCACGATCAGCAATTGACCCGGACGGTGGCTGTGAAAGCGATGACATGGACGCGCGTCGCCGCTGCCGTCGCGGCGACCGGCGTGTGCCTGGCGAGCGTCGGCTCAGCGCAGGGCGCAACCGGCACGCTGCGGTTCTCGCCGCCTTCGAGGATCGCCGGAGCGCCATATACGTCCGCGCACCAGATGACGGCGCTGGATTGCGTCGCCACCACCTTGTGCGTCGGCGGAGACGAAGCCGGCAACCTGATCACCACGACCAACCCGACGAGCGGCGCCTCGGCCTGGACGGTGGCCGAACAGGTCGACCCAACCGCAAGCATCACCGCCGTGTCGTGCCCGTCGAAATCCCTCTGCGTTGCAGCAGGCGACGACGGAGCGATCATCCACTCGACCAACCCGACCGGTGGCTCGTCGACCTGGAAGGTCACCCGTGGGGTGCTGGCTGATGGGGACGAGCTGACATCGCTGAGCTGCCCGAGCGCGAGACTCTGCGTCGGGGTCGATCGCCGCGGTGACGTCGTCTCCTCGCGTGACCCCACGGGCAGCGCCCGGGCGTGGAAGTCGGTGCGCGTCCTCGATCTCCGGCGCGACTGGTTGATCGACATCGTCTGTCCCGCCACGTCGGAGTGCGTCGCACTGGATCGCCAGGGGCATGGCGTCCTCCACACGAATCGGCCGACCGGTGGTCGCAAAGCCTGGATCCTGACCACGCTGAACAAGCTTGCCGGTCCCGATTTCGAACCACCGGACCTCGCGTGTGCCTCCATATCGCTGTGCGTGATCATCGGGACCGATCACGAGGGGGAGGGGGACCTCCTTGGCACCTCGACGCATCCAACCGGCGGGCGTTCGGCCTGGCATTTCGCGAGGCCCAAGGGCGGCGGCGGTTCGGCCGTCTCCTGCCCCTCGACCAGTTTGTGCGTGCTCGCCGGCGGGGACGCCGGGACCACGATCGCGTACAGCACGCATCCCGCAGGCGGAGCCGCAACCTATTCACGGGGTTTGGTGACCTCGACCGGCGCGAAGTACCCAGGTGCCGGCGGCCTGTCGTGTGCAAGCGCGACGCAGTGCGTGGTCTTCGCTTCGCCGAACGATTACAACATTCCAACTGGCCAGGTGGTGGTCACCAACCGGCCCATGTCGACCTCGACCAGCGACTGGCCGGTTTTCGTCGTCGACGGTTACAACGGGCTGGAGTCCGTCTCGTGCCCAAGCGCCACGGTGTGCGTCGCCGGAGGCACCCAGATGGCTGTCCACACGACCGCGAATCCGACCGGCGGCGCCGCAGCCTGGAGCGCCACTCCGCTGTCGATCGCCAGCGATCACGTGTCCTGCGGGGCAACCAATGAGTGCGCGGTCGGGGACGCCACCTTTGGCGACTTGGCCGCCACGTCCACGCCGCTCAGCGGTGGATGGGTGGACGTTCCGAAGGGCGAGGACGAATCAGACGAGGACGGCGCGATTGGAACCTTGGCCTGCACCGCTGGACCGTTCTGCATCGCCGGGGTCTCCACCTCTGATAGCGATGACGACACAGAGGGAACCAGGCAGCTGACCACCACGGACCCCACGGGTTCGGCCGCTTGGGCTTACGGAGATGGCTTCCTCGAGGGTGGGGTCAACGGCGGTGGCAGGCCTGCGGGAGGAGTGGTTACGTCGCTCACCTGCGCCTCGCCAGCCCTATGCGTCGCCGGCGACGCCAAGGGCGGCATTCTCACCAACACGACGCCGAGCAACGTGACCGCCTGGCACTACACCCGGGTCGACGGGACGGCTGCGGTCGAGGGTCTCGCCTGCCCAAGTGCGTCGCTGTGCGTCGGCGTCGACTCTCAGGGCCGCGCGATCCACTCCACTCACCCGACTGCGGGCGAATGGAGCGCCGTCACGATCGACAAGGGCTTCGCCCTGACGGCGGTGTCCTGCCCCGCGACCAGCTTCTGCGTGGCCGTTGACGGCCACGGGGACGCATTCGAGTCCACACAACCGACGGGACCGACCAAGGCGTGGCGCAAGATCAGCGGGATCGACGGCGACCTGACATCGATCGCGTGCCCGACCACGACCCTGTGCGTGGCCGTCGACAGCCAGGGCAACGAGGTCACCGGCTCCGGCTAGTACGGTCGGGTGCATGGACAACTTCGAGGATCTGAAGCTGGCCGACGAGCTCCAGCGGGAGATCGATGACTATGGTCGGCACGGCGCCGACGAGCCGGCCACCACCGAGGAGCAGGATTGGATCAACACGGCACGCCTCGCGACCGAGGTGTTGCGAGCCGGCACTGCCAGTGACGAGCAACGAGACGCGGCTCGTTCCGCGCTGGAGCACACCCCGCCACCGCGCCCGTAGCGGCCGTTCGCGCGTTCGCGGTGCCTGACGAGATCAGGAGCCAGATGATGGGCAAGGTAATCGTGATGAACTGGGTCACGCTCGATGGGGTGATGCAGGCTCCTGGCAGCGCCGAGGAGGACACGCGGGACGGGTTTTCCCAGGGCGGCTGGGCGGCGCCGTACAGCGTCGAGACCGTGGGTCAGAAGATGGGCGAACGGATGGGCCGCGACTACGCGTGGCTGTTCGGGCGAAGAAGCTACGAGCAGCTGCTCGCCGCATGGAATGCCCGCGGCGGCCCGTTCAAAGATGCGCTGAACGACACTCGCAAGTACGTCGCCTCCAGCAGATCTTCGGCCGATCTGGAGTGGCCGAACTCGACGCTGCTGACCGGCGACGTTCCCCCCGCCGTGGCGGAGCTCAAAGAGACGTCTGCCGCGAACCTCGTGATCATGGGCAGTGGCGTGTTGATCGGATCGCTGATCGGGGCAGATCTGATCGACGAATATCTGCTGGTGATCGCTCCGGTCGTGCTTGGCAGCGGACGTCGGCTATTCGCTACCGGCGTCCAGGCGTCGCTGGCGCTTGTCGACTGCACGGCGACCAGCACCGGTGCGATCGTCGCCTGCTACGAGCCCGTGCAGTCGTCCAGTTGAGGCTGCCTCACGCTGTTTTTTCGAGCAGCTGCGTCGCCTCCTCGAACCAGGTGCGAAAGTCGGTCACGGTGGGGGTCGCGGCGGCCCAGTCGGCCTCGTACAGTCCGTCGTCCTGGGCGACGTACATCTCGGTCATATCCCGGATCGTCTGCTCGCTGGCCCCGTGCGCGGCCATCCTGGAGGCGGAATCCTCGAAGCTCGTCCGGCGGTAGGTGACCGGCCGACCGAGTACATCGGACATCACCTCGGCAATCTCTACTGGGGTCAGTCGGTCGGGTCCGAAGACCGGAAGATGCTCCTGTCCCTTCCAGGAACGGTGGGTCAGTAGATCGGCGGCGGTCTGGGCGATGTCACGGGTGGCGATCATCGGCAACGGCCGATCAGCCGCGTACGTGAGCGAGAACACCCCCTGTTCGCGGATCGCGCCGAGCTGGCGGAAGAGATTCTCCATGTAGAACGGCATGCTGAGCGCCCGGTAGGCCGCGCCCGCGCGCGTGAGCTCGGCATCCATCGCGAACGCCGCCGATAACAGACCCGCCGGCTTTGACCAGCCGTGCCCGGCGCTGGAGATGCCGACGACGTGGCCGACGCTGTGCCGCCGGATCGCGTCGGCGCCCGCCCGGGCGAAGTCAAGGTAGTACGCCTCGGCGTCTGATGCCTGCGCGTTGGGGGGCACCAGCCAGAACAGCGCCTCGGCTCCGGCCAGCGCCTGGTCCAACACCGCCGGATCCCCGTGGGTGCCCTCGATGATCTCGACGCGCTTGCGCACATTGGGATCAAGCTTTGAGGCGTCGCGGACGATGGCCCGGATCGGGTCCCCGCCATCGACGAGCCGGGACACGAGCTGGCTCCCGATCTGACCCGTGGGAGTGGTAATGACGATCATGGAACTCCTAAGGGGAAGTGGGACTCCGGTTCCGGGTAGATGGTAGCGGGAACCGGAAGTAGAATTCCGGTTACGAGATGAATGCCACGGATCGTCCGATGCGAGCCGACGCCCGCCGTAGCCGTGACGCGATCCTCGCCGCCGCCGGCGAGCTGTTCGCGGGGCGCGGCAGCGAGGTCCAGATGGACGAGATCGCCGAGCGCGCCGAGCTGGGTATGGGCACGCTATACCGGCACTTCGCCACCAAGCAGGCGCTCCTGGCCGCAATCATCGCGCGACGATTTGTGGCGATGATCGATCTGGCTCGCGCCGCCGAGGAGATCGCTGATCCGGGCGTCTCGTTCGAGGCGCTGCTGCGCAGCTACCTGGAGGCCGCGGACCGCGACGCCGCGTTCCGGTACGCCATTCTCGGACCCGAGAAGACGGACTGGGCGCAGATCGCCGAGCAGAAGGCCGAGTTCGCCGAGATCGCGCAGCGGATTCTGCGCCGCGCGGTCGACGCCGGCCAGGTGCGACGTGACCTGACCTTCCCTGACTTCGTGCTCGTCACGCGTGGTGCGATGGCCAATATGAACCCGGGCGACGACGACTGGCACCGGCACCTGGCGCTCATGCTCGAAGGCATCCGCGGATGCGACACTACGCCGGATGCTGATCCGCGCCGCCAGCACGGATGACTGGAAGCAGATCTGGCCGTTTCTTCGCCAGATCGTCATCGCCGGCGAGACGTATGCCTATGACCCTGACATGGACGAGACGAGTGCTCGTGAGCTGTGGCTCGCCGGGCCGCCCGCACGTACCGTGGTCGCGGTCGACGGCGACGACACCGTGCTCGGGACGGCAAGCATGTATCCCAACCGGCCCGGTCCCGGGTCGCACGTCGCCAGTGCCAGCTTCATGGTTGATCCGCGTGCGTCGGGAAAGGGGGTCGGTCGTGCTCTGGGCGAAGAGGCGCTCGTGTGGGCCCGGAGCAGCGGGTTTCACGCGATGCAGTTCAACGCCGTCGTGGAGACCAACACGCGCGCTGTGGCGCTGTGGCGCTCGCTGGGCTTTGAGGTCATCGGCACGGTCCCCGAGGCATTCAGGCACCCGACTGCGGGCTATGTCGGCCTGCATGTCATGCACCGGCGTCTCTGAGGCTCTGGTCAATTCGTAAACCGGAGAGGAGACAATGACCATCGTCATCACCGCCTTTGAGCGATCGCCCGACGGCGGCCTGGGCCTGGCGCGTGATACGCGCGTTCGCTGGGCGCTGGAAGAGGTAGGACAACCCTACGAGGTGCGCCTCGTCTCCCTTCAGGCAAAGACGGAACCCGCCCATCTGCGCCTTCATCCGTTCGGGTTGATCCCGACCTATGAGGAAGGCGATCTTGTCCTGTTCGAGACAGGCGCGATCATTCTGCATATCGCCGAGCACCATCAAGGCCTGCTGTCGGACGAGGCCGACGCCCGGGCGCGGGCGATCACCTGGATGTTCGCCGCGCTGAACACCGTGGAACCGCCGATCCTCGAGCTCGTGACCGCCAAGATCCTGGAAGGCGACAGGCCCTGGGCCGACGAGCGGCTTCCGCTCGTCAAGGACCGCATCCGCGACCGACTGGTGCAGCTCTCGGCCCGGCTGGGTGACGCCGACTGGCTCGACGGACCGTTCAGCGCGGGAGACCTGATGATGGTCTCGGTGCTGCTCAGGCTGAGACCGTCGGGCCTTCTCGACGAATTCCCGCGGCTGGCCGCCTACGTTGCCCGCGGCGAGGCACGTCCCGGATATGAACGAGCCTTTGCCGCCCAATGGGCGATCAACGCCGCTGATCCGCCGGCCGGCTGACTGTCTTTCGGCGCGCTCAGCCCGACAGATAGCGGACCACGGCCAGCACGCGGCGGTGGTCGTCGGCGCTGCTGCCGAGCCCCAGCTCTTCATAGATGTTTGACGTGTGACGGACGATCGCCTTCTCAGAGACGTTCAGCTGTTCGGCGATCTTTGCGTTGCTGCGTCCCTGGGCCATCAGCTCCAGCACTTCGCGCTGACGGTCGGTGAGGCAGCTGACGGGGTCGTTGTCTGAGCGGTGGCGGTCGACCATCGCGGCGACAACCTCGGGATCCAGTACGGAGGCGCCGGCGATGATCCGATGTAGGTCGGCGATGAAGCGGTCGACGTCGGCGATCCGTTGTTTGAGGAGGTAGCCCACTCCCTGCTCTCCGCTCTCCAGCAGCTCGACCGCGTAGTCGCGCTGCAGGTACTGCGACAGCACGAGCACCGGCAGCTCCGGCGTCTGCTGTCGCGCCTGGAGTGCCGCTCGTAGCCCGTCGTCGGTGCGGGTTGGCGGCATCCGGATGTCCGCGATCAGTAGGTCGGGGCGGTGCGCCGCCGTTTTGCGCACGAGGTCGCCTGCGTCGCCGGCGACCGCGACGATCTCGAAGCCGGCCTGCTCGAGCACGAGCGTGAGCCCGGCGCGCATCAGCGCCTGGTCTTCGCCGATCACGACGCGCATGGCAGCTCCACGCGCACTTCTGTGCCGGTGCCGGGCGTGCTCTCGATCCACAACCTGCCGCCGAGCGCCTCGACCCGGTCGGTCATCGAGCGGATGCCGTGGCCGCTCCCAGCGCCGCCGATCCCGTCGTCGCGCACGTCGATCGACAGCTCCTGCCGGTTGCGCACGAGGGTGACGGTCAGCTCGGTGGCGTGTGCGTGCTTGACGGCGTTGACCATCGCTTCGGCGGTGACGAAGAATGCCGTCGTCTCGACCGCCGGTGGTGGACGCTGCTGGAACCCGGCGACGTCGAGCAGGACGGCCATCGGCATCCGATCGGCGAGGCCCTGGACGGCCGCTGGCAGGCCCCGTTCGGTCAGTTCCGCGGGCATCACGCCGTGCACGAGCGCCCGCAGCTCGTCGATCGCTGCCTCGATCCCTTCACGTATCTCGGTGGTTGACCCGCGCGCCACGCCGGCCTGCACCGCAAGCAGGACCAGGCGGGACTGCAGACCGTCGTGGAGGTCGCTCGCGATCCGCCGGCGCTCGGCGTCGCCGGCCGCGACCAGCCGCGCGCGGGAGGCGCGCAGCTCGACCGTCAGACGTTCCCGGTCGAGCGCGAGCGCAACGATCCGAGCTGCCTCGTGCACCTCGTCGGGCCGCGTCAGCAGCGTTGCGTCGTAGAGGATCGCGCCAATCGTCTCGCCGGCAAGCTCGACTGCGACGACGCCCCGTCCGCCGCGCGCCGCGGGCGCGATCGCGGTCACGCCGGCCGAGTTGACCCAGCCTTCCTCCCCGGGTACACGGAACAACAACTCGAGTGTCTCATCACCGAGGGTCGCGGCGAGGACGTCGGCCAGCTCCGCACGACCGGCGTCACCGAGACTCGCACCTAGATCGTCGATCTCGCCCGTGCGGGCGAAACCACCGCGGGAGACGGCGAACACGAACGCGACCGGGACCAACCCCAATACCGACAGCTGAATCGCCGCTTTCGTCAGCGGGTCGCCGGCGATCTGTCCGAACGCCGAGCCAAGCGGGACGATCAGCACCGCGATCACCCCGTACAAAGACAGCGGCGCCAGTACGCGCCGCTGCGCCGGTGCGAGCGCGGCCAGCCGCCGCGCCAGCAGCCAGCAGGTGGCAAGCACGACGACCGCGCCGGCGGATCGCTGCGCCCAGTGACCGGCTTCGACGAGGTCCGGTCGGTCGGCGACCTGGAGCGGGCCGCTTGACGCAAACAGGTACAGCGGCGCCTGGCCGACGAGCGCCACGGCGTACGTGGCGATCACGATTGCCTGCGCTTGGCCGCGCACACGGCCCGAGGGGAATCCCAGCAGAAGGTGGATCACGAGTGCGACCGGAACCGTCGCGACGACCAACCCGATTGCGACGAGCGCCGGGACGTCTGTATTGGCCAGGCCGGCAAGCAGCCACGCGAATGCACCGGCCGCCATCAACACGCCCATCAGACTGCCCGGCCGCCGTAGCCACGCGATCACGCCGGCACCGGCGTAGACCCAGGCGACGACGACGAACAGCGCCGCCACCCACGGTGGGGACGGCCCCGGCCCGGAGTACATCAGCGCCAACTCGACGACGCCGAGGATCACCGCCGCGGCGGCGACCTGAGCGACGCTCAGCACGAGCGTCAATCGGCGCACCGGCATCGCCCCGGTACGCGCCGCTGAAGCCATGCGGCGAGGGTCCGGCCCGCGGGCGGCGCGAGGCGTTCGCGCGAGCGCGGACGCGGGCTCGATCAGGTCGTCGGCTGCGATCGCGCCAGCCTGGCAGAACGATCGCTCTCCGCATCGGGCATTTGGGGTGACCAGGCGCGCATGGACCTAGGTCCATTTCGCACCGGCGCCGTCTGTGTCAGCGTGACGGCCGCACGGGACACTGAACGGGACAGGAAGGGGCTTGGGGATGCGTCTGAGAGCTATGGGTGCGGTTGGGATGTGCGGCGTGGCGGTAGCCGTGTGGGGCAGTACGTCGAGCGGTAACGCTGACACGACGACGAGCGGGCGCGCTCATCGGCCGGCGTACGCTCGCACGCTGCAGCGGCAGATTCCCAAGGTGATGCAGGCGAACGCGATCCCTGGGGTCGTGGTACTGATCAAATCTCCGTCGCGGGGCAACTGGTCGCACACGTTCGGCACAGCGACGATCGGCAAGCAGGTGCCGATGTCCTTGCGCGACGCCTTCCGAATCGGCAGCAACACCAAGACGATGACGTCGACGGTGATCCTGCAGCTGGTTCAGGAGCACAAGCTCAAGCTGAACGACCCGATCTCGAAGTTCGTGTCGGGTGTCCCCAATGGTCGGAAGATCACCATCGCCGAGCTCTCGGAGATGCGCAGCGGGCTCTACAGCTATTCGTTTGACCCGGGGTTCAACGCGACGCTTGACAAGCAACCCCGTAAGGCCTGGACCCCGAGCGAGCTGCTGAGGATCGCGTTCGCACACTCTCCGGACTTCGCCCCCGGGACACAGTACGAGTACAGCAACACCAACATCGTGCTGCTCGGGGTGGTGATCCAGAAGCTCACCGGCGTGTCGGCCTCGCAGGCGTTTCAGCAGCGGATCTTTGGCCCGCTCGGCATGAGGCACACCTTCCTGCCCAAGCGGACGGACTGGGCGATGCCCGCACCGCACGCGCAGGGCTACCAGTTCGGCACCAACGTCGCCACGATCAACTCGTATGCGCTACCGCCCGCCCAGGTGCCGGCGGCGCTGTCGGGCGCACTCAAGCCGATCAACAACACCAACGCCAACCCGTCGTGGGCGTTCACGGCCGGCGGAGTGATCTCCACTCCGGGCGACCTCGCCACCTACGTCAAGGCACTCGTCGGCGGCGGCTTGCTTGATAAACGACTGCAGAGGCTGCGCCTGCACAGCTTCCGCCCGACGGTCCCGGGGCAGCCCAACGGGATTGGGTACGGGCTCGGCATCGTCCGGTTCGCTCCCGGCATCATCGGCCACGACGGTCAGATCCCGGGGTACTCGACGTTCATGGTCTACGACACCAAGACCCACGACACGATCATTATCGGTACGAACCTCGCCGCCTCGCCGGTGACTGGCGAAAACGCCGCCGTGGTGGTCGCCAAGACAATCATCGCCACGCTCTACGGGCCGTCGGTCGTCCCCGGGCAGGACCCGGCCGGGGCCGCCAGCGGGCAGCGATGATCGATACGCTGACGGCCGGGGACCCACCAGAGATGACGAGCACCACCGACCGCCGCCGGGCAGATCGCCCTGGACATCGATTGTCGATCGGCGCTCGCTGCGCCGCTCTGCTCACAGTGCTGGTGCTCGGCGCGGCCGTCGTGGCGGGCGCGGCGGGCGCGGCGACCCCACACGCCAAGCGCGCCGCGGCGTCCGCTGCGCCGAAGATCAACGCGCTGCTGCAGGGCGCGGTCGCCCACCACGGGATCAGGGCGGCGATCGTCCAGGTCACGGTCGCCGGTCGGCCGGTCATCACGAAGGCGTACGGGGACTCGATGACGGGCGTGCCGGCGACGACCGACATGCATTTCCGCAACGGGGCAGTCGCGATCTCATACATGTCAACGCTGCTGCTGCGACTGGTCGACCAGGGCAAGGTCAGCCTCGATGATCCGGTTTCGAAATGGCTGCCCCACCTGCGCGACGCCCGTCAGGTGACGCTTGGGATGCTGGTCGGGATGACCGCCGGCTATCACGACTACGAGCTTGACCCGCGGCTGAGCCAGTCGCTGTACACCAATCCGTTCCGGGCGATCACAACGGCGGATCAGCTGCGCTGGGCGCTCGACGAGCCACAGCAGTTCACGCCCGGCACCAACTGGAGCTACGCGCACAGCGATTACGTGATCCTCGGGCTGGCATTGCGCAAGATCACCGGGCTGCCGCTCAACGTCGCGCTCCGGCGGATGGTCCTGCGGCCGCTCGGACTGCGCCAGACGGTCGCTTCGCAGACGGCGGCGATCCCCTCGCCCGTGCTGCACGCCTACTCGCCGGAACGCAAGCAGTTTCTCGGGATCTCCCGCTCGCAACCGTTCGACGAGGAATCGACCTTCTGGAATCCGGCTTGGACACTGGCTCGGGGCGCGGTTGAGACGACCGACATCGCCGACCTGACGCGGACCGCGATCGGGATCGGATCCGGCAGGCTACTCAGCCGTAGCTCCTACCAGCAGCAGATCGATCCGCGGATCGGGTTCGGTCACCCGCAGCCGGGGTGCGAGCGGTGCACGACGCTGTCTCGCGTGTATGGCTACGGGCTCGGCGTCGTGCGCAACGGCGACTGGATCCTCCAGAACCCGCTGTTCGGGGGTTACGCGGCGATCGAGTCCTACCTGCCGTCCAAGCGCATCTCGATTGCGCTCGCGCTGACGTTCAAGCCGAGCACCTATGACTATGCGGGAAACCCCGACGGGTATTGGATCAAGCTCTACAGCCAGATCGGGGCCATCCTCGCGCCTGACGATCCGCCGCTCAGCCGTTGATCCTCGCCGGGCGGGGTGGACTACCTGGACAGCAGGTGATCCAGCCAGTTGTAGGCGGCGTCCCAGAAGACGGTCGAGGCCATCCCTTCGCAGTGCCCCTCGGCGCCGTCGGCTCTGGTGAACAGGTGAAACTCCTTCGGGCAGGTCAGGTGCTCGTAGAGCACCTTTCCCTGCCCGGTTGAGACGAGGTCGGTCTCGTTGTCGGTCACGAACGTCGGGCAGGTGATCTGCTGGGCGCTATCGGCATTGCTGTAGCGCAGCATGTCTTCGCAGTAGGCGCGGACCGTGGAGACGCCGTGGGTTGTCATCCGCGGCTCAAAGAGCGCTTTCATCGCCGGCTGTGTGAGCAGTCCTTGAAACTGCTGGTCGGCAGCGGGATCGTGGACGTGGTCGGCCAAGGGTCCCAGGTGGGCGAGCAGCGCCGGTCCCATGTCGAACTGGCCGGGGTCGACGATCAGCGCCGCGAGGCGATGCTCGCCGGCGGCGCCGCGGGGCGCGATCAACCCACCAAAGGAACGACCGACCAAGACGATCCGCTGCGGATCGACCTCCGGCTCGGCTGCGAGCGCGTCGAACATCCCGGGTATGACGTTCTCCCAATCTGGACGCATCGGCACCCGGCGGTCGTAGAGCGTCGCTCCCTGCCCGGGCCCGTCGACCGCCGCGAAGGCGTAGCCGCGATCCAGCGCCGCCGGCACCGACGCGTACAGTTCCTCGGCGGTCGAGTCATAGCCGCCGATGTGCAGGAGCGTGGGGTGCGGCCCATCGCCGGCCGGGCTGAACAGGTAGCCCGACAGCGGACCGGTCAACGCCCGGGCGGGATGCTCGGACAGTTCCATGGCGGCGCGAAACGCGCCAACGCTGGCGGCGAACGCGCTCCGGAGCATGTCGGCGTCGAGATCCTCTCGGTGAAAGAAGAACGCCTGCCGAAAGTACTCAGCCGCGCGTAGGTAGACGTTGCGGGCGCTGACGCCATGGCCGGCGTTGCGCGCCTGGTCGCCCCGGGCGACGAGCCTGCTCGCGAAACCAGACCACGCCTGATACCAGCTATCGCGGTCGCCCTCGCCGATCTGCTCGGCGATAGCCAGGCACTCACCGACGTTTGCCATACCGGCGTCGGCTTTGCCGACGCTGCGTTGCAGCTGTCCGTCGAACGCCACGTCATCGAAATAGAGCTTCATTGAAACCTCCTGCAGTCGATCCCCGAGTGAATATCTACGGTGTAGAGTATTCCTACAAGGTAGAATAATCGGACCGTGCCTGTCAACCCCAACTCCCCGAACGGTCGCGCCGGTGCCCGCCGTCAGGTCGGCCGCCCCCCGATCACGTCCCGTGCCGAGGTGCTCGAGGTGGCGTTGCGGATCGTCGACGAGCAGGGGCTCGAGCGGCTGACCATGCGCCGGCTCGGAGCAGAGCTCGGTGTCGACCCGATGACCGTCTATCACCACCTTCCCGATAAGGCGGCACTGTTCGACGGGCTGATCGAGCGCGTCCTCGCCGAAATTGAGATCCCCGCGGCGACCGGCGACTGGGAGCAGGACCTACGCGCGATCGTCGTGCACGCGCGAACCACGCTGCTGGCACACCCGCACACCGTGATCCTGCTCGGCACCCGGCCGCCGACCTCCGAGCCCGCGTTCGCGCTCGTTGAGGCGATCACGGCGATCCTGCTCGCCGGCGGCTTCACTGAAGAACAGGCCTCCGACGGCTTTGACTGCGTCGGCCGGATGCTGATCGGCCACGCGCTCGCCGAAACTGGCCGACCGCCCGGCGGCGAAGTCTCCGGCGGGGAGACCGAGCACCGCGATGCCCAAGCCGCGCTGGCCGACCGTCGTTACCCAGCGCTTGCCGCCGTGCGCCGAGCCGGGGTTGAGCACGACCCGCAGCGACTCTTCGAATTGGCGCTCGACGGGGTGCTCCTCGCTCTCAAAACCCAGAGGGGGTGACAGGGCGCGCTATCACTCACGGTGCGCATGCCCCCCGGCGTTGCGTTTCACCTGGACAACCTGAGAGAGAGCAAACATGGACATCGCAGACGTCATCGCCCAGCTGACCGCGGAGCGGGAGCGCATCGACAAGGCCATTGAGGCCCTGCAGGCCATCGACGGCTCAGCGGGATCCACTGCCCAGCCGACCGCGCCTCGGCGCGCACGCGCCCGCAAGCCGCGTCAGACGACCGCTGAGTTCCTCTCCAACGAGACGGTCCTCAAGCTCCTGACCCCCGACGGAGTTCCGGCCAAGACGATCCGATCACGGCTCAAGGCCTCGGATAATCAGGTGCTGAGGGTGCTCAAGGGCCTTGAGTCGGAAGGCAAGGCCAAGCGGACCGGTGAGCGCCGGTCAACACGCTGGCACTCGGTGGCGTGAGCGAGACGCACAGCAGTGCCGGACGCTGCTCTGCTCCAGCGTCCCGCAAGGAGCCCTGCGACCGACGGGAGATCAGAAACCGGGGAGGGTGACGAGCGAGATCGAGTGAGCCGGAAAGGTGATGGTCGCCGCACCGTTGGCGACCGTCGCCGTCGAGGTGGTGGTCGACACGGTGTTCGGGGCTTGGCTTGAGTTGTCGCTGAGCGGCGATGGACCGTCGAGGGTGGTCACGGTGGCCGTCGCGTTTCCGGTTACCCCTGCGAAGTTCACCGTCGAGGCGACGTCGACGCTCGGGCTGCGGTCGATGACAACGAGCTGGATGCCGGCCGGGGTAGCCGCCGATACGACCGCCAGAGCGCCGGTGGGGGTGGGGTCTGAGCTGGGCAGCGGTGGGTTCGTGCTGACCGTGGCGCCGAGCAGGGTCCCTCCCGCCAGTGGCTTCATCAACGCGAGAGATTCGCCGGTCGGCTGGACGACGGTCTGAGGTCCCGGAGTGGTGATCGCTCCGGACGTCGCGAACGGCGCTGCCGCCGGCAGGCCGGCGGTCACGGCGGAGGGGGCGGGCAGCTCAGCGTCGAGCAGCTGACGATCGGCGACCGGGACGCCGAGCCGGATCCAGTCGGCGAGCTGGCTCGCGTTCACGAGCGCTTCATCGAGCGAGTTGAGGAAGTACGGCGCGTCGAGCGGGTCCGGGGTGGAGTCGATCAGCTGGCCGTATTCGCTCAGAACGAGCGGGACGTGACGCCCAGCGGCCTCGTCGACCTCGCCCTGCAGGGTCTGTACGGCGGCGTTCTCGACGTCGGGCACGGACATGACCTGGGACTCGTACTGGTCGATCGGGAGCGAGGGCGAGATGTTGCCCGAGCCGACGTAGGGGTGGTCTTGCAGGCAGTCGTAAGGCTGGGTGGTCCCCATTGCGTCGATGAAATTCTGCGTCGTATCCGACGAGCACACCTGGATGGCCGGGTCAGCCTGTTTCATCGCGCTGTAGAACTGGGCGAAGCCGTCGTGTGGCCCCGACTGATAGGTGGCGGTCACCGTTGCCCCGGACGGCGGGATCGCGCCGTGGATGCCGTTGCCGAAGAGGATCGTGCCCGTCGAGGGATCGAGGGTGTAGTCGTCGGCGGACGGCCCCGCGCTGCTCAGTGACGACACCGGAGTCCAGGCGACACCGCCGACCTTGACGGTGGCCGATCCGGACACCACCGGCGGGTAGGCGACCTGGAAGCTCTGTCCGGCGGCGCCGGTCGACGCTGCGGCCGAGCTGCGACGGTCGGCGGCGAGCACGACCCGCTGGTCGGTGAACGACGTCGTGCCGCCGTAGATGTACTCGCAGGTGGCGACGGTGGGGCATGCGTTCGCGTTCGCGGGAGGCGTTCCGGCGGTGACCGTGGCTCCCGACCGCCAGTAGTCAGCCGTCAGCTCCTCGTTTCCGATCTCCCAGTAGGGGACGTCGTACGGCGCGGGATGGCCGTCCTCGGCGCGCTCCTGCGCCCACGTGCTCGTTCCCTGGGCGTCGGTCATGTAGTGGACGAAGTCGGCGGCCTCGGCGGCAGTGCCGGTGGCGAAGTCGACATCGACCACGCCTTCTGCGCCCGTGAGATCGAGCAGGCTGCCGAACTCGTCAGGCCCGACGGTCGACGGGCTCGGGCCGCCGGAGGGTCCGACGGGATTTGCGCCCCGATGGGACTGCGGCCCGATCGCCCGCATCCACTGATAGCTCTGCGCCGTGATCCCACCGGGAAAGCGCAGTGATCCGGCGCCGACCTCGGAGGTCAGCTGCGAGGTGAATGATGGCCAGAACGCATCCGCGTCGGGGTCAAAGCTGCCCATCCCGGCGAACGGGGCCAGGTAGTCGCTGCCGAAGACCCCGGGGTTGATCGTTTCACCGGGGCTGGCGGTGTCGACGGTGATCGACGTCGCCGGCGGGGTGGTCGTCGGGGCGGTAATCGTGGTTGGGGCGCTGGTGACGCCCGCGGTCGGTGGTGTCGGCGTCCTGGCGGTTGCGATCCGCCACGCCACCCGTGCGGGGCTTGGGTCTGCGCGCCCGGCGCGAGTCACCGCGCGAACCTCGAACACGTGCTTGCCGAGCACGAGCCGGGCGTATGTCTGCGGGCTGGTGCAGGAAAGCCACGGGCCGCCGTCGAGCTGGCACCGAAACCGGCTCCGACGAACGCTCGAGGCAAACCGAAAGGACGCCGACCGACTCGAGCTGACCGACGCTGGCCGACCGGTCAGTCGCGTCCGCGGTGCTGGTGATCTCGAGTTCACGACACCGCTGTCGGCGATCCGGATCGAACCCACGATCACGCAGTTGCGACGCGCATCAAACCGCGCTAACTGACTCCCCACATCGATGCATGCCAGCACTTGATAGCGCCCCGCCTGAGTGTCGCTGGGGATCCGTCCGCCAATGACCACCCGACGACGACTCCTCTGTGCCAGCCCCGGCAATGCGACATCGCCCACGCCCTCGAGGGAACGATCGTGGGTCCGTCGGATCACCAACGCCGCCTCCGTCCCTGCGACCGAGATGCCACCAACGTCCGTGACGACCACCGACCCACGCAAGCGCTCGCCCGACCGCTGCAGCGCAGCTGCTGTCACCCGCAGCGGAAAGCCGGACGGCGACTTCGCCGTGGACCGCGCCATCGCAACCCCTACGACAAGACCAGACCCAACAACGGCAGCCACCAAGCTCGTTACTACGCGGCGCGTCATGCTCGCGCGATGGAACGTCAAACTGATCGATGTATCGCCGGCAAACTCAGCGCATCCAACGTACCAAAATGGTGGTCAGCGCGTCCCGTGTCTGCGAATCCAGGGATACGTTGACTTAGCCAAGCGCCATCGTCTCGTACGCCGGGGTGAGCTCGTTCCATCGTGCCTTCCAGATCGATCGCTCGCCGGCCAGCGCGCGGCCGAGGTCCTCGAGGTGTGCCTGCCAACCAGCGCCGTGGAAGTGCAGCTTGGCCAGCGGAAGGCCGCGCTCTTCGACCACGAGCCGGGTCCTGATGCCATCGGACGCCAGCCAAGCCTCGATCTGTGCCTCGTCCTCGGTGTCGGGTTCCATCGTCAGCAGAAGATGGTGCGGACGCTCGCAGACATCGATGCGTCCCGGTCCGGTCCAGGTGCTGGTGAACGCGGCATGGATGGTGCCACCGACCCGGAGGTCTCCGGAGACTTCAGCGATCCAGCGCGCCAGGCGCTCGGGCGCGGTGCACGCCTCCCAGAGGTCCTCGATGTCGGTGTCGTAGGTGTCTTCGACGCGGATGGCCCCACGCTCTCCGTCGAGTGCTCGCATGCTGCCGGTCGTCTTCATGAACCGCTCCTCTTCGTTCGGGGCTTGCCTCGGGCGACTTCGGTGTGCAGAGCGTCAAGCCGGTTGCGCCACAGCGCCCGGTAGTTCTCCAGCCAGTCGTCCACCTCGGCGAGCGGGGCGGCGCGCAGGCTGTAGATCCGCCGCTGCGCTTCTTGGCGGACGTCGACCAGTCCGGCGTCGTGCAGCACCCGCAGGTGCCGCGAGACGCCTGGACGCGCGATCGGAAGTGCGTCGGCGAGCTCGCCGGCGGTGGCTGGGTGGTCGCGGAGGATCTCGAGCAAGGTCCGGCGGCTGGCGTCGGACAGGGCGTGGATCACAGCGTCCATGACTCTAGTGTACCCGTCTGGTTACGTAACTGCAAGGGTACGCCGTCGACCACTGGGCAAGACGGGTCGTCGGTAGCGCTGGTCGGCCGTGAGAGGGGTGCTCGCGAAACTCGGCTTCAGGTCTGCGGCAGATTTGGCGATAGGGAGGTATCGGCGCTCTTCATCCCACCACGCCCAAACCAGCGCGCGACTCGGCCGCGCCGACTGACCTGGCTCGGCGAGCCGTCCTGTTCGCGTCGGTGATGGCCAACGCCAAGGACTCGGTGGTCGTGACCGAGGCGGAACCGGTCGATCTCGCCTCCGGTGGCCCGCGGATCCTGTATGTCAACGAGGCGTTCACCGCGATGACGGGCTATTCGCCAGAGGAGGCGATCGGCAACACCCCTCGGATGCTGCAGAGCCCCGATACCGATGGCGCCGAGCTGGACCGGCTGCGCCAGGCCCTTGCCGCCTGGCAGCCGGTCGAGGTGGAGTTGCTGAATGTCCGCAAGGACGGCAGCGAGTTCTGGATTCAGTTCATCATCGTCCCGGTAGCTGACGAGGCCGGGTGGTGGACACACTGGGTTTCGATCCAGCGCGACGTGACGGATCGCCGCCGACGCCTGGATGAACTGAAGGCGATGGTGCGTGGCACCTCGGAGGTCGTCCTGCTGGCTGACCCCGACGGCACGATTCGCGCCTCCAGTCCGGCGGCCGATCGGACCCTGGCGGCCAATGGGCACAGCCTCGCCGGAGAGTGCCTGGTGGATTTTGTGCTGCCCGAGCAGCAAGCGGCGGTCTGCGAGGCGCTGAGCTCGCTCCAGCGACCCGACGGAGTCGACGTCGCCCAAGAGGTGCTCTTGCAGACCACGTGGGGCTGGCGCTGGTTTGAAGCGGCGGCTCGGTTGGCAAGGATCGACGACACCGGTACGACGGTCGTCATCACCGCCGTGGATGTCACCGAACGCCGGCAGGAGCGCGCCGAGCTTCGCGAGGCGCGCGAGCGGTTCCGCGGAGCGTTCGCGGACGCCCCGATCGGCATGGCGATTCATGGGCACGACGGGGCACTACTGCAGGTCAACGCTCAGCTGTCGCGCCTGCTCGGCCGCGACGAGCAGACACTTCTGGGCCTGTCGCTCGACGATCTGGTGCATCCTGATGACCGGCGAGACAGCCGTATCGAACGCGACGAGGTGATCGCGGGCAGCGTCACCGTCGGTCGTCGCGAGACGCGTCTACTGCACGCGGACGGGAGGACGGTGGGCGTGATGCTGTCGAGCTCGATCGTGCGCCGCGACGCCGAGCTGGTCGAGCTCGTCGCCCACGTCGAGGACATCTCTGAACGCAAGGCGCTGGAAGCGCGCCTCACGCACCAGGCGTTGCACGACGGCCTCACCCATCTACCCAACCGCGCCCTGTTTCTCGACCGTCTCGAAATTGCGCTGCGCCGGGGCGAGCGTGCCGACTCGCCGGTCTCGGTGCTGTTCCTGGACCTTGACCAGTTCAAGGCGATCAACGACTCTCGGGGCCATGAGATCGGCGATGAAGTGCTCGCGGCGACGGCGAAACGCCTGACGTCACTGGTCCGTCCGGGTGACACGGCCGCGCGCTTCGGCGGCGACGAGTTCACGATCCTGTGTGACGGTGCGGGTGCAGACGAAGCGTCGGTCATCGCCGAGCGAATCGCCGAGGTGTTCGAGGCACCGTTCACGTTGCAGCGTCAAGGCGATATGCACCTCAGTGCCAGTATCGGGATCGCAACCTCTGCGGCCGCGACGGTGACCGCCGACGAGTTGCTGCGCGACGCCGACATGGCCATGTATGCGGCCAAGGGAACCGATATGCGGATCGCGGCCTTCGACGAGCGGCTGCGCAGCCAGACGAACGCGCGGATCACCCACGAGCAGGAGATCAGCCTCGCGCTCGACCGCGATGAGCTCGAGCTGCATTTTCAGCCGTTTGAGAACCTGGAAACCCACCCAGGAGACCACCCGCGGGCCGAGTTCGAGGCGCTCGTGCGCTGGCGTCATCCCGAGCGCGGCCTGCTGTCCCCGTCGGCGTTCATTCCGCTTGCCGAAGAGTCTCGATTGATCGCGGCCGTTGATCGCTGGGTCCTGCGTCACGCATGCGCGGACGCCATGCAGATCGCTAACGGCGACGTCAAGGTCTGGGTCAACATGTCGCTGTCGAGCCTGCGCGATCTGAGCATCGTCGAATACGTGCAGAGTTGCCTCGCGGCCGCCGGACTGCCGTCGACGAGCCTTGGGTTAGAGCTGACCGAGCGGGCGGTGGGCGAAGGCGGCGAGCACATGCGCATCGTGGTCCAGCTCCTCCGCGACCTGGGCGTGGAACTCGCCGTCGACGACTTCGGGACCGGCTACTCCTCGCTCTCGTCGCTGATCGAGCGCCCCGTCGATGTGCTCAAGATCGATCGCTCGTTCGTCATGGCGCTTCCCACGCCTACGAGCGCCGCTGTTATCCGAGGGATCGTCGCGATGGCAGCCGCGCTCGGACTCGCCACCGTCGCCGAGGGCGTCGAGCAAGAGGCTCAGCTAGACGCAGTGCGTGAGCTCGGCTGTGACCGAGCCCAAGGATTCCTCCTCGCGCGCCCGATGAACCTCGCAGCTTTGATCGATTACTACGAACGCGCCGTCTCGGCGACGCTGGCGTGACCTCGCGTCGCCCCGGAGCCTGATCTCTTCTTCCTGGTCGCCCTCTTCTGGACGGCCTTCATCGTGAAGCCGACCTTCGTCCCCGCGACGACCGTCACTCTGGCTGGGATGCTCTGGCTGCTCACCTTTGCCGTCTTGCGCTTGGAGCCCTTCGCGGCCCCCGCCGTGCAGCCGGCCTTGATCAGCGCGCGCTTGGCGGCCGCCGCCGTCTGGCCCTTCAGCGACGGCACGGTGCAGAGCTTGACCGCGGGCGCGGGCGTGGCGACGACCGGCGGGGCGCTGACGGTGATCGTCGCCGACGCGGTGTCGTTGCTGGTGTTCGCCTCGGGGATCGTCGAGTGCGCGGTCACGCCGGTGGCCTGCGGACCGACCGCGACCCCACGGACGACGAGGTAGACCTTGCGTGCCTGACCGGCGGGAACATCACCCAGCGCGCACGTCGTGCCGTTGCAGTCCCCACCTGTCGTTGAGGCCGCGACGATCTGCAGGCCGGCGGGGAGGTTGAGCGTCGCTGTCGCGCCGGCCGCGGTCTGCGTACCGGCGTTGGTGATGGTCGCGGCCACGGTCGAGACGTCGTTCAGCGAGACGCTGTTCGGCGTCGCGCTGATCGACGTCTGCAGATCGGTCGCGCATGTCCCGCTGTGGATGGTCGGGATCGTCGGGCAGCTGTCCTGCGTCTCGTCGCCGTAGCCGTCGTGGTCGGCGTCGGGCTCGACGCTCGCGGCGATCGAGAGGGCGCCGTTGGTCAATGTGGCGCCGGAGAGCGTGACGTTCGCACCGTCTGTGGGTAGGCCGGTCGGGTTGCTGGCGGCTGTGACGGCGCCCGGATCGCCGAACAGGCCGACCGTGGCGTTGTCGGGTGAGTAGGCGCCCAGGCGGTCGCCCGCCGCAACCGGCACGCGGGCCGGCGCGGTGACCGTCTGCAGGGTGCCGCTGACGGCACCGAGCGTCACGGTGCCGCCTCCGACGACGGCGAACGTCGAGCCCGACCCGCGCAGCGCCAGCACGCGGACCGTGCCGGGCGGCAGGCTGCTCGAGTCGTTCTCGCCCCGGACGGTGACCGAGGTGATGACGCCGCCACCGGCGGGGACCGCGAACGAGTTGCCGCTCCCATCGGCGGTGACGATGAACACGGTGCCGGGGTTGGCCGGGGCGGTCGGCATCGTCGTCGTGTCGCCGATGGTCGTCGCGGCCTGCGCGGACCCGCTCGTCACTGCGAGTGTGAGCAGCGTCAGGAGGGCAGAGCGTCCGGGCATCGCTCGATGTTGGCAGCGCGGATGGCGGCGGTCAACGCCCAGCCGCTTGTCGGCGGAGATCATGTTGAACCCGGGAAGCGCCTCTGTGAACCTGGTGTGACGCATCCGGCCGCGCGATATGTTGCCGCGATCGTCTATGAACGGGGAGGACTCGTGGGACTCGAGGAGCTGGAAGCACCGGGCCGTAGGTTGGGGCGTCGGGAGTTCTTGATCGCTGGTGCAGGAGCCGGGCTGTCGGCTGCCGGGGTGCTCAACCACGGTGCGCTGGCGCGGGCGCGGATGGTCCCGCACGCGACCGAGGGCGGCTTTGCCTATGGGGTCGCTTCGGGGTTCCCGTCGACCAGCGGGATCACGTTGTGGACCCGGGTAGCTGGGCTGCAGCGTTCGGCGAAGATCGCCTACGAGGTCGCGACCGACCGGCAGTTCAGACACGTCGTGGCCTCAAGTCATGCGACCGCCCAGGCAGGACGGGACTTCACCGTGCACCAGCCGGTGAGCGGCCTGAAACCGGCAAGCGAGTACTACTACCGCTTCTCGACCAAGAAGTCCGACTCCCGGATCGGGCGCTTCCGCACGCTGCCGCCCGCGGACTCCATGACACCGCTGCGCATCGGCTACTACTCGTGCTCGAGTTACGAGGCGGGCTATTACACCGCTCTCGCCGGGTTGGCGGCGGAGCCGGACCTCGACTTTGTGCTGTGCCTCGGCGATTACATCTACGAGCACCACGACTACGTCGGGCCGGCGGCCCGCGTCGATCGCACCGGCGTCAACCGCGACGGCGACGTCCAGACGCTCGCCGAGTATCGCCAGAAGTACCGGTTCTACCAGTCCGACCCTCACCTGCAGGACATGCACGCGGCGTATCCGTTCATCTCGATCTGGGACGACCACGAGGTCGAGAACAACTACGCCGGCGACGAGCCGGACTCCGCGCAGACCGACCCCAACACCGAGGATGGCGACACACCGCGCCGGGTGCCGTTCCCCGTTCGCCGCCAGAATGGCTACCAGGCGTTCTTTGAGGCGATGCCGCGGATCCAGACCAAGCGCGACCCGCAGCGGATCTACGGTTCGATCCGCCTCGGGCAGATGGCCGAGTTGTATCTCACCGACTCGCGCCAGTACCGCAGCGAGCAGCCGTGCGACGACGTCGAGCTGACGGGGTGTCCGGCCGATCAGCTCCCCGGTGCAACGATGCTCGGCGCCGCCCAGAAGGCGTGGGTGAAGCGAGCGGTCCCCGCCGGCAAGGCCCGTTGGAACCTGTTCACCTCCGAGACGATGATGATGGCCCTGGATTCCTCACCGGGCAACTCCGTCAACCAGGACCAGTGGGACGGCTACGCGGCCGAGCGTCACGAGATCCTCACCTCGTTCGTCGATGCCAAGGTGCAGAACCTGGTCGTGCTCAGCGGCGATCTGCATACCTTCCTGGCGGGGAACCTCACCACCACCGGCGACTCGACCGGGACGCCGGTTGGGGTCGAGATGCTCGGGGGTTCGGCCACCTCGTTCGGACTGGTCCAGGAGACCGGCATCTCGGCGGCGACGCTCGACCAGCTACGCCAGACCGCAGATCCGCACATCATCTTCGCCGACTTCGTCCACCACGGCTACTGCGTCCTGGACGTCACCCACAAACAGGTGACCGGCCGGTTCCGGTCAGCCGACACCACCCACCCGTCGGCCAAGCCGACGACGCTGGCGACCTTCACGGTGCAGTCAGGAAGCCCACAGCTACATCAGGTCTGAGCGAGCGTCAGCTCTCAGCATGCGGTGTCCGGCGGCACTTAGTTGCCGATCAGCGCCGCCGGCAGGTTGCGCCCCGGGACCTGGCCTGGGAGGTAGATCTTCGAGTCACCGGGATAGGCGACCTTCCAGTTGTGTGCCGAGTACCAGTCGAAGCGGTTCAGCTGCTCGGGATTGACACGGTCTGGGCGGCTGAACCTGCCCTTCGCGTCCTGCGTCGCCATCCAGCTCATCCATGACGCGTACACGCTCTTCATGTCGGCCGGAACGACGCCCTCGGGGCTGAGCTGGGCCTTGCTCCCCGCAATCGTGGCGGTCGTGCTCGACGGAGTGAACGTCGACGGGTAACCGGGCGCGCCGAGCGTCAGCGGGACGATGTTGGGGGTCAGGTTGAACGGAGCGAGGTTCGGGCGGGCGGTGAACGCCGAGTACATCGGCTCCGCCGACCCGTCCTCCTGGTTCATCGGCTTGATCCCGAGGACCTGCTCGATCGTCCTGACCATGTTGAGCTGGGTGTAGTACTGGTCATCGACACCGGGCTTCGAGTACGGGCTGATCACCAGTGTCGGCGCGCGGTGGCCGTCAACGTGGTCGACCCCGTTCTGGGTGTCGTCCTCATCGACGAAGATCGCCGTGCTCTTCCAGAACTTGCTGTGCGAGATCTGGTCGACGACGCGGGCCACCGCAAGATCGTTGTCGGCGACCTGAGCAACCGGGTAGGGCTCGGTGCTCGCCCCACCGTTCACGCCGGTGGCGCCGGTGTGGTCGGTCATCAGCCACATGAACGACAGGCTCGGCATCTGTCCTGTCTGCTCGTCGTGCTGGAACGTCGGCAACCACTCGTCGACCCGGTACTGATCCGGGATCGCGAGCTGGAAGTTCGGGAAGCACGGATCCGAGATCGCCTGCAGCGACGGGATGTCGGACTGCACCTTCGTGTACTGGCAGGGATCGCTGATCGGCTCGGTCCCCTTCTGGCCATTCTCCATCCACTGGGACTCCGCATACCACTGGTCCCACTCGGGAGCGTTGGCGGGGAGGCTGTAGGGGTTGTAGATGTACTCGCCGAAGTTCTGGACGCTGAGGCCCGGCGTTCTGGGCTGCGTTCCAGAGGAACCCGTCCCTCTGGTAGGCGAGCGCGTCGCCGCCCTGTGACGGATACGAGCGGTAGAAGGCGCCGAACTCCTTTTCGACGTAGTCGTTGGCCTCGGCCTGGACGATCCAGTTGTGCCCGTCCGCCGAGAGCGTGCCCTCGTCGTAGAAGTTGTCGAGGTCACCGAAGCGATCGGCGAGAGCGTGCGCGTTCGGGGTCACCTCGGCGCCGAACTGCGCGAGCGCCGGGTCACCGTTGCCCTCGTTCAGGTCACCGAGAATCTGGTCGTAGGTGCGGTTCTCCTTGACGATCACGACGATGTGCTTGATCGGCGACGGCTCGCCGAGTCGCTTGGGGATGACCGAGGGGACCGAGTCGTACTGGCCGCTGTTGATCGCGTGGTCCTGGTTCCAGGCGTTGTCGCGGAACACCGTCCTGGTGTTGGCGGCGAGGTCACCCAAGCTGGCGGGCATGCTGAACGCGGTCACGCTGCCGGTGTCGTCGTAGGTGTTGTGGCCGGTCGCCGCGGATGTGTTGGCGCCCTCGTTGATCGTCGAGGCCGGGCCCCGGGCGCCGATCCCCTTGTCGTTGGTGACGACGATCTTCCCGGTCGCGCTGTCCGGCTGGACCTGGACCGGATACCAGTCGGTCGGGATCAGGCCTTCGAGGTGCATCCGCGCGTACGCGCCGTAATAGTCATAGACGGCGATCGCGTTGTCGCGGCCGATGCTGACCAGTACGTGATGCGGATCCGACATGCTGATCGCGTTGGCGTAGCTGCCGACGGTCGCGCCCGGCACGGGGTTGGTGTTGACGGTCTGGGCGACCTGGTTGGTCCGCTCGTCGATGACGGACATGCTGTCGTCGTTGGAGTTGGCGACGAACAGGGTGGAACCGTCCTGGTAGAGCGCGGTCGGCTGCAGCCCCACCGGGAATCTCCTTGACCTCCTTGCCGGTGGCGAGGTCGACGACGGACACGGTGCCGGTGATCGCCGCGCCGGTGCTGTTGCTGGCGACGATCGGGGTTCCGTCCGAGAGGTTCGTGAAGTCTGTCGAGTTGGCTGGGCGCCCACCCTCATTTGAGACGTAGGCGGTCGTGCCGTCGGCCGAGATCACGACCTGGCGCGGTGCGTTGCCGACCGGGATCTGCTGGGTCAGCGTGTTGGTCGCGGTGTCGATCACGCCGAGCGTGTTGGCGCCGTTGAATGCGACATAGAGCTTGCTGCCGTCGGCAGAGAGCGCGGCGCCGGACGGGATGTAGGCGCCGTCGGCGACACCGGGTCCGTAGCTGTCGCAGCCCGGCCCTGCGTCGGACGGACTCGCCGACCCCTGCCCACACAGCCAGATGTCGGCGGTCTGCGTCGTCGCCATCGTGCTCGGGTCAAAGCTGAACTTGTCCAGATAGTCGGTCTGCGAGACCCAGATCGAGGAGCCGTCGCTCGACCACACGGGTGGATCGCTCGAGACCGTGCCGTCCTCGTTCGCGTACGGGTCAGCCGCGCCGGCCGGCAGCGTGAAACCGTTGTAGATGTCGCTGGCCGTGCTCGCGCCCGTCGTCAGGTTGACGATCGTCAGCGTCGTGTCGTAGTCGTTCCAGGTCAGCGCGGCCATGTACTGACCGTCGGGGCTGATCGAGCTCGTGATGATGCGCGCGTTGTCCTGGAAGAGCCGCGAGCCGAGCGGTGAGACCCACTGGTTGGTCGGCAGCAGGACGCCGTTGGCGTAGCTCTGCCCGACCTGCTGGTCGGAGAAGGGGTTGTAGGCGAACGCGAAGACGCCGGCGGTGGCGGCGCCAACGATCGCGAAGCAGGCGACGATCGCTGCGATCAGCGTGCGCCGGGCGCGTCGGCCCCCCCACGTGTGGTCGCCGAAGGCCTTGCGTCGTCCATATCGGAAAGGATGAATGCTCATCGACGGCCTCCTGGTCGCCTCGCTCTAGGCCCGTAGCTCCGGCACAACGTCCGGTTCTTCGGCAGCTCTTATGATCGGAGAGCCGGTGTGAAGTTCGAGAAAATACATTTCCCTCGCGCTCAGGGCAATGGACGGCTTATATTTTCGTCCGCGTGTCAGCCGTCCGGACGTCTGGGCTCGTCAAGCGCTACGGCGATGTTGTGGCCGTCAACGAGGTCGACCTCACGGTCGGGCCCGGCGAGGTGCGCGGGCTCCTGGGCCCGAACGGCGCCGGGAAGAGCACGCTGCTGCGGATGTTGCTCGGGCTCGTCCGTCCCGATAGCGGCACGATCGAACTGCTCGGCCAGCCGCTCCGGGACACACCGATCACCGCGCTTGAAGGTGTCGGTGGCTTCGTCGAAGAGCCGGCCTTCTATCCGTACCTCACCGGCCGTACGAACCTGAGCCTGCTGGCCCGGCTGGACGGCGAGACCTGGGTCGGCGACCGAGAGGACGTGGCTGCCGTCGTCGATGCGGCGCTCGAGCGCGTCGGCCTCGGTCATCGCGGCGATGACCGGGTCGGCGGCTACTCGACGGGGATGCGCCAGCGCCTGGGGATAGCTGCGGCTCTGCTGCGCTCGCCACGACTGATGTTGCTGGACGAGCCGACGAGTGGGCTCGACCCTGCCGGCGTTCGCGCGATCGCGACGTTGGTTCGCGAGCTTGCCGCCGACGGGGCCGCGATCCTGCTCTCCAGCCACCAGATCGGGGAACTTGAGCGAATCTGTACGAGCTACACCTTCCTGCGCGAGGGCCGCATCACGTGGGACGGCACCGTTGCCGAGCTCGAGTCTCAGGCTCCGGTGTCTGCGTTCGCGCTCACGACCAGCGACGATCAGCGGGCCTTTGCGCTTGCCTCAGAACAGCCCGGCATCCGCGCCCAGCTCTCGCCGCGGGGAGGCATCTCACTCACCGCCCGTCCCGAGAACCTCGATGGATACGTCATCGCTCTGGGTGACGCCCGAGTCGTCATCCGTCGACTGGAGCTTCGCGTCAGCCCGCTTGAGAGCATGTTCTTCGCACTGAACTCCGACGGCGACGCTCACCTCGACGAGCTTGAGCCCGAGGAGTTCGCAGACCGGGTCCTGGCCAGCGCATGACGGCGGTCGCCCCCCAGGCGGCGTCGAGCGAAATCCGCGAGGAGCGGCGACAGAGCGGGGTCCGGGACGCATACGCGATCGAGCTCCACAAGCTCACCGCTCAGCTGATCACGCGGCTGATGCTGCTGCTCGTCGTGGTTGGGCCGTTCGCCTTCGCGGCGGTCTTGAAGGTCCAGAGCGGTACTCCTGCCGACGCGCTGCTTGGCGCCTGGGTTCACTCATCCGGGTACGCGATCTCCCTGGTGATCCTGGGATTTGCCGGCAACTGGGGATTTCCGATCATCGCTGGCGCGCTGGCCGGGGACCTGTTCGCCTCCGAGGACCGCTACGGGACCTGGAAGACGCTGCTCACGCGCTCCTGCACGCGAGAGGACGTCTTCGTCGGCAAGGTGTTGGCGGCAGGAACACTGGTCGCCGCCCTCGGAATAACGCTGGCGGCATCGAGCCTGGTCGCCGGCGCCGTGTTCGTCGGGCTGCATTCGCTGGTGAACCTCAGCGGCGCCCTGACGTCGAGCGGCCGCCTGCTGGCGCTGACGCTGGTCAGCTGGATCTATTGCCTGCTCCCGCTGTTCGCCTACATGAGCCTCGCCATCCTCGTCTCGATCACGACGCGGAACGGCATCCTGGGGGTGCTCGCGCCCCTGATCGTCGCGCTCCTCACGCAGCTGCTCGATCTGATCGGTCACGGCTGGATCGTGCATACGCTCCTGATCGGATCAGGCTTCGACGGCTGGCACGGACTGTTCGTGACGCATCCGTTCTTTGGACCGTTCGTGGTCTCGGCGTGCGTCTCGCTGTTGTGGATCGCCGCCTGCCTGACCGCTTCGTGGCTGGTGCTGCGACGACGCGATTTCGTAGCGGGCACCTCGGGGGCGAGCTGGCGAACCCCGATCGCGGTCGTCGGGGTGGCCGTCGTGGTGATCGCGATCCTCGCGCTCTGCTCAAGCCTCGGCCCGAAGTCCGTCACCGGCTATCGGCTCGCCGCGTCGCTCGGACAGACGTTCAACAATGTGACCCTGAGGCAGCAGGCGCTGATCGGCCGGTACGCCCCGCCAAATGCGAGGCTCAAGGTCCTGCCGAACTGCAACAAGCGCGGCTCCGCCGGCGGGCCAGGCGACTATCGCTGCAACCTCTACGTCTATCTGCCACAACCGAAGTCGGTGCCGTTTCAGCAGACCAACGTCGAGTACGACGTCAGCGTCCAGTACAACGGCTGCTGGAAGGCATCGTCCCCGCCCGCGTTCGTCGGCGGTCAGACGATGGCCGATGCCGAGGGCAAGCAGGTGACGAACCCCCTGTTCGTCGTCTACGGCTGCTTCAACATCTTCTGAGAGGGTCGGCGCTCGTGCGCTGCCCATGACGTCGCGGGAGGCACACGTGGAGAACCGTCCGACACCGTTTGCCGTTCACGAATCAGGAGCCTTGCTGCACGGGACGAAGGCATCTCTGGCAGTCGGGGATCTCCTGATGCCGGGCCGCCTGTCGAACTTCGAGCCGGGTCGGGTCATGAACCACGTGTACGTGACCGAGACGCTCGACGCTGCCGCCTGGGGGGCCGAGCTGGCGGTCGGCGAGGGCCCCGGCCGCATTTACCTGGTCGAACCGACCGGCGTCCTTGAGGACGATCCCAACGTCACCGATAAGAAGTTTCCCGGTAACCCCACGCGCTCCTATCGCACCCGTGAACCCGTCCGAATCGTTGGCGAGCTCACGGGTTGGCTGGGCCACACCAGTGAGCAGGTGCAAGCGATGAGAGGTGCCCTGGCCGATCTCAGGCGACAGGGACGAGCCGTCATCTATGACTGAGCTGCCCAACCACACGTCCGGAGCGGTTGCGCGCCCGCGAGCGTCACCGGTCGATGGGCGTGACGTAGTCGCGTCTGATCTGCTGGTCGAGTTCGTCGAGGAGGTCCTGCATGGTGCGAGACATGGTTTCGAAACGCTGGTGCCCGATGTGGCTCGCCCAGTCTCCCTCGATCTGTTCGATGATCGCCCGTCCGGTCCTGATTGCGCGCCACCCGGATGCTGTGAGATGGACGAGCTTGGCCCGCCGGTCTGACGGATCGGGCTGGCGCTGCACGTAGCCGAGCGCCTCGAGGCCGTCGACGAGTTCGGCCATGCTCGACAACGACAACCCGGCTGAGTCGGCGAGATCGGTCAACCGCGAGCCGTTGGCTTTGATCACGCCGAATACCTGCAGGTGCGCCGGTCGGATGCCCTCGACGTCCGCGCCTGCTTCCCCGCGCGAAGCGAGCTCCGCCCGGAACAGGCGCAGCAGGTTGATCAGCAGCTGGCCGATCGGGAGGCGCTCGGGCGGCGATGGCGGGGTTGACCCCATTTCCCGACATGCTACGGTACCCGAAGCTTCGGTAACCGTAGTAAACGGAGGAAGCGATGAGAGAAGGACAGGAGATCGCGAACCCGCGAACAGGACAGCTGATGACGCTCATCAGCGCCGACCCCTCGGAACTGCGGCTTGACACCGTCAACCCGCCGACCGCCGTCAGGGAGCCGATCCACGTTCACCCGCGCCAGGAGAGCGGTGCTGAGCTCCTGAGTGGGACGTTGATCTTCGAAGTGGCCGGCGAGCGGCGGACGATCGCTGCCGGGGAGCAGATCACGATTGCGGCGAACACTCCGCACCGGTTTTGGAACGAAGGTCCCAGCGAAGCTCGCGCGATTCAGTTCTTCCGCCCGGCGCTCGATATCGCGGCGTTCTTCGAGACACTGTTCGCGCTCGCGCAGACCGGCCAGTTGGCGCGCAGCGGGATGCCCAAACCGCTGGCGTTGATCGCGATGGTGCCCGAGTTCGGCGACGAGATCCGCCCGATAAGCCCGCCCTGGCCGATACTGCAGTCCATCGCACGGATCCTCGGTCCCGTCGCGCGAGCGCGCGGTCATCGAGGCAGGCTCTCGCTCCCGGCCTGACACCCCCGACGAACCAGATACGCCTCGCGGCGTGGCATCCCGTGACAGCAGGAAAGCTTTGCTGTGCGGGGGCTTCGGAGCGCGCCCGGAGAGATTCGAACTCCCGACCTTCGGTTCCGTAGACCGACGCTCTATCCAGCTGAGCTACGGGCGCGAGGTCGCGTAGTGTAGCCGGGCCGGCCGGTCACAAGACGGAGAGGGCGGGATTCGAACCCGCGATAGAGGTTTCCCCCCATACTCGCTTAGCAGGCGAGTGCCTTCAGCCACTCGGCCACCTCTCCAGAGCGCTCGTGGGATCTTAGAACAGGGTCGCGCAGCGGCACGCGGCGACCCCGGATCGGCGTCAGTTCGGAGGGCCCAGCTACCATCGCGCGGGCCCCAGGAGGGGTGGCAGAGTGGTCGAATGCACCGGTCTTGAAAACCGGAGAGCCCGCAAGGGTTCCGCGGGTTCGAATCCCGCCCCCTCCGTGATCGTCGACCGCCCGTTGCGGGCGGGAGAGCCCCGCTAGCGCTTCTGCGGCGCGGTGCCGAAGACGTGGTCCCAGAACGGGGCGCTGACGCCGTAGCCGCGGTCGTGATTCTGGAAGTGGTGGCGCATGTGCAACTCCCGCAGCTTGCGACCGAGCGCGGTCGTCGGCCGGTGGTGATGCACGTGGTAGTGGAGCATGTCGTAGCCCAGGTAGCCCGCCAGGAAGCCGGCTCCGAACGGCATGAACGCGGGCGAGCCGAGCACCAGCGAAAAGACCCAGACGAACAGCGCAGCGAGCGGAAGGCTCACCGAAGGCGGCATCACGAGCCGCATCGGGTCGTTGGGGTGGTCGTGGTGGACGCCGTGGATGATCCAGTGCAGCTTGGCGCCGATACCCTGCTCGGGCTCGAAGTGGAAGACGATCCGGTGCAGCCAGTATTCGGTCAGGGTCCAGAAGACGTAGCCGCCGATGACCCAGACGACCGCCATCGCGCCGACGCCATGGACGAACCCGAGCGCCAGCAGCACGCCGATGATCGGCACGAACAGGATCGCCGGAACGGCCGGGTGGACGCGCGAGAGCTTGTCCAGCAGGTCTGATTCGAACATTCGCGGCGAGGCGCTGAGCACCTCGGTGCGCGAGAGGCCCTTCAGCTCGTCTGCTTTCTGGCTCGCCATTGCAGCAGCAAAGTTTAGCTGCCGACGAGCCTCCGATCGGGGGGTTTACCCGGGGCGGTGCGATGCTGCAGAGACGATGGCCAAGCAACCCAAGCCCCGCTGGTGGACGATCCGGTCCGCTCAGAATCGCAAGCCGTCAACGTACCGCTGCCCGCTGTGTGGAAACCAGCTCCCGTCGCTGCAGGCGCACATGCTGATCACACCCGAGGGGGATTCGTCACGGCGACGCCACGCACATTCCGCGTGCGTGATGGCGGCGCGCACGCAGGGGCGGCTGCCGACCGAGGGGGAGTTCCGCAAGGCCCAGCGCACCGCCGAGCGTGAGCGCGACGGCGACTCGGGCCTCTGGTCGCGCCTGCGCGCCCGCCTGCAGCGCGGCCAGTAGAGCTCAGGCGACGGTTGCGCGGGTCATCATCCCCGGTACGTCGACCGTGTACGTCGGCTCGTCGGCAGACAGCTGATCCTGGGCGTTGAGCCGCACGCCGACCGGCGCTGGGACGGGGCCGTCGAGCAGCGGGTCCGACGTGTCCTCCATCCAACGCTGTAGCCGTGCCCGAAGGTCCACCAGCACCGGCTCGTAGGACGGGTCGCCCACCAGATTGCGCCCCTCGCCGGGATTGAAGAACAGGTCATGCAGCGACTCCCGGGACACCGGCCGCTTTGCCCATCCGCGCGCCAGGTACGCATCCTTGGACGGGCTGTCGTCGCAGTTGGCCAGGACCGGGGTTGGGTAGTCGTCAAAGCGGCGCACGTACTTGAAGCGTTCGGTGCGGATCGCTCGTTGGGGCTCGTAGGCTGCGTGGTAGGTCAGCTCGGCGAAGATCTCGGTTCGCAGGCCTGGCTCCTCGGTACCCGACACGAGCGGCAGCAGTGAACGGCCCTGCAACCAGTCAGGCGGGTCGATGCCCGCCAGATCGCACAAGGTCGGAAACACGTCGATCTGGGAGACCAGTTCGTCCTGGGCGACACCTACCGGCATCCCCGGACCCCGCATGATCATCATCACGCCGATTCCGCGGTCCAGCAGGCTCGCCTTCGCGGTCGGGAACGCGAGCCCGTGGTCGGTCGTGCAGATCACCAGCGTGTTGCGGTCGAGGCCGGTCTCGTGCAACGTGTTCAGCACCGACCCGATTCCGTGATCCAGCGAGCGGGCGCTGGCCTTGTACGCGGCGACGTCGGACCGGATCTCCGCCGTGTCGGGCAGGAACGGCGGCGGCAGCGAATACACGCGGTCGCGGACCGAGCTGGGGGCAAAGAAGCTGCGGTGCGTCTCGAAGAACCCGACCGACATGAAGAACGGTTGCGGGATGTCGCCGGCCAATGCCTCGATCGCGACCGGCGCAACCGCGCTGACGGTCGTGTTCGGCAGCGGGTGCACGACGTCATAGCCGAGCACGTCGGGGGTCGCCGAAACGTGCTGCTCGCCGATCAGCTCGGTGTGATAGCCGGCTTGACTCAGCGTTCTGACGACGTGCTGGTCGTAGTCGTAGAGCTCGAAGCCGCGGTGGGCGAGGCCCATCATCCCGTTGTTGTGGCAGTAGCTGCCGGTCAGCAACGCGGCCCGGCTGCCCGAGCACGAGGGCGCCGCGCAGAACGCATTGCGGAACATCACGCCCTGGTCGGCCAGCCATTGCATGTTCGGCGTCGGCACCGCGGTCCCGTACGGCTGCACGTAGCGGCCGGTGTCGTGCGAGTTCAAGTAGAGGATGTTCGGCGGCGACGGCATCACGAGAGGACGGCGAGATCAGACGGTGCCGGCGTCGACGCCGGCCGAGTCGTGCTGCCCGCGCTCGGCGCGGTCGCGATAATACGCGGCCACCCACTCGTCGGATGTCGCGTCGCCCTGACGACGGATCGGCTCGGGCGCCGTCCAACCCTCGGGCAGCGACGCGCCGACCAGCGACAGGACGGCCTGCACGGTGCCGGCGCGGTCGCGGGCGAGATCCTCGTAATCGATCCTCAGCGGCTCGAGCTCGTTGACGGCGAAGAAGTCGTTCCACCCGAGATCGTCGGCTTCGAACCGCTTGACGAGATGGTCTATCCCTTCGTAGCTGTAGATCGCGCCGCCCCTCGGCGGACGGTCGCCTGACCCTCGGGGATCGCTGTCGGCACGTTCGCCCCGCCAGCTGCGACTCTGCAGCGCCTTCCACATCGACACGGCCTGGCGGACCTTGTCGCCACGGGAGACCCAGACCAGCGCGGGGTCGCCGAACAGCGCGCGCAGCACCGCAATCGACCCCATCCCCGCGTACTCGGGCAGCGTGCCCGCCAGGGCGGTCAACTCGGGGAGTTGGTTGAACATCAGCTTGGCGCCGAACACCCCGTTGGCGGTCGTGCCCAGCTCGAACGTCCGGTCCAGGTGCTCGCGGTAACTGGTGATCCCGTGCAGCGACGAGTAGGCCGGTGCGTCCGGAGGGGAGACGTTGGCGCGCACGCCGGCGCCGGTGATCGGCAGGCCCTCCAGGAAGCGTCGCGGGTGCGGCGGGACACCGGTCTCGAACTGGGCTTCGAAGTACTCCTCAGGACATCCGGCCACCCCAGTCTGTTTGAGCAGCTCGCAGAGAAGCGTCGAGCCGCTGCGCTGCGTGGCACAGATCAGGTAGGAGTACGCCGGCGGCATCCGCACAAACTCTACGAAACCAGTTGGGTCGTGTCCTTCCCGCTCACGGCCGCTCGCGCAACCGGCGCTCGGCCTCGAGGATCTGGCTGGCCTTGATCCCGAGGCTCAGTCGCTCGCGGCCGTCCGACTCGTAGGGCGATAGCCCGGAGACCTCGTGCACCCGTGACAGTCGGTAACCAACCGTGTGACGGTGCAGCTGCATCGCCTCGGCCGTCTCGGTGGTGGAGCCGTCGTGCGACAGGAACGCCCGCAGCGTCGCCACCAGCTCGGTGTCGTGCACGGTGTCGTAGTCAAACAGCGGCCACACCGTCCGGTCGCGCAGCTGCTCGAGCTCTGACCGATCGCGCAGCAGTACGCCGATCAGCAGGCGATACGTCTCCGGCGCGCCGGCGGGCGCGAGCTCTGAGACCCCGAGCTCGCCAAGCAGCTCGGCCTCGAGGACGGCCTCGTGCAGCCGTGCCGGCGCCCGGCGAGCGGCCGACGCGACCGCCGACAACCCCGCCTCCTGCAGCCGTTTGGTGAGCGCCTCCGAGGCGTCGTGGGCGGCCACGATCGCCAGCACTCGATCGGCGCCGCGCGTCGCGATCAGTCCATCGGCGCCGGGGCCGACCTCGTCGGCGAGCGCGCGGTCGGCGCCGGTCAGCGCCAGCCCCGAACCGTCGCCGGCGACCCGGCGGGCGCTGATCGCGATCCCGCCGCCGCTGAGTTCCACGCCGAGGCGGCGGCCTCGCGCCAGGAACGCCTGCAGGTCGACCGGGGGCCCCGCCGATAGCTCGGCCAGCAGATCGGCGGCCGAGCCGCCCGGGTCGGCGGCGTGTGCCTCCTGGATCAATGCGGTGACCGACGCGGCCGCGGCGGCCGCCTCCAGCCAGGCCCGGCGCTCGCCCGCGGTGACCCCGGACGCTGGCGAGCCGTCGGCCGAGACGATCGTCACCGCCGCGACGATGCCGACGATCTGTTCGGCGATCCGAACCGTGACGGCGTCGGCGATCAGATCCGGGACCGTGACTTCGTCGGCCGCGATCACACCCGCGGCGTACGCGACGAGCGCCTTGGCCGCGGCCGCCGGCAGCGATCCGGTCGGCTCGACAACCGGCTCCCCGAGCGCCGGGATCGCGATCGCGACCGGACACGCCAGGGACGCCGAGACGATCGCGGCGACGCTGTCCAGGCTGTCGCCGGCGACAGCGCCGGCGACCAGTGTCAGCGGCGTGGGCCGGGAGGCACCTGCATCTGCCTCCCGGCCCTGCGCTGACTTCAGGCCGGCCTCAACCGCGCGGGGGCGCTGCACTGATGCCGGCCCGCATGCTCGTATGGGTGAGCCGCACCCTCGTCACGCGGTCGTGGTCCTGGTGGATGCCGGGTCGCCCAGACCCGGGATCCCGTTCGGGTACCCGAGCGACGGAATGTCGGACGGGTACACCTCGTGACCGTGCTCGGCGACGTCGCCGATCTCCATCGCCTCCTGCGACATCCGCAACGGGATGAAGATCCCGACGATCTTGAGCAGGATGAACGTCCCCAGGGCTGACCAGAAGATCACCCAGGCCCCGGCGAAGAACTGCCATTTCAGCAGCGTGAAGCTGCCGTGGACGACGCCCGGCGCCGAGCCGGTCGCGATCAGGACACCCTTCTTGGCGGTGGTCGTGTAGAAGACCGCCATGTTCGGGTCGGCGAAGACCCCGACGAGGAGCCCGCCGAGGAATCCGGCGAACCCGTGGGTGTAGATCACGCCGAGTGTGTCGTCGACGTTCCGGAACGGTCGGCAGCGGCTCAGGTAGTTCATCGCGAAGTACACGGTCGTACACGCGATCACGCCGATCGCGATCGCCCCGTACCCGTTGACATAGCCGGCGCCGGGGGTGATCGCCACCAGGCCGACGATGATGCCGTTGACGCCGCCGATCATGCTCGGCTTACGGCCGGTGATGAAGTCCCAGCCGACCCACACCAGGAACGCCACAGCGGTGCAGAGGTTGGTGTTCAGCACTGCGGCTGCGGCGGACATGTTGACCGCATACGGGTCGCCGCCGTTGAACCCATTCCAGCCGATCCACAGCAAACCCGCACCGACCGCGACCATCGCCAAGTTGTTCGGTGCGTCGACTTCTCGGTCGCGTTGGAGTCGTGGACCGATCACCCAGGCCGCGACGAATCCGGAAATACCCGCCGACAGGTGGATCACGTAGCCGCCGGAGAAGTCCAGTGCGCCGTGATGGCCGAAGAAGCCACCGCCCCAGATCAGGAACGCGTTGATCGTGTAGACGAACGTGATCCACAGAACCACAAACGGAATCCACGCCTTGAAGTTGATGCGCCCGAGGACCGAGCCGAGCATCAAGATCGGCGTGATCGCCGCGAACACGAACTGGAAATAGACCAGTGACGATTGCGGGAACGCGTCCGATCCAATCAGCGGGATGTTGGCTTGTCGCTGTAACTCCTTATGGCTCAGGCTGGGTCCCGGCTTACCTATGAAGTTCCCAAAGAACCCCGAACTCGAGTGCGAGAACCCATGGAACGGGTCCCCGAAGCCCATTTTGTACGCGTACAGCACCCAGATGACCAGCACCACAGAGAACGCCGAAAACGTGAGCATCATGCTGTTGATCGACCAGCGCTTCTGCATCACGCCGCCATACAGGACGACGAGTCCCGGCACGCTCATGAACCCCACGAGCGTTGCGGCCGTTATCTGCCATGCGGTATCTCCCGGATTCAGCCATGACGGCGCTTCGAGAGGCATGCATCTCCTTCGTTTGGTGGATGCCGGCGCGCGGCGCGAGCCGACAGCTGGACCCGAAAACGGCCCCAAGTTGACAGCCGACAGCGTCGTCAACGCGCGGGCGCCCAGCCATAGCCTCAAGGCCAGCGATCGATGGGGGACCCTGGACATATGGATAATGACCCGGCCGGATGGCCAAACCTACTCATTGCTGAGCAGGGTGCGACCGTGGTGCTCAGAAGGATCCGACGCGCGGGACCGGCAGGCCGGCCTTGCGACAGGCGTCCGCGAGCTGGTGGCGGAACGCGACGTTCTCCGAGCCCTTGCCGAGTGGGCTCGTGCATAGTTGACGGGCCGCGGTCCCGCAGCGGTACAGCTCTGAGCCGCCGATCACGGTCGCCGCGCTGACGTCGATGCAGCCGTGACGGGAGGTCTTCTGATGGCTGGTGAAGGCGACGACGACGGCGACCACGATCACCGCGGTCAGGCCCAGCACCCCGGCGATCAACCACCGTTCTCGGCGGTTGAGGCGCCTCGGGCCGGTGCTGTGTTCCCAGTGACCGGTGGGGAGGGGCATTGCGTCAGTTTAGGTTTGCCGCGGTCCGGCCAGGATCCGAAACGGGACCCCGCCGGTCGTCACGGCGAGAGCGTGGTCCCGTGCGGAAGCACGAGCACCGAACCCCGGGCGGAGTCGAGCCAGCCGCGAGTGAGCCCGTCGAGCCCGACGGTCCCCACCGGCCCCGACGCTCGTGAGTCGACGACGATCAGATCGGCATCGTGGGCGCCGGCGACGAGTTCGGCACCGGCCGCGTCTGCCAACGCTCGCGCGGTGTTCGAGGCTGTCCCCGCGGGATCGTCTGACAGGAACGAGACCGTTGCCAGCGTCGGTTCCGCGCGGGTGCGCAGGCCCGCTGCCGCGACGCCGATCGCGACCGTACCCCCGTCGAGCAGCCCCTGCGCCGCGATGCCCGGCTCGACACGGCCGGGCGGGGTCCGGTAATCGGAGCCGAACAGGATCGCGGCCGCGCCTTCGGACGCGGCGAGGTCCGCTAGCCCGGCGCCGGTCGACGGGTTGACGACGACGTGGCGGGTGATCGCGGGATCTTCGAGCCACTGCGCCCCCTGCTCGAGTCGTCGGTCGGCGTCGTGGACGCCGATCTCCTCGCGGCGGGGGTCGTACTCGCGCGAATGGCGTACGTACGCGAGCGACAGGCTCGCGCCGGCGGCGGACAACATCTTGCCGAGCATCAGCGAGTCGTCGTCGTGCGCCGTCCCGTCGTAGGAGATGATGATCGAGATAGGCATCGCGCCATCCTCAGCGATGGCCTGTGTGGGGGCATTATCCGTGTGGCCAACGATCGCCGCTGGCGTCTATCCCAGCGGCGGTGAGCTGTGTCGACTGGTAGGTTTCCGCAGACGATGACGGAGGACGTCAATCCGACGGTTTCATCGGGGCTGCCGATGTCGACGACGTTCGACCTACCGGGGTTCGACGTGACCGACAATCTCGGCGTCGTCTATGGATTGGTGGTCCGCAGCATCGGTCTCGTCGGTGGTGTCGCAGCGGGGTTCAAGGCGCTGAAACGAGGCGAGGTCGGGCAGCAGACACGTCTCCTCGAGGACTCACGCCGGCACGCGCTCGACCGGCTGGTTGAAAACGCCCGGCTGATCGAGGCCGACGCGTTGGTCGGGGTTCGCTTCGACTCGTCCGAGGTCGGCAACGGCCTGACCGAGATCCTCGCCTACGGCACCGCCGTCAAGCTGCGCGCCCGCGGCTGACCGGAGCTACGAGCGGTGCGGCTGACCGACTGCGATCGCGAGCAGCTGTACGCGCGGCTGTCTGACCACGCGGCGCGCGGGGACATCGAACTGCCGGAGCTCGAGCGCCGGGTGGCCCTGGTCGCCGAGGCCGAGAGCCAGGCACAGGCCGCCGAGGCCTTCGCCGGTCTGCCCGCGCTGACGACGAGCGGCGATCCGGAGCCCCGCCAGGCGCCGTGGTTCGGCGGCCACGCAGACGCCGACGCTCCGGGGCCGGGCTGGAAACCGACCGGCGAGCGGTTTCGCGACCCCCGCACCAAGCGCGTGATGCGGGTCTGGGAAGACCTGTCGGGCCAGCGACACTACGTGGCCGACGAGTGATCGACGACCAGCCGGTGCGCCACCGGCCGGTCGACGATCGAGCAGCGGCTCAGCGGCGGCCGCCGCCCCCGAAGATCTGCAGGAAGAACAGGAAGATGTTGAAGATGTCGAGGAAGATCGACGCGGCGATCAGCGGAGCATCCGTCATGCCCGCGTTGCGCATCCGCTGGAAGTCAAACGCGGTCAGGCCGCCGAAGATGATCAGCCCGAGCACCGAGTAGATCAGGTTGCCGCCGGGGATGTTGACGAACACCAGCACCAGCCCGAACACGATCAACGCGATCAACGCGAAGAAGAACGCGCGGTAGAAACGCGACAGATCCGTGCGCGTCGCATACCCGAAGGAGCCCATGATCGCGACGAACCCTGCGGTGCAGGCGCCGGCCTGGTAGATCGCGCCGGGGTCGCTGTTGGCGTAGTAGACGATGACGGGCGAGATCGCGAGCCCAAGCGTGAGTCCGACGACGAACAGGAGCCCGATCGCCAGCTGCTCGCGCCCACGCCGCACGGCGTACTGCAGTCCGAACAAGGCGCCGAACGCGGCGATGAAGAAGATGATCCCGCCGCCGTTCAGATTCCGTCCGAGGTACGCCCCGGCGGCCAGAAAAGCGAACGTAACCGCGACCAGGCCCATGACCTGGCCGAACACGGCGCGTGACTGATCGCGGGTCAGCGACTGGCCGGAGTAGCCGTAACCCGGGTTCTGCGGAGAGAACGCCGATCGCGTTTGTGGTGACATGGCCGAAAAGATAGTCGTTGTGTCCGGGATTACCAGCACATTCGCCGGCGTTCCTGCGAACTTCTTATGCAGCCTCGGCAGCATCTTGAGGTTCGAAACGGGAGGTCGTTGCGCGGATAGCCCCGGGCACCCGCGATACTGCCCCTTCGTGTCCGCCAGCGCGACCGTCACAGAAGCTCCCGATACCCCCGCAGACGCCCGGCCCCCGGTACCCCGGGCGGCATGGACGCGGCTCGCTGCCTGCACCGCCGCGGCCGCGCTGCTCCAGCTCGACGGCACGCTGATCACGGTCGCGTTGCCATCCGTCGCCCATGGGCTGTCCGTTCCGGGCAGTTCGACCTCGGCGGTCCTGTCGGCCTACTTCGCGGCCTACGCGCTGATGCTGATCCCCGGCGGCGAGCTCGTCGATCGCTACGGCGCACGACGGCTGGCGCTGATCGGTCTGGGGCTGTTCGCGCTCGGCGCGCTCGCCGGCGCGGTCTCGCAGAGCTTCGGCGAGCTGATCGGCTCGCGCGTGATCCAGGGCGCCGGCGCCGGGCTGGTCAGCCCGGCCGCGTTGGCCGGAGCGGTGTCGGGCTTTCCGGCGGAACGCCGTGGCGCCGCGCTGGGGATCTGGGGTGCGAGCGCCGGCATGTCGAACCTGATCGGTCCACTGCTGGGCGGTCTGCTGACGATCGCATTCGGCTGGCGCGCCGACTGGTGGGCGCTGATTCCGCTGGCGGCGGTCGCCGGGATCGCCGTGGCGCGGCTGGTGCCCAGCGTGATCCACGGGGCGTCGACGTCCCGGGATCGATCCGGTCCATTCGTCAACCGGATCGTCGTCGCCGCGACGGTGATCGCGGCGCTGACGTTCGGCGTGATGATCGGCGCCTTCTACATCGCCGAGCAGTACCTGCAGCGGGTCGCCGGCTTCTCGGCGCTCGGCGCCGCCGCGGCGCTGGTGCTGGTCGCGCTGCTGGTCGGTGTCGCCGCGCCGGTGGCCGGCAAGCTCGTCGACACGCGCGGCGAGGTGTTCGTCACCGTGCTCGGCTTCCTCGGCACCGGGCTCGGCCTGATCGTGCTCGGGATTGCCGCCGTGCCACTTGACGACCTGGTCACGATCCTGCCGCTGATCCCGGTCGGACTCGGGCTCGGCATGTTGTTCGTCCCGGTCAGCCGCGCGGCCTTGAACTCGACGCCCCAGGCGCTGCACGGCCGCACCTCGGCGCTGCTGTCGGTCGGCAGGTTGCTCGGAGCGGCCGTCGGCGCCAGCCTGGCCGGCGTCGCTCTGTCGGGCGCGCTGACCGCGGCCTCGGTGCATCACGCGCTCTTGATCGGTGCCGCCGTCTGCCTGCTGGTCGGGGTCCCGTCCTCGCTCTGCCTGCGCCCGGCAAGGTCGGCGACGCCCCCTCGCTGATCCGGGTCGCGGCGTGGCCGGGTCCAGGAGCGGACCGACGCTGACGCCGGCGACGCCGGTCGCGTACAACTCGACCGTGCCCGAACGCCTGCTCTACATCGTCGAGGTCGACGACCAGTGCGACCCGCGTCTGGTCGGTCACAGCGGCTCGTCGTATGCGTCACCGCCTCAACCCGAGGTCCAAGCGCTGGCGCTGGTGCGGATGCTGCTGGGCTCGAGTACGCGCGCTCTGGCGGTCGCCGAGGCGCCGTTTCGGACGCCGATCGCGGGTGGGCAGCGGGTGATTCGGCTGCACCGTGCCGCGGCCGACGGGCAGCTCCAGATCTGACTAAGTGCGCGGCCGCCCGAACTAAGGGGTTGGCTCGGCGGATCCGCGGCGCATTGCCGATGTCGGGAGGTCGGTCTCAGTTCAGGCTGTGTGATGCCGAGAAACCAACACACGTCCTGCGACGGAGGTGTCCAGAGATGACCACCACGACCAACCCCCACGATCTGCCCACACCCGGCCTGGCGGCGCGCGCTGCCGCGCGGATCCGCCACCGGCTGCTGGACCAGCAACTCGCCGAGGGGGCCGACCCCGCCGACCGCCCGCAGCGAGCGGCCCGCGCCGCCGAGCTGACCAGGCACTGCTCGCGGGAACGCGTGGCTGACGAGATCGAGCAGCTGCTGCGCTTCCCCGACGAGCCCCATCGGCTCCGGGTCGGTCCGCACCCGGTCGCCACCCATGTCAACCGCGCTGAGCTGCAGCGGCTCGCCGACCTGCTGCGCAGCCAGGCCCCACTCTCCGTGCGCGGGCTGGCGCGGCTGCAGATCGCGCTGACCGACGGCACCGGCCCGCTCTACACCGATCGCGACGGACGGGTGCTGGCGCGTGAGCTCGAGCAGGTTCAGGCTGCGCTGATCGGCTGAGCTGGGGCAGGCTCGGCGGCCGTGATCAACGCGATCAGGGCCGCCGGCGCATCCCACATCGGGACGTGACCGGCGTCGGGCAACGCGACGCTCATGACGTTGCCCGGCACCGTCGCCGGTCGCTGCACGAGCCGATCGTGCTCCGGCCAGACCAGCGTCACCGGGCAGCGGATCTGGTCCAGCGCCGTGAATGTCGCGGCGCGCATCGCATCGTTCACCGCGACGAACCCGGGTGCGCGCGCATATGCGCGTACGAGGTGCGCGGCGTCCTGTGCCGGGACCCGCTCGGGGTACGCGACCGAGCCCGACAACAACAAGCGCCGCCCGCGACTGGTTCTTGCCGCCGGCTCGATCAGCGGGCGAGATAGGCGGGCGAGCCGATGGGCGAGGCTCGGCTTGGGCACGAGCGGGGCCGACCACAGGCCCGCGGGGGCGATCGCGGTGACGCGTCCCGCGTCGCCGGCGAGCGCCAGCTCGAGCGCGGCCCAGCCTCCGAGCGAGTTGCCGACCACGTGCGGCTGCTGCACGTCGAGGTCACGGAGCAGCGCCGCGACGGCTTCGGCCAGCGCTCGGGGCGTCGGCGTTGTGTCGCGCAGCGGCGGCGACTGACCGAAGCCGGGAAGATCGACGGCGATCACATCGTGCGCGGCGCTCAGTGAGCCGATGATCGGGTCCCAGACGTGCCGATCGGCGCCGAGCGGGTGCAAGAGCGCCAGCGGCGGCCCGCTGCCGGTGCGGTCGTAGGCGATCGTCATCCGAGCACCGCACCCACGCTAGCGATCGGGCAGCGCGTAACCTCTGGCCCATGAGCCTGCTATCCACCGCGCGCATGTACGTCAAACGCACCGCCAAGCTCGATCACGGGACCGATATCTACGACCACAAGGTGACGCTGCTCGAGGGCGGCGAGCTGGACCTGGAGACGCTGCGGGGGAACCCTACGCTGATCGTCAACACGGCCAGCAAGTGCGGACTGACGCCGCAGTTCGAGGGACTGCAGAAGCTCTATGAGACCTACTCGGAGCGCGGGCTGCAGGTGCTCGGGACGCCGTCGGCCGACTTCAACGATCAGGAGTACGACGACGCCACCGAGATCGGCGAGTTCTGCCAGCGCAATTACGGCGTCACGTTCCCGATGACCGAGAAGATGTCGGTCCGGGCCGACCCGGCCCCGCTGTGGTCAGACCTCGCGCGCCAGCCGAATTCGGGCCCGCCGGTGTGGAACTTCGGTAAGTACCTGGTCGGCGCCGACGGCCGGCTGTTGGCCTACTGGAAGAGCCAGGTCAAGCCTGAGGACCCGAAGATCACCGCGGCGATCGAGAGCGCGCTGCCGAGGACGTAGGTCGATCAGCCGGGCAGCGCCGGCGGTGCGCTGCGGTAGCTCGGTGGCGTGCGCGACAGCCCGATCGGGTTGCGGGTCAGTGACACGGTCGCGCCCTCCGGTCCGGGCACGTCGACCGTCGGCTGCAGTCCGAGTCCCCGCGCGAGCTCGAACGCGCCGGCGATGTCGTTGACGACCCCGGCGGGCACGCGCGCGTCGATCAGCAGCGATGCCCATTCGCCGGCCGGCTTGGCACGCAGCCGCGCGTCGAGCTCCTGCCTGAGCGCGTCGCGGTTGGCGACTCGGTCTCGGTTGCCGGCATAGCGCGGATCAGCGGCCAGTTCGGGCGCGCCGAGCACGTCGCACAGTGCCGCGAACTGGCGGTCGTTGCCGACTGCCAGCACGAGCTCGCCGGCGGCTGTGTCGTACAGCTCGTAGGGGCTGATCGACGGGTGCGCATTGCCCATCCTCGTCGGGACGACGCCCGCGACCGTGAACGCCGAGCCCTGGTTGACGAGCGCCGCCAGCAGCGAGGAGAGGAGGTCGACCTGCACCCGCTGACCCTCCCCGGTCGCGTCCCGATGGCGGAGCGCCGCGAGGATCCCGACCGAGGCAAACAGCCCGGCCAGTACATCGACGACCGCGACGCCCACCTTTTGCGGGTCTGAGTCCGGGGCGCCGGTGATGCTCATCAGCCCGCCGACGGCCTGCACCAGCAGGTCGTAGCCGGGCAGCCGGGCGCCATCGCCGGCGCCGAAGCCGGTGATCGAGCAGAACACCAGCCGAGGGTTGGTCGCCGACAGCGTCTCGTAGCCGAGCCCGAGCTTGTCCATCACGTCGGGCCGGAAGTTCTCGACGACCACGTCTGCCCCCGCAGCGAACTCGCGCGCCTGCGCCCGGCCGGCCTCGGAGGACAGGTCGACCGCGACGCTGCGCTTGTTGCGATTGACCGCCTGGAAGTAGGTCGCGTTGCCATGGGCGTCGTTGGGCGGACCCCAGCTGCGCGTCTCGTCGCCAATCCCCGGTCGCTCGACCTTGATCACCTCGGCGCCGAGATCGGCGAGCATCATCGTCGCGAACGGCCCTGCCAGCACCCGAGAGAAGTCGAGGATGCGCAGGTCATCGAGCGCGCCAGGAGTCGGTGCATCGGTCATCTGCGAGCATCATCCCGGATGGGCTCGTTTGCCACGCGGCGGGCCGGGGAAAGGTGCACGGTATGTCCGAGATCCGTGGTGGTCGCCCACATGCGCGGTGGCTGACTCCCTTCCTGGTGTTCGCGCTGCTGCTGGCGCTGCTGTTACTTGCCGGAGCCGCGCGGGCCGCTGTTCCCGGACCGGTCAGCGGAGCCGCACGGGCCGCTGTTCCCGGACCGGTCAGCGGAGCCGCACGGGCCGCTGCTCCCGGACCGGTCAGCGCCCCCAAGCATCCGCTGGCGACGGGCACCGGCGGCGCGGTCGCGTCGATGGACTCCGACGCCAGCCAGGCCGGGATCGACGCACTTCGCCACGGTGGCAACGCCGTCGACGCGGTCGTCGCGACGGCGAGCGCGATGGGCGTCACGATCCCGTTCGTGGCGGGTCCGGGCGGCGGCGGGTTCATGATCGTCTACGACGCCAAGACGCATCGGGTCAGCACGATCGACGGGCGTGAGACGTGTCCCGCGGCGTGCACGAGCAAGCTGTTCGTCAACCCGAAGACAGGCAAGCCGATGGACTACGAGAATGCGTCGTCGCAGCCGCTGTCGACCGGGGTGCCGTCAATGGTCGCCACCTGGGCGACGGCCGTCAAGCGGTTCGGCGCGCGACGGTTCGGTGCCGATCTGCAGCCGGCGATCGGGATCGCCCGGCGCGGCTTCCGCGTCGACCGCGACTTCGTGCAGCTCGAGCGCTCCGGGTTGACGCTGCTGCGCGCCTACCCGGCCAGCCGTTCGCTGTTTCTGACCAAGGCCGGCCAGCCGCTGCCCGTCGGCACGGTGCTGCGCAATCCCGACTTGGCCCGGACCTACTCGTTGCTGGCCCAGCACGGTCCGTCGTATCTGTACGACGGACCGCTCGGCGCGGCGATCGTGGATGCCGTCGACCGTCCGGTGCTGACGCCGGGACAGAAGGTGGTGACCCAGCCGGGGATCATGAGCATGGGCGACTTGAGCTCGTACGTCGCCCGCGTCAAGGCGCCGACTTCGGTGACGTACCGCGGTCTGCGAATCGACTCGACGCCTCCGCCGTCGAGCGGCGGCTCGACCGTTGGTGAGGCGCTCAACATCTTGTCGGGCTGGGACCTTGGCACCGAGCCGCAGGCGACCGCGCTGTTTCACTATCTCGAGGCGTCGCGCCTGGCCTACGCCGACCGTGATCGCTACGTCGGCGATCCCCGCTACGTCCACGTACCGCTGAAACGGCTGCTGAGTCCAGCGTTCGCGGCCTCCCGTCGGTGCCTGGTCGGCGGGCGCGCGCTGAAGTCGCCGTTGGCCCCCGGGAACCTGTCGGCGGATGGTTGCCGGAAGGGATCGTCGTCGACGGCGGCGACCAGCGCCTCGCCCGAGCGCCACCACACCAACAACATCGTCGCCGTCGACAAGCAGGGCGACATCGCCGTCTACACGAACACGATCAACTTCTTCGGCGGCAGCGGCCAGACGGTCCCCGGCTACGGCTTTCTGCTCAACGACGAGCTGACCGACTTCGATTTCGCGCCGGCCGCCAAGGGCACGCCCGACCCCAACCTGCCGGCGAGCGGCAAGCAGCCGCGCTCGAGCATCGGACCGACGATCGCGTTCGACCACGGCCAGCCGGTGTTCGCGCTGGGTGCCGCCGGCGGCTCGACGATCCCGACGACGATCCTGCAGACGATCGTCAACCACGTCGACTTCGGCATGCCGCTGTCGGCCGCGCTCGCCGCACCCCGCGTCAGCCAGACGGACTCGCCGACCTCGCTGGCCGAGCCGGCGTTCATGCGCAGCCCGCTGCGAAGCGCGCTGACCGCACAGTTCGGTGAGAAGTTCTCGCTGGCGACCGGCTCGGTCCTCCCGCTCGATCACTATCCCGGCGACGCGACCGCGCTGTCGTTCCTCGGTGGCGGGCGGGTGCAGGCGATCGCCGAGCCCAAGCGTCTGTTCGGCGGCTCGGCGCTGGTCGTGCACGCGTCGAAATAGGCGGCGGGCGCGCTCGGCCGCGTTCGAGCCCGTGCTTGCGGAGCGCCACCCGTTCCACCGCCTACGGCTCCTCGCGTCTGGCGGTGGCGGGCGCCCGGTCGGCGAGTATGGCCCGGATCTCGGCGGCGAGCTGACGGGGGTGCTCGGTCATCCGCTTCCAGGTGATTCTCAGCGTGTCGTGCCGGTACTTGGTGGCGACTGCGTTGCGCTCACGGTCCCGTTCGAACTGGACTGGGTCGGAATGGAACTCCCAACTGTCGAGCTCGACGATCAGCCGCTGGGCCGGGTAGATCGCGTCGACACGGAATCCGTGGAACCAGTACTCGATGAGCGGGATCGGCAGGCGGTAGCGCTTGAGGAACACCAGGAACATCGCCATGAAGATGCTCTCGCTCGGCGCCTGCCGCGGGTCGATCAGCCTCGCGGCACGGGCGCTTGCGGCCAGCAGCCGATGCAGCGCGGTCGGCCCGAGGTGCCCGGCGCGGCGCGCGTCCGAGACAATCTGGATCAGCTCGGCGTCCGACAGGCGACCCCTGACGTCGAGGATCGCGCGGGCGGCGGTCGTGACCGGGATCCCGTGCTGGCGGGTGGCGTCCGCCTTCGACAGCGTCCGCGAGCGGTGCACCTGGATCCCAGGCCGCTCCCGGTGCGTGAGTGCGGTGACCTCCGGCACCGGCGGCCATTCCCGTAACCCGTACAGAGCGGCGGCCGAGTCGTGGCTGAGGAGCGCGCCTTCTCCGCACGCCAGCACGGCCGCCGCAGCGATCGCAATCGGCGTCCGCTGCCGGTAGCCGAGCGCGTAGACGCCGGCATGGGCGCGGATCAGCAGACCGTTCTCGACCAGGTGCTGGACCCCGGAGCCGCTCAGCCCCATCGCCAGCAGTTGCCGGCGCGTGAGATGCCCATGCTGCGGCTCCGCGAGGCGATGCAGCTCGTCCGTGACGGAGAGAAACGTGACCATGCTCGGTAATAGCCGCGCGCCACCCCGAATCCACCCCCCTGGGCGAAGGTTCGCGACACGGTTGGCGGCTTTCAACGGTGGAAGGACGAAAATCCGCCAAGCGTGCGGCGCCACCGTCGAGACGTCGGGCGGCCTTGGACCCCGGGCGGATCCCGGACGGCCCGATGGCCCCTGGGCGCCCCGCTGGCCTTCCGGGCGCCCCGCTGGCCCGGGCCCCCAGCTGCCCCCGGGCGCCCCGCTGGCCTTCCGGGCGCCCCGCTGGCCCGGGCCCCCAGCTGCCCCCGGGCGCCCCGCTGCCCCCGGCGCCCCGCTGGCCCGGGCGCCCCGTTGGTCCCGGGCCCCCCGCTGGCCCCGGCGCCCCGCTGCCCGCGGGCGCCCCACTGGCCCGGGCGCCCCGCTGCCCCGGGCGCCTCACGCAGCCTGCACGACTCGCCAGCGATGCCTCAGGTTGAGACTCAACGTCGCATGACCGTGAGTTAGTGTCCGCGCTCATGGGTGCCAGATACGTACACACGTGTATTCGGGTCAAGGACGTCGACCGCTCGACCGAGTTCTACGGGCGGCTCGGGTTCGAGCATCGCGGTCAGCTGAACTTCGAGTCGGCCTACAACGTCTACATGGGCCTGCCCGGCGACGGCGACGTGCTCGAGCTGACGGTCAACGTCGGGCGTGAGGAGTCCTACGACCTGGGCGAGGGCTACAACCACATGGCGCTCGTCGTCGACGATCTCGATGGGCTGCTGGCCTCGCTCAGCGAGGCCGGGATCGAGCCCGAGAAGGCGCCCTACTCGCCCGGTGGCCGCAGCGAGTATCGGATCTGCTTCGTGGCCGACCCCGACGGCTACCGGATCGAGCTGATCGACAACGCGTTCCCGACCCCTCAGGACCCGCCTCATCCGTCTCAGACAGCCGCGTAGGACGCGCTGGCGAGACAGGTTTGGGCGGGTCAGGCGACCAGTACACTCGAAGCGGCGATGACCAATCCCTGGCTGGCCATTGATGTGGCCACGGCGCCCGTCACGAGGGCAAGGGAGCTGCGACGGGCCTGGGAGCGGTTCGTGGTCGGCTCCCGCAGCGGGGAGGGCGATTCACGCGACGCGCCCGTGCGAGCTCCGATCGCCGACTCCTGGCGCCGCTCGGCGGCCGCCGGGGTCGATCCGAGCGGTCTGCGGATCGCCCCGCAGGTAGCCGACGCCGACGAGGCGTCGGCGCGATGGGAGATCCACCCGCTGGCCGAGATGGCGCCGCTGATCCGCTCGTGTCTGGCCGCGACCGCCGACGAGTCCCAGCACCTGATCGTCGTCTCCGACGCCAACGGCGTGCTCCTCTGGGTCGAGGGCAATGCCACGGTTCGGCTGCGTGCCGCGGACTCGATGAACTTCGCGGAGGGAACGCTGTGGTCAGAGGGCGGCGCCGGCACGAACGCGATCGGGACGGCGATCGCCGCCAAGCATGCGGTCCAGGTGTTCGCCTCCGAGCACTTCAACGAGATCGTCCAGCGATGGACCTGCGCGGCGGCGCCGGTGCACGATCCTGATACGGGCGAGGTGATCGGCGTGATCGACCTGACCGGGGAGATGCGGACGGTGCATCCTCACTCGATGGCAGTCGCCACCGCGACGGCGCAGGCGGTCGAGGCCCAGATGCGTTGCGAGATGCTCAACCGCGACGCTCGGATGCTCGCTCGCTATGGCGATCGGCTCACGACCGGCGTCGGACCTCGGGCGCTCGTTGCCCCGAGCGGTCGCGTGATCGCGTCGCAGCCGATCGGCTGGCTCCCGTCGGATCGCGTGATGCTGCCTCGTGACGGCGGCACGCTGGAACTGGCGCCGGGCGCCGAGGCGGTGGTCGAGGCACTTGGCCACTCCGACGCGTTCCTGGTGCGCCTGCTGCCACCACCCACGACCACCGGCGCTGCCCCGAGCGGCCGCCTGCACCTCAAGCTGCTCGGGCGCGACCGTGGCGAGGCCGAACTCGAGGGAGTTCCGGTCGCGTTACGCGGACGCCACGCCGAGATCTTGACGCTGCTGTGCTCGCACCCGGACGGTCTGTCGTCGGAGGAGTTGGCGCTCGGGGTGTACGGCTTCTCAGACCGGGTCGGCGCGGTGCGAGTCGAGATCTCGCGCCTGCGCAAACTGCTCGGCGATTGCGTCGAGACCGACCATTACCGGCTGCGGCCGGGCGTCAGCTCCGACGTCGCTCAGGTGTGCGGACTGCTGCATCGTGGCGACGTGCGGGAGGCGGCCGCCCGTTACCCCGGCCCGTTGCTCCCGCGCTCGACCGCGCCGGGCGTGATCCGCGAGCGCGAGGCGCTGGAGGGGTGGTTGCGACAGTCGGTGATGAGCTCCGGCGACCGCGAGGCGCTGTGGGAATGGCTGCAGACATCGTCGGGCTCGTTCGACCTGGCGGCTTGGCAACGTCTGCTTGCCAACCTCGCTTTCCAGGACCCGCGGCGGAGCCTGGCGGCGTCTCGGATCGCGCAGCTGCGAACGGGTCCGGACCACCCCAAACCGGCTGCCCAGAGCGTGTAACGGCCGTGTAACGCCGCCCCAGTCAGCCGTGGTCTACTGTGACCATCGGCACCCAGGGAGAACCATGGGAGCACCCGGAGGACGGACTTCGGGAACGACGTGAGGAGAGGACGAGAAGCTTGAAGAGTGAGACGGTCAGGGCCCTGGTCAGGGCCCCCGCGAGTGCATCGACACGTGGTCTCAGCAACGCGGCCAGCGCGTCGGCTCGCGGCGTGAGCTCGGCGGCCAGCGCATCGACCCGTAGCCTGAGCACTGCGCGCTCGGTACTCCGGGTACTCGCCCTGCTGGTGGAGCGCCCAGGCGGCGTCCGCGCCGACGAGGTCGCCGCGGCCCTCGGTAAGAGCACCTCGACCGCCTACTACCTGCTGACGAGCCTGTGCGAGGAGGGCTTCGCCGTCCATGAGTCCAAGGGCCTGTACCGCCCGGCTCGCGGGCTCGAGGAACTGACCGCCGTCGCCGAAGAGTCGGGTCAGCTCGGAGACGGGCTGTCGGGGACCGTCGACGAACTGTTCCTGCGGACCCGCAAGCGCTCGTATCTCGGCGTGGTCCGCGCCGGCCGGATCGAGATCACGACCTTCCGGGGCCGCCAGGGCGTGCCACGGATTCCCGGGCTCGGCAACGAGATCCGCGATTCGGCGCACGCGTTGGCGATGGGCAAGGTCGTGCTCGCGCTGCTCGACGCCAACGGCGTCTCCCGCTACGTCGCGCGTGGCCTGCAGGCGTTCACCGCGCAGACGATCACCTCGCCGCAGGAACTGGTCGCCGAGCTCGAGCGCGTCCGGGCGGATGGGTTCGCCGTCGACCGTGAGGAGTTCGACTCCAACTTCTGCTGCATCGCGGCGCCGATCTTCGACGAACGCGGTCGCTTCGCCGCGGTCCTCGGGCTGTCGGTCACCGCCAACGTGTTCGACGCCGAGTGCGAGCATCTCGCCGCGGTCGTCGTCGACGTGGCGCAGGGAGCGGTCGTCGCGGCCTCCGCGAGCCCGCGCCACGCCACCCACCGCAACGGTGCCTCGCGCGCGGCCGCGGCCCGTACCTCAACTTCGCACGCCGGACGATCCCGCATCAGCCAGGTCTCGAGAGTTGCAAGCTGATGCAGAAATTCGGAGCTTCTTGTAACACGCGAAGAAGAGACCTAGTCTCGCAAATTGAGGCCGTGTCGCAGTTTTCTGCGCGCGGTATACGAGGGAAACTAAATAAGGAGTGAAGGTGAGCAGAACCAGCATCACCAAGGCTCACAATAAAATCCGCGAGCTCTCTTGGGAGCCCGAATACGTCACGCCGGTCGAGAAGTTCGGGACCGACTACACGTTTGAAAAGGCACCGAAGAAGGACCCGCTCAAGCAGGTCCTGCGTTCCTACTTCCCGATGGAGGAGGAGAAGGACAACCGCGTCTTCGGAGCGATGGACGGCGCGATCCGCGGGAACATGTTCCGGCAGGTCCAGGAGCGCTGGATGGAGTGGCAGAAGCTGTTCCTCTCCATCATCCCGTTCCCGGAGATCTCGGCCGCCCGCGCCATGCCGCTGACGATCGGCACCGTTCCGAACCCTGAGGTTCACAACGGTCTGGCGATTCAGATGATCGACGAGGTTCGTCACTCGACGATTCAGATGAACCTGAAGCGGCTGTACATGAACCACTACATCGACCCCGCCGGGTTCGACATCACCACGAAGGGCTTCCAGAACTGTTACGCCGGCACGATCGGCCGTCAGTTCGGTGAGGGCTTCATCACTGGTGACGCGATCACGGCCGCGAACATCTACCTGACCATCGTTGCCGAGACGGCGTTCACGAACGTCCTCTTCGTCGCGATGCCGGGTGAGGCCGCGGCCAACGGCGACTACCTGCTGCCGACGGTGTTCCACTCGGTCCAGTCCGACGAGTCACGGCACATCAGCAACGGGTACTCGATCATCCTGATGGCGCTCGCCGATGAGCGCAACCGGGAGCTGCTCGAGCGTGACCTCCGTTACGCGTGGTGGAACAACCACGCCGTCGTGGACGCCGCGATCGGCACGTTCATCGAGTACGGCACCAAGGACCGTCGTAAGGACCGCGAGAGCTACGCCGAGGCGTGGCGTCGCTGGATCTACGACGACTACTACCGCTCGTACCTGATGCCGCTGGAGAAGTACGGCCTGGTCATCCCCCACGACCTCATCGAAGAGGCGTGGAACCGGATCTGGAACAAGGGCTACATCCACGAAGTCGCGCAGTTCTTCGCCACCGGCTGGTTCGCCAATTACTGGCGGATCGACGGGATGGACGATAAGGACTTCGAGTGGTTCGAGTTCAAGTACCCGGGCTGGTATGACAAGTACGGCAAGTGGTGGGAGCGTTACGGCGACCTCTCGAAGAAGAACGGGCACAACCCGATCGCCTTCGATGCGGACACCGACTACGTCTACCCGCACCGCTGCTGGACCTGCATGGTCCCGGCGCTGATCCGTGAGGACATGGTCGTCGACGAGGTCGATGGTCAGGTTCGTACGTACTGCTCGGAGACCTGTCACTGGACCGACGCGGTCGCGTTCCGTCCCGAGTACAACGGGCGTCCGACGCCGAACATGGGCCGGCTCACCGGTAAGCGTGAGTGGGAGACCATGTACCACGGCTGGGATGTCGCTGAGCTGATGAAGGCTCAGGGCTACGTCCGTGACGACGGCGAGACGCTGATCCCGCAGCCGCATCTGGATCTCGATCCGAAGAAGATGTGGACGCTCAAGAACGTGGAAGGCATCACGCTCAACAGCCCCAACATCCTCCTCAACGAGATGACGCCGGAGGAGCGCGAGGCGCACGTCGCCGAGTACAAGCGCGGCGGCCCCGCCGGCCGCAAGCCGGTGCAGGCGTAACGAAGTAATTGTCAGTAGAGGCGGCTGGGGCGGGTTTCGACCCTCCCCGGCCGCCTCTCTGATGTCTGGATAAGGAGACCATGGGTCAGACTTTCAATGTCAGGTTGGAACCCGTCGGAATTGAGTTCGAGGTCGACGAGGACGAGACCGTCC
>CAVUSD010000031.1:0-94354 GCA_963743985.1 uncultured Solirubrobacteraceae bacterium | reverse complement strand
CGTGACGCCACCGAGCTGACCGGCCAGGTCCCGGCGTGGCTGCAGGCCGATCACGACGGGCTGACGGCGAAGGTGCTCCGCAAGCCGGAGCGGCGGGAGATCGCCGCGCCCGTGCAGGAGCAGCTGATCGTCGAGCTGTACTCGAAGTAGCGATCTTTTTCTCAGGCCACCGGGTGACAGCCCCCCGGTGGGACGAAACCGCGTCGCCCGTGTGCGGCCAGGAACCCACGATGTTAGGAACATGTGATGCTTGACTTCCAAGTGCCCCGAATCTCCGCCGAGTCGGCCGACGACACCCGCGGATCCTTCACGATTGAGCCGTTGGACCGGGGCTTCGGTTACACCTTCGGCAACTCGCTGCGGCGAGTCCTGCTCTCCTCGCTCGCCGGCGCCGCCGTCACGAGCGTTCGGATCGAGGGCGTCGCGCACGAGTTCTCGACGATCCAGGGCGTCAAGGAAGACGTCACCGACATCGTGCTCAACCTCAAGGGCATCGTCTGCCGGATGCACTCCGACGCGACCGAGATCGAGGCTCCGCTGGTCGTCACCGGCCCCGGCGACATCACCGCCAAGGACATCGACCTGCCGTCCGGTGTGGAGATCCTGAACCCCGACGCGCACATCGCCACGCTTGAGAAGAAGACCAAGCTCGAGGTGTACCTCACGATCGGTCGCGGCCGCGGTTACCGCCCGGCCGAGGAGAACAAGTCGCCCGATCAGCCGATCGGCGTGATTCCGATCGACTCGATCTTCTCGCCCGTGCGGCGGGTCGCCTACAACGTCGAGCAGGCCCGCGTCGGTCAGAAGACCGACTTCGACAAGCTCACGCTCGACATCGAGACCGACGGCTCGATCGATCCGCAGGCGGCGCTGCGCGAGGCCGCGGAGATCCTGATCTCGCAGCTGGCGATCTTCACCGACGCCGACCGCGTGGTCGAGCTGCGTGACGTCAACGCGGCCGGGATCCTCGATCCGGGCGCGATCAACGGCTCGGGCGGCACCGCGACGCGCCCGCCCAACGCGATGGACGACATCCTGATCGAGGAGCTCGAGCTCGGCGTCCGCTCCTACAACTGCCTCAAGCGGGCGGGGATCCAGACGGTCGGTGACCTCGTGTCGAAGACCGAGGGCGAGCTCAACGCGATTCCGAACTTCGGCAAGAAGTCGATCGACGAAGTGATCGAGACCCTCCACGCGCGGGGCCTGGGCCTCCGCAACGACTAGGCTGTAACTCCCTATGCGCCACCAGCGTCAGCGATACCAACTCAGCCGGTCCTCCGCGCACCGAAAGTCGCTGCTGATGAACCTCTCCAAGGAGGTCATCGAGCATGAGCGGATCACGACGAGCGTGACCAAGGCCAAGGCCGTCAAGCCCGAGCTCGAGAAGCTGATCACGCTCGGCAAGCGGGGCGACCTGCACGCCCGTCGCCAGGCGCTGTCGGCGCTCGGCCAGGACAAGTTCGCGGTCTACAAGCTGTTCGAGGAGATCGCGCCTCGCTATGAAGAGCGTCAGGGCGGTTACACGCGGATCCTGAAGCTGGGGCCGCGTCGGTCGGATTCGACCGAGATGGTTCTGCTCGAACTCGTCTGAGGTTGTCCTGGCGTGGTTTCACGCCTGCTGATCGAGTACGACGGGACTGACTTCTCCGGCTGGGCCGTCCAGCCGGAGCTGCGCACTGTGCAGGGTGAGCTGGAGCGGGCGCTGCGCATCGCCCTGCGCGCCGAGCGGGTGACGCTGACGGTCGCCGGCCGCACCGATGCCGGCGTCCACGCCCGCGCACAGGTCGCCAGCTACGAGGGTCCGCCCGCCCGCGTGCACACGCTCAACGCGCTGCTGCCCTACGACGTCGCGGTGCTCGATTGCGTCGCGGCCTCGCCGGGCTTCAACGCTCGTTCCGACGCGACCAGCCGCGCCTATCGCTACCGGTTGCTGACCCGGTCCATGCGCAGTCCCTTCGAGCGCCGGCGGGCGCTGCACTGGCCCCATCTGCTCGACCGCGAAGCGTTGTCCGCGTGCGCGCAGGCGGTGCGGGGCACCCACGACTTCACCGCGTTCACCCCGACCCAGACCGAGCACGTGCGCTTCAGCCGCGACGTGCTGTCGGCCGGTTGGCACGATCGCGGTGGCGACATCCTCGAGTTCGAGATCGAGGCCGACGCGTTCATGCGCAACATGATCCGGGTGCTGGTCGGGACGATGCTCGAGGTCGGGCAGCGGCGCCGTCCGGCGGCGCAGTTCACGGAGTTGCTGGAGGGGAGGCCGCGGGAGGATGCCGGTGTCACCGCGCCGCCTCACGGGCTCGAGCTGGTCGGGATCGGCTACGACGGCCGGCGCGTGCTCGCGGGCAGCTGACCGTCGTCATTTAGGGCGAGTCGGTGGCCGCCTGACCGCGACATAGCATGCGTGTGACGATGCGCGTGCTGCTCACCAACGACGACGGGATCGAGGCCGACGGTCTGCAGGCGCTGCGCCGGCAGCTGCTGGCGATCCCCGGGATCGAGCTGGCGGTGATCGCCCCCGACGGGAACCGCTCGGCGATGGCCCGCTCGATCACGACCCGCCGGCCGCTGTGGGTGCGTGAGGTCGACTTCGGTGACGGGACCCGCGGCTACGCGACCGACGGCACCCCGGTCGACTGTGTGCGGCTCGCCAACCTCGGGCTGATCGACGAATTCCGCGCCGAGCTGGTCGTCGCCGGGATCAACCACGGCGCGAACCTCGGCGATGACATCACCTACTCGGGCACGGTCGCGGCGGCGCTCGAGGCGCTGATCCTGGGACTGCCCGGGATCGCCGTCTCCCAGCAATCGGTCGCCGGGGAGCTTGACTTCACCTCTGGCCTCGCATTCGATTTCGAGCACGCCGCCGCGTTCACGGCCGGCCTCGTCTCCGAGCTGCGTGAGCTGCCGCTGTCGGCGGGGACGCTGCTCAACATCAACGTGCCGGGCCGCGCCCCCCGAGGTGTCGAGGTAGCGCGCCTGGGTAAGCGCGTGTACCGCGACGAGCTGTCGCTGCTCGGCACCGACGACGGCGGCCGGCGCCAGTACCGGATCTACGGCGAGGCCGACTACGAACGAGACGAGACGGGCACCGACCTGGCGGCGGTCGCGGCCGGGCAGATCGCGGTCACGCCGATCCACTTCGACCTCACCTATGGCAAGGACATCGAGGCATTGGCCCGTTACGACCTGTCGCGGTTGATCGCGCCCGTGACCGGCCCAGAGCATCGAGGGAATGACTCCGGCAAAGGCACCTGATCCCACACAGCGCGCAGCCGAGCTGCGGGCCGAGCTCGAGCACCACGGCTACCAGTACTACGTGCTCGACGATCCGGAGGTCGGCGACGACGTCTATGACGCGTTGCTCGACGAACTGCGGGCGATCGAGGCCGAGCATCCGGAGCTGGTGACGCGCGACTCGCCGACGCAGCGGATCGGGGGCGAGCCGGTCTCGGACCTGATCAAGGTCCGCCATCCCCAGCAGATGCTGTCGCTGGCGAACGTCCGCTCGGCCGAGGAGCTGCGGGCGTGGGTGCAGCGGATGCGCAACCACCTCGCGCGCGAGGGGATCGAGGAGCCCGAGTTCGAGTTCGTCGCCGAGCCGAAGATCGACGGGCTGGCGATGTCGCTGCTGTACCGCGACGGGCTGTTCGAACGCGGGGCCACGCGCGGCAATGGCGAGGTCGGCGAGGACGTCACCCACAACATCCGGACGATCGGGTCGGTTCCGCTGCGCCTGGAGATGGACGACCCACCGGCGTTGGTCGAGGTCCGGGGCGAGGTCTACATGTCGCTGCCGGACTTCGCGGCGCTCAACGAGCGCCGCGCCGAGCAGGGGCTGTCGACCTTCATGAACCCGCGCAACTCGGCCGCCGGGACGATCCGCCAACTCGATCCGAAACTCTCGGCCGAGCGGCCGCTGTCGTTCTGGGCCTACCAGATCGGGGTCACCGACGGAATCTCGTTCGACAGCCACTGGGAGGCGCTCGAGTGGCTGCGCGCCCACCGCTTCCCGGTCCACCCGGACGTCCGCAAGCTCGACACCGAGGATGAGGTCGTCGCCCAGTGTCGATCGTGGGAGCGGCGGCGCGGCTCCCTGGACTTCGAGATCGACGGGGTCGTCGTCAAGGTCAACTCGGCCGAGCTGCAGCGGCGGCTCGGGGTCGTCGGGCGCGACCCGCGCTGGGCGATCGCATGGAAGTTCCCGCCGACGACCGCAGTCACCAAGCTGAACGGAATCGGCTGGAATCCCGGCAAATTCGGAGACCTCCACCCGTACGCGATGCTCGAGCCCGTCCAGGTGGCGGGAGTGACGATCAAACTCGCGACCCTCCACAACGAGGAGGACCTCGCGCGCAAGGACATCCGCGCCGGCGAGGACGTGATCGTGTTGCGCGCCGGCGACGTGATCCCGCAGGTGCTGTCACCGGCGCCGCACGTCGCCGAACACGCCGACCGTCCGCCGCCCTCGACGCCGCCTGAGCGTTGTCCGGTGTGCGACACGCCGACCGTCAAGCCCGACGGCTCGGTGTTCACCCGGTGCCCCAACCGCGACTGTCCCGGCCGCCGCTGGCAGCTGCTCAAGCACTTCGCGGGGGCGATGGACATCGATGGGCTCGGCGAGAAGCAGGTCGACCTGTTCATGCGCCTCGGGTGGGTGCGCACCGCGGGCGACTTCTACCGGCTCACCGCTGAGCAGATCGCCGAGCAGCCCGGGTTCGGCACGGTGTCGGCGGAGAAGTTGATCGCGGCGATCGCGGACTCCAAACGCCAGCCGTTCGGCCTGGTGCTGTTCGGAGTGGGAATCGAGGAGGTCGGCTACGTGACCGGCCGCAACCTCGCCCAGCAGTTCCGCAGCCTCGACGCGCTGCTCGACGCTGATCCCGAGGCGATCGAGCAGACCCAGGGGGTCGGGCCGAAGATGGCGACCGTGATCCACGGTCAACTCGCCGACGATCAGATGCGGGCGCTGTTGACCGACCTGCGCGACGAGGGGCTGAATTTCACCGTCGAGGGCCCGCCGCCGGGCGAGGGGCCACTGGCCGGCAAGACGCTCGTGCTGACCGGCACGCTGCCCGAGCTGACCCGGGAGCAGGCGACCGAGCGGGTCATCGAGGCCGGCGGCCGTGTGACCGGATCGGTGTCGAAGAAGACCGACTACGTCGTCGCCGGCGACAGCGCCGGTACCAAGCTGGCGAAGGCCGAGAAGCTCGGGGTGCCGGTGATCGACGAGGGCGGGCTGCTCGCGCTGCTGGCCGGCGAGGGCGCGGCCGACGGCGAGTCTCAGCCGTTGTAGCGGGCGATCGCCACGGTCATCCGGTCCTGGATCGGATGTGCCGCGTCCGGGATGACGCCGTTCATCAGCAGCGCGAACGCGAGCGTGTCGCCGTTGCGCGCGGTGCAGTAGCCGACCAGGTTCGATACGTCGTGCAGCGTGCCGGTCTTGCCACGACAGCGGTTTTGCGCATAGGTGCCGTTCATCTCGTCGACCAGCGTGCCGGTCTCGCCGGCGATCGCCAGTGAGCTGGTGAACGCGCCGTTGCCCGCCATCGTGCGGAGCAGCGAGATCACCTGAGCCGGCGTCGTGCGGTCATACCGCGACAGACCGGAGCCGTCATCGAACCGTGGATCGACGTCGAACGCGCTGGCGACGTGCTTTCGGACGACCGCCGCCCCGTCGGCCGTCGTGCCGCCCGCTCCGAACTTCGCGCCGAGATCCTTGAGCAGCGTCTCCGCGAAGAAATTGTCCGACGGTGTGTTGGTCAACTCGATCAACTTCGCGATCGTCGGCGAGCTGACCGACGTGAGCGTCGTCGCGGATGCGGGCGTCGTGCCGGTGCTCACCGGCACGCGGCGGGACAGCTTGATTCCGGCCGCGCGCAGCGCCGCCCGCAGCCGGAGGGCGGCCTCCAGCGGGGGGTTCTCGTAGTAGACGGTGCCGTCGCCGTTTGCCCAGCCCCGGTTGTAGTTGAGCCCCGCCAGCTCACCCTCCAGGTCGATCGAGGGCTGATTGCCGGTGGCGGGCGTGCCCTTATCGGCGTCGAACCAGGATCCATCGCCGACGATTCGTCCGGAGATCGTGTCGATGCCGGCGGCGCGGAGCTTGGCCGCGAGCTGCTGCACGGTGCTGCCGGTTTCATAGAACGCGTGATCGAACGCCGCGGAGCCGAACGTCGGATCGCCGCCACCTCGCAGGAACAGCGTCCCGGTGTACGTGGATCCCTGCCTGGCGCCACTCCCCTCCAACGATGTCGTCAGCCGGGCGGTCGGTCCGTAGAGGGCCAGCGCTGTCGTCGTCGTGTAGAGCTTCTGCACCGACGCCGGCAACCGCCAGGTGTTGGGATTGTGGGCGTAGAGCGTCGCGCCGGTCGTCAGATCGACGACCTCCGCGCCGCTGTAGGCGCCCGCCTTGCGCATCCCCGCGGCCAGCGACCGGACGAGCGCGCGCTGCCCGGGCCCCGTGGCGATCCCGCCGCCGGGAGGGCTGAGCGACCCACCTCCGCCCGCGAGTGCGCCCGGAGCCGCGGCGAGTGCCAGCGCCAGGACGGCGGTGAGCGTGGTGAGGCGGAGACGCATTGCGGGTTGGAACCCGCGCGCGCGTCAAAAGCTGCGCTCAACGGGATCCCAGCGGAGTCTGACGGCCGCAGCGGCGGCGGTGCGGCGCTCCCGATGGAGAGGCCCGAGCCGTCTTACCAATAAGATGACCTAAAGATGGGAAAAGTGGTCAATCTTCAAGACCAGCCGTCTGGATCGACGGGTGCCGGCAAGCGCGAACGGTCGGTGGCCAAGCGATCGACGGCCGCGACACGTGCCGCGCGTCGCCGTCGGCCTTCGAAGACCGCGCTGGTCCTGGGAGGCGGCGGCTTCACCGGGGGCGTGTACGAGATCGGCGCGCTGCGGGCGCTCGATCTGCTGTCGGTCAGCCACACGGTCAACCAGTTCGACGTGTACGTGGGAACGAGCGCCGGATCGGTCGTCGCGTCGGCGGTCGCGAACGGGATCACCCCGGAGCAGATGATGCAGTCGATCGTCCGCGAGGGTCCGGAGCAGCTGCCCGACGCCCGCGCCAGCGCGCTGCTGCGCCCGAACTACCGGGAGTTCGTCACCCGCGGGGTGCGGCTGCCGCTCAAGCTGCTCAGTCTGCTCGGGATGCTCTCTCGAGATCTCGGCCAGGTGTCGGGGATGGACATCGTGCTGGCCCTCGCCGAAGCGCTGCCGACCGGGCTCTATACCAGTGGCGGGCTCGAGCGCTATGTCCTCGACGTCCTGTCGGAGGCCGGGCGCAGCGACGACTTCCGAGACCTCGACGTCGAGCTGTACCTGACCGGCACCGATCTGGACTCATGCGAGCGGGCGGTGTTCGGGGCCGACGGTCTGGACGACGTCCCGATCTCACGCGCCGTCGCGGCGTCGTGCGCGGTGCCGATGGTCTACAAGCCAGTCGAGATCAAAGACCGCGTCTACGTCGACGGCGGGCTGGTCTCGACCACCAACGTCGACATCGCGGTCGACGCGGGCGCGAAGTTCGTGGTCGTCGTCAACCCGCTGGTTCCGTACGTCGGGGATACCGAGGAGTCGGGCGCCCCGAGCCGGCGGGTATCGAAGATGGGGTTCCCCCAGGTCGGCTACCAGGCGTTCAAGCTGCTGGCCCACCAGCGCCTGCACGAGCTCGCCCGCAGCTGGGAGGACCGCTACCCGGGGGTCGACATCATCTTGATCGAGCCCGACCCCAACGACGAGCTGATGTTCCAGACCGGGGTGATGAACTTCACCTCACGGGTCGAGATCGCCCGCCATGGATTCGAGTCGGTGACGCTGTACCTGGCTGAGGACTATCCGCGCTTCAAGCAGATCTGCGCGAAGCACGGGATCGAGATCTCGGCGGCGCGGGTGCGCAACATCGTCCGTCACTTCGAGGCCGAGCGTGAGTCGACGCGGGCATGGCGGAAGATCCTCGAGCAGACGACGGCGACCCTGCTGCGCCAGTCGGCGGCTCAGTAGCGAAACGTCGGCGCGGGCCATATGTCCGCTCCGAGTCCGTGGCGGGGGTTCCGCCACGGTGGCGGCGCCGGATCAGGCGCCGCCGCGAGAAGACGCTCTCAGGCGCTCGCCACCTGGCTCTGCAGCTGCTGCGCGACGGCCGGTTCGCGCATGCTCGAGAGGAAGAGGGTCTTGTCGATTCGACCGTTGAAAATGGGCACACCCAACTCGACGCATTTTGTGATGACGTCGCGCCTTTCGAGACCGGCTTCACGTGCAAGCTCGGTGGGCGTCAGGTGATTCGCCATACGTTTCGCTCTCCTTTGTGGTGTTCACTACATGGCCACAAGTATGCCGCTTCTGGCGGACGCTGACAACGGTTAATCGGATGCTGTGCATAAGATCCAGGTCAGCTTTCGCCTGAGGCGCGTTTCACGTCGCGGAGGTTGGGGTAAGCAACGCTACGGTTCAGACGAACCGCCGGTACGCGACCGTTCCACCCTTTGAGGACAGGTATGTTGGAGACCCTCGAGCTTCGCCCCGCAGCCGCCCTTCGTACCGAGTCGAGGCTGGTTGTGGATGCCCGGCGGGGTGACGATCGGGCGTTCGAGGAGCTGTACTCGCGTTATCGCCCGCGCATTCTCTCGTTCGTTCTGGGCCGAGTGCACGACCACGGTCGGGCCGAGGACATCGCTCAAGAAGTGTTCATGTCGGCGCTGCGCCAGCTGCGGGCAAGCGACCAGGAGATCGTCCTGCAGCCGTGGCTGTACACGATCGCCAAGAACGCCTGCATCGACGAGTTTCGTCGTGGCGAGCGGGTCGCGGCCGTTCCGGTCGGCTCCGACGACGATCTCGACGTGGGCCGAGGCTCGACGCTCTCGCTGGTGCCGACGCCCGCCGACGCCGTCGAGTCAAAGCAGCGCCTCACCGACCTGCGCGGCGCCTTCGGTGGGCTGTCGGCCACCCACCGCCAGCTGCTGGTCATGCGGGAGTTCGAGGGTCGCTCCTACGACGAGATCGCCGACGAGCTGGGCATGAGCCGTCAGATGGTCGAGAGCAGCCTGTTCCGTGCCCGTCGCAAGCTCGGTACCGAGTACGACGAGTTGGCGACCGGTCGGCGCTGCGAGCAGATCGTCGACGCAATCGCAACCGGCATGTTCGCGACGGTCAAGGGTCTCGGCGTCAAAGAGCGTCGACGGGCGATCCGTCACCTCTCGCACTGCCAGAGCTGTCGCCACCACGCGATGATGGCCAACGTCGACGCCGCGCTGCTGAAGCCGCGCAGCATCGCCGACAAGCTGGCCGCGCTGCTGCCATTCGGGTTCTGGCGCAAGTTCTGGCCGTTCGCTCACGGCGGCGGCGGTTCGGCCGGGAGCGGCGCGAACACCGCGGGCGCGCTCGGCGGGGCGGCGCAGGCCGCCGCTCCGGTGGCGGGCTCGTCGATCAGCATGGGCGGCGCGGCCGTGGCGGCGGCCGTGGTCGCGATCGCCGGCGCCGGCGGTGGGGTGGCGCTGACCGAGGGTCACTCCTCGCACGCCGCTCCACCCGCGCGTGTCTCGCACCCGCCGGCGGGCATCGTCGGGCACGGGGCCAGCGGGACCGCCGACCAGTCGCACCGGACGACGTCGGCGGCCGGCCACGGTTCGCACCCGTCGGTATCGGTCGGCGAGACGTCGGCGGGCTCTGCCGGGCGAAAGGCTTCGAAGCTGCACGCGGCGAAGCTGCTCGGGCCAAAGACCACCGATGGTGCGGGTGCGGCCGGCCAGCGCGGCGGCGGTTCAGCCGGTGACAGCCACGGCGGCACGACGACTGGTGGCGGGGGTGGCACCTCCGGCGGCAGCGGCTCAAGTGGCGGCGGTCGCGGCTCCGGCGGCGGTGGCGGCGGCGCGGCCGGTGCCGGCGCGCCTGGCGGCGACAACGGCGGCAGCGCCGGCAACGGGCCCGTCGGCAAGACGCTCAGCCAAACTGGCGACACCGTCGGCAAAACCGGGACTGCCGTGGGCAACACGGTCGGCAAGACCGGCAGCGCCGTGGGGAACACGGTCAGCCAGACCGGCAACGCCGTGGGGAACACGGTCAGCCAGACCGGCAACGCCGTGGGGAACACCGTCAGTCAGACCGGCAACGCCGTGGGGAACACGGTCAGCCAGACCGGCAACGCCGTGGGCAACACCGTCAGTCAGACCGGCAACGCCGTGGGCAACACGGTCAGTCAGACCGGCAACGCGGTCGGGAACACCGTCAGGCAGACCGGCAACGCCGTGGGCAACACGGTCAGCAAGACGGGCGACGCCGTCGGGAACACCGTCAGTCAGACCGGCAACGCCGTGGGCAACACGGTCAGCAAGACGGGCGACGCCGTCGGGAGCACCGTCAGTCAGACCGGCAACGCCGTCGGGAACACGGTCAGCAAGACAGGCGACGCGGTCGGGAGCACGGTCAGCCAGACCGGCAACGCGGTCGGCAACACCGTGAGTCAGACCGCGAATGCGGCGGGGAAGACCGTCAGCCAGACGGGGAACGTTGTGGGGAGCACGGTCGGTCAGACCGGGAACGCCGTGGGGGACACCGTCGGCACGACGGGGGACGCGCTCGGGAGCACCGTCAATGCGGTCGCGCCTGGCGTCGGCAGCGCCGTCAGCGGCCTCACGGACGGCGTCGCCGGAGTCGTCACCGGGACCAGCGGCACGATCGGCAAGACCGTCAGCGGGGTGACCGACGGCGTTGGCGACACGGTCGGGCAGACCGGGACCACCGCCGGTAGCACGGTCGGGCAGACCAGTGACGCGGCTGGCGCCACGGTGACGCAGACGACCAACGCGGCGGGCGCGACGGTCGCGCAGACCAGCGACGCGGTCGGAAACACGGTTGGACAGACCAGTGACGCGGCGGGCGCGACCGTCGCGCAGACCAGCGACGCGGTCGGAAACACGGTTGGACAGACCAGTGACGCGGCGGGCGCGACGGTCGCGCAGACCAGCGACGCAGTCGGGAACACGGTTGCACAGACCGGGAACGCCGCGGGGAGCACAGTCGCGCAGACCGGCGGCACCGTCGGCAAGACGGTCGGCGCCATCACCGGCGCGGTCGGCGGCGCGCTGGGCGGGCGCTGACCACCGCCCGCCCGTTCGCGGGGCCGGGGCGCCCGGTTGCGCCACGTGGATTAGACTGGCTGCAATCGGGGCGTGGCGCAGCCTGGTAGCGCGCACCGTTCGGGTCGGTGAGGTCCCCGGTTCAAATCCGGGCGCCCCGATACGCGAAACCCCTGCCACGGCGGGGGTTTTCGCTTACCTGGAGGTGCGCCGCGAGCTGACTTGCGGCGATTCCCGGCCGGTCTTGCCGGCCAGTCAGAGCGCCCAGCGCGGCCGGTTTCTGGCGAGGCTGCCCGAACCGTGGCGGTTTTCACGGCCTGCCCGACCCCGCCGGACGGCCGAGGCGCCGGACGTCGCACTACTCTGTTCGGGTACGTCGGTGGCGAATGCGGCATTCGCGATGCTGTGCGCAGCGCGATCGCAGCTCGGCAAGACACTTGAAGGATCTCCCTTCGTGCGTGTGGAACACGTCATGACGGGAAGGCCGCCGATCGCAATGCACCGGTAAGCAGGGCAATGTTCTCAGACCTCACAGACCGACCGGCGATCTGACTCGACCAGCAGATGCCCGAACCGCTCAAGCAATCGTCACGGTACATGCCGGGGCTGGATGGGCTCCGGGCGGTCGCCGTTGCTGCGGTGATCGCCTATCACCTGGGGATCGGCTGGGCCCCGGGTGGACTGCTCGGGGTCGGCGTGTTCTTCACGCTCAGCGGCTACCTGATCACCGACCTGCTGCTCGGTGCCTGGCACAAGGGGTCGCTCCGCCTCGGCGACTTCTGGATCCGTCGGGCGCGGCGCCTGCTGCCGGCGCTGTACCTGATGCTGACCGTGGTGGTGATCTGGGTCGCGATCGCCCACAGCTCGCAGATGACCGACGTGCGCGGCCAGACGCTGTCGGCGCTGCTCTACGTCAACAACTGGTGGCAGATCAACCAGCACATCTCGTACTTCGCGCTGTTCGGACCGCCGTCGCCGCTCAGTCATCTGTGGTCGCTGGCGGTCGAGGAGCAGTTCTACCTGATCTGGCCGTGGCTGCTGCTGATCGGGCTGCGGGTGGTGCGCGAGCGCAAACGATCGATCCCGGTCCGGCCACGGCTGGCGGCGTTCACGCTGGCCCTGGCCGCAGCCTCGGCGATCGAGATGGCCGTTCTGTTCCACCCCGGGTTGGATCACACGCGGATCTACGAGGGAACCGACACGCGGGCGTTCGGGATGCTGTTCGGAGCCGCGCTGGCGATGGTCTGGCCCAGCCGGGCGTTGACGGGCAAGATCATGCCGGGCGCGCGCAACATTCTCGACGGTCTCGGCGTGGTTGGGCTGATCGGGATCATCCTGTTGATCTGGCGCACCAGCCAGTATTCCGCGTTCCTGTACCAGGGTGGCCTGGTGCTGCTGTCGATCTGCACCGTGCTCGTCATTGCGGCCTGCGCCCATCCCGCCAGCCGCCTCGGACGTGTGCTCGGATGCAAGCCGCTGCTCTGGGTGGGCGTGCGTTCGTACGCGATCTATCTCTGGCACGAGCCGATCATCGTGCTGACGACACCGGCGCGTCTCTTGCAGACGCCGATCAACCAGCACCCGCCGATCCAGCCGCTCCGCGCGATCCTGCAGATCAGCGCAGCGCTCGTGATCTCGGCGTTGTCCTGGCGCTACGTCGAGGATCCGATCCGGCATGGCGCGCTGGGGCGCTGGTGGCAGACGCTGCACTCGGTCAGCCTGCGCGCCTACAAGCAGCGTCGCCAGGCGCGGTTCGTACTGATCGGCGCGACGCTGGTGCTGGCACTGGCGGTCGCCGGCCTGGCCGGGGCGACCGCGCCCAGCCACGGCAGCAGCCCGGCCGACGGCGCCGCCGCGGCCGTCGATCCGGGTGGTTCAGCGGGTTCCGGCGGCTCGGCGGGAACGGGCGCGAGCGACCCACCCAACTCGGCGAAGACAGGATCTGGGGCCAAGGGCGGTGGTGGTGGCGCCAAGGCCGGCACGGCTGCCCGGAGCACGAGCGGTAAGCCGGCGACATCGTGCACGTCGGTCGTGCACATCGGCGACTCGACCTCTGACGGCTTGGACTCCAGTGATTACCTGCCCGATCCCGCGCAGCGGATACCGGCCCAGTACGCCCGGGTCGGCGTCAAGCACACGTTCATGCGGGTGACCGGCGGTACCTCGATCGTCGAGACGCTGCCCGGTACCGTCAACGCGCTCACGACCGTGCAGCAGATGCTCGCCTCCGGTTACCACGGTTGTTGGGTGTTCGCGCTCGGAACCAACGACACCGCCGACGTGTCCGTCGGCTCCAACGTCGGCTTGGTGCAGCGGATCACCGAGATGATGCAAGCCGTGAAGGGGCAGGACGTGATGTGGGTCAACGTCAAGACACTGCTCTCCAGCGGGCCCTACTCCGAGGACGGCATGGCGAACTGGGACGGCGCCCTGCAGCAGGTGTGCGCGAAGTACCCACACAACATGCGGATCTACGACTGGGCCAGCGCGGTTCAGAACAAGTGGTTCATCACCGACGGGATCCACTACTACTCCGACGGCTACGCCGCCCGCGCGCACCTGATCGCCGACGCGCTCGCCGAGGCGTACCCGTCCGGCAAACCGCCGAGCACGTCATGCACGGTCAAGACGCCGACGATCAACCTGCCGGTGCTCGGCGTCCACGGGTAGCGGTCAGCCGTCGCCGGCAGAACGGCGGGCGCGCCGCAGCCGGCGGCGCTCGGCGCGCGGCGGGCGCAGATTGATCGGCCGATTGCGCGTGCGCCGCAGGATCACGAATGCGACCGTGCCCCACAGCGCAGGTACCCACAGCGAAATCGCGTGATAGACGACGGTCGCGGCGGTCGCCAGCGACGCGGCCGTCCCCCCGTAGAGCGCGAACATGCCGACCAGGCTGCCGTCCAGCACGCCGATTCCGCCCGGCACCGGAATCACGTTGGACAGGTAGCCGATCTGGTACGCGAGCACCACGACCGCGAGCGGGGGGACCGGTCCGGCGGCGGCGAAGCAGGCCATCAGCACCGCGATGTCGCACCACAGGTACGCGATCGCGCCGATGATCCGCCAGTCCCAGCGGAACAGGACCTGCTCGGTCAGACGGATGCTGATCGCGGTCTCCAGCAGCAGCGTTCGCACCTTTCCGGGAGGCCGCCGCGCGGCCAACCGCTCGCTGTAGCGAGGGATCGCGAGGACCGCGAGGAAGGCGACCGTGCAGAACAGAGCCGGGAACAGGCTGAGCCACGGGTTCTGGTTGCCCGGCAGCACGCCGAGCCATAACAGGAAGCCGACGAGGATCAACGTCAGCACGTTGATCGCGGTGGTCAACAGGAACAGGACCGCCGAGCGTTCGGCCACCGTCGTCGGGTCCCCGCCACGCTCGACCAGCAGCAAGCCCCCGACGGCGACGCTGCCGACGCCGCCCAGCGATACCGCCGAGTTGAACGCCAACTCGGTCAGCGCGACCCGCGCCCCGAAACGGATCGGTGCGCGCTCGAACACCTGCAGGAAGGCGAGGATGTAGCCGGCGCACGAGAGGATCTCGAGGACGACCGCCAAGATCAGCCAGCGGACGTTCATGCGTGACACCGTGTGCGCGACGCCCTGCAGGCCAGGGACCGCCAGCAGCAGTCCGACCGCCAGCGCGACCAGCGCCCCTAGCCAGATCAGGTTGCGCCATAGGCTCTTGCCCGCCGCGGCGTCGCGCTCCTCCGCCTCACGCTCGTCGGCGGCGACGGCGTCCGCGTCGCGCTCCTCGGCGGCGGACGGAGCGTCATCGGACGTCTCCGCCATGGTTGACTATTCAAGCAGTGACCCGGACGGAACTTTCAGCGCACAACATCGTCGGGATCCGCGCGGCCAACCCGGGTCCGTTCACCCTCAGCGGCACCAACACCTGGATCGTCGGGTCCGGTCCGGCGTGGCTGGTGGATCCGGGGCCATCGCTGCCCGAGCACCATCACGCGGTCGTCGCCGAACTGGAGCGCCGCGGCGGTCTGGGCGGGATCGCGCTCACGCACGATCACCACGACCACGCCGACGGGGTCGCGGCGATCCGTGACCGGTTCGACGACGCGCCGCTCGCCGGCGGGCGCGGCCCCGTCGACGTGCGGCTCGCCGACGGCGTCAGCTTCGGGCCGCTGCGGGCGATCGCGACGCCCGGGCACGCGCCCGACCATTTCACGCTCATCGACGGTCGCGCGGCGCTGACCGGCGATGCCGTGCTGGGGGAGGGGAGCGTGTTCATCGCGCCCGATCCGCAGGCGTTGACCGGTTATCTGGAAGGCCTGCGAAAGCTGCGGCGGCTCGATCTGGATGTGCTGTTGCCCGGCCATGGCCCAGTGGTCACGGACCCCCACGCCAAGCTTGACGAGTACGTCTCACATCGTCTGGACCGTGAGCGACGTCTCGTCGCGGCGCTCACGCAGGGCGCGCGCACGGTGGAGGAGCTGCTCGACGCCGCGTGGCCCGAGGTGCCCGAGATCCTGCGACCCGCAGCGACGGTGACGCTGGCGGCCCACCTCGACAAGCTCGCCGAGGAAGGCCGTCTGCCGGACGGCGTGCAGCGGCCGAACCTGCATTCGCTGACGCTGTCTCAGCCCGACGTCTGACCGCTGCTCGAGGCTCGGTGGGCCACGTCGCCAGGCTGCAGGTTTGCCACCGCGAGCAGCATCGCGGCCGCCAGCGGGGTGATCCGGTCCCGCGCGGCCCGGTCATAGATCCGGCGCAGCGTGTCGCCGATCGACCGGACCCGGTGGCGCGCGGCGACCGGGTCATAGCCGCCCACCTCCGCGGCGATGTTGATCAGCCCACCGGCGTTGGCGACGAAGTCCGGCGCCCACAGGATCTGGCGCCGGGCGAGCAGCCGTGCCACCCGGTCGTCGTGCAACTGGTTGTTGGCGGCGCCGGCGATGGCGCGGCAGCGCAGCATCGGTACCGAGCGTTCGCTGAGCAGGCCGCCGAGCGCGCACGGCGCCAGCACGTCGACGCGGGTCCGGATCGCGTGACGCGGATCGATCCAACGAGCCCCGAGCGCGACGAACGGTTCACGCAGGCTCGGGTCGACGTCCGACACGGTCACCGTGGCGCCGGCCCGCAGGCACAGCCGTGCCACCCGGGAACCGACGTGTCCGAGACCGAGCACGCAGACCGATCTGTCGGCCAGCGACGGTTCGCCGAACACGCGCTCGCAGGTGGCGTGGATCGCCTCGAGCACGCCCAGCGCGGTCAACGGGCTCGGATCGCCGGAGCCGCCACGGCGGCGTGACAGGCCCGCCACGTGCTCGGTTCGCTGGGCGATCACGCTCATGTCACGACTGGAGGTGCCGACGTCCTCAGCAGCGATATAGCGCCCCCCGAGCGACTCGACGAGATCGGCAAAGTCGAGCAGCGCCAGGTGGCGTCGATCACGGGGCAGCGGGTCGCCGACGGGTCGCATGATCACGCCCTTGCCGCCGCCAAGCGGTAGACCCGCTACGGCGGCCTTGAGCGTCATCGCCCGCGACAGTCGCAACGCGTCGGACACCGCGTCGCCGACAGTCGGATACGTCCACAGCCGGCAGCCACCCAGCGACGGGCCACGCGCGGTCGAGTTGATCGCGACGGTGCAGTACAGCCCCGAGCGTTCCCCGCGACGAATCGCGAGTTGCTCGTGCTCGAACGCTGCCAGCGCGTCGATCAGCGACTCGAGTAGACCGCGACGGTGGAGCCGCGCTGGAGCGACTTCGTGTTACCGCCGCCGGTGTCGAGAGCCGCGTGTGACCCGGCCGTGCTCGACAGTCCCTGGCCGGGCTTGACCGTGTTCGCGAACGGGTCGGTGGTTGTCGGGCCCGTCGCCGCGGCGCTGGCCGTGCCGGAGCCGTCGCCGGTGGTCGCCGCGCCGGGCGTGCCCGTGCTGGTCGTGGCGCCGTTGCCGGTGGCGCCGGTTCCCGTGGTGGCGGCGGTGCCGCCGCTCCCGTTGGTGGCGCCGGTCCCGGTGGTCGCCCCGGCTCCGGTGGAGGCCCCGGTCCCGGTGGTGGCCCCGGTCCCGGTGGTCGAGCCCGCGCCGGTGGTCGAGCCCGTGCCGGTGGTGGTGCCGGTCCCGGTGGTGACTCCGCCGCCAGTGGTGGCGCCGGTCCCGGTCGTGGCTCCGGTCCCGGTGGTCGTCCCGGCTCCGGTGGTGGCCCCGGTCCCGGTGGTCGAGCCCGTCCCGGTGGCGGCTCCGGTCCCGGTGGTGCCGGTGCCGACGCACGCGGCGGTGGTGGTGGTGCCGAGGTCGGGGTCGGTCGCGGCGCCCGTGGCGGGCACGACCGACGCGGTCGCTGCGGGCGCATCGGAGGGGCTCGTCGAGGCACTCACGGTGTCGGCGCCGGGCACCGCGCACGTGGTCGAACCGGTCGCGCTGCAGACTGAAACACCGGCGGTGACGGTGCAGGTACTGACTGGAGCGGTGGTCGAGCCGGTGCCGATCGTCCCGGACGGCGGAAGCAGATAGTGATCGGGGTCGTGCGTTTCGTTGATCGGCAGTGTCGCCCGGTGCGCCCGCCGCTCGGCGCCCACGACCGACGCCGATGAGTTCACGTCGGTGCCGGTCGCCAGATTCCCGCCCCCACCCAAGCCGGTCGGGAGCTCGACGGAGATCGCCAGGCCCGTCGCTGCGGCCGAGATCCCAACAGCGGCCGCACTCAGGTTCGGTGCGCCGGCCGATCCGGCCGACGAGCTCGTCGCGCCCGCGCTGTGGCTGCCGACCGCCGCCACGTGATGACCGGCGCGATGGTGCGAGGTGGGCGCCGAGATCTGCTGGATGCCGATCGCACCGCCCGCGGTGACCACAGCGGCGGCGATCACCGTCGCGACGTGCCCGGCGCCCACCAGGCCGCCGGCGGCTCCGCCAAGGATCCCGCCGCTCGTCGCGGCGCCGCCGCCGACTGCCGTGCCCGTGCCGACGGCCGTGCCCGTGCCAACCGCGGTGCCGGTTCCGACCGCGGTGCCGGTTCCGACCGCGGAGCTCGTGCCGACGGCAGCGCCCGTGCCGACGGCCGCCCCGTGCGCCCCGCCGGCGGCTCCGCCGCCGACCGAGAAGCCGAGCAGCTTCGCGGCCACCGCCACCGGCCCGAGCGCCGGGAGCAGCGCTGCCAGCTGCTTGCTGTTGGAGCGCATCTCACGCCGGAAACCGCGGCACTCGGCGCAGTCGCGCAGATGGCGCCGCGCCAACCCGCTGGCGCGGACCCCGCGGTCGTGGGCGGTGATCACATCCTCTCGGATCTGCACGCAGGCGGTGTCGCGCGCCTCGTTGGCCTGCGCGAGCCCGAGCCGAGCGCGGACCAGCAGCGACTTGACGGCGGGCACCGAGACGCCGAGTGCATCGGCGACATCGGCGTAGGTGACGCCACCGAGCTCTCGCATCAGCAGCGCCGAACGTTGCTGGTCGGGCAGGCGCTGGACGTCGACGATCAGACGTCGCAGCGCGTCGCGCTGTTCGACGCGGTCGTGCGGGTCAGCGCGTGTCTCGTCGCTGAGATCGTCCATCGCGTCGGTTGCGACCGCCGTTGGTCGACGGAGATCGTCGATGCAACGGTTGTGCGCGATCCGGTACAGCCACGCGCGCAACGCCAGATCTCGGCTATTGCGTCGCAGGTGCGAGTACGCGCGGACGAAGATCTCCTGGACCGCGTCCTCGGGGTCGGCCGACGACGAGCCGAGCATCTGGCGCGCGTACGCGAGCAGCCGCGCCCGATAACGATCGTGGATGATCCGAAAGGCTTCGTCGTTACCGGCCCGGAACAGCGAGACGAGCTGCTCGTCTGAGCGCAGGCGCAGCAGCGGAGCTCCGATTCCGATTCGCGCTCGGGCCAGACCGACGGATGCTGGGAGTGCGGAGGCTTCCAATGTGAACCTTGGCAACTGTAACGCTCGCCCCGGTCAAAAGTTTCCGTCTACGTGAGCTGCGGGCAGAATGCGTACATCGGTCGACTCAGACCACGGCCGGCGGATCTGGACCGTGAGCCGAGTCCCGGCGGCGTCGCAGCTCGCCGTCGAGGGTAGACTCCGACGTCTGAAATGAGTGCGGCCTCGGGTATCGGATTCCCGCTCGCGTTCAGCGCCGGGTTGATTTCCTTTCTGTCGCCGTGCGTGTTGCCTTTGGTGCCGGGCTACCTGTCGGCGGTCGCCGGCGGTCGCCCGGACGAGATCCGTGCCAGCCGCGTGATCGGCCCGACGCTCGCCTTCTGCGGCAGCTTCTCATTCATCTTCATCGCGCTCGGTCTGCTCGGCCAGCGGGCGTTGCGCACCGAGCTGACCGGCACGACCGCGCTGAAGATCTCGGGCGCCGTGATCATCGTGATGGGGATCGTGTTCCTGCTGTCCTCGTTCGTCCCCGCTCTCAGCCGCACCTGGCACTTCGACGGACTGATGGAGCGGGCGGGGCGGGGCGGCCCCGTGCTCATCGGCGCGGCGTTCGCGCTGGCCTGGACGCCGTGCACCGGGCCGACCCTGGGCGCGATCATCACCGCCGCGGGAACCTCCGCCTCAGCCAGCCGCGGGGCGCTTCTGTTGGCCGTCTACTGCGCCGGTCTGGCCGTCCCCTTCCTGTTCGCCGGCCTCGCCTTCGGTCGCGCCACGTCGGCGTTCGCGGTGGTCAAGCGTCACTACCCGGTCGTCATCTGCCTGGGCGGCTCGGTGCTGATCCTGATGGGAATCCTGATCTGGACCGGTCAGTTCACGCAGATGAACATCACCGTCAGCCACTGGCTGTCGGACCTCGGCCTGCCGAACCTGTCGAGTCACACCTAGCGCGCAGGCGCCACCGGGCGGGCTGGCTGGGTATCAACCGGACGCGCGGGCGTCAGGTCATCGTCCCGCCGGCCAAGCGGGCTCAGCCGTCGTATCCGGGCTCGCCGGGCAGGACGATCCGCGCGGTCTCGCCACGGTCGGCGCCGAGCATCCGTGGCTGCACCGGGCGTACGGTCTGGTGGCGGGCGTGGTCCAGCAGTGCGTCGACTGACCCGAACCCTGAGATCTGCTCGAGGTGCTTGACCGTCGGGAACACCAGCATGATCTGCCCACGGTCGGCGGCTGCCAGCGCCTGCTCGGGCTCAAACCAGCGGGCGTCGACGATCTCTTCACCGTCGACCTCGGGCTCGGCGCCGTCGGGCGCGACCGCCAGAAAGAACCAGGTGTCGAACCGGATCCGGACCTCCGCGGGCGTGATCCAGTTCGAGAAGGCGATCAGTTCCGCGTCGGCCGGCAGTTGGACCCCGACCTCCTCGGCCAGTTCGCGCACCCCCGCCGCTCGCAGCGCGGCCGCGCCTGCGCCGTCCGCGGCGGATACCGAGCCACCCGGGAACACCCAGGCCCCGCCCATGAAGCGAGCCGCCGGGGTGCGCTTCGCCAACAGCACCTCCAGCCGGTCCGCGCCGCCACGGAGCAGCATCACGGTCGCGGCCAACCGGGGGACGACGACCTCGCCGGTGTTGAGTTCGGAACCGGGCTCGAGGCGGTCACTGCTCACGGGCCGACCCTAAAGCAAATCGGGTCGGGCGTGGCCCGTGGAGCAGACGCGCGACTCACGGAGCAAAACCACTAGGCTTCCGCGCCCATGAAATACATGTGTGAATCGTGCGGGTTCATCTACGACCCCGAAGAGGGCGATCCCGATGGCGGGATTCCGCCCGGCACCGAGTTCGACGACATCCCCGACACCTGGTTCTGCCCGGTGTGCGGCGCGCGCAAGGCCGACTTCACGCCGTACGAGGACTGAACGCCCGCCTCAGGCGTTCGAGGACTCGGCGACGCCCGAGGGCGAGCTCGTCGTCGACGCACACCGCTGCGATCGCGTCGGCCGTGATCGCGACCAGGCGTTCGATCTGGTCTGACGACATCGCCGGCGCCGGCATCAGCACGATCACGTCGCCGAGCGGCCGGATCACGGCACCGCGGCGGCGCGCCGCCTGCGTCACCCGGCTGCCGAGCGCGTCGCCGGGGTGCAGCTCGATTCCGACCATCAAGCCGCATTGCCGGATCTCGGCGACGCCGGAGAGCGGGGCGACCCGCTCGTCGAGCAGTCGGGTCAGCAGCTCGATCTTGCCCAGCGAGCGCTGCACCGTCTGCTCGCGCTCGAAGGTCTGGAGCGTGGCGATTCCGGCGGCGCACCCGAGCGGGTTGCCGGTGAAGGTGTGGCCGTGGAAGAACGTCCGCAGCTCCTCGGGCCGGCCGAGGAACCCGTCGTAGATGCGCTCGGTCGTCAGGGTCGCCGCGAGTGGCAGGTAGCCGCCCGTCAGCCCCTTGCCGAGGCACATCAGATCGGGCGAGACGGTCTCGCGCTCGCAGGCGAACATCGCGCCGGTGCGCCCGAAGCCGGTCGCGACCTCATCGCAGATCAGCAGCACACCATGCTCGTCACAGAGCTCGCGCGCCCGCGCGAGGAACCCGCTCGGCATCGTCAGCATGCCGGCGGCGCCCTGGACCAGCGGCTCGAGGATGACCGCGGCGACGCTCTCGCCATGCTCGGTCAGCAGACGTTCCAGGTGATCGGCATCGCCCGCGCGGGCCTGCCAGGTGTTGAACAGCAGCGGCCGGTACAGCGAATGGAACGTCTCGATCCCGCCGACCGAGACCGCGCCCAGCGTGTCGCCGTGGTAGGCGTTCTCCAGGCTGATGAACCCGGTCCGGCCGGGTTCGCCCCGCTGCGCCCACCACTGGTAGGCCATCTTCAACGCCACCTCGACCGCGGTCGACCCGCTGTCGGAGTAGAACACGCGCGTCAGGCCGGGCGGTGCGATCTCGACGAGCCGGCGAGCGAGCTCGATCGCCGGCTCGTGCGTGAGCCCGAGCATGGTCGAGTGAGCGACCCGGTCGAGCTGGTCGCGGATCGCCTGGTCGATCGCCGGGTGGCGGTGGCCGTGGACGTTGCACCACAGTGACGAGACGCCATCGATGTAGGCGCGGCCCTCGACGTCGTAGAGGTTCGTTCCCTCGGCATGGTCGACCACCAGCGGCAGCGCCTGCTCGACCCAGCTCGCCTGCTGGGTGAACGGGTGCCAGAGGTGGTCCCGGTCGGCCTGGATCAGATCACGGGCAGACGCCATCCTGCCGCCACGGTAGCCGCCACCGCGGTCAGAACCCGAACCACCGCTGGATCGGCACCGCGGCGCCAGCGGCCGCGAGCGGACCCGGCTGGGCGGACGCGACGAACGGCAGTCCCGCGACCTGGACCTTGAGCAGCCTCTGGATCGTGTCCCGGTTGGACCGCACGATCACGTCGGGCTCAGCCGGCCACGGGGTCATCACGACCCCCGCGACCCGCAGGCCGGCTGCCCGCGCGGCGTTGACGGTCAGCAGCGTGTGGTTGATCGTCCCGAGCCCCGGGCGCGCCACGACGATCAGCGGCAACTCGAGCGCGACCGCCAGGTCGAGCACGAAGCCACTGGGGTTGATCGGCACGAGCAGCCCACCGACGCCCTCAACGATCGCCACCGACCCCGCTGGCGTCGCGGCGCGGATCTCGGCAGTGAGCGTGCGGATCGAGGGGGGTGAGACGCGGGCGAGCTCGGCCGCCAGATGCGGGGAGACGGCCGGACCGAAGCCGTGCAGCATCGTCTCGTCGGCGCTCTGACCGCTGACGCGGGCCAGCAGCTCGTGATCGGGTGGCCAGTCGTCGTCGGGCGGCTCGTCGAGGCCGGTGATCAATGGCTTGATCGCGCGAACCGCACGTCCTCGCTCACGCAGACGGGCGACGATCGCCGCAGCGACAACCGTCTTGCCGACGCCCGTATCCGTACCGGTGACCAGGCAGCCACGCAGCCGCTCGGCGACCACCGGCTGATCGCCGGAGTCGCCGACGATCTGGCGCGGATTCCAGGGCACGCTCGCAGGCTAGCCAGCGGTCAGCCAACCACGGCGTCACGCAGCCCGGCGAGTCGGTGCCTCGTCCCCCTCGAACGCGCGCTCCGGCGCGTCCCCGTCGAACACGGATGAGCGAGCCGGTATCGCGTCGCCGTCGAACACGGTCGCGCGGGCGAAGGCCGGAGTTGGTGCTGGGTCGCGTTCGGGCACCGCAATCGGAAGATCGGGCGCTGCCCGCGGACCGGAGCGAGCCCCGACGCCGACGCCGACTGCCCGCACGGCGGCCGCGAGCGTCCGCGCCGCCTCACGCAGTTCACGCTCACGATGGGTGGCCATCACCGCGAGCCGCAGCCGGGAGGTGTGCTCGGGCACGGTCGGCGGTCGGATCGCCTGGGCGAACACGCCGCGTTCGAGCGCGGCCTCGCTGACGGCGACCGCCTGGCCGGCGTCGCCGATCACCAAGGGCACGATCGGCGTCACCGAGTCGCCCGGCTCGAGGCCCTCGGCAGCGAGTGCAGCACGCAGCGTGTTGGCGTTCGCAGCGAGCCGCTGCACCCGGCGCGGCTCGGATTCCAGCAGGTCGAGCGCGGCGAGAGCGCCGGCGACCACCGGCGGCGGCAACGCGGTGGAGAAGATGAACGTGCGAGCGGCGTTGGTGAGGTAGCGAGCCATCGACGCGTCACAGGCGGCGAATGCGCCGTAGCAGCCGAGCGCCTTGCTGAGTGTCCCGACGATCACGTCGATCTCGTCCTCGAGTCCGGCGGCGGCCACCGCGCCTCGCCCGCCAGGGCCGATCGTGCCGGTCGCGTGCGCCTCGTCGACCACGGTGCGCAGACCGAAACGGCCTGCCAGTTCGGCGATCTCCGCGAGCGGCGCGATGTCGCCGTCCATCGAGAAGACGCTGTCGGTGACGATCAGCGCGCCGCGACCCTCGGCGCGTTCGATTCCCCACCGCAGATGCTCGACATCGCAGTGGTCGTAGACGAACACCTCCGCGCGCGAGAGCCGGCAGCCGTCGACGATCGACGCGTGGTTGAGGGCGTCGGAGAAGATCACATCACCCGGCCGCGCGAGAGCGGCCACGATCCCGGTGTTGGCGAGATAGCCGGATCCGAACAACAGCGCGCGTTCGCGGAGCTTGAAATCGGCCAGTCGTTGCTCGAGCCGGCGGTGGATCGTCATCGTGCCGGACACGAGCCGTGAGGCGCCGCTACCGACTCCCCATCGCATGGCGGCGTCAGCCGCGGCCTCGCGAATGCGGGGATGGTCGGCCAGCCCGAGGTAGTTGTTCGAGCAGAGCAGCAGCACCGGCTGGCCGTCGAGCAGCACATGCGCTCCCTGGGGGCCGCTGACAAGTCGCGTGCGACGTCGCAGGCCCAGCGATGACAGCTCATCCAGTCGCGCTTCGATTTCGACCATGGCTGAATCGTCAAGCTACGGGACCGGCCGGACGTCATGCCCGCGACGCGGTCAGCGGGTCGTGAAGCTCCAGCGGCGGGTCAGCGTCGCCGACCGATCCTGCACGCTGACGGACGCGCTGTACCGGGTCCGGGGCCGTAGCGGCCTGACCGGGATCAGGATCGCGCCCGCGAGGTACCGACCCACGGTCGGGGTCTGGGCGTCGACCCAGCGCAGCGCGACCGGGTGACCTCGGGCCGCCAGCGTGGCCGACACGACGTCGACCGGTGCCTGTCCGATCTGGTGGGCGAGGTTGAGGTAGACGAACAGCTCGCGGCCGGCGGTGTGACCGCTCGGGATCCCGACGAACTGCCCGGGAACGAACGGCGACTCCCTCGCCTGCTCAGACGGCGGTATGTGCTTGGCGCCGTTGGCGGGGTAGGTCGAGATCCGGTCGGTGGCAGTTGGCGCGCGGACCAGTCCCGGGTAGGTGGTGGCGCACTGATAGCCGTTGCTGTCGTCGATCCCGATGATCGAGAGGCTCGGGGCCAGTAGCGCCAGCAGGTGGATCGGTGCGTTCTCCCACGGGCTGGCGGAGCGCGTCCAGCGGCCCTGGGCGAGATCGCTGTTGAGGCCGGCCCAGGCCCCTCCGATCGAGGCGCCGGGCGAGTCCGGGTTCTCGGTGCTCGTGAGCACGCCGTTATCTCGCTCGTAGGCGTCGTGGGCTGCGCACTCCGCCGACCACCGAGGCGCGAGCGTCAGGCCCGCCGGCAGACCATCGGCGGCACGCTCGGCGCTGAGCAGCCGAAGATCCCGCGTCGACCGATCTGCGGCCAAGCCCGCGGGAATCGGTGGCAGCGGGACCGAGATCGATGCGCGGGTCACCGCACCCGCCGGTGCCATGACGGTCTGTGCTGCCGTCGGCCGACCCGCGTCGGAGGCCTGCAGCGTGTAGGCACCGGCCGGGACACGCAGCGTATAACGACCGCTCTGCCCCGAGTGGGTGTCCGTGCCGCACGCCGGCGCGGTGGCGCAGTTGTCGCCGTCCGGCGAGCTGAGGGTGATCGGCATCCCCGCCAGTGGACCACCGTGCGCTCCGGTGACCGTGCCGGTGATCGTCGCGACCGGCGCGGCCAGTTGCAGGTCCGCCGCCGTCGTGAGACCGGCGGCGTCCACCGCCGCGCTCGCGGTCGCGGTGCCGGTCGCCGGCGCGGGCTCTGCGACCGTCACCACGTAGGAGCCCTGAGGCACCTGCTCGAGGTCGTACCACCCGTTCGCCGCGGTCGTCGTCGTGTAGCGGATACCGGTCAGACTGGTTGCCGTCACAAGCTCATCGGCGACGGGCTCCAAGGCCGATGCGCCGGCAGCCGGTGCCGTGACGCGGCCGATCAACGCTCCGGCCTGCGCCGCCGTGGATCCGTCTACCGCCGGACGCGAGGTCCGCGCCGACGCTGCGCCAGGCAGCGACAGCGCGGCGATGGTGAGCGCAGCGATCGTCGTCAGCGGGAGACGCGGGCTTCGGCGGCGGGGCATACCGCCATAAACCCGGGGCGGGGGCGAATGATGCGCGCGGCCGGTTCAGGCAGCGTGGGCGCGGCGCGCGGCCGCCTCACGAGTGTCGCGGTCGTGACCGCTGTTGCGGGCGCCGTCCGGGCGGGGCGGCACGGTTCGCTTGGGGGTGAAGCGCAACTGCGTCGACGGATCCCAGAGACGGATCTCGAACGCGGGCTCGTCGGTCAGCGTGGCGGTGATCACGTCCGGCGTCTCGCCCTGCAGCCAGCCCGAGCGGTTGTCGGGCCGCGGGTTCGAGCCGTTGTCGTCCTGACGCGCGATGTTCAAGCCGGCGTCGGTGAACATCTGCTGGTCCTGCTCGGGGGTGTTGCCCAACGTCGTCAGAAAGTTGCCCATCATCACGCCGTTGAGGCCCGCCCGCACCGCGGTCGCCTGGAGTTCACCGAGGTTCTCGACGCGTCCACCGCAGAGTCGGAACAGCGCCTCGGGGAGAATCAGCCGGAAGATCGCGATCCATTTCACGACCTCCCACGGGTCCATCAGCTCACGGTCGCCAAACTTGGTGCCCGGCCGCGGGTTCAGCAGGTTGATGGGGACGCTCGTGGGGTTGATCTTGGCCAGCTCGAACGCCATCTCGACCCGCTGTTCACGCGTTTCGCCAAGGTTCAGGATCCCGCCGACGCAGGTCTCGAGACCGGCCTCGCGAACGGCCTCGATCGTGCGGATCCGACCCTGATAGCGGACGGTCGAGGAGACCTCCGGGTAGTAGGACTCGGCGGTCTCAACGTTGTGGTGCACGCGCTGGATCCCGGCCTCTTTGAGTGCCTTCGCGCGCGCGACCGACATGTGGCCGACCGAGGCGCAGCGCTTGAGGTTGGTCTTCTCGGCGACCAGCCGGGCGCCCGCCAGGATCTTGTCGAAGTCACGCTTGGACAGGCCCTGCCCCTGGGTGACCATGCAGAACCGGTGCGCGCCGGCCGCCTCCGCGGCGCGCGCGTGCTCGAGCATCTGCTCGGGCTCCATCATCGCGTGCATCGGCGTCTCGGCCTCGGCGTACTTGGACTGGGCGCAGAAGCCGCAGTCCTCGGCGCAGCCGCCGGACTTGGCGTTCACCAGCGAGCACATGTCGGTCGAGTCCGCGAACCGCTCGACACGGGCCTCCCAGGCGCGCTGCACGAGCGCCTCGATCCCGGCGTGGTCCTCGATCGCGCCCAGTTGCAGGGCCTCGTCGCGCGTAATCAGGGGTGGCATGGCGGCGAACCATACCGGCCGAGACGGATGCCAGGAGTTATCATCGCCCCGTGCCGGAGCGGCTGTTCTTCACCGACTCAGACGTCGCCAACGCGCTGCTGGCGGCCGACCCAATGGCGCTGCTGATCGGGTTCGCGCTCGATCAGCAGGTGCAGGTCCAGAAGGCGTTTTCGGGGCCTGAGGTGCTGCGCGAGCGGCTTGGCTCGATCGAGCCCGCCGCGGTCGCGGCGGCCGACCTCGATCCGATCTTCCGCGAACGGCCCGCGCTGCACCGGTATCCGGGCGCGATGGCCAAGCGCGTGCACGACCTCGCGGTTCACATCCGCGACGAGTACGACGGTGATGCCGCGCGCGTGTGGACCGACGCGGCCGACACCGAGCAACTCCGGAGCAACCTCGAGCGTCTGCCGGGGTTCGGCGAGATGAAGGTCACGTCGCTGGGAGCGGTCCTCGCCAAGCAGTTCGGCGTTGCCGCCGCCGAGCCGCTGATCCCGTGGCATCCGACCCTGGCCGACGTCGATTCGCCGCAGGCGCTGCTCGATTACCAGGCGACCAAACGCGCCCACAAGCAGGAGTGGGCGAAGGCACACGCGACCACGACCGCGTCGCGATCAACCGAGTCCTGAGAATCATGGCGTTGCTGTAACGGACGCGGTTACGAGATCGCCAACATTCGAGCAGCGCCGCGAGAAAACGCGATCGGTACCTTCCCGCCATGCGCCGACCGCTCTTCTTCGCGGCTGCTGCTGTCTCGCTGAGCCTCATGTGGTCGGTCACGGCGTCGGCGGCGCGCGACCACACCGCGAGATCTCGGGCACCGTTCGTCAGCTGTCCGCGCCAGTTCAACGGGACGAAGAGCTTCGCGGCGCTGGCGATCAGCCAGATCGGCGTGATGCGCATCTCGTGCAAGACCGCCTACCGCTTCATCGAGAGCTTTCCGGACGATCTGCGTGCGTATCGATGCACGCACAGGTTCGCGGCGCCGGATAGCTTCAGGTACGTCTGCACCGACGGCACCAAGGCGTTCAGGTTCACCGGCCGGGGCGAGTGACCAAAGGCGTCTTACGCGGTCGCCAACCCCCGTAGCGCCTCGCTGAGCGCCGGCCAGGCAGGCCCATGCGGGTCGATCACGTCGAAGTGGCCGGCACGCCGCAACTGCTCGAACGTGCACTCCGATCCGGCCCGGCCGGCGAACGAGATGCTCTGTGACATCGGTACGCGGTCGTCAGCGTCGCCGTGGATCAGCAGCGACTTGACGCCGAGGGGCAGCCGCTCGATCGGGGATGCGGCAGCGTACTCGGCCTCAGTCGGCTCACGGCCGCCGAACAGTTCCGCCACGGCGTTGGAGCCGAGCCCCTCGGCATAGGCGGCGCGCAGGTCGCAGACGCCGGCCAGAGACACCGTGAGCGCGACCGACGGCAGTTCCGCGGCGGCCCACAGCGCCAACTGACCGCCGGCCGAGTGGCCGACCAGCGCGACCGGCCGGCCGTCGGCGTCCGCCTCCTGCAAGGCCGCCGCTACGGCTGCGCGAACCGCGACCCCGGTGCCCGGCCAGCCGCCGCCCTCCATGCCCACCCGCGGGTACTCGAGGTTCCACGCGGCCGCTCCGAGCTCGGTCGCGCACCGGCGGGCGATCTCCCGGGTCGTCGAGGCGTCCCAGCGAGCGCGCCAGAAGCCGCCGTGAACGAACACCACCAGCGGCGATCCGGAGGCAGACCCGAGCCGCTCGGCCGACCACGACCCGTCGCCGATCGGCTCGGCCGACCCCGAGCTCATCGACCCGTCCAACGCGGCGAGCGCTTCTCGGCGAAGGCGCGCACGCCCTCGCGGAAATCGTCGGAGCGAAACGAGCCGAGCCGTAGCTCCAGCAGTTCGCGCTCGGCCGCCGGAGCCAGCGCCGCCTGCCCGTCGAGCACGGCTCGGATCACGCGCTTGTTGCCGGCCTGGGCCAGCGGCGCGTTGCCGGCGATCTCAGACGCCAAGGCCACGGCCGTCGACGTCAGCTCGTCGGCGGCCGCCAATTGGTTGACCAGTCCCCAGGAGAAGGCCGTCGCGGCGTCGATCCGCCCGCCGACGAGGAACAGCTCTCGGGTTCGGGGTGCGCCGATCGTGTCGATGAACTTGCGGATCCCCGTGTGCGAGTAGACCAGGCCGAGCTTGGCCGGCGGCATCCCGAGCTGCACCGTGGCGGCGGCGACGCGCAGGTCGCAGGACAGCGCCAGCTCGAGGCCGCCGCCGATCGCTGGGCCGTTGAGCGCGGCGATCGTCGGATACGGGTAGGCGTCGAGCGCACCGAGCGCGTCCGCGAACGGCTGCGCCACCAGCCGAGAGGCCTCGTCGGCGGCCGTCTCCCGCGTCTCGGAGTCGAGGCCGGCGATGTCATAGCCGGCAGAGAACGTCTGGCCCTCGCCGGTGACGATCAGGCAGCGGGCGTCGAGCCCGGCGAGCGTGCTGACGAACGCGTCGAGGATCGGGTGGTCGAGCGCGCCGCGCTTGGCCGGGTTCGAGATCGTCAGCCGAACGACGCCGGCGGCCGGCTCGTCGACCAGCAGTCGCCCCGGGGAGGTGGGATCAGTCGTCAAGGACAACGAGGACGTCGCCTTCGGACACCGATTGGCCCTCGCTGCAACGGATCTCACGCACGGTCCCGGGATCCTCGGCCTCGACCGGCATCTCCATCTTCATCGACTCGAGGATGACGACCGCGTCGCCCTCGGCCACCGTGTCGCCGACGGCGACCTCGACCTTCCAGACCGTGCCCGTGATGTGCGCTTCGATTTCGATCACGGGCGCGCAGCATATGGGAGCGTCCGGTCAGGGCAAGACGAACGTGGCCGGATCAGGTCCGGTCCAAGCCGCGTCCAGCGCGTCGATTCCCCTGCTGCGGCCGCCCCGGTACGCTCAACCGTGCTCAAGATGGCACTCGATCGACCCGAACCCGAGCTCGACATCGAGCTGGTGACCGCCTCCCTGCGGGCCGATGCGTCAGATCTGGGGGCGTTCGTCGAGGCGCTGGCGGTCAAGCTCGAAGAGGCGCTGCCCAACGGCGTTCGCGTCGATCGGCGGGGCGCCCTGTTCGGCGCCAAGAAGGTCCGCCAGATCACCGTCGACGCGGGGGACACCCGGCTACGGCTGGACCGCGACGGCGCCAAGGTCACAACCAGTCGCGCTCGGCTATCCGGCGGTATCGTGCTCAAGACCGAGCGGGTCGACACCGACGAGTGGCTGCATGAGCTCGGCCGGGCGCTCGCCGAGCAGGCCCGGAGCAGCCAGGTCACGCGGGAGGCGCTCGAGCGGATGCTCGAGGCATAGGACACGGTCGCCCGACGCCCGGCTCCTGACCGCGGCGAACGGGTAGCCTGCGGAGCAGGCAAGCTGCCGGGCGCGCCTGCGGCCGGCTCGACGGATAGGAGCGACGATGCCGCTGTTCAGCCGCGACAACGACCCAAAGCAGCCCCAGGGCGAGGACGTTGTGCCGGCCGATGGGCCGCACGCGGCGGCCTACAAGACCGGCTCGCTCGAGGGAATACCGGCGTCCGGCCGTCAGCGGATCGCGCGTATGAAGGGGGATGCCGCTCGCGGCTTCTTCACCTCGGACCTGTCGGTCAACGAGTTTCTGCTCGTCAAGGAATCGGGGTTCGAGCCGGTCGGCCTGGTGCTCGGCAGCTCGATTTACCACATCGGCTTCCAGCAGGCGATGTGGAACCAGAACCAGGAGATGACGGTCCTGACGCAGGCGATGTACCACGCCCGCGAGCTGGCGATGACGCGGATGGAGGAGGAGGCCGACCAGCTGGGCGCCGACGGGATCGTCGGCGTCCGTCTGGAGATCGGCCGTTACGACTGGGGCGCCGACCTCGCCGAGTTCATCGCGGTTGGCACCGCCGTGCGCCATCGCGAGGGCGTCCTGCACCGCACGCCAAGTGGGCGGCCGTTCACCTCGGACCTGAGCGGCCAGGACTTCTCGACCCTGCTACGCGCCGGCTATCGCCCAGCCGGCCTGGTGATGGGCAACTGCGTCTACCACGTCGCGCGTCAGGGGATGCTCGCGTCGCTGAAGCAGATCGGCCGCAACGTCGAGATGCCGAACTTCACTCAGGCGCTGTACGAAGCGCGCGAACTGGCGATGGAGCGGATGCAGAACGAGGCCGATGAGGCGCAGGCGGACGGAATCGTCGGTGCGCGGATCATCGAGCGCAGCCATGGCTGGGGCTCCCACGTGATCGAGTTCTTCGCGATCGGGACGGCGGTCATCTCGATCTCCGACGATCACGAGATCGACCGCCCGGCGCTGGTGCTGCCGCTGGTTGGCTAACTCGCCGGGCGCGCGGCAACGCGCGCACCCAGCCATTCGCTGAGGTCCGACAGCACCGCGTCGCGCTCGGGCTCGTTGAAGATCTCGTGGTAGAGCCCCGGATACGGGATCACGCGCTTGTCGGTGGCGCCGATTCGCTCGCCGAGCATTTGGCTGCCCGCCGGCGGACACAGCCGATCCTCGGTGCCGTACATGATCAGCGTCGGCACCGTGATCTCGGACACCCGGCCCGGGAAGCCGGCGACGGTGTCCGCGATCTCGGCGGCCGTGCGCGCCGGCAGCTTGCCGTGGTGGACGAGCGGGTCGGAGCGGTAGGCCGCGACGACGGCGGGGTCGCGGCTGATCAGCGACGGGTCAATCGCGATCAGGCCGACCTTCGGCGCGACCCTCGAGATCGCCCGCCCGACGATCCGTAGCGTCGGGGACGCGTCGATCGAGGCCAGAGCGCCCGACAGCGCCAACCCGTCGAGCCGGTGCTGGTGGTCGCAGGCGTAGCGCAACGCGATCATCGCGCCCATGCTGTGGCCGACCATGAGGACCGGGATCGACGCCGCCGACTCGTGCTGGACGGCCGCCGAGACGAGCGCGTCCAGGTCGGTGACGGCATGGTCGACGCGGTCGATCAGCGCCCGCGGGCCCTGCGAGCGGCCGTGGCCGCGATGGTCGAGCGCGTGGACGGCGCAGCCGTCGGCGACCAGTCGCTCGGCGACGTGCTCGTATCGACCCGAATGCTCGCCGGCGCCGTGCACGAGCACGACGACGGCGGCGGGCGTGTCGACATCGGCCCGTTCACCGCGCCACCACCGCCGGAACAGCTCGAGCCCGCCGACCCCGGCCAAGCGGCCGCTGCCGCGCTCGATCATGCGCCGGGCTCCGCCCAGGGGACGACGACCGCGTCCTCGGTTGGCGAGTCCCGCGCCACCACGTATTCGGCGGGTTCTGAGTCCGACACGTTCTCGACGATGTGGGTCACGCGCGGCGGCACGTAGAGCATGTCGCCCGGGGTGACCTCGAGCTGCTGCTCGAGCTGATCGGCGCCCCATCGAACCCTGACGCTGCCCGACAGCATGTAGAGCGCGCTCTCGCACCCTTCGTGGTAGTGCGGGCGCGAGCGCGCACCCGCCGGTACGCGGAATCGGCCCATGTAGATGTGGTGTGCTCCGGCCGTCGCCTGCGAGATCTCGGCGCCGCCGACGATCCCGCGCGGGACCTCACGATCGGGTCCCGGCTTGATCAGCTTCATGCCCCGATCCTAATCGGCCGTGGCGGTCGGCAGCTCGATCTGCAGCGGCGGCTGCGGCGCCGCCTCATGATCGACCTGGAGCGTCGTGTGCGAGATCTCGAACCGGTCGTGAGCGACCTGTTGCAGCCTCCGGCGGACCGCGTGGCAGTCATCGTCGACGTGCACTACCACGTGCGCCGACAACGCCGGAAATCCCGAGGTGACCTCCCAGACGTGCAGATCGTGGACCTCGACCACGCCCGGTTCGGAGGCCAGCACACGACCGATCTCCTCAGGGTCCATCCCCTCCGGCGCGGCCTCCATGAACACCCTCCCCGACTGCTTGAGCAGGCCGTAGGACGCGAACAGCAGGATCGCGGCGATCAGCAGCGAGGCGATCGCGTCCGCCTGGTCGAACCCCGTCACCAGGATCACGACCGCAGCGATCGCCGTCGCGATAAACCCGAACAGGTCGGTGAGGATGTGCCGGTAGGAGCCCTCGATGTTGAGGCTGCGCTTCTCCCCGGAGCCACCCGCCAGGACGCGGGCGGCGACCAGATTGACGACGATGCCGACGAGCGCCACGATCAGCACCGGCAGCCCGTCGACCTCCGGCGAGGAGAACAGTCGGCGGACCCCGTCGATCACGATCAGCACGCCGAGGATCAGGAGCGTCACACCGTTGACCTGGGCCGACAGGATCTCGGCGCGGCCAAGGCCGAAGGTCATCGAGCCCCCCGCGGGCCGCGTCGCAAGCCGCGCGGCGACCAGGGACATCGCCAGCGCGACCGCGTCGGTCAGCATGTGGGCAGCGTCCGACAGCAGGGCCAGCGAGGAGGAGACGATGCCGACGACGACCTCGCAGAGCATGAAGCCGACAATCAGGACCAGCGCGGTCTTGAGCGCGCTGCGCTCGGTCTCCCGCGAGGGCCCGTGCGAGTGGCTGTGATCGTGACCCATGATCAGTTCATCGACGGGTCGGCCGGCATCCTCGCGACCAGCGCGTAACTGCCGCCCTTGCGGGTCAGGACCGATTCCCACAGCGATCCCGGCTCGTCGGCGAACGCATCCTCTCGATCGGCCGGCTCGAGGATCCAGTCGCCGCGGTCAAGCTCTGAGTCCAGTTGGCCGGGGCCCCAGCCGGCGTGTCCCGCGAACGCCCGTCCACGACGGGTCTGCGGCAGCGCCTCATCGCCCTGCTCGCCGAGCACGCCGATGTCCTCGAACGCCACCAGCGCCGCTTGCTGTGCGTCGTCGAACTCCGCGAGCACGATCAGCGCCGACTGGCTCACCGGGCCGCCGATGAACAAGGTGTCATCGCCGTCGACGAAACGGTCGAGCTCATCAACCGCCTCGGCGACGGTCGTCTCGGACGGCCGGTTGAGCACCAGGCCGAACGCGCCCTCGGCGGTGTGCTCGACGATCAGCACGACCGTTCGCTGGAAGTTCGGATCCAGCAACCCCGGACCCGCGATCAGCAGCTGGCCACGTGTGGACTCCACGCGTCCGAGGCTATCTCGGATCCAGGCCCGATTCGACGACCACGAGCAGTCGTCGTCGGTACCGGCATCAGAAGACCTTGATTTTCATCACGTGTTGAAGATAAGATTCAGTACGTGATGAAACTCGACAGCGAACAGGACCGGGACATGACCAACCACACCGAATCTTCGACTGCTCATAGCGCCATCACGGCCGTGGTCTGCCTTGCGCTGGCCGCGGTGGTGGCCGCGATGTCGTCGTTGAACGTCGCGCTGCCGGAGATCGCGCGCGACACCCACGCCAGCCAGACGCAGCTTGTCTGGGTGATCGACGCGTACTCGCTGGCGTTTGCCGCGCTGCTGCTGCCGGGCGGGGCAATCGGCGATCGTTACGGGCGCCGGATGTCGCTGCTGATCGGACTGGCGATCTTCGGTGGCGGCTCGGCGGTCGCCATGACGTCCGGCTCGGCCACTGAGCTGATTGCCCTGCGCGCGGTGCTGGGGGTCGGGGCCGCACTGGTGATGCCGGCCACGCTGTCGACGATCACCAGCACGTTTCCGCCCGCTCAGCGCACGCGCGCGGTGAGCATCTGGGCGGCGGTCGCGGGTGGGGCGGCGATTCTCGGCCTGCTCTGCTCGGGCGGGTTGCTCGCCGTGTTGTCGTGGCGCCTCATCTTCGGCCTCAACGTGCTGCTGGCGGCGCTGGCGTTTGCCGGGACCGTTCGCTTCGTGCCTGAATCAGCCGATCCCGCCGCGCCGCGGCTCGATATCGGTGGTGCGCTGCTGGCAGTGGCGGGTCTGCTCGCGCTCGTGTTCTCGGTGATCGAGGCCCCCGACCACGGCTGGCTGGCCGGGCGGACGCTCGTCGGGTTCGCGCTTGCGATCGCGCTGCTGGTGGGGTTCGTCCGCTGGGAGCTGTCGCAGGAGTCGCCGCTGCTTGATCCGCGCGTGTTCACCGACCGGGCGCTCGCCTGCGGCTCGGCATCGATCTTCATCCAGTTCTTCGCCTTTTACGGCTTCACCTTCATCGTCCTGCAGTACCTGCAGATCGTCCGTGGCGCCTCGCCGCTGCTCGCGTCCGTGGAAGTGCTGCCGCTGGCCGCCACGATGATCCCCGTGTCCCGCCTTGCTCCGCGGCTGACCGGCAGGTTCGGCACTCGCTCGGTCTGCGCCGTCGGTCTGGTGATGGTGGGGCTCGCCCTGGCGATCCTCGCCCAGCTCGGGACCGACACCCCGTACGCGCTGATGGCGATCGGCCTGCTCGTCCTCGGTGCCGGGATGGGCGCGGCGATGACCCCGGCGACGACCGCGATCACCGAAGCGCTCCCGAGTTCGCAGCAGGGGGTCGGGTCGGCGTTGAACGATCTATCGCGTGAGGTCGGCGGAGCGCTTGGAATCGCGGTCATCGGGAGCCTGCTAACCGGCGTCTACAGCTCGCGGGTCGACGTCACCGGGCTGTCGACACAGCTCGCGAGCACGGTGCGGGGCTCGTTCGCGATCGCCGCGCACCTGCCGGCGCCGATTCCCGCCCGCGCGCACGAGGCGTTCACGATCGCGCTGAACGTCGCGTTGCTGGCGGCCGCCGGTGCGGCGTTCCTCGCGGCGCTGACGGTGATCGTGGGGCTGCGCCGCCGGCAGCGGTCAGAGCCGGCGGCCGCGCATGGTCAGACCCGGAACGGTGTCGCGGCCTGACGGAGTCACGCGGCGATCTTCCCGTTCAGGTAGCGCTGCACCGTCGGCGCGATCAGCTCGACGACTCGATCAGCCGAGACCGTCGCGAGCGGGTCGACCTGCCAGACATAGCGCATGATCGCGACGCCGACGATCTGGGACGCGGCCAGCGAGGCGCGCAGCAGCCGCTCCTCGTCGTCAAGCGTCGACGAGACGGCCCCGAGGATGTGGACGGCGAAATTCGCGGCCAGACGCTGACGGGCGATCGGCTCGTGAGCCGCGGCAAGAATCGTCGACCGCAGGAACGCCGCGGTCTCGGGCTGCTCCCAACCAGTGATCATCGTCTGAACCAGCGCCGCGCCGCGCGTGCGGATCGGACTGGCGGCGGCCGTCGCAATCGACTCGGCCCAAGAGGGGGGCGGCACCAAGGCTGCGTCCAGTAGCCCGCTTTTGCTCTTGAAGTAGTACGTCACCAGGGCCGGATCGACGCCGGCGTCGCGCGCGACCGACCGCAACGACGTCGCTGCGTAGCCGTTCCTCGCGAACGCTGCGCGGGCGGCGTGGAGGATCTGCGCGGCCACGACGCCCCGATCGTCGCGCGGGCCTCGGTGCACCGGGACAACCGCGCGACCGTCGGGGTTCGATCTGGGTTCGGGGTCGGGCATCGGCGGTGCGGGCCGCGCTCGCGCTCGCGCGGAATCTCAGCAAGTGTTGAGACTACTCTGTCCGAGGGCACGACACGCCCGGGGCTACGAGACGGCCGTGATCGCTTCGACGATCACGCCGGTGACCTGACTCAGACGCCCGCTCGGCGCTTGCGTCCCGGGTGAGGGTCGTTATCTTGTCGCCGTGCGTTGGATCGGCCGGGGTCTGTTGCTGGGGGTCTTGATCGTCGGCCTGTCTGCGGGGAGTGCGGTCGCCGCGGCGCCGAAGCGGATCACGTTCTACTTCGGGCTGACGCGGCCCGAGGCGCGCGCGCAGGCGGCGTTCTTTGCCGTGCAGCGCCCCGGCTCTGAAACGTACCGTCGGTTCCTGAGCCCGAGCCAGGTGGCGGCCCGGTACGGCGCCAGTCGCGCGGTGCGTGCGGCGTTCGTTCGCGACGTGCGCCGACGCGGGTTCTCGGTGCGGGTTGATCGGACCCGCGTGTTTGCCCGCGTCACCGGCACCCCGCGGCGCTTCGAGCAGGTGTTCAAGACGCATGTGAAGCACGGCATCAGCTCCGGCTCGGGGCTCCCGGCGTACGTATTCAACGCGTCGCGGCCGCTGCGACTTCCCGCAGACCTTCGGCCGCTGGTCGAAGATGTCGTCCCCGCCTTCCAACAGGAGTTCCGACCGTCGCGCGCGCGCGCCGCCGCGGTCGCCGGCCCCAAGCGCACCGGGACGTGGCAGGCGGGGTGCGCCAAGGCCAAGGCCACCGGCGCCTTCAGCTACGCCCAGGTGCGCCATGCCTACGGCGTGGACCGGCTCGGTCCGGGCCGGGGCGCGACCGTCGCGATCTTCGGCGTGTCGGAACGACCGTCCGCCAAGGACATCGCCGATAACGCCGCGTGCTTCGGTTACGGCAAGCTGCGTTCCCGAACGCTGTTGACCGACGGGCAACTGCGGCCGATCACCCCAGGGTTCTTCGAGCCCCAGGAGGATCTGGCACTCGTCCGCGGTATGGCGCCGTCCGCGTCGATCATCTTCACCCAAGCGCCTGCCAGCGCCGAGCAGTGGTTCCTCGGCGTCTCCCAGGTGCTGGACCACCCGCCGCTGCCCGACAGCCTCTCGATCTCCTACGGCATCTGCGAGACCGACGTGCTCGGTAACGGGCCCGACGCCAGCCCTGCCACCCGAGCCGGATCGGCCCTGCTGGACGCGCTGCTGGTCAGGCTGGGGCTGGCCGGCGTCGGCGCTTACGCCTCGGCCGGCGACGACGGATCGAGCTGCGACGGGGCCCGTTACCCGAACCACCGTCCGATGCACGGGACGACCTGGCCGGGCTCGTCCCCGTTCCTGACCTCGGTGGGCGGGACCCGGTTGACGCTCACCCGCTCAAACGCGCGCCGCGACGAAGTCGTCTGGAACGACCGGCGCTGGAAGAGCGCGGACAACAGCTCCGGTGCCGGGGGAGGCGGCCTCTCACGCTTCTCGGCGCGACCGCCGTACCAGCTCGGGTTCCTGCCGCCCGGCGGCCAGCGCGCCGTTCCCGACGTCGCGGCCGCGGCCTCGGCGTTTCCCGGCTGGCCGGTCTCGTTGGGGGGAAACTGGGAGGCCGACGCGGGCACGAGCGCCTCGGCCCCGCTGGTCGCGACGGCGATGGCGATCATCAGCGCCGAGCAGCGGCGCGACCACCAACCTCCCCTCGGTCCGGCCAACGGTCTCTTCTACGACCTCCGCAGCCAAGGTCCGAAGGCGTTCTTCGACATCGTCCACGGGAACAACGCGCTGGTTCCGAACATCCCGGGCTTTGCCGCCAAACCCGGATATGACCTGGCGAGCGGCCTCGGCGTCCCTGAGTTCCCATGGATCGCCCGGCACCTGCCGACCCCGGCGCGGGTGACGGAGCAGCCTGTCTCCGGTCTCGGCTAGCTCATTGCGGCCTCGGCCGGTCAGCCGTCCGCCTCCTGGACCGCCGCGATCGCACCCTCGAAGCCGACCTTCGAATGGGTGCCGTCGCAGAACGGCTTGTTCGTCGATCCGCCACAGCGGCAGAGGAACACCGCTGAGCCCTGCGTCGCCACGGGTTCGCCCCCGGCATCGAAAAGGTCGATCGCGCCCGTCACCTTGTACGGGCCGTTCTCGGTGATTGTGACCTGCACGTCTGCCATCTCGCCCTCCTCGGTCGGTTCGCCGAGAACGCTACTCCTGGTGTACGACGGCGGCGGTCAGAGCCCGTACGAACGGCCGATCACGTCGAGCATGATCTCGTCGGTGCCGGCGCCGATCCGATTCAGACGCATGTCACGCCAGACGCGCTCGATGCCGTACTCCTGCATGTAGCCGGCGCCGCCGTGGATCTGGATGCACTCGTCGGCGACCTCGACGGCGATCCGCGACGCGTGCAACTTGGCCATCGAGATCTCCCGCACCGGGTACTCGCCGTTCTGAAAGCGCCAGGCGGTCGTGTAGACGAGCTGACGGGCGGTCTCGATCTTGGTGGCCATCTCGGCGAACTTGTGACGGATCACCTGGAAGTGGCCGATCTCCCGACCGAACGCCTTGCGTTCGCTGGCGTACTGCAGGGTGCGGTCGAACACGTTCTGGGCGCCGGCGACGGCACCGGCGGCGCCGATCAGGCGCTCGCCCTGGAGCTCCCACATGATGTGGTAGAAGCCCTTGCCGATCTGGCCGAGGACCGCCGACTCGGGCACGCGGACGTCCTGGAAGGCCAGCAGCGCCGTGTCGGAGGCGTGCATCCCGAGCTTCTTCAGCCGCTTCTCCCGGGTCACGCCCGGCGCATCCATCGGCACCAGGAACAGCGTGAAGCCGTCGTAGCCGGCGTCGACATCCGTTTTGGTGACGAGCACGATCGCGTCGGCGCGGTGGCCATTGGTGATGTAGGTCTTCGAGCCGTTGATCACGTACTCGCCGGCATCGGGGTCGTGCATCGCGCGGGTCTTGATCCCGGAGACGTCAGAGCCCGCGTCGGGCTCGGTGATGCCCAGGCAGAGGATCTTCTGCCCGGCGATCGCCGGCACCACCCACTGCTGCTTCTGCTCCTCGGTGCCGAACGCCAGGATCGGCGGCATCGCCATGTCGGTGTGGACCGCGACGCCCATCACCAGGCCGCCCGAGTGCGCGTGCGCGAGCTCCTCGGCCAGAACCAGGCTCGTGTAGTAGTCGCCGCCCTGACCGCCGTACTGCTCGGGCTTGTCCAGACCGAGGAACCCGAGCTCGCCCATCCGCGTGAACACCGAGTCCGGGAACGTCGTCTCCTCCCACTCCTCGGCATGGGGCTGGAGCTCGGCGACGACGAACCGGTGGATCGACTCCCGCAGCTGCTCGTGCTCTTCGGTGAAGATGAAGTGCCTGCGGGCGGACCCGTGGTCGGGCTTGATCACGTCGGAGGTGGCCATCGATCTCTCCTGGACTGAAAACGGCAGGGCGGTTGCTCTCAAAGTGAACAGTAGAGCTTTCCACTCTTCACTTCGGCGTCCGCGTAGGCTGTCGGCCGATGAGCTATCGCACGATCACCTACGAGCTGGCTGCGAGTGGCGTGGCGACGATCGCGCTCGATCAGCCCGAGACCCGCAACGCCCTGTCTGACGAGCTGCTGGGCGAGCTGCTGGACGCGCTGGGCACGGTCAGAGACGATCCACGCGCCCGCTGCCTGGTGCTGACCTCGACCCACGACCGCGTGTTCTCCAGCGGCGGCAATCTGACCGGGTTCTCGGCCGAGTTGCCGCTGGTGGCCAAGCACGTCGCCAACGAGCGGTTCCCGGCGGTGTTCCGGGCGCTCGGCGAGCTCGGCAAACCCTCGATCTGCGCCGCCAACGGCCATGTGCTGGCGGGGGCGCTCGGACTGGCGTTGGCGTGCGATCTGATCGTCGCGTCCGACGCCGCCCGGTTCGGCACGCCGGAGATCAACGTCGGGCTGTTCCCGTTCATGATCATGGCGCTGATCTATCGGAACGTCGGTGCCAAGAAGACGGCGGAGCTGATGTTGCTGGGCGAGCAGATCTCAGCCGTCGAGGCCGAGCGGATCGGGATCGTCAACCGCGTTGTCGCCGCCGACGCACTGAACGACACGGTCGACGCATGGGCGGTCAAGCTGGCCGCCAAGTCGCCGGTGCTGATGAAGCTCGGCAAGGACGCGATGTACCGCCAGCAGGACATGGCGCTCGACGACGCGATCGCGTTCCTGCGCTCGCAGCTGACGATCGCGTTCAGCACCGAGGACATCCAGGAGGGCGTGCGGGCGTTCTTCGAGAAGCGCGATCCGGAGTGGACGGGCCGATAACCCGGGCTACGACGCGGTGCAGCCGAGCTTCTGCTTGGCCAGCGTCTGGCCGACCAACGAGGTGATGTCGTAGCTCTCGGCATCGGTCGGCAGCGTGACCGTCGCCTTGGTGCCGAAATCGAACAGATCGATCGTCATCCCGAGGTGCAGGTGCTGTTGTGAGACACATTCCGGGAACGACAGATACAGGCGGCGCGCGAGGTTGCGATGGTCGATCCAGACCTGCATACGCAGCGTGCTGGAGCCCACCGTTGCGATCAACCGCCGGATCGAGGCGCGTGCCGCCGTCCGATCGGCGGCCGGGACGAGCCGCGCATAGTTGTTGAGGTCGACGCTCACGCCGTAGTGCGTGGTGGCGACTCCACGGATCGTCTGGGTTCCGAGCGTCTGGGTCTGGGCGCCGGCGGCCTTCAGATAGGTGAGAAACTGGGTCGGGTCCGAGCCGCCGCTGGGCAACCCGCCGATACCGAGCTGGCTGAGCGTCGAGTCGAGGTTGTACTTCAGCCACGGTTTGCTGGTCAGTGTCGAGGCACCCGGGATGCCGGTCACCGAGACCCAGTACGTCTTGCCCGAGAAGCGCTCGGCGACGTTCACCGAGTGGCCGAGAACGCTCTCGCGCAACGCCAGCTCGCCCCGGTTCTCGGAACCGAGGATCGTGCCCGACATCGTCGCGTGCAGCGAGGTGGCGCCGGTGATACGCATCGTGGCCTGGAACCGGTACCCGCTGCTCGAGCCGGTGACGTCGGCCGCTCTGACGACCGCGGAGCCGGCGTCAGACGACCCGCCGCTGGTGGGTGTCTTTGATGCGGTGCCGCTCGAGCCACAGCCCGCGAGCGCGGTCACGATCGCGGCAGCTACGGCGGCCATCACACTGGATCTCAGTCTCACCAGCGTCCGACCTACCCTTTGACCGGTCGCGGCAAACCTGGCAAAGTGGGGAGTGGGACGTACTACTTCCCATCATCGCCGTGGCCACCGACATGTCATCGACATCCCTGCTGCGGCCGTTGGCCGATGACCTCGCCGCGCGGCGTGAGCAGCTGCGGCACGGCGGTGGACAGGCGAAGATCGACGTGCAGCACGCGGCCGGGAAGCTGACGGCCCGCGAGCGGATCGATCTGTTGATCGATGATGGGACGTTCACCGAGCTCGGGATCCACGGCCGCCCGCATTTCTCGCAACGCGCGATGGACGGCCGCGAGGCCCCGGCCGATGGCGTGATCACGGGGTACGGCAGCATCGACGGTCGCCCGGCCGCGGTCGTCGCCTATGACTTCACGGTGATGGCCGGGTCGATGGGGATGACCGGCGAGCTGAAGGTGACGCGCCTGCGGGAGCTCGCGCTGACCAAGCGGATCCCGCTGATCTGGCTGCTGGACTCCGCCGGCGCCCGGATCCAGGAAGCCGTCGGTTCGCTGTTCGCCCAGACCGGCCACCTGTTCCGCGAGGAGGTGATCAACTCCGGCGTGATCCCTCAGGTCGCGGCGCTGATGGGGCCCTGCGCGGCGGGCACCGCGTACATCCCGGGGCTGGCCGATTTCGTGCCGATGGTGCGCGGGCGCGGCTCGATGGCGCTGGCCGGCCCGCACCTGGTGCGCGCCGCGATCGGGGAGGACGTCACCCAGGAACAGCTCGGCGGCTCACGGGTCCACTGTCGCAAGTCCGGGGTGGGCGACCTCGAAGTTGCCGATGACCCCGACTGCATCGAGCAGATCAAGCGCTACCTGAGCTTCTTCCCGTCGCACTGCGAGCAGCCGCCGCCCCTGCGCGAGACGTCCGACCCGGTCGACCGCGCCGACGAGGAACTGCTCGACGTGCTGCCCGAGTCCAACCGCAAGCCGTACGACATGTACGAGGTGATCCGCCGGATCGTCGACGACGGCGACTACTTCGATTTGAAGCCCCAGTTCGCGAAGACGATCATCACCTGTCTGGCGCGGTTCGGTGGCCGCCCGGCGGGGATCGTCGCCAACCAGCCGAGACACCTGGGCGGGATCCTCGACAACGATTCGGCCGACAAGGCGGCGCGGTTCATCAACCTCTGCAACGCCTACGGGATCCCGCTCGTCTACCTGATGGACGTGCCCGGATTCATGGTCGGGACCAAGGTCGAGGAGGCGGGGATCATCCGCCACGGCGCCAAGATGCTGTACGCGACCGCCAACGCGACCGTGCCGAAGGTCACGGTCGTGCTCCGCAAGGCCTACGGCGCCGGCTACTACGTGATGTGCGGTCGCGCCTTCGAGCCCGACCTGATCGTCGCCTGGCCGAGCGCCGAGATCAGCGTGATGGGCGCCGAGGGCGCGGTCGAGATCATCTTCCGCAAGCAGGTCGAGGAGGCCGAGGATCCGGCCGCCAAACGCGCCGAGCTGATCGAGAACTTCCGCAAGATCATCGATGTCTACGTCGCGGCCGGCAACGACATGATCGATGACGTGATCGACCCCCGGGAGACGCGCGCGACGATCTGCCGGGCGCTGGAGATGGCGGCGGGCAAGCGGGTCGAGCGTCCGTTCAAGCGCTCGGGGATCGTGCCGGTATGAGCGTCGACGACCCCGCCGTCGTCACCTGCGCGATCTCCGGTGCGCTGGCGAACCGCGAGCAGTGCCCGGCGATCCCGTACACGCCCGCCGAGTACGCCGCCGAGGCGCGGCGGATCGTCGACGAGGGCGGTGTCCACATCCACATCCATGCCCGCTCGCCCGACGGCGCGCCCAGCTACGCGGTCGACGACTTCATGGCGATCCGCGACGCGATCGTGTCCGAGATCGGCGACGCCGCGATCATCAACTTCTCGACCGGGGCCGTCGGCGTCCCGGTCGCGACAGCGGGTCGACTATCTGCGCGCCGGCCGCCCCGCCGTCGCGGCGCTGAACATGGGCTCGCTGAACTACGCCAAGTACTCGCGATCGCGCCAGGACTTCGTGTTCTCGTTCGTGTTCGCCAACCCGTTCGACGAGATCGTCGAGCTGTTGCGGGCGATGCGCGAACTGTCGATCAAGCCCGAGCACGAGTGTTTCGACGTCGGCCACGTCGCGTCGCTGGCACCGCTGGTCGAGATGGGCCTGCTCGACGCCCCGCTGCACGCCGACTTCGTGATGGGCGTGCTCGGCGGGGTGCCGGCCACGACCCGCGACCTCGCGCGGATGGCCGAGACGCTGGCCGAGGCATGGCAGGACCACAAGCATCACTGGGGGGTGATCGGGATCGGCCGCGTCCAGTGGCGGATGGTCGCCGCGGCGCTGACGCTCGGCGGCTCGGTCCGGGTCGGGCTCGAGGACAACTTCTATCTGCCCGACGGCACGATGGCGCGCTCCAACGGCGACCTCGTCGCCCGCGCGCGGCGGCTGTGCGAGGACTGCGGGCGACGGCCGGCGACGGTCGCCGAGGCCCGCGCGCTGCTCGGTCTCACGCCGGCTCCGGTCGCGAGTGAGTCGGTCGCGTGAGCCTGCCGCTGGCGGGCATCACGGTCTTGGACCTCAGCCGGTTGCTGCCGGGGGGATTCTGCTCCTGCCTGCTGTCTGACTTCGGCGCCGACGTGATCAAGGTCGAAGACACCGGCGCCGGCGATTACATGCGCTGGGCGCCGCCGCACTACGAGGGCGCGGCCGAGAGCGCCGGCGGCGCGTTGTTCCTGGCGCTCAACCGTGGCAAGCGCTCGATCCGGATCGATCTGAAGTCAGAGCGCGGCGCCGAGGTGCTGCTGGCGCTGGTCCGCTCGGCCGACGTGCTGCTGGAGTCGTTTCGCCCCGGTGTGATGGATCGGCTCGGGGTCGGCTACGACCGCCTGCGCCAGGAGAACCCGGGCTTGGTCTACTGCTCGATCACCGGCTACGGACAGGACGGCCCCTACCGTGACCGCGCCGGTCACGACATCAACTACCTGGCGCTCGGCGGGTTGCTGGGGCTGACCGGCGAATCAGGTGGCCCGCCGATCCAAGCCGGCGGGCAGATCGCCGACATCGGCGGCGGCGCGCTGATGGGTGCGGTCGGAATCCTGATCGCGCTGCGTGAGCGCGACCGCTCGGGCGAGGGTCAGTTCGTCGACTGCTCGATGTTCGACGGCGCGCTGTCGTGGCTGGGCTTGGTGGCAGCTGAGATGCTCGCGTCCGGGCACCAGCCGGCGCGGGGCGAACTGCCGCTGGCCGGCCGCTTCAACTGCTATCGGCCGTATGAGTGCGAGGACGGATGGGTCGCGCTGGGGGCGCTCGAGCCGAAGTTCTGGAAGGCCTGGTGCGACGGCGTCGACCGCGCCGACCTGCTCGGCAACGCGTTCGACCCGCCCGGCTCGACGTCGCACGAGGCTGTCTGTCAGATCTTCCGGTCGCGCACGCGCGATGAGTGGGCCCAGTTCGCGGAGGTCCACGACTGCTGTCTGGAGCCGGTGCTCGGGCTCGACGAAACGCTCGAGTCCGAGCTCGTCCGGGCACGCGAGATGGTCGTCACGCTCGCGCAGCCGGGGGCCACCCGTCCGGTGGCGCTGCTGGGGGTGCCGATCAAGCTCGGTCGCACCCCGGGAGATCCGACCCGCGCCCCCGGACCGGCGTTGGGCGAGCACACCGACGAGGTGCTCGCCGGGGCCGGCTACGACGCCGCGGAGATCGCGCAGCTGCACCAGCAGGGCGCCGTCGCCGGGGCGCAGCAGCCGGGGGCGGGCGCCAGCTTCATGTCGGGCTGACCGTGCCCGATTCCGGGATGCTGAAGATGTCTGAGCTCGCGCAGCGTTCGGGCGTGAGCGCCGGCACGATCAAGCACTATCTGCGCGAGGGGGTGCTCGGGCCTGACCGGGAAGTCGTGCGCACGAGCCGGAACATGGCCTGGTATCCGGAGTCGTTCGTCGAGCGGATCCAGCTCGTCAAGCGCTTGCAGGAGCAGCGCTTCATGCCGCTGCGCGTGATCCGCGAGCTGATCGCCTCCGATCCCGAGCGCGCCGTCCGGCTGGTCGCACTCGAGGACCGGATCGCCGAGCGCGCGGCTGAGCTGCGCGAACGCGGCCGCGTCTCACGGACGGTCGTGCGGGAGACCTACGGGCTGCCCGCCAACGCGCTGGCGCGCCTGGAGGAACTCGAGGTGCTCAGCCCGACCCGCCGCGGCTACGACGCCGACGACGTCGCGATCATCGAGGCGATCTCCCGGTTTCGGGCGGGTGGCTACGAGCAGGCGCTCGGCTTCACCGTGTACGACGTGCTGCGTTACCGCGATGCGCTCGAGCCGCTGGTCCGTGACGAGGTCTCGGTCCTCCTGGCCCGGCTGTCGGGGGAGTCAGACGTCGAGCGGGCCGCTCAGATCGTCGCCTCGGGAGCCGAGCCGATGCGTGAGCTGGTCGGCGCGATGCACTCCAAGCTGCTGTCGGCCGAGCTGCGCCGTCAGCGCTCCGGAGCGTGACCGCGACCCGACGAGTCACCACCAGACGTCGTGATCCTCCATCACGCCGAACCCGTGGGCGAGCTCGATCGGCTCCGGACCCGGCAGCGACCCGCTGAACGTGCCGAACGGCTGGCGGTAGCGGCTGCGGATCAGCAGCAGGTTCTCCCGGCGCTCGCGTGTCGCCTCGGCATGGAAACGGAGTCCGCCGACGCCGGACAGGTCATCGAGGAAAGCCACCGGCGGTGGCTCGGACGGTTCGCCGTCGACCCAGACGGTGCGCTCGGAGCCGCTCACGGGGTCGTTGACGCCCTCCACGAGGCTCCACGCCACCTGGCGGCCGTCGACCGCATCGCCGGCCCCGGCCGACCAGCGCCAGCGGGTGTGTCTCTCGTAGTAGGCGGCGGTGTCGTCGATCACCGCGTGTCCGCCGAGGGCAACCGGTTCGGCGCCGGGCAGCGTGACCGTACCCTGGGCCGCGACGCCACCCTGCTTGCGCGTCCAGCCGTAGGCGTCGCCGCTCCGGCAGACGCTCTCGACGCCGGGCTGCTCGTCCAGCACCAGCTCGATCCGGACGTCGCTGGGAGCGCACCGACACGCTCCGGCTGCGCAGCTCGACCCCGGCTCGACCGAGCGCCGTGCGCTCATGCAGGCGGCCGTCGCGACGATCCCAGACCGCCCAGAACGACTGGCGCGCGCGACCGATCCGCACGGCTGCGGCGCACAACATGAGCTCGGGGCCGAACACGCCGACGTAGCGCCAGGCCTTCAGCGGCCGGCTGCCGAACCGCCCCGGCATCGCGCTCGGCGGGAGCGCCAGACCGTCGAGCGCGGCCGGTCGCGCATCGCCGAACCGGCCGCGGTGGGGCAACGTCGCCAGGGCGATAGCGTGTCCGCGATGGCTCATCGGCCCAACGCTATCGTTGACTGACTCGTCAATCGGCTCACCCTGGAGAGGAGCGACCGTGCGCGCCGCAGCGATTCAACTGAACGCCACAGACGACGTCGAGCGCAACCTGCAGACCGCCGACCGGCTGGTGCGCCGCGCCGCCGGCCTCGGCGCCGAGCTGGTGGTGCTGCCGGAGACGTGGACGGTGATGGGCGCGCGTGAGCAGATGATCGCAGGCGCGCAGACGCTTGACGGCCAGGCGATCTCGTGGGCGCGCGCGACTGCTGCCGAGCTCGGCGTCGATCTGGTGGCGGGATCGTTCAGCGAGCGCACCGCCGGCGTCGAGCTGCTCTCCAACGCGAGCGTCCACGTCGATCCGCGGGGAGAGATCGCGGCGATCTACCGCAAGATCCACCTGTTCGACGTCGAGATCGACGGTGGCGTGTACGGCGAGGCGAGCACCTACGCGCCGGGTGAGGCGATCGTCACGACAACGCTCGAGTCCGGGGTCACGGCCGGGCTGAGCATCTGCTTCGACCTGCGTTACCCGGAGCTGTACCGGATCCTGGCGTTGCGAGGCGCGCAGCTGCTGACGGTTCCGAGTGCGTTCACGCTCCGTACGACGCGCGACCACTGGGAGACGCTGCTGCGCGCTCGCGCGATCGAGAACCAGTGCTTCGTCGTCGCGCCCAACCAGATCGGGGATCACCCCGGCGGGCTGCGGTCGGGCGGGCGGTCGCTGATCATCGACCCCTGGGGGGTGGTGCTGGCCGGGGCCGCCGACGACGAGGGCGTGATCGTGGCCGAGCTCGACTTCGCGGCCCTGCGCCGGATTCGCGCCCAGTTGCCGACGCTGCCGCGCCGCGTGCCGAGCGCGTATGACTGGAGTGACGACGCGGTCGTCGGGCCAGGAGCAGCGACGTGACCGCTGCGGCGACCGAACGCCGCCGCCAGATCCTCAGCGCCGCCGTGCGGGTGTTCGCCCGTCAGGGATTCCACACCTGCCGGGTGTCGGACATCGCCGACGAGGCGGGCGTCGCCTACGGGCTCGTCTACCACTACTTCTCCTCGAAGGAGGAGATCCTCGACACGCTGTTCTCGGAGCGCTGGGGGTTGATGCTCGAGGCGATCGACGCCGCCGACGCCGCTGCCAGCTCGCCGCGTGAGAAGCTCGAGTCGATCGCCGCGTTCATCATCGACTCCTACCGACACGACCCGGACGTGATGAAGGTGATCATCGTCGAGGTCACGCGTGCCGCCAACACGTTCGGGCTGACGCATCTGGTCAAGATCCGCGAGGCGTACGCGGGCATCGCGGCGATCGTCGCGGCCGCGCAAGCGGACGGCAGCTTCCGTTCGGAGATCACCCCGGCGTTCGCCGCCCAGACGTTCTACGGCGCGATGGAGCAATTGCTGACCGGCTGGATCTTCGACTCCCGGGCCACCGGCGAGCCCGAGTTCGAGCAGGCCAAGGCGATGATCGTCGACATGATCTGCGGCGGGCTGGAGCCGCGCGACGAACCACTCGTGAGCGAGTCTGATTGAATGCGGACGCGATGATGGAGAGCCCGCTCATGAAGCGTCTCGTCTGGTCCGGCCTGGTGGCCGGTCTGGGCGCGCTGTCAAGCCTCGCGTCGATGCGAGTCGCGGCGATGATCTGGATGCGCATCTTCGGCGAAGAGCCCCCGGAGTGACCGACGAGCCACAACGTCAAGCGTCGGATGCCGGTGAGCCAGTGACCGAGGAGCGTCCCGCCGTCACCGACGAACCGTCGACGGTGCAGCACCAGCCGGCGCCGGGCGACCCGGTGTCATTGGCGACCGAGATTTCTGAGCCCGTGCCACCCGCGCCGCCTACGGCTGCATCCCCGCCGCCCGCACCGCCTGCGCCCGCATCGGCGGTACCGCCCGCGGCAACGCGCCCGCCGATCCCGCCACCGGTGCCGCCGGCGGTCGAGGCCGGCCCGCAGCCGGGCCCGTCGCCGATCGACAAGGTCACCGCGCTGGTCGATGAACGTCCCGAAGTCGGCGTCGGCGGCGCATTCGCCGGCGGAATCATGTTGGCTCTGATCCTCAAGCGCCTTGGCCGCTGAAGACCCCAAGACCTCTGAGCTGGGCGTCGCCGTCCAGCAGGTCTCCGAGAAGGTGTCGCTCCTCATCCGTGAGGAGATCGAGCTCGCCAAGGCCGAGATCACGGTCAAGGTCACCAGCCTGGGGCGCGGCGCGGTCGCGGCGATCATCGGGGCGGTGTTCGGTTTCTTTGTGCTGATCTTCGCCCTGCTGACGCTGGCGTGGGGCCTCAACTCGCTGCTGAACTCGATCTGGCTGGGCCAGGCGATCACGCTGGTCGTGCTGATCATCCTCACCGCCGTCGTCCTCCTGTTCGCGCTGCGCAAGCTCAAGGTCGGTGCGCCGACGCCGGACATGGCGATCGAAGAGGGCAAGAAGATCCGGGAAACCATTCAGACTGGGATCGACGGCTGATGCCTGCTCCAGCACGCTCCCCTGAGGAGATCCGTCGTTCGATCGAGGCTCACCGGTCAGAGCTCGGCATCGCCGTCACGCAGGTGCGTACCGAGGTCGTCAGGCTCACCGACTGGCGCGGGCAGCTGCGGATCCACCAGCGCGAGGCGCTGATCGGAGCCGCCGCCGCCGGGTTCCTGCTGGCGGGCGGCGTCGCCGGGATCACCGGGATCCTGACCCGGCGCAAGCGCCGGCGCTGACCCCAGCCGTCGCGGCGGGCTGACGCCCGCCGTCGCGGTCTGCCGGCGGCACACACCACGCCGGCAGAGCGCTAGCGCGTCGCGCCGGCGTCCGCGAGCAGGCCCAGTACCCCATCGCGGTCGACCGGCTGCGCGACGCCCCGCTCGGTCACGAGCGCGGTGACGAGCTCGGCCGGCGTGACGTCGAACGCGGGGTTCAGGCAGCTCGTCGCGTCAGGGACGATCTCGAATCGGGCACCTGACGGCTCCGATGGCACCGTCGCCACCTCCCTCGGGTCCCGCTGCTCGATCACGATCTCCGCACCGGATGGCGTCCGCGCGTCGATCGTCGAGCACGGGCCGACGACGACGAACGGGATCTGCGCGGCCCGGGCCGCCAGCGCATGACCGTAGGTGCCGACCTTGTTGGCGACGTCACCGTTGGCCGCGACGCGATCGCAGCCGAGAACCACGGCATCGACCTCGCCGCGCGCGATCAGCCCGGCAGCGGCGCCGTCGACGATCACCGCGTGTCTGATCTCCAGATGGCGGAGCTCGTAGGCCGTCAGCCGAGCGCCCTGTAGCAGCGGCCGGGTCTCGGCGGCGAGGACCAGCTCGAGCTCGCCGCGCTCATGCAGCTCGGCGATCGGAGCCAGTGCCGTGCCGCGGCCCGGCGCCGCGAGCGCGCCCGTGTTGCAGTGGGTGAGCACCCGTCGGACGCCGAGGCTGCTCAGCAGGTCCGCGCCGCGGACGGCGAGCGCGTCGCTCGCGGCGATCTCGTCGCGCTCGATCGCGCGCGCCTCGTCGAGCGCGGCGGCGGCACGCGCCGGACCGGGCTCGTAGCCGGCTGCGACGTCGGCGACGCGGCCGACGGCGTAGGGAAGGTTGACCGCGGTCGGGCGGGCCGAGATCAACAGCTCGCACGCTCTCCGAAGGGTGTCCGGGCGGTGGTCGAGCGCCAACTCGAGGGCAACCCCGTATCCCGCCGCGACGCCGATCAGCGGGGCGCCGCGGATGCTCAGGCGCTTGAGGGCATCCGCGACGTCTTGCGCGTCATGCAGTTCGAGCCAGCGCTCGTGCCACGGCAGCAGCGTCTGGTCAAGCGCCCAGAGGACGCCGTGGTCGTGGCGCAGCGCCTGCAGCGGCTGCGCCACGGCCTCTAGCGTTCGGCTTTGGTTAGAGCCGGTTCTCGATCGACAGCGGCGCGGTGCCGCCAGACGTCGCGGCGACCGTCTCCGGTTCCGCGTCGGGCGCCTTGATGCCGAGCGTGTCGAACAGCTCGCCGGACTCATACATCTCCGAGACGATGTCGCAGCCTCCGATCAGCTCACCGCCGACGAACAACTGGGGGATCGTCGGCCAGTTGGAGATCGTCGACAGCTCCTGGCGGATCCGCGGGTCGGGCAGGATGTCGACGGCGGCGAAACGCGCACCCATCGACTGCAGGATCGCGACCGTGCGGGCGGAGAAGCCACACGCCGGCGCGTCCGGGTTGCCCTTCATGAACAGGATCACCGGGTTCTCGACGATCGCTTCCTGGATCGCGTCGCGCATCGGGTTCGAGGGCTGTTCGCTCATCGGGCCTCCTCTGGAGTTGGCGAAGGGGTAAGGGTCTGGATCGACAGCGCGTGGATACGGTCGCCGATCTCGGCGCCGAACACGTCGTAGACGAGCCGGTGCTGAGCGAGTCGGTTGAGGCCGGCGAACGCAGGCGCACGCACGACCGCGTTGAAGTGGTGCCCATCGCCGGTAACCTCAGCCACCGACTCCGGGATGCCCGCCTCGATCCGTTCCTTGAGCTCCTGCGGTGTAGCGGACACGGGACTAAGCGTAGCGACCCACCGCTATACTTCGTGAAGCAATGATCACTCTCACCGATAAGGGTGCCGAGAAGGTTCGCGAGTTCCTCTCGACCCAGAACACCGTCGAGTCCACCGCCGGCCTCCGCGTCGGAGTGCGAGGGGGAGGCTGCTCAGGTTTCCAGTACGCCCTCGCGTTCGACGAGATGCACGACGGCGACACGGTGTTCGAGGACAAGGGCATTCGTCTCCTGGTCGACAACCCGAGCCTTCCCTACGTGCGTGGTTCGGTGATCGACTTCGTCGACGGGCTCCAAGGGGCCGGCTTCAAGGTCGAGAACCCCAACGTGATCGCCGCCTGTGGCTGTGGCTCCTCCTTCCGCGTCGCGGAAGAAGAGCAAGTCTCAGCGGTCTAGTCGCGCCGCAGCTCCGCGCTTGACGCCTTGAGTCCGGGTCATCGACCGGACCCGCAGTCAGCGGGGCGGACCCGCGGTCAGCGGGGCGAGAAACGGGCTTGTTTGGCCCGCCATCGGCCCCGATGCACGGGGGTCCCCGGGATTACGGGCGGCGCTGAGTGATCAGGACGGTCCGCGTCGAATGCGCGCTGACGGCGCTGGCGACGCTGCCGACGAACACTCCCGCGAGTCCGGAGTGATGGCCATGGGAGCCGATCACGATCACCGAGGCGTCTTCGTCCTCGGCGACCTTCACGATCCCCTGCCAGATCGGGGCGGTCTCGATCGCCGTGCTGCGGACGTCGGTGAAGCCAACCCGCCTGGCCAGTTCCGCCCCGTGGGCCGCGGTGTCCTGCGCCGCGCCCTTGACCTCCGGCGCCTGCTTGGCGTCGACGTGGAAGCTCTTGTCGGGAACGAAGCCCACGTCGAACGGCTGCCAGGCGCAGACGACGAGCACCGGGCGGTCGTGGCTCAGCAGTTCACCGGCCTCGGCGATCGCCTGCGCGGCGAGCTCTGACCCGTCGTAGGCGAACACGACCGGCCCGGGTGCGCACGCGCTCATGAGCCCGCCGCCTCCTTGATGGCACCGGCGTGCTTGGCGGCCCGCTCATGCGCGTCGGGGAACAGGGGTGGCGAGTACCAGGCGGGGCCCTCGCCCGACAGGAACGTGTCGATGTCCGGGGCCGTCGGCCGGGCACCGCGGAGCCGGTAGAGCGTGACCGCGAACAGCGCGCCGGCAATTGCCAAGCCGGCACCGATCCACAGCGCGATCCCGACGCCGCCGTACGGCTGGGTCCCCACCGTCGCCGCGAAGTGGGCGAAGATCGGCGCGATCATGAACGCCGCGCACGCGCGCAGCAACTCGACGATCGCGAACACCCGCTGCAGGTTGGCCGCCTGCAGCGAGAAGCCGGTCACGAACAGCGCGGGGGCGACGGTCGCGCCGACGCCGATGCCGGTCAGCCCCGAGCCCACCAGCGTCATCGCCGAGCTGGTCGGCAGATGGACCCGGAAGGCGATGATCCCGGCGGCGAGGAAGAACATGCCGACGAGCGGCAGGAACTGCAGCGAGCGGTGGCGCAGCACGAACCCGAGCGCGATCCCGCTGACCACCGCTCCGGCGAACTCGGGCAGGTACAGCAGGCCGAGATCCAGCGGGCTGTGCAGGGGCGCGAGCATCGACGAGGTCAGCTCGGTCGCCGACACCGACGCTGCGGCGGCGAACAGCGCAATCGCGATCCCGGCGACCGGGATCGTGCTGGTCAGCATGCTGCGGATCGTCAGCAGCGGGTGCTTGCGCAGCGATTGGCTGATGACCAGGGTCAGGATCAATGCGAGTCCGACGGCCAGCGGCAGCAGCGTGATCGTCGAGACGAACGGATGCGTGAGCAGCTCCGAAGCGCCGAAGAACGCGAGCCCGGCGCCGGACGCCGCCAGTCCGATCGCCCACGGGTCCTTGGGAGCGGTCGGGTCGGCCGGCGGCGCATCCTCGAACGTCAGCAGCGACAGGGCCAGCGCCGCCGCGGAGACGCCCGCGACGATCCAGAACAGACCCCGCCAGCCGCCGGCGGAGGCCTGGATACCGCCGATCAGCGGCCCCAGCGCGACTGCACCGAAGATGCACATGTTCATGATCACCGCGGTCGAGCGCAACCGCGACTGGGGGAAGCCGAGGAACAGCGGCGGCGCGGCGGCGATCAGCAGCAGGCTGGTGCACAGGCCCTGGAGGATGTGACCGGTGATGAACATCGCCGGGTTCTGGGCCGCGGCGGTCAGCACCGAGCCGATCACGAGGACGATCGCGTAGAGCACCATCATCCGTCGCTGCGGCAGCAGTGCGGCGAACTGGACCGACAGGACGGTGCCGACGGCGTAGGCGGCGTTCGCCAAGCCGGCGCCGAGCGCGAACGTCTGCAGGCTCATATGCAGGTTCGACGTGATCGTCGGGGTGATCGGTCCGAGCGCGCCCGACAGCGCCAGGTACGGGACCAGCGCGAAAACGACCATCGAAGCGACGAAGGGGTAACGGCCGGCGAGCGGTCCTTGGCGCATCAGTCAGAGCCTTTCGAGTCGATGCGCATCCGCGCGCAGGTCAAGAGGGGCATGGTCGTAGTCCGATTTTCGGTAAGAGGTTCGTGTTCGGCTGCTGCCGGCGTTGTCGGCCGGGGTGGACCTGCACATGGCGGTCCGGAGGTGAGGTGTGGCAAAGCGAGGAGGAAACTCGTTGTGACCTCAACATAGCGTACCCGGAGCCAGCCTCCGGAAACGACGGAAAGAGCGGGATGATGAGGTACTGGACCGCGGTCGCGGCGTCGACCGGGCAGCCCGCAGCCTGCCCTGCCGAGTGGCAGCAGGGGCCGGTGCGGAGCCGTCGTGGAGGGCTAGGCGGAGATCGCCATCGACTCGCCGTCGAGCGACCCGAGGGCGCGCTCCAGCGAGCACGTGATGCAGGTGAACGTCGGCGTGTCGCGCTTGGTGAACGCGCTCGACTCGGTCATGCGGAGCTTCTGGACGAGGTCGAGAAAGGCGCCCGGGTCGTCGGACTCGAACGCGACCACGAACTCCTGGTCGTCGAGCCCGAAGGAGTAGCTCGTGTTCAGGTCGATCGACGGGAACTCACGCCCGACCTTGATGTGCTCCTGCATGATCCGCCAGCGCTCCTCGGCGTCGAGCAGGTACCAGTCGCGCGTCTTGACGAACGGATAGACGAACAGGTATTTCCCGTGCGCGGGCCGGACCTCGAGCCGGGACTCGTCGGAGTACTCCGATTCCTTCGTCATCGCCAGGAACGAATAGGGCGTCGTGCACCACTTCATCAGCCCGCTCTGCTGCAGAACGACGTGAAACTCGTGGATCCGGTCGAGGTTCTGCGCCTGGCTGAGCAACATCAGGTCCGCGTCGCCGCGCGTACCCACCAACGAGAACGTCCGCAGCAGGTGTCCGTCGGCGAAATCCTCACAGGCGGCGGTGAATTCACGCTTGTGCTCGGCGCGTTGCTCGGGATCGAGTCGCCGCCAAGCAGGATCTACCTGCAAGAAGGTGTATTTGACGAAGTGCCTGATTCTCATCTCATCCGGATGATATGCCACCCCGAAACCCCGATTCCTCGGTGGGGTACAGGGGTAACATGTCCAAGATGAAGGTCGCCCTCGTTTCGCCGTATTCCTGGAGTTATCCCGGGGGAGTGACGAGGCACATCGACGCGCTGGCGCAGCAGTTCATCGCCGACGGCCACGAGGTGCGGGTGCTGGCGCCCCACGATCCGGCCGATCTCAGCTCGAAGGCGCTGCACCGAGGCGTTCGCCCGATCGACGCGCCGCTGCCGGACTATGTGATTCCGATCGGTCGCACCGTCGGGTTCAAGGCGAACGGCGCGGTGTCGAACCTGTCGATCACGCCGCAGGGCGTGGCCAAGGTTCAGCGTGAGCTCCGCGCCGGCGGCTTCGACGTCGTCCACATTCACGAGCCGGTGGCGCCGCTCACCAGCTGGTTCGCCTCAGACTTCACGCCGTTGCCGCTGATCGGCACCTTCCACTCGTTCTCGGAGAACCGATTCTCCAACGGCGTCGCGAACATGTTCGGCGCGCGCCTGGTGCTCAACCATCTGCACGTGCGAATCGCGGTTTCGCAGGCTGCCGCCTGGACCGGGCGCCGGTTCTTCGGCGGCCACTATCGCGTGATCCCCAACGGCGTGCACCTCGACGAGGCCGCGCTGACCGGCGCCGGCCGCCCGATCGGCGACAAGCTGCGGATCGTATTCGTCGGCCAGGCCGTCGAGCGCAAGGGCCTGCCGCTGCTGCTGCGCGCCTTCGAGGCGCTGCACGAGCAGGTCCCGAGCGAGCTGACGATCATCGGCCCGACGCGTGAGCAGCTCGAGCCGTTGATGCTCGACGCCTCCGGCGTGCGCCTGCTCGAGAACGTCGACGACGATCAGAAGCGGCTCGAGTTGCAGGCCGCTGATGTCCTGTGCGCGCCATCGCTGCGCGGCGAGAGCTTCGGCATGGTGCTGACCGAGGCGTTCGCGGCCGGTACCCCGGTGATCGCCTCTGACATCGCCGGCTACCGCGACGTCGTACGCAACGGCGTCGACGGGATCCTGGTCCCGCCCGCCGATCCGCAGGCGCTGGCTGAATCGCTGCGCGACCTCTGGGATGAGCCCGATCGGCGCATCGAGATGTCCCGCGCGGCGGCCGCCGACGTGCGCCGCTTTGCCTGGCCGCGCGTCGCGACCGACGTGATGCGCGCCTACGAGGACGCGATCGCGGTTCCGAAGCCGGTCGGCTCGACCGCTCGTGTGGCGGTGGCCGTCGGCGTCAAATCGGCGGACATGCGCCCGCACGCGCCCGCACGGCGGCTGCCGAGCCTCGAGCCCAAGCCGGTCGGGAAGCGCCGACCGCTGGTGACCGCGGCCCGGCGGGTCGCGTTCGGGGCGATGACGATCGGCCTGTTGCTGCTCGTCTGGAAGGCGCTCGCGACGATCGGCATCGCGACGATCCTCTCGGCGCTGGCAACATCGAGCCCGTCGTTCGTGATCCTCGGGTTGGGGATCATGTGCGCCGCGATGGTGATGCGCGGCTTCTCCTGGCTGGCGATTCTGCGCGCCGCCCTGCCCAGGACGGCGGTGCGGGTATCCGACGCGATGCAGGCCACGTTCATCGGCGTCCTCATGAACTCGACACTGCCGGCCAGGCTCGGCGAGCCCTCGAGGGCGGTCGTCCTGGCCCGGCGCACCGGTCGCGCGCGCGAGAACATTCCGATCGTGCTCGGCACGGTCGTCTCCCAGACGCTGCTGAACATCGTCGCGCTGATCGTGCTGGGTACGGTCATGTTCTCGTCGGTCAACCTGTTCTCCGGCCACGAGAACACGCTCGTGATCGCCGCGATCGCGCCCGCGGCGCTCCTGGCGCTGGTGCTGATCGCGCCGCTGGTCCTGCGCCATGGAGCCGTCGGCTCGCGCTCGCACCGCGTCCAGGTCGCGATGCAGTCCGCGCGGGCCGCGATGGTCCGCGTGCGCGCCGGTCTGGTGGTCTTCCGCGACCCGAAGCTCGGCCCGCTCGCGACGCTGGCGCAGCTGAGCGCCTGGGCGCTGCAGTGGCTCTCCTGCTACGTGCTGCTGGTGGCCCTCGGTCTCTCACACCAGGCCGGATTGGCCGCCGCGGCGGCGGTCCTGTTCGCCGTCAACATCACCGCGGTGCTGCCGGCGACGCCGGCAAACCTCGGCGTCTTCCAGGCCGCCTGCGCCACCGTGTTGCATGCCGGCTGGCACGTCGGCCTCGGTACCGGCGTCGCCTACGGCGTCATCCTCCAGGCCGTCGAGGTCGCGACCGCCATCCTGATGGGCGCCCCGGCGCTGCTCAAGGAGGGCATGTCGTGGCGTGAGGTGCGCTTCCGCGCGATGAACGCCACCCCGGTCAAGCTGCCCGCGCGGCCGCAGCGCACGACGCGGCCCTCGCGCCGCTCGGGCGCCGAAGCAACCAACGTCTGAACCCGGCGCGGTAGCGGGCGCCGGGTCGCCCTCGCGGGCTGAGGCCGGGCGCCTGGGTGATCGCCTGCTGGGTCCTGGGGCGCGTTGGTCCTCAGCGCCTTGGCTCCCAGGGCCGATCGTGACGCCGGCGTGACCGACTTGGAACACAGCCGCCACGTCTGTCACCCACGTGTCACGGGATCTTCGCGATGCTGGACGTCATGTCGTTTGCGAGGCGGGAAACACGCCTATATGGCGTCTTAGCGGCCACGGTGCCGCAGCTCGGCGTTGGCCAGCATGCGGTGTTCGGGCTCGATCAGTTGCGGGCATCGGGGTTGACGACGAACGCCGTGCAGAAGCGCGCGGCGGCGGGACGGCTGTTTCGGATCCATCGAGGCGTCTATGCGCTCGTACCGGGGTCGTTGCTCAGCCGCGAGGGGTGGTGGATGGCGGCCGTGCTGGCGTCCGGACCGGGGGCGGCGCTGTCACATCGATCTGCGGCGCACCTGCACGGGCTGCGCCCCACAGCTCGAGAACGCATCGACGTGATCGTGCCGAGCGCCTCGAGCCGGACGGTTTCGAGCGTTGATGTGCACCGGTCGGTGACGCTGACCAACCGGGACGTAACCTGGGTCGAAGCGATCCCGGTCACGACCTTGGCGCGCACGCTCCTCGACCTGGCGGCGGTGGTCGACCAACGGGCGGTGGAGCGGGTGATCAACGAGGCCGTCACTCAAGAAGTGTTCGACCTCAGGGCAGTTACCGACCAGCTCAAGCGCAACCCGAGGCACCCTGGCGCGCCCGTACTGCGCGCGGCGCTGGGCCCAGACCGTGCGGGTCTGACCGACTCAGACCTCGAGGAGCTGTTCGTCGCGATCTGGTGGCCGACGGGGCCGCCTCGTCCGCGGACGCAGTTTCACATCGACCCCGGCGATGGCGGACCGCTGATCCGCGCCGACTTTGCCTGGCCCGAGGCGACGTTCGACCTGGAGGTCGACGGCGGCCGATACCACGCTCCCGTCCACAAGCGCCGGCGTGACAATCGCCGTGATCAACGACTCAAACGCGCGAAATGGGAGGTGCTGCGCGTCGACGACGAGCACCTCGACGGCAACCCCGACGAAGTGGTCGCGATCGTGTGGGAGCTGCTTGCGCCGCGCCTGCCAACCGGCGGACGACGCCCCGCCGATCCGCCACCCTAACCCTGAACCTAAGCTTGAGCCGGGACCCGGTCGCGCTCGCCTTCGTCAGCCGCGGCGGCCGCAAGCGTGGGGTCGGCGTCCGGGAGGTCGGAGAGCAGCGTCGGGTCACGCTCGGTACCGGCGATCAGCTCGTCGCCGGCGGTCCGCTCGATCGGCTGCAGGCGACCCGAGCGCATCCCGAAGTAGATCGCCTGCGGGTGGTGGGCGACGATCGCCAGCGTCGACTGCTCGGGTTCGACGGCGAAGCCGCCGCTCAGCGACAGGCCGATCGACGGGGCATCGAGCAACCGGAAGACCTTCTCGAGCTCGGCCTGTTCCGGACACGAGGGATAACCCCAGGAGTACCGGCGGCCCTGTGACGATGGGATCCCGAAACCACTCCGGACCTGCCCATGGGCCCACTCCGCCATCCCCTCGGCGGTCTGCACGCCGAGCCCGTGGACGAACAGCTGCTCGGCGAACTCGCCATCGGCCTCCAAAGCAGCCATCAGATCGGTCACCTCAGCACCCGCGGTGACCGCCTGCAACGCGACGACGTCACAGACGCCGGAGTCCAGCGGCCGGTAGAAGTCGGCCAGGCAGATGCGGTCGTGGCGGGGCTGGCGCGGAAACACGAGCCGCTCCAGTTCGACGGGGTGGGCGGGATCAAAATCAACTGGATCCCACACGATCAGCTCGTTGCCGTCGGCGTTGCACGGGAAGTAGCCGAGCAGCGCCCGCGGATGCAGATAGGACTGCTCGCGCCACATGCGCTCGAGCCGCGGCTTGAAGTTGTCACGGACGAGCTCGGCCCAGGCGTCGCCCTTGACGCCGCGCCCGCCCCAGTGCAGCTTGAACAGCACATGGGTGTCGAGGTGGCGGTAGATCTCATCCATCGGGACGTCGAGCTCACGGACGCCCCAGAACGGCGGCGACGGGATCTCGACCTCGGTCGACGCGGCGCTCCGGACCGAGGCATCGGTGACCGGCGGGGCGTCGTCGGCAGGCGCGACCGGCTGGTCACGCAGCCGTTTGGCGGCGGCCCGGAGGTCGACCACCAGTGCCGAGCGACCGTCGGGCTCGATCAGCTGATCCATCTTCGCCAGGCCCTCGAACGCGTCCTTGCAATAGAAGACGCCAGGCTCGTAGACGTCGTCGGTCTCGGCGCCGTCGGGGTAGAGGATTCGCAGGCTGAAGTTGCGGTTGATCGCGGCGCCGCCGATCAGGACCGGATACGGCAGTCCGCGTGAGTGCAGCTCCTGGACGGCCGCCGGCATCTGCTTGGAGGTCGAGACGAGCAGCGCCGACAGTCCGATCGCGGTCGCGTCGTGCTCGACCGCGGCCTCGAGGATCGTCGAGATCGGCACCTGCTTGCCGAGGTCGACCACCGTGTAGCCGTTGTTGGTCAGGATCGTGTTGACCAGCGACTTGCCGATGTCGTGGACGTCGCCAAACACGGTCGCGAGCACGACCGTGCCCTTCGTGTAGCCCTCGAGCTTGTCCAGGTAGTTCTCCAGGCGAGCGACGGCCTTCTTCATCACCTCGGCCGACTGCAGCACGAACGGGAGGATCAGTTCGCCGGCGCCGAACTTGTCGCCGACCTCCTTCATCGCGGGCAGCAGCACGGTGTTGAGCGTCGGTACCGCTCCGATCTTCTCGACGGCAGCGTCGATCCAGTCCTCGACGCCCTCCTTCTTGCGGCGCAGGATGTGGAAGTGCAACGCCTCCTCGGGCTCCATCCCCTCGGTCGGGTCCACCTTCGAGTCGCTGGCATCGCCGTCCGACGCCCCCTTGGACTCGAAATGCGCGATGAACCGCTCGAGCGCGTCGTCGCGGCGGTCGAACACGAGGTCGTCGGCGAGCTCTCGCTCGAGATCGGGAATCTCGGAGTACGGGGTGATGTGGTTGGGGTTGACCATCGCCAGGTCAAGCCCCGCGTCCACGCAGTGGTGCAGGAATACGCTGTTGAGCACGCTGCGGGCGGGCACGCCGACGCCGAAGGAGACGTTCGAGACGCCCAGCGAGGTCTGCACCCCCGGCAGCGAGGCCTTGATCGCGCGGATCCCCTCGATCGTCGCCACCGCTGACGGCCGCCACTCAGGGTCGCCGGTCGTCAGCGTGAACGTCAGGCAGTCGAAGATCAGCGCGTCGCGGTCGAGCCCGTGCTCGTCGCAGCACAGCTCCGTGATCCGCCGCGCCACCTCGAGCTTGCGCTCGGCGGTCTTCGCCATCCCGACCTCGTCGATCGTGAGCGCGATCAACGCCGCGCCGTGGGCCTTGACCACCGGCACGACCCGGTCGAGCTTGTCGCGGCCGGCCTCGAGGTTGACGCTGTTGACGATCGCGCGGCCCGGGATCTGCTCCAGCGCCGTCTCGATCACGTCGGGCTCGGTCGAATCGATCTGGATCGGCGCCGGTTGCGAGAGCGACACGCCCTTGACGACCCGGCGCATCTGCTCGGCCTCGTCCTGGCGCTCGGTCAGCGCCACGCAGATGTCGAGCACGTGGGCGCCGCCGGTGACCTGATCCTCGGCGACCGTCATCAGCCCGTCGTAGTCGTCGGCCAGCAGCATCTCCTTGGCCTTGCGCGAGCCCTGCGAGTTGACGCGCTCGCCGATCAGCGTCGGACGCGGCGCCTGCACCAGCGGCGTCGCCGCGATCATCGAACTGACGTGGGCCGGCCGGCGCGCCGGGCGGGGAGCGACCTCGTGTCCACGGACGCGCTCGGCGATGGCGGCGATGTGCTCCGGGGTGGTTCCGCAGCAGCCGCCGACGATCGAGACGCCATAGCGGTCGACGAACTCGCCGAGCACGTCGGCCAGGGGGCCGGGCTTCTCCGGGAAGATCGTCTCGCCGTTGGGGCCCTGGAGCGGCAGCCCGGCGTTGGGGATGCAATGGACCGGCACCGAGCTGAACTCGCCGAGGAAGCGGATCGCATCACGCATGTCCTCGGGCCCGGTCGAGCAGTTGAGCCCCACCACGTCGACCTTGAGCGCCTCGAGCGTGGCCAGCACGGAGCTGATGTCGGTCCCAAGCAGCATCTTGCCGCCCTGTGGCAGCAGCGACACGCTGCACATGATCGGGACCGGCCGGCCGGCCGCCTGGCCCGCCTCGCGGATGCCGAACACCGCCGCCTTCAATTCCAAGATGTCCTGCGTCGTCTCGATGATGATCAGATCGACGCCGCCCTCCAGCAACCCGGCCGCCTGTTCGGCGAACACCTCGCGCAGCTGGCGGAAGCCGATCTGGCCGAGCGTCGCGTCATCGGAGGCCGGCAGGAAGCCGGTCGGGCCGATCGAGCCGGCGACGAACTTCCGATCGCCGGCAGCGCGCCGGGCGATCTGCGCGGCGCGGACGTTGATCTCCCGCGTGTGATCCTCGAGACCCCATTCGGCGAGCTTGAGCCGGGATGCCTGGAAGGTGTCGGTCTCCAGGACCTCGGCGCCCGCGTCGATCATCGACGTGTGCACGCCCTCGATCACGTCCGGTCGATTGAGCACGAGCGCCTCGTGGCAGCGGCCGGGGAGGCGGTAATCGTCTTCGAGGCTGAGGTCGAACTGCTCGAGGGTGGCGCCCATTCCGCCGTCGAACACGATCGTTCGCTCACGCGTCGCCGCCGGAAAGTCGCGCATTCCGGCGACCCTAGCAAACCTTGACACAGTCATGGCAAGGTTCGTGACCGCGCCCGGCAACCGTCAGACAATCAGTAATTCGGCGTATCTTCGTGGCCGCCGGGGTAGGACCGCAACATGGGGAGTGTGACCCACACCTTTGCCCGCCGCTATGAGGCCGATCCCGAATCGGTTGGCCAAGCGCGCGCCGAGATGGCCCGTTTCGCATCCGGTGCGGGCGCCTCGCCGACCTTGGTCGACGGTGTGCGGCTCGCCGTGTCCGAGGCGGTGACCAACGCGGTCCGGCATGCCTATCCGGCCGATCCGGGCGAGGTCAGAGTGCGTGCCCTGGTGGGAGAGGACGTGCTCGAGGTCGTCGTCTCAGACGACGGCTGCGGGGTGCATCGCGAGCGGACGAGCGGCGGCGGACTCGGGTTCGGGCTCGCGCTGATCTGCGAACTATCTGATCAGATGACGCTCGCCCCGCGGACTGAGGGTGGCACCGACATCCGGATGTGCTTCAGCCTGCTGAGCTCCGCGTCAGGCGGCGCGGTCGACCGAATCTGACGGCTCGGTGGTCGCCTTGGCGGGCGCCTCGAGCGACGTCGCCGATCGGAACTCACGGATCGAGCGGCCGACGGCACGGCTCGCGCTCGGCAGTCGCTTGGGACCGAGCACGATCAGCACCGCAAGCAGGATCAGCAGCAGGTGCAGCGGCTGCAGAATGTCGTGGGCGATCACGGCTGAAAGCCTACCGTGCGGTCAAGCGGCCGTGCTACCCCCGCGTGAACGCCGACCGGTAACCGTCGTGCGTCGGGGCCCGAGGAGCCGACCGGGTATCGTCGGGCCGTGGTAACGCGCGGAAGAAATCGTCGTATCGGACCGAAATCCCGGCGCCATTACGGCCGCGGAGCAGCCGACAACGGTGTCGGGGCCGGTCGTGACGCCGTCGTATTGCACACGTCGCAGCTGAGCGTCGAACTCGGCGGCCACCAGGTACTGCGCGACGTCGATCTGACGCTCCGTACCGGCGAACTGCTGGCGCTCGCCGGTGAGCCCGGTGCCGGCAAGACGACGCTCGTGCGCTGCGTCGCCGGCGATCTCGCGCCGACCTCGGGGGAGATCGTGGTCGCCGGCCGCACGCTCCCGCCCGATCCGGCCGCCGCCCGCCGCCGCGGTGTCGCCGTCGTCTGGCAGGACCTGGCGCTGTGCGACAACCTCGACATCGCCGGCAACGTGCTGCTGGGCTCCGAGACGCGACGCCTGATGTCGTCGGACCTGCGCTTTCAGATCGCCGCCGCCGACGTGCTCAAGGACCTGCGGATCCCGATCCGGGACACGACCCGGCTGGTCGGCGAGCTGCCCGACGGTCAGCGACACCTGATCGCGGTGGCGCGGGCGCTGACGAGCCGGCCGCAGCTGCTCGTGCTCGACGAGCCCACCGCGGCGCTCGGCGCGGCCGAGACCGCGGATGTCGAGGACCTGATCACGCGGCTGCGCGAGCAGGGAACCACCGTGCTGATGGTCAGCCGGGACCCCGAGCAGATGTTCCGGATTGCCGATCGGATCGTGGTACTGCGACACGGGGAGGTGGTCGGCGAGCTCGACCCCCACGCGAGCCATCCGGATGACATCGCGGCACTGCAATCGGGCCAGCGGGTCGATTCGTCAGCCCGACGGCAGCTGACGCGACTGCACAGCCTCGCCGACCGTCTGGTATCGGCCGACCCGGCCTCGAGCCTGTCGTTGATCCTGTCTGCGCTCGGGTCCGCGCTGAGCGTGCCACGACTCTGCATTCACGTCGCCGACGGCGGCGCGCTGGAGTGCGAGGCGGCGCTCGGGTTCACGGAGTCAGAGATCGCGGTCTGGTCACGGCTGCCGGTCGGCGAAGCCGGCGGCCTCGCCGGACGCGCGGCGCAGGCCGGCGAACTGGTGGTCTGCGACGACCCGGGTGATCACGACTGGCCGGGTCTGCAGACGGGATCCGACGCACCGATCGCGTCCGCCTGGTCGACGCCCGTGCTGGGGCCCGACGGCGTCAGCGCGGTGATCACCGCGTTCAGCTCGGCGCGGGGCGGGCCGGGACGCGACCAGCTCGACCTGCTGTCGCTGTATGCCGGATATGCGGCCGGGGCGGTCGAGCGTGAGCGGCTGCTGCGCCAGGTGACGGCTCGCAACCGCGTGCTCGAGACGACCCGCGAGATGCTCGAGACGCTGGCCGGGCCCGTCACCGTCGCCGATGGCCTGCTGATCGCGCTGCATTCGCTCTGCCGCGGTCTCGAATGCGACGAGGTGGCGCTCGTGACGCGCGGCGAGGCGGGCGAGGCGCTCTGGCGGGCGTGCGCTGGTGCGGGCGACACCGAGCCCGAGCGCGCGTCGACGGAACTCGTCGTCGCGGCCGAGCAGGCGTTCGCCGAGCGGCGCGACGGGACCGCTCGAGCGGCCGGCTGCGGCGGCGGCCGACGGGTGCTGATCGTCCCGTTCGACGGTCCGGCCGGCCCGACGGCGCTGCTGGCGCGATGGGAATCGCAGGTCGTCACCGAGCAGGAGACCGCGCTGCTGGAGAACGCGGCCCATTCGCTGCGGCTGGCGCTGGAGCGTGAGGCGGCCGGGATCGCGCATCAGGAGGCGGCGGCGTTGCGACGGTCGCGCGAACTGCAGCGCGGCTTCCTGTCCCGGCTGAGCCACGAGCTGCGCACCCCGTTGACGGCGATCCGCGGCTACGCGTCGAGCCTGATGGCGCCCGATGTGACCTGGGACCCCGAATCCCAGCGTCGGTTCCTGGCGCGGATCGCCGCCGAGTCCGCGCGCGTCGGCCGGCTCGTCGACGACCTGCTGGACTTCTCGGCGATCGAGTCGGGCGTCATGCGATTGCAGCGTGACTGGTGCGATCTCCGGTTGGTGGTCGAGGCCGCGGTCGACTGTCTGCCGGCTCCCGAGTCGGCGCACGTGACGATCGTCTGCGGCCCCGGCCTGCCGTCGATCTGGGCCGATCACGACCGGCTCGAGCAGCTGTTCGTCAACTTGCTCTCCAACGCCTTCAGGCACAACCCCGCAGGGACGAACGTGTCGGTCACGGCCAGCGCGATGCCGGATGACGGCCGGCCCGTTTCCGAGGTTGAGATCGTCGTCGCCGACGACGGGACGGGGTTCCCGGCCGCGCTCCTCGCGTCGCCATTCGAGGCCTCGCGGCGGCATCCCTCACGCAGTTCCGGCGCCGGCCTGGGACTGTCGATCGCCAACGGGATCGTGCGTGCCCACGAGGGCGCGATCGAGTTGGCCACGGTCGCGGTGGGGACGGCGTTCCGAATCGTGTTGCCGGTCGAGGCGCCTGACGCCGCCGGCGTGACGGGGCCCGACGCCGCCGGCGCGATAGTGCCCGACGCCGCCGGCGTGACGGCGCCCGACGCCGCGACCGCCCTGCACCGGCCGCTCCATGCCCTTGCCGGCGGCAGCTCATCGGCAGCCCACGAACGATGACGAGCGAGGCCGCCGGTCACACGCGGGTGCTCGTCGTCGAGGATGACCCGAACATCGTCGATCTGATCCGCTCCAACCTCGCGGTCCGCGGGTTCGACACCGTGGTCGACGCCGATGGCCGGCGCGCGTTGCGGCTGCTGGAGACCGAGGAGCCCGACATCGTGCTGCTTGACCTGATGCTGCCGGAGGCCGACGGCTTCGAGCTCTGCCGCCAGATCCGTGAGTCGTCGTCGGTTGCGGTGATCGTCGTCTCGGCGCGTGGCGGCGAGCGCGACAAGGTGACCGCGCTGAACATGGGCGCCGACGACTACATGACCAAGCCGTTCTCGGTCGAGGAGCTGATGGCCCGGATCACCGCGACGCTGCGACGTACGCGTGCCGCGGGAGCGGCCGAACCCGGACCGCGGGTGATCACCGCGGGGACGGTCGTGATCGATCTCGCCAACCAGCAGGTGACCCGTGCCGGCGTGCCGGTCCATCTGACACCGACGGAGTTCTCGCTATTGCGCGAACTGGTCACCAACCGCGGCAAACTGCTCAGCCATGCGCATCTATTGCGCCGCGTGTGGGGTCAGGGTTACCAGACCGAAACTGAATACGTGCGTGTGTACGTCCGGCGGTTACGCGCCAAACTGGAGACCGACGACGAAGAACCGCTGATTGTCACGGCCCCGCGAGCCGGTTACCGGTTCGTCGCCGAGTAATTGTTAGCAGCAGGTTATTTATCGGTTGTTTATGGCGCGAAGACGGATTTTAACGTCACGTTCACGTCATCGCCTTTACCGTGCATTGAGATTTATACGTCGCGATCGGTATGGGTCAGGTCGGCTTGGCCGGGTCCGTGGTCGCATTAGGAGAGAAACTAGGGAGGTAGCAACTTGCTGAAAAGCAAGCTTTTCCTCGTCGTCGCCGCGATCTGTGCCTGCTGGGCAGTCGCCGCGTGCGGCAGCTCGAGCAGTTCGAGCAGTTCGTCGTCTGCCGGTGGCAGCGGCAGCGCGACCAGTGCCAGTACGGCGACCAGTGCCAGCTCGAGCTCGTCCGGCGGAACGCCGACGATCTCCGCCAGCTCGTTCAACAACACGTTCACGGCGCTGAACGTGCTGAAGCCGCTCGGCACGAGCGGTAAGGGGAAGATCGCCGCGATCCTCCCGGACACGACCAGCTCGACTCGGTATGTCGAGTTCGACCAGCCGATGCTGAAGAAGGCGTTGCTGGCCGCTGGCGTGCCCGCGTCGGACATCATCATCCAGAACGCCGGCGGGTCGGACTCCACGTTCCTCACCGATGCGCAGTCGGACATCACCAACGGCGCCTCGATCATCCTGTCGGACCCGGAGGATTCGGGCACCGGTTCCAAGGTCGAGAGCTACGCGGCGGCCCACGGTGCGAAGGTGATCGACTATGACCGCCTGACGCTCGGCGGTAGCCGTCCGTACTACGTGTCGTTCAACAACGTCACCGTCGGAAAGGTCATGGGCCAGGGACTGGTCAGCTGCACCGCCGCCTGGGGCGTGAAGAAGCCGGACGTGATCTTCATGCGCGGCGATCCGACCGACAACAACGCGACCCTGTTCCACAAGGGTTCGCTTGACGTGCTCGGTCCGCTGTTTGACTCGAAGAAGTGGACGCTTGCCGCGACGCCCGCCGGAACGTGGACGCCGACGACGGCACAGAGTGAGTTCGAGCAGGCCTTCACGGCCAACCCGGATGCCAACGCGGCGCTGATCCCGAACGACGAGAACGGTGCCCCGATCATCACCTACCTGAAGTCCAAGGGCGTCAAGCCCGAGACGTTCCCGACGACCGGCCAGGACGCGACCCTCACGGGCCTGCAGAACATCCTGAGCGGTTACCAGTGCGGGACGGTCTACAAGCCGATCTTCCAGGAGGCATCGGCGGCGGCAGCGCTGGCCGTCTACCTCCGGGCCGGCAAGACCCCGCCCTCGTCGCTGCTGAACGGCGTGACGGAGGACATCCAGGAGCACAAGTCGGTTCCGTCCGTGCTGCTCCAGCCCGAGTGGGTCACAACCAAGAACATGAACGCGACGATCATCAAGGACAACTTCGTGCCTGCGAAGCAGCTGTGCACGAGTGCCTACGCCGCGGACTGCAAGAAGGCAGGGATCACCCCCTAACGCAGGGGCGTCAAGCAATCCCGAGCGACTGTTCGTGCCCGCCCGCACTAGTGTGGGCGGGCACGACACGATTGGAGGAAGGGCTATGAGCACAAGCGATCAGGCCGTCGCCGAGCCACCGGCGGCCGGTCCGGGCAGCGGGGCGGCGCTGCTCGAGTTGCGTGATGTGACCAAGACGTTCGGACCGGTGCGGGCCCTGTCGGACGTCAATTTCGAGATCGCGCCTGGGAAGGTGACGGCGCTCGTCGGCGACAACGGCGCGGGCAAGTCGTCGCTGATCAAGACCGTTTCCGGGCTGTGGTCACCGGACGGCGGCGAGATCCTCTGGGAGGGCCGGCCGGTCCATCTGAACGGTCCCAAGGCAGCGGAAGCGCTGGGCATCACGACGATCTACCAGGACCTCGCGCTGTGCGACAACCTGGACATCGTCCAGAACATGTTTCTCGGGCACGAGCCCTCCGCCCACGGCCTCCTGGACGAGGCGACGATGGAGCGGGGCGCACGCGAGACGCTCAAGGAGCTGAACGTCACGACCGTCCGCTCGATCCGTCAGCAGGTCGCGTCGCTGTCAGGCGGGCAGCGTCAGTCGGTCGCGGTCGCCAAGGCGGTGATGTCGAAGGCGCAACTCGTGATCATGGACGAGCCGACGGCAGCGCTCGGCGTCGCGCAGACGTCGATGGTCCTCGGGCTGATCAAGTCGCTGTCGGCACGGGGCACGGCCGTGTTGGTGATCTCCCATAACCTCAACGACGTGTTCGAGGTCGCCGACCGGATCGCCGTTCTGTACCTCGGCCGACTGGTCGTCGAGGGTGAGGCGGGCGGCTTCGATCGCCAGAATCTCGTCGAGTACATGACGACCGGCGAAGCGACGCGTCCCTATCAGGCGCCGTCCGGCGCTCCGGCGTCACAGGAGGCATAGAGCGATGAGCGCTACCGAAGACCCCCCGACTCCGACCCAGGATCCAGCGAACGGCGGTGTCGCGACAGACGAGACCGCGACCTCTCACGCCGACGAGATCGCCCTCACGTCATCGCCAGAGGTGGTCGCGAACAACCTCAGCGAATACTTCCAAGCCTGGGGCCGGCGGATCCGCAACGGCGAGTCCGGGGTCGTGCCGATCCTGCTCGGGCTGGTCGCGATCGTCATCTTCTTCCAGCTTGAGGAGTCGAAGTTCCTCAGCGCCACCAACCTGGTCAACCTGTTCATCCAGTCGGCGTTGTACGTCATGTTCGGAGCGGCCGAGTTCTTCGCGCTGATCATGTCGGAGATCGACCTGTCGATCGGGTACTTGGCCGGCGTCTGCGCGTTCACGATTGCCGAGCTGATGGCTGCGCCGGTCAACTTCCCCTGGTGGCTGGCCGTGATCGGTGGCCTCATCGTCGGTGCCTTCTGCGGGGCCTTACAGGGCACGCTGATCACGCGTTTCGGGTTGCCGTCGTTCATCGTCACGCTGGGCGGCCTGCTCGGCTTCCAGGGCGTGATGCTCGAGCTCGCCACGATCGACAAGTCCGCCGTCGGCGGCGTGATCTCGATTCCCTCAGACAACCCGATCTCGAAGCTCACGTCCTCGCAGATGAGCGCGACGGTGAGCTGGATCGTGCTGATCGTCGTGATCATCGTGTACGCGGCGGCGACGCTGTACAGCGTTCAGAGCCGGCGCTCCAAGGGCCTGACAGCGCCGCCGATGAGCGTGTCGCTGCTGACGATCGGCGCCGTGGCGGTGTGCGGCATCGTGCTCGTCCTGATCTGCAACGCGAACCGCGGGCTGCTGATCCCGATCCGGGGCGTGCCGTGGATCATCCCGTTCGTCCTGCTGGTGATCATGCTGTACACGGTGCTGATGGGGCGGACCAAGCTCGGCCGCTACCTGTACGCCATCGGCAACAACCCCGAGGCGGCGCGCCGCGCGGGCATCAACGTGCCGGCGATCCGGACGATCGGGTTCACGCTCGGTGGCCTGACCGCGGCGCTGGCGGGCCTCGTCTACCTGTCGACGCTGGGCAGCATCTCGGTCGACATCCCCGGCGGCAACCAGGTGCTGTACGCCGTCGCGGCGGCCGTGATCGGCGGCACCAGCCTGTTCGGTGGCCGCGGCAAGCCGATCCACGCGCTGCTCGGCGGCGTCGTGATCGGCACCGTCGTCAACGGCCTGAGCCTGATGGGGGTCGGAGCCGCCGTCCAGGACATCGCGACCGCGATCGTGCTGATCCTCGCCGTGATGGTCGACGCGCTCGTGCGTCGCCGCTCGTCGACCCCGCGCTGATTGCCTGAGAGCCCGCGGGCGCGCGTCCGGTCGGACGCGCGCCCGCGGTTCTGAGGCACAATGTCGGGCGTGGGCGACGAGGTCGACGATCAGGGCCTGACCAAGGCGGCCGACAAGATGCGCGCGGCGGGCGCCCATGAGGAGGCGATCCGGTCCTTCGAGGACGCCTACACGCGGCTTCGGTCAGGCGGTGAGTCGCTGCTGGCGACCGCGGACCTGGAGCCGGTGGGCGACATCGCCGCGTTCGAGGACCTGCCGGAGGCCGACGCCGCGCAGGCGCTGGCCCAGACGGCGCTGATCAAGCTCAACGGTGGCCTGGCGACGTCGATGGGGCTGCAGGAGCCCAAGTCACTGATCAAGGTCCACGGACCACACACGTTCCTCGATGTGATCGTCGGTCAGGCGCAGGCCCTGCGCGCCCGCTACAGCGTCAAGCTGCCGTTGATCCTGATGGACTCGGATGCCACGCGCGAGGCGACGCTCGCCGCGCTCACGGCGATGGGCGGCGTCGACAACGACGGGCTCGGAGCCGACTTTCTGCAGAGCATGATTCCCAAGCTCGACGCCGACACGCTCGTGCCGGCGCGGTGGTCGGACGCGCCGACGCTCGAATGGTGCCCGCCGGGGCACGGCGACGTGTACGGGGCGCTGCGCCGCTCGGGGATGCTCGCGGCGCTGCGCGAGCGCGGAATCCGCTACGCGATGATCTCCAACGCCGACAACCTCGGCGCCCAGCTTGACCCGCGGATCGTCGCGCACATGGCCGCGCACGAGATCCCGTTCCTGATGGAGGTCGTGCAGGGGACCGAGGCCGATCGCAAGGGTGGCCACGTCGCGCGCCGTCGCGCCGACGGCCAGCTCGTGCTGCGGGAGACGGCGCAGACGCCTGAGGCCGACCAGGAATCGTTTCGCGACTTCCGACGCTGGCGCTACTACAACACGAACACCCTGTGGGTGGATCTCGACGTGCTCGCCGAGCGCCTCGACAGCACCGGCGGCGTGCTGTCGCTGCCGCTGATCGTCAACCGCAAGACGGTCGATCCGCGCGACGAGCGCTCGACGCCGGTGATTCAGCTGGAGTCGGCGATGGGCGCCGCGATCGAGAGCTTCCCGGGCGCGTCGCTGCTGCTGGTGCCGCGAACCCGCTTCGCTCCGGTGAAGACGACCGACGACCTTCTGGTGCTGCGCTCCGACGTCTACACGATCTCAGACGTTATGCTCGTCGCACCGCTGCCCGAGCGCGCCGCGAACCTCCCCTACGTCGAGCTCGACAAGCGTTACTACAAGCTGATCGACGACTTCGAGCAGCGCTTCCCGTCCGGCCCGCCGTCGCTCAAGCTCGCCGAACGGCTGGTCGTCTCAGGCGACGTCACGTTCGGCGCCGACATGATCGTGCTCGGCGCGGTGACGGTCTCGGTCGACGAGCCGACGAAGCTCGACGCCGGCACCACGCTCGACGGCGGCTGACCGCCCTAGCGACCGGCGCCGAACGAGCCGGGGATCTCGTTGCGGCGGGTGGGGTCCGCCGCCGACAGTGGCACCGGCAGCGTCACGGTCGGCGAGCTGCCGTCGTGGATCCCGGTGGCCGCCGAGCGCAACTGTGCGTCGGCGGCGAGGTGGCGGTCCAATGACCAATCGACGTGCACCGGCTTGTAACGCAGCAACGCGGCCCAGGTGTCGGGACCGATCGCGCCGTCGGCGGTGAGGCCGTGCTTGGCCTGGAAGGCGGCGACCTGCGTGTAGGTGCGGTACTTGAACTGGCCGCTGACCTTGACCGGGAACCCGGCGGCGATCAGATGCTCCTGAGCCCAGACGACGAGATCTCCCGACGCGCCGCGCCCGACGACGGCCATCGCCTTCTCGGCGGTCACGTCGGGGACGCTGTCGATCGGCAGCGACATCGCGTTCCATGCCTTCGCGCTCGCCGATTGCCAATCCCACCAGGAGATACCGCCCGCGCCGTAGGCGAGGTCGAGTTCCCGAAACCGCACGATCTGCCGCGCCGGCGGGTTGGAGTACAGCTGGCCCAGGGGAAAGATCGGCCGCTGGTAGATCCGGTTCAGCGAGTACGTGTGCGCGTACACGTCCGAGACGCTGGTGCCGATGTCGCGCCAGTACATCTGCGGCATGTTGTATTGGGCCCCGTCGGGGCCGAGGAACACCGAGTAGGGGAATGACGGATGGAAGTCGATGTACGGGAAGCCGGCGAGCGCGACCGGGTACCGCGGACCGATCAGGCTGCGCAGCCGCTCCATGTAGGTCTGTGCGGCGATGTAGCGACCCTCATATTGGGCCTCGGCGTCGATCACCAGGCAGTCGGCGCCCTCACGGACGGCCCTCGCGCCGGCCTCGGCCTCTCTGAGCGGCGACGCTCCGTAGACGTACTGCCAGGCGCAGACCTTGAGGCCGCCGGCGTGCAGCGCGTGCACGATCGCCGGGGTGAACTGACTTGACCAATAGTGGCCCCCGTCCGAGGACTTGACGAACACGGTGTTGACGCCGTACAGCTTCGCGCCGGCGATGATGTCGGCCAGGTTGCCGCCGTCGGTGGAGCCGAGCTCCCAGATCCACATCGCGCGGCCTTGCAGCGGGTTCGGGCCGGGGTGTGTGGTGTGCCGGCGGTGATGGCCGCCGGTGCGCTGAGCGCGGTGGTGCCCGGCGCTCCGGGACCGCGCGTGCCGGTGCTTGACCGGGGCCGGCGTGCCCAGCGACGCCCCGCCGTTGGCGGCAAGAGCCGCGGCGGTGTCCGCGAGCGCAAGCGCGATCGTCAGCATTGCGACCAAGGCGAACACCCACCCAGTCGCGATCCCGCGTCTGCGATCTGGTCTGAGCGTACGACGGCTGCCGGGGTCCCGGTCGAGCAGCATACGGGCGTTCACCGTACCGACTAACCCGGTCGGAGCACGCAAGTTGCGCTGCGTACGGGCCGGTCAGCGGGCCGGCGGCCGCCGGCCCGCAGCGCTCATGCCTACTTCACGAACAGGATTTCGGAGTATTTCGGCAGCGGCCACAGGTCGTCGGTGACGACCTTCTCGAGCCCATCGGCGACCTCTCGGACCGCGTCCATCGCCGGGATCGTGGTGTTCAGGATGTACTTCGCCAGATCGATGCCCTCCTCGGGCTGATTCTCGGCGAGGTTCGCCTGCTCCAACACCTTGATCTTGTCGACCAGCGACGAGATCAGCGCCTCGGTCTCAGACCCCAGCTCGCCCAGCTGTGCGCTGAGCAGCAGCGCCAGGTGCCGCGCAGACGCCGGCAGGATCATCGTCTTGGCCATCGCCGCCGCGGTCTCGGCCTCGATGTTGATCTTCGTCACATACTGCTCGAGATACACCTCAAAGCGCGACTCGAGCTCACGCTTGGAGAGCACGCCGTAGTTCGAGAACACCGTGACCGTGTCGTCGGTCAGCAGGTACGGCAGCGCGTCCGGCGTGGCCGGCAGATCCAACAGCCCGCGCGACTTGGCCTCGGCGTGCCAGTCCTCGGAATAGCCGTCCCCGTCGAAGATGATCTGCTTGTTGGCCGCGTAGCTGCGCTGCAGGATCGGCCGCAGCGCCGCCTCCAGCTCGGTGCCGGCCTCCAGCGCATCCTCGAGCTCCTCGGCCAGATAATCGATCGCCTCGGCAACGGTCGTGTTCAGCACCGTGTTGGGCAGCGACAGCGACATGCTCGACCCGAGCGCGCGGAACTCGAACTTGTTGCCGGTGAACGCGAACGGGCTGGTGCGGTTGCGGTCGCCGCCGTGCAGCGGCATCGGCGGCAGCACCGGCGTCCCGAGCCCCAGGAACGATTCGGGCGTCGATTCGCCGACCTCGCCGCGCTCGATCGCACCGAACACCTTCTCCAGCTCGGAGCCGAGAAAGATCGAAATGATCGCCGGCGGCGCCTCGTTGGCGCCCAGACGATGGTCTTGGCCGGCCGAGGCCACCGAGGCGCGGAGCAGCCCCTGGTGCTTGTTGACCGCCTGGATCACGGCCGCGCAGAAGAACAGGAACTGCAGGTTCTCGTGCGGCGTGTCGCCAGGGTCCATCAGGTTCTCGCCGTCATCGGTGCCCATCGACCAGTTGTTGTGCTTGCCCGAGCCGTTGATGCCGGCGAACGGCTTCTCGTGCAGCAGGCACACCAGCCCGTAGCGGCGGGCGACGTTCTGCAGGATCTGCATCGTCAGCTGCTGATGATCGGACCCGACGTTGGAGTTCTCATAGATCGGGGCGAGCTCGTATTGCGACGGCGCGACCTCGTTGTGGCGCGTCTTGATCGGAATCCCAAGCTTGGCCAGCGTCTGCTCGCAGTCGAGCATGTAGGCCAGCACGCGCTCGGGGATCGAACCGAAGTAGTGGTCGTCGAGCTCCTGGCCCTTGGGTGGCTTGGCGCCGAACAGCGTGCGGCCCGTGGTGACGAGGTCCGGGCGCTCGAAGTAGTACTGCTCGTCGATCAGGAAGTACTCCTGCTCGGGGCCGACGCTGGTGAAGATCCGGTCCGCGGTGGTGTTGCCGAACAGCCTGAGCGCGCGCAGCGCCGACTTCGACAGCGCGTCCATCGAGCGCAGCAGCGGGATCTTGTTGTCCAGCGCCTCACCCGTCCAGGAGACGAACGCGGTCGGGATGCACAGCAGCGCGCCGTTGGGGTTCTCCAGGATGAACGCCGGGCTGGTCGGGTCCCAGGCGGTGTAGCCGCGAGCCTCGAACGTGGAGCGAAGGCCGCCTGACGGGAACGATGACGCGTCGGGCTCGGCCTGGATCAGCTCCTTGCCGGAGAACTCGGCCAGCGCTGTGCCCTCGCCGGTGGGGCCGTAGAAGCTGTCGTGCTTCTCGGCGGTCACGCCGGTCAACGGTTGGAACACGTGCGCGTAATGGGTGGCGCCCTTCTCCAGCGCCCACTCCTTCATCGCCAGCGCCACCGAGTCGGCCAGCGACGTGTCGAGCGCCTCGCCGTGGGCGAGGGTCTTGGACAGCTTGCGGTAGACGTCCTTGGGCAGCCGCTGGCGCTGGATCGCCGGGCTGAAGACGTTCTCGCCAAACACCTGGTTGTCCGAAACCGTCAGGTCGGGGGCGCCGAGTCGGTCCCCGTTGGGGCTCCACTTCGCGGCGAGAACATTCTGCTGGCGGATGGGCATGTGCGGATGATTCCTTTCCGTTCCCGGCGCCGGCGGCGGTGGCGCAGGGGTGATGGCCGTGCTCGTGGAGACTGGGACCAGAGGCTATGCGAGGTTTGGGCAGCAGGTCACTATCCCGATGGCCAAACCGTCAGGGATGCAGTCGGCCGGGCGGCGAACCGTTGGCGGCCAGGGCCGGTGACGCCGGCACCTGCTATGTGCATCGTATGAGTTCAGAGCCAGACATCACCGGGCCGCAGACGATCTACGCGCCGGCGCCCGACCGTTACGACGACACCGAATATCGCCGCTGCGGCCGCAGCGGCCTGCTGCTACCGGCGATCTCACTCGGTCTGTGGCAGAACTTCGGCGACGACCGGCCGTTGGCGACCAGCCGCGCGATCCTGCGTCGGGCGTTCGACCTCGGCATCACCCACTTCGACCTGGCCAACAACTACGGCCCGCCGTACGGCTCCGCCGAGCTCAACTTCGGACGGATCTTCGCCGAGGACTTCGCGGCGCTGCGCCATGAGCTCGTGATCTCGACCAAGGCCGGCTACGACATGTGGCCCGGTCCGTACGGAGACCACGGCTCACGCAAGTACCTGCTCGACAGCCTCGATCAGTCGCTTGCCCGGATGCGGCTCGATCACGTCGACATCTTCTACTCGCACCGGTTCGATCCCGAGACGCCCCTCGAGGAGACGATGGGGGCGCTCGACACCGCCGTCCGAGCCGGCAAGGCCCGGTACGTCGGAATCTCCAGCTATGGCGCCGAACGGACGCGGGAGGCGGCCGCGATCCTGCTGCGGATGGGGACGCCGCTGCTGATCCACCAGCCCTCCTACTCGATGTTCAACCGTTGGGTCGAGCCCGAGCTGCTCGACGTGCTCGAAGGCGAGGGGATCGGCTGCATCGCGTTCTCCCCGCTCGCCCAGGGGCTGCTGACCGACAAGTACCTCGACGGAATCCCGGATGACTCGCGCGTGCGGCGCGGGCAGGCGTTCTCGGATTCGCTGCTGACCGACGCCAACGTCGAGCGCGCGCGGGCACTGAACGAGATCGCCTCGCGACGGGGGCAATCGCTGGCGCAGATGGCGATCGCCTGGGTGCTGCGCGACCGGCGTGTGACCTCGGCGCTGATCGGCGCTTCGAGCGTGGCGCAGCTCAACGACAGCGTCGCGGCGCTGGAGCGGCGCGAGTTCTCACCCGATGAATTGGCCGAGATCGATCGCTACGCGGTCGACGGCGAGATCAACATCTGGGCGTCGTCGCACAAGGGGTGATCACCGCTTCGTGGTGACCTTGCCGTCGGGTGCGACGACGTAGTGTGGCGGCCTGGTCGAAACGTGGACGGTCAGCTTCCCACGGGCCGGGCGACCCGACGCCAGCACCGCCCGGTTGTCGCCCGACAGCGCCGCCGCCACCGCCCAGGCGACGACGAAGCGCCCGGCCTTGACCGGGGTCACCGTCCATACGAACCGCGCGGTCTGCCCGGGTGAGAGGCGGCCGAGCGCCCACGTGTTGGAGTACGCGGTGACGGCCGCGCCGGGACCGAGGTTGCGACAGCTGTAGCCGCACGGCCCGGGCGCCTTCTGGACGATCCAGATCGGCCGTGAGGCGTTGGCGAGATTCGGAGTGTTGGTGATCGCGTAGGAGAACGCGTCGACGGTCGTGCCGTGACCGCGCCGCGCCCGGTAGGAGCACGTGGTGTTGCAGATCGTCACCGCGACGTTGGGTAGCGCCCGCCGCCCGGTGTTGCGCACGGCGATCACGAGCCGCTCCTTCCCCGCCAGCGACTGTCTGGGGGCGAACGAAGCGACCGGCACCGCGACCGTGAAGCTCGGGCTGCCGGCGGTCGTCGTAGCGCCTGCGGCAGTCGTGTGGCGCGACGTGCCGCCGCATCCGGCCAGGGCCAGCGAGGCCCCGACGATCGCCACGCAGATCCACGCTCTGAGCCCTCGCAACGCCACGGCAACACTAACAGTCCATGAAGCGGACCGCTGCGCCTGGTGGTGGTGTTCGGCGGGCGGTTGACGTACGCTGTGCCGGCCTGAGCCGCTGCAGCGGTTGGGGTCCTTTCAGGGGAGGAATCACCAACTTTGCTCCGAGCTGTAGCCGACCGAACGTTCTCGCCGACGCGATCCTTCCTTCAGGAGGTCGGCGACATGATCATCCTGACGGGCAAGACGCTCGTCTCGGCGGTTCGACCCCCGTATCCGTACGGTCCGGAGTTCGTCGGTCAGTTCCTGTTCGCGATGCGGCTCTGCTGGTTCCCGCTGCTGATCTCGACGATCGCCTTCGGCTACGAGGCGCCGGGCCTGCAGGGCGCGAACTTCCTGGTGCTGTTCGGCGCGATCGATCGGCTCGGCGGGTTCTTCGTGCTCTCCTCGGTGCGTGAGTTTGCGCCGTTCGTCGACGCGATCGTGCTCGCCGGGGTCGCCGGCACCGCGATCACGGCCGATCTCGGCGCCCGCAAGGTCCGCGAGGAGCTCGAGGCGCTGGAGGTGCTCGGGGTCGATCCGATCAAGAACCTCGTCGTCCCACGGTTCCTGGCGCTGATGCTGCTGACCGGCCTGTTCGACGTCTACGCCCTGATCTTCGGGGTGATCGGCGGAATCGCGGCGACGCTCGTCAACCACGCCCCGCTGGGCCCGTTTTTCGCGACGTTCTTCAACAATGCCGAGACGACCGACCTGTGGGGCTCGATCGTCAAGACGACGCTGTTCGGGGCGATCATCGCGATCGTCTGCTGTTACAAGGGCATGACCGCTTCGGGCGGCGCCGAGGGCGTCGGGCGCGCCGTCAATCAGGCGGTCGTGATTGCCTTCCTCGGCGTGTTCGCGTTCAACTACGCGTTCACGCAGACGCTGTTGGCCACCCATCCCGAGATCACCACGATCGTCAAGTAGCCGTGAACGAGCTGATCGACACGCCCCGGGGCTGGCTGGATGCGCTCGGCGAGATGACGAAGTTCGGGGGCCGGATGGTCGCCGACGTCGTCACGCTGCGCGTGTTCAAGTTCTTCGGCGAGGCGCTGCGCCAGGCCGGGATCCTGATCGTCTCCTCGACGCTCGTGATCTTCGGCCTGGTGTTCATCATCGGATCCGAATGCGGCATCGAGGGTGGTTACTTCACATACGGAGAAGGTGCGCCGGCGTACTCGGGCGTGTTCGCCGCGTGGTGTGACCTGCGCGAGCTGGTGCCGCTCGTGTTCGGCTACATGATGGCCGCCAAGGTCGGCACCGGGATCGTCGCCGAGCTCGGCTCGATGCGGATCTCCGACGAGATCGACGCGCTCGAAGTGATGGGTATCAGCGGCATGCGGTTCCTCTGCGCGACGCGGCTGCTGGCGGCGATGATGGTGCTGCCGTTCATCTACCTGGCCTCGATCGGCGCGGGCTTCTTCGCCTCCTACCTGGCGGTGGTCCAGGAGCTCGGTTACGTCTCCTCCGGTGGCTTCTTATTGATCTTCTGGCAATTTCAGAACCCGACCGACGTCTTATTCAGCTTGATAAAGGCGATGGCGATGGCGTTCGTCATCGTCATCGTGGGCTGCTACTACGGCTATAACGCCAGTGGCGGCCCCGTCGGCGTGGGCACCGCCACGGCCAAATCGATGGTCGTCAACCTCGTCTCGGTCCACCTGATCGGCATGCTCGGGACGCAGCTGTTCTGGGGTGCCAACCCACGCGCGCCGATCGGCGGGTAGCGCGCACTCAGGGCTCACGCACTAGATTTCAGCTCCGAAAGGGAGGCGTATGAGCGACGAGGACGAGCAGACCAAGGACGGCGGCACCCGCCCCACTCCGATCTCTCGGGTGTCCGTCGTCGACGAGGCGCCGCCACGGCCGGCGCCGCCCGACGGCGCCGGGGCCGATGACTACAAGTGGCACACCTACAAGGTGTATCCGTCAGGCCAACCCGACGCGGTCGAGTTCGTCGACACCTACAAGTCGTTCGGGCGCACGCCGATCCTGCGCGGGTTGAACATGGGATTGCCCGAGGGCATGGTGTCGATGATCCTGGGGCCGTCCGGGACCGGGAAGTCGGTCTGCATCAAGCACATGGTCGGGCTGCTGTATCCCGATCGGGGTGACATCCTCGTCCACGGCGAGTCGGTCCCCAACATGCGCGACGACGATCTGTTCGAGATGCGCAAGAAGTTCGGCCTGCTGTTTCAGGACGGCGCCCTGTTCGGCTCGATGAACCTGTTCGACAACGTCGCGTTCCCGCTGCGCCAGCACACCGAGAAGAGCGAGAACGAGATCGAGGAGACGGTGATGCGCCGGCTTAACGAGGTCGGTCTGGGTTCCGCCCGTCTGAAGATGCCGAACGAGCTCTCCGGCGGGATGCGCAAGCGGGCCGGCTTCGCCCGGGCGCTCGTGCTCGAGCCCGACATCCTCCTGTTCGACGAGCCGGACTCGGGCCTGGATCCGGTCCGAACCGCGCTCCTGGGCGAGTTGATCCTCGAGATCCATCGCGACATGATGGACGAGGCCAAGGCCAAGCAGAAGGAGCACCTGCCGACCTTCTGCGTGATCACCCACGACATCATGAGCGCCCGACGCGTCGCCGACTACATCAACGTCCTCTGGAAGGGGCGCGTCGTCGAGGCGGGGCCCGCCGAGGACATGCTCAACTCCGAGAACCCGTTCATCCGCCAGTTCCTCTCCGGGGAGTCGCAGGGCCCGTTGACGATGGACTAGGCCCCGCTCCGGGTTGAGCGGCCACGTGATGAGCAGGCTGCTGCAGCGGTTGACCGGTGGCGCCGCCTCGCGGCCGGCGGCGACGATCGGGGTGGTCCTGGCACTGGCGATCGCCGGCGCCATCCTGGCCCTCGGTCTGCGCCCATCGGCCGGCATCGACACGTTCGTCTCCGGCACGTCTCAGAGCTACCGCGCGACCGTTGCCCAGCAGCGACTGTTCGGCGTCAACGGCGTCCAGATCCTCGTGTCCGAGCCGCTGACGACGCTGCTGTCGCCGGTGGCGCTTGCCCGGGTGACGCAACTGGAGGCATGCCTGGGCGGGCAGTACGACCGGTTCGACTCGACGCTGGCCGCCTACCAGCCCGTCGCGCCCGGGGCGCACGCTGCGTACGGCGGTCCGGGCAGCCCGTGCGGCGAGTTGATGCGCGACCGGCCCGTCAAGGTCGTGTACGGGCCGGGCACGTTCCTCAACCGGGCCGTGGCGGCGTTCAACACCGATCTGCAGTCCGAGCTGACGACCGCGCGGCAGGCCGACCAGGCCGCGGCCAAGCAGGCCCGCAAGCTCGCGCTCGCCCAGGGATTGAGCCGAGCCGCGGCCCAACAGGCCGCTCGGTCCGCCTCGGCGGCCGAGGCGCAGCGGCAGCTCGCCCGGCTCGAGAAGCTGGCCGGCAAAGCCGGTCTGACCAGCGCGCCGTCGATCCGGGACCCGGCGTTCCTGGAGCGGCTCGTGTTCGACTCCGGGCACGGGGCCGCAGTGCCCGCGGCGCGCTTTCAATACCTGTTCCCGACGGCGCGGGCCGCGCTGATCCAGGTCCGGCTGCGCCAGTCGCTGTCTGACGCGCAGCAGGCGCGGGCGATCTCGGCGATCCGCCGGGTCGTGGCGATGCCACGGTTTGCGCTCGGGCGCGGTGGCCACTACACGGTGACCGGCGAGACGGTCGTGACCGGTGAACTCGCCAACCAGATCACGGCCGCGATCGGGGCCCTCCTGGCAGTTGCGCTGGTCGTGATGGCGATCGTGTTGCTGCTCGTGTTCGGCCGTCGCCGCGGGACGGCGGGGTCGGTCGGGCTGCGGCTGCTGCCGCTGGCGGTCGCGCTCGCCGCAGTCGGGATCACGTTCGGGCTGTTGGCCGTCGTCGGAGCCCGGCTGACGATTGCGGCAGTTGCGGTTCTGCCGATCCTGGTCGGGCTCGCGGTCGACTACGCCGTCCAGTTTCAGGCGCGCGTCGCCGAGGCCGAGCTGTCGGCTCCCGGGCAGGGCCGGGCCGCCGTCACGGTGGCGGCCGCCCGCGGCGCGCCGACGCTCGCGACCGCGGCGCTGGCGACAGCGGTCGCGTTCCTGGCGCTGGAGCTGTCGCCGGTGCCGATGGTGCAGGGTTTCGGAGTGCTGCTGGTGGTCGGGATCGCGGTCGCGCTCGCCTGTGCGCTGACGGCCGGCGCCGCGGTGCTGGCGGTGGCGATCGGCGAGACACGGTCCGCGCCCACGGCCGGCTGGCCGGCAGCGGTGCTGGCGCCGGTACGGGGCGCGGGAGCTCTCGCGATCGTGCCGGTGCGTGGACTGGCCGCGCTGTTGGGCCCATCGGTTCGCGGCGCCCGACAGCTCCTGGGCGACGCCGGCGGCCCGCTGCGCGCGGGGCGCGTGCGTGCCCTCCCCGGGCGAGCGGTGGCGGGAGCGGCGCGCCGGCCGGTGCTGGTGCTGGTGGCGGCGGCGGTGCTGGCGGTCGCCGGGTGGGCGGTGTCCGGTCAGACGCGGGTCGAGTCCGACGTCACCAAGCTCGTGCCGCAGAACAGCCGGGCGTTGCGTGACCTGCGGACGCTGGAGCACGTCACCGGCGTTTCGGGTGAGATCGACGTGCTGGTCCGCAGCCGCGACGTCGCGACGCCGACCGTCCTGCGATGGATGAGCTCCTACCAGCAGCGGCTGCTGGCGCGTTTCGGCTACAGCGCCGCGCACGGCTGTGCGCAGGCGACGCTGTGCCCGGCGCTGTCGCTGACCGGCCTGTTCTCCAGCCTGCCCGGCGCCGGCGCCGACCGTGCCGTGACGCAGTCTGGGATCGACGCGCTGCTCGGAGCCGTCCCGGCGTACTTCTCACAGACCGTGTTGACGGGCGATCGCCGTGCCGCGACGCTCGCGTTCGGGATCCGGCTGATGCCGCTCGCCCGCCAGGCACGCGTGATCGACTACGTCCGATCGAACCTGGATCCGCCACCCGGGGTGTCGGCGACGCTGACCGGCCTGCCGGTGCTGGCGGCGCAGGCCGACCGGTCGCTGTCGTCGGTCGGCCGACGCGACATGATCATGCTCGTCGGGCTGCTGGCGGTCGCGCTGGTGCTGCTGTTGGTACTGCGCAGCCCCCGGCGCGCGCTGACGCCAATCGTGCCGATCGTGCTCGCGACCGGCTGGTCGGCGCTGATCGTGTTCGCGATCCGGATCCCGCTGAACCCGATGTCGGCGACGCTCGGGGCGCTTGTGATCGCGATCTCGACCGAGTTCAGCGTGCTGCTGTCCGAGCGTTTCTCGCAGGAGCGTGCGGCGGGGCTGGACTTCGATGCAGCGCTGCGGCAGACCTATCGGCTGACGGGGGCGGCGGTGCTGACGTCGGGCATCACCGCGATCGCCGGGTTCGCGGTGTTGATCGTCTCGCGGATCGAGATGTTGCGCCAGTTCGGGGTGGTCACGCTTGTCGACCTGACCGTGTCCTTGGCCGGCGTGCTGATCGTGCTGCCGGCCGTGCTGGTGCTGACCGATCGCTGGTGGCGTGAGCGGGCTGAGCCGGTGCCGCTGCCCGCGACGCCGGCTCCGCTGCCGCGACGACGCGTGCCGACGGCGTGAGCCGCCCCGGCGACGAGCCCGAGCGGCCGGCAGGTGGGGACGCGCCCCTCGCCGCGGGGGCCGACGAGCTGTCGCGGCTGGATCCGGATGCGGTCAGAGGGCCCGCGGAGCCGGAGGAGCCTGGACACGACGCTCGCCTGGCAGCCGGCGGTGACCTCACCCGCCCGGCTGCTCCGGCGCCGGTGATCGACACCCGCCGCTACCAGCGGATGATCGGGCTGATCGGCCTCGCGCTGGTGGTGGCGCTGTCGGTCTACCTGTTCGTCAACCATCGCAACGGCGGCACGACCGGCGTCACCGCGGGACATCGCCTGCGCTGGTTCGCCGCGCCGCTGGCGACCAGCGACCTGCGCGGCGCCGCCAACCTGCACCCGCCGTGCACGTTGGCCGCGCACGACCCGCGCGCGCTCAACCTGTGCATCGATTCCCGGCGCGGGCCCGTGGTGTTGTCGCTGTTCGTGGTCGGCGGCGGCCCCTGCGAGCGTCAGGTCGATGCGCTGCAGACGCTATCGCGTCGGTTCGCCGGTTCCTCGGTTCAGTTCGAGGCGGTCGCGTTGAACGCCTCCCAGAGCGCCACTGCCGCGGCGGTCCGCGCCCACCACTGGACGATCCCGGTCGCCTACGACGAGGACGGCCGCGTCGGCGAGCAGTACGGCGTTGTCGCCTGTCCGATGGTCGAGCTCGCCCGACGGGGCGGGGTCGTCGTCGATCGCCTCATCGGCAACCAGTGGGACAGCGCCGCCGCGTTGGCGCCGCGAGTCCGAGCGCTGCTCTCCGGCGGGACCCGGTGACGTCCCAGCGCGGCTCGATCGATCCGGCCGTCGCGTCCGAGCTGCCCGGCCTGCGGCTCGACTGGCTGGCGGTTGCCCCGGCGCCGAAGTCCACCTCGGCGCGGGCGCGCTCGTCGGCGGCCGAACGGCTGCGCGCGTTGTCTGACCGCTACCGCGGCGCGACCGTGATCGCGATGCGAACGCACCCGATCCCGCGGGCATACCGGACGTTCTACCGGCAGATCGGGCTCGATCCCGACGTCGAGCAGATCCCGTCCGAGCGCGCGGTGACCGAGCGGCTGCTGCACGGCGGCTTTCGTTCGACCGATCGGATCTCCGACGCGTGCGCGATCGCCCTGATCGAGACGGGCGTGCCCGTCTGGGCTCTGGACGCGGACGCGGTCGACCCGGGCCCACCCGGGCTGGGGATCGGACTGGCGAACGGGCCCGGGGCGCCGCCGGGCGCGCTGGTCATCCGCGACCGCCGCGCGGTGCACGCGCCGCTGTTCGGGACGCCGCTGCCCGGCCACGAGCCGGGACCGTCGGCCCTGACCGTCGTGCTCTACGCGCTCGGGGTCAGCGGCGTGCCCCAGATCCACGTCGACGAGGCGCTGTGGACGGCGGCTGATCTGTTACATGCCTAGACGCGTGTCTCGCGGGTCCTTCGACGAAACGCACTCGGGTGACCGCGAAGGGCCGCCGCAAGCCGGACTCCGAACAGAGTTGGCGGCTTTCGACGACCGGGGGACGAAAAACCGGCAATCCTGCTGCTGGTCGCCGGCAGGGGGCGATGATAGGGTCGGGCCCAGCATGGGAGTCGAGGTTTCGACGGCGGAAGTCCGCGACCCGGACGGGCTCCGTGGCGCTGCGGGCGCGGCTGCCGAGGCCGGGGCCAGACGGACGCTGCGGGAGCAGATCGCGCGGCTCGAGTCAGAGCTCGCGGAGGCGTTCGTGACGGCGTTCGAGATGCGCCTCGGGGCACCCGCGACCGCTCCCGTCGCCGGCGGGGTGCCGCGGCTGCTTGACCTCGGCGAGCTTGAGATCGTCCGCGACGAGCTGGCCGGCAGGCTCCACGCCGCGCGCGTTCAACTCGCCGACGGCGCCGCGCAGCAGGCACGGGCACGTGAACTGCTGGCGCGCATGCAACTCCAGCCCGGACGCCACCGGTTCACCCGGATCTCGTGTCGCGAGCTCGGCGAGCCTGGCTGCGGAGCCTGGCAGGTCCGCCCCCGGCTCGGACTGGTTGGCATGCTGATGGGATGGTGGCAGGTCACGCTCTCGTCCGGCTGTCCGTTAGCCGGGGGCCGTCGTCGGCGCTGACCGCCGAGACGGTCCGGTTCGCAGCGGAGCAGGGGAGTCGATGAGACAGGCGCTGATGACCGGTGCCGGGGCGGTGCTGGTGGTGGCGATCATGGTGATCGGATCGATCGTCCTGTGGGCCGGCACGCCACTGGCGTGGCTCTGGATCGGCTCCCAGGTGCAGGGCGCGACGCAGTCGATCGGCGTGGCCCTGGCGGCCGCCTTCGTCGGTGTGATCGCCACGATCCTCGTGCTCGCGTCGCTGTTGACGCGGCTCAGCGACCTGTACCGCGCCAATCGCGTCGCCCGCGGCCGCGGTGACCCCGGTCACGGGGTGCTCGAGGGGGTGCTCGTCGTCAGCGCGGGGATCTCGCTGACGGCCTTCACGATCTGGTTCTTCCTGTTCGCCGGCGCTGCCCCGGCGCCGATCGGCATTCAGATCTGAGACCGATCAGACTCCCTCGGAGGAGATCGATCTGCTGCCGGAGCGTGCCGCGCGCCGTCGGCGGCACGCTCCGGCAGGAAACTCGGATGGCGCTTAGGCGACGGCCATCTCCAGATCGTGTGACACCCCGGGTGCAGCCTCGCCCAGGCTCGGCGCAAGCGACTGCGCCAACAGGTTCTTCTGCCGCTTGGTCAGCGTCCCAATGTGCTTGGTCTCGATGATGCTGTTACGAGCCAGGAACCTTCGACACCTCGTCGTACCCCAGCGGCGCTGACTCATCAGCAGGTCGCCCACCGACCACGTCTCCGCGGACTGCGGCGGGTTCAGGATCACTTCGGCGGCCGAGACCTCGCCCGCAGCGATCCGGCGCTTCAGGACCGCGCGCTCGAGCCTGATCTCGTTGGCCCGGCTGAGCGCACGCAGTCTCTGTGGCTCGGCGGTCCTCGGGACAGTTTCCATCATAGGCGCTCTCATTTCCCTGGTTTCATGGGTCCGCGCGAGCGGACGTTGACGTTTCACCGACCCGTGGCGTCCACGGTCGCCGGCCTGCATTGGAACTCTCACCCGAGCAAGGATCGGGATTGGTTGTCGGGTCGGTCTCCTGGAGCGATGCTCCGTGTCGGACTGCGCGTCTTCGACTGACCGGCCTCGGTGCGACTTCGAGCAACCTAGAACACCCAGTCGGTCACAGCAATGTCACATTGCGAACACATGCGCTTAGAGCGCCTTTTTTGTGTGTGTGGCCGGAGCGCTGGTCGGAGCTTTTGTGCACAGTTAGATCAGACTGAAGGATTGGCTCAATTCGGTCTGTCCGCAGGGGTAATGGCAACGTTTAAGCAGCTACCGTAAGCGGTGCGCTGGACCGTTGTACGAGTGAGATTTGACACGAGCGCTCAGATGGTCAGGCATTGCCGGTTGGCAACGCGCCGTGCTCGGCCTCGAACTCGCGCTTCGCGTGGGCGAACACGTCGAGCGCTCGATCGAGCGTTGGACGGTCGTGGGTCGCCATCACGCTGCAACGCAACAGCGCTCCCCCGAGGGGAACGGCGGGCGGGATCATCACGTTGACGTAGACCCCGGCGTCGTACAGCGCCTTCCACAGCAGCCCCGCCTTCCAATCGTCGCCGACCAGCACCGGGACGACCGGCGTGACGACCTCTGAGCCGTCCGCGAGCGTGGTCGGTTCGACGACCGCGAACCCCAGCGCGGCGAGCCCGTCGTGCAGGTACCGGGCGTTGTCGAGCACCGCCGCGAACAGTGGCGGGCCCTCGGGCGATCGGCAGATCCTGACCGCCGCCAGCGCCGCTCCGACCGCGGCCGGGACCCCGGAGGCGGTGAAGATGAACGATCGAGCCTGGATCCGCAGGAACTCGATCACGTCCGCCGGCCCCGCGATCACCCCGCCACAGGACGCCAGCGACTTCGAGAACGTCGCCATCCGCAGGTCGACTCGGTCCTCGACGCCCAGCAACTCGGTCGTGCCGGCGCCGCGCGCGCCCAGCACGCCGAGCGCGTGCGCCTCGTCGACCATCAGGCGGGCACCGAACTGAGCGCACAGCTCCGCGATCTCCGGCAGCGGCGCGACATCGCCCTCGGTCGAGAACACGCCGTCGACGACGACGAGGACGCCGCCGCCGTCGGACTCGGCCGAGCGCAGCCGCTTCTCGAGCAGATCCATCCGGTTGTGTCTGAACCCGCGCATCTTCGCGCCCGACAGCAGGCAGCCATCGAGGATCGAGGCGTGGTCGCCGGAGTCGGCGATCACCGTGTCGCCCGGTGCGAGGATCGTGCCCAGCGCCCCGACGTTGGCCTGGTGCCCGGTCGTGAACACCAGCGCGTCGTCGGTCCCGAGCCACTGGGCGAGCTCTGCCTCGAGCTCCAGGTGCAGGTCGAGCGTTCCGTTCAGAAAGCGGGACCCGGTGATGCCGGTCCCGTACCGGTTGATCGCGTCGAGTGCGGCCTGGCGCACGCGCTCATCTCCGGTCAGGCCGAGGTAGTTGTTGGAGCCGAGCATCACGCGCGGCTTTCCCTCCATCATCACCATCGGCAGCGTCGGCCCCTCCAGCACGCGGAAGTAGGGCACCATGTCGATCTCCTGGGCGGCCCGGAACTGCTGCACGCGCTCGTGGTCGCGCGCCTTGGCGAAGACGTCGGTCGTCGTGGACATCGTCTGAATGTAGAGGCGGTCGGGCGCCGCGACGCTCGACTTCCCCCGATCGGGGGACGGACCTGGGCGACCCCAGTTGTCAGGCGACCGCGCGCGCTGTCAAGATGTCTGACTCGATGAGCGTTGAGCAGCACACGCCGGGCGAGCAGCTCGCCCCGTTTGAAGACGAGGTCGACGGCGTTCCGGTGCTCGCCGAGGTGCGCACGGTCGCGCCGGCGACGACGGGCGTGCTCGGGACCGCGCAGGCGGTCGCCGTCGCCGCCACCAGCTTCGCCGCCGGCGCCGCGGCGCTGGCGCTGGTCCGCCGTCACGGCGCGCGCAAGCAGCTCAAGCGCGCCGTCGGCCGTCCGGCCCGCCGCGGCGGCGATGCGCTGGAGATCGTCGCCTCACGTCGGTTCATGGTCGACATTCACCTGTTGGACAAGCCGGGGCGGTGACGCCGGCGGCCGATGCCGGCCGGATCGAGGTCCGCGTCGAGGTCAGCCCACCGTGGCCGTTCGCGATGCCGCGCCGGCTCGGGATGGATCGGCTCGCGCGGCGGCGCGGCGAGGTCCTGCACCGGTTGATCCACGTCGCGGGCGAGCCGGTTGTGATCCGGGCCGTGCAGCTGTCGGCCGATCGCGTCCTGTTCGGTGCCCAGGCGAGCTCCGCAGAGGTGGCCCACGCCGGGATCGCCCGGATGCGCCGTGCCCTCGGGATCGATCTCGATCTCCGCGCGTTTCACGATCGGTTCCGGTTCGACCCGCTGATCGGCCCGTCGGTCCGGGCCCACCCGCGCCTGCGCCCATCCGCGCGCCCGGACCCGTTCGAGGCATTGACGTTCGCGGTCTGTGAACAGCTGATCGAATACGAGCGGGCGGCGATGATCCAGCGGCGCCTGATCGCGCGGCTCGGACGGCATGACGCGATCAGCGGCCTGCGCGACAGCCCGTCCGCCGCGACGATCGCCGCCCAGGCGCCGGCGCTGTTGGCCTCGTTCGACCTGACCGAGGGCCGGGCGGTGGCGCTGCGGCGCGCCGCCAAGGAGGTCGCGTCCGGGCGCGTCGACCTCGACGCAGACGATCCCCACGAGCAGGAGCGCGGTTGGCGGCGGCTGCGGTCGATCCCGGGGATCGGCTCCTGGACGGTGCAGATGCTCGCTCTCCGCGGCCAGGGCCGGCTCGATCAGCTGCCGGCCGGCGACCTCTCCTATCTCAAGCTCGTCGGACGGCTGGCCCATCATGGTCCGCCCGGCGCGCCGGCACCGCGAGCGACCGAGGCCGAGGTCGTGGCGCTGTTTGAGCCCTACGAACCGTGGGCCGGCCTGGCGGGGCTGCACGCGCTCGTGTCGCATGGCGCGGGCCTCACCGGCGCGGCCGCCCAGCAGTTGGCCGCCTGAGCCGGCGGACACGCCGGCCGCGGGGCGAGAAACGGGCCTATCTGGCCTGCTATCGGCCCCGGAGGCGGCGCGGGCGGACCGGGCCGGCGGCTGTCAGCCCGTTACGGCCCCTGCCCGGCCAGCAGCTGGTTGGTCGAGGCGTAGTCGCGGGCGGCGAGGTGCTTGATCAGGTGCTGGTCGTACATCCACTTGCCGTAGGCGTTCCACTGGTCTGAGAACTGCCAGCCCCACGGCTTGTCGTCACTGGGGAAGAACGCCGGCAGGGTCGTCTTGACCGCCGCGGCCTGCAGCGTCGGATCGAGCGACGGGTTCGCCGCGATCAGCGCGTTGACCCCCTGCTGGGGATTGGCGCGCACCGCGGCGTAGCCGCGCCCGAGCGCCTGCACGAGCCCGCGCAGCAGGGTCACGTGGTTCTCGAAGTACTGCTCGCTGGTGGTCAGCACGAGCTCGTCGTAGGCGGGGACGCCGCCGGCGGAGACCGGGATCACGTGTGGCTTCTTGTGCGCCTGACGCAGTTCGATCGCCTCGTAGTTCGAGAAGCCGCCGATGGTTGCGTCGACCCGTCCGCTGAGCATCGCCGGGACGAGGTTGGCGCCGACGTCGACCTGCCTGACCGAGCTGCGCGGGACGCCCGCGTGATCGAGCATCGCGTTCAGATAGTCGGTCTGGTAGGGGATGCCGGCGGTACCGACCGTCTTGCCGCGCAGCTGGGAGATGCGCGTGATGTGCTGCGAGCCGACCGAGATGACCGAGGTCAGCGGCCGCTGCACGAGCGCGGCGAACGACAGGACCGTCTGCTTCCGGTCACGGGCGAGCATCACCTCGGGCTCGTAGGAGATCGCGACGTCGACCTTGCCGGCCTCGACCAGCGACAGGGGCGCGCTGGGGCTCGGCGGCGTTTCGACGTGCAGTTTGATTCCGGCCTGCCGGAGGTCTCCGTTGGCGATCGCCTCGTAGATCCCGACGTGGTTGGCATTCGGCGACCAGTCGAGCATCATCGTGACGTTCTGGGCCTTGCCGGCGATCGGCTGGATCTGATCGCGCTTGGCGCCGCAGGCGGCCAGCAGCACCGCCGCCGCGGCGCCGATCAGTAGAGCGATCGTCTTCCTCATCTGTCCATCTCTCCGATCTGTGTGCCGGTCGTGTGGGCCCAGGGCACCGCCAGCCGCTCAGCCACCGTCAACGCGCCGAACAGCGCGATCGCGAACAACGACAGGATCACGACCGCGGCGAACGCCCGTGCGGTCAACAGTTGCGGAATCGCCTGGGTGAACACATAGCCTAAGCCGGAGTTGGCGCCGGCCTGCTCGGCGAACACGGCCGCGAGCACGGCGAAGATCACCGCGATCTTGGCGCCGGTGAAGAACCCGGGCAGTGCCGTCGGCAGCTCCACCGAGAAGAACACGCGGCGTCGCGACATGTCGAACGTGCGCACCACCTTGAGCAGCTCGGGGTCGACCGCGGCGAAGCCGGCGAGCGTCGTGATCACGATCGAGAAGAACGACACGAGCGCGATCACGATCAGCTTGGGCAACGTCCCGAACCCCAACCACAGCACCAGGATCGGCGCGAGCATCGGGATCGGGATCGTCTGCGAGGCGATCAGCAGTGGGTACACCGCGCGGCGGACGGTCGTGAAGAAGTGCATCGCGGTGGCCAGCAGCATCGCCGCGACGGCGGCGACGAGGATCCCCAGCAGCACCTCCTCGGCGGTCACCAGGAAGTTGGACCACAGCAGCCCGCGATCGTCGTACATCGCCGAGGCGACCGCGTGGGGGGCAGGCAGGATCAGCGGATCGACGCCGCCGAGGTCGACGTACAGCTCCCAGACGCCGATCAGCGCGAGCAGCAGGAGCGCCGCCCGCCATTGGCGCAGCACGGTCACGCCGGCTCGCTTCGAGACGGCGGTGCCGGCGCTCATCCGCTGACCCCGAGTGCCGACAAGACCCGCTCGCGCAGCGCCATGACGGCCGGATCGGCACGTCGTCGGGGGCGTGGCAGCCCGACCTCGATCGTTGCGACGACCCGGCCAGGGCGCCCTGACAGCACGACCACGCGGTCGCCGAGCAGGACCGCCTCCTCGACATCGTGGGTCACCAGCACGACCGTCCGGGGCTCGGCGGTCAACGCGTGGTCCAGCCAGCCCTGCATCTCGGCACGGGTGATCGCGTCCAGCGACGCGAACGGCTCGTCGAGCGCCAGCACCGGTTTGCCCGCCAGCAGCGAGCGCAGGAACGAGACCCGCTGGCGCATGCCGCCCGACAGTTCCGCGGGCCGGGTCCGCTCGAACTCGGCCAACCCGAACCGCTCAAGCCACGGCCGCGCCAGTTCCCGTGCCCGCTCACGGCCGACGCCGCCGGCACGGAGCGCGAGCGCGGCGTTGTCGAGCGCCGAGGCCCACGGCAGCAGCAGGTCGCGCTGCGGCATCAGCGCCGCGGGCGCGCAGCGCACGACGCCGGCGTCGGGCCGCTGCAGGCCGCAGATCAGCTCCAACAGGGTGCTCTTGCCACAACCGCTGGGGCCGACGACGGCCACGATCTCGCCGATGCGGGCTTGGAGCGAGACGTCCAGGAGCGCCGGCACGGCCGGTTGGCGGCCCCGCTTGAACGTACGGCTGACCCGGTCGACGTGGACCGGTGCGGCTACGTGTTCGGAATGCCCTGCCCGGTCTGCGCCGGTCGCGCGAGACGCCGGCAAGGGGGTCTCGATCATCGCGTCGCTCCCTACGTGGGATTACCCCAGAGTTTCACGGGTCTGCATCAGATCAACCCTGGCCCGCGACCGAGTCGATCAGCCCCACGGCGGCGTCGCTGGCCGCCGGTGGTGTCAGATCCGCCGACGACGGGTCGATCAGATCGTAGCCCGAGACCGCCGAGCCGGCACCGCTGAGATCCTGTTCGAGCATCGGCGCGGTCGGCGCCGCGGCTCCGCCGCCGGAGCGGATCTCGGCCAGGATCTCGACCGAAGCGTGCGCGCTGACCGCCTGCGCAGCCGCCTGGCGGACGAACGCCGAGAACCGTGACGGCGTCCGCTCGAGCGTTTGCGCCTGGATCACGTAGACGTCGCTGTAGCGCGCGGCCGCGACGGCGATCCGGCGCTGCAGGAATTTGCTGGTGAGCTTGATCGCCTTCAGGTGTGGGGAAGTCGCGGAAATGACATTCAGCGACGGCGCACCGATCAGCAGCAGCCCGTGCTGGTGCGCGACCAGCGACGCCTGCAGGAACGCGTTGGCCGGATCGGTCAACTGGTTGCGGGGCGTGATCGGCGAGCTGGGCGCGTACTCCACGGCCACGGTCCCCGGTCGCAGTTGGTTGGTGTTGATCGCCGCCGCCAACGTCGCCTCGTTGGTGAAGGTGGCGGTCGGCACGGCGGTCTTGAGGCCCAGCTGGGTGGTGTCGCCGGCGCCGGTGCCGGTCACGTACGTGTACGGAGTGTTGAACAGCAGCTGGGACGCGCCCGGCGTGGCCGTCAGGAACCCCTGGGCGCCACTCCCGGACACGATCCACGACGCCGGGCCGTCCAGGCCGTTGACCGGCGCCGCGGCCTCTGCCTGCGCCTGGGCGGCGTAGTCGTCGAACAGGATCTGGCCCGGGCCACCCCCGACGCCGCACTGGAAGTTGGCGTAGGTCGTCGGCGCGTAGCTGTAGTCCTGAATGACCGTCCCCGGCAGGTCGAACGCGAAGCCGACCAGCGCGATCCGCTTGCTGGCCAGGTAGGCCAGCAGCTCCTGGCTCTGCGCGGGCGAGTTCGCCGTGCAGCCCGGCGTGATCCCGGCGCCGTCCCATTCGGTCACGATCACCGGCGCCTTGGCCGAGAAGTTGCCAAACGCCTTGTCCCAGGCAGTGATGCCGGTCGTCAGGTTCGGGTAGTGGATGCCGTAGGCAAGCTGCGGATCCGACGGGTTGGCGGGATCGGTGAGCGCGGGCATGCCCGCCAGGTTGGTCTCGCCCCCGAGCGCCGGGACGACGATCACGTTGTCGGCGCCGTCGCCGCGGATCTGGTTGATCAGCTGCTGCATCCCGATCGCCGTGCACGAACCGCCGATCTGGCTGCCGTAGACGACCGGCCCGCCGTTCAGCCACGCCGACCAACCCGCGGCGGTCGCGCCCAGTCCGGGCTCGTTGTACAGCTCGAACATGACCCCCGGGTCGCCGCCGAACATCGACGCGATCTCGTTCCAGGCGGCCAGCGCCCCGGCGTCGGGCAACGGACAGCGGTTGGCCGACGCCGCCAGCCCCGCGGCCGACTCGGACTGCAGCGAGACGATCGCGTACAGGCCGAGCGAACGCGCCATCTCGATCCCGTTCTCGATCGACGTGACGTAGCCGGGTGAGTACTCGGAGTTCGCCGGGTCCAGACCGTACTCCGAGACCTGAAAGCGGATCAGGTTGACATGATCGGCGACCGCAGCCTGCAGTTCCGGCAGGCCGAACTGCTGCCCGGCGGCGATGTACTTGCCCCACAGGTAGGACGTCGGGGCGACCAGGCCGACGATCTGGACCCCCCGGCCGACGAATGGCGACCCGTTGGCGTACAGCTGATTGCCCTGAACCGAGAGGCCGGGAGAGGTGGGCACGGCACCGGTGGCGTGGGGCGTGCGCCCGTGAGCCAGCGCGGCGGACGGCAGCGTGATGAACAGCATTGCCGCCGCCATCAGGGCGACGACAAGCTGCGGTAGGCGGGACCCCACAACAAGGAGAACACCACATTTGCAGCCGAGTTGCGCCGCAGCGCCGGATCAGCGAGCGACGATCGGCTGCGCGAGCGCCTTGACGAACTCCTCCAGCTGATCGGTCCGCCAGCATTCGAACGCCCGGCAGTGCTCGGCGTAGGCGGCGATCACGGAGTCGCCGTAGTTCCAGTACAGGCGTGGCTCCGGGTTCAGCCAGAACGTCCGGCCGGCGCGCGCGGTGATCTGCGCGAACACGTCGTCACGTGGGGGACGGCCGTTGGTGCGGGCGTCGCCGAGCACGATCACGGTCGCACGGGTATTCAACTCGTCGTCGATCATCGCCAGGAACTCGGTCCAGACGCGCCCGTAGTCGGTGTAGCCCGAGATGTCGGCGACACCCGCGTCGCGGGACACCGCCTCGGACGCGGCCTTGAAGTCACGCTCGCGCTCGAACACCTCCGTGACCTCGGAGATCCGCTCGATGAACACGAACGAGCGGAGCTTGCGGAACGAGTCGTGCAGCGCGTGCAGCACGCTGAGGAAGAAGGTCGAGGCGCTGGTGACGCTGGTCGAGACGTCGCACAGCACGAAGATCTCCGGCCGGCGGGGACGCTGGGGCCGGAACTTCAGCTCCACCGGCACGCCGCCGGTCTGCAGCGATGCGCGCATCGTCCGCCGCACGTCGACGTGGGCGTGACGTTTGCGGCCACGTAGCTCGGTGCCCTGGGTCGCCAGCCGCCGCTTGAGCTGAGTGACCACGCGGTGCACGGCGGCCAGGTCCTGGATCGGCCCCGACGGCAGCGACCGGTCGAGCTCCGAGAGCGGCCGCTTGGGCGGCAGGCTCTGCGTGCGCTCGATCATGTCGCGTTCCAGCTCGCGGCGCAGGTGCTGTTCGAACCGTCGCAGCTGGTCGCGCGGCACGCCGTCACGGCGCGGGTCGTCGTCGGGCAGCGCCGGCTGTG
>CAVUSD010000030.1:0-164623 GCA_963743985.1 uncultured Solirubrobacteraceae bacterium | reverse complement strand
CAGGCCCTTGCGCGCTCGACGGTGGTTGCGCGCGATCACCAGCTGGCGGATCTCGTCGCGCAGTTCGCCGTCGGCGTCGGCGAGCGCCGTCAGCCGGGCGAGCTCGGTCTCGACGTCGACCTCGGGCTCGCCGCGGCGCCGGCGGCGGGCATTGCGTGCCTCGAGCATCTGGCGCACCTCCTCGTCACGCTCGAGCCGGGCGGCGGGTGCGCGGGGCACTTCGGAGTCCAGCAACAGCCGGTCCGAGCCGTACTGCGCCCAGTCGCGGCGGGACGTCAGCAGGGCGACGATCGCGCCGACCACGCCGACGACGCAGACGCCCACGACGACCCACAGGAACGCGCTCTGCACGACGGTTCTCAGTGTCGCGCATCGGGAGCGTGGGCGCCGCTATCCTTCCTCTCAGACGCTGTTGACTGACTAGTCAATCGAAGGAGGTACGCCGTGGTTGATTTCACGCTCACTGACGAGCAGCACGACATCAGCGAGATGGCGCATGACTTCGCCGAAAATGAGATCCGCCCGGTGGCGTGGGAGCACGACCGCGACGCCACCTGGCCGGCAGAGATCCTCGAGAAGGCGTGGGAGCTGGGGTTGATGAACAACCACCTCCCGATCGAATACGGCGGCCCCGGCCTGTCCGTGCTCGACGGCGTGATCATCGCGGAGGAGATCTCCTGGGGCTGCTCGGGGATCGGCACGAGCCTCTCGTGCAACAGCCTCGCCAGCGCGCCGATCCTGCTGGCCGCCTCCGAGGAGCTCAAGAAGGAGTACCTCGGCCGTCTGTCAGAGGCGCCGCTGCTGGCGTCGTTCTGCCTGACCGAGCCCGACGCCGGCTCCGACGTCTCGGCGATGAAGACCACCGCCGTCCGCAAGGGCGACAAGTGGGTGCTCAACGGCTCCAAGTGCTTCATCACCAACGGCGAGTACGCCAACTGGTACACGGTCTACGCCAAGACCGACAAGGACGCCGGCCACCGCGGCATCTCCTGCTTCATCGTTCCCCGCGACGCCGGCGTGGTCGTCGACAAGCACGAGGACAAGATGGGCCAGCGCGCATCGAACACGGCGACGATCTCCTTCAACGACGTCGAGATCCCGCTCGATCACCTCGTCGGCGAGGAGAACAAGGGCTTCAAGATCGCGATGATGACGCTCGATCGCACCCGCCCGGGCGTGGCGGCGATGGGCGTCGGCGTCGGCCGCGCGGCGATGGAGATGGCAATCGACTACTCCAAGGAGCGCGTCCAGTTCGGCGTGCCGATCGCGATGCACGAGGCGATCCAGTTCATCATCGCCGACATGGCGACGAAGGTTCATCTGGGACGGCTGGCGACCTACAACTCGGCGGTGCTGCTCGACCAGGGCAAGCGCAACACGATCGAGTCCTCGCACGCCAAGCGCTTCACGGCCGATTCGGCGATGGAGATCACGACCGACGCCGTCCAGGTGTTCGGCGGCTACGGCTTCATCAAGGAGTACAAGGTCGAGAAGCTGATGCGGGACGCCAAGATCCTGCAGCTGTACGAGGGCACCGCCCAGATCCAGCGGCTCGTGATCGCGCGTGAGACCCTGCTGCCGCGCCGGATCTCCGAGCCCGCTACCGTCTGACCGCTGCGCGGCGAGCTGGGGGCCTGCGCCGCTGCGAACGGGGCGTCTAACCAGCCTATGTCTGGCTGGTTAGACGCCCCGCACTTATCGTTCGGTGACGAGCAGCCGTCAATGCCGGGCTCGTCGCGGGGTGACGACGGACGAAGAGCCGCAGTCACCAGCACGGCGCGACGCGGCGGTCGACCTCGGGCACAGACGCCGGTCTCGTTGATTGACTGCGCCCGATGTTCGAGATTCGCCGTGGGGATGAGGACGACAAGGACTGGTTGCTGTCGCTGTTCGACGAGGCGGTCGCCTGGATGGTGGCGCGGGGTCAGGCGGGCAGTGGGGGTCGGAGCCGTTCTCCAGCAGCCCGCGCAGGATCGCCCGCGTCGGTGGCCTGATCGACTCCGGCGGGCTGCGGGTCGCCGAGCTCGACGGTGAGCCGGTGGCAGCGCTGGTCGTCGGGATCGCGCCGCTGCACGTGCCCCCGCCCGACCGACCGGAGCTGTACATCAACCTGTTGATCAGCTCTCGTCGCCACGCCGGCAGCGGGATCGGATCGATGCTGGTGCGGCACGCCGTCGACGAGGCCCGCATGCGCGACGCCCACCAACTGCGCGTCGACTGCTGGGCCGGTGCGCCGACGCTCGTCCGCTGGTACCGCGATCAGGGATTTGAGCCGACCGGGACCTTCGACGTCGACGGCTGGCTCGGGCAGATCTTCGCGATGGCGCTGCCGGCGCCGGTCGGCGCGGGCGCCGGTCGCGCGCGGCATCGGACTGACGCTGCTGCAGCGCGCGTCCTCCGCTGCGGCGGCCGCCGGCTCGCGGCCCCCGCCCCGCCCCTCGCTCGCCGGCCCGGCGATCGGCCGCCGCGCACGGCCAGCACGGTCCCGACGCCCACCGCCGCGACCACCATGCCGACCAGCGTCAGCGGGTGCAGGGCCTCGCCGAGCGCCGGCCACGAGGCGATCGCGGTGACGGCGGGGACGAGCAGCAGCAGCGCGCCGACGCGGCTGGCGTCCATCCGCCGGACGAGCGTCACGAACACCAGCAGCGCGCCGACGCTCATGCCGATGCCCAGCCACAGGCTCGAGAGGATCAGCTTGGGCCCGAGGTCGAAGCGTCCGCCGAGGATCAGAACCAGCGGCAGGAAGATCAACGTCCAGGTGCCCGACTGGACGGCGACCGAGACGCGCGGGTCGACGTCGGCCGTCCAGCGCTTCTGCAGCACCGTTCCTCCGGCCAGCCCGAGCATCGCCACGAACGCGAACAGCAGGCCGGTCCCGAGCTCGGCGTCGGCCAGCGTCGGGATCAGCCCGATGAAGACGCCCGCCAGGCCGATCACCAGCCCCGCCCAGACGCGCCGGTCGCCACGCTCGTGGCCGGCGACGATCGACAGCCCGGTCGTCACCAGCGGCGACAGCCCGAGCATCACGAGCGCCGACACCCCGGCCGGCACGCCCAGCGAGAACGCGGTGTAGGCGCCGCCGAACTGGGTGACCTGCAGCAGCAGGCCGATCACCGCCAGCCGGCCGAACGGCGCGCCGTGCCAACGGCCATGGCGCAACGCCAGCGGCGCTGCGGCGAGCGTGGCCAGGGTGAACCGCACGGCCAGCAGCGGCACCGGGTCGGAGGCCTGGATCGCGAGGTCGGCGACGACGTAGCCGGAGGCCCACAGCAGCACGAACATGGGAGCGAGGATGCGATTGGACATGTCTGTTCATCCTCCGGCGCTGGCCGTCAGAGCAATCAGGATCGCCGCCGGAACCGATGCGCTTTCGTTATCGATCGTTGCGAGATCGTCGGAGCCTGTCACGATTGCGCGACGATGGATCTCGACCCCGCCCACCTCCGTTCGTTCGACGCGGTCGTCCGGCACGGCGGCTATCACCGCGCCGCCGAGGCGCTGCACCTGACCCAGCCGGCGGTCAGCCGCCACATCCGCAGGCTCGAGGAGCAGCTCGGAGAACCGCTGTTTCGCAAGCGGGGCCGGGGGGTGGAGCTGACCGAGTTCGGGGCGCGGGCTGCCGAGGAGCTGGCGATCGTGCTGCAGGCGAACGATCGGGCGCTGGCCCGGCTGCTGCGGGAGGGCCAGGCGCCGTTCGCGTTCGGCGTCGTCGACAACCTGTCTGATCCGGTGCTCCCCGCGCTGTTGACGGTGTTGCGCGGTTACCTCGGCGCACGCGAGCTGCGCCTGCGCGTCGACCGCTCACGGACGCTGACCGAGAGCTTCGGCCGCGGCGAGCTCGACGCGGCTCTGGTGATGGACCCGCATGGCAGCCCGCAGGCCGCGGCGCTCGGCGAGCTGACGTTGCGCTGGTGGACGACGGCGACGGTCGATCCGCCGCTGACGTTGCCCGCGCAGGTTCCGTTGGTCGCGTACGAACCACCCTGCAGCTTCCGTGAGCTGGCGATCGGTCGGATCCGCGAGCTCGGCTCCGACGCGGTGATCACCGCCGAGGCGCCGCATCTGTCCGGCGTCGCGACGGCGGCGCGCAACGGTCTCGGATACGCGCTGCTGCCCTACGGCGGCGACGGACTGCGGCCGATCACGCACGGCCCCCTGGCCGAGACGCTGCGGGCACCGCTGTGGCTGCTGGTGTCGCCGGCGCACACCGAGCTCGCGGGGCCGATGCGCGCGGCCCTGCGGACGGCGAACCCCGTGGCACGGACCGACCGGCGCCTCGCGGTCGTCGCGTAGGCGTCGCCCCGGCTGCGCGCTAGATCCAGCCCTTGCGCTTGAACCAGATCGCCAGGCCCGCGACCGAGATCGCCAGCAGGCCGACTCCCAGCACCCAGAACGCCCATGCGTGATTGATCACGTGGTCGGTCAGATACGAGAAGTTCTGGCCGAAGAAGCCGGTCAGAAAGCTCAGCGGCAGGAAGATCGTGGCGATGATCGTCAGCTGCTTGTTGATCTCGCCCTGTTTGTTGGCGACCTGGGAGAGGTACATGTCGGTCGCGCCCGACAGCAGGTCGCGATAGGAGTCGACCAGCTCCGAGATGCGGATCAGGCCGTCGTACAGGTCCCGGAAGTACAGCTTGTCGTCGGTCTGCAGACCCGGCAGCGATGCGATCCGGTCGCCGGAGCGCTGGAACATGTCGCGCATCGGCGTGATCACGCGGCGCATCGCCACGAGATCGCGCCTGATCGAGAAGATCCGCTGCAGCTGCTGGGAGCTGGTGTCCTCGATCACCTGTTCTTCGAGGCTGTCGATGTCGTCGTCGATCCGCGTCAGGACCGGGATGAACGTCGAGGTGATCGCGTCGAGGATCTTGTAGACGAGGAACTGCTCGGAACGGATGTGCTGATCGTCGTAATTGGCGCGCAGGTCCGACAGCGCATCGTTCGGCCGGCGGTGGATCGTGACGACCGCTTTGCCGGTGATGATCATGTGGACCTCACGCAGCAGCGGTCCGCCTGAGGCGGTCCCCGGGTCGACGCCGAACACGACCAGGTACATGTAGTCGTCGTAGTCCTCGATCTTCGGACGCTGGCGAAACACCTTGGCGTCGTGAATCGTCAACGGGTGCAGGTTGATGTGCCGACTGAGCTCCTGCAGGTCATCGTCGTCGGGCGCCTCGAGGTCGATCCACGCGAACCCGTCGGCCTTGATCTCGGCCTTGATCTCGTCCATCGCCGGGTTGTGCAGGCACCGCGCCTTGACCCAGGCGCGCGACGGTATGGCCGTCGCCGATCCAGAAGTCGGTGCGTCGTCGCTCACGCGGCGAACGCTACCAAGCCCGGATCGTGGCACCGATGGGCGCCGGCGAGGCTCATCGGCCCGGCGCGCTGGGGGTTAGGACTTTTGGGTCATGGCGTAGATGCCGAGCACGATCACGCCGACGACGAGGATCGCGCAGATCGCTGTGAGGGCGTAGCCGATCGCTTTGGAGCTTTCGCTGTGGGTTGAGCTGCTGTCGCCGACGCCCGCGTATTTGAGGCCGAACAGCAGGAATCCGAAGACGACGACGACCCCGCTGCCGCCGATCAGGGCGACGATCACGATCTTGCCGATCGCTGACCAGTCGATGATGGGGTCTCCAAAGATGAGCATGTCTGTCTCCGTGTCAGGCGGCTGCGGGGGCGCCGCCGGGTTCGCGCTCGAAGGCTCCCTCGGCTTCGAGTTCGGGCGTGATGTTGGTGCGGTCCAGATCGGCGGCGGTGACCGCGGTGCGCCGGCTGATGATCCACAGCCCGGCGGCGATCACGATCGTCAGCGCGATGATCACGACGCAGCCGACGTCTGAGTTGGTGCCGAAGATGTCGGCGATCTCCCAGGCGCCGGCGGCGACGACCCCGGCCGCTGGGATGGTCAGCACCCAGGCTGAGACCATCTGTCCGAACACGGCCCAGTGGACGGGCTGCTTCTTGCCAAGCCCGGCGCCGGTGACGCCGCCGGAGACCACCTGGGTCGTCGACAGCGGGTAGCCGTAGTAGGAGGACGCGAGGATCACCGATCCGCTGGCCGCCTCGGCCGCGAAACCTTGGGGCGATTCGATCGAGGTGATCCGATTGCCCATCGTGTTGATGATCCGCCAGCCACCGGTGACGGTCCCCAGCGAGATCGCCAACGCGCACACGAGCTTGACCCAGAACGGCACGTAGAAGTGGTTGGCGTCGATATGCCCGGTCGAGATCAGCGCCAGCGCGATGATCCCCATCGTCTTCTGCGCGTCGTTGGTCCCGTGCGCCAACGACACCAGGGCGGCTGACCCGATCTGCCCGTAGCGGTAGCCGGTCCTCGCCTCACGCTCACCCAGGCGGCGGACCATGACGTAGGCGGCGAACGTGCCGATCGCTGCCACCGCCCCGCAGATGAACACGGCCAGGACGGCCGGCGCGACGACCTTCTGCAAGATCCCGTGGAAGCTGACCGCGTGCGACCCGACGGCCGCGATCGACGCGCCGACCAGCCCGCCGATGATCGCGTGACTCGAGCTCGACGGAATCGACAGACACCAGGTCGTGAGATTCCAGATGATCGCTCCGACCAACGCCGCCAACACGATCTCCAGCCCACCGGCGCTGCTGGCCACCGACGGATCGACGACCCCCTTGGCGATCGTCGCCGCGACGCTGATCGAGATGAACGCGCCCAAGAAGTTCAGACACCCCGACATGATCACCGCGACCATCGGCTTCAGCGCCCCCGTCGCGATCGACGTCGCGACCGCGTTCGCGGTGTCATGAAAACCGTTGGTGAAGTCAAACGCGACCGCGGTCGCGACCACGACCACCAAAAGAAATGTGGATCCCATGCGCCGCAGCCTCACAGGTCAACCGCTGGCAGATGTCACGTAGTTGTGACTTTGGCGGGCGCGTCGGTCCGCTCGGCCTCCGGGTCTGAGAGGCTGTGCGTCTCAACCCCCGACCGACGGAGCGACCTCATGCTTTTGATCGCCTATGACGGTTCAGAAGACGCGAAGGCGGCAATCCAGCACGCCGGCAAGCTGATGTCCGGTAGCGCCGCGACGGTGCTCACGATCTGGGAGCCGTTCACGACGCTGCTGGACAGAACACCGGAAACGCTGCGGCCGTTGGCCGCCGTGCGTGACGCCGACGAGATCGACCGCCAGGAAGCTGCCGCGGCCGAGGAGTCATCGAAGGAAGGTGTCGAGCTCGCCCTCGCGGCCGGACTCGACGCCACGCCACTGGTCACCTCGCTGACCGGCAGCACCGCCGACACGATCATCGCGCAGGCCGACAGCCTCGATGTCGATGCGATCGTGGTCGGTTCACGCGGGCTGACCGGGATGGCGCTCCTACTGGGCAGCGTTTCGCTCGCGGTCGTCCAACGAGCGGACCGAACCGTGGTGATCGTCCCGTCGGCGGACGTCGCGAAACGACGTCAGGCCGGCCATTAGCGACGGAGAGACTGACTGACGCCTCCGGCGCGCCGGCCCGGCGCGCTGGGGGTTAGGACTTTTGGGTCATGGCGTAGATGCCGAGCACGATCACGCCGACGACGAGGATCGCGCAGATCGCTGTGAGGGCGTAGCCGATCGCTTTGGAGCTTTCGCTGTGGGTTGAGCTGCTGTCGCCGACGCCCGCGTATTTGAGGCCGAACAGCAGGAATCCGAAGACGACGACGACCCCGCTGCCGCCGATCAGGGCGACGATCACGATCTTGCCGATCGCTGACCAGTCGATGATGGGGTCTCCAAAGATGAGCATGTCTGTCTCCGTGTCAGGCGGCTGCGGGGGCGCCGCCGGGTTCGCGCTCGAAGGCTCCCTCGGCTTCGAGTTCGGGCGTGATGTTGGTGCGGTCCAGATCGGCGGCGGTGACCGCGGTGCGCCGGCTGATGATCCACAGCCCGGCGGCGATCACGATCGTCAGCGCGATGATCACGACGCAGCCGACGTCTGAGTTGGTGCCGAAGATGTCGGCGATCTCCCAGGCGCCGGCGGCGACGACCCCGGCCGCTGGGATGGTCAGCACCCAGGCTGAGACCATCTGTCCGAACACGGCCCAGTGGACGGGCTGCTTCTTGCCAAGCCCGGCGCCGGTGACGCCGCCGGAGACCACCTGGGTCGTCGACAGCGGGTAGCCGTAGTAGGAGGACGCGAGGATCACCGATCCGCTGGCCGCCTCGGCCGCGAAACCTTGGGGCGATTCGATCGAGGTGATCCGATTGCCCATCGTGTTGATGATCCGCCAGCCACCGGTGACGGTCCCCAGCGAGATCGCCAACGCGCACACGAGCTTGACCCAGAACGGCACGTAGAAGTGGTTGGCGTCGATATGCCCGGTCGAGATCAGCGCCAGCGCGATGATCCCCATCGTCTTCTGCGCGTCGTTGGTCCCGTGCGCCAACGACACCAGGGCGGCTGACCCGATCTGCCCGTAGCGGTAGCCGGTCCTCGCCTCACGCTCACCCAGGCGGCGGACCATGACGTAGGCGGCGAACGTGCCGATCGCTGCCACCGCCCCGCAGATGAACACGGCCAGGACGGCCGGCGCGACGACCTTCTGCAAGATCCCGTGGAAGCTGACCGCGTGCGACCCGACGGCCGCGATCGACGCGCCGACCAGCCCGCCGATGATCGCGTGACTCGAGCTCGACGGAATCGACAGACACCAGGTCGTGAGATTCCAGATGATCGCTCCGACCAACGCCGCCAACACGATCTCCAGCCCACCGGCGCTGCTGGCCACCGACGGATCGACGACCCCCTTGGCGATCGTCGCCGCGACGCTGATCGAGATGAACGCGCCCAAGAAGTTCAGACACCCCGACATGATCACCGCGACCATCGGCTTCAGCGCCCCCGTCGCGATCGACGTCGCGACCGCGTTCGCGGTGTCATGAAAACCGTTGGTGAAGTCAAACGCGACCGCGGTCGCGACCACGACCACCAAAAGAAATGTGGATCCCATGCGCCGCAGCCTCACAGGTTCCCCATCCTCAGATGTGAACGAAATGTGACTTCGCTGTGTAGGGACCGCCCGAAAGTGCCAGCGAGGGGTCAGTCGGTCGAGCTGAACTCCCAGATCGCGACCGCGAGCATGACCAGGCCCAGCGCCACCACGACGCCCGCCTCGAGCAGCGTCGGCACGTGCCAGCCCCACCACGTGATCCCCGGATTGAGCGCCTCGCGAGCCGCCGGCGACATGTTCAGATGGTCGAACACGATCGTTCGCATCGGCGAGACCGCGTAGGTCAGCGGGTCGATCCGGTTCAGCACGGTCAGCCAGACGGGCAGCGCGGCCACCGGGAACAGCGCTCCGGAGATGAACATCAGCGGGGTCATCACCATCTGCGTGATCCCCATGAACGACTGCATCTGCTTGATCCGGATCGCGATCATCACCCCGAACGCGGTGATCGCGAACGCCAAGAACAGCTGCAGGACTAGCAGCTCGATGATCATCACGGGGTTGTAGGGCACGTCCACGGCACCCGCCAGGCACAGCACGATCACCCCTTGGACGCCCGCGACCGAGGCGCCGCCGAGGCACTTGCCGATCACGATCGAACTGCGTCGGACCGGCGCGACCATCATCTCCCGCAGGAACCCGTACTCACGGTCCCAGACGATCGTGGCGGCCGAGAACATCGCCGTGAACAACACCGAGATCGCCAGGATCCCGGGGTAGATGATCGTCTTGTAGGCGACGCCGTAGGTGCTGGCCGACGACAGATGCTCAAGGCCCGCGCCGAGCACGAACAGGAACAGCAGCGGCTGCACGAGCGCGGTGAGGATCCGCAGGCGGTCGGAGAAGTAGCGGATCAGCTCCCGCTTCCAGACGATCTTGATCGCTCGCAGCTCCGAGCGGAACGAGCGCTGCGGGACGCTGACGCGGACGATCTCGGCGGGGGAGGGCGGCGCCGGGGCCGGGCGTGGGTCGGTGGTCGCGGTCATCCGCGACCACCGCGCATCATCTGGGCGCCGCGCCGATTGCGCTCCTTGGAGACGTCCTCCTCGGCATCACGGATCGTCGTGCCGGTGTATGACATGAACACGTCGTCGAGCGTTGGGCGACTGACCGCCACCGACCGGATTGGCAGCTCCAGCTCGGCGAACAGTCGCGGCACGAACTCCGCGCCGTTCTCGACGCCGAACACGACCGCGCCCTCCGAGGTTCGGGCCTCGATTCCGAACTGCCGGGCGATCGCGTCGATGGCGGCACGGTCGTCGTCGGTCACGATCGTCACCCGGTCCTTGCCGACGGCGGCCTTCAGCGCCTCGGGGGTGTCCAGCGCGACGATCTCGCCGTGGTCCATGATCGCGATGCGATCGCACCACTCGGCCTCGTCCATGTAATGGGTGGTCATGAAGATCGTGATCTCCTCCCGCTCCTGGAGCTCGCGGATGTAGCTCCAGATCGAGCGTCGCGTCTGCGGATCCAGCCCGACCGACGGCTCGTCGAGAAACAACACCCGCGGGGAATGCATCAGGCCACGGGCGATCTCCAGCCGGCGGCGCATCCCGCCGGAGAACGTCCCGACGACCACGTCCTTGCGGTCCCACAGGGCGACCATCTCCATCACCTGCTGCATCCGCGGCCTGACCAGCTCAGACGGCACCCCGTAGAGCTCGGCGTGCAGCTGCAGGTTCTGGGCAGCGGTCAGGTAGTTGTCGAGCGTCGGGTCCTGGAACACGAGGCCGATATGGCGACGGACGTCATCGCGCTCGGTTACGACGTTGTGACCGGCGACCATGGCCGAGCCGGAGCTCGGCTTGCTCAACGTGCACAGCATGTTGATCGTCGTCGACTTGCCGGCGCCGTTGGGGCCGAGGAAGCCGAACACCTCACGCGTCGCGACGTCGAAGTTGATCCCACGCACGGCACGGACCTCGCCAAATGTCTTGACGAGGTCCGTGACGGAGATAGCCGGGATGGCGACCGGGGCCTGGGTGGGGGTTCCGTCGGCCTCGGTCATTGCCATTGCGGCTATAACTTACCCGTCGCTACGGGGTTAGCTGCCGGTCGGGCCGTCTTCGCCCGTTCCCGTGTCGGTCTCGGAGTCGGTGCCGCTGACATCGGGCGACCCCGTGTCCTCGTAGGCGGCCTCGGGACCGTCTGCGTCGTCGGCTTCGTCCGGCTCCTCGGCGAGGATCCGGTACAGGCCGCGCCGGGTCTCGTCCAGCAGCGCCAGCGCGCGTGCGCGCTGCGCCTCGGACCCGACCGACGCCACCTGCCAGACGGCCTTGCCGATTCCGATCACGAGCGGTCCGAGCTCCGCCATCGCGTTCTCGGAGCGCCCATCGGCCGGGGTCCACGGATCCGGCTCGCCGGCCCGTGTCTCGAGATGCTCGCGCCCGGCGTCGGTGATCTCGAAGACGCGTGAGCCGTCAGCCGCAGCCGACCGGATCAGTGCCTCGTCCTCGAGCTGTGACAGCGTCGGATACATCGAGCCGGGGCTCGGACGCCATTCGCCGCCCGACCGCTCCTCGATCGTCTGCATCAGCTGGTAGCCGTTGCGCGGCTCGTCGGCCAGCAGGCGCAGGACCGCCAGGCGAACGTCGCCCCGGCGGGCCCGGCCGCGGCCGCGGCCGCGACCACCACGCGGTCCGCCGAATCCCGGGCCGCCAAAGCCCCGCATCCGCCGCAGCGCGATCAGCTCCTCGATCTCCTCGGGCGTCGGGCGCTCATGGCGTCCGCCCTTGCCGGCGGCCCGAGCGAGCACCCAGCCCGCCAGTGCCTCGAGATCGCTCGGCCGGCCGTGCCGACCCTTGCCGCCGCGGTGTCCACCGCAGCGTCCCGGTCCGTGGCCGCCTCGCTCGTCGTCGTGGCCGTGGCCGTGGCGACCCTCGTCCCCCGGTCCGCGCCCCTCGCCGTAGCCGTAGCCGTAGCCGTAGCGACCTTCGCCGCGCGGCCCGCCCTCGTCGCCGTAGCGACCCTCCATCCGGAACCCGCGCTTTCCGCCGTGGCGTCCTCGCTCGGTTCCGTAACCGCCGCGTTCACCGCGGCCCTGCTGTGCCCAAGGTCCTCGCCCGGGCCATTCTTGTGCGTATGCACCAGTCATGTATGTGTCCTTTGGTTGCTTTCGAAATTGTGTCGCTGTATCGCGATGCGTCAACGATATATCGAAACTGTTCTTTTGTCAAATGCGGGATCGGGCATTCGCTCCAGGAGCGCCGCGGCGGGCTCCGGGCGGTCGCCGCGTGGCACGCGAGCGCTCCCGTACCGAATACCCGACCCTTTGGCTCGTCCGCGAACGCTCCGACGATCCCAACCCCTTCGGGCCGTCAGGAGCAACGCCCGTCCTTCGCCGGGTACGGGTCGTCGGGCCGCGGGTGTCGCGGCCGTCGCAGCTCGAAGGATGGCGAATCGACCCACGTATCCGGGGTCGATTCGCCATCCTTCCGGTTGAGCCCCGCGCCCCGAGCCCCGAGCCCCGAGCCCCGCGCCCCGAGCGCCGGGCCGCCGAGCCGGGAGCCGCGAGCGCGCAGCCTCAGGCGGCCTGGCGCTGCAGCAGCCGCGGGGTGGCGGCGAGGATCGCGAACGCAAGCACGCCGGTGAAGATCACGAGGCTGACGCGGGCCGAGAGGTATTGGGTCATCACGCCGAGGCCGAGCACGGGGATCGACAGGCCGATGTAGCCGGCGAGGAACATGCCGGCGAGCGCCTCGGCGCGGCTGTCTGGTGCGGCGATCTCCGCGACCGAGGTGACGACGCCCTTGAACAGCGCGCCGGCGCCGGCGCCGGTGATGACGCCGCCGATCAGGAACAGGGCGAGCGAGGGGGAGGGGAGGAAGACCGAGACGACGAGCACCCCCATGCCGAGCACCATCCCGGCGATCCCGCCGGCGATCGCCGTGCGGGTGGGGCGGCCGGCGATCGCGATCTGCGACACGACCGCGGCGGCGAACACGATGAACGCGGTGAAGCCGGCCAGTGCGTAGGAGCGGTGGTGCAGCGTCCCGGCCAGAAACGTGGGGGCCAGCGAGGTGAACAGGCCGAACACGGCGAACGAGATGGCGGCGCCGATCCCGCCCGCGAAGTAGCGCGCGACCGCATCCCGGGGAACCGACACGCGCTGCGGGCGGTAGCGTGGGCGCGGTTCGGGGCGCCTCAGCGTCTCCGGGCTCAGCGCCACCGCGATCAGCGCCACGCCCAGCGCCACCAGCGCGACGACGTACGGCACGGTCAGCGGAGCGCCCACCCACTCCGCCAGCGCACCGGCGACCAGCGGTCCAAAGCCGATGCCGCCGAGGTTGGCCGCGGTCGAGACGACCTGAGAGCGCTTGGCGGACGCGTCCGGACGGGCCGCCGCGTGCAGTTCCGCCAGCCAGGCGGTCGCGGTCGCGGTCACCGCGCCGACGGCGAAGCCACCGAGCACGCGGGCGAGGATCAAACCGGGCAGGTCACGCCACAGCAGGAAGATGCCGGCACTGACCATGCACAGCACGATCGCGGGCGCCAACAGCCGGCGGCGCCCGTGCCAGTCCGACAGGTGCCCGACGGTGAACAGACTGATCACGACCCCGACCGCGTAGGCGGCAAAGATCACCGTGATCGTGAATGACGAGAAGCCGTCGCGCTGCTGGTAGATCCCGTACAGCGGCGCCGGGACCGCGTTGTAGGCCATCACGATCAGAAACGCGTACGCGATCGCCCAGAAGCCGGAGCCGTGATGCGCGCGGGACCGTCCCTGGACCCGAGCGCGACGCGGGGTTCTGGTCGGTTCCGAAGGCGGAGCGGCGGTCGTGGTCATACGTGCATCCTCCGCCGACCGTCTATCGCCTGCAACGCAGAATTCGGATAACACTTATCTGACAACGCGATAAGCTCTCCGCGCGATGGAACTGCGCCAACTGCGGATGTTCGTCGCGGTCGCTGAAGAGGGTGGCTTCTCCCGCGCGGCGGACCGGCTGCACGTGGTCCAGTCGGCCGTATCGGCCGGCGTCCGGACGCTCGAGCGCGAGCTCGGCACGGCCCTGTTCGATCGCGACACGCGCCACGTCGAGCTGTCGGACGCGGGTCGGGCACTGCTGCCCGAGGCGCGACGGGTGCTGTCGGCGGTGGTGCTCGCGTCGGACTCGGTGGCCCAGGTCGGCGGCGGCCTGCGTGGCTCGGTGACGCTCGGCACGATGCAGGCACAGGGGATGCGGAGGGTGTCGACGGCCCGCCTGATCGCCTCCTTTCAGCGGTACCACCCCGGGGTGCGGATCGGCGCCCGTCATGTCGGAGGCTCCACCGAGATGGCGCGCCAGATCGCCGAAGACCGGCTTGACTTGGGGATCCTGTCGCTGGTCGATCAGGCGTCCACCGGCCTGGAGCTGACGCGGCTTGCCAGCGAACCGATGTTCCTGGCGTGCGCGCCCGGTCATCCGCTGGCCGATGCGGAGTCGATCTCGCTGCCCGAGCTCGCCGCCGAGCGGTTTGTCGATATGCCCGCGGGCTGGGGGGTTCGGATGGCGACGGATCGCGCGTTCGCCGCGGCGGGGGTCGCGCGGACGGTGTCGTTCGAGCTCAACGACTCCGCCAGCGTGATCGAATTCGTCCGCGAAGGGCTGGGCGTGGCACTGCTCCCCGGGCCGATGGCGGCGATCGCACCCGAGGTCCGCCAGGTCCCGATCAGCGATGGCGCGCCGAGCTTCGACATCTACCTGGCCGAGCCGACGGGCCGCCGGCGAACCGCGGTGGCCACGGCGCTCGGGGCGGCGATCCGCGCGCAGTTCTAAACGCGGCCCACGCGCCGCCGGGCTAGCTGTCGCCGCCGTTACCGGAGTTGCGATTACGCAGCCACTCGGCGATCTGGGAGCTGGCGTTACCGACCTGGCTGCCGAGGTTGGTGATGTTGTCTCCCATCTCGCTGAACATCCCGCGGAACCGCTCGGAGTAGAAGTCAAATGCGTCGCCGGCCTCCTCGCGGACGTCGACGGGATCCGAGCGCTTGCGGTATTCGCCGCGCTGGATCCGGTCGTATTCGCCGCTCTGGACCCAGCGCATGATCTCCGAGACGCGTCGCACGGCGTTGGCGTGGGTACGACCGATCTCGGCGAAGAACCGGCGCACGCGATCGTGGCCGTCCTCCCAGTTGTCGTACTCCATCGCCTGCGCCATGAACGCGTCGAGATCGAGCTCGTCGGCTGAGACGCCGCCAGCCAGCACCATCAGCGTCCGGCAGATGATCTTCGGGTCGCGCACGGCCAGAGTTGCCGCTCGGTCGCAGCTGAACTCCGCGGTCCGCACCCACTCCAGCAGGACCGCGCGGACCGGCAGCAGCGGCAGGCCCAACAGTCCGATCGAACTGCCCGCGCTCAGCAGGATCTGCAGCGCAGTCATGTACATCACGTGATCGGACAGGATGTGGCCGAGCTCGTGGCCGATCACGGCGCGCTGCTCGCCGGGGCCGAGCTTGCCAAGCAGGGGCGATCCGATCACGAGCATCGGATTGCGGGACCCGATCGTCAGCGCATTCCAGGCGAGTGGACCGAGGCCGCCGGTGACGTACAGGTCATAGTCGCCGGGCATGTCGAGGATCCGATGTACACCTCGGTAGGAGCTGTACAGCGCGGGCAGCTGGCGTTCGGACACCTTGATCGAGTCGCCGAGGTAGGACTGACGCAGCGATCGCTCGTAGCCATATTCGACGAGTCTGCGCACGACCGTGTCCATCACCGGAATCGCCTGCAGCGCGGCGGTGGCGGCTCGGTCGGCGGGGTGTTCGTAGGCCTTGGACGAGATGTCCGGATACGGCTCGACTGCCTCTGGAAGCGTTTGGGCCATGGTCTGGCCGAGGCTACTCTCACCCGCGCCCGGGGTCGAATGGCAACCCACACCTGGTCTCTAGACTGACCATTCTGGTGAGCGTCGTCGGCACGCAGACAGACCGGCTCGCGGCGATGATCCAGGATGCGGACAGCGTCGTGGCGCTGACCGGGGCCGGTATCTCAGTGCCGTCGGGGATCCCTGACTTCCGGACTCCCGGGACCGGGCTGTGGGCGAACGTCGACCCGATGGAGGTGGCCCACATCGACGTCTTCCGGCGAGATCCGGCGCGCTTCTGGCACTTCTACGGCGATCGTTTCCAGACCCTCGAGCATCGCCAGCCCAATGCCGCCCACCGCGCGCTGGCGCGGCTCGAGGACGCCGGCCTGCTCGACGCCGTGATCACGCAGAACATCGATCGCCTGCACGGCAAAGCCGGCACGCGCGCGCTGATCGAGATCCACGGCACGATCGGCCATTCGTCCTGTCTGGCCTGCGGGTCGCAATTCGGCCTGACCGACGTTCGCGAGCGCTGCGACCGTGACGCGGTCGGCGTTCCCCGCTGCGACTGCGGGGCACCGTTGAAGCCCGATGTCGTCCTGTTCGGCGAGATGCTGGCGGCCGACGCGCTCGCGCGGGCCGAGCGCCTGGCAACCGGCGCCGACCTGCTGCTGTGCATCGGATCGTCGCTCGAGGTCTACCCGGTCGCGCAACTGCCGGCGACGACCCTGGCCGGCGGCGGTCAGATCGCGGTGATGACGGTCGGATCGACGCCGTACGATTCCCGCGCCGCGCTTCGCTGCGGAGGCGACGTGGTCGCCGAGATGACCGCCGTCACCGCGGCGCTGGGTCTCGACTGAGCGCCACCGCCCGCGCGCGCAGCGCCGCTTCCACTCGTTGCAGCGTGGAGCTGACTAGCTCGAGCTGCTCGGGCGATGGCAACGCTGCCAGCGCCGCTTGGGCGGCAGCCGCCACCGGCGCTCGGCGCTGACGCAGTTCGGCGACGCGGTCGGTCAACCCGAGCGCGCTGGGCTCACGCCCCAGTTCGGCGACCGCCGCGTCCAGCGTGACCAGCAGCTGCAGGGAGGCTTCGCGCGGCCGATCCTGGTCGAGGTCGAGCCGAGCCCGCAGCGCGAGCTCCTCGCAGACCAGGGTTACCTGTTTGGCCCCGAGCGCTGCCGCCAGTCGCGCCTGGGGGGCGAGAACACGGGCACGCCGGCGCGAGCGGTCCGGTCCGGGCAGCTCCTGCGCCTGCTCCCAGCGGCCATCGGCGACCTGCTCGCCCACCCCATATCCGAGCCGCGCGGCGATCAGCTGATGACGGCCGACGGTCACCGCATAGGGGTCGGCCGCCACCCGCCGGAACGCGCTCAGCATTCGATTGAGCGCCAGCAGCCCGGTCTCGAGGTCGTCCTCGCCGGCCCCCTTCAGCCACGTCTGCGCCGTGGCGCGATCGCGCAGCGGCTCGGCGCTGGAGATGATCGTCGCTCGGCCGGTCGCGACCGCGGTCGGCTCGGGCTCAGGCTCGACCCCGCGCGGGCGGCGGGCGCCGAGACGGCGGCGCTGCGGGGCTCCGAGCGTCGCCAGCACGATGACCTGTGACACTGGCGCGCCGGGCTGTCCGTCGGGCCGCAGCACGTACCGTCCGTCCTCGGGTCCGAACGGCCACGGGACCTCGACCTGCGCGAAGCCGAACAGCGCCGGGCCGTCCACGGTCATCGCGACCGGCGGATCAGTGGGCGGGCTGCCGGATCGCGTACCGGCTCGGGCTGACCGGAACGACCGGCTCGGGGATCTCGGAGAGCCGGTTGATCAGCGTGGTCCACTGGCCGGGCTTGAGGATCGACGCGACCTGCTTGGAGGCAGCGCCGTTGCTCCCGTACGACGTTCCGAACAGGATCTGGATTCGGTTGTCGTGGCTCGGCAACGCCAGCGTCGTCGACTGGTCTCGATAGGAGATCGGGCCGATGATCTGCGTCGGTGCCATCGACCCCTGCAGCGCCAGCAGCTTGCGGATCGTCCGGTCGGTGATCGAGCCGCGGCCGGTGTGGCCCACGATCGGCAGGCCGTTGACCGCGGAGATGTCGGCGCTCTGACCGGTACTGCCGGCCTCGTCGACCCCCGTCGTGCCGTTGACGCTGGCGTCGCAGGCAAGCCCCGTCACGTCCGGATGCAGGCCCGACGTCGACAGGTACTCGATCGCGGCCAGCACGCGGCGGTCGATCTTGCCCGCCTCGATGTCACGGCGTCCGCACGCGTAGACCTGCACGTGCCGGTCAGACAGCACTCGTCGCTCGAGCTGCTGCTTGGACATCAGCAGCACCTGTCCGACCGTCGGATTCTTGGCACCCGGCCCGTAGAACGGGTTGACGCCGTTGGCGCCGTAGACATCGGTGGCCTGCAGCAGCTTCCACCCGTCGAGGATCGGCTTGGGATCGATGCGGGGTGCATGGTGCCCGGCCGGCTGGATCTGGAAGTACAGGTGTGCGGCGGTCCGATCGCTGGGTGGCGCAACCCGGCCGAGGATCGTGCCCGCGATCACGATCGAGCCGACGTGCAGCGGCTGCAGCGTGTACTGATTCTTGGCCAGGTGCAGCGTGTCGGCGAAGTAGTTCTTGAAGCTGGAGATCGCGTCCGCGGCATCGCGGAGCTGCTGGATGCCGCCGGCGGCGTAGGAGGCCGGACGCGCCGGGTGGGCGAACAGCCGCTCCTTGGCGAGCGGAGCCGACACCGTCGACGCCTGCGTCGCGGTCTCGCTCGAGGTCTGTGACCCGCCCGCGGCGCCCGGCTGCCCGCCGGCCGAAGCGGCCGACTTGGGCACGGCGCTCGTCGTCGAGGCTGCGCTGCCGGCGTCGGCGGCGAGTGCGCTGCGCGATTGCGCGGCGAGCGCCAGACGCGCCTGAGTGCCCTTGACCGGGCCGGTGGACACCGGCGGCTGGATACCGACCGAGGCCGCTGTCTTCGGCTTGCCGCCGGACGCCGTACCGAGCTCCGAAGCGGCGTTGGAGCGGTTGATCACGACGGGCTTCGGGACGGGATACGTCGTGGCGACCGAGCCGAGCTCCGAGTAGGTGTAGACGTTGCCCGTCGCGTCCTGGAGTTCGACATAGCGACCGAGCGTCGCACTCTCGCCGAGCTTGACGATCTTGCCGTCGTTGACCGCGACGACCGGAGAGCCCCGCTTGGCGTAGATCGAGGTGCCCGTGCTGGCGGGGTTGGAGTCAACCGTGACCGCGGCGTTGGAACCGGTCACATGGTGCTTGGCGAGCGCCACGATCGAGCCGTCGGAGTAGTGGGCGGCGGCCGCGACCGGGAAATGACCTTCGACGAGACCGGTGAGCGCGCCGATCACGCTCTGCGGCATCGCGCCGATCAGCTTGGCGCGGAGCAGCACCTGGTTGACGTACCAATCAGCGTGGTTGTAGGCAAAGACCGCCTTCGACAGGTTCGTCGCAGCGCCGGCTGCCTGGAGGTAACGGGCCGCGCTGAAGATCGCGTCGACCGGGTTGAAGGGATCCGCGACGCCGTCGCCGTTGGCGTCGATGCCCCATTCCTTCCAGGTCGCCGGCATGAACTGCATCCAGCCAACGGCTCCCGCGGAGGAGACCGACAGGTTGCGGCCGTAGTCGGTCTCGATCTCGTTGATCGCGGCCAGCACCTGCCACGGCACCTGGTACTGGATCCCCGCGGCCTGGTAGATCGGCAGCAGGAACGGCGGGATCTGGAAGGAGTCGAGGAACAGGTTCGGCACGCCCTCGGGCGGCGCGGCCGGCAACGTCAGCGATGTCGCCGGTACCGTCGCCGCCTTGCGGGCGGATCGCTTTTTGGTGGTCCTCTGCTTGGCCGGCGTCGTCTTCGTGCGTCGGTGCTTCGACTTGTTGTGCGTCGACCGATGCGACGAGTGGTGATGCTTCGTCTTGCTGTTCGAAGGCTGCTTGGACCCCGGGGTGGGCGACGAGGTCGGCGGTTGCTTCTGGGGCGTCCCCGGGCCCGTCGTCGTCGGCGTCGTCGTCGTGTGCGTCGTGCCGGTCGTCGGCGTGGTCGTCGTCGGCGCGGTCGTCGTGGGTGCCGTCGGCGTCGTTGTGGTCGTGGTGGTCGTCGTCGTCGTCGACCCTGGAGTCGTGGTCGAGGTTGAGGCACTTGTGGAGGACGAGGTGCTGGTCGTCGACGAGCTGGAGCTGGTGCTCGTGCTCGTCGTCCCTGTCGGCGAGGAGCAGCCGGCCACCACACCGAGCACCGCGCTCGGATTCGGGAGCGCCGGCGTGGGGTCGTCGGCTGCCAGCGCGGTGCCGTCAGCGGGCACCGGATCGGTGGCGGGGATCTCGAACGGCATCGAGACGCCGCCCGGGAACTGCGCCGTGACGCACTGCTGAGCGACTGCGACGTCCGCCGGGACGGTTGTCGTCGTGGTGGCCGAAGCGGCCGGAATCGCCCACAGGCCGACGAGCACGAACGTCGCGACCAGAATCGCAAGCGTGGCGCGCGATCGGCGGCGTGTCTGTGGGTATGTGCGCATCAGCGGGTGTGTCCCCAGGGCATCGCGACGGTCCTCCCGGAACCCGCCAGAACCGTCAAAGTACCTGCCACTCCGGCGGTTTGCAACGGGGAACCATATTCCCGGGTATTGCAGCGGGTGTTGCGCGTATGTGAACGCCTGTCGAGGCCCAGGCGGGCGCGCCGAGAACGACCTTACAGTAGTCGCGTGGTGGGCAAAATCCGTACCGTCAACCAGAGGCTGAGAGATGCTTCGCAGAGCGGGCAGCCGGCACCGGCGATGGCTAAAGTCCGGCCGATGGGCAACGACGAAGGTCTGAAAGGGCGCGTCACGCGTCAGAGCGAGGAGGCGATCGGCAAGGTCGCCCAGGAACTGCTCGAAAATCCGGTCGTGTCAGGAGCCCTCTCGCGGGCGTTCGAGACGCGGGAGCGGGCGATGCGCGCGCAGGAGGCAGCGATGGGCGCGCTGAACCTCCCGTCGGCCAGCGATCTGGAGCGGCTGACCCGGCGCGTCCGCAGCGTCTCGCAGCGGTTGGAAGGCATCGAGGACGGCCTCGACCGGCTCGACGACCGGCTCCAACGGCCGACGGCGAGCAGCTCGCTGGAGGACCGTCTGGCGAGCATCGAACGGTCGCTGGAGCGCCTCGAGGCCGCGCAGCCCAAGCCGGCTCAGCGCCGCTCGGCGACCACCCGTGCGAAGAAGCCTCAGGCGCCCAAGCCATCAAGCTGAGAGCGCCCGGACGGCGAGCTCGCCGAGACGCCGTTCGCCCGCGAGCAGGCTCTCGGGGACGATTCGCTCTCGGCTTCCGTCGGCGCCGATGACGTCGGCGACGAGCAGGACCGCGGCGGCACTCAGCCCCCGCCGGTGAGCCAGGGCCAACACCGTCGCGGTCTCAAGCTCGACGGTTCTGGCCCCCATTGCCCTCCAGCGGTCACGCACGCCGGACGGGCGGTCATAGAACAGGTCGGTGCTGACCGCCGCCGCCTGCTCGGCAGCGACTGTCTGTCCGGCGGCGATCAGCCGCGCCAGCAGATGTGGGTCCGGCACCACCCGCTCGCCCGCCGCCAGCGCGCGGCTCGTGCCGTCCTCACAGATGGCTTCGGTGACGATCACCAGATCGCCCAGCCCGAGCCCGCTCGCCAGCGAGCCGCAGGTGCCGACGCGTACGAACCTCCGTGCCCCGAGCTCGGCCAGCTCGGAGATCACGATCGCCGCGCTCGGCCCGCCGATGCCGGTGCTCTGGATCGTCAACGGCCGGCCGTCGAGGGCCGTCTCGCCCGTGTAGCCCCAGAGGCCGCGGTTGTGGTTGAACATCTTCGGCGCGCTGAGCAACGACTGCGCGAGCGCGAGCGCACGGCCGGGGTCGCCGGGGAGCAGCACGCGCTCAGCCAACGGCGCCGTCGCATGGATGTGGATCGGGTCGGGCACGGGCGCCAGATTAGGCTCCCCAGGGAGGTGCGACAGATCTTTAGTGCGTGACTATTGACACGAGCGTCGCCGGCGGGTAGACCTATGTCAACGATCCAGGCAACAGGCCGGAACGTGGCCGCACCGGTCGGTGTGGCCGCGAGGCGCCGCCGGAAACGAGACGAGCGCCGACGGCCGACGCAGCGGGCCGCTACGCCCGCGGGTGGCGGGGCCGCGTCCTCAGCGCGACCCCGCCGCCAGAGCAAACCGCGCATGCCGTGCATGGACGCCGCAGGGGGATGCGAGGCGTGAGCGAGCTCGCGCGACGTGTCACCGAGGCTGGACTGCTGGCTGTCGGACGACCCGTCGTGGTCCTGTATTCAGGCGGCCGCGACTCGACCTGCCTGCTCGACGTGGCGGTCACGGTCGCCGGCCCCGACGCGGTCACGGCGCTGCACGTCAACTACGGACTGCGGGCCGAGGCCGATCAGGACGAGCGTCACTGCCGTGGGACGGCGGGTGAGCTCGGGGTCGAACTGATCGTGCACCGGCCCGGGACCGGGAGCCCGCCGACCGGCAACCTGCAGGGATGGGCGCGCGCCGAGCGCTACGCGGCGGCCGATCGACAGGCGCGGGCGTCGAATGCCGATGTCGCAGCCGGCCACACCGCGACTGACCAGGTGGAGACGATCCTCTACCGGCTGGCATCCTCGCCGAGCCGGCGGGCGCTGCTGGGGATGCGACCGAGGGAGGGTCGGCTGGTCAGACCGCTGCTTCGGTTCACGCGCGCGGAGACCAGGGCACACTGCAGCGCCCGCGGTCTGAGCTGGCGTGAGGACGCGACCAATCTCTCCGGCGCGTACGCGCGCAACCGGATCCGTCTCGAGCTCGTGCCGGCGCTCGAGCAGGTCCATCCCGCGGCTCAGGCGAACGTGCTGGCGCTCGCCGAGATCCTGGCGGCCGAAGCGGAGGTGCTCGACGGGTTGGTGACGTCGCTTTTGGACGGTCGCGACGAGGTGGCGCTGCCGGTGCTCCGCGCCCAGCCGCCGGCGCTGCAGCGGCTGATCGTCCAGCGACTGGCTGACGCCGCGGCGGGCGAGCCGGCGGCGGGCGTCGCGCGGCGGGCGGCCGACGTCGCGGCGCTCCCCGACACCGGCTCCGCGTCGGTCGACCTTCCGCACCGTGTTCGCGCCACCGTCGACCGGGGCATCGTGCGCTTCACGCGGACACCGCCGCTTCGGCCATAGACTCGGGGTCGTGACCGACGACCCCGCAATCGGCGAGATCCTGGTGGGGGCCGAGGAGCTCACCCGCCGGGTCAAGGAGCTCGCCGACCAGATCTCACGCGACTACGCCGACAAGGACCTGCTGCTGATCGGCGTGCTGAAGGGCGCGGTGTTCTTCGTCTCGGACCTGATGCGTCATCTCGACATTCCGGTCGAGGTCGATTTCATGGCGGTCGCCTCGTACGGGTCGGCCACCCGGTCCTCGGGAGTGGTCAGGATCCTCAAGGATCTCGACGCCGCGATCGAGGGTCGTGACGTGCTGATCGTCGAGGACATCGTCGACTCGGGACTGACGCTCCAATATCTGCTGCGCAACCTGGCCGGCCGCAATCCACGGTCGCTCGAGGTGTGCGCCCTGCTGATCAAGCCCGAGCGGCGCGAGGTCGACCTCCACACCCGGTACGTCGGCTTCGAGATCCCGGACAAGTTCGCGATCGGCTACGGGCTCGATCACGCCGAGCGCTACCGCAATCTGCCGTACGTCGCGGCGCTTTCCCAATAGCCGGCCGAGGGCGCTCCGGTGCCCTGAACCCTCGGCTTGAGGCGCAGTCCAGACTGCTACGCTTGGTGTCCGCGGCGTCACCGCCATCGCGAGGACCGCGGCCTTTGCTGAATCTTTGATATGAGCAGGTTTTTCAAGAGCGCCGCGTTTCCGATCCTGATCGTCATCGTGCTGGCGATTCTCGCCACCAAGGTGATCGGCGGAGGAAGCAGCGGGCCGCATTACACCTTCGGCAACCTGCTGCAGCAACTGGACAACAAGCAGGTCCAGAAGCTGACGCTCAACCAGAAGTCCAACAGCGCCGAGGTCACGCTCGTCAACGGTCAGAAGTACACCGTCGGCTACACGAACGGGTACTCGCAGACGCTGATCAACGAGGCGAAGACCGACGTCCCGGCCGAGGGTCTGAACGTCGACACGAACTCGTCGAGCATCTGGCTGTCGCTGCTGACCTACCTGCTGCCGGTCGTGATCCTGATCGTGTTCTGGCTGTTCCTGATGAACCAGGTTCAGGGCGGCGGCTCCAAGGTGATGTCGTTCGGCAAGTCCCGCGCCAAGCGGATGTCGGTCGACTCACCGAAGATCACCTTCCGGGACGTCGCCGGGGTCGACGAGGCCGTCGAAGAGCTCCACGAGATCAAGGAGTTCCTCGAGAACCCGAAGAAATTCCAGGCGCTCGGTGCACGGATCCCCAAGGGCGTGCTGCTCTACGGCCCTCCGGGCACCGGAAAGACGCTGCTGGCACGTGCGGTCGCCGGCGAGGCGGGCGTCCCGTTCTTCAGCATCTCCGGCTCGGACTTCGTCGAGATGTTCGTCGGGGTCGGGGCTTCGCGTGTGCGTGATCTGTTCGAGCAGGCCAAGCAGAACTCGCCCTGCATCATCTTCATGGACGAGATCGACGCCGTCGGACGTCACCGCGGCGCGGGCTTGGGCGGCGGTCACGATGAGCGTGAGCAGACGCTCAACCAGCTGCTGGTCGAGATGGACGGCTTCGAGATGAAGGACAACATCATCCTGATCGCCGCCACCAACCGCCCGGACATCCTGGACCCGGCGCTGCTGCGTCCGGGCCGCTTCGACCGACAGATCGTCGTCGACCGGCCCGACCGCGCGGGTCGCAAGAAGATCCTCGATGTGCACACCCGCGGCAAGCCGCTGGCGCGAGAGATCGACGTCGACGTGCTCGCAGGTCAGACCCCCGGGTTCACCGGCGCGGACCTGTCGAACCTGGTCAACGAGGCGGCGCTGTTGGCGGCCCGTAACGGCAAGCGGGAGATCACGCAGGTCGAGCTCGAGGAGGGGATCATGCGTGTGATCGCCGGGCCCGAGAAGAAGACACGCGTGATGTCCGGCAAGGAACGGCGGGTCACCGCCTACCACGAGATGGGTCACGCGATCGTCGGCCACTACCTGCCGCACTCCGATCCGATCCACAAGATCTCGGTGATCTCCCGCGGCCAAGCGCTCGGCTACACGATCTCGCTTCCCGGCGAGGACAAGTTCCTGACGACGCGTGCCGAGCTGCAGGACACGATGGCGATGACGTTGGGCGGCCGCGCCGCCGAGGAGATCTGCTTCGACGAGATCACCACCGGAGCGTCGAATGACCTCGAGAAGGTGACCGCGACCGCCAAGCAGATGGTGATGCGGTTCGGGATGTCGGACAAGCTCGGTCCGCGCGTCTTCGGTCACGATCATGGTCAGCCGTTCCTCGGACGCGAGTTCAGCTCTGAGCCTGACTACTCCGACGAGATCGCTCGCGAGATCGATGACGAGATCCGCCGCATCATCGAGTCCGCGCACGTGCAGGCCAAGGAGATCCTCTCCACCCGCCGGGACTCGCTGACGAAGCTGTCGGAGATCCTGCTCAAGCGGGAAACGATCGAGAAGGAGCAGTTCGAGCGGCTGCTCGACGGGGCAACCGAGGCCGAGGTGTTCGGCGACGAGGCCCCGCTCGCGATCGACAAGCTGCCGCCGGCGATCGCCGACGCACCGCCCGAGCGCGCAGGTCGCGAGGCCCCGCGCCCGCTGCCGCGCCCCGGCTTCGGCACCGCCGAATAACTCGCTGACCGACCCGCGCGCCGCAGGACGGCGTCCGGAACGGCAGTCCATACGCAGTCTCTCCGCAGCCGCGGGAAGGATCGTTCGCGGCCGGGGTCTTGGTTGATGACGGGCCCGCGCACGACAACCAAGACCTCAGGAGTACACATGCACAGACTGCGAAGGATGAGATACCGGATCGGCGCCGTGACGGCGCTGATCGGCGTGAGCTTACTGGTGGCCGCCTGCGGCTCCAGCAGCTCGACGACGACCAGTGCCCCTGCTGCGGCCGCGGGCGGATCGACCGCGTCCAGTACGGCAGCTGCGACCCCGGCAGCGGCGAAGGGCGTGGAGATCGGCACCGCCAGTGGCAAGGACGGGACCTATCTGACCGGCGCCGGCGGACGAGCGCTGTACCTCTGGGTGGCCGACTCCGGCGGCATGTCCAGCTGCTCGGGCGCGTGCGCCAAGGGCTGGCCGCCGCTGACCACCAAGGGTAAGCCGATCGCCGGCACAGGAGTGCAGGCCGCTGACCTGGGGACGGTCAAGCGCTCCGACGGATCCACGCAGGTGACCTACAAGAACCATCCGCTGTACTACTTCATCGAAGACAAGACCAAGGGGTCGTTCACGGGTCAGGGCAGCGACGCGTTCGGAGCGGACTGGTGGCTGGTGTCGCCATCGGGCGCAGCGATCCACAAGGGTGATCCGGGCGCCTCGGACGACTCATCGTCGAGCAGCAGTTCCTCGTCGAGCGCCTCGTCTGGCGGCGGCTCGTCGAGCTGGGGTTAGCCCCGATTCGTGTCGTCTGAACGGCCGATCGGGACGTGGGCGTTCGCCGGCGTCGCGATCGCGTCGCTCGGCGGCCCCCTGGCGCTGGCGGCGCTGATCGTTCCCTCTGTCATGGAGGACGCGATCTCTTCGGCCGGGTTGGCGACGATCGTCTCGGCGGTCGTGTTCCTGGCGCCCCTGGCAATCTGGCTGCGCTACGTCGGATACCTGCACGGGGGGGCCGATCGGACCCGGCCCGGCGCCGCCGGCGGTCTCTACACGTTCGTGCAGGAGGCCGCCGGCCGGCGCGTGGCGCTGGCCCAAGCGGCGGTGTGGACGCTCAGCTACCTGCTCTACATCGTCTACACGACGATCCAGATCGTCTACGAGTTGCTGCCCCAGGTGCTGCCCGGCGAGGCCCGGTACCAGACCGTGCTCGCGCTCGTGATACCGGTCACGATCGCGGCCACGATGATCGCCGGCCGGACCACCGCGCTGGTCGTGATCGGCGCGGTCGCCATCTCCCAACTGGTGCTCGGCGGGATCCTCGATGCGGTCACGGTCAGGCACCTCTCGTTCCCGCTGTCGAGCTTTGCCGCCTCGGCCTCCGGCGGGTCGTTGGCTCAGGCCTCGGCCAAGACGTCGTTGCTCTACATCTGCGCCGGCCTGCCCCTGTTCCTCGGCGGTGAGCTGGCCGCGCCGGCGCGCACCACCGGCCGGGTCCTGATCGGCGCCTATCTGGTGACGATCGTGATCATCGTGCTGGCGGTGGCGCCGCTGGCCGCCGCGCCGGGGCTGGCGCGGACCGACGTCCCCGGCGTCGAGCTCGTCGCGCAGTTCGCCTCGACGGGCTTGGCGCGGGCGATCGGGATCGGTGTCGCGGTCAGTATCGGCGGCGTGATCCTGTGTGAGTACCTGGCGCTGACCCGCCTGCTTGCGGCCGTCGGCGGGTGGGCGACGCGGCCCACCTCGCTGGCCGTCGGCGTGATCGTCGTCGTGGCGGCCCCAATCACGTTGATCGACCCCGACGGGATCTACGACGCGCTCGCCCGGGTGTCGCTGACGGCCCTGTGGATCAGCCAGCTGATCGTGTTCGTGGTGTTCCCGCGGTTCGCCGCGCGGCGCGGCCTGCGCCCGGGCCCGGCATGGGCGCTCAGCGCCGTCGCGACCGCCTTGGCCGGGTACGGCCTCTACCTGAGCGTCGTGCAGCCGGCCAGCTAGCGTCCGGCGGGTGCGTCGCTCAGGACGGCGAGGCGGTGCCCGGCGGCAGCGGCGGGTTGAGTCCCTCCGCTTTGCACGCCTGCAGCCCCGGCCCGAGCCCTGGTGGCTTGGCGAGCGCGGGCGGCGTCTCGAACGCGGGCTTCGCGAAGTCGAAATAGTCGGTCATCGGGTGCGCGTTGGCATCCCGGAGGGTCATCGCCGGCAGGTTCCACTTGCGCTCGATGAAAGCCAGCACCGAGGTGTGGTCCTGGACGATGCTCGAGACGTAGTCGGCCTTCGCCCACGGCGAGACCACGAACAGCGGAACCCGGAAGCCGTAGCGGTCGTACTGGCCGGCGACGTTCCCCGGCACCGGGATCGGTGCGATGTTGTCGGGCTTGATCGCCTTCGGCGGCGGGACGTGGTCGTAGTAGCCGCCGCCCTCGTCGTAATTGATGAACAGCGCCGTGCTGCTCCAGGTTGGCGACTTGATCAGCGCCTCGACGATGCTCGCGACGAACCGCTCGCCGACCTGGATGTCCTGGGGGTTCTCCTCCGACGTCGTCGTGTATTGCGGATCCAGGAACGTGTACTGCGGCAGCTTGCCGGCGGCCGCGTCCTCGTAGAACTGACTCATGTCGAAGGTCTTGCCGGCGGCGGCAGCCGCGAAGCCGGGGACGATCAGCGCGCTCGGCAGGTTCTGGTAGTAGTTGGCCCAGCTGATGCCGTACGTGTTCAGGCGATCGAAGATCGTGCCGTTGGCAGCGGGCACCGAGAAGGTCACGGCGTTGGTGGCTGTCGTCCCTGACGCGGTCCCGGTGAACAGGAACCGCCGGTTCGGATAGGTCTGGGCGAGGACGGAGGAGAAGTACCGCTGGCCGATCGGGAAGTGGGCCGCCAGCGACGTGGTGAACGGCAGACCTTGCTTGTCGAAGAAGCGCATCGCCACCGGGCCCGACGCCTTCACGAAACCGCTGTTGGCGCCGTTGGCGTAGGCCTCGTGTGAGGCGTTCCACGACTGGGTCGGGACCCCGCTGCGCTGACACGGCGATTGGGCGTAGTCGGCGAACACCGGGCGGCCGTCGCTGTCACGGTTGAAGTTGGTCGGTTTGCCGTTCTTGCCGAGCGTCAGGCCGTCGACGGCGCCCCGCCGCGAGTGCTCTTCGTAGCCGACGAGCCCGAGGACGTTGTCGAACGTGTGGTTCTCCATCATCAGGACGACGACGTGCTTGATCTTCGGCATCGACTCGGTGCCTGCGGGCAGGCGGGGGAACGGGAGGCTCCCGGGCTGACGCATCGTGGCGGAGGCGGCGAATGTCCGTGCCCACGCCGGCAGCGACCCGTAGGCGAGCACGCCGGCGCCGACCGCGGCGGAGCCCAGCAGCGATCGACGGCTCAGGTCGGGCATCTCGTAGCGCGTTATACCACCGGGCGCTGGCGGCGATCGCGGGTCGGGCGGCCGGGTAACGTCTGCGTCACATGGCTGACCACCCGTCCCCCCAGGAGCCGCCCACCGTCAGCGCGGCGTTGACGCAGTTCACCCGGTACTGGCTGCCGGGCTCGATCGCGGTGCTCGGGGTGGTGTTGATCGCGATCGGGCACGCCGACTACTCGAAGTCGACCGGCACGCACTCGCTGGAGTCAGCGACGGGCGTGGCGGTCCTGATCGTCGCCCTGATCGTGTGGATGATCAACTGGATGTACCGGCTGAGCATTCGCTCCAACATCGAGCGCGAGCAGGAAGAGGAGGCGCGGGAGCACTTCGATCGCACCGGCCGGTGGCCCGAGGACGAGGAGTCGCGCCCGTCGAACGGAGCTCGTTGACCGACCCGTTCCAGCTGATGGGGATCGTCAACGTGACTCCTGATTCGTTCTCGGACGGGGGGTCGTTCCTCGACGCCGGCAGCGCGATCGAGCACGCACTGCAATTGGTGCACCAGGGAGCGGAGATCCTCGATATCGGGGGCGAATCGACCCGGCCGGGCGCCGATCCGGTGCCCGAGGCGGTCGAGCTCGAGCGAGTCCTGCCCGTGATCGAAGGCCTGCGCGATGCCGGTTGCCGGGCCGAGCTCTCGATCGACACCTCCAAAGCGGCGGTCGCCTCGGCGGCGCTCGCCGCCGGCGCCTCGCTCGTCAACGACGTCACCGCCCTGCGGGGCGACCCCTCGATGGCAGCCGTCGTCGCCGATGCCGGAGCCCGCTGCTGCTTGATGCACATGCTCGGCGAACCGCGGACGATGCAGCGTCAGCCGCTGTACGACGAGGTCGTCGCCGACGTCAGGTTCTTCCTGGAGGCGCGGATGGGATTCGCGATCGAGCACGGGATCGCCGAGGAGCGGATCCTGCTCGACCCCGGAATCGGGTTCGGCAAGACCGTCGCACACAACCTGGAGCTGCTGCGGCGCCTGGACGAGATCGCCGCGCTCGGCCGACCTGTCGTGATCGGGACCAGCCGCAAGTCGTTTCTGGGCACGATCGCCGGTGGCCGGGAGGTCGACGACCGGCTGGCCGGGACGATCGCGAGCAACGTGATCGCCTACGAGCGCGGCGCCTCGGTGTTCCGTGTGCACGACGTCGGCCCAGTTGGCGATGCGCTGCGCGTGGCTGCTGCTACGGTGCCTGCGCCATGGCGCAAGACGACGACGAGTTCGACGACGCCGACGACGTAGACGACGAGGACCCGGAGGGGGCCGAGCCCGAGGTGACGATCGAGGTCTCCGGATTGTCGCTGTACACACACGTTGGCGTCACCGCGGCTGAGCGTGAGGTCGGGCAGCGGCTGCTGATCGACCTGCGGATCGACGTCGGCGACTGCGACGCGACGATCACCGACCGGATCGAGGACACGGTCGACTACGGCCAGGTCTGCGAAGTTGCGAACCTCGTCGCCCAGCAGCGCAACTACAAGACGCTGGAGCGGCTGTGCACGGCGATCGCTGACCGGATCCTCAGCCAGTGGGACATCTCGGCAGTCTGGGTCAAGGCCGCCAAGCCCGAGCCGCCGCTCGCGCTGCCGGTCACCGAGGTGTCGGTTGAGATCTGGCGCGAGGCCGGCCCGGACTCCGACGACTAAAAGCCGGTGACGCGGACCGGGTACCTGGGGCTCGGCTCCAACATCGGCGATCGGCGCGCGCATCTGCGGTCCGCGGCCGCCGGGTTGGGCCATCACGGCATCGAGGTGGTCGCGTCTTCGTCCGTGTATGAGACCGAGCCGGTCGGACTGGTGCTCGACCAGCGTTCGTTCTTCAACGCCTGTCTGCGCGTCGCGACGTCGTATGAGCCCGAGCAACTGCTCGACGCGTGCAAGGCGGTCGAGCGTGAGCTGGGGCGCGCGGCCGGCGGCCCGCGTCACGGCCCGCGTGTGATCGACGTCGATCTGCTCCTGCTCGGGGAGGTGGAGTATTCCTCGGAGCGGCTGACCCTGCCCCACGCAGAGGTGAGCTCACGAAGGTTCGTGCTGGTCCCCCTGCTCGAGCTCGACCCCGAGCTGGCGCTGCCGGGCGGCCGGCGACTGTCTGACCGGCTCGCAGCGCTCGGACCCGGCCAGGATGTCCAACTGGTCGGCCCGCCGCTGCTGTAATGGACCACTGAGATGCTTCTCGTCGTCGACGTCGGCAACACCCAGACGCACTTCGGCGTCTATCCGGACGGTTCGGAGACGGTTTCCGAACACTGGCGGTTCGCCACCGTTCGCGAGTCCACGCGTGACGAGCTCGGTGCGGCATTGCAGAACCTGTTGGGCCTACGCGGGCTCGGCTTCGAGCACATCGATCGCTCGATCGTCTCCTCGACCGTGCCCCAGTTGTCGGAGGAGTGGACCGAGATGGCGCGTCGCTACCTCGACCACGAGATGCTCGTCGTCGGGCCGTCGATCCGTACCGGGATGCCGATCCGGATCGACAACCCGCGTGAGGTCGGCGCCGACCGGCTCGTCAATGCCGTCGCCGCATACGATCGGATTCGGGGCGCCTGCGTGGTCGTCGACTTCGGCACCGCGATCACCTATGACGTCGTCTCGGAGGCCGGCGAGTATCTGGGCGGGATCATCAGTCCGGGCGCCGAGATCTCGATCGACGCGCTGTACGCACGGGCGGCGAAGCTCCCGAAGGTGGAGCTGGCCGAGCCGCGGGCGCTGATCGGCAAGTCGACCGTCGAAGCGATCCGTTCCGGGATCGTGTTCGGGTTCGCCGGGCAGGTCGACGGGATCGTGCGACGATTGCGCGACGAGCTCGGGGAGGACACGGCCGTGCTCGCCACCGGGGGACTCGCGCACGCGCTGGTCCCGTCCGTGCGGGTCGTGATCGATGAGGTCGACGACTTCCTGACGCTGACCGGCCTGCGGCTGATCTGGGAGCGCAATCAGCCCTAGCCGGGCGGTCGACGGCTCAGACGACGCCGGGCGGGAGCGGCACGTCGGGCGTGGCGGTGATGGTCGAGGCGAGCATCAGCAGACCCCGGGTGCGACGGTCGCCGGGGTCGGCGGCGAACAACTCGAAATAACCGGTCAGCAACGAGCGCAGCGCCGCGAATACGGGCGCGTCGTCGATCTCGTCGGGAACGTCGCACGCCAGCTGGGCAAGCGCGAGCATCTCCGGTCCGGCGTCGGGAGCGCGGATCGACAGGATCATCCCCATCATCAGGAACTGCGCGACGCGGTCAAGCAGGACATGCGGCGCGCGTTGGTCCTCGCCCAGCGCCGGGCCGGCAGGCTGCAACGCTTCACCCGCGGCGATCCGCAGCGACTGCTCGGACATGATCGAGCGGATCTGGTCATGGGAGAGGCCGAGCTGCTGCGCCAGGCGGATCTGCGTGACGCCCGAGATCAGCGTGTTGCCGTACGGAGCGTCGGAGGCGAACAGGATCTGGCCGGGCGGCACCAGCGTGTACAGCGCCCGCAGGTCGGCGCCGGTGAACCAGGCGGTGTCGAACAACAGGTTCGGAAGGTCGGCCGCGACGCGCCAGATCCAGGCGAGATCGCTGACACCGGCGTGAGCGAGGATGAACCGTGCATCGGGGAACTCGGCTGCCAATGCGACCGTGTGGCGCCCAAGCGCCGGGATCCCCCGCCCGGCGTGGATCAGGATCGGCAGTCGCCGTTCGTCGGCGATCTGCGCCAGCTCGCGCACAGCCGGGTGGTCGAGGGTGAACTGCTCGGCCCGCGGGTGCAGCTTGATCCCCTTGGCTCCGGCCGCCAGCGCGCGGCGGGCCTCGTCCGGGGCAGTGCCCGAGTTCGGGCTCACGCGGCAGAACGGGATCAAGCGGCCCTGAGCGCTCGCGGCTGCCTCGAGCACCATGTCGTTGGCCGGCGGGTAGCCGTCGAGCTCGTGCATCGCAAAGGTGAAGGCACCGGCGGCGCCGACCGCTTCAGCGTCGGCGAGCACCTGCAACAGCTCGGCGGGTGTCTGCTTCATCCCGTCGGGGTCGTTCTGCCCCAGGTGCGTGTGGGCGTCGAACAGCTGCACGCCAGGTACGGCCTGGCGGGCTTGGGCAGCCCACGGCGCGATCATGGATGGGAGGTCCACGCTCCGCATTCGTAGCATGGATCACGCGATGACCGCCACGGCGCACATCGAGACTCCGCCGTCCGTAGGCGGACGGAGCCTCCAACTGACCGATCCCTGGGAGCTGGGAGGCGTGCCGATCGCCAACCGGGTCGTGCTGGCGCCGCTTGCCGGGATCGGCAACTGGTTCGTCCGCCTGCAGGCCAAGCGTCACGGCGCCGGGCTGGTCGTCTCGGAGATGGTCTCCAGCCACGCCGTCCATCACCGCAACGAGCGGACCTGCCGGGAGCTGCTGCGGATCCATCCCGACGAGCATCCGGTATCGGTGCAGCTATTTGGCGCCGACCCCGACGTGATGGCCTCAGCCGCTGAGCGGGTCGCCGCGGCGGGCGCGGACCTGATCGACATCAACATGGGCTGCCCCGTGCCGAAAGTCTGCAAGACCGGCGCCGGAGCGGCTTTGCTGACCGAGCCCGCACGCGCGGTCGCCGTCGCCCGGGCGGCAGCCCGGGGCAGTGGTCTGCCGGTCACCGTCAAGCTGCGCTCGGGGTTGCGCCCGGGGGACCGCAGCGGGATCGAGCTCGCCCGCCGGCTGGCCGAGGACGGCGGCGTTGCCGGCCTCTGCATCCACCCGCGTCACGCCTCACAACGGCATGCCGGCGCGCCGGACTATGAGCTCGCGCGGACACTGATCGAGTCGCTGCCGGTGCCGGTCGTGCTGTCGGGCGGGCTGAGGACGCCACAGCTTGCCCGCGACGCGTTCGAGCAGACGGGGGCCAGCGCGGTGGCCCTGGCCCGGGGCTCGCTCGGCAACCCATGGGTGTTTCAGCAACTGCTCGGTCTCCGTGCCGACGAACCGAGTCAAGGCGAGATCCTGGCCGAGATCGACTGGGTGCTCGACAGCGCCATCGACCATCTCGGCAGCGAGCGTGCCAGTCGGTACCTGCGCAAGTTCTACCCCTGGTACGTCGACCGGCTCGGCGCCGGCAAGTCGCTGCAGGACGGCTTGCAGCGGGCGGAGACGATCGAGGCTGCGCGAGCTTTGTTGCACGATTGTTGACGTCCGTTTCGAGGCCCCGGGAAGCCTCCGAGGCGCTGTCTATACTCATGCGCCCGCGGGGGACGGGGTACACACAGTTCGGGCCTCTCCTTCGCACGTTCCCCCCGTCCCGCTTGATTAGAACGCAGGTCTGATGCTTATGCCAAAGGATGTCATCCTCACCCAGGAAGGCCTCGCCAACCTCCGGTTGGAGTACGAGCGTCTGTCCACGACCGGACGGCGTGAGATCGCCGCGCGCATCAAGGAGGCGCGTGAGTTCGGCGACATCTCCGAGAACGCCGAATATGACGATGCCAAGAACGAGCAGGCGAGGCTCGAGGCTCACATCTCGCAACTCGAGGAGAAGCTGCGCTCGGCGACGGTCGTCGATGCCTCCGATCTCGACACCGAGATCGTCTCGGTCGGCTCCGTCGTCCATGTCAAGGACGAGGCCGGCAAGTCGACCAAGTACGCGATCGTCGGCTCGGCGGAGGCCAACCCGACCGAGCTGAAGCTGTCCAACGAGTCGCCGGTCGGCAAGGCGCTGCTCGGTCACAAGCGCGGCGAGGAGGTTCGGGTGACGACCCCTCGCGGCGTGCGCGTGCTGAAGATCACCAAAATCGAAATCGCCGCTTAGGCGGCGACCTCTCGCAGGACGTCGATGTCTCGCAGGGCATGGTTCGCGTTCGCGGCCATGTCCGTCCTGTGGGGCTGTTCGTACCTGCTGATCCGGATCGCCGTGCGGGGCGGGATGCCCGCTGCGGACGTCGCCTGGACCCGGGTCTGCATCGCCGCCGTGATCCTGCTCGCGCTGTCCTGGCGGGCCGGACTGCTCGGCGAGCTGGCCGGGCGCTGGCGCTGGCTGATCGTCTACGCGGTGGCCGAGATCGCGATCCCGTTCCCGCTGATCGCCGCCGGTGAGGTCCACGTCAGCTCCTCGTTGGCCGCGATCCTGATCGCCGCGGTGCCGCTGATCGGCGCCGTGCTGGCGATGCGATTCGACCACGCCGAACGGCCGACGCAGACCCGGGCGATCGGTCTGGGGATCGGCTTCGCCGGCGTGATCGCGTTGGTCGGCGTCGACATCGCCGGCAGCGGATCCGAGTTGCTGGGTGCCGCCGCGATCCTCGTGGCGGCGGTCGGCTACTCGGTCGGGCCGATGGTTGTCAAACAACGGCTCGGCGGTCTGGACCCGCGCGTGATGATGGGCGCGAGCCTCTCGGTCGCGCTGCTGATCCTGACGCCGTTCGCGGCCGTCGACGTCCCGTCACGCGCGCCGACGATCGGTGCGTGGGCATCGGTCGCCGGGCTCGGCGTGTTCTGTACGGCGCTGGCGTTCGTCGTCTTCGCGGTCCTGATCCGTGAGGCGGGAACCAGTCGTGCGACCGTGATCACGTACGTCAACCCGGTCGTGGCGGTCGTGCTCGGCGTGACGCTTGAGGGAGAGCGGCCGGGGCCCGGCGCGATCGCCGGACTGCTGTTGATCCTGGCCGGATCGTGGCTGTCAACCGGGGGGCGGCTGCCCCCCTGGCGGCGGTCGCCGGCTCCGTCCAAGCCAGGTCTTACGCGCGCGTGAACGATCGGTTAGCGCAGATTGAGCGTCGCCGGGTACCGAGGATCGCTTGTTAGACTGAGCTATGGCCCCGAGAGATTATCCGTCGGCACTCATCCAAATCGGCCTCGATGCCGAAGATAAGAGTGACGCGGATCTTTCGGCGACCCGGAAATCGCTGGAGCGACCCTCCAACAACTTATACACGGACCCTTCTCGACCCACTCTCTCCGACAGCAACGTGAACTCTTAGGAAGACCATGTTCGAGCGTTTTACAGAGCGAGCCCGCCAGGTCGTCGTTTTGGCCCAGGAAGAAGCGCGGACCCTAAAGCACAACTACATCGGCACCGAGCACATCCTGCTGGGCTTGCTACGCGAGGAAGAGGGTCTTGCGGCCCGCGTCCTCGAGTCGCTGGACATCACCGTCGAGCGCGTCCGAGCGCAGGTCGTGCGAATCGTCGGCTCCGGCGAAGAGGTGACGTCCGGCCAGATTCCGTTCACCCCGAGGGCGAAGAAGGTCCTCGAGTTGGCGCTGCGCGAGGCTCTGAGCCTTGGCCACAACTACATCGGCACCGAGCACATCCTGCTCGGGCTGGTGCGTGAGAACGAGGGCGTCGCCGCCCGGATCCTGCTGGACTTCGACGCGGACTCCGAGAAGATCCGCAACGAGGTGATCCGGATGCTGTCGGGGCCCGGCAGCCGCCAGCGCGGCTCGGGCTCAGGCCAGGCAGGTCAAGCCGGCGGACCGGGCGAGGGCAAGAAGTCCTCGAAGCTGCTCGACCAATTCGGCCGCAACCTGACCAAGCTCGCCTCCGAGGGCAAGCTTGATCCGGTCGTCGGGCGTGAGACCGAGATCGAGCGGATCATGCAGATCCTCTCGCGCCGGACGAAGAACAACCCGGTGCTCGTCGGCGAGCCCGGCGTCGGCAAGACCGCCGTCGTCGAGGGCTTGGCGCAGCGAATCACCAATGCCGATGTGCCCGAGCTCCTGAAGGGCAAGCAGATCTACACGCTGGACCTCGCCGCCCTCGTGGCCGGTTCCAAGTATCGCGGCGAGTTCGAGGAGCGCCTCAAGAAGGTGATGAAGGAGATCACCCAGCGCGGCGACATCATCCTGTTCATCGACGAGCTGCACAACCTCGTCGGCGCGGGCGCGGCCGAAGGCGCGATCGACGCCGCCTCGATTCTGAAGCCCGCGCTGGCCCGTGGCGAGCTGCAGACGGTCGGCGCGACCACGCTCGAGGAGTACCGCAAGTACCTCGAGCGCGACTCGGCGCTCGAACGACGTTTCCAGAAGATCGTGGTCGATCAGCCGTCGACCGAGGAGTCGGTGCAGATCCTCAAGGGCCTGCGTGATCGCTACGAGCAGCACCACAAGGTGAACATCACCGACGAGGCGCTGGAGGCGGCGGCCGATCTGGCCGACCGCTACATCTCCGACCGGTTCCTGCCGGACAAGGCGATCGACCTGATCGACGAGGCCGCGTCCCGGATGCGGATCAAGTCGATGACGTCGCCGCCGGTCTACCGCGAGCTCGAGGACGAGATCGAGGAGACCCGCCGTGCCAAGGAAGAGGCGATCGAGTCCCAGGAGTTCGAGAAGGCCGCCAACCTCCGCGACCAGGAGCGTCGACTGACGCAGCGCAAGCGTGACCTGGCCGACCAGTGGGAGGCCGGTGAGTCGTCGGAGCGTCCGTCGATCGGCGAGGAGGAGATCGCCGACATCGTCTCGATGTGGACCGGGATCCCCGTGTTCAAGCTGACTGAGGCCGAGACGGCCAAGCTGATGCGCATGGAGGAGGAACTCCACAAGCGCGTGATCGGCCAGCAGCCGGCGGTCGAGGTCGTCTCCAAGGCGATCCGGCGTTCCCGGGCGGGCCTGAAGGATCCCAAGCGGCCGACCGGTTCGTTCATCTTCCTCGGACCGTCGGGCGTCGGCAAGACCGAGCTGGCTCGGACCCTGGCCGAGTTCCTGTTCGGCGACGAAGAGACGATGATCCGGATCGACATGTCGGAGTACATGGAGAAGCACGCCGTGTCGCGGCTGGTCGGTTCACCTCCTGGCTACATCGGCTACGACGAGGGCGGTCAGCTGACCGAGGCCGTGCGTCGCAAGCCGTACAGCGTGCTGCTGCTCGACGAGATCGAGAAGGCCCACCCCGACGTGTTCAACATCCTGCTCCAGATCCTGGAGGACGGACGGTTGACCGACGCTCAGGGGCGGACCGTCGACTTCCGTCACTGCATCGTGATCATGACCTCCAACATCGGGGCATCGGAGATCGCGCGCAATACGCCGCTCGGCTTCGCCGTCTCCGATGACGAGACCGGGATCACGTACGACGACATGAAGAACCGGATCATGGGCGAGCTCAAGAAGGTCTTCCGGCCTGAGTTCCTCAACCGGATCGACGACGTGATCGTGTTCCACAAGCTGGCCAAGGACGAGATCAAGCAGATCGTCGACCTGCTGCTGCTGCGGATCCGCGAGTCGATGGCCGAGCGGGAGCTGCAGCTGGAGCTGTCGGAGGCGGCCAAGGACCTGCTCGTCGACAAGGGCTGGGACCCGGCGATGGGCGCGCGGCCGCTACGGCGTGCTATCCAGCGCTACATCGAGGATCCGCTCGCGGACTTCGTGCTCCGCGCCCAGGTTCCCCCGGGTTCGACCGTCCTGGTCGAGCCGGGCGAGCCGGGAACCGACGACGAGGACGTCAAGTTGTCGGTGATCGAGCCGGCGCCGAAGCCGACCCCGGTCGGCGTGGGCGCAGAGGGTGGCTCTGACGAGGACGAGACCTCCGACGAGGTGGAGTCGGGCCCCGAGGCGGACGCCAGCTCCGAGTCCTAGAGGTTCTGTACCAACGTAACTGAGGTGACGGCCGCCCGGGTTCTCCCGGGCGGCCGTTGTCGTTCTCGCGGCGTCGCGGCGTCAGAAGATGCCGAAGGTGCCGTTCTCGGCGAACGCCAGGAACGCCGAGACCCACAGGACGGGCGCCGCGACCCCCAATCCGATTCCGGTCCACGCCTTCCAGCGGCCGCGCAGCGCGGGGCGGACGCGGATCTCCTTCAGCGCGCCCACGCCGATGAAGATCGCCGCCGGTGTCAGCACCGCGAACAGCAGCAGGAACCCGAGTACGAACCCGGCGGCGCCGATCGCCAGCGACAGGTCGGCCTTGCGACTGGACGTCGGCGCGGGGCCGGTGGCCGTCACGGTGCCTGGCCTGCTCGCGCCTGGTCCCTGGTCCATCTCACGGCCCATCCGTGGCTGCCAAGAACCGGATTCTGTCAGAGCCGTCACGGTTTCGTGCCGACTTCGTCACGGCGGCTGGGATACGGTCCGATGCCGTCGGGGCCGGGGCGTAGTGTGGCCGTCATGCCCAGATCCGACACCGTCTTCGTCTGTTCGGCGTGTGGTCACGAAGCCGCCCGCTGGGCGGGCCGCTGTCCTGATTGTGCGGAGTGGAACACGCTGATTGAGCAGCGTCGGCCGTCCAACGCCGCGGCCGGACGGAGCGGTGGGGCGGGCGGCCCGCGCGGCGCCGGTCGGCGCTCGTGTGCCGGCACCCCGGTCGCACCCGTGCGGTTGCGTGACGTCGAGGCGATCGACCACGAGCGTCTGAGCACCGGCATCGGCGAGCTGGACTCGGTGCTCGGCGGCGGCGTCGTGCCCGGGTCGCTGGTGTTGATCGGGGGCGCTCCCGGGATCGGCAAGTCGACGCTGACGACGATGGCGCTGGCCAACATGTGCGCCGCGGGGCGACGCACGTTGTACGTCTCCGCCGAGGAGTCAGCGGCGCAGATCCGCCTGCGTGCGCAACGGCTTGGCGGCGGCGAGGCCCTTGCGGTGCCGGTCATCGCCGAGACCGATCTCGACGTCGTGCTGGCCACGCTGGAGGCCGAGCGGCCCGAGGTGTGTGTGATCGACTCGGTCCAGACGCTGCACTCCGCGCAGCTCAGCTCGGCCGCCGGTTCGGTCGCCCAGGTGCGGGAGGCCGCGGAGGAGATCCGACAGGTCGCCAAGCGCCTGGGGGTCGCGGTGCTGCTCGTCGGCCACGTCACCAAGGAGGGCGCGCTGGCCGGACCGCGCGTGCTCGAGCACCTGGTCGACTGCGTGCTGCAGTTCGAGGGCGAGCGTGAGCGGACCTACCGCACGGTCCGCGCGATCAAGAACCGGTTCGGATCCACCAACGAGGCCGGCGTGTTCGAGATGCGCGACGACGGCCTGGTCGAGGTGCTCGACGCCTCGGCACGGTTCGTCGCCGAGGCGACCCGCGCGCCCGGCAGTGTCGTGCTGTGCGCGATGGAGGGGTCCCGGCCCCTGCTCGTCGAGGTGCAGGCCCTCGTCTCGAGCTCGGAGCTGGTGCCGCCGCGACGGGTCGTCTCGGGGCTCGATCGCAACCGCGTGTCGCTCGTGCTGGCGGTGCTCGGCCGTCATGCCGGAATCGGACTCGGGACCGCCGATGTGTTCGTCAACGTCGTCGGGGGCGTACGGGTCGACGAGCCGGGGTCGGACCTGGCCGTCGCGCTTGCCGTCGCCTCGGCCGCGCGGCGGACCGCGCTGACGGGCCTGGGCGGCCGGCCGCTCGCCTGCTTCGGCGAGGTTGGGCTGACCGGCGAGCTGCGGACGGTCGCCCATGGCGATCGCCGGCTACACGAGGCCCGTCGCTTCGGACTCGAGCCGGCGATCGAGCCGGGAGGCGCCAAAACGCTGCGCGCCGCGATCACGACCGCGTTGCGGCCGGCCACCGAGGAGGTCGCCGTCCAGGCCGCATAACCCGCCAGAGGTCCTCGCTGGGTCGCCCGGACACGCCAGCCGAGGTCGGCTGCATGGCTCGGTGGGCGCCGATACCCCAATAGAGAGCTAAAATTCGTTTGGATGCCGCCGCGGTCTGGGGAAGAGCTCAAAGAAGAGCTCGAGTCGCGACAGGAGTCCCGGATCATGCGGGCGCTGGAGATGGTCGCGCCCGGGACGCTGCTGCGAGAGGGGATCGACAACATCGTCGATGCTCGGACCGGTGCGCTGATCGTGATCGGCGATGTCGACGAGCTCGGTTTCCTGTTTTCCGGTGGGATCAAGTTGGAGATCGACTATTCGCCCGCGTTCCTGTACGAGTTGGCCAAGATGGACGGCGCGATCGTCCTCAGCTCGAACGCGACCAAGATCGCCCACGTCAACGTCCAGCTGACGCCTGACCCGACGATCCTCACACTGGAGACCGGTACCCGGCACCGGACCGCCGAACGCGTCTCCAAACAGACCGACTCGATCGTGATCGCCGTGTCCGAGCGCCGCGAGGTCGTGTCGCTGTACGTCGACGGCAGCAAGTACATCCTCGAGGACATTCCGGTCGTGCTCGCGAAGGCCAATCAGGCGCTGGCGACGCTCGACAAGTACCGCAGTCGCCTGGACCAGGTCTCGACCCGGCTGACCGCGCTCGAGTTCGAGGGCGGGGTCACCCTCAACGACACGCTCACCGTGCTGCAACGCGTCGAGTTGGTGACACGGATGGCAGTCGAGATCGAGCGCTACATCGTGGAGCTCGGGACCGAGGGTCGTCTGATCGAGATGCAGCTGGACGAGACGATGGTCGGCGTCGCCGCGGACAAGGCGGCGCTCGTCCACGATTATCTGATCGAGGACGACGACGATGGCTTCGCAGGAGTCTCCGACCGATTGCTGAGGCTCAGCCATCAGGATCTGCTGGATTTCGGGCGGCTCGCGGAGTTGCTCGGCTACGACCGCAAGATCAACACGCTGGACTATCCGGTCACGCCCCGAGGGTTCCGCATCCTGGGTCGTATCCCTCGACTGCCGCGTCTCGTCGTGCAGCGGATCGTGACGGAGTTTGGAGGCCTGGAGGAGTTGCTCGCCGCGTCCGACGGTGAGCTGGAGACCGTCGACGGCGTCGGCGAGATCCGAGCGAAGGACATCCGCGAAGGCCTTCGCCGCCAGCAGGAGATCAACCTTGTTGATCGTTATCTGCAGACCTAGCGCGAAACCGCGAGCTCCGATCGAGCCGCCCTTACAGAGGAGACCCCCATCACAGAGCTAACGGAAGAGCACCTGGATGACCTCGAGCCAGAGGTTCCGGTTTATATCGAGTTCGAGGTCGGCGACAGCGTCGTCTATCCCCACCACGGAGCCGGGAAGGTGCTTCGCAAGGAGATGAAGGAGGTGCTCGGCGAACGGCGCGAGTACCTGATGATCAAGATCCTGCACAACGACATGACGGTGATGGTGCCGACCCAGAATGCCGCCGTCGCCGGTCTGCGCCGGGTGATCGACGAGGAGACCGTCAAAAAGGTCATGGCGCTGCTGCAGGACGAGTGTTCCGAGATGCCCAAGAACTGGAACCGGCGGTTCAAGCACAACCGGGACAAGATCAAGACCGGCGACATCTACGAGCTCGCCGAGGTCGTCCGCAACCTCGCCGTCCGCGAGGCCCAGAAGGGACTGTCGACGGGCGAGAAGCAGATGTTCACGCGCGCCAAGAAGATCCTCGCCTCCGAGTTGATGTACGCGCTGGAGATGGACGAGCAGCAGGTCGAGGAGCACCTGCACATGGTCCTGATCGAGCAGTCGCACGAGTCCAACGGCATCGGGAACCACGCCAACGCCAAGGTGGCCGTCGCCGCCGAGTAGGGCGCCGCGGCTCTCGATCCATCGATGGCGGTCGCGCTGATCGTGGCCGCAGGACGAGGCGAGCGCCTTGGGTTCGGCCGGCCCAAGGCGCTCGTCCCGCTGTGTGGACAGTCGATGCTGGCGTGGAGCGTCGGCTCGTTGCGAGATGTGGCGGCCGTGTCGGAGATCATCGTCGCGCTCCCGGCGGACGCGCTCGACGCGGCGCCCGACGGCGTGACCGTCGTCGCCGGCGGCGCCCAGCGCTCGCAATCGGTACGCGCGGCGCTGGCCGCCGCCGCAGCCGATGCCGACCCGGTGATCGTGCACGACGCCGCTCGTCCGCTGGCGACGGCCGATCTGTTCATCCAGGCGCTCGATGCGCTGGCGCTGGCGCCGGAAGCCGACGCGGTGATCGCCGCGACGCCGGTTTCGGACACGATCAAAGAGGTCGCCGACGACGGCCGCTCGGTCACCCGGACGCTGGATCGTTCCCGGCTGTGGGCCGTGCAGACGCCGCAGGTGTTCCGCCGCGCCTCGCTCGAGCGCGCGCTGACCGAGGCATCCGACGAGTTGCTGTCGCAGGCCACCGACGACGCGTGGCTGATCGAACGGGCGGGCGGGGTCGTGCACGTGATCGGCTCTGACCCGGGGAACCTGAAGATCACCACACGCGAGGATCTGCGCGTCGCGGAGCTCCTGCTGGCCGAACGGCGGTCGCCGTGAGCACCGGCCTCGGCTATGACTGCCACCGGTTCGTCGCCGGCCGGCCGCTGGTGCTCGGCGGCGTCACGATCGAGCACGATCGTGGTCTCGACGGCCACTCCGACGCCGACGTGCTGACCCACGCGATCATCGACGCGATGCTCGGCGCCTGCGCACTGGGGGACATCGGGCAGCACTTCCCGGACACCGACCCACGCTTTCGCGGGGCCGACTCGATCGAGCTCCTCCGCGCGACCGTGGTCCTGCTGGCGGACGCCGGCTTCGTCGCGTCACACATCGATGCGACCGTGGTGATCGAGCGACCAAAACTCGCGCCCGCGCGTGACGCGATGCGCGCCCGCCTGGCGGAGGCGCTCGGGCTCGGCCTCGACCACGTCAGCGTCAAGGCGACCCGGGGCGAGGGGATGGGCTTCGTCGGGCACGAGGAGGGCGCAGCGGCGCTGGCGATCGCGACGGTCGCCCGGGTCTGATCCGACCGCGGCTGGCGGCCGCGATGGGGCGGCGACATCGCCGCGGTCTGCTCCGACCGCGGCTGGCCGCCGCGACGGGCGGCGACATCGCCCCGGGTCTGATCCGACCGCGGCTGGCGGCCGCGGCGGGGCGGCGACATCGCACGATCGCGCCCTCCGGGTCGGCGAGCGTGAACGATGTCGCTGCGCTTCGCCATGTCGAAGCGGATCGACTGAGTTCGCCTCAAACCAGGCCCGCGATCCACGGCCAGGTTGACACCACGTCGCGCGTGCGAGAGTATGCGTACGCGTACGCAAAACCCTTCCGGAGGCCTGACCATGCATGCCCATCCCTTGATCTCCGTCCCCGATGTCCCCGCCTCGAGCCGTTTCTACCAGCAGGTGCTCGGCGCCGACAGCGGTCACGGCGGCGAGGAGTACGAGCAGGTGATGGTCGACGGCGAACTGGTGTTGCAACTGCATTCGCTCGAGGTCGACCATCATCACGGCCCGCTCGGCGATCCGTCGCTACCGCTCGGCAACGGGCTCGCGCTGTGGTTCACGACCGAGGCGTTCGACGAGGCGGTCGACCGCGTGCGCGCCAGCGGCGCTGAGATCGTCACCGACGTGCACGTCAACCCCAACTCGGGCTGTCGGGAGATCTGGCTGCACGACCTCAACGGCTATCTGGTGGTGCTCGCTGAGCCGTTCGCCCCGGGTGGCCAACGCCGCGAGACCAACTGACACGGGCGCTTTCGGCCGAGCCGGGCCGGGGCGGCGACCGACCTGACCGGCGCGTGTCGGCGTTCTGCGCCGGTCGGACCGGAGCTGGATGCCTAACGGGACGATATGTCCCGCTAGGTATCCAGCTTCATGCTGTTACGTGCATGTATCACCATGGTACGCTGACAGCACAGTGAACTTTGCGCACAACCGGCTCTGTGCCGGCAAGGGGTGGGCGGAGTTCGTCGAGCGGGACGCTGCTGCCATGGGGACTGGAAGACGTGGAACTGGGTGAACGGGTGTTGGAGATCGGCCCCGGCTTTGGCGCCACGACCCGGCTCCTGGCTGAGCGAACCTCGTCGCTGACCGTGCTCGAGCTCGATCCGCGTTACTGCCGCAAGCTGACCGCCGAGCTCGGTGACCGGGTCGAGGTGACCCAGGGCGACGCGACCCAGATGCCCTACCCGGACGGCCGGTTCAGCGCGGTGCTGTGCTTCACGATGCTGCACCACATCGACTCGCCGCAGCTGCAGGACCGGGTCCTGGCCGAGGCGGTCCGGGTGCTCGAACCCGGCGGGACGTTCGCGGGGACCGATTCGGTTGGCGGCTCGCTGAAGTTCAGGCTGCTGCACGTCGGTGACACGCTGACGCTGATCGCGCCCGGCGACTTCCCGCAGCGGCTCACGAGCGCGGGCCTGGCCGAGCCGGTCGTCGAGGTCAAGGGCGGGCGAATGCGGTTCCGCGCCCAGCGGCCACGGTGACCGCCGCCGCGGGGTCGCCCGGCGCCGCGGCGGGGGCACACCCTGCGGTCGCCCCGAAGATCGTCGACGCCGCCCGGTTCGTGCTCGCCGAGGAAGGCCCCGCCGGCGCCACGCTGGAGCGGATCGCGGCGGCGGCCGGGGTCTCTCGGATGACGCTGCATCGCCGGGGGGTGTCCAAGGAAGACATCGTCCGCGCTCTGGCGCAGCGATTCGAGGAGGAGCACAAGCAGGCGATGTGGCGAGCGCTCGTCGCCGACGGCACGGCGGCGCAGCGGCTGCGGCTGGCGCTCGACTTGCAATGCCGGCTGTCGGAACAGAACCTGGCGGTGCTCGACGCGCTCGATGGCCCGATCGGAGCCCAGATCTTCCACGACCCCGGCCCGGACGCGCTGACCCGTTCGGTGTTCGTGGATCCGCTGCACCGTCTGCTGCTTGACGGGGCGATCGACGGCACGTTGCACGCCGAAGATCCACGGGAGACGGCGACCGTGCTCTACAACGCCGTCGGCCACACCTATCGGCACCTTCGCAGCGGCCACGGCTGGGCCCCGGAGCGGGCTCGCGACGGCGTGCTGGCGCTGGTGATGGATGGGCTCGTCGCGGGCTCCGGCGACGCCCGCGGGTGAGCCGGGATCGCTACCGTCTGCGCCGTGAGCCCGCCTGAGATTCTGCTGCACGACACGCGCACCGGCGAGCTCCGACGGCTCGAGCCCGCGGCTCCGCCGAAGGTGCGGATCTACGCCTGCGGCCCGACCGTCTACGGCCGGGTGCACGTCGGCAACGCCCGGCCGTTCGTCGTCTTCTCGCAGCTCAAGCGGTTCCTCAACGCGGTCGGGTACGAGGCCGAGCTGGTCGCGAACGTCACCGATATCAACGACAAGATCTACGCGGCGGCGTCGGCCGGCGGCGTCCCCAGCGCACAGCTTGCCGTCGAGATGACTGCCGCGTACGTTGGCGATACCGACCGGTTCGGGCTCGGCCGGCCTGACCACGAGCCGCTGGCGTCGGAGACGATCGGCCCGATCATCGCGCTGATCGAGCGGCTGATCGATGCCGGCAATGCCTACGCCGCCGACGGCGACGTCTATTTCTCGGTCCGCTCGTACGGCGACTACGGCGAGCTCTCGCACCGCAACATCGACCTGATGGACCAGGGGGAGGGAACCGAGGGTGCGTCGTTGAAGCGTGACCCGCTCGATTTCGCGCTCTGGAAGGCGCACAAGCCCGGCGAGGACACGAGCTGGGAATCGCCCTGGGGCCCGGGTCGGCCCGGGTGGCACATCGAGTGCTCGGCGATGGCGCAGGATCTGCTCGGCACCGACTTCGAGATTCACGGGGGCGGATCGGACCTGATCTTTCCCCATCACGAGAACGAAGCGGCCCAGACAAGGGCGGCGACGGGCGATCCGCTGGCGCAGATCTGGATGCACAACGGAATGCTCCGGCTCGATGCCGAGAAGATGTCGAAGTCCGTGGGCAACGTGTTCGGACTCTCCGAGGCGCTCGAGCGGCACGGCCCCGAAACGTTGCTGATGTACTTCTCGCAAGGCCACTGGCGCCAACCGCTGGAATACGACGAGACCCGGTTGGAGCAGGCGGCGGCGGCGGCGGCGCGGATCCGAGAGGCGGGCCGCAGGCTCGTCCCGGGGCCCAGCCCGGACTGGTCGGCACCGCGCCGCGCCGCGTTCTTCGATGCGCTCGCCCACGACTTCAACGTGCCCCGGGCGCTGGTCTCGGTGTTCGACTGGGTCAGTGACGCCAACCGCGCCGAGGCCGGCACCGTCGGCTCCGACGATCTGCGGGCGATGCTCGACGTGCTCGGGCTGGCCGGGCTGCTCGACGACGAAGCCGCGGAGGTCCCGGCGCAAGCGAGCGAGCTCGCGCGCAAGCGCGCCGACGCCCGTGCCGGGCGGGACTATGCGGAAGCCGATCGGCTGCGCGACGAGTTGCGGGCGATCGGCTGGGACGTCCGCGACGGCCCGGACGGGCCCGAGCTGTTCCCACGCGACGTCGGCTGACCGCGCGACCGGGATCAAGCCGGAGAGGAGCGTGAGCGTGCACGTCGAAAGCCGGGGCGAGGGCTGTTTGCAGGTTCGTGTGCACGACACCGGTTTTTGCTTGACAAGCGCGCTGCGCTCTGTCAGGCTCGCGCCGTAAATAAGGTTCAACTGAAGCTTGAGTGCTTCGGTTGTGGGGTGTGGCCGGGGACGGTCGCGCTCCGAGAAGTTCCTATATCGATGCGGCGCCAGGGGAGGTAGCGCGTCACGACAAACCGAACCGACACGGAGACGTGTCGGCGCGAAAGGTTACGTCTGTGGCCCGACTGTCTTCATACTCTCAGTCTCAACTCAAGGTTGAGGATGGCTTTCTGATCGCACTTGCGAAACAGGGCCACCCCGAGGCCTACGATCAGATCGTCCGCCGGTACTACGGGTTCGTTCGCCTCAAGGCCTCGTCGTACTTCCTGGCGGGCGGTGACGCCGATGACCTCATCCAGGAGGGCCTCGTCGGTCTGTACAAGGCGGTTCGCGACTTCCGGACAGACCGCGAGTCGAGCTTCCGGAACTTCGCCGAGCTCTGCATCACGCGCCAGATCATCACCGCGGTCAAGACCGCGACCCGTAACAAGCACACGCCGCTGAACCAGTACGTGTCGTTCTCGAGCACGCCGGCAGGCTCCAGCGGAGAGTCCGACGCGACGCTCGACGAGATCCTGCCCGGCTCGACGGTGCACGATCCGGTCAACCAGGTCATCTCCTCCGAGGAGCTGCGAGCGCTGGTGGCCTGCATCTCGACGGCGCTGTCGGACCTGGAGTCCCGGGTGCTGGCCTTGTACCTCGACGGCCACTCCTACGAGGAGGTCGGACGCCGGCTCGACTGCGACTGCAAGACGGTTGACAACGCGCTGCAGCGGGTCAAGCGCAAGGTCGGGGCACATCTGAACGAGCGGGCGATCGCCGCGTAGCCGCGGCGGTCGATTGGCGGATTTTCACGGCCAGAGAGGCGAAATCGGCCACACGGAGTAACTGGGGCCCGCAGCGCGCCGGCGACCGAGCGTGAATCGGCGCCCGCGCACGCGCCGCGCCCGCGCACGCGCCGCGCCCGCGCACGCGCCAGCTCACGCTCGGCCACGCAATTCATCGACCGATGAGTTCTATGGTACGGTGAACTCACCAAGCGTTGAATTCGCCACGTACAGGAGGCCGCCATGCCCGATCTCAGACCAGTGCTCCGCCACGCCACCCTGATCCTCGCCGCCGGGATCGCGCTGGCCGCCAGCTTCGTCGGCGCCTTTCACGATCCGCGCCCGCACCAGATGCCCGTCGGGGTCGTCGCGCCGGCCGCGCAGGTCGCCCGCCTGCAGGCGGCCACCGCAACACACGACCCGGGCGCGCTGTCGCTGCGCTCCTATCCCACCGCGACCGCGGCGGCGGCCGCCATCCGTGACCGCAGGCTCGACGGCGCGGTCGTGCTCACTCCCGGGCACGCCCGTCTGCTGGTCGCGTCGGCGGCGGGTTCACAGACGGTGCAGACGATGCAGCGTGCCTTCACCCCGACGTCTCTGCGGACACCCGTGACCACCCAGGACCTGGCGCCGCTGCCGGTATCTGACCGGGCCGGGCTCGGCCCATTCTTCTTCGTGCTGACGCTCGTGATCCCGAGCCTGCTGATCGGTGTTGCGATGACCGTCATCGTCAAGGGTCTGCCGGTCCGCGATCGCCTCGCCGGAGCGGCCGCATTCGCGGTCGTGCTCGGGCTCGGGGACGCGGCGCTCTCGAACGTCGCGTACGGCTCGCTCGGCGGCAGCTACCTGGAGCTGGCCGGGCTCGGGATGCTGATCTCGTTCGCCGCGTCGTCGATCACGGTCGGGCTCGGGCGGCTGCTCGGCCCGCTCGGCGTCGCCCTGGCGGCGATCGGACTGCTCGTGGTCGGGGTGCCGGCGTCCGGCGCCGCGGTCGGTCCGGCGTTCATCCCGAGTTTCTTTGCCGCGCTGCATCCCATCCTCCCACTGGGTCAGGGACTCGACGCGGTGCGCAACGCCACCTACTTCTCCGGCCACGCGACCGGGGGCAAGCTCGGGCTGCTCGGCGGCTGGGCGCTGCTCGGTGCCGTCGCCGCCGTGGTCGGCTCGCGCTGGTCCCTGCCGCAGTGGCTGGCCGCCCGCGGCGGATCGCGGAAGCCGGCGACCTCGGGCGCGAGCACCGTGACGATCAGCGCCGCATGACCGGCGGCACGGAGCGGTCCAGGCGCCCGGGTCGCCGGCCGGGCGCCAACGAGACCCGGGAGGCGATCCTCGTGGCGGCCCGCGACGCGTTCGCCGCACACGGATATGAGAAGGCGACGATCCGCGCCATCGCCCGCGACGCGGGAGTGGACCCGGCGCTCGTGCACCATTTCTACGGGTCCAAGCAGGACGTCTTCAAGGCGGCGGTCAGCAACGTGCTGGCCCCGATCGGGGAGGCGATGGCCGGCGTGGGGCGCGGCGCCGATTCTGGCGTCACCAGCCAGCGGCTGGCGCGGGTGTTGGTGGAGCTCTGGGAACGGGAGCCGACCAGGGGCGCGTTGGTCGGCGCGGTGCGCGCGGCCGTGACCAGCGAGACGGCCGCCGGGCTGCTGCGGGGGATCGTGCAGGAACACGCGATCGCCGCTGTGGCCGCGAGCACCAACGAGCCCGATGCCGAGCTTCGGGCCAACCTGATCGGGGCGACGATGGTCGGGATGACCGTCGCTCGCCAGGTGCTGGCGGTGGAACCGATCGCGTCGTTGAGCGAAGACGCGCTCGTGGCCGTCGTCGCCGGCACGATCGAGCACTACCTCACCGCCGAGCTGGGCTAAAGCGCGCTGATCGGGCCGAGGTTCGGCTCGAGGCCGTACAGCTTGAACGCGCGGAACTGCGAGAACGTGTGGTGCTCGGGGCCGTGAAAGTCAGACGAGCCGGTCGTCAACAGCCCGTGCTCGTCGCAGTAGGCGACCAGCAGTCGGGTCTCGTCCTCGGTGTGGGTGACGTAGAAGGCCTCAACCCCGTCGAGCCCGGCGCGACGGAAGCGCTCGACGGTCTCGATCACCTCGTCGGGATCCTTGACGTCCCAGAACGGATGGGCCCAGACCGCCAGCCCCCCGGCGCCGTGGATCAGTTCGATCGCCTGCTCGACGGTCGGCGCGTCCCGGGGTGCGAACGCCGGCTTGCCGTCGATCAGGTACGCGACCAGGAACGCCGTCGGCTCCAGCAGCCCGTCGCGCTGCAGTCGCTCGCGGTTGTCCGGATGCGAGACGACGGCCTGCGCGAGATGGGGCCGACCGATCGTCTTGCCCTCCTGGGTACGGCGCTGCAGCTGCTGTTCGTCGATCGCGAAACCGAGCTCGCGCAGCGCATCGCTCATCTTCTCAGCGCGCCGTTCACGATCGTTACGTGAGCGTTCGAGCGTCTGCACGAGGGTCGGATCCCCGGGGTCGATCATGTAGGCGCAGACGTGCAGATCCTGCTTGCCGTCGAGCACCGCGGTGATCTCGGTGGCCGGCACCAGGCCGATTCCGGCCGCGCGGGCCGCCGCGACGGCCTCGGGGACGCCGAGCGCCGAGTCGTGGTCAGACAGTGCCAGCAGCTCGATACCGGAGGCCGTCGCGGCGGCGACGACGTCGGCGGGCGACAGCGCCCCGTCTGACAGGTTCGAGTGGCTCTGGAGGTCGAAGGTGGGTTCGCTCATCGGGCGCCGAGGCTAGCCGACGCGCGGGCGGACCGGCGCTCGGCGCAGCTCGATCAGGCGGGGTTGGCGGCTGCCTGCGTCCGGCGGCCGGCGCCGGCGTGACCGCGCAGCGACATCAGGCCGCCGACCGCGACGAGCGCGACGGTCACCGCGCCCAGCCCGAGACCGGCGCGCGCCCCGAAGGCACCCATGACCACGCCGACGATCGGCCCGCCGATCGGGGTCGAGCCCTGGAACGCGACGAACCACAGCGACATCACGCGGCCGCGCATCTCCGGCGCCGAGGTCAGCTGCAGCGTCGAGTTGCCGGTCGACATGAACATCACCGAGCCGGCCCCGACGAGCGCCATCGCGATCAGCTCGACCGCGAGTGTCGGCGCGACTGTGGCCATCGTCATCGCGACCGCGAAAGCGGCCGAGGCGAGCACCAGCGGACGCAACCCAGTCTTGCCGCGGCCGGCGACGTAGAGACCGCCGACGACCGCGCCGATGCCCATCATCGCGGTCATGAAGCCAAAACCGGTCGAACCCGCATGCAGGCCCTGAGAAGCCATCACCGGCAACGTCACCTGGAACTCGTAGGTCAGACAACCGGCGACCGCCATCATCACAAGCGGCACGAGCAGGCCGGGGGTGCGCCGCACGTAGGCGAGCCCTTCACGCAGCTGGCCCTTGGCGCGGGGCGCCGGTGGGGTGGGGTGCAATTGCGAGGTATCCATCGTCGTCAGCGAGAAGACGACGCCGACGAAACTCGCCGCGTTGATCAAGAAGCAGACCCCGTCGCCGACGGTCGCCAGCAGGATCCCGGCGACCGCCGGCCCGACCGAGCGCGCAACGTTCACCATCACCGAGTTGAGGCTGACCGCGTTCCGGACATGGTCGGGGCCGACCATCTCGGACATGAACGACTGCCGCGCCGGGTTCTCGAAGGCGTTGTTGAACCCCAGCAGCGCGGCGAGCACGCCGATCTCCCAGACCTGCAGGATCCCGAACACCGCCAGCAGTCCCATCGTCAGCGCCTGCACGCCCATCATCGTCTGCAGGATGATCATCAGGCGGCGCTTGTCGACCCGGTCGGCGATCACGCCGCCGTACGGACACAGCAGGAGCACCGGCAGCGTCTGCAGTGCAACGATCAGCCCGAGCACGGTGCTCGATCCGCTCAGCTTCAGGACGACCCACGACTGCGCGGTCATCTGCATCCAGGTGCCGACCAGCGAAATCGCCTGGCCGCTGATGTACCGGCGGTAGTTGGGAACCTCGAACGCCGCGAAGGTGACCTGGCCGGCGCGCCTGACGCGCGTCACCGCGGCCGGTCTCGCAGCTCGTCGGCGAGACCCTCCAGGGCCGGGATCGCCCGTTCGATGATCTGCCGGTCGGTGGCCGAGAGGGCCGACATCCCGCGGTTGACGACCTCGGTGCGCTCGCGACGCATGCGCTCGGCGAGCTGGTGGCCCTCGTCGGTGACCTGAACCCAGGCCGCACGCCGGTCGCCGGCGTCACACACCCGGTCCAGCAGGCCCGCGTCGACCAGCGTCGAGATCGTGCGCGACAGCAGCGTCGGGTTCAGCGCCTCCAGCTCGGCAACCTCCGAGATGCGACTCGTCCCGCGTCGGTCGACGCTCAGCAGCACCGAGATCTTGGTCGGAGTCAGCCCGGCATCGGTCGACGCGGTGGTCGTGCGCAGCTGCTTCGAGAGCCGACCGAGCACGGTCCGCAACCGCCTGGCGGTGGCGGCGTCGAGGGCTTCGGTGGTCGCTGGCATCTGTCTCGGTCTGCGTTCGTTGGGCCGGCGGCGCCCGTAAATAGTTGCCTGCCAGCAAGCATTATTCTAGCAGCGCCCGTCGCCGCCGATCAGCGCGTACGGCGGCTGAACAGGGTCCCGGAGAGAGCCACGGAGACGACCAGGATCCCCACGCTCCAGGCGATCGAGTGCCAGGCGGCGACACCCGGCGAGCCGCCCGCCAGCAGGGCTCGGATCGCGTCGACCACCTGACTGATGGGCTGATTGTCCGCGAACCCGCGCAGCCAGGACGGCATCGTCGAGACCGGCACGAACGCGCTCGACGGGTACGGCAGGAAACCGACCACGAACGTGATGCCCTGGGCGGCCTCGGGCGATCGCACCAGGATCGCGATCGCGGCCGCGAACCAGGAGATCGCGAGTATGAACAGCGTCAGCAGCGCGACCGCCGCCAGCCAGTGCGTGGCATCCGCGTGCGAGCGGTACCCGATCGCGAACGCGATCGCCACTGCCAGCCCGGCAGAGATCAGATTGCGCGCGACGCTGGCGACCACGTGTCCGGCGATCAGCGACTCGCCTCGGACGTCCATCGAGCGCAGCCGATCGACGATCGCGCCCGACAGGTCGTGGGCGACGCTGACCGCGGTCGTGCCGGCACCGAACCCGACGCACACCAGGAGCACCCCCGGGACGACGTAGTCGACGTAGCGACCGCCGGTGTGGATGGCGCCGCCGAAGAAGTAGACGAACATGAACATCAGCATCGGGGGCAGCATCAGCGCCGTGATCAGACCGTCGACGTTGCGCAACGACAGACGCAACGCCCGCGCGATCAGGACCAATAGGTCGTTCAGGCTCCGGTGGGTCTCAGTCATCGCTGGGTGCTCCTTGACGGGACGGCGTGGGCTTGCCGGTGAGGGACAGGAAGACGTCGTCGAGACTGGCGCCGACCAGCTCGAAGCGATCGATCAACGTGCGCGCGGGATCAAGCTCGTCGAGCCGTGCCCGGATCGCTCCGGCGCCACCGTCGCAGGCGACGCCGAGGCGCAGCGCGTCCGGGTCGGCGGCGACCGTCTGCCCACCGGCACGCGTCGCCAGTTGGGTGTACGCGTCCGGTCCCGCCGCGATCAGCTCCAGCCGATGGTCGGCCACTCGGCGCTTGAGCTCCGCGGCCGTCCCTTCGGCGACGACCCGCCCGGCGTCGATCACGGCGATTCGATCGGCGAGCCGGTCGGCCTCGTCCAGGTACTGCGTGGTCAGCAGCACGGTCGTGCCAGTGGCGCGCAGCTCGGAGACGAGCTCCCACATCCGTATCCGGCTGCGCGGGTCCAGCCCGGTCGTCGGCTCATCGAGGAACAGCACCTCGACGGGGCGGATCAGCGATGCCGCGAGGTCGAGACGCCGGCGCATCCCGCCCGAATAGGTCCCGACGCGCCGGCCGGCCGCCTGCACCAGGTCGAAGCGATGCAGCAGCTCGGCGGCGCGGCCACGTGCGGCGCGCGCCGACAGGCCGGCCAGGCGCCCGATCATCCGCAGGTTCTCGGTCCCGGTCTGGAGGTCGTCGAGCGCGGCGTATTGCCCGGTCAGGCTGATCGCGTGACGCACGCCCGCGGGGTCGGAGACGATGTCGTGGCCGGCGACCCGGGCGCGGCCCCCGTCGGGGGCGGTCAGCGTGGAGAGCAGCCGCACGGCCGTGGTCTTGCCGGCGCCGTTGGGTCCGAGCAGCGCCAGCACGGATGCGCGCGGGATCCGCAGGTCAAGACCGTCCAGAACGGTCATCGGGCCGTATCGCTTTCGCAGGCCGTCGGCCTCGATCGCCAGTGCGTATGTCATGAGTGTCCTCGGTCGGTCGGTACCATATTGCGTATGCCATACGCATATGGGTACAGCATACGCAGTTATTCGGCGGCGTGTCAACTCGCCCGGTGCCGGCCGTGAGCGACCCGAGGCCGCCGGCGCGGCCGATCCCACCGAGCATCGAGCTGGCCTGGGGCTTGCGTCGGGACGGGACGCGTGGGCCGCGGCGCGGACTGACGCTCGAGGCGATCGTCGACGCCGGCATCGAGGTCGCCAGTACCGAGGGGGTCGCTGCGCTGTCGATGGCGCGGATCGCCAAGCGGCTGGGCGTGGGGACGATGTCGCTGTATCGCTACGTGGCGGCCAAGGACGAGCTGCTGACGCTGATGGTCGATACGGCTCTCGGGCCGGCTCCGCCGTTGCCCGCGTCAGGGGGGTGGCGGGCCGGGCTGACCGCATGGTGCGACGGGCTGCGCGACACCTATCGGCGCCACCCGTGGGGCCTGCGGGTGCCGATCAGCGCCCCGCCGCTCGGGCCCAACAACGTCGCCTGGCTCGATCGCGCGCTGGCGGCGCTGGCGGAGACGCGGCTGTCCGAGCAGGACAAGCTCTCGTGCGCGCTGGTCCTCTCGGGGTTCGTTCGCAACGACGCGACGCTGACCGCCGACTTCGCGGCGGCGTCCAGCGGCCAGTCGGTGATGCCCGGTTACGGCACGCTGCTGGCACAGATCACGAGCGCCGACGAGTTCCCCTGGCTGCACGCCGCGATCGCGTCCGGAGCGCTCGACGACGAGGACGACATGGACCTTGAGTACCAGTTCGGGCTCGCGCGGATCCTCGACGGGATCGCCGAGCTCGTCGCCCGCGAAGAGCGCTAACCACGCAAGTCCGACCCGCGTTCAGGGATTTCTATGATCAGCGGTGCCACCGATGCTGACTCGAACGTGACCCGCCGCAACGGCGCAGCCCCGCTAGCCCTGTATTCGGCACAATGGCAACCGTATTGGTCGACAATTCTGGAGGGACAGACATGACGCTGCAGATCGGGGCCGAGGCCCCTGACTTCGAGGCGGACAGCACGGAGGGCCCGATCCACTTCCACGAGTGGGTCGGCGACTCGTGGGCGGTGCTGTTCTCGCACCCCAAGAGCTTCACCCCGGTGTGCACGACCGAGCTGGGCTACATGGCCTCGATCGAGCCGGAGTTCGAGAAGCGCGGCGTGAAGATCGCAGCGATCTCAGTCGATCCGGTCGACGCCAACGTCAACTGGTCGAAGGACATCGAGGAGACCCAGGGCACTGCGCCCAACTATCCGATCATCTCCGACGCGGACTTCACCGTCTCCAAGCTGTACGACATGTTGCCATCCGACGTGTCCGGCGACCCAGCCGACCGCACGCCGGCCGACAACCAGACGGTCCGGAACGTGTTCGTGGTCGGCCCCGACAAGAAGGTCAAGCTGATCCTCGTCTACCCGATGACGACCGGCCGCAACTTCGACGAGGTCCTGCGGGTGATCGACTCGTTGCAGCTGACCGCGAAGCACAAGGTCGCCACCCCGGCGCAGTGGCAGCAGGGCGACGACGTGATCATCGCCGGTTCGGTCTCCAACGACCAGGCCAAGGAGTTGTTCGGCGAGTGGCAGTCGCCCAAGCCCTACATCCGGATCGTCCCGGACCCGGCCGGCAAGTAGCCGGGGCGCCGCCCGCGCCTTGGAACCTCGGTGCGGGCGGCGTCGTCGGCCCGGCGCTCGCCGGGCCGACGCGCGGTTAGTCGGCGATGTTCGAGAGTGTCTCGAACTGCTCGTCGGTCAGCTCGATCTTGGCGGCCGCGAGGTTGTCCTCGAGGTGCTCGACACTCGAGGTTCCGGGGATCGGGAGCATCACCGGCGAGCGCCGCAGCAACCACGCCAGCGCCAACTGCGACGGGCTCGCATCGTCCTCTGAGGCGATCTGGTCAAGCGGGCCGCCAGAGCCGGCGAGCTTGCCGGTCGCCAGCGGGAACCACGGGATGAACGCGATCCCTTGGGCCTCGCAGTGGTCGAGCAGATCCTCGGCCTTGCGATTGGCAAGGTTGTAGAGGTTCTGGACCGACACGATCTCGGCGGTCTGGCGGGCTTCCTCGAGCTCGGCGACGCTGACCTCAGAGAGGCCGATGTGACGGATCTTGCCCTCCTCCTGCAGCAGCTTGAGCTCGCCGACTGACTCGGCGACCGGGACCTTGGGGTCGATCCGGTGCAACTGGAACAGCTCGATCTGGTCCAGGTGGAGGTGGCGCAGCGACAGCTCACACTGCTGGCGCAGGTACTCGGGACGCCCGACCGGCCGCCAGTCACCCGGACCCGCACGCGTCAGCCCGGCCTTGGTGGCGATGACGAGATCCTCGGGGTACGGGTGCAGCGCCTCGAAGATCAGCTCCTCGGCGACGAACGGCCCGTAGGAGTCGGCCGTATCGATCAGGTTGACGCCGTCGGCGACCGCACGCTTGAGCACGCGGATCGCCTCGTCCGGGTCCTTTGGCGGCCCCCAGACGCCCTTGCCCGTCAACTGCATGGCGCCGTAGCCAAGCCGGTTGACCGTGGTGGTGCCGCCGAGCTCAAACGTGCCCGATCCTGAAACAAGAGTCGTCATACGGGGGTCCTTTCGAAAAGAGGTCTCTCCACGACCCTAGGACGCCGTGCGAACGAGCTCAGCGGTAGCCGAAGGTCGCCGACGACCTACCGGCGTGCCCGGTGAACACGCTCTGGGCTGTCTGCACGGTGACCGGCACGTTCGCGCCGGGCGTTCCCGCTGGGGTCACGGCGGTCGTCGTCGTCGTCGACCCGCAACCGAGCAGCGATTTCATCGCCGCGACGCTGGTTGCCGGCTGGCCGCCGACCAGCACGGTCAGCGGACACCCGAGGTTGCGGCCGGTGATGGTGATCGGCGTCCCGCCCGCGGCCGGCCCCGTACCGGGGGAGACCGCGGTCACCGACGGTGAGCCCGGCGGGTAGAGCACCAGCGCTCCGGGCCGCGACCCCTTGGCACAGCCGCTGACGGTGCACGGCTCGACGGTCACGAGACCCGGGTTCTGCGAGACGGTGTGCGTGCGCAGCGCCGTGTCGCCGGTGACCGAGAAGTTGTACTGCGTGCCGCCCGAGCCGTCAGCAGGATTCAGCCCGTTGATCCGCAACGCCAGGACCTGACCACGGAAGTGCTGGCCCTCGACCTCGATCGGTGTACCCCCGACGGTCGACGCCCCGGACAGGCCGTTGACCGTCACGGCACTCGAGCGGTTGATCACCTTGGTCGCGGCCGGCAGCCCGGCGTAGCGCACCGTCTTGGCGTTGGACTGTCCGGCGAGCGTGCGGACGCTGAACGGGACATGGTCGATCCCGAGCGTCACGTCGCGCCGCGGCGCGGTGATCTGCATCTCGGTACCCGACAGGAACACGTAGCCGAGCGCGACCGAGGCATACCGTCCCGGGTCGCCGAAGTCGGCCCAGTCGATGTCCAGCGGGTTCAGCCCGGCGCCTTTGACGGTGATCACCGAGCCGCCGCGCTCGGAGGCAAGCGTCGTCGGTCCGCCCGCGGTCGAGACCGAATCGACCCGAGGCCGCGGCAGGTAGTCGAATTCATCGGCGGTCTGCGCCACCTCGCACCGGCAGTCGTCGGCCAGTAGCACGCCCATCGCGTTCTGATGCAGCGCGCCCTCCAGGGGTGGGCGGATCGTCGTCGGCGCGGTCACGCCGCCCTGCGTGTACACACGGACCTGGACCTGGCAGACGTCGTTGCGGGCGTTCTCGCCTTTGTAGACGCCGGTATGGGGGAGGGGGGTGCACGTCGTGGCGGCCGACATCCGCGGATAGGTCACCGTCAGCCGGTCGGGCCCGTGGTCGACGAAATGCGGGGCGCGCACGCCGCCGAAGGTGACGCGCCGAACGTCGGTGAAACCAGAGCCGAGCACCGTGACCGTGCCCGAAGCGGTTTGCCGCCCCCCGCTCGGGGTCACGGCGGCGATCGTCGGCACCGCCGCGTGGGCGGCCGAATCGACGTAGGTGAACCGCGCGCTCGGACCAGCCAGGCTCGACGCTCCGTTCTTCAGCGTGACGACGATCAGTGCCGGACCGGCGCCGTCGCCGGATACGTGCGCGTTGGGCGGCAGGCCCTGGGTGGCGGCCGGCAGCGTCACCAGGATCGCGTGGGGGCTTGCGACCTGGAGGCTGCCGGCCGGCACGGGCCGCGCGCCGATCTGGACCGAGGCGACCAGCGACCGTCCGTGAGACATGAACCCCGAGCCGGTGATCCGGACCCGGACCCCGCCGGCGGCGCTGCCCGAGGCCGGCGTCAGACCGGTCACGGCCGGGCGGGTCGGAGGGCCGGTCAGGCTGCACAAGTGGTAGGCCAGCCCGGCCGTCCCGCCCGCGCCGGTCAGCAACGGCGACCCGAGGCCCGTCGCCGGGTCATAGCCGCGCGTCGCGGCGAACACCTTGCCGTCGGAGATCCCGTAGGTGTCGTTGGACCCGGCGCGAACGTCGGTGAACGATGCGGCGTAGGCCGATGGGTCCGACGCGACCTGGTACAGCAGCGGGGCGGCGAAGCCGACGCCATGCACGGTGGCGCGGTCGGCGCTGCAGGTCGAGGACGCGTTGACGAGCGCCAGCGTCGCCGCCCAGATCGGCGTCGAGGACGAGGTGCCTCCGGTGGTCGTCCAACCGGTCGGCGTCAGCTTGCTGGTGTACTCGTGTGAATAGACCGTGATCGCGCCCGTGTACTCGTCGGCCTGGGCTGAGACGTCGGGGGTGAGCCGGCACGGCGTCGTCGCCGTCGCCCCTTGCGCGTGGGCGTGACAGAAGCCGGGCGTGTAGCCGGCGGCGCGCTCGAGCTGGTTCGCGCTGCGGTAGGTGGCGCTACCGGGCCTGACGATGCCCGGCACCGATGAGAACTGCTGCCAGGACGGCATTCGCCACGACTCAGAGATCCCGCCACCGCCTCCGCCGCCGACCACCCCGTCGTTCCAGACGTGCTCAAGCGGCGGTGAGCTGGCGTCGTCGATCGTGGTTCCGCCGACGCCGACGACGTACGGCTGACTGGAGGGATCGTCGATCGACACGGGGTTCTGGCCACGGGCGGGGCTGGAGGACCGTCGCGTGTTGCAATCGTCGGCGCCGTTGTCGCCGGTCGCCGAGAACACCGTCTGGCCCTGTGCGGCCGCTTGCTGGAACAGATAGTTCTCGGATTCCTGCAGCCCCTGCTGCCCGGTCTGTAACGCCTGCTCGCAGATACCCCAGCTGGTCGAGACGATCTGATCGCGGTCGTCGTCGACGATCGCCGCGTATTCGTCGAACGCGTCGTAGATGTTGGGGTTGGCGTTCGGTGCCGGACCGGCGTAGACGTCGATCTGTGCGCCGGGAGCGATCGCCGACACATCCTCGACGTCGAGGCTGGCCTCGCCGGCGCCGGGTCCGTGCGGCTGGCCGCCGTCGACCATGTGCAGGTGCAGGCGCCGGAGCATCTGCGCCGCCCGTGTGGCGCCGAAGTAGCAGCTGTCGAACGTGCGGATATCCGAGCGCAGGAACGGCTCGAGTTCGTAGATGGCGATCCGCTGACCGGCCCCGGTATCCCCGGCGTCGTAGAGGCCGGTGGCGCCGTAGGCACTGGCGATCTCATCGTCGGTCAGCCCGCCGAACTGGTTGGCGGCAGCGGTGGCGTCGGTGCATGGCTTCGGCCCGCCGGGGGTAGCGGCGACGACAGCCGTGCGAGCAGCGGCATGGCTGTCGCGGCCGGCTCGCCGCGTGGCCCGTGCCGGCGGTGCCGTCGTTGCCGGCCGTGCCGGTCCGAGCCGGTGCTCCACGACGAGGTTGTTGAGGCCGAGCACTGCCGTGACGTAGCCGGCGACGCCGGCCGGCAGCGACACCGCGGTCGTCGGCGCGTGCGCCGTGCCGCCGCCGGGCAACGCGAACTCAGAGAGCTCGGTCGCGAACGCGGTCTGGACGGTGGCCGCCGGACCGCGGAACGGGATCACCAGGCCGTTCGCCGAGGTCGCGCCGACGGTCAGGCCATCGCTGCGGAGCTGACCGCGGACGGCGCTGAGCGCCTCGTCAGTCGGTCCGAAACGGGCGGCAAACGCGCCCGGAGCCAGGTAGTGGTGAAAGCTGCGCGAGTCCGGATCGGCCGCCGCCGCGATGAACCGCCGCAGCGCGGCGTCGTCGCGGGGCTTGAGCACGACCGCGGCGCTGACGGTGGCGGACCGGGCCAGTGGGCGTAGCAGCCGAACCCCGTGGGGGGCGATCGCGCGTGCCTCGATCGTGACCCGGCGCGGATGGGCGGCCGAGCGCGACGCCGCGGCGGCCGAGCCCGCGACGAGGGCCGCGACCGCGAGCGTCGCCAGCGCAGCCGAAAGGCGGCGCGCGCCTGGCGGCATCCGCCTCGGATATGGACCCCGCGACAAGAGGGCGGGACGCTACCACGGGGGGTGGCTATCGCCGGCCGGTTGACGCCGGTTTGCGGTGACGGGCGCTCAAGCGATCGCTCGCGGATAACGTGGTTGGGCGTGAACGGCCCTGACGCATTCGAGATCGAGCGGACGCCGCTGCACCCGCTGGTCGAATCGCTGTTCGCGCGTGACCCCGGCGGGCGGTCGTGGCTACCGGGGCTGCTCGACGCGTGCGAGGGGGCGCGGGCGCACCTCGGCGATTTCGTCGACAACCCCGGCTACCTCGAGGTTCCGCTGGCGGTCCGGGCTCAGACGGGGATGCTGGCGTGCTTCTCGTATCCGGCGGCTCCGACCCGCCAGTTGCTCGGGTGGTACATCGATCATCCCGAGGCACTGACGCGATCGACCGAGGCCGAAGCGCTGCCTCCGAGCTCGGCTGAGACCAAGCTGCTGCGTCGGGCGCTACTTGACGATGATCCGCCCGGATCGCAGGCGCGCGCCCAGAACCGCGCGCAGGACCTCGTCCGCGCGAGCTCGCCACGGTTGCCGATCTGGTGGCGGTTCGAGGAGCCGGGTCGGCTGGACTGCGTGCTCGCGACCGACCAGTTGTTCGTGTCGATCACCGCGCCGTGCGAGCGGGGCGGCCTGCGCCGGGCGACGCCGTGGTACCCGCAGCGTTCCGAGCTCGTGCGTGATCTCGAGGCCGCGCGGCGGCTGGCCGAGGGGCGCGCCTTTGCCGGCGTGCTGATCTGCGACGGCGGGCCGCCCGCCGAGGTCGCCGACGCGTCGGCAGTGGCGGCGACGATCGCCGCCGGGACGCCGCATCTCGACGAGCCCGGGCGTGATGACCTGCGCAGCGGCTTCCTGGGCTGCCTGACCTGGTCGCAATTCGCGGCCGCGACGAGCCGCGCCGGACAGTTCTCAGACTTCAGCTGAGGGCAGGCTCTGGAGCCGGGCGCGCCGGTTTCTCGACCGTGAGGTCATCACGAAGAGTGCCCCGGCGGCCGCCCGCAGCACCCGTGCGGCTCAGGTCCCACGGACGCGCGGTTGGCGTTTTTTCGTCCGCCGATCGGCAGAATCCGCCACCGTGCGCCCGGTCTGCAGCGACTGCCAGCGAGACGAACACTGGCGATTCAGGCGACGCGGGCTCAGGCGACGAGCTGCTCGGGCTCGACCGCCCAGGGCCGCAGCGCCGGGGCCGGGATCAGCCGCGCCGCGCGGGCGAGCGGGACGATGGCGAACGCGGGTACCCCCGCGAGCAGCATGATCAGGCCGGCGGTCCTTTGATCGTGCAGCGCGCCCGTCGCCCCGAGCACGTCGCGGTAGTGGGCGTAGACCGGCGCGCCGGCGATCAGCAACCAGACACCGACGATCGCCATCGGCACCATGCAGGCGGCCATGCACAGCGCGCGGCCATGGGCCGGCAGCCGGCCGGGCAGTGGGTCGACTCCCAGCAGCGGGGCCCAGATCAGCACCGCGCAGAACAGGTACAGGGCGTGCTCGCCGATGTGCGCCCACTCGTTGTTCAGGGTCAGGCCGTAGACCGCCGGCAGGTGGGTGCCGAGCAACACGACCGAGAAGCACCCGACCGAGCCGACCGGGCTGGTGAGCACCGTCACCGGTCGCGAGTGCAGCCAGCGGGCCAGCCGTCGGCGGCCGTCGCGGCCACAGGCGAACAGCGCCAGCCGAACCGGCCCGCCCGCCGCCAGCAGCGGCGCCACGATCAGCCACATCACCATGTGCTCGATCATGTGCGCGGAGAGATGGTCGTCGGCCAGCGACCCGATCCCTGAGTCGAGGTCGACCACCAGCACCGCGAGCCCGCCGATGAAGCACGCGCTGCGCCGCAGCGGCCAGCGACGCCGACGCCGGTCGCGGCGCCGGCCGATCTCGGCGGCGAGCAGGTAGACGACCCCGCTCGCCACCGCCAGCAACGTGAACGCCAGGCCGATCGGCCCGTCGGTGCCCCACTCGGTGGCCAGCGCGTGCAGGCTCATCTCGACCGACCGCGACGCGGTCCTACTGGAAGATCTCCGTCGTGCAGTCCCCGCCCGGCAGGTGGATCTCGTGGGGCCGGGCGCCGTCTGACTGCTCGGCGAAGTCGACGAAGAAGTCCTCGTCGAGCGCGTAGCTGCCGTCGGACTGACGGTCGAGCTTCGTGATCCAGCCCTTCAGGTCCGGGTAGAACTGGTTGTCCCAGGTCGAATACAGCGAGTTGGACACGTACACCCGGTCGCCGTCGAGCGAGTTCTGCAGCATCTGGGGCGCGCCGGTGAGCGGACCCGATGCCTTCGGATGACCGCCGTCACGACCGAGCAGCCCGCCGAGCCAGACCTGCGATTTGAGCTGCGGCTGGCGCGGATCGGAGACGTCGTAGTGACGCAGGTCTCCGTGCAGCCAGTTGGAGAAGAACAGGTCCTTGTCGTCGAGCGAGAGCACCAGATCGGTGATCAGGCCGGGAACGCCGCCCTCCAGCGGCCAGCCCTCCAGCGGCTCGTTGACGACATCGATCACGGTCTCGGCATCCCATGAGCCGTTGTCGCGGTAGAAGCGCTTGACCGTGCTCGACAGTGTCACGCCGACGAACCCCTGGGCGGAGTCCGGGTCGTGCTGCCAGCGCAGCTCCAACGGGATCCAGCCGTCATCGCCGAGATCGAGTGTCTGCACCTGCTTGCGCTGCTCGAGGTCCCAGAAATGCAGCTTGCGGCCGTACTTGCCGGCCGCCACGTCGGCGGGATCGAAGCCGTCCTTGAACGTGTTCGGCGCGCCCCATTCGCTGGAGACGAGGGTGTTCTGGCGCGGCTGGTACCAGAAGTCATACATGAACTGCAGATCGGCCGGCTCAGACTCCCAGCGGCCCGCGATCGAGAAGTCGCGCGCATCGATGATCGCGAAGCCGCCCGGGTTGTTGCCGTCGGCGTCCCCGAGCATCGACACCGTGATGATGTCGCCGGGCATGCAGTGCACGGTGTGGGGCGCCGACAGCCCCAGCTTCTCCCGGATCTCCTCGCCCTCGATCACGTGCTTGATCGTCGGCTTGCGGGGGTCGGAGATGTCGAGAAAGTGGATGCGGCTGGAGCGGAAACCGGGCACGATCAGCGTGTCGCGCTGCAGCTGCGAATGGCACGCCGACGAGCACGCGTTCCAGCCGAAGTGGTGCAGTTCGTCGCCAACGTTCGGCATGTCGGTGCGGCCGACGATCTGGCCGTAGCTCGACGACGACGGGTCGACGTCGACGACGGCGACGAAGTCCGGCTTCTCGATACCCGTCCCCTCATACAGGGAGGCTACGTAGATCAGCTTCTCGGGCTCCTGTTGGCGCGCCACCTCGGGCGACGCGTAGCCGGGGCCGGCGTGCTCATGGGTGCTCATCGGCATCTCTCCTTTGCTGAACGGTACCGGCCGCTGTGGCCGCAGGCGGACTGTACAAAATCCCGACTGGATCAGTTGTCTTTATCCGGCTACCAGACCGGCCGCCGAATCCGGGGGGTGCGTGGAGTTATGCGCCACATGCGACTCAAAAGCTGCAACACCCCCTCGCGGAGGCTCGCGACAGGTGAGCCCCAGCCGCGCGCGAAGACGCTCGCACCGGGTAGTTAGGCTCAGCAGAGGGCGCGGACGATCGCGTCGCGGCACGAGAATCCATACGAACAGGAGGCGGCATGGCAGCCAAGGGCACAGCGGAGTGGAAGGGCGAACTGAAGACCGGGGCCGGGACGTTCTCGGCCGGAGACGGCGGGATCAAGGGTGACTTCTCGTTCAAGTCACGGTTCGAGGACGGGCCGGGCGCGAACCCCGAGCAGCTGATCGCGGCGGCTCACGCGTCGTGCTTCTCGATGGCGCTGTCGGCCGGACTGGCCGATGCCGGTCACCCGGTCGAGTCGGTCAAAACCGACGCGACGGTGACGCTGCGGTTCGTCGACGACGCCCCGACGATCACAAAGATCGATCTGGTCACCGTCGGCAAGGTGCCAGGCATCGATCAGGCCGCGTTCGAAGAGGCGGCGGCGGGCGCGAAGGCGAATTGCCCGGTCTCCAAGGCGCTCGCGGGCGTGTCGGAGATCACGCTGAAGGCGACGCTCGATTCCTAGCTGGTAGCGAACACATCCGGGGCGGCCGCCGACAGAGCCGCCCCGGAACGTCTGACGGTCGCGGTCAGCCCGCGATCCGGATCATCTTCTTGTTGACGAACTCGTCGGCTCCGAACCGGCCGAGCTCGCGGCCGAAGCCCGAGCGCTTGACGCCGCCGAACGGCAACTCGGCGCCCTCGGCGCCGACCGCGTTGACGAACACCATGCCGGCCTCGATCTTGTCGGCGACGCGCAACGCCTGGTCGGCGTCGGTCGTGTAGACGTAGGAGCCGAGCCCAAACGGGGTGTCGTTGGCGAGAGTGACCGCCTCGTCCTCGTTCGCGACTCGGTAGACGGACGCGACCGGCCCGAAGAACTCCTCGTGGTACGCGTCGTTCTCGGGCTTGATGTCGGTCAGGACGGTGGACTCGAAGAAGTTGCCGTCGTGGCCGCCGCCGGCGACGAGCTTGGCGCCTCCGTCAACCGCCCGTTTCAGCTGGTCGGCCAGCCGCTCGGTCGCGAGCGTCGAGGACAGCGGGCCGATCGCCGACTCGGCCGAGGTCGGGTCGCCCGGCTTGGCCGCGGTCAGCGCCGCCGTGTACTTCTCCAGGAACGGCTCGTACAGCTCGTCGACGACGATCACGCGCTTGGCCGCGTTGCATGCCTGGCCGGTGTTCTCCAACCGCCCGGCGGCGGCCGCCTCGACCGTCGCGTCGAGGTCATCGGTCGAGAGCAGGATGAACGGGTCAGAGCCGCCGAGCTCCAGCACGACCTTCTTGAGGTTGCGTCCGGCGATCTCGGCGACGGCGGCGCCGGCGCGCTCCGAGCCCGTCAGCGATACGCCGCGCACGCGCGGATCCGCGATCACCCACTCGATCTGGTCGTTGGTCGCGTAGATGTTGATGTACGCGTCCTTCGGGAAACCCGCCTCGTGGAAGATCTGCTCCATCGCGGCAGCCGACTCCGGGCACTGCGGAGCGTGCTTGAGCAGGATCGTGTTGCCGATCACCAGGTTCGGCCCGGCGAACCGCGCCACCTGGTAGTACGGGTAGTTCCACGGCATGATCCCCAGCAGCACCCCGTAGGAGCTGCGGCGGATCAGCGCCGATCCCTCGCCCTCGAGCAGTTCGATCGGCTCGTCGGCGAGCAGCTTCTCGGCGTTGTCGGCGTAGTACTCATAGATCGCCGCGGAGAAGTCGACCTCGCCGAGCGCCTGCTCGATCGGCTTGCCCATCTCTCGCGTGATGATCTCGGCCAGCTCCTGGCGCTTGGCCGTGTGCAGCTCCCCGACCTTGCGGATCAGCGCCCCCCGCTCGGCGGCGGTCGTCGTCGGCGTCCACTCCTGATTGGCGGTGTACGCCCGCCCGATCGCATCCTTGAGGTCGCCGTCGGAGATGGTCGGGTACTCCTTGACCGTCTCGCCCGTCGCCGGGTTCACCACTGCGTAGTCAGCCACGTTCACTCCTCCGCTTGCTCACTGGTTACTGAAGTCGTCCAACAACATACGCGGTGCTCGCGCGGGTCGGCAATCGACGCGTTCACGAGGCCGGATCGGAAGATTGTTACAATTGATACTTGACGCACATGATGACACCGACGGACCATCAGGAGCGACAGATCGAGCTCTACCAACTGGATAACGGCTACTGGGGAGCAGTCGTCGTCGTGAACGGCAACCGGTCGATGAACAACACTTTCATCGATGCCGACGAGGCGCTCGACTGGATCAACGAAAAGTCCAAGCCGTGAAAGAAGATCGCGCCCGTGTGTGACGTCACGGATCGTCATGCTGTCTCGTCTGGTGGGCATGAACGATCCACATGTACCTACCCACAGGGCCGTTGTGGTCGGCGGCGGCCCAGCCGGCCTGATCGCCGCCGCCAAGCTCGCTGACGCCGGCATCGCCACCACCCTGCTGGAGGCAGGCTCGGCGCTTGGAGGCCGTGCCGCATCGACCCGTGACAGCGGGTTCGATCTCAACCGGGGCGCGCACGCGCTGTACGTCGGTGGTCCCGGGATGCGTCAGCTGCGTTCGTTGGGGATCGATCCCCGGCGCTGGAACCCGGTCTCGTACCGATCGGTCTTCGTGCGCGGTGGGCGCGCCCGCCGTTCACCCGGCGGCGCGGTCGCACTGACGCGATGGCTGGGCTCGGTGCTGCGGGGCGGATCCGTAGAGCTTCACAACACGTCGGTCAACGATTGGCTGACGCGGACGCTTCCTGACCGGGACGCGCGCGCGGCAGCGGCCGCGCTCGTGCGGGTCACCACGTTCGTCGCCGACCACGACGCGCTCAGCGCCGACGTGGCCGCCGGCCAGATCAGGCTCGGCACCGCGCCCGGAGTCCGCTACGTCACCCGTGGGTGGGGAAGGATCATCGACGCGCTGGAAGCCCAGGCACGTAGCCGGGGGGCGACGATCCGAACCCGGGCCGGCGTCCGGGCGGTCGAGCCGGTCAGCGGCGGTGGTTGGTCGGTCCGACTCGACGGCGAGGTCCTCGTCGCCGACGCGGTCGTCGTGGCGGTCGGCGAGGCACGCTCGTCGGCACGGTTACTGGGCGAGATCGCCCCCGCGCCCTCGGGCCCGGCCGCGGAGGTCTCGACGCTCGATCTGGGCCTCAGCGCACTGCCACGGCGCGGACGGACGTTCGGACTCGGAATCGACGAGCCGACCTACATCTCCAAGCACTCGCCGCCTGGCCACGCCAGCGGCGTGCTGATGAGCCTCATCCGCTACGAGCGTGGACCGCGTGAGGCGCTCGACGCGGTCGCGGACATCGTCCAGCCGGGCTGGCGTGAGCGGCTGACCTTCGATCGGTTCCTGCCGCGGATGGTCGCGGTTTCGGCAATCCCGACACCCGCGAGCGGTGGGCTCGCCGGGAGGCCTCGGGTCGACCGTGGCGACGGCCTGTTCATCGCCGGCGACTGGGTCGGAGCCGAGGGGTGGCTGCTGGACGCAGCGCTCAGCAGCGGCGCCGCCGCCGCATCCGGGGCAGCCGCCCAGGTCGTTGCGGCCGGTGATCGCCCATCGCCCGCCGAGACGCTGTCGCGATGAGCACCGACCAGCATCTCGACGCCTTCGCCGTACGCCGCTCGCGCCTACTGGGGATCGCCTACGGGATGCTGGGCGAGCTCGGCGAGGCCGAGGACATCGTCCAGGAGGCATGGCTGCGTTGGGATGCCGCCGACCGGACCAAGGTCCGGAACCCGGAGGCGTTCCTGGTGACGGTCACGACGCGGTTGGCGGTCGATCGGCTTCGCTCGGCCCAGCGCCGGCGGGAAACGTATGTCGGCCCCTGGCTCCCTGAGCCGCTGATCAGCGACGCCAACGGCTCGGCCGACGATCCTGAGCGCATCGCGATCGAGGCCGAGCGGCTCGACCTGGCGTTGCTCGGTGCACTCGAACGCCTCAACCCGGTCGAGCGCGCCGTGCTGATTCTGCGGGACGCGTTTGACCTCGACTACGTGGAGATCGCCGACGTCGTCGAACGCTCCCCGGCCAACGTCCGCCAGATCGCGGCGCGCGCACGCACGCACGCGGGCGACCAGAGCCGACGTCGGCCGGTCTCGGCCGATGAGCAGGAACGTCTGGCGACAGCGTTCATGGCCGCCGCTCTGGCCGGCGACCTGGAGGCGATCCGGACGGCGCTGGCGACGGACGCGATCCTCTACACCGACGGGGGCGGCGTGGTCTCGGCGGCCCGCAAGCCGATCTACGGGGCCGACAAGATCGCGCGGTTCCTGGTGGGTGTCCAGCGCAAGCCCGCGTTCGTGCCCGACATCGAATACGCGATGGTCCGTGTGAACGGTGACTTCGGCGTGCGGATGGTCAGCCCCACCGCCGGATTCCTGGGGATCGTCGCGCTGCAGGTAGAGGATGACGAGATCGTCGCCGTCAGGATCTTCTCGAACCCGGAGCGGTTTGGTTGACGGTCCTCGACGACGTTTCGGTTCCGATCGTGCAGGCGCCGATGGCGGGTGGACCGTCGACGCCGGAGCTGGCCGCGGCGGTCAACCGTGGCGGCGGACTCGGGTTCGTCGCGGCCGGATACCTCACCCCGGAACGGCTGCGCGACCAGTTGGACCGGACTGCCGCGCTGACGACGCGGCCGTTCGGGGTGAACCTGTTCGTCGGCTCAGACACGCCTGGGGACGCCGACGCGATCGCAGATTACGGACGGCGGTTGACAGATCTGGCGCGACACAACGGCGTCGAGCTCGGCGAGCCTCGGTTCGATGACGATTGGTTTGCCGAGAAGGCGAACATGCTCATCGAGGACAGCGTTCCCGGCCTGAGCGTTGTCTCGTTCACGTTCGGGCTGCCGCCTGCCGATGTCGGACGCGCGCTTCGATCCGCCGGCTTCGAGCTGTGGATGACCGTCACCTCGGTCGACGAGGCGCGGGCCGCGGCCGCGGCCGGTGCCGACGCGCTGATCGTCCAGGGCGTCGAAGCGGGCGGACATCGCGGCGTGTTCGCCGACGACGACGCCCAGTCTCAGCTGTCGTTGCTGGCGGCGTTGCAGCTGACCGCCGCCGCGGTGGCGCTGCCGCTGGTGGGCGCCGGAGCGATCATGACCGGAGCGGCGCTCGCGGCGGTCCTGGCGGCCGGTGCGAGCGCCGGGCAGCTCGGCACCGCGTATCTGCGCAGCCCGGAGGCCGGGACCTCGGATGCCCAGCGCGACGCCACCGCCGGGTCCGATCTAACCGTGCTGACGCGCGCGTTCAGCGGCCGCACCGCGCGCGGGATCGTCAACCGCTGGCATCTCGAGCACGGCGACGCGGCACCCCGCGCCTATCCCGAGGTGCATCACCTGACCTCGTCGCTGCGGGCGGCGGGCCGCGCGGCGGGCGATCCTGATCTGATCAACCTCTGGGCCGGGGAGGCGCACCCGCTGGCCACTACGACACCGGCCGAGCAGATCACGCGGCAACTCGGGGCCGAGGCGGCGACCGCGTTGGCGGTCGCGGCCGCGCGCCTACGCGGATGACCACTGATCGGCCGATACCAACGCTGCTCCTGGCCACGGCGCGTTAGCGTTCCGACGATGGACGAACCGACCGCCGCGCAGATCGACCGATACCGGCGCGACGGCTTCCTGATCGTCGAGCGGTTCCTCGCTGCGGACTCGCTGGACGGTGTCCGCGACCGGTTCGCGGCGGTCTTCGATCACGAATGGGAGACCGGGCTGGCGCCCGACGAGGTCAATTACACGCCGGGGGTCACCGCGCCCGAGCTCACGCGTCAGATGTGCAATGTCTGGAAGGCTGACCGGGTGCTGGCGGCCGTCACGCTGGCCGAGCGCGTCGGCCGCTGGGCCAGCGTGCTGGCGGGTCTGCCAGGCGCTCGGGTCGCGCAGGACAACGCGATCTGGAAGCCTCCGTCGGGCAAGGCGCTGCTCTGTCATCAGGACGCCGCATACCTGGAGTGGCTTGACCCCCCGAACATGACGACGTGCTGGATCGCGCTTGATGACACGACCGCCGACGGCGGCACGATCTACTACGTCGCCGGCTCACACCAGCTGGCCCCACGCGCCGCTCGGCGGTACGTTCCACGCGCCAGACGACTGGCTCGGTCACGCGCGTGAAGCGATGCCGGCGGGTGCCAGGCTCGAACTCGTTCCGATCGAGGTGCCGGCCGGCGGCGCCGCCTTCCACGACGGCTGGACCTTCCACGGCAGCCCGGTCAACGAGCGCGCCGACGCCGATCGCCGGTCGATCATCAGCCACATGATCTCATCTGCCACCCGGTGGAACCCAGCGGCAGCGCATCCCGTCTACTCGCGTTACCGCCGACCGGGTGAGCTCGAGCTCGACGAGGCGTTCTTCCCAGTTCTGTGGCGCGACGGCTACCGCTCGGAGTGGATCGATCCGTATATCGCGGGCGGGCGCTGACCACGATCGGATCCGTCAGGAATCGAGAAGCGCCGGCCGCCGGGCCGGACTTAGCATGGCGCCATGGACATCACGATCAACTCAACTTTTCTCCCGCACAACGACCCCGACGCGGCGCTGGCCTTCTATCGCGACACGCTCGGTTTCGAGGTCCGCAACGACGTCGGGTACGGCGGCAAACGGTGGATCACGGTTGGACCCCCCGGCCAGCCCGACACCTCGGTCGTGCTGCAGCCGCCAGACGCCGACCCCGGCGTGACCGACGACGAGCGCCGGATGATCGCCGAGATGATGGCGAAGGGCAGCTATGCCCGGATCATCCTGGCCACCGACGACCTCGACGGAACCTTCGAGCGGCTGCAGGCCGGGGGGGCCGAGGTCGTCCAGGAGCCGGTCGAGCAGCCGTACGGCGTGCGCGATTGCGCGTTCCGTGACCCCGCCGGCAACCTGCTCCGGATCAGCGAACGGCGCTGAGTCGGCCATCGAGCACGGTGGCGCCGGCCGCCAGCCCGAGCATCAGCAGCGCGACCCAGACGCAGTTGATCGCCACCCGGCCGTAGCCGAGCTGGGTGACGTCGATGAACGGGTACGGATACCAGTGTGCGATCGCACCCCTGATCAACGTGAAGACGAGCCAGCACGCCGGGAAGATCAGCGACAGCCAGGCGACTCGTTTGGACACAAGGCCTCGCGGACCGAGCATCAGCCAGCCGACGGCCGCCATGATCGGGACCACAGTATGGACGAGCTCATTCCCGGCGGCCGCCCAGCTGTGGAGGTCCAGCGTTTGGGCGAGCACAGCGTGGAACACGATTCCCGTGACCGTGATCGCCGTCAACCCGGCGAGCCGCAGGACCGAGAACCACAGCGAAGAGCGCTGGAGCCGGACGGCCAGCAGGAGCGCGGCGAGGCCGACCAGCAGGTTGGACTGAATCGTGAAGAACGTGAACGTGTTGAACAGCCGGGCCAGCGCCGGATGGAAGTGGCCCGAGGAGTTGTTGGCGGCGGTCACCGCGCTGATCACGACACCGACAGCGACGCATCCCGCGGTCGCGCCAAACCAGACGCGTGTCCATCGGGGTGACATGCGGACCAACCTACAGGCAGCAGCCGCCGCGGCTCACGACGCCCGGCGGCCGGGTCAGCCCGCCGCGTCGGTGACGATCTCGGCGGTGTCGGTCTGGGTGCGACTCAGCTCGACGCACTGCGCCCACAGACTGGCGCGATCGGCGGCGGTCTCCCGCGTACGGCGCAGGAGGTGGACCGGGCGGGGCCGGCGGTCGTGCCAGAACAGGCCCGACCGCAACGCCGGCTCGGCGGCGGCGCCGAGCCAGACGATCGTGTCGGCGCCCTCCGCGGGCGTGCGCAACAGCGGTCGCGTCGCCCGGTAGAAGCGCGGCAGGGATGATCGGATGCCGGGCGTGTCCGCCCATCCGGGGTGCATCGCGTGGACCGTCACCCCGCTGCCCGCGAGCCGTTGGGCCCAGAGCTCGGTGAGGATCACCTCAGCGCGCTTACTGCGTGCATAGGCGGTCGGTCCGTCGAAGTGCCCTTGCGCGCTCTGCAGATCATCGACCCTGATCCGCTGGGCGTACATCCCGCCGGACGAGACATTGATGATCCGTGCCGGGGCGCTGCGTTCCAGGAGCCCGGTCAACCGGGTCGTGAGCGCAAACGGACCGATCACGTTGGTGGCAAGCGTCAGCTCGATCCCGTCGGCCGACAGCTCGCGCGTCTGGGGCATCGCGCCGGCGTTGTTGACGAGCACGTCCAGCCGCGCGGCTCGGCTCGGAAAGCGTCCGGCGAAGCTGCGGATCGAGGCAAGCCGACTCAGGTCGCAGACACCGACATGGATGTCGTCGTTCCCCGAACGAGCGACGATCTCGGCGCGCGCCCGCTCGCCACGCTCCCGGTTGCGGCCGATCATCCAGACGGTCGCGCCCAGGCGGGCATAACCCTCGGCGGCCGCCAGCCCGAGTCCGGAGCTCGCGCCGGTGACGGCCACGACCTTGCCGTCCATCCGCGGCAGGTCAGACGGGCTCCAACCGCGGCTGCGGATCCGGTAGCCGACATTGGTGTACCCGGCGACGACGGTGCGGTCCAGGACGGTGTCGACGACGCTGTTGATCATGCGCTCGTTCGGCTCGCGCCGCGGCGGCTCGAGCTGTGACGGCGTTCGATCCACTGCGCGTGCTCGACCCCGAGCTCCCCGACGGGCTCCCCGTCCTCGGTCAGCTCGCGCATCAGTGGACCCCAGGGCGCGCTCGCACGAAGCATCGCCGCCGTCTGAAACAGCAGCCCCTCCATCCGTCGTACCAGCAGCGCCTCGGGCGGCAGGCTCATGCGCCGCAGTTGAGCCATGTACTCGCGTCCGCTGTCGTCACGGAGCAGATCGGCGCTGCGCCACAGATCTTCGGGCGTGAGCCGCAACGGCTCGTCGGTCATCTGCCACCACGAAGCCTCCCGCATACCCTCGAGCAGCAGCGCATCGTCCCACTCGCTCGGGGCCCCGGGCAGATACCCGAGTTCACGCATTCCGCCGGCGACGGCGGCGGCGTCTCGCTCGCGGATGCCGCGCGCGATCCGGGCCTCGCGTCGCAGGTAGTCGGGTGGGAGGCGGCGAATCATCCCGAAGTCGAAGAACGCCACGCGGCCATCGGCACCGAGCAGGTAGTTGCCCGGATGCGGGTCCCCCAGCCCGAACCCGAGTCCGGTGGCAGTGCCGTAGAAAAATCGGTAGACGATCTCGGCGTAGCGGTCGCGGACCGGGTCGGGCTGCAGGGCGACTTCGTCGAAGGACATTCCGTCGACCCAGTCGGTCACCAGCACCCGCCGGTGGCTGAGCTCGGTGTCAACCGCCGGCACGTGAACGAACGGGTGACCTCGCCAGTAGCGCTCGATCTGACGGTGATTGCTCGCTTCCAGCTCGTAGTCGCACTCCTCGATGATCCGCTCGCGCAGCTCGGCGAGGACCTGCTTGACCTCCAGGCCGGGCATCAGCTGTCCCAACAGTGGTGACAGCAGGCTCAGGTTGCGCATGTCCGCTTCCACCGATCCGGCGATCGCCGGGTACTGCACCTTGACCGCAACCTCCCGGCCTTCGTGGGTCCGGCCGCGGTACACCTGTCCGATACTCGCGGCGGCCGCGGGATCGGTGTTGATCTCAGCGAGCACGCGCTCGGGTCGCTCGCCCCATTCAGCGGCGAGCACGCCGCGCATCTGCTTCCAATCGACGGCCGGAACGTCATCGCGCAGCGAGCTCAGACGCGCCTGCAGGTGCGCGGACTGGTCGGCGTCGAGACCCGGGAACTCGATCGTCGAGAGCACCTGCCCGGCTTTCATCGCGGCGCCCCGCATGACCGCGAGCTGATCGACGAGCGCGTCGATCGTCGCCACCATCCGGTCACCGCGCCGGCGTCGGCGCTCGTCGTCGGTCCCGCGCGTGTCCAACCGATCACCCGTCCAGCGGACCGCTCCTCCGACCGCCACCCGTCCGAGGCGGGCGGTCCGAGCGGCTCGGCCGCGACTGGGCGAACGTCCGTGACGGTCGCCGGCGGAGCTCATGCGCTCACCCGCCGCGACGGACCGCGCCCGATCGCGCGGTCGTGAATATCTGAACACGGTGTATACAAAATCTCAACAGAGGATAGCGATTCCCCAGGGGCCGTCGGTGAGCTCAGCCCGCGGACGCCAGCGAACCGAGGACCATGCCCATCTGGAGCGTTGGCGGCCCGCTGGCGCGGACGGCCTCCCGAGCGCTCAGGCTTGCGTCGGTTGGTTCGCCTGCTTGGGAAGCAGGCGGTAACCGTCGACGACGGCGGCGGCGAGATCGATCAACTTGCGGTTGTCGATACGTGACCGCTCGCGGAGCATCTCAAAGGCGGTGTCCTCGTCGATCTGGTGGCGTTCCATCAGGATGCCCTTGGCGCGCTCGGTCACGGCGCGGCGGCCGAACGCGCCTTCGAGATCGTGGTACTCGGCGAAGCGTCGCAGGACGATATCGATCGAACTCTGCCACTCGTCGATCTCATCATCGGAGATTTGCGCAAACACACCGCGCTTCGACGCTTCTTTGACGAACTCGGGATCTGGCGAATGGAGAAGCGCGATCACCGGACAAGCAGCCTCACGGACGATCTTGTCGATCAGCCCAAGCGCGTGTTCGGAGCTGTCGCCAAGTCCGACGAGCGCCACGTCCGGTCGTTCTCTCGCCGTGACCGGGCCGACGTCTGCGATCTCGACCTCGCGCGCGATGACTTCATGCCCAAGCGCGACGACGATCGGGACGACGAGTTCGAGCCGGTCTCTGCGCTCGTTGGCAATCAGAATGCGAAGGTGGTCGGCTTGTTCCCGCGGTGCCACACGACAAATTGTAAGTAACTTCGAGAGATAGTGAAATCCCGGGGTGTCGGTGCACACACAGCCTGGACTTGCGCGTCCGGTGTCAGATCCCGAAAGTCGTCATGACAGTGAGCCTGCCGGCAGCACGAACCGCAGCGGATTCTGGGCGGGCGAGCTGGTGTCGTCGTTCATCCGCGAACCGTGGAGGCCGCGGGCCTGGGTCACTCGCACGGCCGTGTCCGGAGTCCCGGAGTGGGCGATGATCCACTCGATCACCGCCGGAGAGTCGGCCCCGGCGGCGAGGATCGCCGCGCGCTCGATGACGACTCCACCCGAGGGGTGGGGCCGCGAAAGCCGGGTTACCAGCTCGTGGATTTCCTGATCATCCATGTGTCACGCCATCCTGTTCGGCACTTGTCATTGTGATGTGCACGGCTTCCGGTGGATCGCAATGCGTCCAATCGGGTCCGGAAGCTCGACTTCAAGGTCGGTTGAGTCGGCGGAGAACAGTTGGTCGTCGAGCAGCCGCTTGATGGTGGCTGCCACTTCGCTGTCGTCCAGGATCCCCGTCAGACATATGCGAGCGCCCGCGTCCCGTCCGGCGCCGCCACCGATTGATAGGTCCGTTCGTACGCGGCGGCGACCACATCGGCGCCGCAGTGTCGGCTCACCCACGCGCGACAGACGCGCGGATCGATCCGGGGCAGCCCGCCGATCGCGACCGCCATCGCGCGTTCGTCCTTGACCAGGAACCCGGTGACTCCCTCGGTCACCAGCTCACGCGCCGCCCCCTCGGGAAACGCGATCACCGGTGTCCCACAGGCGAGCGCTTCGATCATCACCATCCCGAACGGCTCCTCCCAGCGGATCGGCATCAGCAGGCCACGAGCGCGAGCGAACAGCGAGCGCTTGACCGACCCGCCGACTTCACCCACGAATTGGACCCGGGTGCCGTCGACATGGGGCGCGATCTCGCGGTCGAAGAACGCCTGATTTCCAGGTTGGACCACGCCCGCGAGCACCAGCGGGACGTCGACGGCCCGCGCGGCGGCAATGGCGCGATGCGGTCCCTTCTCCGCGGTGATCCGACCGATCCAGAGCAGGTAGTCGCCCTTGCGCTCCTGTAACGGCCAGGACCGCACATCGATCGGGTTTGGAATCGAGGCGATCGGCCGGAGCTCGGGCGGGGCGAGATCGAGTTGGGCGCGGCTGATGCCGACGATCGCTGCTTTATGCGCGTGGCGCGCGTAGAAGGCCGCGGTGTCGGCGGTGAACGCGCCGTGCAGGGTATGCAGCAGCGGCGTATCGATGCGATTGGCCATCGCCAGTCCAGTGAAGCTGCAGTGGTCGTGGACGATGTCGAACTGACCGCGACCGCCTCCGTCGATCCCGTCAAAGGCTGCGGCGACGTGATCTGACTCGTGCCGTGCCCGCTCGGTCTCGCCGGGGTGCGCGCGCTCGAGCAGACTGACGACTTTCGCCCGGGACGTCGAGCCCGGGGCGCAGAACAGCGTCACGTCATGCCCCCGCCCGACCAATGCCTCGGTCAGCGCGCTGACGACCGACCCCACGCCGCCGTACCCCGGCGACGGGACCGAGATCCATGGCGGAGCCAGCATCGCGATGCGCAGCGGCAATGCCGGGAGGTCCGGGGCCGCGTCCGGCAGCGAAGCCGGAGTGTGGGAGCGTGCCCGTCCGAACAAGAGACGGGACCGCAATGCGGCGCCTGAGCTCACAGCGTCCATCGAGGCTCCTCGCATGCCTCTCAGGCAGGGCGCTCACGGGGCAGAGAGGTCAAGAAGGACCGAGAGAGCGCACGATCGGCGACCCCTCGAGGGGACCGCGTTGCACCTGTCCACCGTACCACGGATGCCGCCGATCCCGAGTGTCAAAGTCGGAATCTGGACGATGCTGCAAACGCTTATTGCACCTCGTCCCCGAGGACGATCGTCTCGACTCGGTTGCGGCCGTTTCGTTTCGCGAGATAGAGCATCTGATCGGCGTGGGCGAGCACGACGGTGGACTCCGCCCCGCTGTGTCCGGTGATCACAAGACCGGTACTGATCGTTGGTTGCACTGCGGCGGGCACCTGTGTCCACTGGTGTGCCGCCACGAGTTGGCGCAACTGCTGCAGGGACGCGATTGCCGCCGGCGGACCGACCGCGGGCGCGACCAGCAGGAACTCCTCGCCGCCGAGACGCGCACAGAACCCCGCCGGGGCCATCGAAACCGCGTGCTCGTGCAGCAGTGTCGCAAGCTGCGCGAGGACCTCGTCGCCGACCTCGTGGGAGTGGTTGTCGTTGACCTCCTTGAAATGGTCAATGTCGATCATCGCGACCGCGACGCCGTTGTCGCGCAGGAGGAGCGGAAGTTCCCCCTCGACGTGGCGGCGGTTGTAGAGCCTGGTCAGGGGGTCGCGCATTGCCAGTTCCTGGTAATAGAGCCGCTGGTCGCGCTCGGCCTGCGTGCCGTAGACGCTCTGCAGGATCGTCGCCTGTCGCTCGGCCTCGGCACGCTCGGTGGCCGACTGCTCGGCCACGAAGCGCGACAGGCGACGGTAAGCGCGGCGGAAGTCCCCGCGGTCCGCGTCGACGGCCGCAAGGTGACGCAGTGCGTCGACGGCCAGCGCGGGGGTGCGCGCTCGCAACGCGACCACGCGAGCGGTCTCCAACAATCGCGTCGCCTCGTCAAGCCGCCCCTGGCGGTGGCGCAACGTCGCCAGGTGGGCGTGCAGCGCGGCATCGTCGTTGGGCTCGGTCTGACGGGCGGTGAGCGCACGACCGAGCAGCCGGTCCGCGTGGTCGACGCGACCCTGGAGGAGCCGGATCCACGCGATCGTGTCGAGCATCGCCGCGGGGGCGACGATCTGACCATCCTCGAGCAGTGCCTCCATCTCGTCGATCAGCTCGACGACCCTGGCCCGCACCCCGGGGTCGTGCTGGGCCGCCCACGCGTACTTGTTGAGCACGGCGAGCAGCAGGATCGGCTCGTCGAGCGTCCGCGCGCGCCGCAGAGCCTCCTCGAACAGCTCCCAGTCCGCAGGACCCGCCCGGCCGTAGCTCGTGTACAGCGCCAGCGCCATGTGGTGCTCGGCCCCCCAGTGACGCGGACAGGTCCCGTCCAGCAGCCGGACGCCGTCGTGGACCGCATCCTGGGCCTCAGATGACATCCCAAGCCGGAAGAAGGTGGACGCGAGCACGAAGCCGGCGCGGGCGCGTACGGCGTGATCGCGGTGCTCCGCCACCGCGATCGCCTGCTGCTCGGCGAGCGCCTCCTCAAGCGCGCCGCTGCGTCCGATCGCATCCCAGCGCACCAAGCTTGCCCGGGCAACGCTGAACGTGTCTCCGGCAGCACGAGCGGCCACAGCGATCTCGCCGGCCCGTTCCGCGATCCCGTCGAGACTCACGTAGATCCCGACCTCGAGCGAGGTCAGCTCTGCTGCCAGGCGCGGCTGCGCCGCCGGCGAGCCGGGGTCAGAACCGGCCAGGGATCCGTCAATCGAGGCCAATGGTCTGCGTCAATAGCACAGTCGGCGCGCAGCGCGCGGGCACACCGGTAGGCCGGATCGGAGCATGCGCGCGGAGCATTCGCGAGCTGGAGCGTCGGCGATTAGGGTGGGCGGATGACCAATCCACAGAAGATCACCGCTGTTCTGGTGTACGACGACATCCAGGCCGGCCACGATTTCCTGGTTCAGGCGTTCGGTTTCCGGGCCGGGCGGATCGACCGTGACGGGAACGGCCAGATCGTCCACGGCGAAGTGTCGGCCGGAGACGAAGTGATCTGGCTGCACCGGGCGACCGCGGAGCACGGTTTGGGTTCGCCGCGCGCCGAGGCGCTGGCGAGCGGCGGTCTCGCGATCCTCGTCGACGACGTCGATGCCCACTACGAGCGCGCCGGCGCGGCCGGGGCCCGAGTCGATCGCCCTCCCGTCGACCAGCCATACGGCCGGCGAGAGTATGAGGCGAGAGACCTCGAGGGGCACCGCTGGTGGTTCGGGAGCCTGCTCTAGCGCCCCGACGCGTCGTTGTGCCTGACGCGGTCAACGTATAAACTGAGTCGCCTGATGCCGACCGCCACAATTGCCCGCCCCGACGTCTCCCGCGATGAAGCGATGGACGCCGTCCGTCAAGAACTCGGTTCGGAGTTCAAGGTCAAACCGGGCAGTCACGACGAGGTCTTCTCGGTTGAGAAAGGCACACTCAGCGGCGCCAAGGTCCACATCAAGCACGATGACGGATCAACCCAGTTCCACGTGCACGGAACCGGGATCATCATCGGGCGGATCGTGAACGAGTTCGGCATCGCTCGCCGGGTCTCCGCGGCGATTTCGAAGTCGTCGCTGTCTCAGCCCTGAGCGCATCGCCGGCGCGCGATTTCGAAATCGTCGCTGTGCCACCCCTGAGCGCGCCGCCCCGGGGTGGGCGGCCAGGGTGAAAACGCACCAAAGCTCACCCGGGAGTTGCGCAAAGCTCTCATACCGTCGATCGAGCCGCCAGGCGCGCGGATCTTTTGTTTTGGCTGTGATCGAGCGGGGCATCCGAGCTGACGGCCTCGCTCTCGTTTCACGGACGTGCTCGGCGGTCGATGGGAACTTATGAGTCGCACATTGACCACGATCGAGATCGAGCAGCTCCACAGCGAAGACCAGGCGTACGTCCTGGTCGAGCAGGCACGCCTGCGCTGTGAAGAGTTCCACCGCAGCGTCGGTACGGACGCCGAGCGCCTCGCGTTGGAGCAGATCCACCGAGAGCTCGGAATGGCCGGATGGTTGATCAGCTCGACGCTCGACCCGGTCCGTCGTCTCTCGCTGTTGGCCACCGCACATGTGCAGGCCACGATCGCCACGCCGCATCCACGACACGCGCATGCGCTGGCGGCGATCGTGATCGAGGGCGAAGACGCGGTGGTCGCGGCGCTGACGCGTGACACCGGCAGCGACCACATGCATCTCGCCCACCTCCATCTGCTCTGCGCGATGGAGCTCCTGGCCGCCCTGCTCTAGCGCCGCAGGGAGCCCGCTTGACCACCGCCCCGAGAGCTAGGATCTGGTGCAATGACAGACACGAACCTGCTCGTTCTGAGTCACGCCGGCCCGGAACGAAATGACGACGACGAACCCGGCGGCCCGTCGCATCCTGCCCCGGGGCATCTCCCGCCCGAGCCCGAGCCCGCGCCCGGGATCGAACGAGACGACGACGAGCCCGGCGGCCCGTCGCATCCGGCGCCGGGGCATATGCCGCCGGCCTCCCCAGAGACCGCTTCGCGTCGTCCGTAGCCGCCGCCGGGACGAGCCTTGACCGGGCATCCCGGAGTTCGTCCGCTGAGCGATGTCGATCTGGACCACTGGCTTCCATCGCCGTCGGTCCGGGTCGCGCACCGTCGCGAGAGCACGGTCGAACCCGACGACCTCTGGCAGGCGGCACGCACCGTCGGCTTGCACGATTCCTCGCTGCTCGGACGTCTCGTGCATTGGCGGATCCCGGGACTGGCCCACGATCAGTCGTTCGACGACCTGTTTCGCCATGACCCGTTTTTGGTCCTGATCGGCGACCGAGAACGACTGCTGGTGTCGGGCTTGGTCGGACGAATCTGGACGCTGGGCCGGGACTACCCCCAACTCAGCGACCCTGAGCAGTTTCGCCGCTGGTCGACCCGCGGCACCGCCCGTGTGCTGTTCGCCAACTGGGTCGAGCCGATGCCGTCCGGGGGCGCGGCTCTGCACTCGGAAACGCGCGTGGACGCCGTCGGCGCGCAAGGACGTCTCGGCCTGGCCACGCTACGGCCCGTGATTCGGGCGTTCGAGCAACTGATCGCTACCGACGGCATCGAAGAGGCGGTGCGACGAGCGGAACGGCGCTGAGTTCGTCTTCGAAGGCCGGCGGGCCTCGCGCCTCGGCGCGTGAGCGGCGCGTCGAGCTCGACTGAACGCTTCGACCAACCTTCGTCGCGCACCGGCGTTATGTATGGGTAGGTACGACTGACGAGACATCGTCGGGTCTTGCCGTGGATCGCTGAGGACAGTTGGCCGGTCTCGGTGGCGGTGCAGCGGTGGGGGCGTGGGGGCGCAGCGCCTGAGGGCTTCAGATCCCTCAGGCGCTCACCGCCGCAGGTCGGCCATGCTCACGTCTCGATCACCGCGTGAGGCCAGGCCTTCGAGGCCCGCGGCTGCCCAGCGACGGGCGGAACGGCGGCCACCGAGACGCGGTCGCGTCTCATGTTCGACATTCGTGGCGATTTCGACTGGATTCTCAGCGCGAAATTCAGCACACTGTGCGGATGGGGGCAACCGCCGCAGTCTTCGAGGAACGACGGTACCCGCCTCCGAGACCCGTCGTCGTTGAGACCGACGAAGATCTGGTCGTCGCGGTCCGCGCTGGAGTCGATGCGGCCTTCGAAGAGATCTACGATCGCTACGCGCGCGGCTTGCTGTCCTTCTGTGTTCACATGCTCAAGAGCCGCGAAGCCGCCGAAGACGCCCTCCAACTGACGTTCGTGTCGGCGTACCGGGCGATGCGCGAGGGAACCGGCGAGATCGTCTTGCGTCCTTGGCTCTACACGATCGCCCGGAACCGTTGCCTCTCGGAGATACGTGCGTCTCGGGAGAGCGAGCCGTGGACGGACGACCCGCGGCCGCAATTCGGCGATCTGTCAGACCAGGTACAGCGTCGTGAGGATCTACGCGACATGGTCGACGAGATCCGGCGGCTCCCCGACGAGCAACGAGCCGCGCTCGTCCTCTTCGAGCTGGGCGACAACTCACACCAGGAGATCGCAGAGATCCTCGGCGTGCCACCGAGCAAGGTCAAGGCACTCGTCTTTCAGGCACGCGAGGCGATCGCGCGCGGGCGGCATGCCAGAGAACAGCCGTGCGTTGACATTCGCGAACAGCTGGCAACCGCGCGGCGGGTGATCCTGCCGCGCAGCAAGAGCCGCGCTCACATCGACCGGTGCCCGAGTTGCGCCGCGTTCGAATCCGAAACGCGGTACCAGCGGGCGGCGCTGGCCGTGCTCGTTCCCGTCCCGCTGGCCGTCGGGCTGAAGGCCACGGTGCTCGGCGCGGTTCTGCATAGCGGCGCGCTGGCGGCCGGAGCGGGCGCCGGCGGCGCAGCGGCGACCGGCGCCGGTGTCACGAGCGGTGGCGCGGCGGTGGCGGGTGGCGGTGGAGCGGCGGCGGCCGGTAGTGGAGCGGCGGCGGCGGGAAGCGGAGCCGCGGCGGCGGGAAGCGGAGCGGCGGCGGCGGGCGCGAGTGTGACCGCCGGGGTGACCACGGCCAGCGCCGGCGCGGCCGTTGGGGGAGGGGCGACCGCAGGCAGCCTCGGCGCCGCAGCCACGACTGGGGGGCTGGCAGGTGTCAGTACCGGTACAGCCGGAGCGGCGGTCGCCGGTGGCTCGGTCGCAGCCGTCTCTGGTGGGCTGACCGTCGCCAGCGTCAGCGGTTTGGGCACGACGAGCGTCGTGGTCAAGATGCTGGCCTCCGCTGCGGTCGTGCTGGGGTCCACCCACGTGGCCGGATCCGTTCTCGCTCCGACCCCGCGCCCGCTGTCAGCGCCGACCGTGCTCGCGTCGAGGAGCCTTCCGCCGTCGAAGCCGACCGCGACGCCGTCGACGTCCCTCGCACCAGCCGATCCGACCGTCACCTCCACGGGTGCGGGCACCGGGACGGGGCAGACGACGTCAACGACGTCGCCCAGCGCTTCGACGAGTTCACCGACCGCCTCGACGAGCGGATCACAATCGAGTTCGACGATCTCCCTGAGTGGGCTCACGCCGACTCTGCCCGGCACCGACCCGGGCAGCAGCCAGTCGACGTCGCCGGGTCTGACGTCGGCCGGCGGCGGCGGATCCGTACCCGTTTCAACTTCGACGCCGGCGCCGGCGCCGGCGCCGGCGCCGTCCGCCGGCGACTCGACACCGCCCGCACCAGCGCCGGCTGCGTCCGTGCCGGCCGTGGCCACGCCCAGCACCCCCGCGGCGGGCAGCGACACCACCCCCGCTGCCGGCGGCGATCAAGCCGTCCCGGTGAGCTTGACCTCCGGCGACACGTCGACGACGGACTCGACCGTCGCGGTCGCGTCTGACCCCGTGTCGACCGCGACGACCGCGGCGGCCCCAGCAGCCCCAGCGGCCTCGAGCGCAGCATCCGGCACGGCATCTTCCACAGGCTCGACCGATGCGGCGACGGGGTCAGGCGATCAGATCGCCGCTGGCAGCGTGCCGCCCGCGACGATCAACGATGCTGGTTCGAGCGCGCCCGCCGCGACGGACAGCGGTGCCGGTTCGAGCACGTCCACCACGACGGATGGTGGCGCCGGTGCGAGCGCGCCCGCCACGACTGATAGCGCTGCCGGCTCGAGCGCCGCGACGGCCGGCGCTGCCGGGTCGAGCGCGCCCGCCGATGCCGCCGGCGCGAGCACGACGTCCGGCGCCGCCGACGCGTCAAGCAGCGGGTCGGCGCCGGCCTCCACGACAGATCCCGCGTCAGCTTCGACGAGTCCCGCGGATCCATCCGGGGGAGCGGGGCTGTCCACCAGCTCGGACGGCTCGGCGGCCTCGGCGTCCGCCTGACGCCGGCTCGTTGCGCACGTCGGTCCACGAAGCTCCCCCACGCACGCACGACAGAGTCCGCCGCCGGGGGGAACGCCGATCGCCATCACCGAACGCGGCGCGCTCTTCGGCCACCGTTGGCAGACGCGCTGGTCAGGCGTATGCTTAGTGGTGCCGCGCGTCCGGCCCCCCGGCCGCGGTATCAGTCAGGGAACTGCGCCCCCACTTCCCTGCCAGTCCGGGGGACCCGGATGGATCCGGGTCCCCCGGACGCATATTCCCAGCAGTCGCGAGGGCCGCACCGGCGTGTGGCTGGCGGTCGCGCTCTCCGAGGCCGGGCGATGAGTCTTGGCCGCCACGGTGGTCACAGCTGGCGTTGGCGCACACTGTGACAAAGGAGAAGTCATGCGAAAGCTGATCGTGACGGAGTTCATCTCGCTGGATGGGGTGATGGAAGCGCCAGGCGGGGAAGCCGGCTATCCGCATTCCGGCTGGGTGGCTCCGTTCTTCACCGACGAGCTCGGCGTCTACAAATATGACGAACAGGCGGCGGCCGAGATTCTGTTGCTCGGCCGGGCGACCTACGAGAGCTTCTACGGCGCGTGGCCGCTCCGGGACGACCCGATGGCCGACAAGATCAACACCATGACCAAGTACGTCGTCTCCAGCACGCTGGGTTCGAGCGATTGGCAGAACACGACGGTCATCGCCACCGACATGGAACGTGCCGTCGGTGAGCTCAAGACCTCCGACGGCGGCTCGATCCTCGTCGCCGGAAGCCGCATGCTCGCGCAGTCGCTGCTCGCCGCCGAGCTCGTCGACGAGATCAACCTGCAGGTGTTCCCGCTCCTGCTCGGCAGCGGCGCCCGTCTCTATCCCGAGACCACCGACAAGCGTCCGCTGAACCTCGTCTCCTCCCGGACACTTGATAACGGCGTGCTGCTGCAGACTTATTCGCTGCTCGCCGGTCAGGCCTAGCCGGTCAGACCGCCAGCGGCGGCGAAACCCAATCGGGCGTGCGCCCGGCGCCGCCGTAGCGATCGCCCTGCACGTCCGCGGACAGAGCGTCAAGTCGCTCCTGGTCCTCGCCGGTCAGGGTCAGCGCAGGCGCCTGAGCGTTGTCGTCCACGTACGCTGCCCGTTTGGTGCCAGGGATCGGCACGACCCACGGGTGGCGGCTCAGCAGCCACGCCAGCGCCACCTGAGCGGGCGAGCGGCCATGCTCGTCGGCGATCTCACGCACGACCTGAGCGAGCCGCGCATTGGCAGACCGGTGCTCGGGACCCACCCGCGGAAAGCGGTCGCCGTTGCGAAAATCGCCCTCGTCGAGCTGGCTGTCGGCGGCGAGACTGCCGGCCAGTAGTCCGCGCAGCAGCGGTGAAAACGGCAGGAAGCCGATCCCCAACTCCTCACAGGCCCCGAGCACGTCGACCTCCACGCCGCGCTCGAGCAGCGAGTACTCGCTCTGCACGCTGGAGATCGGATGGACCGCGGCGGCGCGGCGCAGGTCGGGGGCCAGCGCTTCTGACAGCCCGAGGTAGCGAACCTTGCCCTCCTGGACGAGCTCGGCCATCGCTCCGACGGTCTCCTCGATCGGGGTGTCGGGATCGACGCGATGCTGCTGGTAGAGATCGATCGTGTCCACCCCGAGCCGTCCGAGGCTGGCCTCGCAGGCCGCACGAACGTATTCAGGACGACCGTTGATCGACGCGGGTCGATCCCCGGCAGCGCGGACATTGCCGAACTTGGTGGCCAACACCACCTCGTCGCGCCGATCTCGGATCGCTCGGCCCACCAGTCGCTCGTTGTGCCCGTCGCCGTAGACGTCGGCGGTGTCGAGCAACGTGATGCCGAGATCCAGCGCCCGGTGGATCGCGGCGACTCCCTCCGCGTCGGTGGTGTTGCCGTAGACCCCCGACATGGGCATGCACCCCAGACCAATGGCCGAGACTGTCGGACCGACGCGACCGAGTTGCCGTTCCTCCATCAGAGCTCATCCCTTCTCGACGAAACCTTGGACGTCTGTCGCGCCGGGAGGCTAACAGCGGGCTGGGGGCGCTGCCGGGGCCCGACCCCGTCGGTGCGACGAGATCGCCGGCGGCTCCCGCCGGGAAGGACTTGCCGCCCGCGGCGTCGTGCTCGGTATGGCGCGTCCACAGTCCGGGGCCGAGGTGGACCAGCCGTCCGACGAGCGGCTGACGGCGCTGGCTCGCGTCGGCGATCAGGCCGCGTTCGCGGCGATCGTGCAGCGCTACCAGGCCGAGCTGCTGGCGCATGCCCGGCGCCTGGTCTCCGACGGCCGCGCCGACGATGTCGTGCAACAGGCGTTCCTGAACGCGTGGTCGGCCCTGCGGGCGGGGTCCGAGGTGGCGCACCTGCGCGGCTGGTTGCACACGATCGTGCGCAATGCCGCGAGCCGCGGACAGCGTCCGCATGAGGTGTTGCTGCCGGATGAGGTGTACGGCGACGAGTCGCTGGAGGAGCTGGTCCAACACCGGGCGACGGTGCGGGCCGCCCTGTCGGAGCTGAGTGCGCTGCCGTCGCGACAACGTGAGGCATTTGTCAGCACCGCGCTGCACGGAGTCCCGCGGGCGCGCGTGGCCTCGACGATGGGGCTGTCCGAGGGCGCGGTCCGCCAGCTCGTTCACCGCGCGCGATCGACGCTGCGCCGGGCGGTCACCGCGGTGCTGCCATACCCACTGATGCGAGCGTTCGGTCACGGAGCATCGGACGCTGCCGGCCCTGCCACCGACGCGGTGGCCGGCGCCGGGGCCGCCGGGGCGGGCGTTCTGATCGTCAAGCTGGGAGCCGTGCTGGCCGCGGTCGCGCTGGTCACCGGCGTGTCTGTGCACGAGATCTCCCGAAGCTCCGGCCGTGACCGTCCCGCGGCGCAACCACGCACGACGGAGGCGAGGGTGCCGCGGCCTGCGCCCCACCCGGCTCAGCCCGGTCGGCTCGGCGCTGAACAGTCTGGCGGCCGGCGCAGCGTGCAGGCGCGGGCGACCGGGGTGCGGAGCGAGGCGGACGACGATGACCGCGGCCGTGGCCACGCCAACGAGCGCGGCCGCGATCACGAGAGACGGCACGAGCAGCCGGGTAGCCCCGAGCGGAGGTCCGGACGTGGCGCCGCTCGGACCGGGGGCAGGCACGGACCCGGCTCGGCCGAGCACGGTCGCGTCGAGGGCGACTCGGGATCGTCTGCGTCCTCCGGGAAATCCGTCCGCGGCTCGTCGGATTCGACGGGGTCGAGTTCGTCCGGTTCGTCGGGATCCTCGGGTTCGTCCGGCTGATCGGGACCGCCGGCCCGGCCACGCCCGCGAACGACCGACCGCGAACCCGAGCGTGACCTTTTCGGCTCGGCCGGCTCTTCCTCCGTGTCAACCCAATCAGCGTCGCTCCAGACGGGGCGACGAAAGGAGGAACAGATGCGAAAGATCCTGTTCACGCTGCTTGCCGTCGGCGCCATGCTCACGGCGATCCCTGCGGCGTCGCTGGCTCACGGCGGCGACCACCACCAAGGCGACCGGCACCGCGAGCGCGAGCACCAGCGCGAGCATCATCAGGCGCGGCACCACGATCGGATCCAGCACGAGTGGTTCGGCGAGCACGATGGGATTGGCCGCGACGTGGGGATGTTCGTGCGAGACGCGACGCTGACGCTGACCGCCGCCGGAGCGGTCTGGACGCGTGTCGGTCTGATCAACTCGTAACCCGATCGTCCCACGGCGGATCCGGCCCGAAGCGGGTATGACCCCACAGAGACCGCTCCGGGCCGGTCGCCGCCGTCCAAACCGGTGTCACAGCGGGAACCATCGTCTTGTCTATGGGTTGTAGGCCAGACCGCAAGCGAACGATGGACTGGAGCGTTCCCGGCGTGACGACTGAAGAACACGAGCTTGAACAGTTGCGGCCGGTGTCGTTTGCGATCGCCTACCGGATGCTCGGCAGCGTCTCCGAAGCCGAGGACGTCGTCCAGGAGACGTTGCTGCGCGTCCATCAGGCGATCAAGGCAGGTGAGCGGATCGCGTCCCCGCGGGCGTACGTCGCCACCGTCACCACACGCCTGGCGATCAACGAGCTGCGCTCGGCGCGCGCGCGACGCGAGCAGTATTTCGGCGAGTGGCTTCCCGAACCAATCCTGACCGACGGGGTCGACGATCCCGCCCAGCACGCCGAGATGGCCGACTCACTGTCGCTGGCGATGCTGGTGCTGCTGGAGAGCCTGTCGCCCGAGCAACGGGCCGCGCTGTTGCTGCACGACGTGTTCGACTACGGCTATCCGGAGATCGCGGAGATCATCGGTAAGAACGAGGACAACGTGCGTCAGCTCGCCGCCCGGGCGCGCCGTCACGTCGAAGACCGCCGTCCCCGGTTTCAGACATCGCGCGAGCAACGCGAGGAGCTCACGCGGAGGTTTCTGGCTGCCGCTCGACACGGTGACCTGACGGGGCTCGAGGCGCTGCTGTCCGACGACGTGGTCCTGACCGGCGACGGCGGCGGCAAGGTGCCGGCGCTGGCGCGATCGCTGCACGGTCGCAGCCGGGTCGCGCGGATGCTGCTGCGCTGGATGCAGGTTGCCTCACGGCTGCCCGACTTCACGCTGCGACCAGCCGAGGTCAACGGCGGGGCGGGAGTGATGGTCCTGGACGACCAGGAGCGGCTGATGGGCGTCTGGTCGCTGGAGATCGCCGGCGGTGAGATCCGCGCCATCAGCTCGGTCGTGAACCCGGACAAGCTCGCGCACCTGGGGTTGGTCGGAGATTTCGCATCGCTCGTGCGCGGGCCCGAGTCACGCCCAGACGCGCCGGCCGATGCCCAGCTTCACACCCACAACCCAGAGAGGACACCATGACCCAGGCAAGAATCCAGAACCCAGCGCTCACCGTCCCCGGCGCCCTCGACGCGCTCCAGCAACTCGGCGTCTCGGCCCACCGGTCCGGGATCCCGGAGGCCACGCTGGCGATGCTCACGCTCCGGGCAAGCCAGATCAACGGCTGCAGCGTGTGCGTCGACATCCATACTCGTGAGCTCGAGCAGATCGGTGAGATCAGTCAACGGATCCACCTTGTCGCCGCGTGGCGGGAGGCGCCGTACTTCAGCGACGCCGAGCGCGCGGCGCTCGCGCTCACCGAGGCCGCGACGAGGCTGGCCGATCGGCCCGACCCGGTGCCGGACGAGGTCTGGGATGAAGCAGCCCGCCACTACACCGAGTCTCAGCTCGCGGCGCTGGTGGTGGCGATCGCGACGATCAACGCGTTCAACCGCGTCAACGCGGTGACCGGCCAGATCACCGGGGACTACGTTGGCCGCATCGTCGAGCAGGCCGCCGGCGCCGCCGCCTGAGAACCCACCGCGGCGCGACGCGCGGGCGGCGGACTATCGGACCAGCTGATCGACCCGGGCGAGCTCGTCCTCGACGACGGCCATCTGCGCGGCGATCGCCTCCGCGGGCGTGTCGGACGCGAACAACAGCGTGAACAGCACCTCGCTGACCGCCCCGTTGGGGATGACCCGCGCGAACGCGCCGCGCGTGAGATCGTCGGCGCTGAGGATGTCCACGGTTCCGGCATCCGGGTGGCTGGCGACAACGATTTCGGCGTCCCCGCCCGGGGTCGTCGCGACCCAGTGGTCGCCGTGCGGCCGGATCGCGGTCGCGAACGCGGGCGCCCACTGGGGGATGTTGGCTCCATCTGCCATGAACCGGTGGACCCGGTCGGGCGGCGCGTCGATCGCGATCGAGCGAGTTTCGGCGTGATTGAACATCGTATTAGTAGACATATCTAGATCATCTACATATTCATACGATCTGTCAAGTCATACTCTTCCCGTGGGCGACGACCAAGACCTCGGGGCGCTGTTCGCTCAGATCACGCGGCGGCTGATCGAGGCCGAGCGCCCCCTGCTTGCGGCCGAGGGCCTCTCGATGTGGGAGTACATCGTCCTGTCCGAGCTCGCGAGGCGACCGGCGCCGTCGCAGCTGGTGCTCGCCCAGCGGATCGGCTACGACAAGACCCGGCTGATCGCGTTGATCGACGGACTCGGCGAGCGCGGGCTGATCCTCCGAACCCCCGATCCCGCAGACCGGCGGGCCCACACGATCACGCTCACCGAGCACGGTGCCACCGTCCACGCCAGCGCGCGTCGGCGCATCCGTGAGATGGAAGCCGACCTGCTCGAACCGTTCACCAAGCGCGAGGGCACGACCCTGCGCACGATCCTCGGACAGCTGGCCGCCGGCACCGAACGCTGACGACGACGCGGGCCTGCCGGTCACCCCGGGTACGTGTGCCACCATCGGTCGCATGTGTGCCGACGGCCTGGAGCCGGCTCGAGAGCTGCTCGCCGAGCTGGCGCTGGCCGAGTGGCGCCGCGAGGTGTTTGACTTGTATCGCGAGGTGCGCCTTGACCCCGATCCGCAACGGGCGCACATGCGCTGGCGCGAGCGACGCGACCGGCTGTTTCGCGAGCACTCGCAGAGTCCGCTCGCGGCCGACGATCCTCTGCGGCAGACGGGGATTCCCTACTGGCCATACGACTCGCGGTTGCGCTTCTCGGTGCCGGTGCAGAAGGCGGCTGCGCCGGCGCGGCGCTCACTGCCGACCGGCGGCGAGGATGTCACCGAGCTGCGCCAGGTCGGATGGGTCGAGCTGCCGGCCGCGCTCGGCACGCGCCTCGCGGTGTGGTGGCTGGCGCAGTACGGCGGCGGTCTGTTCGTGCCGTTTCGCGATCAGACCGCCGGTAGCGAGAGCTACGGCGCGGGCCGATATCTGCTCGACACCGCCAAGGGCGCGGACCTGGGCCTCGACGACGGCCGCATGATCCTGGACTTCAACTTCAGCTACCACCCATCGTGCCGCTACGACCCCGCCTGGCAGTGCCCGCTGGCCCCGCCCGAGAACGTCCTCGCCGGCGCGGTGCGCGCCGGCGAGCGCCTGTGAGCGGTGGCCTTCCAGGTTCTGTCAGCGGCGCGGCTGACCGCGGGGTCAGCTGCTTCGCGGTCGCCCTCGCGCGCGCCGGAACGTCTTCTCGTAGGCGTTGAGCAGGAACGCCAGCATCTCGGCGTCGGGCATCGTTCGGCCGCTGCCCTGCCGGCGCAGGATCTCGCTGCACAGCTGGATGTGGGCCTCACCGAGCGCAGCGGTGAGCGCCGAGGCTACGCCGGCGTTGACGACGCTGACGCCCGGAATCACCTTCAGCAGCCCGGCCGCCATCTGGCGGCCGACCTGCGTGACGCCTCCCTCTCCGACGAGACCGACGACCAACCGGGTCGTGGTCTGGACGCTCATCTCGATTCCGAAGACCGCGGTGATCCCTCCGAGCATCCCGACCTGCACGGGCATCAGGACGACGGCGTCAGACACGGGGATCGGCGCCGCACCGACCGCGCCGGCGGCCGCCGCCGAAGCGGCCACCACAGCACGCGCGTACTTCACCTTCAGACCGATGACTACACCCTGGGCGTTCACGAACGCCCCTTTCACCGCCTCCGGGAGGATCTGCTCGGTGCGCCGGACGAGCTCCTCCAGACCCGTCGGCTCGATCGTCTGCCCGGCGATACGGCGCGCCTTCGCCAGCGTCCGCACCGGGAGCCCCTGTATCGGCAGGTTCTCGGCGGCGATCGCCGCCTCGAGCGCGACGACGCGGTCCTCGTCGATGCACTGGGTGAGCACGAGGATGACCGGCACCTCGTCGGCGAGCGCTGTGATGACGTCGACGTCATAGCCCTGGATCCGGGTCTGCCCGGCATCGACGCAGTACCAGGCCAGGTGGATGAAGCGCTCGCTGGCGCCCTTGCGCGACGCGGCGATGGAACGCTTGAAGTCGGCGATGACGGCGTCCTTGGCGTCACCCAGCTCGATCCCGGGCGTGTCGAAGATCGTGACCGGCACTCCCGGCGCGTCATGGCGCTGGACCCGCTCGGTGACCGGCCTCCCGACACCCTCCTCAGCGAGCTCGGCGCGGAAGACGGCGTTGACGAGCGTGCTCTTGCCGACTCCGGTCTGACCGGTGATGAGGATGTTCGCGTGACCGAGCTCCTGCGCCTCGCGTTGGCGCTGCTCGTTGAAATAGGCCGCTGGATCGGCGGCGACCGCATCGACGGTGGCCCGCTCCGTGCCGTCAGGTTCAGTCTGCGATATCGGCGACGTTTCCGTGCCGGCGGCGCCGGTCACCGTGCGCACGCCGCGTGACACGACCCCGCCGAGCTCGTGGACGCCGCGGTCCCACAGCCGCCGGCCCTGGCCGAGGGTCCGCTGGATGCGCTCCTGCCGGCTCTCGTCACCGTTCATCGGATCTCAGGGCTCAGGTCGATGCGTCCGATTCTCCTCCCTGCGGAGATGAGACGCGAGCCGCTCCCCGAATGGGCCCGCGGGACGCACTGGTCGCGGTGCGGTTGGACATCTGGCCCAAGCATCCCGACGTGTGATCGGGCTTAATCAGACAGATGGCAGCTGACTGGTCCGATTGGAGTGCTTCCGAGGCGTACACACTGGGCGTCGAGGAGGAGGTGATGCTGCTCGATCCGGCGAACGACTGGTCGTTGGCTCAGCGCATCGACGAGGTGTTGCCCCGGCTCTCTGAGCTTCTGGGCGAGCGCGTCGCGGGGGAGACGCACGGCTCGGCGGTGGAGCTGTCCACCGATCCGCACGCCGCGGTGAGCGATGCCGTCGACCAGGTCCATCGCCTGCGGGCGACGCTGTCACGGGAACTGGCCGAGGCCGGTCTGCGCGCGGCGAGCGCCGGCACCCACCCCTTCGCGGTCTGGAGCGAGATGCAGATCGCCGGCGGCGATCGCCATCAAGCGGTATACGGCTCGATGCGGGAGCTCGCCCGGCGTGAACCCACCTTCGCCCTGCATGTGCATATCGGCGTCGGCGATCCTGAGCGGGCCATCGAGCTGTACAACCGCCTGCGCGGCCATCTGGCGCTGCTGCTTGCCCTGGCCACCAATTCGCCGTTCTGGCAGGGCCGCAACACCGGCCTGGCGTCCGCGCGGATCCCGATATTCCAGGCGTTCCCCCGCGTCGGCGTTCCACGCCAGTTCACCGACTATGCCGACTACGTCGAGACGGTCGACCTGCTGCTGCGCTGCGAGGCGTTCCCCGAGCCGACCTATCTCTGGTGGGACCTGCGGCCGCAGCCGAAGTTCGGCACGATCGAGGTGCGCGTGATGGACGTCCAGACGCGCGCGAGCGCCACCGCGCCGCTGATCGCGCTGCTGCAATCGATCGCGTCACTGGAACTCGAGGAGGGGTATCTCACCCTGGACCGGCTCGGCAGCCCCGAGGTCCTCGCCGAGAACCGCTTCATCGCGGCCCGCGATGGAGTGCACGCGCGGCTGATCGACGCCGCCGGGGAACGGCGCATCCCCGTCACCGAGATGCTCGAGGATCTGATGCCTGCGCTGGCGCCACACGCCGACCGGCTCGGCTGTCGCGACGCCCTGGAGGAGATCTCAGCCCTCGCCCAGGAATCCGGCAGTGATGAGCAGCTCCGCGTCGGCGAGCAGCAGGGGTCGCTTCCGCGGCTGGTCGAGTTCCTGGCCGACGAGTTCTGCGCACCGGCGCTCAGCCAAAGCTGAGCACGTCCCGTCACCAGAAGCTCCGTATGGAGGGAATTGGTCCGGCCTCTCTCACCCGGTGGACATACCGCTGTCGCTCGAACACCGCGACGATCGCCTGAGTGGCCGCCGAACTGCCGATGCCCGTCGACCTGTTGCGTTGCGCCACGCTCGCCGACGGGACGACGGTCGACGTCCGACTGCGCGACGGTCTCGTCGCGGACATCGCGGACGCGGGTGAGCTCGAGGTCAACGATCCGGCCACGACGGTCGAACTCGGTGACTGGTTGCTGCTCACCGCGCCGGCCGAGCCGCACGCCCATCTCGACAAGGCCCTCAGCTTCGACCTGATCCGGCCGCCCCTCGGGGACCTCAACTCGGCGGTGACGGCCTGGCGCGCGCTACGCGGCGACGATGACGCACGAGTCGATCGTCGCGCGAGCGCGCACGCAGGCGCTGGCGATGCTCGCCAACGGCATCACCGCGATCCGCACCCACGTCGACGTGCACCCCGGCTTCCCGGCGCGCGGCGCCGAGGCGCTGACCGATCTCCGAGACGAGCTCGAGGGGCTGATCGACCTCGAGATCGTGGCCCTTGCCAGCCCGCTGGCCTCGCGCGCCGACATCGAGCTGGCGCTGGACCGCGGGCGTGGACATGGTCGGCGGCGCTCCGCACCTGGCCGAGGATCCCGACGCCGAGGTGCAGCGGCTGGTGGCGATCGCCGCCGAGCACGGCCTCGGGGCGGACCTGCACACCGATGAGAACCTCGAGGGGCCGCTGACGCTCGGCCACTACGCGCGGTTCGTTCGTGACCTTCGCCGTGACCGTCAGTACTCGGCCAGCCACTGCGTGCGGCTCGGGACGCTGCCCGCGGCGGAACTGGCGGCAGATCATCGGCGAGGTCATCGCGTCGGATGTCGGCGTGATCTCGCTGCCGATCACCAACCTCTACCTCCAGGGCTGGCAGCACCCGGTGCTCACCCCGCGCGGGCTGACCGCGCTGCGCGCGCTGATCGACGAGGGCGTGCGAGTCGGGGCCGGTGCCGACAACGTGCAGGACCCGTTCAACCCGGTCGGCCGCAGCTGCGCGTTCGAGACCGCCTCGCTGCTGGTCGTCGCCGGCCACCTCGACGCCCGCCGAGGCCTGGCACCTGGTCTCAGACGGCGCCCGGGACGTGATGGGGCTCCCCGCCGCCGGCCCGCGCGTCGGCCGCCGCGCCGAGCTGCTGGCGGTGCGCGCCCGGAGCCTCACCGAGGCGATCGCCAACGCCCCCGCCGACCGGCTGGTCATCCACGAGGGCCGGATGGTCGCGCGGTCAGAGCTGCACCGCACCGTCGCCGCACCCACCCTGTCCGCCACCACAGGAGTCCTATGACGACCACGACCGAACCGCGAGCACCGACGCCGGCGCCGCCACGGCGCTGCTCGACTTCGCACAGACGGAGATGACCTTCCCCAACGGGACGGTGGCGCTGCAGGATGTCGATCTGACCGTCAGCCGCGGCGAGTTCGTCTCGGTCGTCGGCCCCTCGGGCTGCGGCAAGTCGACGCTGCTGCGGATCGCGTCCGGACTGGAGCGCGCCTCCAGTGGCACCGCGGTCGTGCGCACCGAGCACGTCGGCTACGTGTTCCAGGACGCCACCCTGCTGCCGTGGCGGACGGTGGTCGAGCAACATCGAGCTGATCGCCGAGCTGAAGGGGATGTCCCGCGCCGCACGCGCCGAGAAGGCGGCCAAGGTGATCGATCTCGTCGGGCTCTCCGGGCTTCGAGGACAACCTGCCCAAGCAGCTCTCGGGCGGCATGAAGATGCGGACCTCCGTGGCCCGATCGCTGATGATGGACCCGGAGCTGTTCCTGTTCGACGAGCCGTTCGGTGCGCTGGACGAGATCACGCGCGAGCGGCTCAACGACGAGCTGCTGAAGCTGTTCACCGAGCGATCGTTCGCCGGCCTGTTCATCACCCACTCGGTGTCAGAGGCCGTCTACCTGTCGACGAAGGTCGTGGTGATGTCGGGGCGGCCCGGGCACGATCGTCGCGACCTTCGACGTCCCGTTCCCGATGCCGCGGGATCCGGACATCCGGTTCACGCCGGAGTTCGCCGAGCTCACCGGCAAGGTCTCCCACGCGCTGAGGGAGGCACACAGCTGATGGCGCTCGAGAGCTCACTCCAGGCTCAGCCGCCGCGACCCGCGCGCGCACGCATCCGGTCCACGCGCCTGCGGCGTGCCGGGCTGGAAGGTCGCTCGCCGTGCTGGCGGTGCTGATCGGCCTCTGGTACCTGGAGGCCTCGCACTACGCCCACCGGGGCCTCGGCTTCCTGGTCCCGTACCCGCACCAGGTGTGGACGCTCGGTTTCGAGGACTCCGCAATCGCGGTCGGCGATCCTGCACGGCGCTCGGGCACTCGGTCGAGGTGGTCTTCGTCGGGCTGGCGATCGCGATCGTGATCGGCGTCCTCTGGGCGATCGTGATGGCCCAGGCGAAGTGGGCCGAGCAGGCCCTGTTCCCGTACGCGGTCGTGCTGCAGTGCATTCCGATCCTCGCGCTGGTTCCGCTGATCGGCGCGCTGGACGGCTACGGCTTCAAGGCGCGGGTGATCGTCACCATGATGATCGCGCTGTTCCCGATGGTGTCGAACACGCTGTTCGGGCTCCAGTCGGTCGACAAGGGGCAGCGCGAGCTGTTTCAGCTGAGCGGCGCCGGCCGGCTGACCGTGCTCCGCAAGCTGCAGCTGCCGGCGGCGATGCCGTCGATCTTCGTCGGCCTGCGCACGTCGGCGGGACTGGCGGTGATCGGCGCGATCGTCGGCGATCAGTTCTTCCAGCGCGGCACCCCCGGCCTCGGGCGTGCTGATCGAGGTCGACAACCAGCGGCTGTTGGGCCCTCAGATGTGGGCGGCGATCCTCACCGCCTCGATTCTGGGCGTGGTCATCTTTCTCATCTTCGGGCTGCTGGGGCGGCTCGCAGTCGGCCGGTGGCATGACTTCGGTTAGCCACCGACCTCATTCGCCAGCTATGGCGTACTCGCAACCACAAAGGAAAGAATGCATAGCCGAATCCGATTGACAGCACTGGCCGGCGCGGCGTCCGCGGTCGCGATTGCCGTCGGCGCCTGCGGGAGCAGTTCGTCGACATCGACGAGCGCGGCCGCGTCGGGCTCATCCGCCGGAGGCTCGTCGTCAGCCAGCGCCTCATCGACCGCCAGCGGTCCCAAGGTCGACCTCGCCGGGGTCTGTCCCGCGACGGTCGTCGTCCAGACCGACTGGAACCCGGAGGCCGACCACGGTCACCTCTACCAGATGCTCGGGCCGAACCCGTCGGTCAACACCAGCCAGAAGAGCGTGACCTCCGACCTGTACGCCAACGGTCAGCCGACCGGCGTGAAGCTGGAGATCCGGGCCGGCGGCCCGGCGATCGGCTACTCGACGGTCAGCGCCGAGATGTACGAGGACAAGTCGATCACGCTCGGCTACGTCAACACCGATGAGTCGATCGAGTTCTCGGGCAAGCTGCCGACGACGGCCGTCTTCGCCGAGAACAACGTCTCCCCGCAGATCGTCATGTGGGACCCGAAGACCTATCCCGGCGTCACCACGATCAAGCAGCTCGGCCAGGCGCTCCCGAAGAACAAGGGTGTCGTCTACTACTTCGCCGGCGCCGCCTACATGGACTACCTGACCGGCGCCGGCTACCTGCCCGACGTCCGAGACCGACGGCAGCTACAACGGCACGCCGGACCAGTTCGTCGAGGCCCAGGGCAAGGACGGACAGCAGGGCTTCGCCACCGCCGAGCCCTACATCTACGCCCACGAGGTGCAGGCCTGGGACAAGCCGGTCAAGTACCAGCTGATCTCGGCGACGGGCTGGCAGCCGTACCCGGAGCCGATGTCGGTCCGGACCGGCGACCTGGCGAAGCTGACGCCGTGCCTGAAGAAGCTCGTGCCGGTCATGCAGCAGGCCGACGTCGACTACCTGAAGAACCCGACGCCGACCAACAACCTGATCGACACCCTGGTCAAGGACTACAACAACGGCTGGACCTATGACGCTGAAGGTCGGCGACTATGCCGCGGCGACGTACAAGAAACTCCACCTCGCCTCGGACGCCGGCAACGGCTACGTGGGTGCGATGAGCGCCGCCGCGGATCGCGAAGCTGATCAAGCTGGCGACGCCGATCTTCGACCAAGACGAAGGGGGCGGGGGTCAAGCCCGGCCTGAAGCCGAGCTGACATCTACACGAACAAGTTCCTGAGCCACAAGATCAGCCTCGGGTACTGACAGGACAGCGACGGCGGCGGCCCGGCGAGCGCAGTGCGCCGGGCCGCCACGCCACCCTCTGACAACCCCGCCTCGAACCTACCCACATGACTTCTCCAGACGCGATCGACGCGCTGCACGCAGACCTGACCGAGCTGCTCGGCGACGCCGGCGTCAGCCGCGAGCTGCCGGCCCGCGAGCGGGCATCGACCGACGCGGCGACGCTGTCGCCGATCCTGTCCGAGCAGCTACCGCTCGGCCTCGCCGACCTCGTCGCCTACCCGCGCTGCGCCGAGCAGATCGCCGCCGTGCTCGCGGCCGCCTGCGCGCACGGCGTGCCGCTGACGCCGCGGGGCAAGGGAACGGGCAACTACGGCCAGGGCATCCCGATGCACGGCGGCGTGGTGCTCGACACGCGTAAGGCCAACGCGATCGTCGAGGTCGTCAGACGGGCTGATCTGCGCCGAGGCGGGCGCCACGATGGTCGCGATGGAACAGGCGGCCAACGCGGCCGGCCAGCAGCTGTGGATGTACCCGTCGACCGCTCAGAGCACGATCGGCGGGTTCCTTGCCGGAGGCTCCGGAGGCACCGGATCGATCGTCCACGGATCGAACTGGATGGGGTTCGTGACCTCCCTGGACGTCGCGCTGCCCGGCGATCTGAGCCGACGTTGATCCACGTCGAGGGCGACGAGGCCCAGACGTTCGTGCACACGTACGGAACCGCGGGCGTGATCGCCCGCGCCACCGTACGCCTGGAGCCGATGCAGGAGTGGCGCTCGCTCTACGCGACCTTCGACGACTTCGCCGCCGCGCAGGCGGCACTCCAGGAGTTGTCGCAACTGCAACCGGCGCCGCGGCTGGTCTCCGCCGATCCGGCGGCGATCGCCGCCAAGCTGCCCAACGACGCCGCGATCGCATCCGACCGGGCGTCGCTGCGCGCGATCCTCGACCTGTCGACGGTCCCCGACGCCCGGGCGACGATCGAGCGGCTCGGCGGCGCCGTCACCGACGTCCGTGACGGGGCCCGACACACGCTCAAGCTGTCGTCGCTGTCCTACAACCATCCGATCTACTGGCTCAAGCGCAACAGCCCGGACGAGGTCTGGTTCCACGTCGAGGTCGGGGGCGACGCGCTGATCGACCGGCTGACGGAGGTGCTCGCCGTCTATCCCGGCGCGCTGCTGCACATCGAGGCGGCGCACCAGTTCCCGATCGGGATGCTGACGGCGCCGTACCGCTCCGCCGCGGCGGTCTACGAGGGCTACCCGGCGCTGCAGGAGCTGGGGGTGCGCGTGCACAGCCCGCACCAGTGGTACGTCGATCACGGCGTCGACGAGCTGATCGCGCTGAAGGCGCGCACCGACCCCGACGGGATCCTCAACCCGGGCAAGATCGGCGCGCCGGCGGGCGTGGCAACCGGGGACAGCACCGCCTCAGCGCAGCCGATCGGGCACGATCATGGATCAGGTCGTCGCCGACAGCCGCGCGTCGTGACCCGGCTGCTGGCCGAGCTCTCCGGTCCGGCCGCGGCCGAGCGGCTGAGCGAGCGGTCGATCGTCGTCGTGCCCACCGGAGCGATCGAGCATCACGGGCCGCACCTGCCGCTCGTGACCGATCACCTGATCGCCGAGGCGATCGGGGCCGCCGCCGTCAGCGAGGCGGCGCAGGCGGGTCTGGACGTCTGGCGGCTGCCGACGCTCGCCTACACGAAGTCCGACGAGCACAGCTGGGCCCCCGGCACGGTCTGGCTGGACTGGGACACGATGTACCGCACCTGCCTGGAGATCGGCCGCGGCGTGGCCGCGATGGGCGCCGGCACGATCGTCTTCGCCAACGGCCACGGCGGCAACACCGCTCTGCTGCAGGTCGTGCTGCGCGAGATCCGCAAGCAGTACGGCCTGAAGACGTTCGCGATGCCGACCCTGAGCGCCGGCGCGCGGCTGTCGCCGCCTCACGGGGAGGGGCTCGACGAGCACGGCCTGGGCATCCACGGCGGGGCGGCGGAGACGTCGATCGTGATGCACCTGCGGCCGGACCTCGTCGACCTCAGCCTGGCGCAGCGGTGGGTCCCCGAGCACCTGGCGGACTTCGAGCTGATCGGCTTCAACGCCCGGCCGGTGAGCTTCGGCTGGCTGTCGGACGACTTCGGCACGCCCGGGGTGGTCGGGGATCCGACGCAGGCCACGGCGGACGTACGGGGCGATGCTGTGGCGAGGCGTCGGTCGCCCAGGCGACGCCTCGCTGCAGGAGATCGCGCGTTTCTCCCACCGGCCGGCCGGGCGATGAACCCGGCCGCGATGTTCGGCAGTGACGTCGGGTCAGACGCACGCGATGGAGGATCCGCTCGATCTGCTCGATCGCTGGCTCGAGCGCGTGAACGCAGCGACGCCGGCGCCGACGCGATCGACATGACGACCACGCCGCTGATGGCGCTGGCGACGCTCGATGGCGACGGCTTCCCGCGGGTCCGCCACGTGCTGCTGTCGGCCTACGACCGCGGCCGCCTGCACTTCCACACCGACCAGCGCAGCGCCAAGGCCGGCGAGCTCGCCGCCCATCCGCGCGCCGGCGCGACGATCGTGTGGCCGGAGATCGCGCGCCAGCTCTCGATCAGCGGGCACGTCTCACCTGAGCCCGCGTCCGAGGCGGCGCTCGCCTTCAGCCGCCGCACGCGCTATCTGCAGCTGCTCGCGTGGGTCAACGACGCCGAGCTCGCGCAGCGCTCGGAGGCCGAGCGCGCCCGCCGCTGGGACGGCGTTCGCCACCGAACATCCGACGCTTGAGCCGCCCCCGACCTGGGCCGGCTACGTGCTCGTGCCGGAGCGCATCACCTTCTGGCGGGGCGTGCCCGACGGTCCGTCACAGCGCGCTGGCGTGCCGCCGGTCCGACGCGACCTGGTCGATCGAGCGGTTGCCGGGGTGACGGGGGCCGTCACCGGGCCCCAGATCGCGACGCCGGACGACTGCCCCAAGCACATGACCTACGGCCCCTGCGGCGGGGTCCGGCCCGACGGCGCCTGCGAGATCGGCGGCCGGCGGTGTCCGTTCGTGGACGTCGCACTCGCCGGAATGGAGCGGGCCGCCCGCCGCGCGAGCCGGCCGGCGCCGGCGAGCCCAACCCGCGCGCCCGTCGGCTGCGTGCCGCGCTGGAGCATGGTCCGGTGGTCGTCGCGGACTTCCCGGCGCGAGCTCTGGACACCGCGTCGCTACGTGCCTGCGCGGCTGCGCTGAGCGACGCCGACGCGGTCCTGCTCGGGGACTCGCCGTCGGCGAGGGTCCAGTTCCCGCCGGCCTACCGGGCGGCGCTGCGTGCAGTCCGCGGGCGTCACCGCCGTGGGTCGGGCTCAATGCCCGGGACCGCAACCGGGTGGCGCTGGAGGCGGAGCTGGCCGCGCTGGCCGATCTCGGAGTGGGCGGCGTCCACTGCGTCACCGGCGACCATCCGGCCAGCGGCGGCCGTCCCGACGCCGCGCCGGTGTTCGACCTCGACTCGACCGAGCTGGCGGCGCTCGCCGCCGGCCGCGGCCCGGTCGTGTCCGTCGCCGAGTCGCCACTCGCCCCTCCGCATCGACGGCCGGCCGGCGCGTCTGGTCAGCAAGGAGCGCGCCGGCGCCGAGGTCTGCATGGTCAACTTCAGCGGCGGCCCGTCGGCGGTGAAAGACTTCGTCGACGCCAGCCGTGCCCTCGGTGCCAGGGCGGCGATCCTCGCCTGCGTCGCCCTGATCTGTGACGCCGGCAGTGCCGCGCAGCTGGCGGCGTTCCGTGAGCCGGGGATCGAGGAGAGGGCGTACGCGCCGATCCTCACCGCCGCCGATCCGCGGCGGGCCGGCATCGACGCCGCGGTACAGGCCGGCCGCCAGCTGCTCGAGACCGGGGTGCTGGCCGGGATCAACCTCTCGGGCGGACCGGCCGGCGGCCACGAGCTTGCCTATGCCGAGGCGCTGGCCGAGGTCGCCGAGGCGCTACGACGATGAGCGCCGCACCGGCGGGCGGCGAGGGCGACGCAGGCAGACTGACCGTGCGCGGCGCCGTGCGGGTCGTCGTCGACACCGACACCGAGACCACCGCCGACGTGGCGGTGGCCGCGCCGCAGACCGTGCAGCCTCGACGTCTCCGGATGCGTGGTCACACCGGGCCTGGTCAACGCCCACCACCATCTGCTGCAGACGGCCTTCCGGACGCTGCCCGGGAACCCGCGGCGTACCGATGCGCGAGTGGCTCGGCGCGATGGCGGCCGCGTATGCGCGCGGCGGCCACGATCCGGAGCTCTACGGGCTGGCGGCGGCGGTGGGAGCCGCCGAGGGGCTGCTCTGCGGCGTCACCACGATCGCCGACCACCATCTCAACTGGCCTCGCGGACGCGACGGTCGACGAGACGGTCGCGCTGGCCGGCGCCACCGTCGCGGCGGCGCGGGACGTCGGCGGTCGGCTCGTGTTCGTCCGCGGCAGCGCCGGCGATGACGCCGACGCTGCGGCCGCCTCGGCCGAGGCGATCCTGCGCGAGCTGATCGGTCCGGGCGGGCGGCGGGACATCCGAGGACGGGCGGCTGCAGATCGCGGTCGGGCCCGCCGGGCGTGCACTCCGACGGCCAGGGGACGTTCGAGGCGCTGGCCGACGTCGCGGCCCGGCATGGGTTGCGCCGCCGTACGCAGGCCAACGAGCAGGTCGACACCGCGATCGCGCTGGAGCGCTACGGCCGGCGGCCGATCGAGCTGCTTGCGAGCGTGGGGCTGGCTGGCCCCCGACGTTACCCTCGCCCACCTTTGCGATGTCGACGACGCCGAGATCGAGCAGCTCGCCGCAGCCGGCGTCTGCGCGACGCACGCACCGGGCTGCGACGTGCCGATGGGCTGGGGGATCGCGCCGGTCGCGCGGCTGCTTGGAGCCGGGGTGGCGGTCGGCCTGGGCACGAGCGGCGGGGGGAGCAACGACGCCGGACACCTGCTGGCCGACGCGCGGCTGGCGCTCCAGATCTCCGGCCTGGCGGGGCCGCAGCTCCCGGCCCGGACGGTGCTGACGATGGCGACGGCCGGTTCGGCAGCCGGCCTGGGGCGACCCGAGCTGGCGCATCTCGGGCCGGGCAGTGCCGGTGATCTCTGCGTCTGGGACGTCAGCGGGGTCGCCGACGCCGGCATCGCGGACCCGGTGGCGGGGCTGCTCTGGGGATCGCCCGGCCGGCGGCCCCGGCATGTGGTGGTGGGGGGCAGGCTCGTGGTGCGCGACCATCAGCTGGTCGACGTCGACGAGTCCGAGCTCGTCGCCCGGCTCGGTGAACGCCTCGCCCGGCGGCGCGTCGTGTGACGTGCGACTCAGCTCACCCCGGCGTACCGGTCCCGGCCCGGCCGACCGAGATCGCGATCACCGGATGTTGCCGCGGCGCGAGCCAGCGCAGCAACGCCAGCAGCTGCGATCGATGGATCGCCACGCAGCCGGCGGTCGGCGCACTTTCCCAGCTGTGCAGGAAGATCCCCGACCCCGGCGCGGTGGGGCCGCGGCGGATGGGGTGGGCGTTGAACTCGATCACGGCAAAGTACGGGTAGGCCACGGTCTCGGTCCACAGCGCCTCGGATCCAGGGGCGAAGCGCGGGGTGGCGCCGCACGGCCAGACGACGAACTGGTTGTAGCGCGGCGATGCGGGGTCTTCATCCCACCAATCGCCACAGCCGAGGTGCCGGTAGCTGCTCGTGCAGACCGCGTGGCCGCGGCGCATTGCCGTACAGGAGCGGGGCGATGGCGAAGATTCCAAGCGGGGTCGTGCCATCGCCCTCGCGCCGGTGCGCGCTGAGTCCGTGCCGGCCGAGCTCGGCGGGCCAGGGGCCAAGCACACGGTGCCAGCGTGCGTGCGGGCTTGAGCGGACCTCGGCACTGAGCGTCCCCGCCGTCGCCGACGCACGAGACGCGCTGACGACGATCAGCTCACGGGTCGTCCGCGGGACCGCCCGCAGCCCGGTGTCGACACCGGAGGCCGCCTGCGCGGTGCCGCCCAGGATGAGCATCGTGACCACGACCGCGGTCAGTGCCGCAGCGGTCGGCCGGCTCGCGACGGAAGAGCAGATCGTCGTTATCTTGCCAGCGTGCTGACGTCGACCAGCGCACCCACCGGCGTGTACGGCCAGATCTTGGCGGCAGCGGCCAGCGGCATCTCGACGCAGCCGTCGGACTGCGGGGTGCCGTAGCTGGCACGGTCGTAGTAATGCAGCGCGTCGCCGCCGTTGAAGTAGCTGACCCAGAGGATCCCGGGGTCGACGTAACTGGAGCCGTCGGGGTTGATTCCCGACATCGTCGTCGACTCCAGATGCTCGAACACCGGATAGGTCCCGGTGGGGGTGCCGCCCGCGCCCGCCGATCCGGTGTTCGCCGCGGTCCTGATGATCGTCCGGCCGTTGTGCCAGAGCGTCGTCGTCTCGCCGGAGTCGGCTTCGTGCACCATCACGAACGAGTATCCGAAGCCGCTCCTGTGACCGGCGGAGGCATCGTCGATCAGCGCCTTCCATACCGCCGGGCTGAGGATCCCGTCGGTGGCCATGTCGTGGTCTGACTCGAACATCATGATCGCGCCCTTGGTGACGACCCCGTCCTCGCCAGGCTGCCACTGTGCCTTGAGTTGGCCGGGCGTGTCCCGGTAGCGCCACGTGAACCTGCCGGCGGGCGGGTTGACGGCGGCCGCCTCCTGCTCAGACGGATCGCGGCCCACACCCTTGCCGGTGGGTTTGAACATGACCGGCAGATAGCCGAGCTCGGCCAGGAGCTGCTGGGCGCGGATCAACGACCCGTTCGGGACGGTCCAGCTGGCGGAGCTCGGAGTGCCGGGCAGACTTCCGACGAGATGCACGCCGCTGGGCAATGCGACGGAGACTCGTTCGTTCAGGCCGTAGCCATAGCCGGTCGGCGTGAACTCGACCGTGCGCGCCGAGACCCGCTTCCAGGTGCCGCTGGTCGCCGGTAGGAGGGTCGGCATGTGCGTGCCCAGCACCTTGGCGACCGGCCGTGAGAAGGTGATTCGGATCGGCGTGGCGGGGGTGATCGGCGTTCCGGGGCTCGGTACCGCCACGGCGCTGGCCGACCCCCCGGCCGGGAAGTAGGTGATCTGAGCGGCCGGGGACCGTTCCCATCGGTGGATCTGCGCCGCCAGGTATACGGAGCCCGCCGGACCGGATCGCGGCACCGGGACGGTGCTCGCGGGCGTGCGCAGCACATGGCGGGTCAGCTTGGCCGGGTCGGTCCCGACTTCGTAGGCCGCGATCGGCGCCCGGAACCGCAGCCGCAACCGGCCGGCGCCGCCGACGGTGAGATAGTGCGTCCTGGCCGATGCCGTTGGCGTGATGTAGGAGAGCGTCAGTGTCTGGTGTTTGCCGTCCAGCCACGAGATCCATCCCGGCCGCCGGATAACCACCCGGATCCGCAAACGCTCGTCGGCGGCGACCGGCCGTTTGGCGATGATCAGAGAACCGTCGCTCACGCGGACCGCGAGGGGCTTGCGTCCGCGTCCGTCGATCACCGCGACTGAGACGATCTTGCCGCCACCCAACGGCATCCCGATCCGGGCCAGACCCGCATCATCGCGGTCGATGCTCGCCTTTGCGCAGACGAGCACGATCGCGAGGGTGCCCGCGACGGCGACCACCGCCAGCACGACGGCGGCGATCACCCTCCGAGCGGGGCCGGACGAGCGTCGCAACTCGGAGGGCGTCGGTGCCGGCGGCGTGGGCGCCTGCAGCATCGGCGGCCGCGGCGTCGTCGACGCCGGCGCTTGCTCCAGAGGAGATCGCAGTGGAGAGAACGTCGCCATGTCGATGCGGCATAGCTATTCGCCTCGATGCGCCTGGGACCTGTTTGACTCCGGGAGTGGGCGGGTTTTGCACTCGTTCATGCGGCAACGCCGCTGAGGTCATCCGCCGATTCGCGGTGGCGCGGCGGGTAGTTGCACCGTGACGCACAACCCTCCGGCAACTCGCGGGGTGAGCGTGAGGGTTCCGTCGTGGGCTTGGGTGATGCTCTTGGCGATGGCCAAGCCGAGGCCGACCCCCGCATGATCGCTGCGGATCCGTTCGCTACCGCGCTGAAACGGCTCGTCAAGCGTGGAAACCAGTTGGGGGGTGAGCTTGCCACCGGTGTTCTCGATGGTGAGCACGACACCGTCATGGCGAGCGGTCGTCGTCACCCACACGTAGCCCTGGTTCGGCAGGTTGTGGACGATCGCGTTGTGTACGAGGTTGGTCGTCAACTGCAGCAGCAGCGCGGGCGAGCCGACCGTGCTGGTCATGTCGCCGGCGGTCTCGATGGTGACGCTGCGCTGTTCTGCGAGGGAGAGGAGGGTTTCCGTGGCCGCCTCGGTGACCAGCGAAAGGTCGACGGCCTCGGCAGTGAAGGACCGTCGGTCGGCGCGGCTCAGGAGGAGCAACGCCTCGGTGAGATCGATTGCCCGGGTGTTGACGGCCCGGAGGCGGTCGATGAGTTCGCCGTCGGCGCGGCCGGGGTCGTTGCGGGCCACGTCGAGCAGCGTCTGGGTGATCGCGAGCGGAGTGCGCAGCTCGTGGGAGGCGTTGGCCGCGAATCTCTGCTGTTCGGAGACGTGTGCTTCGAGCCGGGCGAGCATGGTGTCAAAGGCGTCGGCGAGTTCCCGGAACTCGTCCCGACGGCCGGGCAGCCGGATTCGGTGTGACAGCGATCCGTTCGCGGCGATCCGGGTGGCGGACGTGATGCGGTCCAGGGGGGCGAGCATCCGCCCGGCGATCAGCCAGCCTCCCACGAGACCGAACACGAGCAGCGCCGCCAACGCGACGGCCACGGTCGGAGCGAACTCGCGCAGGACGGCGTGCTGGTAGCTGGGCAGCAGGATCAGCCCGACGTGCCTCCCATGCGTCAGGTACACCCATGCGGCGGCGAGCAGCAGGGCGCCCGCGACCATGAGGAAGCCGGCGTAACTGAGGGTCAGCTTGAGGCGGGCGCTCAGCCCGGGCGCTCTATCCACGGCACTGTCTCTCAACCCCGGGGTCGATCCGATATCCGGCACCGGCCACGGTGGCGATGATCCAGGGTTCGCCGAGGCGCTTGCGCAGTGCCGAGACGGTGATGCGGACGGCGTTGGTGAACGGGTCGGCGTTCTCATCCCACGCCTCTCTCAGGAGCTGTTCGGCGCTGACGACGCCGCCTTCGGCAGCGACGAGGACTTCGAGCACGGCGAACTGCTTTCTGGTCAGCGCAACGTAGCGACCGTCGCGGTAGACCTCGCGACGGAACGGATCCAACCGTAGACCGGCGATCTCCCGCACGGGTGGCCGGTGATGGGCGCGCCGGCGGTCGAGCGCCCGGAGACGGAGCACGAGCTCTCCGAGCTCGAACGGCTTGGTGAGGTAGTCGTCGGCGCCGAGCCCGAACCCGGTGGTCTTGTCGTCGAGGCGATCGGCGGCGGTGAGCATCAGGATCGGCATACCGCTGCCCGACGCGACGACCCGTCGAGCGATGTCGTCGCCGGAGGGCCCCGGAATGTCACGGTCCAGGACGGCGAGGTCGTACGTGTTGAGGCTGAGCAACTCGAGGGCGGCGTCACCGTCACCGGCGATGTCGGCCGCGATCGCTTCCAGGCGTAAGCCGTCACGGATGGCCTCGGCCATGTAGAGCTCGTCCTCGACGATCAACACTCGCATGGGCTCGGATGCTGTCAGCCCGAACATATCGTCGCCATATCGAAAAACCCATACGTCCCGGCAACACCCCTCAGCCTTGACTGCGAGACGTGACCGACAGCCGCACCCGAGCGACCCGACGCGGACGGCGCTGCCGCCGCCTGCTGCTCGGGTCGGCACTCGCCCTCTGCCTCGCTCACGCGGCGCTCGTAGGGGCCGGCCAATCGCGCAGCGATGCAGGCCGCGCGGAACGATCTTCGGTGGGCTGGCCGCAACAGGGGCAGGCGGCGTTGGTGCTCGGCAACGGCCGGGCGGCGGCGAGCCCGCACGAGCGGCCGGCGCCGATCGCCAGCCTGGCGAAGGTGATGACCGCCTACCTGACCCTCGAGCGTGACCCTCTGGGCGGCGGAGGGGCCGGGTTCACGATCACCGTCACCGCGGCCGAGGCCGAGGCCGAAGCCCGGGACGCCGGCCAGGATCAGTCGGTCGTGCCGGTGCGGACCGGCGAGCGGCTGACCGAGCGCCAACTGCTGGAAGCGCTGCTGGTCCCCTCGGGCAACAACGTCGCCCGGATGCTCGCCGCCCGGGTGGCGGGCACCGAGGCGGCCTTTGTCGCCGAGATGAACGCGGAAGCCCACACGCTCGGTATGGACCACACGACCTACAGCGATCCCAGCGGGTTTGACCCGAGCACGGTCTCCACCGCCGCCGACCAACTGCTCGTCTTTCGGCGGGCGATGCGCTTTCCGGTGTTTCGCCAGATCGTCTCGATGGCCAGCGTGACGTTGCCGTTCGCGGGCACGCTCACCAACTTCGACCCGCTGATCGCCGACGGCTACGCCGGCAAGACCGGGTCTGACTCCGCGGCCGGGGGGTGCCTGGCCTTCTTCACTCGCGTCACGGTTGGCGGACGCCGGTTGACCGCCGTCGGCGTGGTGCTGGGACAGGGGCAGGGCAGCGACACGTCGGAGCTCCTGGCCGCCGCGGGCGAGGCCGCCGAAGGGTTGGTCGACTCCGTCACGGCGACGATCGGCGTGCCACCGACGAAGCGCAGGTGAACGACCGCCCCGACCTCAGCGACGACGCGGCGGACGAACTCGGCGCTCAGCCGCCGAGCAGTCCAGGCACAGGACGCCCTCCGGCAGTGCTCTCAACCGACCGGGAGAGATCGATTGGCCACACACATCGCAGATGCCGTACGTCCCCTCGTCGAGCTTCGCCAGGGCCCGCTCGGTGCGCTCCAATCCACGCTCGAGCGACTCGCCGACGCCGATGTCGGTCAAGCGACTCACCGCCTCGGAGGTGCCGTCGCCGATCCGCTTGCCGAAGCCGACGCCGCTGCCAGGCTCGGGACGCTCTGCCAGCACCCCCAATCGCTGGCGGCTACGGTCGCGATGTGCCATGAGCTCGGCGCGGACCGCATCGAGGTCGAGATCGTCGGAAGCCACGTTCATACCGTACCCGCACGGGTCAGGATTGCACGCCCGCCACGGGCCGCCCGTTCTCGAGGTAGAGACACCGTTTGGTGCCCGCGGCGGCCGACACGCGGCGCCGGAGCGGCCCGCTCAACAGCTGCAGGGCGTCAGTCAGCGACGCCAGACGGCAGTCGACGATCTCGTCTTGCTGCAAGCTGATCGCGTTCAACTGAAGGTCGGTGAACGTGCCGCAGTCAAACAGGAACCGGGCCCCGCCTGGCCGCGTTGGCTTCGGCCAGAGATAGTCGACGCAGACCAGCCGTCCGTGGCTCACTTCGAGTCCGCACTCCTCGCGCGTTTCGCGCTGGCAGGCTGCCCAGGGCGACTCGCCGGCTGCCTCGATCTGGCCACCCGGAATCGTCCAGCCCTTCTTGTAGCTGGGTTTCAGGATCAGCAGCCGCGCGGACTCGTCGAAGATCAGCGCCCCGGCCGAAGCGGGGATTCGCGGTACCTGAGAGAAGCGTTCTTGTGCGATAGGCGCCGACGTGCCGTGATCATGCCCGAAACAGGGTTCCTACCGACTCGCCGGCGATGCACTCACCACTCCGCGGCGGTCCAGCGCGAGCGCATCCGCGATCGCGCTCAGCACCGCGAGGTGATCGTCGACGGAGCTCAGACCCGCGCGCGTCGCGCCGAAAGCGATGTGGGTCGCGCCGGCATCGGCCCACGCTTGCGCTCGGCCGGCGACACCGTCGATCCCCACGTCGGCCAGGCTGACGCGGCCCTCCATGCCGATCGTGGCCGGGTCACGACCTGCCTGGACCGCGGCGCTGTGCACGACGCCGATCGCATGGTCCAGCTCACGGCCGGGCTGCACCTGAGGAAACCAGCCGTCAGCAAGCCGGCCGGCGCGCGCCAACGCAACGTCGACGCTGCCGCCGATCCACACCGGGATCGGGCGCTGGACCGGCAGCGGTCGAATGCCCGCCCCGGTCACCCGCTCATAGCGGCCCGCGAAGCTAAGACTCGGCTCAGTCCACAGCCGCCGCATCAGCCCGATCTGCTCCTCAAACCGCACCCCACGATTGTCAAACCGCTGCCCCAACGCCTCGAACTCAACCGCGTTCCAGCCGATCCCGACCCCCAGCCGAAACCGCCCTTCGGTCAACAGATCGATCTCCGCGGCCTGCTTGGCCACCAGCACCGTCTGGCGCTGGGGCAAGATCACGACCGAACTGACCAGCTCCAACGGCGTCAACGCGGCGACGAACCCGAAGACCACCAGGATCTCGTGCAGCGGGGTGTCGATCGTGTACGGGTGCACCCAGCCGGTGTGGACCTGCGGGTCAGCGCCGATCACGTGATCGAAGCCGGAGATGTGGTCGTAGCCGAGATCGGTGGCCGCCTGCACCCAGGCGCGCACCGCGCCCGGGTCGCCGCCGAGCTCGTTCTGGGGCAACACCGCACCGATCCGTGGTTGCCGACTCATCCTGGCTTCCTCTCACAGGTCAACGCCGTAAACATCACCAAATCAATGATATCGGTTGAGATTTGGCGAGATCGTCAGACGAAGGCGCCGACCCCGGTGATGTCACGGCCGACGATCAGCGTCTGCATGGTCTCGGTGCCCTCGTAGGTGTGGATCACCTCGATGTCGCCCATGTGGCGGATGACGTGGTTCTCCAGCAGGACGCCGTTCCCACCGAGCAGATCCCGGGCGTCGGCGATCACCTGCCGCGCTTTGCGCGTGTTGTTGAGCTTGGCCAGGCCGGCGATCGTGTCGGTCAGGCGCCCGACCTCCTCCAGTCGTGCGAGCTGCATGCAGTAGAGCTGCATGCCGGTGACCTCCGCGAGCATCCGCACCAGCCGTTCCTGGACGATCTGGAACGCGCACAGCGGCTTGCCGAACTGGTGTCGCTGCTGGCTGTAGGTGAGGGCGATGTCGTAGGCCGCCACCGCGTGACCGAGCGCGGACCAGGCGCAGGTGGTGCGCGTGGTGACGAGGACACGGGCAGCGTCCTTGAACGACTGGGCACCGGGGAGCCGCGCGTCGTCCGCGACGCGGACGCCGTCGAGCGTGATCGTGGCCTGCCAGATGGCACGCGACGCGCCCTTGCCCTCCATCGTGGTGGCCGTGAATCCGGGCGTCCCCTTCTCGACCAGAAAGCCCTTGACCTGATCGTCCGTGGCACTGCGTGCCCACACGACCACCACATCGGCGATCGAGCCGTTGCCGATCCACCGCTTGGCACCGTCCAGCACCCAGCCATCACCGTCGCGGCGGGCCGTCGTCTCAAGCGTGACCGAGTCCGACCCGTGCGTCGGCTCGGTCAGCGCGAAGGCACCGATCTCCGACAGTTGGGCCATCGCCGGCAGCCAGCGTTCCCGTTGCTCATCGGACCCGAGGAGCGCGATCGATTTCATCGCCAGTCCCGATTGGACGCCGAGGAACGTGCCGAGGCTGCCGTCTCCGCGGTGCAGTTCCATGTTCACCAGTCCGCGGGCGAGCGGGGTCATGCCCGGGCAGCCGTAGCCCTGAATGTCCTCGCCGAGCAGACCGAGCTCGGGCAGACGGCGCATCAGCGGCCAGGGCAGCTCGGCCGTCTCCCAGTACTGGTTGATCTGCGGCAGGACTTCCTGGTCGACAAAACGGCGGGTCGCGATGAAGTGGTCCCATTGCTCGTCGGTGAACTGATCGCGAACGTGGAAATAGTCGGTCGCGAGTGCATCGCCGAGATGGGCGTAGGGAAGATCTTGTGTGGACATGGTCTGCTCTTTTCAGTGGCTAGCTGCGCTGCTCGGCGGTTTGGGCCAGGGCCTCCTCGACCGCGCCTTTGCCACCGGGCCGACCGGTGATCGCGAGCTCCGGAGACCAGATGGGGACGCGGCCATCGAGCGCGGCGGCACGCCTTCGGCCGGCGACCTCGATCGGTGCACGCTGACGGATCTGAGCGAGCAGCCGGGTGCTGTATTGCTGCGGTGACTCCTCGGGTGCGATCGCGGGTCGATCGAACGCGAAGAACTCGACGAGCACGCGCGGGCGCTGTCTCGGGAACCGCGTAATCGCGACCGTGCCGGTGCACGCAGCCCCCACGATCGTCGCCTGCGGCACCGCCTGCGCCAGGTAGCCGACGCCGCCCCGGGCCCGCAGCGCGCGGCCGAGCGACCGTGTGCCCTCGGGATAGATCCCGATACACGCACCTTTGCGGAGCTCCTCGATCGCGCGGTCGAGCGCTCCGCTGTCGCCTGACCCACGCTCGATCGGAATCTGGCCCATCCCGGTCAGGACCGCGCCGAGCACCTTGTTGCTCCACAGCGACGACTTCGCCAACGCCCTGATCTGGCGACGCGGCAGCGCGGCGATCCCGGTTGCCACGGTGTCCCAGTAGCTGTCGTGATCGCCGACGATCAGCAACGGCCCCTCGGGCGGCAGTAACTCGACTCCGATCGCCCGCAACCGACCCCACCAGACAACTCCCGGGGTCGACGCGATCATCACACCGCGATACGCCGGGGTGATCGGTTCGGTGCGATCCGACATCGCCTCGGCAGGCTACCCCTGTAGCGCAACGCGCGAGGCGTCGAGCCTAATCTCCAGCCGCATGGGAGTTCTGTTCGCGACGGTCGTCGACGCGTCTGACGCGGTCGCTGCCACACCCAAGCGTTCGGAGAAGACGGCGATCCTGGCCACGCTGCTGTCGCAGGTCTCGCCCGCCGAGGCGGCGATCTGCGTCGGCCTGCTGTCCGGCGAGCCGCGCCAGGGACGGATCGGCGTCGGCTGGGCGACGATGCGTGACCTCAGGCGCGGCTCCGCCGAGCAGGCGACGATGACGGTCGCCGAGGTCGATGACGCCATCACCGCGGTCGCCGGCGCGACCGGCCCAGGCTCGCTCGTTGACCGCCGCGCGCTGCTCGGCGATCTGCTGGCTCGGGCCACCGCCAACGAGCGGTCGTTTCTGACCGCGTTGCTGACGGGCGAGTTGCGCCAGGGCGCCCTGGCCGGGGTGATGGCCGACGCGATCGCGCGGGCTGCAGGCGTCAGCACGGCGCTGACCCGCCGGGCGCTGATGCTCTCCGGGGATCTGACGCGGACCGCGGAGATCGCGATCACCGAGGGCGAAGGGGGCCTGCTCGCGGTCGGTCTGGAGGTGATGCGTCCTGTGTTGCCAATGCTCGCCTCTCCGGGCGCGAGTGTGGCTGAGGCGGTCGGCGCGTTTCGCTGCGCTTCGGTCGAGCACAAGTTGGATGGTCTGCGCGTGCAGATCCATCGTCGCGGCGACGAGGTCCGCGTCTTTTCACGCAACCTCAACGACCTGACCGCGCGTCTGCCCGGGATCGTCGCGGCGGTGCGATCTCTGCCCGTGGACGAGGTCGTGCTCGACGGCGAGGCGCTGTGGATGGGCGTCGACGGCCCGGCGAGCTTCCAGGAGACGATGTCGCAGATCGACACCGACGCCCCGCCGGAGGGAGTCGTGACCTTCCTGTTCGACATCCTCCACGTCGACGGGGTCGATCTGCTCGACTCCCCTCAACATGAGCGCAGCGCACGGTTGCGCCGGATTGCGCCGGATCTGATGGTGCATGCGGTGGTCACCGACGATGTGGCGGTCGCCGAGCAGGTGCTCCGGGACGCGTTGGCGGCCGGCCATGAGGGCGTCGTGATCAAAGACGTCGACTCGACCTATGCCGCGGGGCGCCGGGGCGCGGCGTGGCGCAAGGTCAAACCGGTTCGCACATATGACCTGGTCGTGCTTGGCGCCGAGTGGGGACACGGCCGGCGCCGAGGGCGGCTGTCCAACCTGCATCTGGGTGCGCGCGACCCCGATACCGGCGACTTCGTGATGGTGGGCAAGACGTTCAAGGGTCTGACCGATGAGCTCCTGGCCTGGCAGACCGAGGCGCTGCTGACGCGAGAGACCGGCCGGGAGGGGATCTCCGTCCTGGTCGCCCCTGAGCTGGTGATCGAGATCGCGATCGACGGCGTCCAGTCCTCGACCCGTTACCCCGGTGGCTTGGCGCTGCGCTTCGCCCGGGTCAAGCGCTACCGGCCCGACAAGGAACCGGCGCAGGCCGACACGATCGACGCCCTGCGAGCCCTGTTGCTCAGATCTCGTCGGCCAGAGTGAACTTGGTGAGCACCGGGGGAGAGGCCAGGAACGAGGCCAGGTTGGTCTGGCCATCTCCAGCCCGCCAGGCCCGGTAGGCCGCATCGTGCTCCTCGGACTCCCACCTCTCGACCGCGATGAAATGGGTCGGGTCCGCCGTGTCGATCAGTACGTCCACCCCAAGGCAGCCGTCAAACGCGCGGGTGTCAACCAGGATCGCGTGTAGCTCGGCATGCAGATCCTGGTCGAGCGCTTCGGGCTTGACGCGCAGTTCGAGCAGAGCGGTGATGGCCATGTATCTCTCCGTATTCGGAATCGACAGCGAACGAGGTTGGGCATGGTGCCAGACCGACCGGGACCTCGCGCGCGGGCGCGAGCGACCGTCGCGTGATATGACGTCGCTCGACCCGACTTCCACTCTGAGGAGAGCCAATGCCGCCCCGCAGCGTCCATTTCAACGGCTCGGTCAACTTGCCCGACGCCGAGACCGTGATGCGGGAGATCAGCGCCCGCGTTCCCACCGGCGTGCGCCGGATGACCGATGGCGAGACCGGTGAGCGCGACTACTGGATCTCGTTTCAGACCAGCAAGTTCGAGGCGATGCCCGAGTTCGTGACGGTGCACTCAGGCCGGTTCTACGAGACCGCCGACGATGCTCCCGAGATGCCGCAGCTCAGGCTCGCGGATGGGGTGACGGCCGATGCGATCCAGTGGCCGAATCTCGGTTATGCCGACGCCTACGAAGGATCGTTCAGGACGTTCCGCGCGCTCCAGGACGAGGGCACCATCGCCGCCGACGTGCGGATGCAGCTGCAGTACCCGACGCCGCTGGCATCGATGGCGGGCACGATCGTGCCCGAGGATCTGCCGTCGGTCTCACGCACGTACGAGGAAGCGCTGCTGGCCGATCTCGATCGCGCGATGGCGACCCTGCCGCACGATCGGATCGCCGTCCAGTGGGACATCGCGGTCGAGATGGGACTGCTCGAGGGCGGCTTCGGAACCGACCCGGCGCCGGTCGACGTCATCGCCGCCGGAATCATCACCTGCGTCGACCGAGTGCCCGAGGACGTGCCGGTCGGCCTGCACCTCTGCTACGGCGACTACGGGCACCAGCACTGGAAGCAGCCGGCCTCGCTCGAGCTCCAGGTGCGGCTCGCCAACGCGGTCGCCGCCGGCGCCCGGCGCGCGTTGGACTTCGTCTCGTTCACCGTGCCCCAGGACCGCAACGACGAGCCGTACTTCGCACCGGCCGCCGAGCTCTCGGTTGGTGACGGCACCGAGCTGTATTTCGCGCTGGTTCCATACCACCCAGAGATGCAGCCCGCTGGCGCGACCGCCGAGCAGATCGGTCACGTCGACGCCGCGCTGGCGCGCTCGGCGGGCGGTGTCCGACCTTGGGGCATCTGTACCGAGTGTGGGATGGGCCGCGCGCGCCGCGAGGACATCCCGGCGCTGCTGGACCTGCACCGGACGATCCTCGCGGAGGCGGCGGGCTGACGTCGCCGAGCGAACCCCCACGAGCTTCTGGATCTTAGTGCCGTTCACATAGATCTCCTTAGTCTGAAAAGCTCACTCGGTGTACAGTGCCGTTGTGAGCCTGGAGGGTGCAGAGGCCGCTCCGGGAAGCGACGAGCGGTTGAACGCGGTTGCACCGGCGAACGCCCGCTGGTATTTCGCCGGTCTGGCCGCATCGCTCCTGGGCAACAGCGCGATGTCCCTGGTGGCCGGAGTGTGGGTCAAGGCGTTGACCGGCAGCAGTTCGCAAGCCGGGCTGGTGTCGGCCTGCATCTACGCCGGGACGATGGGCGCCCCGCTCGCCGGGCTGATCGCCGACCGGTTGCCGCGAAGGCGGCTGCTGCTGTGGCTCAACCTGCTGTCCGCCGCGACGATGCTTCCGCTGCTGCTGGTCTCTTCCCAGGCCGAGGTGTGGATCCTGTTCGTCGTCATGGCCGCCTACGGGATCGAGGCGACCTTGATCGATCCCGTCGAGGACGCGCTGTTCGCACAGATGTTCACCGTCCGGTTTCGCCGCAGGATCAACGGATGGAGACTCACCATCCAGGAGACCGGCCGGCTCGCCGCGCCGCTCCTCGGTGCCAGCCTGTTCGCGCTGGTCGGCGGAGGTGCCGTGGCTGCGCTCGACGCAGCCACGTTCGTCTTCGCGGCATTCGTGATCACCCGCCTCAGCGTCGAGGACGTCGCTCCTGCCCGAACCCCGGAGCGGTTGGTCTCCGCGCTTGACGCGGGCGTTCACCACATCCTCAACACCGCAGGCATCCGGGCGATCGCGATCGCGACCGCCGCCGTCATGGCACTGTCGGGGATCGGCGTCGCGGCTCAGTACAGCCTCGTGCACGGCGTCGGCCAACGCCCGGCGTTCCTCGGCGTTCTCACCGCGCTGCTCGGCGGCGGATCGATCGTTGCGTCGCTGACCGCGAGCCGGATCATCGACCGTGTCGGCGAACGCTGGCTGACGGTGATCGGGCTGATCAATTTCAGCGCCGGCAACCTGTTACGCGCCAACCACTGGTTGCCCGCAGTGCTGGTTGGCTCGGCGCTGCTGGGGTTCGCGCTTCCCTACGTGTTCCTGGCAACGCTCAATGTCGCTCAGCGCGCGACTCCACAGCAGCTCCAAGGTCGCGTCTCCGCCGCGCTTCTGTTCGCCCTATTTGGACCCCAGGCCATCACCCAGACGATCGGCTCGGCTCTGATCGCACACCTCGCCTACGTCGAGATCTACGCAGGCTCCGCCGCCATCGGACTCCTGATCGCCATCTGGCTCACCTTCCAGCGCGCGCCGGTCTGACGCCACCGCCGCGGCGCTCGCCGCCAGGCCCAGACGGTCCTGGCGGCGAGCGGGAGCGACGGTCATTGCGCGCGTGTCTCGTTCGCTTGCTGGGCTTGACCGACGGGCGGCGGCGGGATGAACGCCGCGTTGCTCACGAATGCCGTCCCGATCGAGAAGTCGTTGTTGTCAAGGTCGGTTGCGTTCAGATTCTCGACACACATTCCGACGTTCCAGCTGCCGGCGCCGGGCAGTCCGCTCATCGACATCGCGTACGGGATCCTGTTTGGAGTCGCGACGATGCCTTCGAGGTCGTCGTGAACATTCCCATCCAGCACCGTTATGGCCCCGCCCCCCGCGGGTTGACGGCAGATGCTGAGACTGAAGTCCTCCGTGTCTGACAGACCTTTTTCGAGCGGTTCGGTCGTAGCGAGAGCGGCCGCGCCCGAGGCGGTGATGGTCTGTGTGGCGTTCGTTGTCAACGTGGTCGTGGGACCCGCGAACACGAATGCGGTACTCCTCGCGGGGATCGTGTGGATGGGGCCCGACCAGCTCCCGATGGTGACCAACCCGGTCGGCCCGGTTGGCCCGGTCGGCCCGGTCTGTCCAGCCGGCCCGGCCGGACCCGTTGGTCCGGCGGGCCCGGTAGCGCCGGTCGTGCCGCTCTTCTGGAGCGTCAGCTTGCCATCGTGCTTGTTGCACTTGCGTGCCTTGTAAACCGTGCCGCTGTTCTTCTTGACACAGACGGTGGTGGAACCGCCACCGCTGGCTAGGGCATACCCGCCGCCCGCGATCAGCAGCGTGATGACGCCCACCAGCGCGGCCGGCGTGAAGCGGCCGAACAGCAGGCGTCTCGTTGTGTCTGCGGCAGAGATCGCCTTCGTCGCATCCTGATTGATCGTGGTCTCCAGGTGGTCGTCGCGTTGCGCGCGCCCGAATCGATAAGCCATTGACCGTTCTGCCTTTCTCAAGAGATCTGTTGGCCGACGCGCCGGAACGTATGCGCGAGCGGGTCGGCGGACAATCGGCGTCAAACCCTGGACTTTCCGGGATATGACCCTGAGGGTTCGTCCCTCTGCGCCGCGATAGCCGTTGGGCTCGCCTACTCACGCCGGACGTCCCCCGATCGGTGGACGGTGCGTTCATCCCCCGGTCGGGCCGGTCGACCGATTTCCCCGACCGCAGTTCCGCGCGACCATCGATACATCGACGAACCACGAACCAACTGGAGGAAGAGACAGATGACCACCACCGCCACCGAGACCAAGACCCAGACCGTCGTCATCGCGAAGATCCGTCATTGGCTGCGCCAACTGCGCGGCGGCCAGGCTGCGATGTTCGGCTACGACCGCAAGTTCGTGGCGTAGAGCCACGGCCCGCCGGAACCCCAACCGCGCCCCCGAGGCTCTCGGGCCTCGGAGGCGCACGAGGCGGACTCGACCCGTGCTGACGCGAGATGCCGCTTGACAACACCCAGGCCCCTCAGGAAAACTTGGGTCACGGCGGCGACCGGTCGCCGAGCTGAGGAGCATCCGCCCCAGTCGGGGTTCCATCGGCGAAGGGGATTCGCCCTCTCGGTCGTGGATGTCACAGGCCATCTTTCGACGCCGCGTTACTGGGGGACGAGGGCGTGAAGGAGAGGCTTGTCCATGACCAAAGAAGCCAGCTTCAAGAAGGTTGTCCGGCGCCACGCTCGCGAGACGGAGCAGCGCTACACCGGGGCGCTCACGGATCTCGAGGGTCTCGGTGCGCGAATGGACCACGAGCCCGTCCCTGAGCGACTGCTCGCCCACCTGCGGGACCGCTACGGGATCGACGCAGTGGCGGCGACCAAGCTCAGCACGCACAAGACCTACGTCTTTCGGATCGACCGGAGGGACGGCGAGCCGTGGGTCGCCCGTGCGTTTCCGCCCGCTCGCCCGCGGGCAGGTGTCGAGGGCGATGCCGCGATCCTGCAGTTCCTCGAGCAGCAGGACTATCCGGCAGAGCGCCTGGCGGTCGATGACGCGGTATCTGACCTGGACGGCAGCGCGGTCTTGGTGACGCGGTTCATCGAAGGTGTCGCGCTGCCTGACGCAACGGAGAAGTTCGCGCTGATGGGTGAGCTGCTCGGACGGCTTCACAGCCTGCCGTACGACGATTCCGTCCGCCGCCCGGGAGGAGCAAGTGGTGAGGACCCCAGCCGCGAGGGCGCCCCGCGTCAGGACCTGCTCGCCGCCCTCGGGTTCCTCGACGCTGTCGCTTTGAAGGTCCCAGCCGACGGGCGCGAGCGCTTTGAGCGCCTGCGTAACAAGGTGCGCTCGGCCGACGACGGTCACGGCCTTCCCGAGGGGTTGCTGCATGGAAATCTCCTCCATGCCCCGGACCACGCGATCCTGACCGAGCACGGACCGGTCGCGATCAATTGGAAGGCGTCCGGGCGCGGACCGCGTCTTGCCGACCTTGCCTACCTGATCTGGGGCACGGGGTCCTGGAACCCTCGTCGGCCCAACCAGGAGCGCATCGATGCCGCCGTCAACGCCTACCGCCGACACATCGAGCCGACCGACGACGAACTCAACCGGCTCGAGCAGGTCATGTACATCCGGACGCTGTACCTCGTCTGTTTTGGCTACCGACGCGCCGTCAGCGACGGCGTGACGTTCCGCGAGTGGTGGTTCATCCGCCCACCTGAGTACTTCAGCGAGACCGCGGCGGCGACCCGAGCCGCGTTCCGGCGATAGGTCGTCACCGACCGCCGCAACGACCGGCGGTCGTCGGCAACGCGCGCGGATTGTTCAGGATCTGTCGTGATAGCTGCTCAACGTTCGATCGCCGAGCTTTGCCTCGCCTTGTGCCGATCATCACCGAGTGCTGTAGTGGGCTGAGGGCACCCACGCAGCGTGACTGAAAGACGGCCGATGAGCACCATCCAAAGCGATCTGCGTTTGCCAGGCAGGGTGATGCGCCCGGTCGGATCTACACCGGGGTCGCCAGCGGCTGGGGCAACTGGCAGGACGTGTCGTTCACCACCGCTGCGGGCGGCTCGGCGTTGACGAACCTGACGCGCCCAAGCACGATCACCAACCACCTGACCGCGGTCGCCGCCCGGCAACCCACCCCGGCCTGGATGCAACGGCTGCTGGCACTCGAACCCGACCTGCACTGACCCGCAAGCGCCCGAGAGGTGTCGATCGGGCCTGGCCGGCATGGGCCTTGACTTTGAGACGCAAACTATGGTTGACTTTGTGTCGCAAACAAAAACGGGAGGGTCATGCACGGCGCGCACAACATCTACGACAGCCCGATGGCTGACGACGATCGGTTCGATCCCCGCCACGCGGCGCGACTGCTCAGCGACACTCAGCGCGATGCTCGAAACCGGTTCGCGCTGAGGCCGCCACGGGTCACGGCGGCGATGGGGCCGCTGATCCTGGGCGCCTACGTTGCGCTGTGGCTCTCGACCCGTGGCCAGCATCCGTACCGAGGTCCGAGTCTCGGCGTGGTCGGTCTGGTGTACGCGGTGGTGGCGGTCTCGTTCGCGGTGGCAGCGACGGTCTACCGGCGCGCCACGGCCGGTGTCAGCGGCCCGTCGGTTCGCCAGCAGAAGCTCGAGGGACTCGCCCTCGGCCTCTCCATCCTGGGGAGTCCCGTGATCCAGGGCGCGATGAAGCACTACGGTGCCAGCAACGCGATCGTGTACGGGGTGATCCCCGCCGCGGTGCCGCTGATCGTGATCGGCACGACGCTGGTCGGAATTGCGGTGAGCAAGGAGGACTGGCCGCAGTTCGGTGCCGCGCTGATTGTGATCCTCGGCGGCATCGTGGCGGCGTTCGTCGGCCCGAGCGGCGCGTGGCTGGCCGCCGGGGTCGGTCTCTTTGTCGCGGTCGAGGGGTACGCCGTCGCTACCGGGTACCCGCCGATGCACGCTCGATGAGCGCAGATTCACTTGACCCGGTCATCCACGCCCCGGTACGCCTGCGAATCATGGCCACGCTCGCCGCGCTTCCTGCCGCGGACACGCTCTCCTTCACCCGCCTACAGGACATGCTCGCGCTGACCCCCGGCAACCTGATCACCCACCTACGAAAGCTCGAGGATGCCGGCTATGTGACCAGCGAGACCACCGGCAACGGCAGAGCGTCACGCACCTCCCTCGCGCTCACATCCGACGGTCGTGCGGCGCTTGGCAACTACACCCAAGCGCTCCGCGGCCTGCTCGGCGGGCTGTAGCACTCAACCCACCAACACAACCGGTCAGACCGACATCGACGGCGGCCAGCGCTTCGCCGCGCGGCCCACACCAGGAGGCACCGCAATGTCCACCATCTCTTCAACAGGTCTGCGCAAGTGGTGGACATCGCCGCCACGTTCAGGCTCGCGGCGGATCATCTCGCCGGTCGAATACCGTCACCTACGGGCCTTCGGGCGCGTGCGTATCGCGAGCGGCGTCGTCTTGACCGGCCTTGGCGCTACGACCCTCACCTTTGGTGGGAACGACCGCCAGACCTACGGGTGGGCAGGCTCGTTTCTCACCGGGGCGGCGGCCAACGTCGCCTACGGCTGCTGGGAGCTCGTGATCGCCCGAGAGACCGGGCAACCCGCGCTGAACGGTGCGCGGGCGTTGCTGGGTGCGTAGGTGCGCGTACTCAGCGTCCACCCGGCGTTCTGCCAGCGAGCGCCCCGACCGCCTGAGCGTGAAGGTCTGGCTCGAGTCGCAGCAGCCGTTGCATCCAGGCAGGGGTGGGTTGGGCTGCGGCGTGCATGGTCAGCTGGTCGATGACTGTGCGCTGGCGAATCTGAGTCATCGGCGCCGTGCCGCTAACGGCGGGGGCGGTGGTGAACGAGATGTCCTGCCAGTTACCCCAGCCGCTGGCGACCCCGGTGTAGATCCGCGCCCACAACGTCTGGCCGGCCGGGAGCGCCGAGAGCTCGACTGAGGAGGTCCCGACATTCAACAATCCGGATTTCAGCAGGCTCCCTGAACCGCGGCTCGTGCCAACCCACAGTTGGTAGCCGGTCGCCGCCGGACTGGTACTCCACGTGAACGTGGTCGGGCTGCTCACCGCCGTCTGTCCCTGCGTCGGGTCGGTGAACACGACCGGGTTGGGGGCGGCGGTGAACGACACGTCCTGGCCGTCGCCCCAGCTGCCATTGACCTCCCAGGCGAGCCGGGCATACAGCGTCTGGCCGGTCGGAAGCGCCGGCTCGCGGTAGCTGGTGACATTCGAGGCCAGGGTCCCGGAGTTCACGAGATCCGCCCCGCCCGGGTTGGTTCCGATCGTCAACCGGTAGGCCTGCGCGTTGGTCTCAGGACTCCAGCTGAACGGGGTGAGGGTGTTGATGTTCTGTTGCCCGGCGGTCGGGTAGGTAAACGCCGCCTGGTTGGTGGTCACGGTGAACGGGATGTCCTGCCAGTTGCCCCAGCTGCCGGCGACCTGCGTGTACAGGCGCGCCCACAACGTGACGCCGGTCGGGAGCTCCGGTACCTGGTAGGTCGAGGTGGTCGCCGACAACGGCCCGGATTTCAACAGGCTCCCGTCGCCGCGTGTCGTACCGATCCATAGCTGATAGCCCTGCCCGGCGGAGATGTCTGACCAGCTGAACGGGGTGGCGGTGTTCGCGTTGGTCTGTCCCACGGTCGGGTAGGTCAACGACGCACTGGCCGCCGGGTGCTCGACCACCCGCGCGTGATTGACGTCGGCGACGAACACGTCCCCGGACCCGTCGACTGCCACTCCGGTGGCGAAGTCCAGGCCGGTGATGACGGCGCTCCGGGTGTAGCCACCGGTGCCGTTGGGCGTTGCGCCCACGACCTGGTCGTCCGCGTCGATGAACAGTTCCCCGGACGCGTCGACCGCCACCCCATACGGCGAGGCCAGGCCAGTGTCGCTTTGGGTGTAGCCGCCGGTGCCGTTGGGTTTCTCGACGAGCACCCGGTTGTCGCCGTCGTCGGCGATGAACACATCCCCGGCTCCGTCCACCGTCAATCCCAGCGGGGCGGACAGACCGGTCCTGACCACGGTCTGGTTATAGGCGCCGGTGTAGCCGTGGGTGCCGTTGGGTTTGTCGACGAGCACCCGGTTGTTGCCCGAATCGCCGATGAACACGTCCCCGGAGGCGTCGACCGCCACCCCCCACGGCCTGAGCAGGCCGGTCGCGTCGACCACGCTCCGGGTGTACCCGCCCGACCCGTCGGGCTTTTCGACCAGCACGCGGTTGTTGAGGGTGTCGGCGATGAACACGTCCCCGGACCCGTCGACCGCCACCCCCAGCGGACTGTGCACGTTGATGGCGACCACGCTCTGGATGTAGCCGCCACTGCCGTCGGGTTTATCGACGACCACCCGGTTGTTGCCGGTGTCGGCGATGAATACGTCCCCGGACCCGTCGACCGCCACCGCCTCCGGGCCGTACAGGCCCGTGCCGATGAACGTGTCGGCGCGCGCCGTCGACCCCGAGATCAAAAACGCCAGGCCCACCCCCACGAGAACCGCCATCGCACCATGCGGCAGGCGGCCCACCGCCACGGACACCGTCGAGCGCATCGGCCTACCTCGCAGACGTAGATCGGTTCCGATGATCCTCAATGAGCCGTCTTCCGGTTGCGCTGCGTGGTGTTCTAAAGAACCACTACAGCACCCGGTACCGAGCAACACAAGGGTGTAGGCCGGCTCTTCCCCGACCGTTGGCGAGCTATCGCGACAAATCCTCAGCTATGACGTCGCGTGCCTCGCAAGCGAGGCCGGCATCCAGTCGCCAACGAGGATCCGCGGCTGCGCGAGCAAGGCCATGCTTCGCCGGGTCCTGCTACCCGGCGAACGTGGCGAAGGTCCAGTGGTTTCCGTCAGGGTCTGCCACCGTGAAGTCACGAGACGGGTAGTCGGTTTGATCCCTGAGTGGGTGCACGATGGTGGCGCCGACCGTCTGCGCACGCTGCATCACCGCATCCGGATCAGCGGTGACGACATGCAGTGAGCTGGTGCCCGGCCTGCAGGGCGTGTCGCGCTCGCCGGTGCTGGACAGCAACACGCGGCCGCCCTCTGGCCAATCCAGTTGGCAGTGATGTACTTGCCCGTCCTCGTCTCCGGGGATCATCAGATCCTCGGTGAAGCCCAGACCCAGCAGCCACTCGTGTAGCGCCAACGCGTGGTCGCTGACGACACTCGCCCAGATGCTCGGCTGCCGGATTCCGCTGGTTCGTACGGACATCGTCGATGCGAAGCCTAACTCACTGACCGACGTAGATCATTCATTCGCGTCGGCGATTGGCCGGTTTGAACCCGACGCCCGCCGATCGGTTCAGGGTCCACCACCAAGACGCTCGCGGCGGGTTTCAGGGCAATGCTGGTCGCTTGCTCCGCCTCTCGTGGCACGATTATGATCGCACCATGGGCGCGGGTGGCTCTGATGGGATGGTCCTGGAACGGCTCCGCGTCTTTGTCGCGTCTCCGGGTGACGTTTCGGTCGAGCGTGATCACGTTACCGCTGTGGCGGCCGAGCTCAATCGCGGCGCCGCGGCGGAGGCCGGTTTCGTGCTCGACGTCGTCCGCTGGGAGACCCACGCGCGTCCCGACATGGGGCGGCCCCAGCAGCTGATCCTCGATCAGATCGGGGATGCCGAGCTCTTTGTCGGGATCATGTGGCGCCGGTTCGGGACGCCGACCGGTGTCGCAGGCTCCGGCACGGTCGAGGAGTTCGAACACGCATTCCGGGCGTGGGGCGAGCGCGGTCAACCTCGGATCCTGTGTTATTTCAGTCGTGCGCCGAGCGAGCCTCCCAGCACGGTCGCGGAGGCCGAACAACTGCTCGAGGTCGCGAAGTTCCACGAGCGAATCGACGGCCAGGGCCTCGCGTATCGTTATCGCTCCGATCAGGAGTTCAAGGATCTCTTGCGTGAGCACCTGCGGCAGATCCTTGTCAAGGAGATGGCGGGTCGTCGCCCACCGCTGGATCGGAACCTCCTCGCGCTATTGGACCTGGAGAAGGAGCGGTGTCGGGATCGCGGGGTGGCATTTGCCACGCCCAACCTGCTGGTCTCGATCCTCGGTAGTCGTACGGGTCTGGTACGGCGGCTCGCAGACCGGGCGTGTCCAGGAATGATCGAGGGCATCGTCGCAAATCTCCGTTCCTACGAGCTGAGGGACGAGGCCGGTGCGGTGCTCCCGTTCCGCGATTTCGATTGGTACGAGCGCGGCGACATACAGGCGGCACGCCAGCGCGCGAGGCAGGAGGGCCGCGGGCGGATCGACGCCAGGCACCTGCTGCTCGGCTTTCTCGAGACGCCGAGCGGCACGCGATCGGGCCTGCGGGAAGCTCTCGGTGAGGAGGGATTTGAGCGCCTGGTGCGTGCCGCCGAGAAAGGCGACCGGTCCGTCGCGACGCCCGGTATCGAGACGTTCTTCGGCGTATCGAGGGCGCCGGGCGGGGATGGCGCATGACCGAGCCCGGCGACCTTCTTGGCACCAGCTACCGAGTTCGCGAGGTGCTGACCGGCGGGATGGGACAGATCTTCATCTGCGACTGGGACTCAGACGCGGGCGACGCGCCGCTCCAAGTCGCCCTCAAGACCTTCCAACGCCGGTACTTCTTCGAGAGCTCCGCCCGGCTCTCGTTCGTTCGCGAGGCTTCGACGTGGCTCCGGCTCTCACACCTCCCGCACGTGATGCCAGTGATCCTGATCGAGCACATCGACGACCAGCCCTACATCATGATGCCGGCGGTGCCTCCGGGGCTCCGGGGCGAGCGGAGCATCGCTGATCTGCTCGAACGCGGGCCGCTCGACCCGGCGTCTGCACTCGCATTCGCGTTTCAGGTCGCGGTGGCGCTCCATCGTGGTGCGGGGTTGATCGACGGCCTCGTACACGGTGATCTCAAGCCGGCCAACGTGCTCCTGCTGAAGGGAGAAGCTTTCCTGGCGGACTTCGGACTGGTGTCGGCGATTTCGTTGGGGCCGGCGGACCTGCGGCTTCAGGGCACGCCGGAGTACCGAGCGCCCGAGCTTCGAGCACTCGAGACGACGGGGCAACCATCGGTCGTCGCCGACGTCTACTCGTTCGGAGCGCTGCTGTTCGAGATGCTTGTCGGCCATGCGCCGCCCGGGGTTCCAGCCAACTATCCGGCGACGGGGATGCCGGCGGCGGCGATGGCCCTTGCGGTGACATGCCTGGCCCAGGACCCTGCGGACCGCCCGCAGGACTTCCGTGATGTCCTGGTGCAGATCCGCGCCGTCTACGAGGAGTTCGACCCCGCAGGATTGCTGACGCTCATGATGCGTGCTGACGACGTCGGCCAAGCGATGCTTGCCCTTGCGAGGGACATGCGCCTACTTCGCATCCGCAGCCTGTTGTCGCTCGACGAGGCCCACCAAGCGTTGGAGGAACTCGACGCCATTCCCCTCGACGAGTACGACGCGTTGCTCTGGCGAGAACGCGGCATCGCGCTCTCGCTCGTCAACCGGGCCGAGGAGGCGATCGAGGCGCTGGAGCACGCGCTTGACGGTGACCTGTCCGGCGGGGATCGGACAGGCGCGCTGAGCGAGTACGCCCTCGCATTGAAGCGGCTCGATCGCTTTGACGACGCTCAGGCGATCTTTGACCAGCTCATGGGGGACGTCTCCGATGAGGAGCTCCCGCTCGTTGTCATTAATCTCGCGACCGTTCACCTCGAGCGGGGGGCGGGCGACGACGCCGTCCAACTCCTGGAACCATACGTCCGCAAACGGCCAGACCTCCCGGAGGCTTGGAGCAACCTCGGTCAGGGATACGCGATGGTCGGACGGTACGCCGACGCGGTCGCGGCGTATGGCCGCGCCCTGGTTCTTGCGCCCCAGATCGGTCGGATCCGAGTCCAGCTCGCGGCCGTCTATATGGATCACCTCGGGCGTCTGGAAGAGGCGTGGCACGCGCTCGACGCCGCGTTCGACTCCGGCCACGAGTCGCGGGAGTGGTTCGTCCGGATGCTCGCCAGCTCACTGCTCCTCAGCCGCAGGGATGTCGTCGAGGGCATGGTGAGTGCAGCCGAGACCAGCATGGCGAAGGACGTTGCTGAGAGCTCTGGTCGCCGAAGGGATCGAGATGGCCCGAAGCCTGGCCGACCAGTACGGGAGCGCCGAGAAGTGGGTCGGGGCCCCCGCGCATGAGCTGGCCGATGCTGATCTCGCGCCCTTGGTCGAGTTCCCCACCGATGAGCTGGCGGATGCCTATCAACCAGACCCGGGTGAGCCGTCCGGCGAGGCCGCGCGCCCGAGCATCCCATTCCTGAACGTTCGCTTTTACGACTTCTTTGACTTTACGATCGATTACTACCAGGAGCCTGACGCCGGGCAGTTTGTACCCGAGTTCCTGCACGAGTTGCGTCGGGCTATGCGTGATCCGAGGATGGGTGCTCCCGTTGCGCGGATCGCCGTTCTATTTCACAACGTGTCCGTCGTGCGGCGTGCACGTCCTGACGAACCGTGACGTCGCTAAGCCCATCGCGTGTCGGATGTGCGACGCTCGGTGGCAGACCGAGCCGCTCGCCGAGCCGGCGCTGAACGCGATCGTCGCCGAGGTGTCCGCAGCGCTGGAGGTCACGCACACCGAGGAGCCGAACGCGGCGGAGTTCCACATCCTGCTTGTGCACTCGCCCGAGACAGCCCCGGCACGCCTGGTCGGCGAGGTGTGTCGTGAGTTTGGCATGGTGGAGGTAGAGCCGAATCGTCTTTTGAATATCCACATGCTGCGGGAGGCGCTGTCACGCGGCCTGGTAAAGCTCGGTGAGCCTTACTCCGTGTGGAAGCTGACCGCGCCAAAGCCCGCGGACTGGGCGCGCGGTACGACGGCGCCGGCGATTGCCGCGGTGGTGCGTGAGCTCCAGGATCGCGCGGCGGGCGTCCTGACGCTGTCGACGACTGTCGCGATGGACGAGATGGTCGCGATGGACAGGACTGTCGAGGATGTCCGGGCGGAGGCGGAAGCCTCACTTCGGGACCGGATACGGATGGGGGAGGCGCAGGCGTACGATCTTCGCCAGCTCGCCGAGATTCTCGTCGAACGCGGCGACCACGACGAGGGCGAGCGAATCGCGCGGGCGGCGATTGCCGCCGACGAGGGCTCCGCGCATGGATGGGAGATCCTTGGCCGGGCACTGTTCCGGCAAGACGATTTTGCTGGATCCCGGGAGGCGCTCGAGCAGTCGCTGCTCCACGACCCGACCTCCGTGCTGGTCATGACCATGCTTGCTCGCTGCTACGACCAGCAAGGGGACCAGGAGCGCGCCGCCGAGCTCTACACCCGCGCCGAGAGCACCACCGCCGGGCAGTTCGGCGGGTAGTGGCGGGACCCGGACACGTGGTTGTGTCGGGTGGCCCTGGATGGTCGTCGGCTGATCCCGATGTAAGACTGAGCCCGCCCATGCGGGGTGAGTTCACTGTTGCATCGAGCCACCGCTTGGCCGATGCGTGCGCCCGATGTGGCACGTCCGGCTGTCTCGACGTGCACGGTCGCGTCGGCGGTCGGCGGTGGCGAGCAACGCTGCGATCCTCCCGATTTGTCGGCTGTGGACGGATCGCCGATCGGTCGGTCTGCTGAGCGACGTGTCCGCTGGTGAGGCGATCCCTGCGGTGCGCCGCTTCCGGCTTGGTATGCACAGGCGCATCAACGTCAGCTGAGCCGCATCCTCCAATCGGCTGACAGCCGTGTCCTCCGCACAACCCGTCAACGGGGCGACTGTGCGGATCGCTGCTGCGCGGGAGGCTGGTGGGGAGGCCAGCACCCACGAGACCAGGAGGACCCGATGCAGACGATTGACAATGCGAGCAGGGACCGGATCCAGCGACGGCGAGACCGCAACGGTGACCCGCTGCACGGCTCTGCGGGGCGGGTCACCCGCCGTCGGGTCCGCGGTCAGCAGAGCGACCGCGAGCGTCGGCAGCGCGGGGCGCTCGCCTGCGAACTGCGCCAGCTCGTCGCCGACGGGCGCGCGCGCCGTCGCCGTCGGGGTCAGTCCGCTGCGGTGCTGCAGCACGAAGCCGCGATGCTCACGCTGGCGAAGCGGCTCGACAGCGATACGCCGGTGACGGCGAATGGGATCGATCGAGTCCGCGCGCTGATTGTCGACGGCCGGCTGGCGCTCTTGCGACGGGAATCCTGAGACCGCGGATACACGGCATCCCATTCATCTGGTCCGCGTCGATGGTGATTCGGCTGAATGTGATCCCCTTCTGAGCGTATCTCCGCCCTGTTCGGCGTTCGAAGCCCGCTTCGGCGTCCGGGCCCTCCAACGGTGGCAGCGGCGACGCGCTCCATCTCGCCATGTCGGTGCGATGCCTCCACTGCGCGGACCGCAAGCAGCCGGCAGCGATGCCGCGGCGTCGCTTATCGAGTCCTGATCGCGGGGCAGTCAGCGAGCGACCCGCCAAAGGACTACTTGAGCCGTAAGGCCGGCGAGCTGACGATCGCGCTCGTGGCGAAGCGCTCGCCTGACGTCGAAAGTACGGGCGATCGCTATTCGCGCATTGCGTTCGTCTGTGGCCCGATCGGGCGATGCGCTCGGTGCGTATGCACTTGAGCTCTGCACGGGCCGGCGACCAGAGCGCCGGACTGGCGACAGATGGGAAGTGGAGCGCGGCCCGCTAGGACGTGTAGCGGACGTTGACGTTGTTGATCGTGCCGGTGAACGGGAACGGCGCGCGGTCGTAGTAGTCCTCTGAGACCGGGCCGCCGAGGCAGGTGCCGATATCGAGACAGTCGTTGGCGGTGAACAACAGCGGCAGGCCGATCGGGATCACGCCTGACGCCGTCGGTTTGTCGTTGACGGTCATCGTGATGTTCAGCGGAGCTCCGGGTTTGACCTCGTCGGCGTATTCGGTCGAGACGGTGATCGTCGCTGGGCCGGCCGGTAGGCGCTGTTCTGAGCGGATCTTGGTCCGCATCAGGATGAACAGGTTGTACTCAAAGCACAGGTAGCCGTCGTCGAGGTAGGCGGTCAGCCCGCCGCTGCCGCTGCCCAGGGCGTACAACACGCCGCTCGCGTTCTCCGGCAGCTCCGCGTCGATCGTGACGAGGTTCGCGCGGTTGCCCAACGCGGGGGCGCAGAATTCGGGCATCCGGGTGATGTCGGGCCCGAAGTTCCATTCGCGGTAGGGCGTCGAGATCCGTAGCTCGGGGTGCAAGACCACGATCCACAGCCCGCCGCCGACCGGGTAGACGCTGTTGCGCGCGGCCTCGATCGCGAACGTCTCCTTCATCTGCGCGAGCTTGTCGGGCATCTGGGACGCGAGATCGTTGGCCTGGGACCAGTCCTCGTCGAGGTTGTAGAGCCGCCACTGGTCGTGGTCAGGGGTCCAGTCCTCGATGCCCGGCGGGCGGCCGGGGACCCACGGCAGCCGCGGCCCGGTGGCCGACGCCATCCAGCCGTCGTGATAGATCGCGCGGCTGCCCATGATCTCGAAATACTGGGTGATCAGCCGCCCGGGGGCGTCAGGCTCGTCGAACGCGTAGGCGAAGCTGACGCCATCGATCGGAATCTGTGGGACGCCGTTGACCTCCCGCGGCGGGGTGATCCCGACGACCTCGTAGATCGTCGGCACGACGTCGTTGCAATGATGAAACTGCGACCGCGGCGCCTTGTCCGGGGTGATCTTCGCCGGCCAGCGAACCGCCATCGGGTTGCGCGTACCCCCCAGATCCGAGGCGAGCAGCTTCATCCCCGAGTACGGGGTGCTGCCCGCCCACGCCCACGCCGCGTGGTATTGGTTATCGACCTTCGGGGTCCCCAGCAGATCCAGGCCGCCCATCGCCTCCAGCGCCTGGATGTGCATGTCGACCGTGGTGGGGATCCCGTTCTGGGACACCAGCTCGCTGATCGTCCCGTTCTGACCCTCACCGGAGGAGCCGTTGTCGCCCCAGATGTAGAACACGAGGGTGTTGTCAGCCAGCCCGAGGCGCTCGAGTTCGTCCAGCACACGTCCGGCCTGCGCATCGGCATGTTCGGCGTACCCGGCCGCGACCTCCATCAGTCGGCGTTGGAACGGACGTTCGTCCTCGGGGATGTCCTCCCATGCTGTTAGCTGCGGGTCGCGTGGGGTCAGTTGTGCGTCCTCGGGGATCCAGCCCTTCTCCTTGGCGCGGGTGAACACTCGCTCGCGGTAAGCGTCCCAGCCGTCGTCGAACGTGCCCTTGTACTTGTCGGCCCACTCCTTCATCACGTGATGAGGGGCGTGCAGGCAGCCGGTGGCCCAGTACATGAAGAACGGCTTGTCGGGCTCGTAGGCCTGGTGGCGATGCAGCCAGCTGATCGCGTCGTCGGCCAAGTCCTCGGAGAGGTGGTACCCCTGCTCCGGCGTTCTGGGCGGGAGTACGCTGGTGGTGTTGCGCACCAGGTTGGGCTCGTACTGGGAGGCCTCGCCGGCCAGGAACCCGTAGAAGTACTCAAACCCGATCTCCGACGGCCAGTTGTGAAACGGCCCGGCAGCGGTCGTCTCGATCGCTGGGGTGTTGTGCCACTTGCCGAACGCCGCGGTCGCGTACCCGTACTGCTTGAGCACCTCCGCGCCCAGGGCGCTGCTCTTGGGGATCTCGCCGGCGTAGCCGTCCCAGTCGTTGGCAAGCTCGGCGATCTGCCCGTTACCGATCCGGTGGTGGTTGCGCCCGGTCAGCAACGACGCCCGAGTCGGCGAGCACATCGCCGTGGTGTGAAACCGGTTGAAGCCCAGCCCTTCGTCTCGGACCCGGCTGAGCGTGTTGGTGCGGACCTCACCACCGAGCGTGTCGGGCAGCCCCGGGCCGGCGTCGTCGATCAGGATGATCAGGATGTTCGGCGCATCCTCGGGCAGCCGCCGCGGCTGGGTCCGGTTCTCATACGAGGACTCCTGCATCGTCCGGCCCGCCCGGCTGGCCGACGGCGTCGGTGGAAACGGCAGAACCTCCTGGACCGGCAGCGAACGCCAACCAGCGCCTGCGTCCCCGCCTCGTTGCTGGTGCTCGTTGCTCGCCACGATGAGAACTCCCTTGGGTCGATGCTCGTCGGACGCGAGCATCCCGGAGACGGGGGTTGCGGAGCATCATCCAGATGAGGTGAAAAGCGATGAGCTAGCCGCCAAGCCAGTCTCGAACTGGTCCATGTCCGCTTCGTCTCCACGTAACACCAGACCCGGGACGGTCAACCCGTACCCAGTGGGACTTTCGCTTCGGCTACCGGCGAGATCAGGCGGCAGCGACCCCGTGAACGCTCCGGAGATCCGATCAGCACCCGCGCCTGAATCCTCTGAGATCGCTCGCTCGGGGGCAAGGCAATAGACGGGGGCGCCGACGGCACTCGTCGATCCCGACGGCGACGATCTTCGTCGCGATCGCCGGAGACGTGGGTTTCGCCATCGGCTCTGCGCGGGTTTCGGTCGCGCGGCGGCGTTCAGGCAAGGAGCTTTGCCTTCTGGGCGGCGAATTCGTCGTCGGTGAGGAGCCCCTGCTCTTTGATCTCGCCGAGCTGCTTGAGCTGGTCGATCATCGTCGGGGCCTGAAGGCTGCGCTTTCCGACCCGGCGGAACGTCATATTAAACTGGATGATCCTGCTCAACGGACTGGCTATGGGGTTATCCGAGGTCGTCGAGCGCACGAAACCAGGCCATCGCCTCGCGCACGGTTGTGAACTGCAGTTCGTCGCGGATCGGGTCCCCGGCTCCGGCGCGGTCGAGCATCTGTCTGACTGGCGTTTTCATCCGGGCCGTGGCGATCTCGACGCCGCGGTCGCGTAGATCCGCGCGTAGTTGCTGGAGCATCGCGATCGCGGTCGAATCGACGTAGAAGATCGCGCCCGCGTCGACGACGACGGTGCTGACCGGCTCACCGGCCTCGTCGACGAGCGCGAGCACACGCCGGTGAAAGTAGGTGGCATTGGCGAAGAACAGCGGCGCGTCAAAGCGATAGACCACAACGCCGGGCACGATCAAGGGGTCGTCCATCCGGGTGATGTCGCGAAACGCCACCCCCCGCTCGTCTTGCGCCAGGATCGCGTCGTGCGGGTCCGTCGTGCGATAGACGAGGTTGAAGACCGCGAGCGCGACCGCGAGCCCGAGGCCGGCGAGGACGCCGAGGATGGTGACGCCCAGCAGGGTGATCACCGCCAGCACAGCTTCGCTTCGCCATAGGCGCCACAGCTCGAGCAGTTGCGGGAAGTCAAACAGCTTGACGGTCGCGGCGATCACCACCGCGGCGAGCGCAGCGAGCGGCAGTTCGGTCAGCAGCCCGGTGAACAGCAGCAGCACGATCGCCACGCCCACGGCCGCCACAAGTTGCGCGAGTTGACTGCGGGCTCCGGCGGCGTCGTTGACGGCGGTGCGGGAGCCGCTGGAGGAGCTGGCGAATCCGCCGGTCAGACACGCGCCGACGTTGGCGAACCCAAGGGCGATCGATTCGCGGTTGGCGTCGACGTCCTCGCCGTGCTTGGCCGCGAACGATCGAGCCGTCGCGATCGAATCGGCGAACGCCAGCAACGCGATCGGGCCGGCAGCGGTCCCCAGCACCCGGATTTGATGGAGCGAAACGCCGGGAATGCCGATGCTGGGCAGGCCGGCCGGCACGTGGCCGATCACGTCGACGCCGTGGCGGCGCAGGTCAAAGACGGCGGAGATGATGGTCCCGAGCACCAGCACCACCAGCGCCGCCGGAACCCGCGGCGCGAACCGCTGCAGCGCAATCGATACGGCGATCAAGCCGACACCGAGCACAAAGGTCAGCACCTGGGTGTCCCCGAGGTGGGTAATGATCCGCCAGGTGATCGTGAAGAAATCCGAGCCGTCGACCTTGAAGCCGAAGATCTTCTCCAGCTGGCTGGAAATGACCGTCAGCGCGACACCCATGATGTAGCCCAGCAGCACCGGCCGAGACAGAAACTCGGCGATGAACCCCAGCCGGATCAGCCCGGCCACGATCAGGACCGCGCCAATCAGCAGCGCCAGCATCGCTGACAGGGCGAGCGCCTGGGCGGGATCGCCGTGGGACAGCCCGCCGACGGTGGCGGCCGAGATCGCTGCCAAAGAGGCCTCAGGGCCGACGATCAACTGCCGGGTGCGCGACACCACTGCGAACAGCACCATCGCCCCCAACGCCGAGTACAGGCCGACCACCGGCTGCAGGCCGGCGAGCTGCCCGTAGGCCATCCCCTGGGGGACGAGGATCGCCGCCACACCCACGCCGGCCGCGAGATCACGCCGGCGGCCGGGTTCGCGAATGCCCTTCAGCGGTGCCGTGATCGGCAGGAATCTCGCGAGCGCCTCTTGAGCCTTATGCGCCACGCGCGGCCTCCGGTCCGTGTTTGACGGTGGACGGCGGCTGCGGCGATCGCCGCGCTCCGCCCCGACAGAGGAGTTTGGGGCCCGATCCGTCCGGCGGCGTCATCCCGAATGGATGAACACCGATCACGAACGCGATCACGCGATGCCGTCAGTCATCGTGCGCCGTCATAGTCATAAGCCGCTGCTCGACCGCCGCGCGGTGTCGGGTCGGGGCGAGCGCCATCAGACCTTCCAGCAGCCGCGTCAGGCGACCGCGCACCAGCACGGAACTGGGGGTGCATGTTGATGATCTCGTCAAGCGCCACGCCGACGAAGTCCTCCCAGGTGTGAAGCCTGACCACGACGCGCAGCGTGCGATCAGCACCATCGACCACCACGACGCCCAGGTCTCGGTGGATCAGGCTGCGCAGCAGGTCGGCGATCACGTCGAGCGATTGGACTGCGGTGGTCGGGTCGTTGATCGCCGGCGACAGCGCGCGCAGCGCGATGTCGGCGAGCCGGCGCAACGCCAGAGCGGGATCTTGATCGAACGTTCGCTCAGAGCCGACGCCGAGGGCCCCGCTCACATCCTGGTCAGATACATGCGGCCCGCCGACGATGACGGCCGCCCGGGTCGCCGTGGTCGACACGGGCGTCTCTGGATCTGAAACGCACACGTGCTGGCTGGTTCGATCCCATCACACAGCCCTGTCGATTTCGGATTCGGCTACCTCCGTAGGTCGTCGCCGATCCGTACCTGCTCGCGGCCGATCAGGGAGCCTGGGGCGAGGCACGGCATCACGCGCGCGCCGCGCAAGCGCTGATCGAGGAGGCCGGCGTCGGCGGGTACTCGAGCAGCGCGATCGTGTACGTGGCGACGGCCCGCGTCGCGCTTCACGACGGCAGACCAGACGATGCGCGCGCGGCGCTGGTCGGTGCACACCGTCTGCGGCCGTTGCTGGATCACGGTCTTCCCTGGCTGACCGTCCGAGTTGGGCTTGAGCTCACCCGCGCCCATCTCGCGCTTGCCGAGCCCGGCGCCGCTCGCACGGTCCTCGCCGAGACCGAGCAGGTATTCGAACTTCGTCCAAACCTGGGACTGCTCGTCCACGACGCACAAGAGCTGCACGACCGCGTGGCCGCCAGCACGGGTTCAAGCGGGGCGTGGGCAATGAGCCTCACCGCAGCCGAACTGCGGCTGCTTCCGTACCTAGCTACGCACTTCACGTTCCCCGAGATCGCAAGCCGGCTGTTCGTCTCCCGCAACACCATCAAGACCGAAGCGGTGTCGATCTACCGCAAGTTCGGGGTCTCGTCGCGCAGTGAAGCGATCGAGCGCGCCGTGCAGATCGGCCTGTTGGAGAGCTCGATCTACCCGCCGGCGGCGAATTTCACCCTGGAGGTATGAGGCGTCGGCGAACCGCGGCCTTGAACATGGCCTCGCCGATGGACGACTACAAGGAGCACCTGCGCAGGCTGGCCGTGCACGACAACGCGTTATTCGACGCGCTCGCCGCGCCGAGCAGCTCACACCCGCCGTCAGCCATCGATGAGAAGACCGCCGCGCTCGTGCGCGTCGCTGCGACGATCGCCGTCGACGCCGCCCCTCACTCGTTCCAGCACGCCATCGCGCACGCCCTCGCCGCTGGCGCGACGAGTGACGAGGTCGTCGCCATCCTTGAGGCGGTGACCCCGGTCACGGGTGCTGCGCGAGTTGTCCAAGGTGCCCCGAAAGTCGCGCTCGCGCTCGGCTACGACGTCGATGCAGCGCTCGAACGCCACGACAGTTGAGAACAGCTCCCGCCATGTGGATTGCGACGCCTCCGGTGCCGTGACGGGCGTGGTCCTCGGGCGAGGCGTCGAGCGCGACGGCGCCGCCCGCGCCTCCGCGCTGCAGGTAGAGCACGCCGGCGTAGGCGTCCAGCGAACGCGGTCGAACGTAGGGTGCCGATCCGGACGGTCATGGGGTCTCTGCGGCGCCCGAGTGCGGTGACCATCCAGCCGCGCTGCTCCTCGTGGTCATCGACGATGTGGTCCCAGCGCTCGACGTCCAATCCGACCTGTCGGCCGTCCGGATCGACGCCAATCCCGGGACATGTTCGGGACACGTCCTGAGAGGACGTCAGGGTAGATCGAACAAACGGCGCATTTGCAGCTACTTTGTCAAGCCCACCTTCGGAATCGAACCGAAAACCTCTTCATTACAAGTGAAGTGCTCTACCAATTGAGCTAGGTGGGCGTGGCGTCGCCTGAGTCTGCCACGTGAGGGCGAAGCGAGCCCTTGCCGTGCTCGTCATCGCCCGACGGTCGTCACAGGCGACCGGCGGGAACCCGGCCGGCGGCGATCGCGGCGCGCTGAGCCTCCGTGTACGGGGGCTCGAACAGCTCGGGGTCGAGTTGACGGCTGCGGAACAGGTCACAGATGAAGTTCATGCGGTCCGACAGGCTCGTCCAATCGTGAGCCGCGCTGCCGTCCAGCGAGTCCGGTGTCCGGTCCAGGCCGCCGGGGCCGTCGAGCAGCGCGGCGAGGTCGCGGTCCTCGATCGTCGCGAGCGTCTTCGGGAACACGACACCGTGGTCGGGGGCGACGTTCGCCGAGACGCGCATCGACTCATGGCCGATCGAGAAGCCGAGCAGCCGGGCGGTCACCAGGCGCCGCAGCGGGCTGGGGAGGGAGGCGTCGATATAGGGCTCGAGGCGGTGATGCTCGTGCAGGATCGCGAGCAGGTTCGCGTAGAGCATCAGTTCGTCGCGGTGGTCCCCGTCGACGGCGTGGGCCGCCTCGCGGTAGTGGCGGTAGGCGCCGCGCAGCAGATCCTGGCCGCCGGACTCGGGCGGTCCCGGGCGCAACTGCGCTTCGAAGGCGTCGAATGCCCGGTCGCTCCCGGTCGCTGACAGGAACCGGGCGCTCTGGCGGCCGATGTCGTCAAGTACGGTCGCGTTGCCGCCGAAGATGCTCTGTGCCGCGCGGTCGGCGAGCCGTCCGACCCCGCGGCCGGCTCCACGACCGAGGCAGGCTCCACCGGCGAGCGAGAGCGCGTGCCCGCGCGCCTGGCCCGACCCCCGCCGCACGCGCATCGCCGCGGCCGCGCCGGCGCCGGCGAGCGTGGCGGCAGGTGTCACGACGCGCATCGGCACCGGCAGGTCCTCGTGACGGATCGTGCGCCCGGCGGTCTTCGATCCCCATACCGCCCAGGTGTGGAAGTTCGCGCCGCTGCTGTCGCCGATCAGCTGCCGCAGCGCGAGCGACAGCTGCTGGTGAACGAGTGTGATCCGCAAATTGCACAGCACCGGATCTCGGCCGTCGACCGCCTCGTCGATCCGCTCCTGCCACCACGTTTCGTCGCGCGAGTGCCCCGGTGCATCCGCGAGCTCCACGGCCGAAAATCTACCGGCACCCCGCCGGGCTAGCTGCGAGCCAGCTCGCGCTCCCACCAGGAGATTGTCTCGGCCATCGTCTGCTCGAACGTGATCTGCGGCTCCCAGCCGGTCGCAGCGGTCAGCTTCGTGTGGTCGCCGCGCAGCTCCATCACCTCAGACGCACGCACGCGGGCCGGATCGACGACGTGCTCCACCGCGATCGGATCCAGCAGCCGTGCCAGCGTCGCGACTTGCTCGGCGGTCGAGATCGAACGACCCGAGCAGACGTTGTAGATCTCCATCGAACCGGGTCTCGCATCCAGCGCTGCCATCAGCCGGTAGGCGCGTGCGACATCGCGGGCGTCGGTGAAGTCCCGGCGGGTGTCCGGGTTGCCGGTCACCACCGTCAGCGACGAGACGCCGGCGCGCCGCGCGGCAGCCGCCTGGCGCGCCAGGTTCGAGAGCAGGAACAGGGGCAACTGGCCCGGACCAGCGTGACTGTAGGGCCGCGCGCAGGTGATGCGCAGCCCCTCAGAACCCGAATAGACGGACGCGAGCATCTCGCCGGCGGCCTTCGAGACGGCGTACGGATTCGCGGGTGCGTACGGCGCAGCCTCGGCGGTTGGCAGCTGGGCGGGCGCTCCGTAGACCTCGCAGGAGCTGACCCAGATCAGGTGCGCGGCGGGCGCGTCCGAGCTGACTGCCGACAACAGGTTCACGGCCGCGCCGATGTTGGACGAGAGCGTCTCGGCCGGTTGCGACCACGAGCGTCCGACCGAGCTGAGCGCGGCCAGGTGATAGACGACTTCGGGCTCGAACCGTGCGATGCACCGCCCGAGCGCCTCAGCGTCAGCCAGATCGAGCGCGAGGCCTGCGCAGATGCCGCCGGGTACGGCGCCGCTGCGCGAGATCCCGAGTACCTCGTCGCCGGCCGCGACGCACTCGCGGCACAGCCATCCCCCGGCGAGCCCCGAGGCGCCGGTGATCAGCGCCCGCACGCCGACGGTCAGTCGGTCTGTTGTACGTGCACGGCGTACTCGAACGAACCGTGGCCGTTCGATGAGGGGTCGGCCGGTAGCGACGGCTCGGCCTCTCGTTCGGGACCACCGTTCAGACGGCGCTCGAGCTCGCCCAGCACCAGCCCGAACAGCAGGTGGCGCCAGATCGCCTGCAGAAACGCGGCGCGGTTGCCGGTGAGCTGCGGCAGGCGGTCGCGCGCGGGGTGGAGGCGGTCCGTCACGCGCCCGAGCGGCCACGAAGCGAAGTGCTCGAACAGTGCGGCGGCCGGTCCCCGCAGGGGGGCGGGCAGCGGCAGCGCGGATCGGACGTTGGCGTAGACAGCGCCGAACAGGGCGCCGTTGCCGACGTGGATGGCGAACCCGACCGGATACCACGGACCGCGCGTCACCGCGCTGCCGAGCAGTTCGACGTCGTCGTAGCGGCTCGCGAAAACCAGCTTGTCCACGGGTTGCTGGAGCCCCCAGACCGTCGCCGCGACCGCGCCGCTGGCGGCTCCGCGCAACGTTCTCGCCAGATCGACACCAGCCGGGCTGCTCATCGCAACCACTGTAACGAGGCACGCGCGCGCGGGTAACTCAAATTGCGGTGGATCACGATCGCCTTCATCAGCGTGTGCGGGCGCGCGGCGCCAACCCGATCGTCTACGGGATCGTCCGCGTCAGCTTCCAGATCTTCTTCCTGATCTATTTCCGGATGCAGCGGATCGGGCGCGAGCACATCCCCAAGCGGGGACCGGTGATCATCGCCGCCAATCACCGCAGCTTCCTCGATCCGTTCGTGATCGCGTGTATGGCGCGTCGTCCGATGTACTACGTCGCCAAACAGGAGATCTTCTACGGCCGGGTGATCTCCTGGCTGCTGACGTCGCTCGGCGCCTTCCCGGTCAGACGCGGCGCCTCGGACGCCGAGACGATCATCACCGCCAAGGCGATCCTCGAGCGCGGCGACATCGTCCTGATCTTCCCCGAAGGCACGCGGACCCGTCCCGGCGCACTCGGCTCGCCCCGCCGCGGGGTCGGGCGACTGGCGCTGGAGAGCGGCGCGCCGGTCGTGCCGCTCGCCGTGATCGGGACCGAGACGATTCGCAAGGGCATCTTGATCCGTCCGCACAAGGTCCGGATGCGGGCCGGGCGGGCGCTGCGGTTCCCGGTCGTCGAGCAGCCGTCGCCGGCCCTGGCCGGCGCGGTCACCGACCGGATCTGGCCCTGTGTGATGCTTCAGTGGGAGTGGCTCGGCGGGCTGGCCCCGATCCGGCGGATCGCGGTGATCGGCGCCGGCGCGTGGGGCACCGCGCTGGCGACGCTGCTGGCGCGCGCCGGGTTCGAGGTCGAGCTTGCCTGCCGGACCAAGGATCAGGCCGAGGCGATCGCCCAGACGCGTGTCAATGATCGTTACCTGCCGGGGGTCGAGCTGCCCGATCAGCTGCGCGTGTTGCGCGCCTCCGAGCTCAACCTCGATGGCCACGATCTCGTCTGCCTCGCGGTCCCGGCGACCGCGCTGCCGGCGGTGCTCGCCGCCCACGGCGGTCAGATCACGCGCCGCCTCGGAGTGCTGGTCACGAGCTCCGGGCTGGTGGCTCCGCTCGGCACGCTGCCGGCCGCGTTCGCCGCCGCGCGCTGCAACGCTCGTGCCGTGGCTGTGCTCGGCGGCCCGATACGGCCTGATGGAATGGTCGGACACGGTGGCTCGGTCGTGCTCGCGTCGTCAGACCGAGGATTCAGCCGGCAGCTGCGGGACCTGTTGCGCGCGGCGCAGCTCGACGTGACGGTGAGCGCGGACGTCACCGGCGTGCAGCTGGCGGGCTCGGCCACCGACGCGGCTGCGTTCGCCGCCGAGGCCGCGGTCACCGCTGGGCCCGATATCGCCGGTGCCGCCGCCGGCAAGGTGTTCGCGGAGGTCGCCGCGCTCGCGCGGGTCAACGGCTCGAAGCCCGAGACGTTCGCCGGCCTGGCCGGTGTCGGTGGTCTGGTCGCGAACGTCACCGTCGGCTCGAGACCACGCCTGTCGGCCGAGGTCGTTGAGACCGTTGGGTTGTTGGCCGGTCTGGCGCACGAAGCCCAGCTGCCGACACCGGCGCTCGAGGCGCTGGCCGCGCTCGCGCAAGGACGGATCGAAACCGCGCAGTGGCAGGACGCGATCACCGAGCCGAGCAGCCGCCGAAGCCGGTCGGCCCGGGCGGCTTGAGCAGGGAATGTAGGCTGAGCATGTGCTGGCCGAGGAGACCCCACAGGGCAAAGCCGAGCTCGACGCTCGGTTCACAGAGATGTACAAGGCGCACCTTCGCGATGTCTACTCCTACAGCTATTACCGAGTCGGCAACCATCACGACGCCGAAGATCTCACCGAGCAGACGTTCCTGCAGGCCTACCGTCACTTCGAGCGGGCGCTGCGCGAATCCCAGGGCCGGCCGCTGCGGCCGTGGCTCATCCGGATCGCTCACAACCTGGCGGCCAACTTCTACCGCGACAAGTCACGCAAGCCTGAATCCGCGATCGAGGACGCGGGCTACATCTCGGCTCCGCACACGACCGAGGCGTTGGTGGAAGGACGCGAGGAGCTCAAGCAGATCCTCGACGGCGTTTCCCAGCTCCCCGATGACCGGCGGGAGGCGTTGATCATGCGCTTCGCGTTGGGGATGGACAACCGGGAGATCGCGAGGGCACTGGGACGCACCGACGGCGCCACCAAGGTGTTGTTGCACCGCGCGATCCGTCAACTGGAGGGAATCGTCGCCGACCAGTCCGAGAACGGGCACGATCGCGTCTCCCGCAACGGATCGAGTCCGGCATGAGCGCCCATTCGGCCGATTTCGAGGCGTTGCTGCGCGAGGCGCTGACCCCGATCGAGCCGCCGGCCGATCTGGCTGCTCGGATGGAGGCGACGCTCGTCAGCCTGACCGAGCTTGCTCAGGACGAGCTCGAGTCCTGGGAGCTGTCGACGATGCGCGATCCGCGCAACTGGGTCCGGCCGGCCGCGGCGGCGGTCGTCGGGGTCGGCGCCGGCACCGCGCTCGTCGTGCTGCGCGTCCGTGGACGGCATCGCAGCCGGATCGAGCGGTCGTCAGGTCTGTTCGACCTGGCGAGCCGCACCGTGACCGACTTCGCCGAGGAAGCCGGCCGAGTGATCACCAGGCGCTGAGCCGCGGCCGCAGCTCACCGGTCGAGCTCGCTCGATCCGGGGAGCTTCCGCGAGCGCTTAGCCACCACTGGTAGCGTCGGCGCAACGATGCCCGTCTGCTACCGCCATCCGCGTCGGGAGACGGCGGTCGCCTGTTCGTCGTGCGGTCGCTCGATCTGCCCCGACTGCATGACCCCGACGCCGGTGGGGATGCGCTGCCCGGAATGCGCCCGGGAGCGGACCAAGGTCAAGACCGCGAGCACCCTGCGCGCGCCGTCACTCGGCCGTTTCAACGTCACTCAGATCCTGATCGCGGTCAACGTGATCGTGTTCCTGGCGGAGACCGCGACCGGCACGCCGCTGGGGGGCGTCGGATCAGGCGGTGTCGGGACGTTGTACGTCCACGGAGCGCTCTTCGGCCCGTACGTCGTCGATCTGCACCAGTACTACCGGCTGCTGACATCCGGGTTCCTGCACGACGGGCTGCTGCACATCCTGTTCAACATGGTGTTCCTGTACTTCGTCGGTCCGTCACTCGAAGCCGCGATCGGCAAACTGAACTTCGTCGCGGTCTACTTCGCGTCACTGCTGGCCGGATCGTTCGGGGCGCTGCTGTTCTCGCCCGACATCCCCACCGTCGGGGCTTCGGGGGCGCTGTTCGGGCTGCTCGGCGCGCTCGTCGTCGTCGCCCACTACCGCGGGATCTCGATCTGGTCCAGCGGCCTCGGCCCGACGTTGCTGATCAACATCGTGTTCTCGCTGACGATGTCCGACGTCTCGATCGGCGGCCATGTCGGTGGCTTCGTCGGCGGCCTGATCTGCGGGGTGTTGTACATGGAGCTGGTGGATCGCCGGCGCCTGCGCACGCCGTTTCTGATCGGGTGCGTCGTGGTCGCGGCGATCAGCGTCGCCGCCGCGATCGCGGTCGCGGGCGGTACCGGAATCGCGCCCAACGGGATCTCGATCTAAGCGGACGCTGATCCGCCGTCGCCGGGGTCGGCGATTCGTTTGCGTCGGTTGACGGACCCCGCCGGCAACTGATACGGATTCCTCCGATGCGGACGCTCTGGAACCTGTCCCCACCTCGTGCGCAGCGGCTCGCCGTGTTGACCGCGGCGCTGTTCGTCGCCTGCATCACGCTGGTCATGCCGGCCGCGGCGCGCGCCGACGGCTCGGGCTATTACGTCACGTTCGTCGCGCGGTCGTGCCCGTCGTACACCGACATCTTCGCCAACAAGGCACGCAACGACATCCAGGAGAGCCTCAAGGACCTCGGTCCCGACTCGCCGTACAACACCGTCAGCACGCTCGTGAACCCGATAACCGAGTCGCTGGCGCCCCAGACCGCGTGTAGCTCGCTGCCGGACTGGCGATTCACGCTCGGAACGGGCTACCAGTCACGCGCCGTGACCGGGCCGTGGGGGTCGCTGTCGAAGGTGACGAATCCGTACGCACACTCGATCGTCACGCGACCGTCGACCCCGCTGTACGACCAACATCACTCGCCGATCGGCAACGTCCAGATCGACGGCGCGACGACGATCGAGCTGACCAACGCCGAGCGCCAGCAAGCGAGCAGCCCGAGCCAGCTCTGGGCCCAGGGCGGGATCCCCGACGACCCGGTCCTGGCGCAGACATATCCCGGACCGCAATACGGGTTCGGGGCGCTGCGCTGCGCCACCGACGCGGTCAACGGCGACAACGTCGAGTACATCTACTTTCCCGCCGGCGTCACGCACGTGTTCTGTTACGCCCTGTACGTCGTGCCGCCGCCAACCTCCGGCACGATCACGATCAAGAAGGACATCGTCGGCGCTCCCGCCGGTGAGAACCCATCGTTCTCGTTCAATGGCACGTTGTCGTTCGATCCCAACGGGTTCACGCTCGGCAACGGCCAGTCCCAGGACTTCTATCGAGCCGGCGGCAACACCTGGGACGTCACCGAAGGCGCGGTCCAGGACTTCAAGCTGACGAGCGTGCGTTGCACCGCGACCGCTCCCGGCGGCGGACCGGGGTCGAGCACCGCCACGGTCGACGGCGCGACCACGTCGATCCGTCTGGTCGCTGACGAGCACGTGACGTGCGTGTACACGAACACGTATCAGGAGCCCTCAGGCGGATTGACGATCGACAAGATCACGCGCGGTGGCGTCGGCACGTTCGCCTACCGGGTGACCCCTGACGGCGGCGGAAGCCCTCGCCAGACGGTGGCGACCACCACCGATGCCGGCGTGCCCGGCGCCGCCGTGCCGTCCCTCGGCGATCTGCCGCCGGGCCGGTACACGATCACCGAACGCTCGCCACAGAGCGACGCGGGCCGGTGGCACACGGTCCGTGTCCGGTGCGACGACGCGGGCGCGCCGGAGGGGCCCGCCGTCCCGGGGGCCGAGGTCCACGTCACGATCACCAGTGGCCGCAACACCCACTGCACGTTCGTCAACGTGTTCGTGCCCGCCGGTTCGATCTCTCTGTCGAAGGTCACGCACGGCGCCACCGGAAGCGTCCTGTTCGGGATCGGTAGACGGACCGGCGCGACAGTGCAGTACATCCAGCACGCGACGACGGTCACCGAAGGCGTCCCCGTGGACGCAACCCCGATCTCACCGACCGACGCGACCGACCACCTCCGTCTCGGACGGTACGTGATCGTCGAGCAGTCCCCGCCCAGCGACACGTCGGACAGCTGGTCGCTCGACGCGGTCGTCTGCAACGGCGAGCTCGTGCCGTTTGACCGGGGAGGGATCTCGGTCACGCTGACGGCGCAGACTCCCAACGTCCACTGCGTCTTCAGTGACAGCTTCAGCGCGCATCCCGAGCCGCCCCCGTCGCCGCCTCCGGTCCCACCGACGCCACCGACCCCACCGCCGACGCCACCGAACCCGCCGACGCCACCCGCGCCGCCGGTCCCGGTTCCGTCCTATCCGGTGAGCGACCTGACCCTCGTCAAGCGGCCGCTGACGCCGGTCGTGCCCGTCGGCCGTGTGGCGGCCTACGCGCTCACCGTGCGCAACATCGGCAGCGACGCGGCCGAGCGGGTCGTGCTCGCCGACAAGCCGCGCGCCGACGCGACGATCGTCTCGGTGCGTCCGTCGACCGGCAGCTGCCGGGTCACGAACATGCGGGGCCCGCTGATCATCTGCAGCCTCGGAAATCTGGCGGCTGGTGCGCACGCGTCGGTCGTCGTCCGAATGCGGCCGAAGACCACCGTCGGGCAGTTCGTCAACGTGGCCGCCGTCGGGAGCGCGACCGATGACCAGACGCTCGCCAACAACCGCGCTCGCGCCGTCATCCGGATCGTGCATCCGCCGTCACCGCCCGTCGTCTGCCCGTCCGTGCGGGCGCCGCGCGCACACGCCGCCTGCTGAGCGCGGCTCTCACATCGCGGCCCGGGCCACCGCCGGCGACTCAGAGCTCGACGGTCAACGCCAGCGCGCCGGGGGGCGGCTCGGGGAACAGCTCGGGGTGCAGGATGTGAGCGAGCAGCTCCAGCCCGTCGACGATCCGCGGCCCCGGACGCGAGAAGTAGGCGCTGGCATCGACCGCGACGATCTCGCCGGCGCCGACGGCCCGCAACTCCTCGACATGCATCTCGGCCTCGCGGTGAGCGATCTCGGCGTCGTAGCCACAGGGCATCACCAGCACAACGTCGGGAGAGACCGCCGCAACCTCTTCCCAGCTGCGTTCCTCGGAGTTCTCGCCGGCCAGGCCGAGCATGTCGTCGCCCCCGGCGAAGCCGATCAGCTGCGGCGTCCAGTGGCCCGCGGCAAACGGCGGGTCCAGCCACTCCAGGGCGACGACGCTCGGGCGCCGCGCGTTGCGGGTCGCGACGCGGACGCGGTCGATGCGAACTGCGGCCCGGGAAATCAACTCGGCCGCCGCGTCCTTGGTGTCGGTTGCCTGTGCCAGCGTGCGGGCGTCGCCCAGCACCTCGCCGACCGTGTGCGGGTCCAGCGAGATCACGGTCGGCTGGGACTCGATGTCGTCGGCGATCGAACGCACGTCGTCGTAGGAGACGGCGCACACCGAGCACAGCGCCTGGGTGACGATCAGATCGGGTTCGAGCTCGTGCAGCAGGCCCGCGTCGAGCTCGTAGATCGACTCGCCGGCCAAGGTCCGTTGCTTGACGGCGGTGTCGATCTCAGCCGCGGTCAGACCGCTGGGCAGCTTGTCACGGGTGATCTTGGGCAACTCCCGCGCGTATGTGGGGTAGTCGCATTCGTGCGTGACGCCGACGAGATCGTCGCCCAGGCCGAGCGCGAACAGCATCTCGGTGGCTGACGGGACGAGACTGACGATTCGCATGACGGTCGTGAGAACGTTAGCCGGGTGGCAACGCCGGGGCGCGGGCTCAGTCGTCGCTTCCGAGGGTCGTCGGCTCGATCCCGGCGGTGTGGAGACCCCGCTCCATCGCAGCGTTGACGGTCTTGACGACCGCGACGCGCGCGTAGTGCTTGTTTTCGGCGGAGATCACGGACCAGGGCGCGTCGGGGTGATCGGTTCGTCGCAGCATCTCGACCAGGGCACGTTCGTAGTCGGGGCGACGGTCGCGGTTGCGCCAGTCCTCGTCGGTCAGCTTCCAGCGCTTGAGCGGGTCGTGCTCGCGCTCCTTGAACCGCTTGAGCTGCTCCTTGGGAGAGACGTGCAACCAGAACTTGACGATCACCATTCCCTCGGCCGCCAGTCCCCGCTCGTAATCGACGATCTCGCCGTACGCGCGCTCCCATTCCCGTTCGGTGGCGAACCCCTCGACGCGTTCGACGAGCACGCGGCCATACCAGGTCCGGTCATACACGCACATGCCGCCCCACCCCGGCAGCGACGGGGAGAACCGCCACAGGAAGTGGTGACGCTTCTCTCGGTCGGTCGGCGCCGCGTACTGCGCGACCGTCACATGCCGCGGATCCAACGGCGCGGTCACCCTCCGGATCGCGCCGCCCTTGCCGGACGCGTCCCAGCCTTCGAACAACAGCAGGATCGGCGGCCCCAGCTCACCGCCACCGAGCTGCCCACCGCACTGGAGTCGCAGCGCCGTCAGCCGACGCTGCAGCTTGACCAGCTGCTCCAGACCCTCCTGCTTGGACAGCTTCAACGACAGGTCGGCATCGTCGAGTGCGGCCATCTCCGTATGCTCGCACGCCACACAAGCCTTGAAGGGCTCGCCCGAGGCTGCTGCTAGGGTTGGCGACTGTCGCTGAATGAACGACGACGACCGACCTCGAAGTAACGACGCACACGTCCCCGGCATCCTCGGTGGACACTCTCGGTCGTCGCAGGGCCATTCGTGACCGCACTCCTGATCATCCTCACCGTCGCTCTGGTGCTGGTGAACGCATTCTTCGTCGTGGGCGAGTACGCGCTGGTGCGATCGCGAAAGGGTCGCCTGCAGGAAATGGCCGACGAGGGCAACCGCGGTGCGCGCCTGGCGGTCCGCAGTATCGACGAGATCGGCGACTACATCGCCGCCTGCCAGATCGGAATCACGATGGCGTCGCTCGGGATCGGCGCGCTCGGCGAGCCGACGATCTCGCATGCGCTCGAACATGCCTTCGGTGGCGAGCTCGGACACGCCGCTGCGCTCGTGATCTCGGTGATCCTCTCCTACCTGCTGATCACGGTGTTCCAGAGCATCGTCGGAGAGATCGCGCCGAAGCTCTACACGATCCAGCACGCCGAGCGCGTCGCGTGTGCGACGGCGCGGCCGCTGCATGTCAGCCGGGTGTTGTTCTCGCCGTTCATCGTCGTCCTGAACGCCGCCTCCAACTGGCTGGTGCGGCTGACCGGCACCGACCCTGACGCCGAGCCCGAGGGGGGCACCCCCGACGACATCAAGCGGATCATCGCCGACTCGCGCAGCGGCGGCAGCCTGGATGCCGGTGAGGCCAGCATGCTGACCGGCGTCTTCCACCTTCACGAGCAGGAGGCTCGCCAGGTGATGACGCCGATCCCGGCGGTCGTCACGGTCGACCTGTCAGAGACCGTCCAGGCGGCGCTGCGCCGCTGCGTCGATACGGGCCACTCCCGGCTGGTCGTCACCGAGGACGAGAACCAGGACCGGGTCAAAGGGATCGTGCATGTCAACCAGCTGGTCAAGCTGATGATGAACAGCGGTTACGAGGCCCACTTCGACCGGCTCGTGCGCGAGGCGCCGATCGTCCCGGAGACCAAGCCGCTGGACGACCTGCTCGCCGACCTGCAGCGCGAGCGGACCGAGCTGGCGATCGTGATCGACGAGTACGGGCGCACCGCCGGGATCGTCACGACCGAGGACATCATCGAGGAGGTCGTGGGGGAGATCGCCGACGAGACCGACCCCGCGGCGGGTTCGGTCCGGCAGCTGGCCAACGGCGACTGGTTCGTGCGCGGTCATGTGGCGCTGACCGACCTCGAGGACTACGGGCTCCATCTGCCGGTCGACACCGACGCGTTCAACTCGATCGGAGGGTTCGTGTTCGCCGAGCTCGGGCGGCTGCCCAAGCGCGGCGACCAGGTGGCCGCCGACGGCTACTCGATCAGGGTCGAGTCGGTCCGGGAGAATCGCGTCGAGGCGGTTCGGATCCGGCGGCGCAAGACCCCGGTGCAGACCGCGACGACGCCGGAGTAGCGCCGCGGTCGCAGCCGCGACGCCGCGGAGCACGCGCGAATCCTCCGTCGCAGCCGATTGCAACATCTCGCGTCATTCGTTACATTCTCTGTTACGGGCCGCAGGCTGAGGAGTCCGGCGGTTGAGAGGAGAGAATGAAGCCGGCCCCGCACGGGCCGGCTTCGTTGTCTTCGGCGGGGCTGCCACGAGCCGCGCCTACGGGCGCGCGAGCGGCCCGAGCCCGCGGCGGCGTTTTCCAGCACCGCGGTCGTGCTTAAAGAGAAACCGGCCCGCTGGGGACGGGCCGGCTTCCTGCTTCTGGGGAGGAGGTGCTGCTATGAGGTACGTCGCGTTATGAAGGATGCGCCTCGGACCTCAACGCAACCTTAACAAAGCCGTGCCGCTCGGTAAGTTCGGCTGCCGTCAGTCGTAGTCGTAGAACCCTCGGCCGCTCTTGCGGCCCAAAGCGCCGGCCGCGACGAGCTCCCGCAGACGTCCGGGGACGTTCGCGCCGATCGTCTCGCCGATCGCCTGTGAAACATCGAGGCCGACGAAGTCCAGCAGCGCGATCGGTCCCATCGGCATGCCGGCGCCGAGGGTCATGCACTGATCGATTTCGGCCGCGTGCATCCCGGTCGACTGCAGCAGCTCGACCGCACTGAACAGGTACGGGAACAGCAGCCGGTTGACGACGAATCCCGGGACGTCCGGGACCTCGACGGGAGTCTTGCCGAGCGCCGTGCAGAGGGCGCGGGAGCGCTCACGCACATCGGCGCGCGTCTCCGGGGCGAACGCGAGCTCGACCAGCTCCATCTGCGGCACCGGGTTGAACACGTGCAGACCGACGAACCGATCCGGGTGCCCACTGGCCCGCGCCAGCTCGGCGATCGACAGCGATGAGGTCGTGGTGGCGACGATCTCGTCCGGCCCGGTCACCGACGCCAGCTCGGCCAGCAGCGGTTGCTTGTGCGCCGGATCCTCGACGACCGCCTCGACCAGGAAGGTCGCGTCGGCGAGGGCCGCCAGGTCGGTGGAGATCCGTACTCGCGCGGCGCAGCCGTTGAGGTGCTCGAGCTTTGCGCAGTGCTTGGCGACGCTCCGCTCGGCACGCGCCGCCGAGTCGTCGGAGCGGGCCCACAGCAGCACGTCTCCGTGCGCGGCGCCAACTGCCGCGAGCCCGCACGCGATCGTGCCGGAGCCCGCGATGGCGAGTCGTTCTTGCATAGGTCTCCCCAGATCGGTGGTCAAGCGGACTCCGGCCCCACGGGCGCTTGCCCGCGCGCTGCCCAGATGCCCCGTGCGCGTCAATGGTACGCGAACGTTCCGGACGGTCGGGGCCGTCCGTGCTCAGCCCTCCTGCTCGGTCGGCCGGATCAGCACCTCGTTGACCGCCATCCGCCGCGGCCGCGTGACGATGAACGCGATCGCATCAGCGATGTCCTGGGAGTCCAGGATCTCGATGCCGCCGAACCGCTGCTCGATCTGCTCCTGGATCTCAGGTCGGTTGTGGCCCCGCAGCTCCGTGCCGACCGCTCCGGGCTCGACCAGCGAAACGCGCACGTGGCGCGCGGTCACCTCTTGACGAAGCGACTCCGAGAACGCCCCGACGCCGTGCTTGGTGAGGTTGTAGACGCCCGACCCGCTGCGCGCGACGCGGCCGGCGACCGAGCTGATGTTGACCATGTCGGCCACGCGGCGCGGCTCGTCCTGGGCCGCGGCGAGCAGGTGGGGCAGCGCGGCGTGCGCGCAGTACAGCAGCCCCTGCACGTTGATCGCGATCATCCGCTCCCACTCGTCGACCGGCGCATCCTGCAAGGGTCCGAGCAGCATCACGCCGGCGTTGTTGACCAGCGTGTCGAGCCGGCCAAGTTCAGCGACCGTCCGCTGCACGGCCTGCTCGGCCTGGCCCTGATCCGTGATGTCGGCCTCCAACACGAGTGCGCGGCCGCCCGCGGACTCGATCTGGCCGGCGAGCTCGTCAAGCCGATCCTTGCGTCGTGCGGCGATCGCCACTGTGGCGCCGTGGCCGGCGAGCGCCAGCGCCGTCGCCTCGCCGATACCGCTGGACGCGCCCGTCACGAGCGCGACGGTCCCTGTGAGATCTTCGGTAGTGAGGGTCATGTGGCCGATGCTAGGCAGCGTCGGCGGTCCAGCGAAAGCCGGTGGCGCTGGGCGCGGGCGCCAACGGGCTCGACGGCAGCCCGGCAGGCGGGTGCTCCTCGTTGTAGCCGACGGGCGCCAGATCGTTCGGGGTGTCGGGATGAAACAGCGACGCCAGGTACTGCGCCTGGCCGCGACCGGGGCCGAGCTCGAACTGGCCGCCGCCGTATGCCCCGATGCCGTGCTCGGCGCAATAGTCGTAGGTCTCGCACAGCCGTTTGAGTCCGCCGACTCGGCTCGGCTTGATGTTGACCATTCGCGGCGCGAACGGCAGCGACTCGATGTCCGCGATCGAGTGGATCGGCGCGTCCCAGGTGATCCGGTCGTGCACGTCGACAAGCGCCGCGGCGGTGCCCTCGGTGACGACGTCGGGGTCCTCCAGCCACGCGCTGGGGAACGCTTCCACGACCCGTCGATAGACATCGGCGTCGGGCCTCGTGTCGACCGGGGTCCCGTGGTAATGGGCCTTGAAATCAACGGAATCGACAGCGCCCGTGGCGACCAGCTCGGCGATCAGCGCGGGCGTCCACGAGGGCTTGGCGTCGAGCTTGAAGCGGAGCGTTGGGTAGGCGGCCAGCCGCGAACGCAGTGGTTCAAGCGTCGCCGGGTCGCCGAGTCCCAGCGACACGACGAACGTGAGTGGCCGGGCGGGGCGGCCGAGCGCCTCGTGCAGCGATGTGCCCGCCTGGCGCAGCGCCAGGTCCAGCGCCGCCGACTGAAACGTCCAGCGGCGATACAGCCGGCTCACCTCGCCGTGCTCGGGCTCACGCCCGAACAGGTCGAGTGCGTCGGTCAGCTCGCAGAACTCGCCGAGCGTGAACTGCCCGGCCAGCGGCTGCGTCGGCCCGATCTGCTGCATCAGCTCCTGATCGTCCGCGTCGTAGACGACGTCCTCGCCGACGCCCTCATCGCCGGCGCCATGCAGGTGGACGACCGTCGTCAGCCGCTCGAAGCCGCTCGACACCTGCGCGCGCAGGCCTTCGAGCTCGTAACGCTCAACGCTCAGCGGCAGTCCTGACAGCGTGTCGAACGTGCTCATCGTGTCTCCAGTCTCGTCACCAGTTCGTCCAGCCGAAGCTCCTGCAATCCCTGGCTGACCGCCTCGAGTTCGCCGGCACAGTACTCGACGAGCTCGCGACCTTCGGCGACGAGGTCAAGCGTCTCTCGCAGGCCGGCGTCGCCGGAGTCCAACCGCCGGATGATCTCCTCGACGCGCGCGACTGCTGACTCGTAGGTCCGCGCCGACGCGGTCGGCAGCGACCCGTCGGCCACCGGCTCGGTCACCGGCTTCGGCACCCCGGGCCCCGGCTCGTCGAGGCTCATCGCTCGTCCACCTCGGCGTCGACGGCGCCGTCTCCGAAGCGGAGCGTCAGCGAGCCCGCCGCCCGGGCCGCGTCCGCGGTCCCGAGTGCCAGGCCGTCGCGATCGGTGACCAACGCGTAGCCGCGCGCGAGCGTCTGCTGCGGGTCGTGCGCCCCCAACGCCAGCGCCAGCCGCTCCAGGTCGGTGCGCCGAGCGCCGGTGTCCGCGCCGGCGCCGCGCACGCCGACCCGCGCGAGCGCCCGGGCAGCGGCGACGACCGCCACGTCGGACCGTTGTCGCTGGCGCCGCGAGCCGGCGCGCAGCTCACGGGTGAGCTGATGCAGGCGCCGCCGCTGACGGTCCAGATGCTGCGACGGTGCGCGCGACAGCGTCGCCAGCGTCCTCGCCCGGACGACGAGCGCCCGGCGTCCGTGGTCGCGCAGACGCCGAGCGTCGTTTGTCAGCCGGGCCGCCGCCGCCGTCACATCGACCGGGACGGCGACCTCGGCGGCGTGGGTCGGAGTCGAGCAGCAGACGGCGGCGACGTCGTCGATCAGCGTGCGATCGGTGTGATGGCCGACCGAGGAGATCACCGGCACGCGCAAGAGCGCGACCGTGCGGCACAGCGCCTCGTCGCAGAACGCGTACAAGTCAGCCAGGGAGCCACCGCCGCGGGCGACGATCACGACCTCGATCTCTCCGCAGGCCGACAGCTCCCGCAGGGCCGCGGCGATCGCTGGCGCGGCTCGGCGGTCCTGCACCGGCGCGAACGCCCACACGAGCCGACCCTGCCAACCGCGACGGCGCAGACCGGCCAGGACGTCGTCACGGGCCTTCGAGTGCTCGCCACACACGACGCCGATCGTGCGCGGCAGCGACGGACGTGGCAGCCGACGCTGTGGCTCGAACAGGCCGTCGGCGTGCAGCCGCCGGCGACGACGCTCGAGCTCGGCCAGCAGATCGCCCTCGCCCGCGATCCGCAGCTCGGAGACCGCGAAGTGAAAGGACGGGGAGGAGGTCGAGTTGCCGGCGTAGTAGTCGCAGCCGCCCCCGACAACCACCTCCTGCCCGTCGCTCAACGGCACGCCGAGCGTCTCGAAATCCTCACGCCACATCGAGCACTGGATCGCCCCCTGCGCGTCACGCAGCTCGAAGTAGATCCGCACGCGGCTCAGCGACACGCCGAACACCTCACCGGTCAGCTGCACGCGGGTGAACCCACGCAGCTGCGCGCGCAGTCGCCCCGCGTACGCGCCGACCGGGAACGGACCAGGGAGCTGCGAAGCTGCCGCATCTGAGCCTTCGACGATCGGGGTACCGTGGCTCACCGGGCCGAGGCTACAGCGCCAATCAGCCGGAACCGGTCCGCCGAGTGAACTGCCACCGGCGGCCGAGCGGCCGAAAACCGAGCGACGCGTACATCAGCTGCGGCCAGTCGTCGGCGTCGGCTCCGACCACGATCAGATCGGCGCCCCACTCGCTGGCGACGCGGACCGCCATCGACACCGCCGCCCGGGCCAGCCCCTGCTCCCGGTGCTCGCGCAAGGTGGCAACGGCCTCGACGGTCGCGACCCGGCGGCCAGCGACGTCGGCGTCCAGGAACAGCGTGCAGCTCGAGGCGGGCCCGGCGCCGGGCTGCCCGGCGCCGCATCGCCGCGACGTGGTCGTCGCCCTCAGCAGCGCCTGGGCTTCGGCGAGCCTTGCCGGCAGCTCACGCGGCACCGACGGCCCAGCGACCTCCTGTCGCAGGCAGGCGAGCTGCAGCGAGCGCAGCTCGTCCTCGCCGAGCTCCCGGGCCCGGTCATCGCGTGGCGCGGCGGCCGGGTCGGACCGCAGTGCCATGAACAGCACCCGTTGGCGCTCCCAGCCACGCTCCGCGAGCTCGACCGCGAGCCGCTCGGCGTTCGGTTCGTCGTCGATCACCACGCAGCGATCCAGCGGCGGCTCGAGCCAACGACGCGTCAGCCGCTCGATCGCATCGGCGTCATACAGCGCCGGATCGAGCGGGACCCTCGTCCCGAGCACGATCGCATTGAGGTGGTGGACGACCGCGAGCCGACCCTCGCGGACCACCCAGCCATCGTCGATCGCGACCGACGCGGGACACGCCCGCAGCCGGGTCGCGAGATCGGCGGACAGCGCGGCGGCCAGATCACCGGCCGCCGCCGCGCCGTTCAAAACATCGAGTCAGCCGGTGCGAATTCCTTCTCGGAGGTCACCGTTTCGATCGTGTCACCGTACTTCTGACGTGGCTCGCGGAAGAACTCCGGAGCCTGGAAGCGTCGGACGATCACCAGGATGATGCCTCCGCCGACGCCCAGGATCGCGATCCAGTCGGGCACCCCGAGACCGAGGAATGGCGGGCTCGAGTCGTTGCTCGACTTGCCGTAGAAGTACAGGCCGTAGCCGAGGACGCCCATGAGCGCCAGACCTCCGAGCGTCGGCATCAGCGCCAGAGTGACGAAATTCTTCACGGACTTGAAGATCTCGTGGCGGTAGAAGATCGTGCACGCGAACCCGGTGAAGCCGTAGTAGATGCAGACCAGGAATCCGAGACCGGCGACGCAGTCGGCGAGCACGTCGCTCGAGATGATGCTGATCGAGATGAACCAGATGACCGACAGCACGCCAGCCCAGATCGTCGCCCGGGCGGGGATCAGGTTCGTGGGGTGGATCTCGGCGAACCGCCGCGGGATCGCGCCTCGGCGTCCCATCGACAGCGCCTGACGAGCTGCCGGCAGGATCGTCGTCTGTGTCGCCGCGGTCGCCGACGTCAGCACCGAGATCGTCAGCAGGAAGTGCAGGGGACCCAGGACGCCCTTGGAGAGGCCGCCGGCGAAGATGTCGTCGGGGTTGGCGGCAAGGTACTTGGTCCCGGCGTACGCCTGGGAGGCGACGGTCACCAGCAGGTAGATCCCGATCAGCACGAAGGTCGAGACGACCGCCGACTTGCCGGGGCCGTCGTTGGAGTTCTCGGACTCCTCGTTGACCGACACCCCGGTGTCCCAACCCCAGTAGAGGAACACCCCCAGGAGCACTCCGTCGAGCAACGCGGTGAAGCTCATGTTGAACGGGTTGAACCAGCTCAGCTGAACGTGCATCGACGCCGGGTTGCTTCCGCCGTAGGCCTTGATCAGCGCGACCACGGAGAAGACGATCAGCAGGGTCATCTCGAAGGCGAGCAGGAACTGCTGGGTCAGCGCCGACAGTTCGATCCCCCGCCAGCAGATCCAGGTGAGCCCGACGATGAAGATGACGCCGAGGATCACGACGTCGAGCGTGTTGCTTGCGGCGTTGTCGAGACCGAACAGCTGAAAGCCGTAGGAGCCCGCGATCTGCGCCTGGTTGGCGTTGACGACGATGTCGGACAGGATCACCGTCCACCCGATCAGCAGCCCGAGGCTGGGACTCATCGCCCGGCTCACCCACGAGAATGTCGTCCCGCAGTCGGGGTCGACCTCGTTCATCGCCTTGTAGGCGGTGGCGATGAAGAACAGCGGGATGAACGAGACGATGATGATCGCCGGACTGTGGACCCCGACCCCGACGATCAGCACGAAGAAGCCGACGGTCGCCGCCAGGCTGTAGGCGGGCGCCGTCGAGGCGACCCCGATCACGATGTTCGAGATGTACGAGATCGCGTTCTTCTTCATCTGCGGCGGGCCCGTGGGCGAGCCCTTCGATCCCGTCAGCGATTCAGTCTCAGTCGACACGGCACTCCCTCGAAGTCGTTGACTTTCGGTGACACGCGCCGCGGCTGGCGACGCTCCCCAGTGTCTCGCGGATCCGGCATTGTCCGGCCTGCCCGCACCGCCCGGCAAGCGCCCTATGTCCTAACAAATGGACAAGGATTGTACCTTTCGGCCAAATTCCCCCAGTCCGCTCGTCCTCATCCCCGCGAGCGCCGCACCCGCGCCCAGATCACGCGGGTCACCGTCGGCACGGGGAATGGCTCGCCCTGCCGGATGCCGTGGCTTTCCAGCACCGCCTGCACCTCGTCGAGCAGCTGAGCTCGCCGGGCGTCGTCCATCGCTCCGATGAAGCTGCGGGACGCGATCCGACGACGGAACGTGTCGATGTCCTGGGTGACCGGGTTGTCGACCGTCCACTCCTGAAACGGCTCGAACGCGCCGGTCCGTTCGAGCTCGTCGCGCCACACCCGGTGACGCGGGCTCGAGTAATGAACCCGCTCGCGCACGAGCCTCAGCGCCGCGGTCACCCCTGGCGCGGTGGCTGACTCGACCTCCTGGTTGCGCACGATCGCCAGGGCGCCGCCGGCTCCCAGCACGCGTGCGATCTCGGCGGTCGCCTCCGGCACCCGAAACCAATGAAACGCCTGCGCGACGAACACGGCGCGGGCGGTGTCGTCGGCAACCGGGATCTGCTCGGCGGTGCCGTCCAGGACCGTGACGCCGCGGACCGCGAGCTCGAGTTGCGCGCGCATCGCGGCGATCGGCTCGACTGCGATCACCTGCGCGGGCAGCAACGAGACCAGCAGCCGCGTCAGCTTCCCGGTGCCGGCGGCAAGGTCGATGACCGTCTGGCCGGTCTCGATCCCGATCTCCCGGCCCATCCGCTCGACGGCCGCGGGCGGATAGCTCGGCCGGCCGCGCTCGTAGTCGGCGGCGGCGAGCTGAAAGCCGGTCGCCGCGATCTGATCGACGCGGGGAGGAGCGGGCGACACCGTCTACACCGTCTGCACGCCGATCTCACGCAGCCACGACACCGTGTCGGCGAGGCCGTCGTCGAGCGCCACCTGGGCACGCCAGCCGAGCATCTGCTCGGCCTTGTGGACCGAGGGCCACCGACGCTGCACGTCGACCTCGAATGTCGGCAGGTGCTCGAGCTCGAAGCGCTCGGGGTCCTCGCCGCACGCCACCCAGATCCGCCGCGCGATCGCGGCGACGGTCAGCTCCTCCGACGCGGAGATGTTGAAATCCTCGTTCTCGCCGGCCGGTGACGCCATCGCCGTCACGACCCCGTCGGCGATGTCGGAGACGTGGGTCAGCGTTCGTGTCTGCTCACCCGAGCCGAAGATCTGCAGCGGCCGCTGTCCGGACAGGACCTTGGCGATCAGGTCGGGCACCGCGTGGGCGATCCCCGGCTCGTCTCGGTCGGGCACCTCGCCCGGGCCGTAGGCGTTGAACGGACGGCAGATCGTGTAGCGCAGGCCGTGCTGGTCGTGCGCGGCGCGGGTGTAGACCTCGCCGGCGAGCTTGGAGAATCCGTATGCCGACCAGGGCGCCGGGCAGACCCTGACGTGGTCCTCGGTCGTCGGGTATTCGGTGGCGTTCTCGAACACCATCGATGACGAGACGTAGGTGAAGCGCTCGACGTCCTGGTCGATCGCGGCATGGACCATCGTCCCGGTGAGTGCGTTGTTGACCTCGAACAGCGTGAACGGCAGCTTGTGGAAATTCGCGATCCCGCCCACGATCGCCGCCAGGTGGATCACGTGGCTGCAGCCGGCCAGCGCGCGCTGAGCGACCTCGAGCTGGCGCAGATCGCCCTCAAACACCTGGCAACCCTGGGCCATCCAATCGGGCGCGGGCCGGTGGTCGGCGACCCGGACCTCGAAGCGCGGATCCCGCAACAGGCGCCGGACGACGGCCGAGCCGATCGTCCCGGCCCCGCCTGTGACCAGCACGCGCGTCATCGTCGCCCGCGCTGGCCGGGCTCGGACGTGTGCGCGGGGGCGTCGGTCGGTGCCGCCGCTGAGCCGCCGTTGCGGCGTCCGGAGAGCAGCCGCGCCTCGGCCGCGTAGACGAACACCTGCGACGTTCCGAGCGTATTCCAGGGATCGACGAGCAGGCAGTCGTCGGCGACCAGCGAGTGGATCAACTCGAGGGTCGCGGGTCGTTCGAACTCCGAATGGTTCGTGGCGACGATCACGACGTCGGCATCGCGAACCGACTCGGCCAGCGGCTGCGTCGGGGTCTCGGCGTGGGGGTCGGTCACCGCCACATCGGCGAGCTCTCGCTCCAGCAGCCGGATCAGTTTCGGCGACAGCGAGTCGCGCTCATCATCGGTGTCGCGCTTGAACGTCAGTCCCAGCACCGCCACCTTGCGGCCCGACAGCTTCCCGATCCGCCGCTTGATCCCCTCGACCAGGAACAGCGGCACCCCTTCGTTGACGCGGGAGACGGCCAGCAGCATGCCGGGCGCGGCCGATCGCTCTTCGGAGAACACGAAGTCCTTGCGCAGGCAGGTGCCCGCCGTCATCCCGGGCATGGCGATCCCGCCGCGCGGATAGTCGCGGTTGATCAGCTCGATCACGTCGAACACGTTGGCGCCGTACTTCTCGCAGTCCATCATCAGCAGATTGGGCAGCGCAAACGTCGCGTAGCGCAGGATGTTGGTCCAGATCTTCGCCAGCTCGGCCTGTACCGGCGTGGTCATGACGATCGGAGCGCCGAACACCGAGAACAGCTTGGCCGCATGCTCGGTCGAGGCCTCACCGACGCCCCCGACGATGCACGGCAGGGTCGTGATCTCCTCCAGGAACTTGCCGGCTGCGATCCGTTCGGGCGCGTGGGCGACGTAGACGTCCTCGCCGACGCGCAGCGAGCGGCGCTTCTCGAGGTAGCCGGCGACGAATTCGGTCGTCCCGGGGGCGATCGTCGAGCGCAGGATGAGGGCGTGCCCGGGTCGCAGCAGCGGCAACAGATCGTCGACGGCGGCTCGGACTTGACGGAGGTCCGATTCGACGTGCGAGAACGAAGGAGTGCCGATCGTGATCACGATGTCGTCGGCGCGGGCGGCGTCCGCGGCACGTTCGCCGAGCTCCAGCCGTCCGGCCGCGGTCACCCGGTCGAGCAGCTCCTGGGTGCCGGCCTCCTCGAACGGCATCCGCCCAGCGCGCAGCGAGTCGAGCACGGCCGGGTCGTGGTCGATGCCGAGCACGTGCAACCCGCGGTCAGCGAAGCACAGGGCCAGCGGCAGCCCGACGCGGCCCAGCCCGATCACGGAAATAGTTCTCTGATCGCTCATCTATGCATGGTCAAACGTAATCGGGGCCCCGCTGTCGCGAGGTTTGTTCGCGATTCGTGCCCGGGTTCCCCCCGAGCGTCGCGACGTGCGGCTAGCGCGGCTCGGACTCGTCGCGGTCGTGGCCGACGCTGCTCAGTGGCGTCAACCCCGGCTCGGCCGCATGCCCGCGCATCTCGCCGACGAACGCGATCCGGTCCAGCCGCGCGATCTCACGCTCGCCCTCGATACGGGCGGGGTGATCCTCCGGCAGGCCCTTGATCAGGTTGCGGATCCGTGTGCGCAGCTGCAACGCGAAGTGCGGAGTGGATGCGCCCATCAGCTGGCGGACGTCCTCGACGGTCGTCTGATGCTCGGCGGCGAGGCGGTCGGGATGCTCGGCCTGGCTCATTGGCTGCTGCTCGTCGGGATCACCTGCATCAACTCGTCGACCTCGGCTTGGGCGGCGACCGACAGGGCGCGCTCGTCGCCGATGATCCAAGCGTGATCGTAGACCGCTGCGGTCGGACCCTCCTGGGTGTACCCCGGGGTCGCGTAGTTCAGAAAGAAGTTGAGCACCGGCTTAGACAGGGTAGAGCCATCGTCGACGACCAGCTGCGGACCATAGTCGCCGCTCCCCGAGAGCGCCGCCGAGGCGGCGGCGGTCAACGGCTGCGACGCGTTCAGCAGCGTGTACCCGTGACCGGGACCGCGCATCGCCCAGCCGAAGCTGCCGGGCACGTGGACGCAGGCCTGGCCGAACGTGCATCGCGGGTCCCGGTAGACGGTGAACGCGACCGAGTTCGACGCCGGGTCGGTGCCGGAGATCCGCTTGGCGGTCCCGTAGCGGCCGAGTTGCTTGAGGACCGCGTTCGAGACGACGCTCGCCGGCCCCAGAACGTAGATCTTCGGCTTCTGGTGGGCCTGCAGCGCGGCGATCGTCGGCTTCGGGATCGAGTTGGGGGTGACGAACAGGATCGGATCGCCGGACTCGGCTGCCCATCCGGCGGCCGGCATCGCATACGCCGGGTCGCTGGAGGACGCGATCACCACATCCGGGCTGGCGTGTCCACCGTCGGCGGCGGTCACGAACCGATCGATCCCGGCCGCCACCGCGTAGGGGTCCGAGCCGGCGATCGCCGCCGCCCGCAATCCCGCCGGCTTGGGCACGTCGCCGACGCGCACGACCTGCGCGCCCGACAGGCTCCCTGAGCCGGTCGGCGCCAGCAGCTTCAGCGCGTTGCTGGTCGCGGCCGGTTCCGAGCCGGGGCCCGACAACAGCACCGGTGCGTGAATCGGCGGCGCCATCAGCACCGAAGACGCCAGCGCCGCCTGCCAGTCGTCGGTTGGGGCCAGCGTGACAACCGTCGGGTGCGTGCCGGGGGCGGCGCTCGGGAACACCGCGAGCGCGACACCGGCGGCGTCGGCGACCGCGTTGCTGCCCGCCACGCGTGTGGTGTTCCGCGTCGCCAACCGCGGGAAGCCGAGGCTGTTGGCCGTCTGCGCCCCGCCGCCCCCCTTACCGCTGCTGGCGGTTGAGGTGCTCGTCGACGTCGGTGCGGTGGAGGTTCCGGCGCTGGTGTGGCTCGCGCTGGCGGGCGGGCGCGCGCTCGAGCTCTGGTGCTTGGATCCACCGCCGCACCCCGCCGCGATGGTCGCCAGCGCCGCGCAGACGATCGCCGCAGACGCGCGCAGTCGCATGCGGCGGCACGTTAGCGACAGGACGAGGTGGCCGGCGTCGATCGACGCCGGCCGTGGTGCTCGGTCTCAGCGGTCCTCGAGCTCCGGGGCGCGCAGGTCACCTTCGGCCAGAACGGCCGGCTGCGGTGAAGCTTCCTGCAGAACCGCGCGCTGCTGGTCTGACTCAGCGAGGCCGGCGACTCGGGTCTGCTCGTCCTGGAACGGCGGGTAGGTCTCGGTCAACAGAAACAGGTACGCGTCCGAGCGGGCGATGTACGAGTTGGCCAACACCATCGGATCGAACAGGCCCCGCGGCAGCCGGCCCATCACGATCGACACGATCCAGGCGGCGAACGCGCACACCTCGAGCATGATCTGGGCGACGTAGCGCATGATCACGAGCGGGATCGCCAGCAGAATGCGGAAGAACGTCTTCGCGCGGCTGTACTTGGGCAGCGGGCCGGCGAAGTACATCCGCACCGGATAGTCGGGCTTGGACGAGGCCAGGAACGGCGGATACGGCTCCGAGAGCAGCGCCGTGTATGCGGTCGCCGTGACTTCGACCTCGATGAAGTCCGCCAGGAACTTGTACATCCCTTCCGGGAACCGGCCCGTGATCACAATCGCAAACCACGCTGCGACCTGGACGAAGAACGCCGCAATCGCGTACACGTACAGCCACAGCAATACCGGAATCGCCAGCAGCAACCTGAAGAACGCCGTCAGGCGGCTGCGCTTCTCGACGTAGTCGGCCTCGAAGGAAACTGGATATGCCAACGAACCTCACCCCTTGTTGTCTTGAATGCCTGCGCTTGCCGTGTGAATTTCGGCAATCGTCCCTTAATCGGCACCGCGTTGGAAAAACATTAGAAACGGCTGTCCTCGCCCGACGCGCGGTGCTCATGCGCGAGCATCTCCTGTCGCTCACGCAGTCGATTGGACCGTCGCAACTGCGCCTCTCGCATCCTTCGCAGCTCGTCGGGCGACCGTGCCTCCGCCGGCGGCACGGCCGTCGGGCGGCCGTCGGCTCCGAGCGCGACGAACGTCAGGTACGCCGTGTTCGTGTGCTCGACCGTGCCGTCCATGACGTTCTCGGCTTCGACGCGCACGCCGACCTCCATCGAGCTGGTCCAGGCGGCGTTCACGCATGCTGTGAAGGTCACCAGCGCGCCCACATAGATCGGGACGAGGAAGTCCATTCGGTCCATTCCGACGGTGACGACGCGTGTGCGCGCGTGTTTGATCGCCGCCAGCGCCGCCGCCTCGTCGGTCAGCTTCATGATCGTCCCGCCGTGGATGTTGCCGGTTCCGTTGGCATCGGTCGGGCCCATCAGATGCGCCAACAGCGCCCGCGATTCAGACACCGGCTTGGGGTCCACGCGCGGGATCGTAACCGGGTCGGCGGGTGACGTCGGCGCGTGCGCCGGCGGCCACGCAGTCGTGGCGGTGAAACCGGGGGTTAGCCCCACCGTCGGGGCGGGGCATCCGGGAGGGCTTTCCCAGACCCTCGGTCGCTACGCTGCAAGGACCAGATTCCTAGCACCCGCCAAGGGAGGATGCGATGCCGGGCCTTTCCGGGCGCATGTCAACTGTCGTCAAGTCGAAGATCTCCAAGCTGCTGGACAGGGCCGAGGATCCGTCGGAGACCCTGGAGTACAGCTACCAGAAGCAGATGGAGCTGCTCCAGAACGTCAAGAAGGGCATCGCCGACGTCGTCACCTCCAAGAAGCGGCTGCAGCTGCAGGAGCAGAAGCTCCAGCAGCAGGTGGTCAAGCTCGATACCCAGGCGCGCCAGGCACTTGCCGGCGGCAACGAGGAACTGGCCCGCACGGCGCTGGAGCGCAAGAACGTGGCCCAGACCGAGCTGCAATCGCTCGACGCGCAGATCGTCGAGCTCGAGGGCCAGCAGGAACAGCTGACGGCCTCGGAGCAGAAGCTGCGCGCCAAGATCGAGCAGTTCCGCTCCAAGAAGGAAGTCATCAAGGCCCAGTACTCCGCCGCGGAGGCACAGGTCAAGATCGGCGAGGCCGCGACCGGCGTCGGCGAGGAGATGGCCGATGTCGGCCTGGCGATGCAGCGGGCGCTGGACAAGACCGAGAACATGCGTTCGCGCGCCAGCGCGATGCAGGAGCTCGAAGCCTCGGGCACGTTCGACGACCTGACCACGCTTGGACCCGGTGAGGACGACATCGACCGTCAGCTGCGCCAGCTCTCGAGCGGCAGCCAGGTCGACGACGACCTGTCCAAGATGAAGGCCGAACTCGGTATCGGCGGTGGCGACCAGGGCGCGCTCGAAGCCGGCTCGGAGCCCTCGGAGACGGCGGCCAGCTCCAGCGCCGCCAGCGCGCCGAGCCCGACCCCGCCCGTATCGGACCTGAAGCCGCCGGCCCCCGACGCCGGCCAGGGCGCGCCGTGATCGTCCGGATCGCGACCGAGGGTCAGTACGACGTCGCCGAGGCCGATGTCCCGGCGCTCAACGAACTCGACAACGCTGCCGTGACCGCGTGCCAGGCCGGGGACGGCTCGGATTTCGCCGGCGTCTACGCGCAGTTGGTCGCGTTCGTGCGGTCGAACGGGACCAAGCTGGACGACGACGAGCTGCTCGGCTCAGACATCATCCTGCCGCCGCCCGACCTGTCGGTCGAAGAGGCCCGGGTCGCGTTCCAGGGCGACGGATTGATTCCCGGCTAGAGCGAGCGGTCTCCGGTCGGCCCGAGCCGATCCGGCTCAGGATCGGCGCAGAGCGTTCCCAGCAGCGCGTCGCACGCCGCCGCGGCGCGCTCCCAGCTGTAGTGCCGTGCGCGCTGGATTCCGGCCGCGCGCAGGAGCGCGCGGTGCGGGTCGTCGCAGGCGGTCAGCACTGCTTGCGTGACCGCGTTCGGGTCATCGGGATCGACCAGCAGTGCGGCGTCGCCGCACACCTCGGGCAGCGCGGCGCGGTCGGCGGCGATCACCGGCGTGCCGCACGCCATCGCCTCCAGGCACGTCAGTCCGAAGCCCTCGTAGCGAGACGGCAGCACGAACGCCTCGGCGCCGCGATAGAGGCCGACCAAGAGCTCGTCGGGCACGTACCCGAGCGCCCGCAGCCCGGTCAGCGGCCGGGTCCGGGCGAACTGGGGACGGGAGTCGCCGGCCCACACGAGCTCGATCCCGCGCTGCGCCAGGACCGACGCGCACGGGAGCAGCGCGTCCAGGTTCTTGCGCGTGTCGTCGGTGGCGATCGTCAGCACGTAGGGGCGGTTGAGGCCAAGCGCGATCCTGACGCGGGCGACGTCGCCGATCCCGGGCGAGAAGCGCGCGTCGACGCCGCCGCCGATCACGGTCAGTCGCTCCGGGTCAAGGCCGCCGAGCTCGATCAGCTCCCGACGGGAGAACTCCGACACGGTCACGACCGCGCGGGCTCGGCGCGCCGCCGTCAGCCCGATCCCGCGATGCCACGCTCGATAGGAGCGCGAGTAGGCGGCCGGCTCCCGCAGCACAGCGGCGTCGTGGACGACGAGCACGTTGCGCGGCCACGCCAGCGGCGCAAGATTGGCGGCGGAGAAGATCGTTCGCGCGCGGTGCCGCGCGGCGAGGGCCGGCAGTGCGAACTGCTCCCATGCGTGCCCGGCTGGGCCCGAGTGTGCCCACGCGGGCGGCTTGGCGATCAGGTAGCGCTCGGGATCGAGCGCCTTCAGTCGCCGCGATACCTCGAGCGTCCAGCGTTCGACGCCGGTGATCGTGGGCCTCGACGCGACCCGGCAGTTGAGCACGATCGGGCCGGCCGAACTGCTCACCGACGTGACCGACCTGCTCGCTGGAGGAAATTGCCACTGTCGTGAGCAAAATCCTCCAACCTGCCGTCCCGGAGGACGGAGCCGCCGTGCCTCAGGCGCTGACCGGTTCGCCCAACGTCTGGCGCTTGGTCTGGATCCACTTCGAGTCGCAGGGGATCTTCGCGCGATCACAGCGGCTCGCGTACTTCTGCGCGATCTCGGTGACCTCGGTCAGGAGGTCGCCGCGCAGCGTGATCGGATCCAGCCCGAGCTCGAGCAGGTGGTCGTTGGCGACGAACAGCTCGTTCTCGGCCGCCTCTTTGCGCGGGTTCTCGACGTAGTCGATCTCGGCCCCGGTCAGCTCGGCGACGAGCTTGGCGAGGTCGCGCACCCGGTGGGTCTCGGTCATCTGGTTGAACACCTGGACGCGATCGCCATGCTCGGGCGGGTTCTCGATCGCCAGCTGGATGCAGCGCACGGTGTCCTGGATGTGGATGAACGCGCGGGTCTGGCCGCCCGTCCCGTGGACCGTCAGCGGATACCCGATCGCGGCCTGCATCAGGAACCGGTTGAGCACCGTGCCGTAATCGCCGTCGTAGTCGAAGCGGTTGATCAGCCGGTCGTCCAGCCGCGTCTCGGCGGTCTGGGTGCCCCACACGATCCCCTGGTGCAGATCGGTGACCCGCGTGCCGTCGTTCTTGTTGTAGTACGCGAACAGCAGCTGATCCTGGGTCTTGGTCATGTGGTAGATCGAGCCCGGGTTGGCCGGGTAGAGGATCTCCTGGCGGACCTCGGTGCCGGCATCGGTGTCGATCTTGACCTCGAGGTAGCCCTCCGGGATCTTGATTCCGGCGGTGCCGTAGCCGTAGACGCCCATCGTCCCGAGATGGACGACGTGAGTGTCGAGCTCGGCCTCGACCAGCGCGGCGAGCAGGTTGTGGGTCGCGTTGACGTTGTTGAACACCGTGTATCGCTTGTGCCACGAGCTCTTCATCGAGTACGGCGCGGCGCGCTGCTCGGCGAAGTGCACGACCGCGTCGGGCCGGTAGTCGGTCAGCAGATCCAGCAGCACCCGGTAGTTCTCGGCGACGTTGAACCGGTGGTACGGGATCTCGCGACCGGTCAGCTCGCGCCAGGCCTCGAGGCGCGTGCCGATCGGCGTGATCGGCGTCAGCGACTCGGCTTCGAGTTCGATGTCGGCGTTGCGTCGCGCCAGGTTGTCGACGATCTGGACATCGTGGCCTGAAGCCGACAGATGCAGTGTCGTCGGCCATCCACAAAAGCCGTCTCCACCGAGGATCAAGATGCGCAAGGTGCTTCTCCTTGGGTCCGTTGCGTAAAGCTGCGCTGGGG